>DATAWI010000047.1:0-24710 GCA_036267295.1 Acidobacteriaceae bacterium | reverse complement strand
CGCGTCGTGCTGCAGCGTGTCGATCGCGCTGCCAAGGGCCCCCAGGTGATCGTTTCCCGAGCGGTTCCCGAACTGGTGCAAAGCCTCTTTCAAAGCGAAGTGCCGGAGATCTATGACAATACCGTGGTCATCCGGGCCATTGCCCGCGAAGCCGGTGAGCGCACCAAGATCGCCGTGCTGTCGCGTGATAAGGATGTGGACCCGGTAGGCGCCTGTGTGGGCATGAAGGGAATGCGCGTGCAGTCCATCATTCGCGAACTGCGCGGCGAGAAAATCGACATCATCGAGTTCAGCGAGGAGATCACTACCTTTGCCGAGAAGGCTTTGCAGCCGGCCAAAGTCAGCCGCGTGAGCATCACAGACCTTGGAGAGAAGCAGATAGAAGTCATCGTAGACGACTCTCAGCTCTCTCTGGCCATTGGCAAGAAGGGCCAGAACGTCCGCTTGGCGGCCAAATTGCTGGGCTGGAAGATCGACATCAAGAGCGAGGAAGAGAAGCGCCAGGAAGTCGAGCAGCAGATGCAGGCCATGGCCGGCGCCACCGCGACCCCGATCGAGCAGGTCAGCGAACTGGGCGACTCGATCCTCCAGAAGCTTGTGGCGGCGGGCATCACCACCGTCGAAGCCCTGGCCGACATGACTCCCGAACAGCTGGAAGAAATTCCCGGCATCGGCGAGAAAACTTTGGAGAAAATCAGCGTGGCTGTCCGCCACTATTTCGGCGAATACGAGCCCGGCGAGGAGCGTCCCGCTGAATCGCCCGCCGCCGTGACCGAGGAAGTGGCGGCTCGCCAGGCGGAGGCTGCCTCATCTGACGAAGAAATCGACGCGCTGCGCCTCGACCTGACGCAAGGCGAAGAAACGCCCGAGACGGCCGACGGTTCCGGCCTCGTCAATGACGAAGTTGCCGAAGAGCGGATCGCGGAGCTGACCGAAGTCGGCGAAGCCCTCGAAGACGAAGGCGGAGAGTCCCTCCAGCCCGGCAGCCAGGATACCAGCGAAGTTCTCGCGGAGCACGCTGTCGACCCGGATGAGGACGAAGACGAAGAAATCGGCGAAGGCAACATCGAAGAAGTGCGTGCCGAAGAAAACGAAGGGCCGGTCGGCGGCTCCGAAGGATAAGTACGCATAACTCCCCGGCAGGGTCGCGGCGCCGCGGGAGCAGGGAAGACCCGCTCTTCCTGCGCGAAGAGCCAGCCAGAAGCTTTGTTCGCAGCTGTTTTCTGCGGATTCGCTCCGGGAATTCAAACGCGACCGGGGCGTTTCAGGGGATAATGAACGAGATACCAGAACCCACGGGCAGGAGTTTTCCGTATGAGGGACTAACGGCCGGTGGGAAGTCGAATCGACATGGGGACGGATGAGCACAGTTCGAATCAATGAATTAGCGCGTGAACTGGAAGTCAAGAGCAAAGCAATTCTCGACGCTCTGACTGCAGTCGGCGTGGCGGAAAAGAAGACGCACTCCAGCTCCATTGAAGAGCATGAAGCTGAATTGGTGCGCACACATGTCCTGAAGGGCCGGGGCGCTTCGACCAGCGCCGCCCGTCACGAGGCCGAGCCGAAGCCGAAAATCGACTGGTCGCGCGTCTCCAAGCCGGGGGACGCCGCCAAGGCCATCCTCGAGAGTCGGCACCAGGAAGCCGTGCACGCTGTGCCGGCTCGACCGGCAGCGCCGCCGCCTCCGACCGCTGCTCCGCGTCCCGCGGTGGCCGCTGCGCCGCCTGCGGCCGCGGTTCCCGCGCCGAAGCCCGCTGTTCCGGCTCCGCCCGTGAGTGCCCTTCGGCCCGCCGCCGAGCCCGCGCCCGCTCCTCGCAGAATCGTGCCTTTGCCTCGTCCTGCGCCCGCGGTGGTTTTCGCGGCGCCGCCTCCCGCTCAGCGTCCAGGATCGCCCGTCGTTGCCGTTCCGCCGCAGGCTCCGGCCATCGCCTCCCGTCCGCCTGTCGGCCCGGTGGTCGCCAGGCCGCCTGTCAGCGCTGCCCCTCCTTCCGCGGAATCCCGGCCGGTTGTCGCTCCGCCCTCCGCTGTGGCTCCCCGGCCGGCCGTAACCGCCCCACCGCCGGCGGTCGTTGCCGCTCCAGCGTCCGCTTTCGCCGCCCCTCCGGTCGCCGCCGCCTCCGCGCCTGCCGACTCTCCGGCTCCCGTGGCCGCCGCTCCGGCATCTGAAGTTCCTGCGGCTCCCGCGCCCCCGCCCCGCCGCGTTATCATGCCCCAGACTGGCCCGCGGCCCGTGTACAGCGCACCCCCTCCGCCTCCGCCGCCCGCTCCCGGCGCCCCCAATCCGGGCGGAATCCAGCGCGGCCGCCCTATCTTCGATCGCCGCCCTGGCGGCCCTCCAGGAAGTGCCCGTCCCGGCCCCGGCGGCCCCATGCAGCCACCCGGCGCTCGCCGCCCCATGCATCCCACCCGTTCTGCTCCCGGCGGCCCTCCCGGCGCCGGCCAGCGCCCCGGCATGGGCGCACGCCCCGGCTTCGGCCAGCGGCCCGGCTTTGGAGCGCGTCCCGGCATGGGTGGCGCACCCGCCCTTCCGCCTCCGGGCGAGGCGCCCCGTCCCGCACGTCCAGGCCCCAGAGGCCGCGGCCGGCCGCATTACGAGAAGACCAAAGAAGGACCCATGAAGGGCTTTGCGCCGCCATCGCGAATGAGCGCGCAGGTCCCCACCGGTCCGGTTCCCATCACCCGTACCATCACGGTCACAGAAGGCATTAGCGTCAAAGATTTAGCGGAGAAACTTGAAGTTCGAGCTAAAGATTTGATCGCCACCCTGCTGGTTCGGGGAGTTTTCGTCACCGTCAATCAGACCCTCGACGCCGAGTTGGTCAAAGATGTCGCCGCCCAGTTTGGCGCGGACGTCCAGGTCATCAGCTTCGAGGATCAGATGGCCAACGAGGCCATCGAGAGCATGCTCTCGACTGAGAACCCTGACGAACTGGAAGTCACACGGCCTCCGGTGGTTACGGTCATGGGCCACGTGGATCACGGCAAAACTTCGCTCCTTGACGCCATCCGGGAAACCGATGTCGCCGGCGGCGAGGCGGGTGGCATCACCCAGCACATCGGCGCCTACAAGGTGAAGATCGCCAAGGCCGACTCACCCGCCTTTGGCCGCGAGATCGTCTTCCTCGATACTCCGGGCCACGAGGCCTTCACCCGCATGCGTGCCCGCGGCGCCAAAATCACTGACATCGTCGTCGTCGTGGTGGCCGCCGACGACGGCGTCATGCCGCAGACCCTCGAAGCCATCGACCACGCCAAGGCTGCCAATGTGCCCATCATCGTGGCCGTCAACAAAATCGACAAACCTGAAGCCCAGCCGGATCGCGTCAAGAAGCAGTTAGGCGACCGCGGCCTGGTCCCGGAAGACTGGGGTGGCAGTACCGTATTTGTCGATGTTTCAGCGAAGAAGCGGCTCAACCTTGATCTTTTACTTGAGATGGTCTGCCTCGTCGCCGACATCCAGGCTCTCAAGGCCACGCCCAACCGCTCCGCCGTCGGAACCGTCATCGAAGCGAAGCTGGATCGCGGCCGTGGTGCCGTTGCCAGTGTGCTGGTGCAGAATGGCACGCTCCGCACTCAGGACAACTTCGTCGTCGGCAACACCTTCGGCAAAATCCGCGCCATGTTCGATGACCGCGGACGCGCCATCGATGAGGCTGGCCCCTCCACCCCGGTCGAGGTTCTCGGCCTCGAAGCCATGCCCGACGCCGGAGACACCTTCCTCGTCGTCAGCGACCGCGACAAGGCCCGCGGCATCGGCCAGTACCGCAAGATGCGCGAGCGCGAAGCTCAGCTCGCCAAGTCTTCCCGTGTCACTCTGGAAGGCCTTGCCGATCAGATTAAACAGGCCGGAGTCAAAGAGTTACCGCTGATCCTTAAAGGAGACGTTACAGGTTCGGTCGAGGTGCTGGCCGACTCCCTGCAGAAGATGTCGACCGAAAAGGTCCGCATCAAGGTCATCCACTCCGGCGTCGGCGCCATCACCGAGAGCGACGTGCTGCTGGCCTCGGCCTCGAACGCCATCGTCATCGGCTTCAACGTCCGCCCGGAACGCAAAGTCGCCGACCTGGCCGAACAGGAAGACGTCGAGATCCGCCTCCACTCCATCATCTACGAGTTGCAGGACGAGATCACCAAGGCGATGCTCGGACTGCTGGAGCCGGTTTTCCGCGAAAACTACCTGGGTCGCGCCGAAGTCCTCAACGTCTTCCGCATTCCCAAAGTGGGCACCATCGCCGGCTGCCGGGTCACCGATGGCGTCCTCCGCCGCGACTCGGAAATCCGCCTGATGCGCGACGGCGCGCCGGTCTTCAAAGGCAAGCTCACCTCGCTCAAGCGCTTTAAGGACGACGCCAAAGAAGTCACCAACGGCATGGAGTGCGGCGTCGGCCTCAACTTCGCCGACATCAAGGTGGGCGACACCGTCGAGTCGTTTGTGACGGAAAAAATCGCCGCCGAACTGACCGCCAGCTAACCCTGAGCCGAGGTGCGCTGCCCCCGCAGCCGCCTCGCCCTCAGTGCGGTCGCGCCTGCCCCGACTCCAGCATCTGGATCGCCTTGTGGTAATCCGTGCCCCCCGGCACCGCGTCAAAATCTCCCAGCTCCTCGTTGATCTGGAAGCTAAGCGGCTTCACCATCAGCGCTTTGCCCGTCAGGCTCAGTTTCATCCGGGTCAGTTCCCAGTCCTTGCCGCCAATCAGCGTCTGTTCCAGATACACGGTTCCGCCCTTGTCCAGGCGTCCCACGATACCCCAGCCGAAGTCGACGTCTTCCGTCAGGCGGGCATTCAGCTTAAAAAGCCGCTCGTCTGACTTCTCAATCCAGATATCCCCCGCCATCCCGCGCAGAATCTTCGCTTCAATATTCGGCGGATCGAAGGCCGGATTGGGCCGGAAGGTCATGTGATAACAGTCGGTCACCGGTGCGGGAGACGCCCGCGGAGTCGCCGCCGCCTCCGGAATCGCAATCTCCGGGGCCTCCCCCACGATGCAGGGAACCGTGCTCACATACCGATAGACAAAGGCTTCCGGCAACAGTTTCAGGAGTTCATCCACCCGGCCCTTATCCGCTGCTTCCCGCTTGCGCCGATGCTCCTGGTATTCCGGGTGCTGATCCAGCAGATCGAGCCGATTGCGCTCTGCCTGCCGTCCCGGCGTACTCAGCGCCGTGCCGTTGACGGCCACCAGCAGCGCCACATCCCCCTGCGGCGTTTCCACAATCTCCTGCGTCAGATTGCGGCGTTCGTCCTGCTTCCGCAGAACAAACCGCACCGGCTGGTGCGCCGCGTCCTCGGCCAATCGGTTCGCGACCGCCCGCCGGACGACCGCCCCCGCGTCCATCGCTGCCGGCGGCGCGGTTTGCGCTGACCCGCTCCATCCCAGCAAAAGTGCCGGAAAAACCGCGCGGATAAGCCTCACCGTCGCGCAGCTCGCTCTGCGGGAAGGGACTGACTCCATGAAGTGATGGCGAAACCGAAAATCGCGCCGCGTGATGGGCTGAATCTCCGTCGTCGTCCGGCCAGTTCCCAGGTTTCCAACAACTGGCCCGTGGATTCAGTTTAGACGCATTCGCCCCCGCGGAAGTTCCTCGCCCACAAAACCAGATTGCGGAAACTTGTTCCGCGGCCTGTCCTTCCTGCTCTAAAATTCAAAATTATGATGCGTTTTAAGTTTTGTCGCGCCCTGCTGTTGCTGGCGGCGCCCCTGGTTCTCCTTCCCATGCTGCAAAGCCAGCAGAATGGCCGCGGCCGCAAATACAAGCCTCCCCCGCCCACCTGCAAAATCTCCGTCACCGTCGTCAAATCCACCGACGGCAAGCCGGTCGAAAACGCTTCCGTCGTCTTCCATCCCATCCGGGGCGGCAAAGACGAAGGCAACATGGAACTGAAAACCGACGAGGACGGCAAAACCGTCATCAACGTCGTTCCCATCGGTGACACCGTTCGCGTGCAGGTCATCGCCGAGGGCTACCAGACCTACGGCGGCGAATACGAGCTCCCTGACGATTCGAAAGACATCGTCATCAAGCTCCATCGGCCTGGTCACCAATACTCGATCTACGAGAAGCATCCCGATCAGGGTGCGTCAAACCAGAACGGCTCCGGCCAGTCCGGCAGCCAGCAGCAGACCCCGCCGGACACCCAGAAACCGCAGCAATAGCTGCCTTCGCGGCATAGTTCTCACCGGGAGTTCCGCCCTCCAGCCACCCCATCGCCGGGAGCGATTACGTTCGCTTCCGGTTTTCCTCCTGCCGCCGCTGTTCATCGGCTCGCCTGCCGCTATTCTGAAGCTACGTGACCCCGCCCACCCAGGCACCCTCGTCGCTCCCCTCGCTGCACGATTTCTTCGCGCCCGGCGGCGTTCTCTCGCGCTCCGCGCTGCCCTATGAGTTTCGCCGCGGCCAGCTTGAAATGGCCCAGGCGGTCGAGCGCGCCTTCACCGATAACCGGCATCTCATCGTCGAAGCCGGAACCGGCACCGGCAAGACCCTTGCCTACCTCCTGCCCGCCCTGCGCGCCTGCGCTGCCACCGGGCATCGCGTCATCATTTCCACCGGAACCAAAAATCTCCAGGAGCAGCTCTTCTTCAAAGACGTCCCCTTCCTGGAGTCGCTCCTCGGCCCCCTGCGCGTCTGTTACATGAAAGGCCGCGCGAATTATCTCTGCCGCCACAAGCTCTATTCCCTGCGCAACCAGCCCATCCTCTCCGGCTTCGAAGAAATCTCCCAGTATCAGGCCATCGCCGACTGGGAAAAAACCACCGAAACCGGCGACCGCGCCGAAATCGACGACCTGCCCGAAGCCAGCCTGTTGTGGTCCAAACTCGACGCCCGCAGCGAAGCCTGTCTCGGCCAGTCCTGCCCCGACTACGGCGAGTGCTTCATCACCGCCATGCGCCGCCGCGCTGCGGAGAGCGATGTCGTCATCGTCAACCACCACCTGTTCTTCGCGGACCTCGCCATCCGTCAGTCCGGGGGCGGCGCGCCTGACTACGGCGTTTTGCCCGAGGCCGGCATCGTCATCTTCGACGAGGCCCATGAACTCGAAGACGTCGCCTCCAGCTACTTTGGCCTCAGCCTCAGCAATCTGCGCTTTGAAGATCTGGCGCGCGACATCGAATCCCAGCTCCGCGCCAGCGGCGACCTGAAAGCCGAAATCGTCACCGCCGCGCAGATGATTCGCGAGCGCGCCCGCATGTTCTTTGCGGCGCTGCCCACGCGCGTCACCCACAGCGACCGCGGCTACTCCGGAGAAGGCCGCATGCCCTTCGCCAACCGCGAAGAGTTCCTCGAGACCCACGGCGACGTCTATCTCGGTCTGCTGAACGCGCTCCATCGCATGGAAGGCGAGCTCGAACGCGCCCGCGCCGCCGAAGATGCCTCCTCGCTGGGCCGCCGCACCGGCGCCATCCGCGAACAGTTCAAATTCCTCATGGAATCGAATGACCGCAATACCGTCTTCTGGCTGGAACGTCGCAGCGGCCGCCACGGCAGCACCCACCTCCAGGCCACGCCCATCGACGTCTCTGAACTGCTCCGCGAATCGCTCTTCCGGAACTACCCCAGCATCGTCCTCACCTCCGCCACGCTCACCGTCCAGGGCGGCTTCTCCCACATCCGCAAGCGTCTCGGCCTCGATGACGCCCGGGAACTCGTCGTCCCATCCCATTTCCGCTACGACCGCCAGGCCATCCTCTACCTGCCACCGGAGATGCCCGACCCCCGCGAGCCCAATTTTCAGGACGAGGCTGCCAAACGCATCCGTCGCATGATCGACATCACCCGCGGCCGCGCCTTCTGCCTCTTCACCAGCTATCAGCAGATGCGCGACCTCTACGAACGCCTGCTGGTTGAAGTCCAGTGGCCCTTGCTGCTCCAGGGAACGGCCCCGCGCAAAGCGCTGCTCGAAGAGTTCCGCCAGACCCCCAACGCCGTTCTCTTCGGCACCTCCAGCTTCTGGCAGGGGGTCGACGTCCAGGGCGATGCCCTCAGCTGCGTCATCGTCGATCGGCTCCCCTTTGCCGTGCCCACCGACCCGGTCGTCCAGGCCCGCATGCGCGCCATTGAAGACGCTGGCGGCAAGCCCTTCTTCGAATATCAGGTTCCCACCGCCGTCATCGCGCTCAAGCAGGGCTTCGGCCGCCTCATCCGCTCGCTCGACGATCGCGGCGTGCTCATGCTCCTCGACCCCCGCCTCGAACGACAGCGCTACGGCCGCGTCTTCCTCGAAAGCCTCCCCCCCTATCGCATCACCCAGAACATCGCCGACGTCGAAGCCTTCTTTGGCGACGAGCCGCGCAGCCCCTCTCCTCTGAACCCGGCGCCGTAGTTCGCTAAACTGTAGGGTGGCGCGCAACCTCTACATCCTGGCCGGTGCCTTGCTTCTGTTTGCGGCGATCTCGTTTGCCATGTCCCTGACCGCCGGACAAACCCAGCCTGCCTTGCCCGCCAACGGCACCCTCTGGAAGACCACCGCCCTCTTTCTCACCGTCGGCGGCCTGCTCGTCGCTCTAATGGGCGTCATGACCCATCTCTTCGAACAAATCGACCGCCGCACCGAAGAGCGGCGCTTCCGCCAAACCGGCCGCACCCCTTCGAAGCTCCGCGACCGATAAAATAGTGGCAACGCACAAATCAGGGGAAAGACACACCGATCCATGTACGAAGTAACCGTAGAACGCGGCTTCTCCTCCGGCCACTACCTCCGCAATTACAAGGGGAAGTGCGAGAACCCGCATGGCCACAACTACAAGGTCCGCATTACCCTGCGCGGCGAAACCCTCGACAAAGCCGGCCTCCTCCTCGATTTTCGCGACCTCAAGCAGGTCATGCGCCCGGTCATCGATCGCCTCGACCACCAGATGCTGAATGACCTCGACCCCTTCACCGAAATCAATCCGTCCGCCGAAAACCTCGCAAAGTATTTCTACGACGAGACCAATCGCCAGCTTGCCGAGATGACGGCAGGCCGCGTGCGCGTCAAGGACTGCACCATCTACGAAACCGACACCACCACCGCGACCTACTACGAGTAGCAACCCTTGTATCTCATCGAAATCTACAAATCCATTCAGGGCGAGTCCAGCTTCGCCGGGCTGCCCTGCATCTTCGTCCGCCTCGCCGGATGCAATCTGCGCTGCTCCTGGTGCGACTCCGAATACACTTTCACCGGCGGCTACAAACTCAGCGAGGACCAGGTGGTCGCGGAGATTGAAAAGCTGGCCCCCGTCCGCCTTATCGAGTTCACCGGCGGCGAGCCCCTGCTGCAGGAGCGCGAACTCGTCCCGCTCATCGAGCGCCTGCTCTTGGCGGGCTACACGCTGATGATCGAGACCAGCGGCGAGCGTCCCCTCAATGCCATCCCGCGCGAAGTCCACAAAATCGTCGACGTCAAATGTCCGGCGTCCGGCGAAGGCGGCAGCTTCCGTCTCTCCAATCTCGACTGTCTGACCCCGCGCGACGAAGTAAAGTTCGTCATTGCGAACCGTGGCGATTACGAATTTGCCCGCGACTTCATCCGCAACCACGATCTTGCGGCGAAGGCCGGACAAATCCTGCTCTCTCCAGCCTTCTCCAAAACGCCAGCGCCGGCGCGAACCTCAGACAACTGCCTCCTCGATCCCCGCGAACTGGTCGCGTGGATGCTCGCCGACGCGCTCCCCGCGCGCCTCAGCCTGCAAATTCACAAATATGTGTGGGAGCCGCAGAAAAAGGGCGTTTAGCCCGCCAGCCGTTCTCAGTGCTGCTGCTTCTGCGCATCGAGGTACTTATCGAACGGAATCTCAAAATACCAAAGCTGATTCCCGTCCGCGTCCTTCAATTCCCGCAGCACCAGCTTCGCTCCGTGCAGCGGCGTGTCGCCCAGTCCCTGGATGTCATAAAACAGGAATCCCGCGCGCGTCGTGTGCGGCTCCACCGCCAGCGCCGCATATTCGAACTGATCGAATTCCGCCTCGATCTTGTTATCCGAATCCTTGCCTTTGGTGTGCAGCTTGATCGGCCCGATGGGAGGCAGATTGGTCCCGCGGCTGTCCTTCGCACTGATGCGCCGCTCCACATCCTCGGGTTCGGCCGCCTGAATCCGGTTCCCGGAGGCGTCGACCAGGTAGATGCGCGCGTCGTTCAGCGAAATCGGCCGGTCGCCCATGTTCGTCACGATGATCCTGACCGGCAGAAAATTATATTTGAGAAACTCCACGCCAAAGATCCTGCATTTTTCCTTGCTGTCGAACGGGTCAGCGGCTATGGCTACCTGTTCTTTGGCGTGCACATCGACAGCGGGATACGTCGTCGCATCTTTCGCCTGCGGCGGATCCGTCGCCGCCAACGATCCTCCGGTCAGGACCAGCAGCAACCCAGCCGAGCCCAAACGGCGCCATCGCGCGGGCAGAGAGCGCGGGCCTGAACGCATGCCAACCGGTACGGGCTTCATCGGACGAATCATACCGGAAACGCAGCCCGAGGTATCCCCTTCGGAAACAGGCCGCCGGCCGCCTGCCACAGTCGCCGCGCTCAACCCAATACCCGTTCCCGGTATCATCTTGCCTTATGACCCAGGGAAGCCGACATTGGTAAGCGGATGCTGATCCTTTACAGCCTGGCGCTGCTCCTGGTCCTGGTCATCAGCTCTCCCTGGTGGCTCTTTCGCATGGCCACCAGCGGCAAATATCGCGAGGGCCTGGCCGAACGCCTGGGCATCATTCCCCAGCGCCTCCGCGCAAGTCACACCACGGGTCCGGTCCTCTGGATTCACGCCGTCTCCGTCGGCGAAGTGCTCGCCGCCAGCCGCCTGATCGCAGATCTGAGGCACCGTCTGGCCGCGTCACCCCACCCCGTCCGCGTCGTGATCTCCACCACCACCCGCACCGGCCAACGGCTCGCCCGCCAACGCTTCGGCGCCGATCGCGTCTTCTATTTCCCCCTCGATTTCGCCTGGGCCGTCCGCGCGTGGCTGCGCTTTCTCCGTCCCCGTCTGCTCGTCCTCGTCGAAACCGAATTCTGGCCGCGCATGCTCGTCGAGTGCCGCCGCGCCGGCATCCCCGTCGCCGTCGTCAATGCCCGCATCTCCGACCGCTCCTGGCCGCGCTATCGCCGTCTCGCCGCCATCTGGAAGCGCCTTCTCAGCGAAATCTCCTTGATCCTCGCGCAAACGCCCCTCGACGCGGAACGGCTCCGCGCCCTCGGCGCGGCCAATGTCCGCGTAAGCGGCAATTTGAAATTCGATGTCCGCGTGTCGGCTGCCGCTCCCATCACGCAAACCCTCCACGAATATCTCCCCGCCTCAACGCCCGTCCTGGTCTGCGGCTCCACGCTGCCGGGCGAAGAAGCCATGCTCCTCGACGCTCTCCCGCCCGGCATCGTCACCCTCCTCGCCCCGCGCCATCCCGAGCGCTTCGACGAGGTTGCGCAGCTTCTCAAGCGGCGCAACGCATCCTGGCTTCTGCGCTCGGAATGGATGGAGTCTCCCTCCGCCATCGCCCCCGGATCCGTCTTCCTCCTCGACTCCATCGGCGAACTGGCCTCTGTCTACTCCCTCGCAACCGCCGCCTTCGTGGGCGGAAGCCTCGTTCCTTCCGGCGGGCACAATCCCCTGGAGCCCGCTCAGTTCGGCGTTCCCGTTGCCACCGGTCCCTGCTACGAGAATTTCCGCGGCATCATCGACCTCCTCCGCGAACACGGCGCGATCCGCATCGCGCAACCCGCTCAGTTGCGGGATGCGCTGGCCGCCCTGCTCTCCGGCTCCCCCGATTCCCGGGCGATGGGCGCGCGCGGCAGGGAAGTCTTCTCGAGCGAAGCAGGAGCCACCGAGCGAGCCGTCCAGGCTCTGCTCGAACTCCTTGAGGTCCGCAAGTGAGCCGCGCACTCCTGCCGCTCGTCCCGCTCTACGCCGCCGCCGTGAGCGCAAAGAATCTTGCCTACGCGCGAGGCTGGTCGCATCCGCACCGCCTGCGAAATCCCGTAGTCAGCATCGGCAACCTCTCCGTCGGCGGATCCGGCAAGACCCCGCTGACCATCCGCCTCGCCGAGTTGCTCCGCGAGCAGGGAATTGCGGTCGACGTTCTCTCCCGCGGCTACGGCCGCCGGTCCCAGGAAGTCCTGCAAGTCAATACCGCGGGCCCGTGGGTGGACTTCGGCGACGAGCCCTTGCTGATCGCGCAGCAGGCGCAGGTCCCCGTCTATGTCGCGCCCAGCCGTTACGAGGCAGGCCTGCTCGCGGAACGCCATTCGCCTGCGCCCGCGGTGCATTTGCTCGACGACGGCTTCCAGCATCGCCAACTCGCCCGCGACGTCGACATCGTCGTCCTCCATCGCAGCGACTTCACCACACGTCTCCTGCCCGCCGGTCGCCTCCGTGAACCCCTGGCCTCGCTGGCTCGCGCGCACATCCTCGTTCTGCGCGCCGAAGACCGCGACCTCGAATCTCAATTGCGCTTGCGCGGCATCCATCAGCCCATCTGGTGGGTGCATCGCCAACTTGAAGTCCCCGCGATCCATCAGGTCGTCGCCTTTTGCGCCATCGCGCGCCCCGACGAATTCTTCGACGGTCTGCGAAGTCACGGCCTCTCTCTCGCCGCAACCCGTTCCTGGCGCGATCATCACCGCTTTACCAGCGCCGACATCGCCGAGCTTACGGAACTTCAGCGCGTGCACGGTGCCGAGGCATTTCTCACCACCGGGAAGGATCTCATCCGTCTCTCCCCGGATCAGCGGCGAGCGCTCGAGAGTGCGGCGCCGCTCCACGCCGTCCGCCTCACCGCCCGCCTCGATGACGAACCCTCTGCCATCGCGCAACTTCTCGCCCTGCTCACCCCCGCGGCGACTCCGAAAACACGCTGATCCTGCCAGCCAGCATGAGAAAATAGTAGATTGGCAAAACGCCCTGAAAACCTGCGTCTGCTCGTCGTTCGCCTCGGCGCGATGGGCGACATTCTCCACTCTCTGCCCGCTGTGACGGCCCTCCGTCGAACCCATCCCGAATGGTTCATCGGCTGGGCCATCGAGCCGCAATGGCGAGGCCTGTTTTGCGCCCATGGCTGCACCCCCGGAACCCCCAACATGCCCCTCGTCGACGCGCTGCACACCATCCCCGCCAAGCAATGGGCACGCTCCCCGCTCAGCGTATCCACCTGGCAGGACATGCGCCGCGTCCGCCGCGAGTTGCGCGGCATGCACTACGACCTCGCCGTCGATCTCCAGGGAGCCGTCCGCTCCGCGGTCTTCGCGCGCTGGGCGCGCACCGGCGAAGTGATCGGCGAATCCCAGCCCCGCGAATTTGTCGCAAAATTTCTCTTCGGCCAGCGCGTCGCCACGCACGGCGTCCACGTCATCCAGCAATCGCTCGAAGTCGCCAACGCCATCCTCGGCGAAGATCTGCCCATGACCCTGCCGCTGCTGCCCTGCGACCCGGAGTCCGAAGCTCTCGCGGCGACTTTGCAGACGCCCTTTGTCCTGCTCAGCCCCGGCGCGGGATGGGGAGCGAAGCGCTGGCCGGCCGATCGCTACGGCGCCGTCGCGCGGCAACTGGCCGACGCCGGATTCCGCAGCGTCATCAACAGCGGCCCCGCCGAAGAACATCTGGCGCGCGAAATCGTCCAGTCCAGCAACGGCGCGGCCCAATCCCTCACCCTCGATATGCCCGGTCTCATCGCCGTCACCCGCCGCGCAGCGCTGGCCATCGCCGGAGACACCGGTCCGCTGCACCTCGCCTGCGCTCTCGGCAAGCCCGTCGTCGCCATCTTTGGACCGACTGATCCCGCCCGCAACGGCCCCTTCCATGGCCCCAGCCGCGTCCTGCGCCATCCGGAAAGCGTGCGCGATCACACCCGCCGCAGCCAGCCTGAAGCCGGCTTGCTCACTATCACGCCCCAGGCCGTCACCGATGCGGCCCTTTCTCTTTTGCGCGAGGCTCACTAAGTGGCGGCTGGCTGGAATCGCATCGCCCGCCGCATTCGCGTCCCGCTGGGCTTCGTGTTTGCGGTCTTCTTTCTCTGGCGCGCGCACCCCACGCCGTTGTTCCTTGCCGCCAGTCTTCTCCTCGTCGTGCCCGGCCTCCTGCTGCGCGGATACGCCTCCGGCTACGTCAAAAAGAATGCGGAGCTCACCACCACCGGCCCGTATGCCCACACGCGCAACCCGCTCTACGTTGGTTCCATCCTCATCGCCTTCGGCTTCGCTCTCGCAGCGTGCAGTGTCTGGATCGCCGCAGCCCTGGCAGCGCTCTTCGCAGCCATCTACATTCCAGTCATTCGCTCCGAAGAAGAGTATCTCCGCTCCGTCTTCCCCGACTTCGACGCGTATGCGGCCGCGGTCCCGCGCTTCCTGCCGCGCCTCTCGCCTGCTCCCACGGCGCCCTCCGCACCCGGCGGTTTTTCTCCCGCCCTCTACCGTAAACATCGTGAATACAATGCGATCATCGGAGCAGCCAGCCTGTATGCTGCTCTCATCCTGAAACTGGTTCTTCTAAACAGATAAAAAGGGATTGATTTGAGCTGGAATCGCCTTTTGACATTCCGCGTGGCAAGACTTCGAAGCGCAGCTACGGGTCTTTTGCTTCTTGCCGCTGCCAGCGCACTGAGCGTGAGTACCGGCGCCGCGCAGTCCGCTCCGGCCGCCGCCTCGCTTCCGCCCCCGCGCGCTGGCTATAGCTATCCCGCGCGCCTCGCGCTCACCTACACCGTCGACTGGCGAGTATTTCCGGCGGGCACAACCGTCCTCCGTCTCCAGCAGGATGGCGATCAGGAGCGCGTCACCGCTTCCGCTGACACCCTGGGCGCCATCAACCTCATTTACCGTGTCAGCGATCGTTACGAATCTTCCTTCGATCGCCGTACCGGTTGCTCCGCCGGCTTCTCCAAGCAAATCCAGGAGGGCCGCCGTCAGGTGAACACCGCCCTGAAATTCGACTACGCCCACAACAAGGCGCTGCTCGACGAGAAGAATGTGGTGAAGGGAAGCAGCAAGCATGAGGAAGCAGCCGTCGGCCCCTGCGTCACCGACCTGCTGTCCGCCATCTTCTACCCGGCATCGCAGACCCTCGCGCCCGGCCAGAGCTTTCAGATTCCGCTGGGTGACTCTTTGCGGACCGTCGCGGTCACCATGAAAGTGGAGGCTCGCGAAACCGTGCGCACGCCCCTGGGCACCTACCAGACCGTTCGTGTGCAGCCCACCGCCGACGCCGGCGTGGTCAAAGCCCGCGGCAATATCTGGATCTGGTACACGGACGACGACCGCCACATTCCCGTCCAGATGCGCGCGCGCCTTTTCTGGGGGACCATCACCTTCAGCCTCACCGCGATGGATCAGAAATAGCTCTGCCTAATGGATCCGAAACCGTTCGCGCATCAGCCGCTGCAGGCGCGGCTTGTAGAGCAGATCGAACGCCAGTTCCTTGCCGGGAAACATGGCCAGAGCAGCGCGCCGCGCGTCCGCGACCATCTCCGCCGCCTCCTCAATCGTCAGCGACACATCCTGGCCGATCACCGACATCGCCATGTTCATCATCATCTGCAACCGCCGCAGCTTGCGCTGCTCGTCCTGCAGTTCGTCCGGGGATTGCCGAATCGTCTCCGTACGCGACTCGAAGGGTGAAGATTCGGTTTGCGGTTCCATCGGCGGGCTCTCCATTTCCGAGGATCGTACAACGAATCCGACCCGCGGCAAACGGAAAAGATGCCTGCCCGGAGATTCGCGTCACACCGAAACGCCGTTCATCCGAATCGTCGCCGCCGGTGTTGCGGCCTGCGCCGTCGCAATAAATCCAGCAGCTTCCTCCCGCGTCATCCGAACACATTGCCGCGACCCGAAACCACGCCCCAAATACCGCGGAGCCACCTCCAGCCAGCGGCGCCGTGCCGGCGTATCCACGCGCCCCTCATCCAGCGCCGCCGCCGCCATGCGGCTGATCAGCGGCATCGTGCGCGCGCCGTCTCTCGCCACGCTCCAGCAGAGCAGGGAAGTCCCCGCCTCCGGCATCGCACCCGCCTCCAGCAGCACCGCGCCCCGCTCCCCAAAAATCGCGCACGCCGCTCGTACTTCCGCCGCATCAGCGGCAACCAAATCCGGCTGCACGCCCCGCTCGATCATCGCAGCCACGCATCCCGCCGGATCGGCCCCAAGACCCACGGACACCGGCAGCCCCCGCCGCACTTCATTCTTCAGGATGCGCAACGCCTCATCGAGATCGCCCACCACGAAGTCGCACAGTCCGCCGCGCAACCCCTCGCGCAGCAGCGCTCCATCGGCCTCCACGCAGAGTGTCGCGCCCCCGGCGACGCTGGCCGCAACCACCGTCGCAACCCCCGCAGCGTCGAATCCCACCCGCAGCAGCAGCTTTCCCGCCAGCCTGCCGGCGAAGCGATCCCGAGCCACGCGGCTCAGAAGCAGATAAGTATCGTGAATCGTAGAGAGTTCGGGAAGCGACATGGCGGCAACAGCCATTCTGTCATGGCCGGCCGGCGCCCGGATCACCAGCTCGAATACGCCTGCCCGTCGGTTCCCTGCGCGTCCGACCCGCTGTGGACATCGTTGATCCCCGCCTCCGTCTGGTCCAGATCGGAGTAGGTATCGTCGCTGGCCGTCACCCACGTGTCGCTGCTGTGCGTCATCGGATCTTCGGGAATCTTCTTCAGATAGCCACTCTGCACCAAATCGTCCAGCGACTGCGGCGCCTTGTTCTTGTCCATCGTGTAGGAATCGATGGCATCGCGCATCACGTGCAGGTCTTCCTTCAGCGCAGCTTCGCGCGCGTTGCGGATCGACTGAATGAAGGTCGGGACGGCCACGGCCGCCAGCACGCCGATGATCAGCATCACGATCATCAGCTCCACCAGCGTGAAGCCGCTCTCCCGCCGCCGAATTGGAATTCTCCGCCGCACGCGTCTACCAGTCCGAATACTTCGTTCCATCCAGAGCCGTCCCGCTCGACTTGGAGTACACGTCGAACACATTCTGCCCGCCCCACGAGTCCGCCGTCGGATCGTCCTGCATCGACCGCTCGCCCCACTCGTCCGTTCCCGTCATCGGATCGATGGGAATCCGTCGCAGGAATTTCACTTTCTTGCCCTGCACGTCCACCCCATCCACCAGCGTCTGCAAATCCGGCGGATAGTTATAGCTGTCCAGTTTGGTGATAAACGCGTGGCGGTCCGCGGCGTCCTTGTACGCATCGATCGCCTTCCGCATTTGCCACAGCTCGTAACGCAGGATCTCCTCTTTCTTCCGCTTCACCTGAAAACGCGCGATCGGCACGGCGGCGGACGCCAGAATCGCCAGAATGGCGACCGTCACAATCAACTCCACCAGCGTCAGGCCGGCTTCGCCGTCGTGTCGTCGCGCCCTCGAATTCTGCAAAGTCAACCGCATTTCCCAACCGCACCGATGCCCGTGCCTATTGAATATGAACGATGGCCTGCGACCCCGTGGCCGGCAGCATCTGTTTCTGGCTGTTCGCGATCATCGGCCGCACCACCGCCACCGATGCGTCGCCCGCCGCCTTCGCCTGGAACGTCAGCACGCAGAGCATGCCCGACCCGCTCACGCCCTTCATCCCCGGCGGACGCTCCACCGCAATCGCCACATTGCCCTTGCCATCGTCCCGATGCACCAGTCCCACCGCCTGGCCGTCGCGGCCCAGCAGATTGGTCGTGGTCCTGTTCTCCGAATCCACATTCACCAGGCTCAGTTTCGAGCTGTCGTACTGCACGCTCATCGGCACCGAGAAAACGTCTTTGCCGCCGGTCACGTTCACCGCCATCTGGAACGTCGAGCCGACCTTCTGCGTCGACTGCTGCGGCGTCAGCTCAAGGCTGACCGGCGGCCCGGCCACCACGCTCTGCTGCATTTGCTTCATCGCGTTGGCCGCCGCTTCCGCTGCCGGCAGCGACTGCGGCGGAACCGCGGGCGCCCCGCCCGCCATCGGCGGAGCCGGCGCTGCTTGCTCCCCCATGGCCGCGGGCGCAGCCTGTCCCGTGGCCGCCTGCCCCGGCGCTTCCACTGCTTCTACCGGCCGCACCGAGACATTGTTGCTGGTTCCGGTATCGATCTCCTGCACGTCTTCCGGCGAAACCTGCACCCGCCGGATCACATGCGGGATCAGCAGAAACACGATCTCGTCGTCCGTGACTTCCTTCTGCTGCGTGCTGAAAAAGTACTTCAGCAAAGGCAGTTCGCCCAGCCCCGGCGTCCCGCTGATCGCCAGCGTGGTCTGGTGCTGCTGGATCCCGCCAATCAGGTTCGCCTCGCCGTCTTTCAGCCGGATCGTCTGATCGATCTTCCGCTGCGTAATGATCGGCTCGGTGACGCCGCTGATCGTGGTCGACCCGTTCGTCGCCGACACCTCCACCGACACCTTCATCGACACATCGTTGTCGAAATGGATCGTCGGCTTCAGGTCCACATCCACGCCCACATCGATGTAGGTAAACTGCGTATTCACCAGCGAGCTCACAATCGCCGTTGCCGCGCCGGTTTGATACGACCCGGTCGCGATCGGAATCCGTTCGCCGATCTTGAGCGTCGCCTGCTGCCCATCCGACGCCCGAACCTGCGGATTCTGAATAATCTTCGAGCGCGTGTCCGTCAGCAGCAGGTTCACTGCCGCCTGCCCGATCGTCACCGCAAAGTTGGTCGAATTCAGGTGCGCCAGGTTATCCACCGTAATGCCGCTGGTCGTGGTGGATGTGGTCGGCGTGGTCGTGCCGTCCGTGCTGGTCGTTGTGGTGCCCGTGTTGTTCAGATTGGCGTTCGACGGCTGGAAGCTGATGCTGGCGGTCTGCGGCAACTGAATCCCGATGTTCCGCAGCACATCGCGGCTCACCTCCAGCACCGCCACGTCGATCACCACCTCGGGCCGCGCCTTATCGAGGTCCTCGATCAGCCGCCGCGCCAGCAGAATCTCGTCCGGCGTTCCGCGCATCACGATCGCGTTCTGGCCCGATACTCCGTTGATCCTCGCCGTCTGAAACAGATTCCGCAGCACCTGCTGGACTTCTGTAAAGTCATTCTGCTGCGCCACGTTGTGCAGGTAAAACGTCTCCACCGCCTGCTGATCCAGTTCCGTATGCTTGCTCCGGGTATCCGCGGCGATGAAAATCGTATTCGTCGTCACCGGACGCCAGAACGTCCCCGAAACCGTGGCCACAATCCGCAGAGCGTCGTACAACGTCACGTTGTTCAGGTCCACCTGAATCCGCTTGGACGTGTATTCCGGGTCGAACAGGACGTTCACCCCGGCCGCCTTCCCTACCGCCTGGTAAACAATCTTGCTGTCTTCCGCCATGTGCAGCGTCAACGGCTCGTTGGAGAGAGGCTTCAGCCGCACCGGCGATGCCAGATCCTCCAGCGCCTCGTCGGACGTCCGCGGCGCCGCCGCCGGTCCTGGACTCTGCGCGTTCAGCTTCTCCCGCGTCGCCTGTATATCCTGCGTCGCCAGTTCGTTGCTGGGATCGATTTCGACTCCCCGCAAAAATTCTGTCAGCGCTCCCGTGTAGTCGCCCTGATCGCGCAGCCGCTCCCCATGCTCCACGTGCAGCGCCGCCGCAGAGAAGCGCGCCCGGCTGTACGACAGCTTGTACAGCTCGTCCGCCGGCTTTTTCTGGAACGCCCGGTAGTACGCCTGATAGGCCGCTTCCATGTCGCCCTTGTCTTCGGCTTGACGGCCCTGCTTGTAGAAGTGCGCCGCCGACTGCGCGTGCACCGGGGGAAGCGCCACCAGCATCACGGCAAGGAATGCCCAAATCGCAAAACTACGCTTCATGCAGCTCCATTGTGGCGGAGAGGATTTCGCAAGCCGGCATCGCCTGCCATTTGTTTCCGGCAGGCCGTAAATCGTTCTCCCAAAAAGGCTCGCGCGCACCGCGTATAGTATCGCATTCCGCACCTCGCCGGTTCCCCGCTGGCCGCCCGCTCGCCGGATTCCCATGGCATTTCCCCATGATCCTCCGCGAACCTATAGGATGAAAGATTGCGACCCTTGCCATGCCCCGTGCCGCCAGCCATCTCGTCAAGCCCAACCCTCCGAAGGACAAGCCTCGCGATCCGGTCGCTTCCGGCCTGCGCGACGCCGCCGTCAATCGCATGGCCGGCCACAATTACTTCCTTTTGGAGAAGTACGAAGCCGGCGTGGCGTTGCGCGGAACCGAGGTCAAGTCCATCCGCGAGGGCAAGGCCAATCTGAAAGACGCCTATGGACTCGTCAAAAATGGCGAGGCCTTTCTGCTGAACGCGCATATTGGGGCGTATTCTCACGGAAATCTGAACAATCACGAGGCGCTGCGCACGCGAAAACTGCTTCTGCACGAGGAAGAAATTCGCAAGCTCACCGGAAAGACGCAGCAAAAGGGCCTGACGCTCATCCCCACCCGCCTTTATTTCCGCCACGGCCGGGTCAAGTGCGAACTGGCCATCGCCCGCGGCAAACAGGATTGGGACAAGCGCGAAACCGAGCGCCGCCGCGAAGCCGACAAGGAAGCCCGCGCCGCCGTCGCCCGCGGCCGCAAATCCTAGAGCCCCGTTTCGGGGTGTCCTGAACACCTGAAAACCACCCCGCAGAACCCCGCGGCCGTTGCCCCTCCAGCCCGCACCCTATTTCGAAGCCTTTTGCGCCTTCTCCACCGTCAAGGGCAGCTGAATCGTCCCCAGCCGTCCCGTCGCCGTGTCCCACACCGCCAGATACACAAAATTGTGCCCGTGCGGCAGCGCGATCACCTGGTCGACGGTCAGCTTCCCGTTGGGTTGCGTGGCCACCTGCTTCGGATCGAAGTTCAGCTTGTACACCTGCAGCCCGTGACCCACCGGTCGCCCGAAGTCGTTCACCGCCAGGATCGCCGTTCCCACCATCACCTGCCCCTGCCCGTTTGTGACGCTCTGCTGGAAGGCCGATGGCGGAACGAAGTATCGGATCAAATATTCCGTCCTGCCGTGGCCTGCTGCCCGCGTCACGTCCTTGCCTTCCCGCATCGCCGCAGCCACGTCGTCCGGAAGCTCCCGCGCGGCGATCACCCGCGCCTCAAAGAGAATCGGCTCCAGTTGCGTATTGGGCAGCTCCGCCGGCTTGCCGTCCGCCAATACCGGCTTCTTCGCCTGCGCATACAGCTGCGGTTCCTGGTTCGCATCATCGTCGAAATACCCCTCGCGGTAGCTGAGGTGGTAGTTTCCCGCGACCTTCACTTCCACCTTGTGCCATTTGTGGCTGTTGTGCAGATCGTCCGGACGGTAGGTTACCGTGTAATAGCTGCCGTCCGTCGAGATGAAGCGCGACACGCCCTCGACCAGCCCGCTGTCGTTGTAGAACGCTTGTCCGCCGGTGGCATCCGCCGTCGCCTGCATCATCAGGTGCTGCTGACGGTAGGTCATGCCGTTTTCCCACATCAGGCCCCGCACGTCGATCGGATACACCGCTATGCGGTCCCGCTGCATCCCGTCGTACACCGGACGCAGGTTCAGCCCCGGCGGCGCTTCATCCGGATTATGCAGCAGCGCCGCCGACGAACCTCCCGAAAACCACAGCATGTTTTTCCGCCCCGGCAATTGGCTCAGCGCCGCAATCATCTGCTCGAGCGTGTCGATGTCGGTCGTGTCCTGCGCGTCCTGGTTCACCATGCGCGGCATCGCCTGGTGGATCGCCGCCAGCAGCAACCCGTGATCCGAAGTGAAATTCTGCAGCAGGTTAACCGCGATCCCCGCCCGCCAGTAAATCGCCACCGGCTCCTCCGCCGGCAGCGCGTTGATCAGGTCCGTCAACTCGTGCATCAGAAACATCTGCTCCACCAGCGAAATCGTCGTGGTGTCCAGCAGCCATACGTTCATCACCGCCGGCAAATGCTTCATCGCCGCGTTCGAATAGATCCCCGGCCGCTCCGACGCTTCCTGCAAAATCGGCTGCGACTGCCCCATGTGTTCCTCGAACGACGCTACGCCCTGCGGCTTGCCGTCGTCGTAGATCGAGAAGTCCGACTGTTTGAGCCCGTGAACCGGATTTCCCTGCGCGTCCAGAACCGTTACATCGGTGAGCACGATGCGGGTTCCTGTTTGCAATGTGTATTGCGGACCGCCTGACGTCTGCGCGGCAGCACCCACAGCTGTTACCAAAGCCAGAAATCCAGAAAATAGGCCGGAACGCATGTACATAGACCATCCTTTGAGCGAATTCGAGAGGTCGCAGCCGGAGGAAAGTGGATGAAGACTCTTATGACTTGCTGTGAGTCGTTTGTATCAGGCATCCGCCAGCGAGTACAGCAGATTCCGGCCCTCTCTGGACCGCATTCTCCTGCCGCTTTTCCCCCTGCCCTTGCATAGAAACCGCGCCAGCATGGACACTGGAACAGGCCGCCTTTTCAGCGTCCGGCGCACAGCCGGTCGCGCGGCCGTCGCAGGATGCCAACACCCTTCATGATGAAAACCAATCTCGACGCTTCGCCCCTTTCGCAGATCGAATCCCCACTCCTCACCGTCTTCGCCGTCGACGCGTCGACCAGCAAAGCCAAAGACGCTGCGCCCGAAATCCGTCTCCTCGCCGGCGACTCCATCCAAAAGGCCGCCCAGGCGATCCTCGACGGCGGAGAGTTCAAGGCCGACTCCTGCGAGACGCTCCTCCTGCACGCGCCCGCCGGACTCGCGGCGAAACGCCTGCTCCTCGTCGGCCTCGGCAAGCTCGCCAAACTCACGCCGCACGAAGTCCGCAAAGGCTCGGGCGTCGCCGTCCGCTTCGCCAAACCCCGCGGCCTGCGCGATCTCGCCATCGCGGTGCCCGCGGCCGACGCCCTCGACCCGCAACTCACCCTCCGCGCCATCGCCGAAGGCGCGACCCTCGCCGACTTCGACTCCGACACCTACCGCTCCGAGCGCAAAGACCGCAGCATCGACTCCCTCCGCGTCGTCACGCCCGCAGCCGCCGATCGCGCCGCCGCCGAAGCCGGCCTCCGCGAAGGCATCATCCTCGGCGAGTCGCAGAACTTCGCGCGCACCCTCGTCAACGAGCCCGGCAACCGCCTCACGCCCACCATCCTCGGCCAGCGCGCCGCGGAGATGTGCCGCGAATTCGGCCTCGCCTGCGAAGTCCACTCCACCGACAAGCTCCGCGAGCTGAAGATGGGCGCCTTCCTCAGCGTCACCCAGGGCTCCGACGAGCCGCCTGCCCTCATCGTCATGCGTTACGAGCCGCAGGACGCACCCGCCGACGGCCCCATCCTCGGACTGGTCGGCAAGGGCATCACCTTCGATACCGGCGGCATTTCCATCAAGCCCGCCGACAGCATGGAGAAGATGAAGTACGACATGGCCGGCGGAGCCTCCATGATCGCGGCCATGCGCGCCATCGCGCAGCTCAAGCCCAGCGTCCGTGTCCTCGGCATCGTCTGCTCGGCAGAAAACATGCCGTCCGGCAAAGCCTACAAGCCCGGCGACGTGGAGATCGCCATGCCCGGCGCGCCCGACAAGCCCGGCAAATCCATCGAGATCATCAACACCGACGCCGAAGGCCGCCTCGTTCTCGCCGATGGCCTCACCTACGCCCAGCAACTCGGCGCCACCCACCTCATCAACGCGGCCACGCTCACCGGCGCCATCGGCGTCGCCCTCGGTCTCATCAATGCCGGAGGCTTCTCCAACAACGATGAATCCTGGCAGCACTTCGCCGACGGATTGAAAATCTCCGGCGAGCGCTTCTGGCGCATGCCCGTCGAAGACGATTACCGCGAGCTGATCAAGTCCCAGATCGCCGACATCAAGAACACCGGCGGCCGTTACGGCGGAGCCATCACCGCCGCCATGTTCCTCAAAGAGTTCGTCGGCGACACCCCCTGGATTCACCTCGATATCGCCGGCGTGGCCTGGAGCGATGACGCCAGGCCCTGGCTCGCCTCAGGCCCCACCGGCACGCCCGTCCGCAGCATCGTTGAGTGGATCCGCAGCTACGCCAGCTAATCGTTGGTCCCGCCCTTCATCCAGCAAGGAGGCTCGAAGGGTCGGCGATACGGAAGTTTGCAGCTGAGCGGCAGGGGATGATCCGCGAAACTTCCGCCGTGCCGGTCAACCCGGCATTCGCCCCGGCCATCCCGCGAGCCTGTCACGATTCGCATCGCGACTCGGAAGGATCTGCGGTTGCTCTTACGCATGCATGCGGTCGAGGGCGCGAGCGTCGCCGACCGGCTCAAGGTCGTATCCGGCGCGGCTCAGATCCCGCCAGATCGAATTGGCCGATGGAATGAGCGATCTTCGTTTCGCGCCGCCACCCCTTCAGGGGCCACGCCCACAAACCCCTCACTTAGCCGTGTACACATAATCGATGGACTGCCAGACGCTGCCCGAGAGATAGCTGAGGCGGGCATGAATCGTCTCGCCGTTCACCGGCAGGTTGGAGACGGTTTCCGACGTCTTGGTAGTCGGTCCACTGCCGTACAGCCCATTCCCCCCTGTGTAGGAGCCGAGCTGGAACTTGAATGTGGTTGCCGTGCCAGGATTCCAGCTAAACGTAACGGTGGAACCACTGAGAGTCGTGCCCGGCGTGGGAGTCGTGAGGGACGGAGCCGTCGGCGCTCCGGGGTAGGTGTAGTCGAGGTATTGCCAGCTGCCGTCCAGCATGTAATAGAGACGCGCGTAGACGTTCACACCAGTCGGAACATCGGAGACGCTCTCCGATATTTTGGATGTCTTCCCGCTGCCGTAGATATCGTTGGCGCCGAGCACCGTTCCCAGACGGAACTGGAAACTGGTCGCACTGC
>DATAWI010000046.1:0-19200 GCA_036267295.1 Acidobacteriaceae bacterium | reverse complement strand
TGAAGACGTCGCGCAGCGGATACTCGCGCTGCCCGGCGTCCTCCCGGCACAGCGCCAGATACGGCGCCACCAGCGCCCACTCCTCATCCGTTACATCGCTCGGATAGCCCCGCCGCTCACGCCGTCCCACCACCCCAGGATGCACGACGGGGAGCGAAATGCCTCATCTGTTTCAAAATACAGGAACAAAGTTAATAACAGGCTCTAAGTCTCCGCCCCTCAGCCCAGGCTCCCCAACTTGACAGCCGTGCGCGCTCCGCGTCATGCTGAGTGCGCTCGTGGAATCGATACCATCTCTTTATTTGGACGGTTTCGCAGAAACGCACGCTCTTCGCTGCCCCGCCGCCCGGCGTATTCACCTCCCCCCTCCCCAAAGGAAGAGTTATGTCCCTCACTCGCAGACATTTCCTGGCCCTCAGCGGCGCCGCCGCCGGGGCAAGTGCCGTGGACTTCGCGGCGTTTCCGCAAACCCCGTCCCGCAGCCCCACGTTCTACTGGCCCTCCGGCCGCGCCCTTCCTGTTTTTCCCGCAGCCTCTTACTTCGACGCCGCCGACCTCTCCGCCCTCGACCCCGATTCGCAGGGCGTGCTCGTTTCGCTGCAGGGCATCGTGAACCGCACACGTCCCCGCCTCTATTTCTACTGGGGCGCCGATCCCACCAATCTTGAGTGGCTCAATACCGTCAAAGTCCCCTACCAAATGACGACCGACCTCTGGACGCTCTTCAACCAATACCGATCCGAGATTGCCGGGGCCATCGTCTTCGACCCGAATGTGCCGGATACGATCAACCTGGCCACCACCCTCGCGGGCGTGCATGGAGCGGTGATGGCCACCGCCGATCAGGCCGCCAGCCTGAACCTGCCGATCCTCGAAGATCTGCGCGGGCGCTTCACGGATAATCTCTCCGTCTACCAGTACGCTCTCGCAAAGGTCTGGCCGCAGGTCACGAAGAGAATGATGGCCGCCATTTCACCGTCGACCACGCAGCAGGCCCCCGGCGTCCCGTGGACCACGCTGTTTAAAGTAACGGCTCCGGTTACAGATGCCTCCAACACTGCAACCTATACGGCGGATATCTCCGCCTTTCTCGCCGGTCCGTCTGTGTTCATCCAGTATCAGAACGCCTATCCCAGCGGAGGCTGGGGCCCCTCCGTTTCGCAGGTCACCGTCACCGCCGACGGCGCCGTGATCGCATCCTTCCAGCCAGGAACCCCGGGCGAAACCCCCTTTCTCTTCGATCCTGACAGCTCGCAGCTGGCTGCAGCATGGCGCTTCGCCGACAACGGCGAATACTTCATCTACAAATTCACGCCACCCGCCGGAGCCAAACAGCTGACCTTCTCGACCCTGATGTGGAATCAATTCTTCGTTACCGCGACCAACACCCAACCCAGTTTTCAGGCCGTCAATCCTCTCTTTCGCGATTACATTGTCGCCAACAGTGCGCCGGTCTTCTGGCTCGATCCGGATGTTCCCGCCGAAGCGTCGCTGTTCGCTCGGATTCTGACGACCTTCGAACCCGACGCTCCCTATCTCGGCTGGTTCCCCAACGGCGACGAGATGCCCGGCGTCACCCTCTGCGCGCAGGGCTCCTCGCCTGTGGTGGCGGCAGATGTCTTCTACAACGCCAGCGCCTTCAGCGGCATTCGCGCACCCATCCGGCGCTCGCAACCGCCGGCGCAGACACCGCAACTCAGCAACAAAATCTATCTCTCGCTCACCATGGTCGAAGGCGACAACATCCAGTACGACCAGCACCGCATGCGCATGATGTGGGACGACCCCGCACGCGGTCAGGTGCCGCTGGGATGGAGCGTCAGCGTGCTCCTGATGGATATCGCCCCAGCCATGCTCTCCTATTTCCAGCAGACTCAGACGGAGAACGATCTCCTGGTCGCCGGCCCTTCCGGTGCGGGCTACACCTACCCCGTCATGTGGCCGTCGTCCACGTTGCCTGGCTACCTGCTGCGCAGCGGAGCCTACATGCAGGCCACCGGAATGCAGGTTTTGTTCGCCTACAATCGCGACAACAGCACCGACATTCCCCTCTCCGGCGGCCTCGTCGACCAGTACCGGAAATCGATCCCGGGGCTGGAGGGGATTGTTTATAACTTCGAGACCACAAGCCAGGTAAGCTTCATCGACGGCTTCCCGGTCGCAACGCTGCTTGGGGTCGAGACCGCGCAGAGCGGCACAACCCAGCTATCCGCCGTTGCCGCCTCGTGGACCGGAACGCGTCCCTTGTTTGTCGCCGCCGGCCTCGAGTCGTGGAACATGATGCCGGCCGACGCCGTCACTCTGGTCGATTCGCTCGGGTCGCCGTTTGAGGTGGTGCGCCCCGACGTTTTCTTCCGGCTGCTGCGTCAGTCGCAGAAGCAGCCCTAACCGGGGCAGGCGGGCGGCAGATCAGGCCGTCGCCCGCCGCTCCGTCGATCGATCGCCGAAGATGAAATCTTCCCCGGATCAACGCTCGCGAACGCCGAAGGCCACCTCCCGGTTGAGTGCTGCGGCGGAGCAGGGTACACTCGCTCACGGCAGCGATTCCGCGTGTTTCTGCGATCCGATGACCACACACCGCAAGCATCCCACCGTCAGCGAAGTCGCCAGGCTGGCCGGTGTCGGCACCACGACTGTTTCCCGCGTCATTAACGGCAGCCTGCGCGTCGATCCAAAGACGATGGCGCGTGTGCGCCGTGCCATCGATAAGCTGGGCTATATGCCCAACCAGGCGGCGCGCATTCTGCGCGGAGCCCGCACCCGCACCATCGGACTGCTGATTCCCAGCATCGCCGACCCGTTCTTTTCCAGCTGTGCCGAGGCCGTCCAGGAAATCGCCCGTGCCAACGATTCGCTGCTCATCGTCATGACCACCGGGAACGATCCCCACACCGAAATCGACAATGTGAATGTCCTCATGCGCCATCGCGTCGACGGAATGATCGTCGCCCCCGGCAATTCGCAGAGCACCGTACTCCGCGACGTGATTGAGCGCCTCGCGCTCCCGGTCGTCGCCATGGATCGGCCTCTCTCCGGCGCGCGGGTCCCGTCGGTGGTGGCCAACAACTTCTCCGGCGCGAGCCTCGCCACGCGCCATCTCATCGAACATGGTCGCAAGCGCATTGTCTGCCTGACCGGCGAAACCACGCTCTACACCATTCGCGAGCGCGTTCGCGGCTATCGCGCCGCGGTCGAATCCGCCGGCCTGCCGTGCATTCTCGACACATCGATCAGGGACTACAAATCCGCCGAGTACGCCGTGGAAAGCATGCTCGCCGGAGCCGATCCTCCCGACGCATTCTTTACCCTCAAGAACAGCACCACCATCTTCGCGTTTGAAGCGATGCAGAA
Source organism: Acidobacteriaceae bacterium (assembly GCA_036267295.1). GTDB lineage: Bacteria > Acidobacteriota > Terriglobia > Terriglobales > Acidobacteriaceae > Palsa-343. The sequence continues at coordinate 15,849 of DATAWI010000046.1, read as the reverse complement.
GCTCCGGGTTTCCATTCCGGATTCCGTCGCTCTGGTTGGCTACGACGACTTTGAGCTGGCCGCCACCGTGCGGCCCTCCATCACCGTCGTTCGGCAACCGGTCGAAGAAATCGGGCGCATCGCCGCCGAGATGCTCTTCGAGGGCCTCACCGCCCATCATCAGCCGCATCGCTCGGCCGCCGCTTCACGTCCGCAGCAGGTTCAGCTGGAGACGCGCCTCATCCGCCGCAGTTCCTGCGGCTGCCCCTCCTCCACCCTCTAACCCTGCCCCGGGTTCTCTCCCGGACGCCAATCCGCGCCATCGGGCCATTTCCTTGTATAGCTTGACAGCTATTATCCGCAGAGTTACCATTGCTGCCGTCCATGGAATCGATACCATGGCGCGCGCCAATCGTACCACCACCGGCCAAAACCTCGACCACGCGTGCAGTTTCTGACGCCGCCGGCGAGACCGGCCGGACTTTCCCCTGGAGGCAACGAAATGCACAGAATCTTGACCTGGCGGACAGCCTTTCTGTCCTTGCTGGCTTTCCTCTTTGTCGCTCCCCTCAGCAGCTCTGCGCAGGATTTTCGCTCCGTGCTGACCGGGCAGGTGACCGACCCATCGGGCGCCGTCATTCCCAAAGCCACCGTCACCGCCGTCAACGCGCAGTCGGGAACCACGTACACCGGCAAGACCAGCGGCAAAGGCGTCTATTACATCCCCTATGTGCTGCCCGGCACCTACACGGTCACAGCGAAAGCGGACGGCTTCAAGACCGGCGTGCAGGACAAGGTCCTGCTGCTCGCGTCTGAGACCTTCAACCAGAACTTCGGTCTTGAGGTAGGTTCGGCGTCCGAGCGCGTCGTCGTCACCACCGCTCCTGCCGAACTCGAAACATCCACCGCTTCGAACAACACAGTGCTCAGCCAGCGCGAACTGCAAAACGTTCCGCTCAATGGCGGCCAGGCCTACACGCTCATCGGCACCACGCCGGGCAGCCAGTTCACCACCACGCAGTTCGGAACCAGCGGCAACCACGGCACCACCGGCTGGGACGTGACAAATTCCTACACCATCGGCGGCGGCATCGTCGGCAACAACCAGTTCACCCTGAATGGGAGCAACATCACCAGCCAATATGGCTACGATAACCACTCCCCCGGCGAGTGGACCGTCTCCCCCAACCTCGACGCCATCCAGGAAGTGAACGTGATGACCACCACCTACGACGCCCGCTACGGCAGGACCAGCGGCGGCACGGTGAACGTCGTCACCCGCACCGGCGGCGATCATTTCCACGCCTCGGCGCGCTACGCCTACGAAGGCTCGTTCATGAACGCGAACAGTTACCAAAACAATCTGACCGGCACGCCGCGCAATGGCGAAATCCAAAACCAGTTCTGGATCACCGCCGGCGGCCCCGTCATCAAAAACCGCCTGTTCTTCTTCTTCGGATTCGAAGGCTACCATCAGGCGCTGGCCGGATCGACCCTCGAGAATGTCCCGCCCGCCTACCTGCGTCCCGGCTACAACGGCAACAGCGGCGTGAACTTCGGCCTGGTGCAGCAAATGGACCCGCAGGAATTCCCCACCGGCATCCCTATCTTCCAGCCCAACACGGCCTACTGCATGGACGGAGGCACGCCCCAGTCCTGCAACAGCAATCACGTCGGACAAGCTCCGTTTCCGAACGATACGATTCCCGCCGGGCAGATTAACGCCTCCGCCGCCGCGGTCCTGAACTATATTCCGCTGCCCAACATTCCCAGCGCGCAGAACTCCGCCTCGGGACCCAATTTCATCGCCACCACCCCCGACCTTTACGTCTACAACCAGCCCATGGCCCGCGTGGACTATAACCTCACCGACAAAACCAAGCTGTACAGTTATTTCCTCTATTACAAGGGGAACGAGAACCGCACCCAGAATGGCTTCACCGGGATCGCCGCGAATGGCAACATCAACTACCTCCATCAGAACTGGGTCGCGACGCAGGACGTAACTCATACCTTCTCCACGTCGATGGTCGGCGATTTCAAAATCTCCTTCGACCGCTTCTTTGAGTCCTCGCCCGATGGCGATCTGACCCAGCAGACCGACCCCGCCAGCACCATTGGGCTGGCCATGCCGGTCCCCTCCTATCAAGCCCAGAAGTATCTGCCGGAATTCACCGTCACCGACGGCTGGGGCACAGGAATCATTGCCGATAATCCGGCCGGCGATCACACCATTTTCGGCAACCAGGACAATGCCGACGTCACCAATAACTACACGCTCGACGCCGACCTCACAAAATCAGCGGGCGCGCACACCTTCGAATTCGGAGGCGAGATCGACGAGTTCCAGTACGGCGGACGCCCCTATTCAGGAGGCCATCCCAACGGCGACTTCAACTTCAACTCCGGATGGACCCAGTTCAATCCGCACAACCAGAACTGCTGGCCCGACGTCGCGCAAACCGGCAACTCCAACGAATGCACATCGAACACAGCGAACGGCTCCGCTCTGGCCTCGTTTTATCTTGGCTATCCCGACGGCGGCGGCGTGGACTGGATTCCGCCCATTATGGAGGGCTATCCCGTCTATGCGGCCTACTTCCAGGATAACTGGCGCGTAAATCATCGCCTCACGCTGAATCTGGGCATGCGCTACGACGTACAGCGCGGACTGCGCGAGCGCTTCAACCATCTCAACCGCGGTCTCTGCCTCACCTGCGTCAATCCGCTCACCAGCGATCCAACCTACCAGGCCAACGTTGCGGACGGCTCCAACATGGCAGCCTGGACCGCCGCCGGCATTAATCCGTCGAGTCTCGATACCGTGTACGGCGGTCTTGAATTTACCGGCTACAACGGACAATCCCGCGACGCCTACAACACCAACTGGAACGACTTAGGTCCGCGTTTCGGCCTCGCCTTTGCCATCGATCCGAAAACCGTCCTGCGCTTTGGCTACGGCATTATGTATTCCTACGGCCTCGAAGGCGGCTCCAGCATCGGCGAAGCGCAGACCACAAATTTCACCGCCTCGCTCGACAACGACAACACGCCCACCACCAACTTCCAGTCGGGGAGTCCCTTTGCCAGCGGATTGCTGACGCCGACCGGCGACAGCCTGGGACTCCTGACCGACGTAGGCAACGGCACCATCCAGGCAGACTTCCCCGACCGCAAGATTCCCATGGAGCAGATCACCTCGTTCGGCATCCAGCGCGCGTTGCCGGGCGGTTTCGTTCTCGACGCCCGCTACGCCGGGAACTTTACCAGCCGCCTGCGCATCGGCCTCTGGCTCAACGGCGTGGCCACGCGTGCAGAACAGATGGCCGCCCAGGCCAACCCCGCCGTCTGGAATCAGCAGGTGCCCAATCCCTACTATGGCGTTCCGGCCATGTCGGGTCCTGGCCAGTGCGGAACCGCGACCACTGTGGAAGCAATCGCGCTGCTCTATCCCGGATCGCAATATTGCTCACCCGGCGGGGTTGGCCTCATCGGCCAGTACAACGCCGGACTGGGGCGCAACTGGTACGACGGGCTTGAGGTCAAGCTGAACAGGACCGTCACCAGCGGCAGTGCGCGCGGCCTCAGCACCCAGGTGGCCTACACGTATTCCAAGACCATCAACGGCGATGGCTATCAGAACGGCTGGCCGTATCAGGATCCCTTCCAGGTCCATTGGATCGCCGGCACCGACCGTACACATGTCCTCTCCGTCACCGGTGTCTACGATCTGCCCATCGGCAAAGACGGCCTCGTGCTGGCCAACGCCCCGCGTCCGGTCAGTGCCCTCATCAGTCACTGGACGCTCAGCGAGGTCTTCAACGTGGAGAGCGGATTCCCCGTCGGCCTCGACACCGGCTGGTGGTACACCTGCCCGGGCAAGAGCTTCCGTCCCGCTGGAGGAACTTCCGTTGGCCAGGGCCGCTGGTTCAACACCACCTCGGGCTGCTGGCAGGGTATCCCCACCTACGGCCTCTCGAACCTGCCGAGCAACACAACCCAGGTGCGCAATCCCACGATTCCCAGTCTCGATCTTTCGTTGGCCAAGGAGACGCCACTCTGGGAAAATACAACCCTCCAAATACGCCTGGATGCATTCAACGCACTCAACTCGGTCCTCTTCGGCGGCCCGGACACCAACCCTGGCGACGGACCGGCCCGCTTCTATTCAGGCAGCGGATGGGCTGGCTTCGGCACCGTCGGCGCGACCCAGCAAAACTTCCCCAGGATCCTCCAGCTTTCCGGAAAGGTCAGCTTCTGATGGGATAAGAGGCACAGCCTCCTGCGCCGCGCATGCAGAGGTCTGTGCCTCGCTGTTTGAAGAACCCTGCGGAAGAGCGCGTTCCCGCTCTTCCGCTTCCGTATCCTCGAGCCCTGCCATCGGGTTGCAAATCGGGAGAGTGTCATGCGACGTTTTCGTACGTATGCGGCGCCGGCTCTGCTGGCGTCGTGGCTTTTTTCTGCTTTGGCCTCGCCACAAACTGCGGACAAGCCCGATCTGACGCAGCAGCCTACCCTCTACGCCGTGGGCTATGCCCATCTCGATACCGAATGGCGCTGGGAGTATCCCCAGGTCATCGACGAATACCTCCGCCACACCATGGAAGACAACTTCCAGCTCTTCGATAAATATCCCCACTACATTTTCAATTTCAGCGGCGCCAATCGCTACCGCCTCATGCAGGAGTATTACCCGGCGGATTTCGCGCGGCTGAAGCAATACGTCGCCGAGGGGCGCTGGTTCCCGGCCGGCTCCTCGATGGAAGAGGGCGATGTGAACGCGCCCAGCGCAGAAGCCATCCTCCGCCAGATTCTCTACGGCAACGAGTGGTTCCGGCGCGAGTTCGGCGTGGCCAGCGAAGAATACATGCTGCCGGACTGCTTTGGATTTCCGTCGTCGCTGCCGTCAATCCTGGCGCACGCCGGCGTGAAAGGATTTTCGACGCAGAAGCTGACCTGGGGATCCTCGGCTAACGGCGGCGGTCCTGACTCGATCGAGCGAACCCCCGAAGGCACGCCCTTCAACGTCGGCACCTGGGTCGGTCCCGACGGCGAAAGCGTGATCGCGGCGCTCAATCCTGGCGCTTACAGCGGCGGCATCTACTCCGACCTCAGCAAACCCCTCTCCGCTCTGCCTCCCGACGGCACGCTCGCCGGCCTGCAGCAACAAATCGGCGACGTCCAGGAACGCCTGGAGCATGCGCAGCAAAATCATCAGCCCTTCGATCCGCAGGACGTACAAAAATTTATGTCGCTGCGCACTGAGGAATCCGGCTTCCGCCAGGCGCAGCAGGAGGCCGCCGATCGCCGCTATCAGGGCGACTGGGCCGCGCGCGTGCTCAACAACGGCAAAGCCACCGGCGTCTTCACCGACTACCACTACTACGGCACCGGCGACATTGGCGGCGCTCCCAGCGAAGAATCGGTGAAGCGGCTGGAAGCCATCGTGACCGGCGGCAAAGTCGATCTGCCGCCGCAGAACGGAGGGTTTTTCTTCGACGAGCCAGGTCCGCAGGGTCCGCTGGTGCAAGTCGGCCAGGGACCGGTGCACGTGATCTCCGCGACCGCCGATCAAATGTTCCGCGATATCACTCCCGCCGAAGCAGCCGGCCTGCCGCGTTACACCGGCGAGATGGAGCTGACCAATCACTCCGCCGGGTCGCTCACCTCGCAGGCCTATCAGAAACGCTGGATCCGCAAAGAAGAACTGCTGGCTTCCGCTGCGGAGGAATCCTCCGTCGCCGCAGCGTGGCTCGGTGCGCGGCCGTATCCGATGGAGCGGCTGAACAATGCGTGGACTCTCGCTATGGCCGCGCACTTCCACGATCTGGCAGCAGGAACGGCCACGCCGCGCGCCTACGAGTTCGCATGGAATGACGATGCCATCGCGATGAATCAGTTCGCGGATGTGCTTGCGAGCGGCGCAGAAGCCGTCTCTGCCGGATTGAATACCGACGGCGAAGGCATCCCGGTCGTGGTCTTCAATCCGCTGAACATCGCGCGCGAGGACCTGGTGGAGGCCCATGTCGATTTCCCCGGCGGCCAGCCCCACGCCGTCCACGCGATTGCGCCGGACGGAAAAGTATTGCCCGCCCAGATCGCGAACGGCGCAGTCGTCTTCGCCGCCAGCGTTCCCTCGGTGGGCTACGCGGTGTACCACCTCGCGGCAGGCGCAGCGCCGCAACCCGCCACGGAACTGCACGTCACCGGGAACGAACTGGAGAACGCGCATTACCGCGTGAAGCTGAATGAAAACGGCGACGTGGCCAGCATTTTCGACAAAGACCTGCAGCGCGAATTGCTCGCCGCGCCCGCCCGCCTCGCCATCTCGTATGACAACCCAACGCAGTGGCCCGCGTGGAACATGGACTGGGATCAGGAGCAGGCCGCGCCGAGGAGCTATGTCTCCGGGCCCGCCAAAATCCGTATCGTGGAGAACGGCCCAACGCGCGTAGCCATCGAAGTGACGCGCGAAACCGCGGGATCGCGCTTTGTGCAGACGATCCGCCTCGCGGCCGGCGACGCCGGAAAACGCGTCGAGTTCAGCAACGTCGTCGACTGGAACACGCGCGAGTCGAACTTGAAAGCCGTCTTCCCGCTGACCGCTTCGAATGAGATGGCGACCTACAACTGGGATCTCGGCACTATCCAGCGGCCCACCGCCCAGCCGAAAAAATTCGAAGTGCCCTCGCATCAGTGGATCGATCTGACGGACATGAGCGGCCGATTCGGCGCGACGATTTTGACGGACTGCAAAAACGGATCGGACAAGCCCAACGACCACACCATCCGGCTCACGTTAATCCGCACTCCGGGCACCTCCGGCGGCTATCCCGACCAGGGCACCCAGGACATCGGCCACCATGAATTCACCTACGGCATCGCCGGACACGCCGACGGATGGCGCACCGCGCAAACCGACTGGCAGGGCGAACGCCTCAACGCCCCGCTGATTGCCTTTGCATCGCCGAAGCATCCGGGCGCACTGGGCCGCACCTTCTCGCTTGTGAAGATCAGCAACCCGCGCATTCGCATCATGGCTCTCAAGAAAGCCGAAGCCAGCGACGAGGTTGTCCTCCGCATGGTGGAACTGGACGGCAAACCGCAGTCCGACGTGCACGTCTCCTTCGCTGCGCCCATCGTCAGCGCGCGCGCCATGAATGGGCAGGAGCAGCCCCTCGGTCCGGCAACCGTTACCGGCGGCGAACTGGTCACCTCCTTCAGTGCGTACCAGCCCCAAACCTTCGCGCTCAGGCTGCGCCCCGCAACCACCACCGTCGCAGGCGTGCGCTCCGTTCCCGTCGACCTCCGCTATGACGTGACCACAGCCACCGCCGCCGGCGATCGCTCGGCAGACGGGTTTGACGGCAAAGGCAATGCGCTCCCGTCGGAGATGCTCCCGCAGAGCGTCGCCTTTAACGGCGCGGTCTTCCACCTGGCGCCGGCGAAATCCGGCGCCCCCAACGCCATCGCTGCCAAAGGACAGACCATCGATCTGCCTGCGGGCTCTTATAACCGCGTCTATGTGCTGGCCGCTTCGGCAGACGGCGATCAGCAAGCCACCTTTACCACCGGTGGCCGCATGACTGAGTTGACGATCGAAGACTGGGGCGGATTCATCGGCCAGTGGGACGATCGCGTCTGGAGTTCTCCGGACGCGGTGCACGGCAACTACGGCGACATGATCGGCCTCAAGCCAGGCTTCATCAAACGAGCCGATCTCGCCTGGTATTGCGACCACCATCACGATCCCACCGGAAAGAATGTCGCGTATTCCTACTCCTACCTCTTCGGCTATGCCATCGATCTGCCGCCCGGTGCGAAGACGCTGACGCTGCCCAACAACGACAAAATCCGCATCCTGGCGATCTCGGCCGCCGAAGAAAACCCGGCAATCACGCCCGCGCAGCCCCTCTACGACGTATTGCCTTCGCCGAACGCCGGCGCGCCGGACTTCACCCTTTCCGCGGCGGCGGAAATGTCCGTGCCCCAGGGCCGGAGCACGACCAGCCGCGTCCTGGTCATGCCGCGCGGCAGCTTCCACGGAGACATCACCCTCTCCGCCTCGGGACTTCCGGCGGGCGTCACCGCCTCGTTCGACCCTCCCGCCGGTGCCGGATCGAGCGTCCTCACGCTGACCGCGGCCAATTCGGCTGCATCTGCAACCGCCACGGTGACAATTACCGGAACCTCCGGCAATCTCACGCACAGCGCTGCCACCGCCCTCACCGTCACGCCCATTCTGACGGGAACCGTCCCGGTGAATCTGTCCTCTGCCTTCAACGTCAAAGGCATCTACACCGACGGCACAAAATTCGACCCCGCCGACAGCCTCGACGCCGGCGGATACGCCTTCTCCGAACAGTCGCTCGGCTCCCAGGATCCGACTGGCGCCGATGTCGTTTTCAAACTCGGCCCCGCGAACGCTCCCGATGCCGTGAGCGGCCGGACCATCGATTTGCCTCACGGGAACTTCTCCAGCCTCAAACTCCTGGCCACCGGTGTTGAAGGCCGCCAGGACAATCAGTCCTTCACCGTCAACTACGCCGACGGCACGAGCTCCTCATTTGTCCAGAGTCTCAGCGACTGGTCCGGCGGCGGCCATCTGCCCGGCGAATCCGTCGCCGTGCATGCGCCCTACCGCGTAGGCGCCGACGGCTCGACCGACGGCAATCCCTTCAACATCTTTGCGTACTCCTTCCCGCTCGACATCCACAAGGAGGTGCGCAGCTTCACCTTGCCCGCCAACCGGAATGTAGTGGTGTTGGCGGCCACGTTGGTGCCGGCGCAGCCCTGACTGCGGACTGCTGCCGATCTGCCCAGGAGAATGTACCCATGACGGTTGCTTATCGCCCCCTGCGCTGTGCGAGCCTGCTCGCGCTCTCCGGATTGTTTCTGCCCGCCGGTCTCGCGGCCCAGCAACCGGGCGCCCACGCCAAATCTCCGGTGGACTACGCCAACGGCCTCGTCGGCACCGCGCCCCTCGACCAGCAAAAGCTCATCGGCAATGCGCCGCCGCCTGGCGAACAAATCTATTCGGGATTTACCACGCCGGGCGCTGTGCTGCCCCACAGTTCCACCCTGCTGTCGCCCATCAATGCCAACCTCGACGTCAACTACCCCGCCGGCGTGCGCGCGCCCTATTTCTATCCCAATCGAACCATCGTGGGCTTCTCCGCAGGCTCTGAAGACAATCCCGTCGTCATGCCGGTGGTGGGCGATTTCACCATTCCTCCGGAGCGAAGCTTCTCGGTCTACGACAAGGCGCGCGAACAATCCTCGCCCGGCTATTACAGCGTCTATCTCGACGACTTTCACACGCTCGCGGAGATGACCGTGACCACGTGGACGGGCATCTTCCGGTTCACGTTCCCCCAGACGCAGAAGGCGAATATCCTTTTCGACCTCGGCGATGAAGGCGGCGACATCGAAGTGGTGGACGACCACACGGTGCGCGGCCAGTCGCGCAACCACCGCTTCTACATTGCCGAATTCTCGATGCCGTTCAGCCTCTTCGGCACGTTTCGCGAGGTCCTGCCCCGCCAACCCAGTCCCGGCGAACTCATCGGCTACAGCGACGTGCAGCCGGACCAGCGCACCGCCTCGGGGGATTTCGCTGGCGCGTATCTGCGCTTCGCAACCACCGCCGGCGAGCAGGTGCTGATGAAGATTGCCTCGGGCATCAGCTACGAGCAGGCACAGGCGCGCCTGCAGGCCGAGAGCCCCGGCTGGGATTTCGACGGCATCCACCAGAATGCGCGCGCCGCATGGGCAAAAGTGCTGGACAGGATTCAGGTCACCGGCGGCACCGAGCAGCAGAAGATGCTCTTCTACTCGTGCCTCTATCACTCCTTCGACAGCCCGCGCCTCATCGCGTCGAAGGGAGATGAATTCAGCGAACGCGACGGCCAGACGCAGACCGCGGCCTATAACCGCTACGGCCCGGTCCCGCTCTGGGATACCGGCCGCAACCAGATCGTGCTGCTCACCCTGCTGGAGCCGGACGTCAAACTCGACATCCTGCGCTCGGAACTGGATAACGCCCGCGAGCGCGGATACATGGAGACGTCCTTCCACGGCGACAACGCGGTTTTCATGTATTTGGGCGACTGGGAACGCGGCCTCCGGTTCGACTGGTCGGCCGCTTACCAATACCTCCGCAAAAACGCCACCGATCCCAACGGTCCACGCGGCCACCTCGCCGAGTATATGAAGCAGGGCTGGATCTCCGACATCATCCCCGACCGCAATCCCAGCCCGCCCTACGCCGGCGGCAACGCGGGAGCCGCCACCACCCTTGAATACAGTTGGGACGACTACGCCCTCGCCCTCTATGCGAAGAAACTCGGCCGCCAGGACGACTATGAAATGTTCCTGAAACGCGCCCACAATTACCGCAACGTTTTCGATCCCTCCGTCGGCTTCATGCGCGGCCGCACCGCCGATGGCCAATGGATCTCGCCCTTCGATCCCCGCGAGCCCTACTACAACTTCATGATGAAAGAAGCTTCCGGCTGGTCAACGCTGTGGCTCGTCCCGCACGACGTTCAGGGCCTGATCGATCTGCTCGGAGGCCGCGAGAAATTCGCCGCCAAACTCGACCAGTTCTTCACCACCCCCTACACCGCCAAAGGAATCTGCCGCGACTGCACCGGCGTCATCGGCCAGTATGTGCAGGGAAATCAACCCGACCAGCAGGCCGCCTACTACTACGATTGGGCCGGACAGCCCTGGAAGACCCAGAAGCTCACCCGCGACATTCTCCGCCTCATGTACGGCAGCGACCGCTACGGCCTTGCGTTTCCCGGCATGGATGACCAGGGATCCACATCCTCGTGGTACGTCATGAGCGCGCTCGGCTTCTATCCGGTCGATCCCTCGAGTCCGAACTACATCCTCGGCAGCCCACTCTTCAGCCGCGCGACCGTCCACATGGGCAACGGTCGCGACTTCACCATCATCGCCCGCAACAATTCGGCTGCGAACCTGTATATCCAGTCGGCCACCCTGAACGGAAAGCCCTGGAACAAGCCATGGTTCAGCCACGCCGACATCGCCGGCGGAGCCACGCTCGTCCTGACCATGGGCCCGAAACCCAACACCGAATGGGGCAGCGCCGTCGAGTCCGCGCCGCCCTCGATGACGGCTGCTCACTAAAGTCAGCCGGCAGAGGTCAGCGGACTGCGACCCCTCGGGTGTCTTATCCGGCACCACGTCAAATTCGTAGCAGCGCATAACTTTCGACAGGCTGTGCAATAACACCGCGTTTTGAAGAAGCCGCCCTCACACCTTGCCGAGTCACTCGATTCGCTGAAGCGGCAACTCGCACCTCGCGGAGCACTTCGATTCCTCGAAACGCCACGGCTCCACCGCCCACCCGCCTCACACCCCAAACTTCCGTAATCCCTACCCTCGCGATTTCGCTTGTATTGGCTTCTCATCCACAGGTAGCCTTGAAAACGTGGGGGATTGTCCGCATGGCGGATCAATCCCCCACACCGTTGAGAGACGCATCTTGAACGGCCGCAAACAACTGCCCTGTTTCTGGAAACCACCCCGGAAAGAACCAATCTAAGAGTCTCAGCAAGTGCCATGTTTCCTGACAGATAGCGTTTGACCCTCTCAAACGAAATCGCCAGTTGCCGCAAAACAAAGCACTTCACGGAGAAGTTAACCCCCCAGGGGGGAGGGGGGGACGCAGGCTAAGCCCACACCAGGCACTGCGGTTTCGCCAGCGGATAGTCCTTGCCGCTCGCAGCCACCTTGCCGGTCTTCGGATCGCGGGAAAACACCGTGATCGTGTCCGAGTCCTGGTTGGCGATCAGCAGCCACCGCTCCGTCGGATCGAGAGCCAGATGCCGCGGCGTCTTTCCGCCGCACGGCCGGTTCTCCAACACGGTCAGCTTGCCGTCCCTGGGATCGATCGCGAAGCTGACCAGCCGGTCGTATCCGCGATTGGTCGCGTGGGCGAACTTGCCGGAGCGGTCGATCACGATATCGTCGCCCGTCGACGTCGGCCCGTTGTATCCGTCGGGCACCATGTTCACGCTCTGGACCGTCTTCAGCGTCCCTTTCTCGGCGCTCCAGTCCAGCAACATCACGCTCGACGCCATCTCGCACACGCAGTAGGCAAACCGCCCGTTAGGATGGAACCGCAGCGCGCGCGGCCCCGATCCAGCCGGTGCAGTCCACTGCGGCGGATCGTTCGCCGTCAGCTTCGCGTTGCGGTCATCCAGATGGTAGACGTGAATGGAGTCCAGCCCCAGATCGTTCACCAGCAGGAACCGGTCGTCCGGCGAAGGTGTCACCCGGTGCGCATGCGGTGCTTCCTGCCGGTCGGCATTGGGGCCATGCCCGGTGTACTGGAAGTGCGAAACCGGATCGCTGATCTGCCCGTCCGAGTTCAGGTAGAACGAGGTCGCGCTGCCCCCCGTGTAGTTCGCGCAGAACAAGTTGCGTCCCAGATGGTCGACATTCACGTTGCAAGTCCCGGTTCCGAGCGACCGCATCTGATTGATTGGACGCAGTTTCGCCCCCGCATGGTCGATGGCGAATGAGCTGACTGCGCCGCCGTTCTGCCCTTCGAAGCTGTCCAGCTCGTTGGCCGCATACAGAAACCGCGCGTCCGGATCGACCACCAGAAATGTCGGGTTGTCGCTTTCCGCAGCCAGCCCAGCCGACGCGAGTTCTCCGGTCGCGGGATCCCACCGGTAAGCGTAGATCCCCTTGCTGCCGCTGCCGTCCACGGTCTGCGTGCCGGCAAACAGAAGCCGCCGCTTAGCTTCCTGCCCGCTTCGCGACCACCATGCGCTGGCAACGGCCGGTGCCACTGCCGCGCCCTTGAGGAATTGCCGCCTGTTCAGTGTCGTTGTCATAGCCGAACGACTATCATCGCGCATCGGCGGCCCAAGGTCGAACCTGTTTCGGCCTTCCTCGCATTTTTTGTTGGCGTCCCCGACAAATGAGATTTTCACAGGCAACCCCGATTGGAATCAGGCGCATCCATTTAACGCTCCGTATCAGACTTGTCCCAGGCTTCACCATATTCAGGTGATTTCTGGGGACCGGTCCAGGTCTTGACCATTTCACGCAGGAGTTTCACCCATGGCGACTGCCGTCCAGTCCACGCCGAAATCGAAGAGCGGGCCGAAGAATCCCGCCAACGTCGCCGACCCCACGGCAAACGACTATCTTCCCATCATCCTGCAGGGCCTTCAATCCATGAAGGATGGCGACTTTAGCGTGCGGCTGCCCGTCTCCTGGACCGGCCTGGCGGGCAAGATCGCCGACCATTTCAACGACATTGTCTCCGCCAACCAGCAGATGGCGCAGGAGCTAAAGCGTGTGGGCCAGGCCGTCGGCAAAGAGGGCAGAACGCGTGAGCGCATCCGGGTTCCGCGCCACCACGGTGCCTGGGACGATATGGAGACCTCGGTCAATACGCTCATCGAGGACCTGCTGCGCCCCACCAACGAGGTCACGCGCGCCATCGCCGCCGTCGCCCAGGGAAATCTCACCCAGACCGTCCGCCTCGACGTCGACGGGCGTCCGCTCGAAGGCGAATTCCTCCGCTCCGCCACCATCGTCAATACCATGATTCAACAGCTCGGCGTTTTCACCGCCGAAGTCACACGCGTGGCGCGCGAAGTGGGCACCGACGGCAAGCTCGGCGGTCAGGCCATGGTGCCTGGCGTCGCCGGAACGTGGAAAGATCTGACTGACTCCGTTAACTCCATGGCCTCCAACCTCACCGGCCAGGTCCGCAACATTGCTGAAGTCGCCACCGCCGTGGCCAGCGGCGACCTTTCCCGCAAAATCACGGTCGACGTCCGCGGCGAAATTCTCCAACTCAAAGAAGCCATCAATACGATGGTCGATCAGCTCCGCTCCTTCGCTTCCGAAGTAACCCGCGTGGCCCGCGAAGTCGGCACCGACGGCAAGCTGGGCGGCCAGGCCGTCGTCCCCGGCGTCGCGGGAACCTGGAAAGATCTCACCGACTCGGTCAACGCCATGGCCGGCAACCTCACGGCGCAGGTCCGCAACATCGCCGAGGTGACGACCGCTGTGGCCCGCGGCGACCTCTCGCGCAAGATCACCGTGGATGTGAAAGGCGAAATTCTCGAGCTCAAAGACACCATCAACACCATGGTCGACCAGCTCAACGCCTTCGCCGGCGAAGTCACCCGCGTCGCACGCGAAGTCGGCACCGAAGGCCGTCTCGGCGGCCAGGCCAACGTTCCCGGCGTCGCCGGAACCTGGAAGGACCTCACCGACAACGTCAACTTCATGGCCTCCAACCTTACCGGTCAGGTCCGTAACATCGCCGAAGTCGCCACGGCCATCGCAAACGGCGACTTGTCCCGCAAAATCACCGTTGACGTCCGCGGCGAAATCCTGCAGCTCAAAGAAACGCTGAACACGATGGTCGATCAGCTTAACCGATTCGCTGGCGAAGTCACCCGCGTGGCCCGCGAAGTGGGCACCGAAGGCAAGCTCGGCGGGCAGGCTAACGTCCCCGGCGTCGCCGGAACCTGGAAGGATTTGACCGACAACGTCAACTCCATGGCCTCGAACCTCACCGGCCAGGTCCGCAATATTGCCGAAGTCACCACGGCCGTCGCCCGCGGCGACTTGTCCCGCAAAATTACTGTGGACGTGAAGGGCGAAATACTCGAGCTCAAGAACACCATCAACACCATGGTCGACCAGCTCAACGCCTTCGCTGGCGAAGTCACCCGCGTGGCTCGCGAAGTGGGCACCGAAGGCAAACTGGGCGGCCAGGCGATGGTGCCTGGCGTCGCCGGAACCTGGAAGGATCTCACGGACTCGGTGAACTTTATGGCTGGCAACCTCACCGGCCAGGTCCGCAATATCGCCGAAGTCGCCACCGCCGTCGCCCGCGGCGACTTGTCCCGCAAGATCACCGTCGACGTCAAAGGCGAGATCCTCGAGCTCAAAGACACCATCAACACCCTGGTCGATCAGCTCAACGCCTTCGCCGGCGAGGTCACCCGCGTCGCCCGCGAGGTCGGCACCGACGGCAAGCTCGGCGGTCAGGCCCAGGTCTCCGGCGTCGCCGGCACCTGGAAAGATCTCACCGACAACGTCAACTTCATGGCCGGAAACCTCACCGCCCAGGTCCGCAATATCGCCGAAGTCACCACCGCCGTCGCCCGCGGCGACCTCTCCCGCAAGATCACCGTCGACGTAAAGGGCGAGATCCTCGAGCTCAAAGACACCATCAACACCATGGTCGACCAGCTCAACGCCTTCGCCGGCGAGGTCACCCGCGTCGCCCGCGAGGTCGGCACCGAAGGCAAACTCGGCGGACAGGCCAACGTCCCCGGCGTCGCCGGCACCTGGAAGGACCTCACCGACTCGGTCAACGCCATGGCCGGCAACCTCACCGCCCAGGTCCGCAACATCGCCGAGGTCTCCACCGCCATCGCCACCGGCGACCTCTCCAAAAAGATCACCGTCAACGTCAGCGGCGAGATCCTCCTCCTCAAAGAGACCATCAACACCATGGTTGACCAGCTCAACCGCTTCGCCGGCGAAGTCACGCGCGTCGCCCGCGAGGTCGGCACCGACGGCAAACTCGGCGGACAGGCCCAGGTCTCCGGAGTCGCCGGCACCTGGAAAGATCTCACCGACAACGTCAACTTCATGGCCGGCAATCTCACCGGTCAGGTCCGCAACATTGCCGAAGTGACCACCGCCGTGGCCCGTGGCGACCTGTCCCGCAAGATCACCGTCGACGTCAAAGGGGAAATCCTCGAGCTCAAGAACACCATCAACACCATGGTCGACCAGCTCAACCGGTTCGCCTCCGAGGTGACGCGGGTGGCGCGCGAGGTCGGCGCGGAAGGC
>DATAWI010000045.1:0-37392 GCA_036267295.1 Acidobacteriaceae bacterium | reverse complement strand
GGCCGCCCGTTTCCGCCGTCTGGCCCGCGACTATGAGCGCCTGGCTGCCACTCTCGGCGCCTTCCACTTCCTCGCCTGCGCCTGTCTCATGCTCGCCACCCTGTTCAGAATGCTCACGCAAACTTAATAACAGGCTCTAGGGTCTCGATCGCGGTAAGGTCTTTCAGCAACGGGTGCCTGTATAACGTCGGCAATAGCTCGTAGCTAGATTTTCCGACTCCACGGAACCAGAGAGAGGTGGGGCTCTTGGCTTGATACTCCTCCACCAAACCGACGAATTCCCCGAACGAGTGCGGGCGTTTCTCCTGTACGGATCCCATTGGCAGTGAATTATAGCCCGCTCCTATCTACTCCCATAAGCAAACTAGCCGACTACAAAAACAGTCCACCCTGCCGCCGCGGCACTTCCAGCCCAAAATGCTCATACGCCAGCCGCGTAGCGCACCGCCCCCGCGGCGTGCGATCCAGAAACCCAATCTGAATCAGAAACGGCTCGTACACCTCTTCGAGCGCATCCTCTTCCTCCGCCAGCGTCGCCGCCAGCGTCCCCAGCCCCACCGGCCCTCCATCGTATTTCTCGATGATGGTCAGCAGCAGCCGCCGGTCCAGTTCGTCGAACCCATGCGCGTCCACTTCCAGCATCTTCAGCGCGTGGCACGCCGTCTCGCGGTCGATCCGACCGGTGCCCCGCACCTGCGCATAATCGCGCACCCGCCGCAGCAGCCGATTCGCAATGCGCGGCGTTCCCCGCGACCGCATCGCAATCTCCGCCGCCCCATCCTGATCGATCCCCACCCCCAGCACTTCCGCCGAGCGCTCCACCACAAACCGAAGCTCGTCATCGTTGTAGAACTCCAGCCGCAGCAGGATCCCAAACCGCGACCGCAGCGGGCTCGACAGCAGCCCTGGCCGCGTCGTCGCCGCCACAAACGTAAACGGGCGAATCTCCATCACGTGCGTGCGCGCCGCCGGACCCTGCCCAATGATGATGTCCAGCTTGTAATCCTCCAGCGCCGTGTACAGCTTCTCCTCGAGCACCGGCTGCAGCCGATGAATCTCGTCCAGAAACAGCACCTGCCGCTCGCGCACGTTGGTCAGAATCGCCGTCAGATCGCCCTGAATTTGCAGCGCCGGCCCCGAGGTCTGCTGAAACCCCACATCCAGTTCGTTGGCGATGATGGTCGCCAGCGTCGTTTTCCCCAGCCCCGGCGGCCCAAACAGCAGCACGTGATCCAGCGCCTCGCCCCGCGACTTCGCCGCTTCCAGCGCAATCGCCAGTTGCTCCTTGGCCTTTGTCTGTCCGATAAATTCCTGCAGCCGCCGCGGCCGCAGCTTCAGCTCGAATGAATCTTCTTCCTGCGCGCGCGCGGCATTCACCAGCCGCTCAGCGTCTTCGCCTTTGCGAGTCATTTGATGTGGAGTCTATAGGGCCATGGCGGACGAAGCAATGCGCCCCGACCCTCCCCGTCAGTGCTTGAAGTCCAGCCCGATCTTCGGATCCGAACGCGTGCCCGTCACGCTGATCGGCACCTGCGTCCCCGCCCCATTCTTCGCAAAGAATGGATCCACCGGCTTCAGCAGCCACGACTTCCACCCCGTCATCATCTGCGAGACATGCGCATCCAGACGCGCATTGCCATGAAAGTCGAACTGCTCGCCATCCAGCGAATACACGCCGGTCAGCGCAATCTCCGCCCCCGGCACCTGATAGTTCAGCCCGGAGATAGTCAGCTTGTGCTCGCCAAACACGAAGTCCCCGCGCATATCCGAGCTGACATTCGCCGCCGTCCCGCCTGCCGAATCGCCGCTCTTCATCGCCGTGTCTTCCTTCTTCGCCTCGTCCGCCTTCCCCTGCCCGCGCAGGCTGAGCTGATCGACGTCATGCTGGATTTTGTCGTTGGAAAAATGCGCGCCCAGCACGGCGAACGAGCCCTTCAGCTGCAGCTTCTCCGTCACCGATTCCTTCCCCGGCGGCAAATGGAAATCGGTATGCAATCGCACCTCCCCGGTCATCAGCGGCGGTTCGCTTTTCACTGCCAGCCGCAGCAGATCCTCGATCCGTCCTGAATCCACCGTCACGTCGAGATGAATGTCGTGCCCCGGCACGCCCGCCGCTCGCACCACCTCTCCCTTCGCCACAATGTGCGTGTGCAGCAGCATCGCATCCACCGGCTGCAGATAGGTATCGCCGTTCGTGCCATCCACAATCGCATGGAACTTCGTGTTCAGCGGCACCGGACGATTCGCTATGTCCAAACTGAAGTTCGGAGTCGTTGTCTCGCCGTTCACTTCGATCCGATTGAGCTGTCCGCTGTAGCTTCCCGTGGACGCCAGCGTCCCGCCGATGCCCTTGAACGGAAACAGATCGGCGTGGCTGAACGAGTATTCGCCGTCCACCGGCGTGTCCCCCGGACTTTCCGCATCGAAGGGTCCAAAGTCTCCGCTGGAGTTAATATCCCCCACCGGTTTCGGATTGACGAGCGTCGCATGAAACTTCATCGGGCGCCCCGCCCCCACCGACCGCAGGGTGAGCTGATGGATCACGAATTCCAGCGGAACCTTGTTCGGCTTCCCATTCTCGAGCACCAGGTCCGCGTGATCGACCACAATTTCTCCCACCTCCACTTTGATGCCCGGCGCATTCCATTTCCCCGCGTTGCCCCCCGAGAGCTTCGGCATGTTGGCCCGCTGCCCCTTCGGCGGCATGTGGATCGACAACCCGTTGACCGCAACCTTGTTGATGAACAGCGGCGTCCTGAACACCTGCCGCCAGTTCAGCACGTGAAACGAGAAGCGGTCGACCGACACCAGCGGCTCGTTCATCGCCAGCCGGTTCGGATAAAGCTTCAGCCCCGATCCCGACACCTCGAACCCCTTCACCATCGAGACGCTGAACCCATCCAGTTCCACTCGGCTGTCGAAGCGCGCACTCAGCGTCTCCACCACTTTCGCCTTCATCATCGGTCCCGCGCGATGCAGCAGAATGTCCCCCGCCACCAAAAATCCCGCCAGCAGCACCACCAGAATCGCTCCCAGCCACCGCGCCACACGCACGGCTCTGCGATGCGGCCTCTTCTGCGGAGCGGGCAATCCCGTCCTGCTCACAACGTCATTCAATCCGTTCACCTCTTACTGGAATATCGCCCGCCGCGCACCTGCCGAAACGGTTCCTTACCCTTAAGAACCCGCTCGGCGCTTGCAGGCTGCCCTTCCCCCGCCGAGTTTTAGGTTTATGATGCAACCGCGAATGATTCAGATACGCCATCTTTCCCTGCGCTGCACGCTGGCGCTGCTCGGTGCGTCCCTGGCCGCCACCCCGGCGCTCCGCGCACAACAGCCTCAACCTGTCCCCACCCAGGCAAACCAGCCCGCGCTTTCCCCGGCGCCCGCGCCCAACCTCACCATCGACGCCTACATCCACGGCGCGTGGAAGACCCTCGAGCGCTCCATGACCAGTTGCACCTCGCTGGTCGACCCCAAAGTGAAATCCGCGCCCGTGCTCTACCTTCCCAGGGACTACCCCGAGCCCGCCGCGGTCGCCGGACTCCGCTCCAAATGCGGCGTCCGTGTCGAGCGCCTGCCCGTCGTCATCACCCACATCGGCCAGCCCGTCTCCGTGCCCACGCCCGGCCTCCTCTATCTGCCGCATCCCTATGTCGTACCCGGCGGCCGCTTCAACGAAATGTACGGATGGGACAGCTACTTCATCCTCCTCGGCCTGCTCCACGACGGCCGCCTCGACCGCGCCCGCGGCATCGTCGAGAACTTCTTCTTTGAGATTCAGCACTACGGCGGCATTCTCAACGCCAACCGTACGTACTACTTCACCCGCTCCCAGCCACCCTTCCTCTCCTCCATGATTCGCGGAGTCTACGAAGCGCAACTCGCCGCCGGTCAGGGACCGCAGGCCCGCGCCTGGCTCGGCCGCGCCTATCGCTATGCCCAGCGCGATCACGCCCTCTGGACCACCCCCGCCCAGCGCGCCGGATCCACCGGCCTCGCCCGCTATTACGACTACGGCGAAGGTCCCGTCCCCGAGATGGGCGACGATCCCGCCTACTATCAGACCGTCATCCAGTGGCTGCTGGCCCACCCGCAGGCGCAGACGGACTACCTCGTCGACGGCCCCGGCGATCCAGCGCCATCGGATCGCGCCGCCATCGCTGCCATCAGCTGCGATCCCGCCGCCTCTGCCGTCTGCGCGCAGGCCCACGTCGGCCCGCACTGGCTCAGCCGCGACTTCTACAAAGGCGATCGCGCCATGCGCGAGTCGGGCTTCGATACCACCTTCCGCTTCGGCGCGTTCAGCGGATCCACCGATCGCTTCGCGCCCGTCTGCCTCAACGCCCTCCTCTACAAATACGAGCGCGATCTGGCCTGGATGGCCCAGCAACTCGGCAAGCCCGCCGACGTCGCCCGCTGGAACGCGGCCGCCGCCGCGCGCCGCGAAGCCATCAACCGCTGGCTCTGGAACCCGGCCAAAGGCCTCTACTTCGACTACGACTTCATCGCCGGCAAGCCCTCCACCTACAACTACGTGACGACGTTCTACCCGCTCTGGGCGGGAGCCGCCAACGCCGACCAGGCCCGCCAGGTCGAATCCCATCTCCGCCTCTTTGAGAAGCCCGGCGGCCTTGCCCTCAGCACCACCGACTCCGGCGTCCAGTGGGACCTGCCCTTCGGCTGGGCCCCCGTCGAATGGCTCGCCGTCGACGGCATGCGCCGTTTCGGCGACACGAAAGACGCTTTGCGCGTCTCCCGCGAATTTGTAACCACCGTGAGCGATAATTTCAGCTGCGACCACACCATCCATGAAAAGTACAACGTGGTCACTGGCTCGTCCGACATCCAGGTTTCAGCCGGCTATACCCAGAACGTCGTCGGCTTCGGCTGGACCAACGCCGTCTTTCTTGCCATGCAGGACCTGCTGGAGCGCGCTCCTGCGCCCGCAGCCCGTCCCGCGCCCTGCATCGCACACCCAACCCAGCCGGCGCAGTAGTCGCCGGAGGCCCCGCCATGACCGATAACCCGAGCGAGCAGAAGATTGTCGTCGGCCTCGGCGAATTGTTGTGGGACCTGCTCCCTGAAGGCCCCCGCCTCGGCGGCGCTCCCGCCAATTTCGCCGTCATGGCCGGCCGCCTCGGCGATCACGCCGTCATCGCCAGCCGCCTGGGCGCCGATTCCCTCGGCGAGCAGGCACGCAACGTCCTCGACGCCCTCCCCGTCGACTGCAGCTTCCTCCAGACCGACGCTGAATTTGCCACAGGCACGGTGACCGTTTCCTTCAGCAAGGGCGAGCCGCACTACGCCATCCATCAGCCGGCCGCCTGGGACTATCTCACTCTCACGCCGGAGTGGCGCAGCCTCGCCCAGCGCGCCGACGCCGTCTGCTTCGGCACCCTCGCCCAGCGCGACGCCATCGCCCGCCATACCATTCTTGAGTTTCTCGACGCCACCCGTCCCTCCTGTGTGCGCGTCTTCGACGTCAACCTCCGCGCGCCCTTCTGGACCGCCGACGCCCTTCGCTATTCCCTCGGCCGGTCGACCATCCTCAAACTCAACGCCCGCGAATTACCGCTGGTCCTCGAGAAGACCGGCATCTGTCCGCACCCGCCGCCCGGACCCGACGACGAGGTTCTCCGCGGCGCGCAGCGCCTGCTCGACCGCTATCCGCTCGCGATGGTCTGCGTCACCCTGGGCGCCGAAGGCAGCCTGCTCGTCACCCGCGAACACAGCCATCGCCGCCACGGCCTCGCCGCCACCGTGCGCGACACCATCGGCGCCGGCGACGCCTTCACCGCAGCCCTCACTCATTACCATCTCGAGGGCGCGCTCCTCCCCGTGCTCAATGAAGCCGGCAATCGCTGGGGCGCGTGGATGGCCTCCCAAACCGGCGCGATGCCGCCCCTGCCTGCCGAAACTCTGGCTTCGATGGCTGTGGAAATCCGTCGCGACGCTCCGACCCTGGGCCAGGTCGGCCTGTAAGCCGCTTTCCATCAGAGAGTTAGAACAGTCTTGACAGTGGTGTCGTCGGCGACCTACGCTACATACCAACTAGTCGGTATGCCAACGCCAACCCAACACGAATCCAAACGCAAGCTGCTCGACGCTGCGTTCTACGTGATCCGATCGAAGGGCTATTCCGCGACCCGCGTCGAGGACATTTGCGAGGCCGCCGGCGTCACCAAAGGCAGCTTCTTCCACCATTTTTCCAGCAAGGAAGAGCTCGCGCTCGAAGCGGCGGAGCACTGGAACACGGTCACCAGCGAGCTTTTCGCTGGCGCTTCCTTCCACGCGCCCCAGGATCCCCTGGACCGGCTCCTGGCCTATGTCGATTTCCGCAAAGCTCTGCTGGCCGGCGATCTGCCGAACTTCACCTGCCTGGTCGGAACCATGGTGCAGGAGGTTTACGCCACGTGGCCGGCAATCCGCGAGGCCTGCGAGACTTCCATCTTCGGCCACGCGGCGACGCTCGAGCCGGATATTCAGGCGGCGATGGAGAAATACGGCGTCCACGGCGACTGGACCGCCAGTAGTCTGGCGCTCTACACCCAGGCGGTGCTGCAGGGCTCATTCATTCTCGCTAAGGCCCACGGCGGCCCGGAGGTGGCGGCACAGTCGGTCGACCACCTGCACCGCTATCTCGAACTGCTCTTCGGACGTACGAAGACCGCGGCAACGAACTCACAATCCCAGGAGGAAACGGCAATGACACCGACGCAGACGATCCGGCTGACCGAGATGGCCGACACGAAGCAATGGTCCGCCATGTATTACGTGTTCATCGAGCGGGTGGGGAACATCATGGAAAACGCTCCACGGGCATGGAACGAAGTGCACCGGCTGGTTCCGCAGATCGCGCAGCATAACCAGATCACCGGTTACATGAGCCTCTACAAGATGGACGAAGGAGTTTATCGGGCCGGTGTGAGTCTCGCCGCGAAGCCGCAGCATCTCCCCGCCGGCCTGCGCTGCGAAAAATACGCTGGCGGAAAGTTTCACCGCTACGTCCTGACGGGGCCGTTTGCGCATCTGCCGGAGGCCACGGGCCTCGCGGTGGCGCGGGCGCGCGAGCAGCATCTGCCGCTGCGCAACGACTTCAACATTGAGTACTACGTCACCGATCCCCGCGTGACCCCGGAAGATCAGCTCATCACGGAGATTTTGTTTCCTGCGGCGTAAGCCGTCCGCGCCCACAACCATTGCACCGCCGAGAGGAGAGACGACCATGGCGACAGCAATTCTGCACCAAACCCAAAATGAGATACATCATGGCAGCCCGGAAGAAGCAGCCATCCTGGCGGTCATCGAGCGTATGGCGCGCGCGCGCTACGACAAGGATGCGGCAGCGATCGCCGCGCCCTACGCACCCGGCGCGGCGGTTTATAACCTGGCTCCTCCGCTCGAGCATCGCGGCGTCGACGTGGCGCAGACCCAGGCGTGGCTGGATACCTGGGATGGACCCATCACCATCGAGCCGCGCCACTTCCACATCGCAGTGAGCGGCGATATGGCCGTCGCATGGGGCTACCTGCGCATGGAGGGGACCAAAATCCATCCACCCGCCAAGCCGAATTTCTGGATGCGCGAAACGCTGGTACTCGATCGGCGCGCCGGCGCATGGACGATCGTCCACGAGCACACCTCCGTACCGTTCTACATGGACGCCACCACGCGGCCGGCCTTCGACCTGCATCCCCCCGCCCTGGACCAGGACGCCGAAGACCGCGCCCCCACAAGCCGGTAGCGCGCAACTCCCGATGCTGCGCGATCAGCGTCCACTCCCGATCGCCCGCAGCGCATTCCAGGCGGGGCACGCACAAAGCAGCCCGGAAGATATGCCCCCGCCCGCCCAATCGTGTCTATCATTGGGTTGGTATGCCGCACCTTCCCACTTCCCAGGAACGCCGCGCACTCGGCCAGGCCCGCCGCAAGCAGGTCCACCGCCAGGATCAGGCCCACTGGGACCCCAAACTCCGCACCCACAACCCGCTCGCCCTCATCGAGGAGTCGATGCGCGGTCGCGTCCCCTCCCTCATCCCGCTCAAATACGAGCGCATGCTCGCCTCGCCCTTCGGATTCTTCCGCGGCGCCGTCCCCGTCATGGCCGCCGACCTCGCGCTCCTGCCCCACACCGGCATCGTGACCCAGCTTTGCGGCGACGCCCACGTGCGCAACCTCGGCGCCTTTGCCGCGCCCGACGGCCGCCTCCTCTTCGACATCAACGACTTCGACGAGACCATCCGCGGCCCCTTCGAGTGGGATCTCAAGCGCCTCGCTGCCAGCCTCGTCCTCGCCGCCCGCGAAACCTGCCCCAAACAGAAGCAGGCCCGGGAAGCCTCCGCCGCCATCCTCCGCTTCATCGCCAGCTATCGCAAACTCGTGCAGCTTTTCTCGCGCATGCCGGTCATCGAAATGGCCCGCTACCAGGTCCACCGCCTCCAGCGCATCTCGCCGGTCTCTAACGCCCTGCTCAAGGCCGAGCGCGCCACCCCGCTCCACACTCTCGACGCCCTCACTGTCGAGCTGAAAAATGGCCGCGTCTTTCGGGACGAGCCGCCCATCCTGCGCCGCCTCACGCCGCAGCAGGCCCGCCCGGTGCTCGCTTCCGTTCGTAGCTATCGCGAGAGCCTGCTGCCCGAGCGTCAGCACTTCCTCGCCCAGTACCGTCCCATCGACGTCGCCTTCAAGGTCGTCGGCACCGGCTCCGTCGCCTTGCGCGACTACCTCGTCTATCTCGAGGGCAATGGCCCGCGCGATCCCCTCTTTCTCCAGATCAAGGAAGAGCCGGGCTCCGCCTATGCGCCCTATCTGCCCAACGCCGGCGGAGCCGCGCATCAGGGCCGCCGCGTCGCCGATGGCCAGCGCGCCATGCAGTTCCAGTCCGACCCCTTCCTCGGCTGGACCACCATCGCCGGCCGCGAATATCTCGTCCGCCAGCTCAACGACCACAAAGGCTCCATCGAAATCGCCGACCTGCAGGACCAGGGACTCATCGACTACGCCGAAATGTGCGGCGAACTGCTGGCCCGCGGCCACGCCCGTTCCGGCGACGCCTGCCAACTGGCCGGCTACGTCGGCAGCGGCGAGAAATTTGCCGCCGCCATCGGCAAATTCGCCGAAGCCTACGCCGACCAAACCGAAAGAGACTGGGCCGCGTTGAAGAGAAGCCGGCGCTAAGCGGTGAAGCTGGCGCTTCCGACAGGAGCGAGGCACAGGTCAGGGTCTCGATTGCCGCCGGCAGCCCGCCCACAAGACCTTGCGGATCGAAACCAGTCGCGGCCTTCTCGCTGCTCGACCGTCGGCGTCCACAAACGCGGAGGAGAATCACTTCTCGCCGTGGTCTTCATGGAAAGCTTCGCCGGTTCTTCGAGCTTCCGATCCTCAACCCGCTCGCTCTTCGCTGAGGCCTCCCCATCCGTCCCGGCTGATTTGCGCCGGCGCGCGCGCCTCAGCGCGCCGCCGTCCAGGCCTGCCAGAACACCACCACCAGCATGAAAATCAAATACACCCGCAGCGCCCACAGGACCAGCAACTCGCCCCTGCGCAGCCGCCGTCGCGGGACCGACTCATGCTTAATCCCCACCAGTTGGTCATGCTCCAGCGTCGACAGCACAAACCCCGCATCCGCGTCGCTCACATGCTCATGAATCTTCGTCAACGCCTTCTCCTTCGGTAGATCGGGATTCATCCCCCCAGGCAAGCCAGATCGGCAATTGATCCCCGACAACCCACCGCCCCAAGGCAGGTCGCGGATTGATCCCCGCCAACCCACCGCCCCAAGGCAGATCGGGGGTTCATCCCCGCCAACCCACCGCCCCAGGGTAGGTCGGGGATTCATCCCCGCCAACCCACCGCCCCCAGGCAGATCGGGGGTTCATCCCCGCCAACCCACCGCCCCAGGGTAGGTCGGGGATTCATCCCCGACAACCCACCGCCCAAGGGTAGGTCGGGGATTCATCCCCGACAACCCACCGCCCCAGGGTAGGTCGGGGATTCATCCCCGACAACCCGCGGCCCAAATGAACATGGGGCTTCAGCCCCCGAGGCAAATTTCACGTCCCGCCCATCCACGCAAAAACCTGAGGCGCCACCACACTCAACCCATAAAGAATGCCCGCCGCCGTCAACAACAACACCACCCCCAAAGCCAATACATTCGCCCACCGCGGACTCCGCACCGAGCCCATAATCTCGCGGTCGTTCACCAGCAGATACAGAAACACCAGCGCCGGCGGCATCGCCAGCACCGCCACCACGTTCACCACCAGCACCACAAACACCAGCGGCAATCCCGGAATCAGCACAATCCCCGCCGCCGCCGCCGCGCACAAGCCCAGCACCGCGTAGAACGACTTGCCCTCGGTCACTGGCAAATTCAAACTGTGCGGCCGCCGCGCCACTTCCCCATACGCGTACGCCGACGACGTCGAAATCGTAATCGCCGCCACGATCCCCGCCTCCACCATGCCCAGCGCAAACAGGCTCGCCCCAAACCGCCCAATCACCGGTTCGAGCGCCTGCGCAAACTGCGCCGCCTCAAAATTCCCCGCGCTGATTCTCCCAAACAGCGGAGCCGTCGCCAGAATCGTCGCCAGCGCCGCCGCCGCCGCCAGCGTCGCGCCCAGCATCGTGTCGATCCGCCCAAAGTGGATGTCCTTCACCGTCATCCCCTTGTCCACCGTCGCGCTCTGCTGGAAGAACAGCATCCACGGCGTCACCGTCGCGCCAATGTCCGACAGCACAATCAGCACCGTATCCCGCGTGAACGCCGGCAGCGGATGCCACCCGAAAAATGCATGCCCCACCGCGCTCCAGTGCGGATGCGCCATCAGCGCCACCGGAATAAAAATCAAATTGAAGGCCGCCGCCGCCAGCGTCAACCGCTCCCATGTCCAGTAGCGATGGCTCAGCAGCGCCGAATACAGCACCCCCAGCGCCACCAGCACTGCCGCCCACGCCGGCACGCCAAAGTAGCCCAGCCCCGCGCGAATCGCGATGAACTCGGTAATCAGCGTCAGAAAATTCCCGATCCCGAGGTCGATCATCGAGAACCATCCCCAGAACGGCCCAAACCGCTCGAAGATCAGCTCCGCATGTCCGCGATGCGTGGCCGCGCCCAGCCGCACCGTCATCTCCTGCACCACCAGCGCCATCGCGAACGTCAGCACCACAAAGGGCAGGAAGAATCCCACCCCGAACTTCGCGCCCGTCGCCGCGTAGCTCAGCATGCTCGGCCCGTCGTTCTCGCCCAGCATCACCAGGATCCCCGGCCCGATCAGCAGCCACAGCAACCACAGCCGCGATCGCGCCCCGCGCCCCCGCCGCGCCCTGTCCACGCGCGCCCGGTCGTGCGCGCGATCAATGTCCTCGTGCGTCACCACGACCGCTTCGGTCACACCAACCCCGGATTGTGTCTCGGAATTTCGCATGTTGTAAGGAAGAGGGCCCTCGCCCCGGTCTGGCCCCGCGAGCGAATAAACTATAGTTAACACATTTTGATTAAGAACACTTCACAATTCCTGCCTGAATCCCTGCCAGCTCCCAACGAATCCAAATTCTGTGATGCTCCGCTTTGACCCAGGTCAGAATTCTCCCGAGCAGATCTACAAGCTCATGATCGGCTCGATCGTCCCCCGCCCCATCGCCTTCGTCTCCACCCTCGACGAGCACGGCGTGCGCAATCTCGCGCCCTTCAGCTACTTCACCGGCTGCAGCACCAATCCCCCGGTCGTCTGCTTCACCGCCGCCGTCCGCACCGGCCTGCGCCCCCACAAGGACACGCTCCACAACGTCCTCGCCACCCAGGAGTTCGTCGTCAACATCGTCTCCGAAGAATTCGCCGCCAAGATGAACGCGACCTCCGCGGAAGTCCCCCCCGACATCGACGAGTTCGAGCTCTCCGGCCTCACCCCGCTCCCCAGCGAGCTCGTGCGCGCACCCCGCGTAGCCGAGAGCCACGTCCAGATGGAGTGCCGCCTGCGCCAGGTCCTCCCCATCAGCGACCTGCCCGGCGGCGGCACCCTCATCCTCGGCGACGTCCTGCGTTTCCACATCGACGAGGCCGTCTTCCGCGACGGCAAAGTTGATCCCGACCAGCTCCGCGCCATCGGCCGCATGGGCGGCCCTACCTACACCCGCATCCGCGACCGCTTCGACATGCAGCGCCCAAAATAGCCCGGCCCCCTGCCACCAGGCCTCTTTCTAAACCATCAGACTTGGTTCTAGAATGTGAAGTGGTGACGATTGATTTCCAAATCTCGTTCCCGCTCCTCCGCCGCTTCCGGCGCGGCCGTCCCGATCGCGGACGCATCGCCACCCACCTGATTTAGTCTGTCTTCGTACCGTTCCGCCCCCTTGGCGTGAGCGATGAACCGCGTCCGCTTCACCACGACGAAAGGATTTTCCCATGAACTCCTACGGCAGCCAGTCCGAGCTTCACGCCGGTGGCCACTCCTATGAGATCTTCCGCCTCAGCGCTCTCGAGAAAAAAGACATTCACCTCTCCCGCCTGCCTTTCAGCCTCCGCATCCTTCTCGAAAACCTCCTCCGCTACGAGGACGGCAAATCCGTCACCGCCGCCGATATCGAATTCCTCGCCAAATGGGACCCGAAAGCCGAGCCTTCCCGCGAAATCTCCTGGATGCCCGCCCGCGTCCTCATGCAGGACTTCACCGGCGTCCCCGCCGTCGTCGACCTCGCCGCCATGCGCGACGCCATGAAGTTGCTCGGGGGCGACCCGCAAAAGATCAATCCCCTCCAGCCTGCCGAGCTGGTCATCGATCACTCCGTCCAGGTCGACGAGTACGGCACCAGCAACGCCTACTCCCTCAACGCCGCGCTTGAATTCCAGCGCAACCGCGAGCGCTACGCCTTCCTCAAATGGGGACAAACCGCCTTCCGCAATTTCTCCGCCGTCCCCCCCGGCATGGGCATCTGCCACCAGGTCAATCTTGAATACCTCGCGCGCGTCGTCTTCACCACCACCGGCGCCAAGCCCCAGGCCTACCCGGACACCTTAGTCGGCACCGACTCCCACACCACCATGATCAACGGCCTCGGCGTCCTCGGCTGGGGCGTCGGCGGCATCGAAGCCGAAGCCGCCATGCTCGGCCAACCCATCTCCATGCTGGTCCCGCAGGTCGTCGGATTCAAGCTCACCGGCAAGCTCCGCGAAGGCGCCACCGCCACCGACCTCGTCCTCACCGTCACCGAATCGCTCCGCAAACTCGGTGTCGTCGGCAAGTTCGTCGAGTTCTACGGCCCCGGCATCGCCGAACTCCCCCTCGCCGATCGCGCCACCATCGGCAACATGGCCCCCGAGTACGGAGCCACCTGCGGCCTCTTCCCCGTCGACGCGGAAACCCTTCGCTACCTCCGCCTCACCGGCCGTCCCGCCGAGCAAATCGCGCTCGTCGAAGCCTATTTCAAGGAGCAGGGCCTCTTCCACACCGCCGACTCACCTGAAGCCGAGTACTCGCAAACCCTCTCCCTCGACCTCGCGACCGTCGAGCCCAGCGTCGCCGGCCCCAAGCGCCCGCAGGATCGCGTTCTCCTCCGCGAAGCGGGAGCCAGCTTCAAAAAGCAGTTGCCCTCGCTCCTCGGCCCCAACGCCGACAAGGTCGGCCAGCGCCAGGCCATCCGCTGGGAGGGGGAAGGCGGCCACGCCTCCGTCAACGGCAACGTGCAGTCGACGCACGCCAGCCCCGAACCCATCGCCAACGGCCACATCGCCCATACGGTGAAAGAGCGTTTCGGCGTGGACGTTGATCCCTACCTCGATCACGGCTCCATCGTCATCGCCGCCATCACCAGTTGCACCAATACCTCGAACCCCTCCGTAATGGTTGCCGCCGGTCTGCTCGCGAAAAAGGCCGTCGAAAAGGGTCTCAGCGTTCCGCCGTGGGTCAAAACCTCGCTCGCCCCCGGCTCCCGCGTCGTCACCGATTACTACAACAAAGCCGGCCTCACCCAATGGCTCGACAAGCTCCGCTTCAACACCGTCGGCTATGGATGCACCACCTGCATCGGTAACTCCGGCCCGCTGCCCGAGGACGTTTCCAAGTCCATTGAGCAGCACTCGCTCGTCGCCGTCAGCGTCCTCAGCGGCAATCGCAACTTTGAAGGCCGCATCAACTCCGAAGTCCGCGCCAACTACCTCATGTCGCCGCCGCTGGTCGTCGCCTACGCCCTCGCCGGCCGCATCGATCACGACTTCGACAAGGACGCCATTGGCAAAGACAAATCCGGCCAGCCCGTCTTCCTCAAAGACATCTGGCCCTCGCAGAAAGAAGTTTCCGAGGTGATCGCCTCCGCCATCACCTCCGAGAGCTATACGAAGGAGTACGCCACCGTCGGCGACGGCGACGCCAACTGGCAGAAGCTCCGCTTCCCCACCGGCGACGTCTACCAATGGGAGCCGGACTCCACCTACATCCGCCAGGCGCCCTACTTCGATGGCATGCCCGCGCACCCCGCGCCCGTCGCCGACATTGCCAACGCCCGCGTCCTCGCGGTCCTCGGCGACTCCGTCACCACTGACCACATCTCGCCCGCCGGCTCCATCAAGCTCAACGGCCCCGCAGGCAAGTACCTCACCGATCATGGAGTGAAACCCTCCGACTTCAACTCCTACGGATCGCGCCGCGGCAACCACGAGGTCATGGTCCGCGGAACCTTCGCCAACGTCCGGCTGCGCAACAAGCTCGCCCCCGGCACCGAAGGCGGCGTCACGCGTCTCCTGCCCGAAGGCGAGCCGATGTCCATCTTCGACGCCTCCGTGCAATACGCCGAACGCGGTACCCCGCTCGTCATCCTCGCCGGCAAAGAATACGGCTCGGGATCGTCGCGCGACTGGGCCGCCAAAGGCCCGCGTCTCCTCGGCGTCCGCGCCGTCATCGCCGAGAGCTTCGAGCGCATCCATCGCTCGAACTTAGTCGGGATGGGCATCCTGCCGCTGCAATTCAAGGCAGGCGAAACCGTCGAGAGCCTCGGCCTCACCGGCGAAGAGACCTACGACTTCCCCGGGCTGCAAGCGCTGCTGGCGTCAAAATTCGCCGCCGGTCACACCCTCAAAGTGCGCGCCACCGCCAACGGCAGCACAAAGGAGTTCGAAGCCAAAGTCCGCATCGACACCCCCCAGGAAATCCTCTACTTCGAGCACGGAGGCATCCTGCAATACGTCCTCCGCCAACTCGCCGCACAGATATAGGTTTTGCGCTGGGGCGGCAAGCCACCCGTGAATACCCATGGGTGGCTTTCTCCTGCAACGGGTGCTAACCTCACCCCATGCAGGTCACCGTTGAAATCCCGGACGAGTTCGTCTCGCAACTGGTGCCCGCCGGATCAGATCCCGCCCGCCTCGTCCTTGAGAATTCTGTCGCCGAAGCCTACCGCCACGGCCGCCTTACCACCGAACAGGTTCGCCAGATTCTCGGCTTCGCCACCCGCATGGAGGTCGACCCCTTCCTCCAGAAGTACGAGATCTACGACTACACCGCGGAAGATTATGAAAGGGACGCCGCCACACTCGACCGATTTCTACAACGGAAAACAGGCTAGAGCGAGTCACCGAGTTTCCTGGCGAGGTCGCAATCCCTGACTTACCCCCCAAACTGCTGATTCCTCTTCCCCCAGGTCCTATGAAGATTCCGGGACTGCGGCCACCTCTTTCGCGATGCGTCCAGCCGCTCTTCTGAGAAGCCCGACCCAGGGAGAAGCAAAATGGCGAAGCGTGGCGAAGATGTCAGGACAAAAACCCCGCCGACTCCGGAGCAAGGTCTACGTCCGGTCGTTGTAGACACCGGTCCACTGAATTACCTCATCCGCCTTGGCTGTGTAGATATCCTTCAGGATCTGCATGGCCGCGTGCTCGTCCCCCATGCCGTTCTCGCGGAGTTATCTCATCCTGGGGCGCCGGGGGAGGTCAGGGCCTGGACTACGGCACCGCCGCCCTGGGTCGAGTTTATCTCGGTTGGCCACATTGACCTTACCCTGCCCGCACATCTCGGACCCGGCGAACGAGAGGCGATCAGCCTGGCTGGGATCCTGCTGGACGGCCTCCTGATTCTTGATGACCAGCGAGCCCGCGCGGCAGCCCTTCAGCGCCACATTGATACCACTGGCACGCTCGCTCTGGTCCGGCTCGCTTCCATGCGCGGACCACTGAGTTTTCCCCGGACGATCCTGCAGTTGGTTGAGTACGGCTTCCGAATCTCGCCCCGGCTGCAATCGGAAATCCTGGCGCGCTTCGAAATGGAGTCGGAGGAGAAATCCCGATGACCGCGGGCCCCGAAAGGAAAAGGCCACCCAACCGGGTGGCCTTGCTTACCTTGCATTTCCGCGGAGCGCTTACGGCTGCGCGAAGCGCGTCCGTCGGGACGCCCAGTCCCGCGCCACCATCGGCAGCCCAAACGCCAATCCCGTCACCAGCGTCGTCGACAACAAATCGTTCCGATAAAACGGCAGCGCCAGCGCATAGCACGCGGTCAACCCCGCCCCGGTGTGCGGATACAGCGCAATCCACGCCACAAAATTGCTCACCAAAAAGAAGCTCGTCGACGCAATCACCGGCGCGCCCAGCACCCGCGGCACCGTCACCTGCTTGCCCAGCATCACGCGTCCCAGCAGGATCGCGCCCACATACCAGGCCCACGTAACCAGATAGGCGCTGGTGTGCCATGCATAGTGATAAAAAAACATCGTTAAATAGAAATCCGTCGCCATCAGCGCCAGCACCGGCCAAATGGCCTCGCGCAAAGGACGCCGCGCGCCGAAGTACAGCAGCCCCCCGCCCACCGCCGTAAAGTTCAGCCACGGATGCGGCAACACCCTGCTCATAACCGCCACCACAATCAGCAAATACGCGCCCATCGCACCCTCAGCACTCGGATTTCGTCCTCTTCCCATTCTGCGGACCCACGCCCCTGCGGTCAAGCCACACTTGCAGCCCCATCAATGCGCCGCTTCACCGCGCCAACAATCCCGCGCCCTACTTCTGCTCATGCCCCTGCATAAACATTCCCTCAATCTCGTTCGCAGGACCCACATACACCCACCCGCTCAGCGCCGGATCGCGATCGTTCTGCGTCCGATACGGCCGCAGCGCCCCATACCCGAACCGCATGTCCTGGAATTCCACCGTCTGCCAGTCCGGCCTCGGCGCATAATCCGCTCCCGGCGCCGGAACCGGCCCGCGATCCACCGTCAGCGGCCACGTCGACCAGCTCAGATAAACCTTCCCCAGATACGACTGCTTCGCCGCCGCCACCGCCGCCGTCACCGGAGGCTTATAGATCACATCGGCGAAGTCGTCCGTCGTTACCTGATCGCCCAGCGTTTGGATCTCCGCCGTCTGGTAATAATCCTGCGTCTCCATCAGCGCATGCCAGGTGAACGGATCGGCCATGCGCGGCTCAGCCGCCACGCGAATTACCGGCTCCCGCGTAAAGCTCCCCGTGCGCGCCAGTTCCATCGCGTGCAAATGCTCCGCATTCCGCAATCCCCACCACATCGCCATCACGCTGAGCGCGGCCAGCGCCCATCCCCGTCCGCGAAACGGCTTCTTCTTCGCGCCGATCTCGCGATCCGCCAGCCCCAGCAGCCACGGCATCACCAGCGCTCCCAGCAGCGCCCCAAACAGCACCGGGTCCCAGATAAACACGATGCTCCACGCGTACCAGTGCCCGCTGAACGGAAAGAACGGCCGCACCCCGTAGTTGTTCGTGAAGTCGAGCAGCAAATGGCTCAGGTGCGCGATCATCGCGAACAGCCAGATCAGCCCCCACCGCGGCGGAATCACCGGCGGCTTCTTCCGCAGCCGATGCACCCCCCACACGATCCCGGTCACCAGCAGCGCCATCACCGGCGCGGCAATCAGCGTATGCGTGATGCCGCGATGGTGCTCCAGCTCCGTCACCGGCCCGCGAAAGCCCCACAGCATGTCGATATCCGGCGCTTCCGCCGCCAGCGTCATGGCCAGCGTCGCATAGGCGGTCTTGCGGTTAAAGCCGGAGCGGCCCAAACACGCCCCAGTCAAAAAATGCGTTACAGGTTCCATGTCCTCTTTTTTATCGGGAACTCAATTTCGTCTGGAACTCAACTCTACAGCCTACCCGCTACCGCCGGCAGCCCGCTCAAAGAACAAGCGCCGCCCGAAAGCGGCGCTCGCCTCATCACCGATCCCCGTTTCCTGTTCCCTATCCCCTATTCCCTATCCCCTGTTCCCAGTTCCCTGTCCCTAAACCAGCTTCGCGTCCAGCGTGATGTTCGTATTCCCCTTGAACAGCCGCGAAATCGGGCAGCCGTTCTTCGCGTTGTTCGCCGCCGTCTCAAAGCTCGCTTCCGTCGCGCCCGGCACCTTCGCCCGCGTCGTCAGATGGATCGCCGTAATCGCGAACCCGTCGTCCGCCTTCTCGAACTTCACTTCCGCCGTCGTCTCCAGCGACTCCGGCGTCAGATTCACAGTGCCCAGTTGCGCGCTCAGCGCCATCGTGAAGCACCCAGCGTGCGCCGACGCAATCAACTCCTCAGGATTGGTTCCAATCCCGTTCTCAAATCGCGTTCCAAATGAATACTGCGTGTCCTTCAGGACGCCGCTCTGGCTGGAAATCGTGCCCTTGCCGTCCTTCAGTCCTCCGTGCCAAACCGCGCTCGCTGTGCGTAGCATAGGAATTCTCCTTCTTCTCTGTTGGTCTTGTCTGTTGGTCTTGTGTGTTGGATCGTTGCCTGATGATCCCCGGAATGAGTCCTGCCGAGTCGTCCTGAAAATTGCTGAGCCTTGCCAAATCGTCCCGGCGCGTCGTGCCCGCAGCCGGACAGACTGCGCCCGCACCATCATATTCGATTTGCCCACCCCCACGACGCCCGCAGACCCCGCCCAGCCACATTTCCGCCCACTCCGCTCGGGTATCATGGATTCGCTCGCAACTGACTCTCCCATCATCATGGATTCCTTCAGCATTGGCGTAGACCTCGGAGGCACCAACCTCCGCATTGCCGCCGTTTCTCCGGCGGGCGAACGGCTCGATTCGATCGGTCTGCCCACCCGTCTCGCCGACGGCCCCCACGCCGTCCTGGACGACATGGCCGGAGCCATCCGCCAGCTCATCGACCGCCAGTCCGGCCGCACGCTCTCCGGCATCGGCGTCGGCAGCCCCGGCCCCATCGAACTTCCCCTCGGCGTCCTGCATCATCCGCCTAACCTCACCGGTTTCGACGGCCTCAACCTGCGCGCCGAGCTCGAGCGCCGCCTCGGTCGCCCCGTCCACGTCGGCCACGATTCCAGCCTCGCCGCCCTCGGCGAATGTGTCCTCGGCGCCGGCCGCACCTTCGGCGTGCGCTCCCTCTGCATGTTCACCCTCGGCACCGGCGTCGGCTCCGGCATCATCCTCGACGGCCGCATCTGGAACGGCATGTCCGGCTCCGCTGGCGAATCCGGCCACGGCCCCATCATTCCTGACGGCCCACCCTGCCCCTGCGGCGCCCGTGGATGCCTCGAGATGTATGCCTCGGCCACCGCCATCGTCCGCCGCGCCCATGAGCTCGGCCTCGAAGCCCCCACCCACGCCGCTCTCACCTCGTCCGCCATCGCCCATCTCGCCGAGAAGGGCGACCCCCGTGCGCTCCGCATCTTCGACGAAGTCGGCTACGCCCTCGGCCTCTCCCTCGCGCATCTCGTCAACGCCCTCGACCTGCCCCTCTATATCATCGGAGGCGGCGCCGCCGCCGCCTGGCCCCTCTTCGCCGAGCGCATGTTCTCGACTCTCCGCGTCGGCAGCTACGTCTACCGCATGTCCATGCCCGCCGATCCCCATGTCTACGAGCCGGGCAAAACCCACATCGCGCCCGCGCAACTCAGCGATGCCGGCATCCTCGGCGCAGCCCTTCTGCCCTCCGCCGCGAACGCGCAATGAGCATGCACCCCGGCGCGCACCAGCCCGTTCCTCGCCCCGTTTCCTGGGCCGAGCGCAAAGCCGCCGCGCCCCACCCCGCGCTGATCCCGTTCCTCGCTTTCGACTGGATCGGCCAATGGCTCGCCTGGCTCCTCGGCAACTGGAGCTTTCTCCAGGTCCTGGAATACCTCGGCAGCTTCTCTGTCCTCATCGCCGTTATCTTCTGGTTCAGCGAGTCGGGCGACCGCGTCATGCAGCGCCACTATCAGGCCTGGCAGGTCATCAACACCGCCCAGGGCAAAGGCGGCAGCGGCGGCCGCATTGACGCCCTCCAGCAGCTCAACGCCGATCACGTTGCCCTCACCGGCGTCGACGTCTCCTCCGCTTTCCTCCAGGGGCTCCACCTCAGCCGCGCCAAACTCACTCGCTCCAACCTCTCCGCCGCCGACCTGCGCAACAGCGATCTCGCCGGCGCCGACTTCACCTGGTCCGACATGCACTTTGCCAACCTGCGCGACAGCAACCTCGAGCGCGCCGTCTTCGATCACGCCAACCTCGCCGACTGCGATCTCGCCGGTGCCGATCTGGCCGGCGCGCAGTTCAGCGCCGCCGACCTGACCGACGCCGATCTCCACGCCGCCCGCCTCACCGGCCTCGCGTGGCAGCACATCGCCGCCATCCAGGGCGCCAACCTCGCCGGCATTGTCGACCCGCCCGCCGGATTCCTCCCCTGGGCCCTCGCCCACGGTGCCGTCCAAAACCCCGCCGCACCCTGACCGCAAAACACGCCTCAAGTTTCTCTAGCTTCACGCTTTGCGCCTGTGCTATAAACCTGCACACTGTTGGTCCGCCTGCTGCTGTGCAGGCAATTTTGCACAGGAGCTCGCCCATGATCGCCACTCTCGCCAGGAAAGCCGTCCTCCCTCTCCTTATAGCCCTCGCCGGCGTAGCCGCCGCCCAGGTCATTACCCCGCCGCCGATGAAGATGGGCCTCTGGCAGGAGGATGTCACCATCCAGATGTCCGGCATGCCCAACGGCATGACCATGCCGCCGCGCTCCGTCACCGAGCAATCCTGCATGACCTCGGATACCTGGAAAGATTCCCTGCGCAGCATGCAGCAGTCGCGCCGCCAGGGCCAGATGAACTGCAGCACCAGCAGCATCCAGCAGGATGCCCATCACGTCACCTTCGACGCGTCGTGTACCACCCAGCAGGGGATGTCCACCACCATCCACGTCGACATGCAGTTCGACAACGATGAGAACATGCACGGCACCACCTCCGCCACCATGACCGGCCCCAACGTCCCGCCCGGCATGGCCATGCACTCCACCATCAAATCGAAATACCTCGGCGCCGACTGCGGCACCGTCAAGCCCGGCACCACCGCACCTTCCGCCGGCTCCGGTGGCCCACCCGCCTAGTCAGCGGTGTCCTCCAGAGCGAAGCATCCGAATGGGTTGCGCCCGAACCTGGGCGCAACATCATTTTTGGACCTAAGTCGAAAAGCCTGGCCTGAGCGACGCGCGCAGCGTGTAGTCGAATGGCACCTGCATCCAGCAGATCTGTTCTTCTTCCCCCGCTCCCTCACCGAAATCTCCATGAAGAAAAGATCTGTCATCCAGAGCGAAGCATCCGCATAAGTTGCGCGCAGTGCGCGCAACATCAATTCCAGAAGCAAGCCGAAGAACCTGCATTTTGCATTTGCATTTGCCGCTGCAAGCAGCCAGCCCCACGCCTTGTTACCCTGACGCCATGCCGCCCGTCCTCGAAACCCCGCGCCTGCTGCTTCACCCCCTCGCACTCGCCGACGCCCCCGAGATCGAGCGCCTCTTCCCCCAGTGGGAAATCGTCCGCTACCTCAATGCCATCGTCCCGTGGCCCTTCCCGCCCGGAGCCGCGCTCGAGCACATCCGCGACGCCGCCCTCCCCGCCATGGCCGCCGGCGAAGCCTGGCACTGGACCCTCCGCCTCCGCTCCGCTCCGCACCAGCTCATCGGCCGCATCCATCTCGCCCGCGGCGAAACCAACAACCGCGGCTTCTGGATCATCCCCGAGCTGCATGGCCAGGGCCTTGTCACCGAAGCGGTCGTCGCCGCCAACGATTATTGGTTCGATGTGCTGGGATTTCCCGTCCTGCGCGCCCCCAAAGCCGTCGCCAACGCCGGCTCCCGCCGCATCTCCGAAAAGACCGGCATGCGCTGCGTCGCAACCTGCGAGAAGGACTACGTCTCCGGCCGCCTGCCCTCTGAATTGTGGGAAATCACTGCGGAAGAATGGCGCGCTGTCCGGCCCCGCTTCCC
Source organism: Acidobacteriaceae bacterium (assembly GCA_036267295.1). Classification (GTDB taxonomy): domain Bacteria; phylum Acidobacteriota; class Terriglobia; order Terriglobales; family Acidobacteriaceae; genus Palsa-343. The sequence continues at coordinate 15,195 of DATAWI010000045.1, read as the reverse complement.
CTGAAGCGGACTGCGCCCCGTAACCGGGTGCCTGCAGCCGGCAAACTGCTGTACCCTTGCGCCCCTCTACTGATCGTCGTCCTGCCCGCCCACCGCAAAATACCCCTTGCGCGCCTGCACCTTCAGCCCCTCCGCCGGGTCCTTGCAGAACACATCCACCTTGCGGAACGCCCCGTTCATGTCGTGGTTCACCGGGGTGTATTGCGCCACATACTGCGTCCGCAGTTCCTGCTCGATCTGATCGAACGCGTCTTCCAGCTTCTTCCCGTTGTTCCCCACGTTGATCACCCGCCCGCCCGTCGGCTCGGTCAGGTTCCGCATCTCGAGATCGCCCGTGTAGCCCATGCCATAGCCAAAATACTGCGCTCGATCGGCAATCAAGATCACATAAACAATCGCGTTGGCGTTCTCCGCCGCCGCAATCGCCGCCTTCGGCTTGGTCAGGCTGCCCTCATCCTCGCCGTCGGTCAGCAGGATCATCGCCTTCCGGCCCGTCTCCGACCGCAGCTTGTCGTTCGACACCGTCGACACCGCGTCATACAGCAGCGTCCCCTTCGGCGCGCCCTGCGTCGGGATTGGACCCTGCCCGATCCCCGGCACCCCCACCGACCCGCCGCCCGCCGCCGTGTTGATCTGCACCTTATTGATGGCCCGCTCCAGTTCGCGGGTGTTATTGGTGTAGTCCTGCTCGAGGTTCACCCCCACGTCAAAGCTCACCACAAACGCCTCGTCCGCCGGCCGCAGAATCCGCTTCAAAAACGAGGTGGCTGCCTGCTGCTCCAGAGGCAGAACATACTGCTGGCTTCCGCTCGTGTCGACCAGAATCCCAATCGTCAGCGGCTGTTTCGCCTCCGCCACAAAGCTGGTCAGCTTCTGCTGCTGCTTGTTTTCCCACACCGTGCAATCGCTCTTCGTCAGGTAAGGAACCAGCGCGTTGTGCTTGTCCCGAACGGTGAAATACTCGCTCACCAGGTTCGACGTCACGTGCAGCGTCTCTCTCGGAGGTCCGGCGTCAGCGGTATCGTCCGTCGGCACCGTGCTCACCGGCGGCGCATCGGGTGACGGAGCCGCCTGGCTCCACGTCAGAGGTACAGCAGCTCCCAAAACCAGGATTCCCAGAATCGGGATCGGAATGCTCAGAATGCGGAGACAGCGCATCGCCATGCCCTCTTAGACGGTTTCCCTGGTGGATGGGTTATATAAAACGACGGGGCCCGCGCTCTGATAACCTTGAGCATACGCCTTCGTCCCCAACCGGCCTGGCGGCGCATCTCAACACGATGGATGCTCCGCGCAACGTTTCGGGAGATGCGGATATGGATGAACGCGTTTTGCGGTTTTTGAGTGAAAGAATTGGGGGTTTCCGGTTGATGCGTGCCGTTTGCTTTGGGGCTCTTTGTTTCGTTTTGGCAGGCGCGGCGGTCGCCCAGCAGGCCGTTCCCGACGCCCCCGCCCCCCAGGCCCAGGCCCAGTCCGCGCCGCCCAGCGCGCCCACCCCCCAGACCCAGCCGCCGCAAACCCTCAAAGGCCTCACCAGCCAGGTCGCTCCCGGCAAAGGCGCTCCCGATCAGGCTCCCGATCAGGACAACGCCGGCCAGGCCGCGCCCCATCAGGACACCGGCACCGTCCAGTCCGCGCCCGACATCACCGGCCCCGACGACTTCCAGAAGACTGCGCCCATGATGCCGGTTCCCGGCCAGTCTCCCCTGCCGCCCACGCCCCCGGCTGACGCCGCCCCCACTTCGAGCGACGGCATCACCACCCTCCATACCGGCGTCACCGTCGTCGACGTGCCCGTCACCGTCCGCGACAAGCACAATCAGCTGGTCGGCGGTCTGCCGTGGTGGCGCTTCCGCGTCTACGAAGATGGTGTCCGCCAGCCCATCTGGTGGATGTCCACCGATGCCTATCCCCTCTCCATCGCCTTCGTCGTCGACGACACCTTGCCCTCCGACATCATGTCCAAGGTGAACGCCAGCTTTACCGGCGTCTCTGAGTCGCTGACCCCGGCCGACACCGTCGCCGTCGTTACCTACGCCGGCACCGGACCGCAACTGGTCACCGACTTCACCGGCGCTGCCGGACAACGTCTCCCTGTGGCCCTCTCCATGGCCAAGCGCTCGGGGTCCACCATGGGCGTTCCGGAGATGGGCGACGATCCCATGAATTCCGGCCCCATGGTCAACGGGCAGCCGGCCGATCCCACGCTCATGCCGCGCGGGACCACCGGTACGTATATCATTCCCCGGGATACTCATCCCCTGAATGACGCCATCCTCTTCGCCGCCGAGCAACTGGCCAGCCAGCCCCGCGGTCGCCGCCGCATCATTTACGTCGTCAGCGACGGCAAAAACGTCCGCAGCAAGGCCTCCTACAAAGAAGTTCTCGAGTACCTCCTCGGCCACAACATTTCGGTCTACGGCACTGAGGTCGGCGACGCTTCCCTCTGGGGCATCGGCTACCTCGACCGCATGAAACTGCCCTTCCTCCAGCCGGAAAACGTCCTGCCCCGCTTCGCCCTGCCCACCGGCGGCGACGTCCAGGCCGAGCTCACCGAGAACGGCATCCAGAACGCCTTTGTCCACATCACCGAGTCCGTTCGCACCGCCTACACCATCGATTACCTGAGCCATCAGCACGCCATCAGCGGCAAATACCACCAGATCGAAGTCCGCGTGGAGGGCCTGTCCGGCCTCACCATCGACGCCAAAACGGGCTACTACCCGTCGGCAAGCCAGTACTAAACCAGCAGGAGCGCCGCGCGAGCGCTCTCCTGCCTCTTTCTCCCCTCCTCTGCAGCCCGGCCCTGCTGTCCCTGGCTGTTATCCTGTCTCTGGACAGAACTGCAGCGACTCACTCGTCAACAGAACTGCGCCTGACATGCTGCCCTGGGCAATCCAGGGCGCGTTGATTCGGCAAGATGCCTGAAGGGGCTGCCTCCGCGCAAGCCGCAGAGCATCGCCCGCGCGACGCAAACAGCACCTCCGAGTCGAAAGAAAGAGTTCCCAAAATGGCCGACGCAAAACTGCAAATCATTCCTCTGGGCGGACTCGGCGAGTTCGGCATGAACTGCCTCGCCATCCGTTACAAGGACGACATCATCGTCATCGACGCCGGCCTCATGTTCCCGGAATCCGAACTCCTCGGCGTCGACATCGTCGTCCCCGACATTTCGTACCTCACCGAGAACAAGCAGCACGTCCGCGCCATCATCCTCACCCACGGCCACGAAGACCACATCGGCGGCCTCCCGTGGATCCTCTCTGAGCTCAACGTCCCCGTCTACGGCACCGAGTTCACCCTCGCTTATGTCGAAGGCAAACTCGAAGAGCACGCCCTCCTCGACGACGCCGACCTCATCGAGATTTCCCCCGGCGCTCGCTTCACCCTCGGGGCGTTCACCGTCGAGCCCATTCGCGTCACCCACTCGCTCGTCGACTGCGTCGCCCTCGCCATCGATACGCCGGTCGGCACCATCGTCCACACCGGCGACTTCAAAATCGATCTCTCCCCGCCCGACGGCAAAGCCTTCGACCTGCATCGCTTCGCCGAGATCGGCAAACGCGGCGTCCTCGCCCTTTTCCAGGATTCCACCAACGTCGACCGCTACGGCTACACGCCCAGCGAGTGGGCCGTGAAGCCGCGCCTCGACGAGATTTTCTCGCGCACGAAAAAGAAGCTCTTCTTCAGCTGTTTCTCGTCCTCCATCTATCGCATCCGCATCGCCTGCGAACTCGCCCGTCTCCACGGCCGCAAAGTCGCCATCGTCGGCCGCTCCATGCTTGAATCGTCAGAGATCGCGCAGGACCTCGGCTATCTCGACTTCCCCACCGGCCTCATCATCCACCCCGGCCAGATCAACGACTACTCCCCCGAGCAGATCATGGTGCTCATCAGCGGCACCCAGGGCGAGCCCATGTCCGCCCTCAGCCGCGCCGCCGTCGACAACCACAAGCATGCGAAGATCTCCGCCGGCGACACCGTCGTCCTCAGCTCGCGCGTCATCCCCGGCAACGAAAAAAGCATCTTCCGCGTCATCGACCATCTCTGCCGCCGCGACGCCGACGTCATCTACGACGATGGCTCCCACGGCCTCATCCACGTCAGCGGCCACGCCAGCCAGGAAGAGCAGCGGCTCATGATCAACCTGCTCCGCCCCAAATTCTTCATCCCGGTCCACGGCGACTACCGGCACCTCAAGAAGCACGCTGAAGTCGCGCAGCGTCTCGGCGTCATCGATCTCGCGCTCATCATTGAAAACGGCGATGTCCTCGAACTCGACCGCGACAACGCCCGCAAAACCGGCAAAGTCACCGCCGGCCGCGTCTGCATCGACTCCGGCTCCACCTCCGACGTCGTCGAAGACCTCGTCATCCGCGACCGCCGCCATCTTTCTGAAGACGGCTTCGTCCTCCCCATCCTCACCATCAACAAGCTCAGCGGCAAAGTCGAACGCCAGCCCGAACTCGTCAGCCGCGGCTTCGTCGGTGCCGAACCCGATCTGATGGAAGGCGCACGCCAGGTCGTCACGCAAACTCTGGACAACTCCAGCGCCGAAGAAAAGGCCGACTACGGCGTCATCAAAGAAAAAATCCGCATCGACCTCAAACGCTACATCCAGAAAAACACCAGCCGCCGCCCCCTCATCATGCCGGTGATTCTCGAGATCTAACCGGAATCCGGCTGCCACCCTGCCTGCACCAGGTAGGGTGGGCCACCCCTGCACTGCTCCCTGATCCCAGTTCCCTCATCCCTACTCCCTATCCCCTACTCCCTATCCCCTACTCCCTATCCCCTATCCCCTGCCCTTCTCTGCGACAATTTCCTCATGACCGAACTCGCTCTGTGTCTCATCGGCGACAGCGCCCACACCCCTCCGTCGCACATTCTTGAGAATCTGAGTGACGAACTGGCGCACCGTCGCGCCCCCGGCGCCACGCACACCATCTACGAGGAGTTGTGGCACGCCGCCTTCTGGCAGCAGATCACTCTCGACTGGGTCGGAGGCGCGGAAACGCCCTGTCCCGAAACCGCCGCGCTCGGCTTCCCCTCCGATCGCGACCGCGACGCCGAGCCCTTCCCCGCCCTCTGCCGCCGCTTTCTCGCGGGCGCCGAGCAAGCCGCAGCCATCGCCAGCGAAGAGACGCTGATCGCGCAGCCCATCCGCTGCCCCTCGCCCGCCGGCAAACCCACCCGCACCATGTCGGTCCGCGAGCAACTCGAAAGCCTCGCCGCCCACAGCGCCTACCACTTCGGCCGCATCGTTCTCCTCCGCCAGATGTTCGCCAGTTGGCCCCCACCCTCCGGCGGATTTACCTGGTAGCTAGCGCGTGCGGCGTAGGTTGCGACGAACTTCTGCCGGAAAGTTGCGGGCCGGTTGGTTGTCGATCTCGCGGAAACGTGGAAGGTTGGGATCGGTTTCGCAGGCGCGGAGATATTTTCTCCTGGTGACGCGTTGGCCGCTTGCCCAATACCTTGGATAGCCACGTCTTAATCTCCCCGAGCTGTTCCACGCCCTCTCGATTCCGTGCAATTGATCCCGCCAGAAGTGGCGTTCATCAAGAACGCCTCGTTGATCCCGAGTCAGCCACCACTCAAATCCGTGCAACTGGCCGTCCTTCAGATATCGTGCCTCTGCCAGGTAAACAAATTTGTCTCCTTGGTGCGCGCACTGCCACCAGAGATCGACCCCACAACCGCCTCTCATCGTGTAGGTGCCGAGAAGATTTCCCTGAGGCGACCATTGCCGCGCGGTACCGTGCGCAAGCCCGTTTCTAAAAGGCTCGGCTGAGGTGAGCATGCCCGGATCGTCGGCGCGGTAGACGGTTCCGTGCCATACGCCGTTTTTCAACGGATACTCAAACTGAAGTTCACCGGTCGGATGGAAAAAGCGAACGCCAACCGTTTCGCCGCCGAGACGGTATTCCGCCTTGAACTTCTGTGGGCCAGAAAGGTGGGTGGCCGTGATACGCTCACGTGCATTCCTGGGGATCGACGACCGATAATTCTTCATCGAATTCCAGTCCCCCTACCCGCCAAACCCCATCCCCTGCATCTTGATTTCAAACTCCATCGGCGGCTCCGCGTGCAGCAGCCACCGCACAAAGTAATCCCACCGCCGCCGCATCATGTAATTCGACTCCGCCCCATACCCGTGATGCTCGTTCGGCAGCAGCAGCAGATCAAAATCTTTATTCGCCTTGATCAGCGCATCCACCACTAGCAGCGTGCTGTACGGCGGAACATTGTTGTCCGTCGTGCCGTGCGCCAGCAGTAAATGCCCCTTAAGACCCTTCGCGAAATTCTCATTCGCCTGGTCGTCGTAGTTGGTCGTCCCGTCCGGATGCGTCACCAGTAATCCCTGATAACGCTCGCCCCAGTCGTCCTCGTATTCGCGGTTGTCGTTGTTGCCCGACTCCGCAATCCCCACCTGGAAAAAGTCCGGATACCGCAGCATCGCCTCCGTCGTCGCATTGCCCCCGCCCGAGTGCCCGTAAATCCCCACCCGCGTCAAATCGATAAACGGATACTTCTGCGCCAGCTCTTTGATCCCCGCCACCTGATCCGGCAGCGTGTTGTCGCCCATATTCGCGTACGACACGTCGTGGAACGACTTCGACCGCTGCGGCGTCCCCATCCCGTCAATCTCCACCACAATGAACCCCAGTTCCGCCAGCGCCTGGCAGTCGCCCCGCGCCGCCGAGAACGTATACGACCCCACGCTCCCAATCTGCGGCCCCGGGTAGATGTGGTCGATAATCGGATACTTTTTCGCCGGATCCAGATGCGTAGGCTCGAACATCACCCCATACAAATCCGTTTTCCCGTCGCGCGCCTTCACCGTAATCGGCACCGGCGGCTTCCACCCCGTCGACTCCAGCTTCCCAACATCCTCCTTACCCAGCGACGCGACCGTCTTGCCCGCATCATCCCGCACCACCGTCGTCGCCGGCGTGTCTGGTGTCGACACGCTGTCCACGAAATACTTCCCCGATTCCGACGCGCTGATCGCATGATCCCCCGGCTCCGGCGTCAGCGACGTCAGATGGCTGCCGTCAAAATTCACGCGGTACAAATGGACGAAATACGGATTCTCCCCCGCCTCGCGCCCCGTCGCCGTGAACCAGATCTGCCGCTGCGCATCGTCCACGCGCAACACCTGGGCCACCGTCCAGTCGCCCTGCGTAATCGGATTCTTCACCTGGCCCGTGCCCAGATCGTACAAATACAAGTGTCCCCAGTTGCTGCGCTCGCTGAACCACAGAAACTCGTTCGTCTGCGGCAGATACCGCCAGTTCACCGCGCCGAATCCCGACTCGTACTGCGTCGCGACCTTCTCCTCATAGATGGTCCGCACCGCGCCCGTCGCCACATCGGCCACGCGCAGCGTCGCTGTCTTGTGATCGCGCGCCGTCGAAACAAACGCCAGCGTCTTCGCATCCGGAGCCCACTCCACATCCGCCCACAACGGCGCGTGGTTTGGACCCTCCTTGCACGCCACATCGTCGCACAGCGTCGACCGGTGCTGGTCCGGCGGCATCTGCAACCGCACCATCGCACCGCTATCCACATCGATGATCACCCGTTCGATCATCGACACGTGCTCATCCCCCGGCAGCGGATACTTCCACGCCTTCAGCACCGGATGCCCCACCCTGGTCTCCACCAGATACATATCGCCGTCCTGGCGCTGGTCCTGCTGGAACGTCGCAATCTTCTTCGAGTCCGGCGACCACAGCACCACCGCGCGATCGCTCCCTGTCCATCCCGCATTGTCCGTGGCGTAGCCGAAATCCTGCACGCCGTCGGTGGTCAGTTGCTTTTCTGCGCCCGTGGCCACGTCCCGTACCCACAGGTTCCAGTCGCGGATAAACACCGCCCGCTTGCCATCGGGCGAGAGCGCCGCGTCGGGATCGGTCGCCGCATCATGGTCCGCCGCAGCGCAGCTTGCGCCTGACCGCTCGCATACATAGCGCTTCGGCCCCAGCGCCACCGTCACCGAACGCATGTCAGGCGAGAATTCGATGGCAAAAAACGGCAGCCGCCGCGCGTCCAGCGCATGCCCGATCAGCTTGCCCAGCGTCTCCGCCAGCTTCGCGTGATCGAAGGCCGGCTGCTCCGCGCCCGTGGCAGCATCCACCACCACAAAATCCAGGCCGCCAGCCGTCGCCTTGCGATACCAGAACTGTTCCGTGCCCTCGATCCAGAAAGGACGCACCGTGCCCGTCACCAGGCGATTCACATTCGGACCCAGAAATTTCACCGCATGCGCATAGTCATCGGCGGTGACGGATTGCTGCGCACTGAGGCTTGCGGCGAAAACAAAGAACAATGGCAATAGGGCGGCTCGCCCTGCGGCGAATGTACGCGGTCTCATAAGGTGTGCTCGTGGACTCCGTTTGAATTTTTGCGAAGCAGATGTGCGAAGCAGATCAGCAGAGGTACAGCCCGGGGAGGTCGACGATCAATGGAAATCTTGTGTGCAGAAAGTATAACGGCAGCAGCACGGCGCCGAGCACTGCGGCGCGGCTCACGCATATCCTCTGCCGCGCCGCCCAGCCTATACTGCACGCAATGCTTCCCGAGGTCCTCATGTCCCTCCCCGCGCTCTCCGCCGCGGACCAGCCGCTCTACACCCTCGTCGCCGGCCCCGCGCCCGAGACCATCGCCGATGTCATTGCGCGCATGCAGCAGATCGATGCCCTCCTCCCCGTCAGCGACGGCCTCAAGTGGTTCAACCAGCTTTATCTCGCCGTCACGCAACAGGTCGACCTGCATCCGCCCGGCGGCGCGTGGCAAAATCCCGTCTGGCTCCTGCGCCTCGATGTCGTCTTCGCCGGCTTCTACTTCAACGCTCTCGCCGCCTTTCTCAGCGGCCAAACCGTTCCCTCCGCGTGGAGCGCATTCTTCACCGCGCGCTTCCGCCCCGGCATCGACCGCATCCAGTTCGCTCTGGCCGGCGTCAACGCCCACATCAATCACGACCTCGCGCTCGCCCTCCTGGCCACCGGCGCCGACCTCAACCTGGTCCCCGCACCCAACGGTCCCGAACACGCCGACTACGAAAGCGTGAACACGCTGCTCGACGCGCTGCTGCCCACGGAACTCACCACCCTCGCCAGCGACACGCTCGGCGTCCTCGCCGAGGACACCGGCAAAATCGGCCGCCTGCTCGCTTTTTGGAATATCTGCCGCGCCCGCGATCTCGCCTGGGACTTCGCCGATCACCTGCGCGGCCTCTCCGGCGTCCCTCGCGATGTGGCGCTCACCGCACAGGACGCGCTCACCGGCGCGCTCGGTCGAGCCATTCTCGCTGCCGCCTAAGCGGGTGCGACTCGATCCTCGGCAGCCTCGGGCGCAGCCGCCTCGCCCTGCGGCTCATTCGTCTTCTGCTCCGCCCGGGCCGATTCCGAGAGCGCCGCGACTTTCCGCTTCCGTTCCGACACCACAATCGTTTTCGCAATCCGGTCGTGTACCGTCTGGCGATTCGGATCGAGGAAATATTGAAAGAACCCGAAGAACGCCTCCAGCGCCGACGCGCCATACCCCAGCGCCCGCTCCACCGAATGCCACAGCGACAGCCGATGATGCACCAGCGACACGGCGCGGATCCCCATCGCCTTCTTGCCGATTGTCGCCCCGTTCCCGATGTAGTTGGACGCCGCGATGAAAACCACAAACCAGATCACGCTCTCCCAGTGCTCATGGTGAAAGGGATCGAAGGTGATGTGGACATTGTGCCCAATCCATCCCATCTTCACGAAGATCATCGCCCCGAGAACCGCGGGAACCACGAAGCTCATCGACGCAATCGCCATGTCGATGAAGAACGCGACCGCCCGTGACAGAAACGACGCCAGCGGCGCGCCTTCCAACTCCGCCATGCGCGCCGATTCGTGTCCTCGGTAAACAGTGAGTTTGCCGGCCATTGGGGACACTGTAGCAGAGGCGCGGCCGCCGCACGCCGCCGCGAACACGCAGCCAATGTGCTACGCTCGGAAGCAATTTTCGGAATCCGCCACCATGAAGCCGGCCCCTGCCTCACGACTAAAGCGCGCACCGCCGCCCATCGCCGGCTACTCCGGCACGCCGCTGTGGAAGAAGCTCGGTGTCCGCGACAACCAAACCACCTGGCGCCTCGACATGCCCGAGAGCGTCGCCCAAGAGATTGCCGCGGGCGACGCAGTTCCGGCGCTCCTCGCGCGTCCCAGGCCGAGCCTCGCCATGGCCCACCTCTTCGTCACGCGCCGCGCCGAGCTGGCCCTGCATCTCGAAAAGCTGCGCGGTCTCCTCGCCCCCGACGGAACGGTCTGGATCTCCTGGCCGAAGAAGACGCCGCCTAAAGGAGTCACGCCCGTCCCCACCGACATCACCGAAGACACCATCCGCGCCGAAGCTCTGCCCCTGGGCTTCGTCGACGTCAAAGTCTGCGCCATCGACGCAACCTGGTCCGGCCTCAAACTCGTCATCCGCAAAAGCGAGCGGCCAAAATAGGACATCCAAAGTCGAATGTGACTCCGGATATCATTGCGCAATGCCCTACGAGGTGTGCTACGCGATAGCTCTCTCGTTGATTGCTGTGGCTCCGATCTCTTTTGCCTGGGTGAGCCCCAAAAAAGCCTCACCACAGTCGCCACTGAGATCGCGTCTGTTCGCCGCGTCCCTTATAGCGGGAGCACTGTCCGCCCTGCTCGTCTGCTCCTGCTTTCTCGATCCCTTCCCACTCATTGCGGACGGACGTGGCGGATATTCAGATATTCGCAATTTTCGTCTGGTCGAGTTTGCGGTGTTCCCAGTGTTTGCGGTGATTCTTCTCTCGCTTGCTGGCCGCGGGAAAGCCAGGATCCTCCTGCTGACAAGCGGAATCCTGCAGATCTGTTTCTGGTACCTGGCTCTTCTTGCCCGCGATTAGCGGCCCGGCCACCGCGGCCGCTGCTTCTCGGCCACCGACTTGATAATCAGCCGCCGCGGCCCCGCCGCATCGATCGCTTTCGGCGCCAACTCCAGCGCCTGCGCCATTAACTCCTGCACGCCAGGATCGCCAAGCATCGCCCCACAGTCGAGCTTGATGTGCCGCACCTTGTTCCCGCCGCCCTCCAGGTAACAATCCGGATCGCGCAACCGTGTGCCGCTCAACAGAAAAAACAAGCTCACCCACCGCGGAAAAAGTGCAATCGAGAAGATCGCCTCCGACGTCCGCTCCGAAGGCCCAAACCCGATCGCCAGCGCGTTGTAGTTGTCGTAGACCAGTTCCACCGCTCCCGGCAGACGAGCGCGCATTCGCCGCAGCGCCTCCCGCGCCTCAGCCGCAATCTCGGGCGTGAACTTGTCGAGAAATGAATCGAGCTGGCGTTCCGGCGAGCCGGTCGCTTTCTTCGCGGATTTCCCCTTGCGCAACACCTGTGCCCTGGGCATGGCAACGGATCGTAGCAGGCGCGCTCCCAAAAGGAAAGCGCCCGCCCGTCACCCTCGCCGGCTCACCGCACGTTGAAGCTGTACATCACTCCATAGGAAAAAATCGGATAGATGGGGAAGTTGTCCAGCGAGCGCCTCCACTTGTTCAACTGAACCCGCAGTTGGTTGTTGAACTCCACCGTCACCGGGTCCGACGCGTTGCTCAGATTGGTGCACTCCGTCTGCTGCTTGTCCTTGCACACCCATCCGTTCATCGTCACATTGATGGTCGCCGGTCCGGTAAACACCACGCCAAACTCCGACGGGAACGACCAGTGACGGTCCGACCGGGGAATGAATTTCCCGAACCCGCCCGTGGCGACAAACGCCGGACTATTCCGGTGAAAGCCCAGCACCCCCGAGCCGGAAACCGGCGTGGCGCCCGTCGCCGGGTTGGGATTCGCGGAGTAGAACGTCATGCCGTTGATCGAAAAATCGGTTCCGCCGCTCACCGTGCCGCCGCCCGTAAACTGATTCCCGTTCATCAGCATCACGCCCGCGCTCACCCGCCACACGCTGGCCCACGGATAAAAGTCCACCAGCGCCTCCACCGACTCCATGTGCAGATTGGAGTTCACGCGGAAGCACTGCACTTCAAACGTCCCAGGGCTGAACATGAGGAAGTTGCCCATCACCCGCGCATCCATGAAGGTGTTCAATACCGTGGCGGACTTGATGCCGATGCCCAGCGGAGAAATATCCGTTCCCAGGGCGATGCGCGAGAATGGAGCCTGGTACAGGTTCGTGGCGTACGGCTCGAAGGTTCGCTCGTGCCCACCGCCGGGGTCGGCGGCCGATTCGGCCAGCGCATCGAGCGGCAACATCGAACTGCTGACGGCGGCCGTTGCTGAAGGCTCGGCAGCCGGATCGACGGGCATGGGTCCCGTCACACGCGCTTCAGCGCAGGGAGCGAACAAAGACAGAAGGGCGTACAACGCGATGCCCGCACAGGCACGCGCCAAACACCCCCGGGGGGAGAGGTGTTGCAAGGGTGGTCTCCTCGTTGATCCAACCTGGGCCCTGGGACCCGGTCGTTGAAAACAGCCGGTAGAAGAGCTGCGGGTAGATTAGCAGCCGCCCTCGCAGATTCCACTCCCCAAACGAGGGATTGACGGAGATTTCATCGCCTCGCGTTCACTTTCGTAATCTCGCTGCAAGGTTCTGCCGTCCGCCGGTTCTCCAAACCCGCAACCAGCCGCGCCGCCAGGCGTGTTTTTCCGCCGCCGTCCTTAGCTGCGCAGCCGCTTCTTTTGCCACAACGCCAGGGCCGTGAACAGCGGCGTCGAAAAGTGTTTTCCGCGCCGCCGGATGAACTCGTCCATCTTCCGAACGAAGCCCTCCCGGCGCACGTCATGGTCGCTCAGCGAGCCGCGCACCAGTTCGTCCCCAAAGTGGAAGAAGAACACCTTCGCGTGCTCCTCCCTGTCCTCCGCGCTCCTCGCCTTCGCAAGAATCTCGGCGTCGTTCTCCAGCGTGTCCGCGCAAAAATAGCTCTCCACCACTCCGTGCGACGCAAAGTCGCGCGCCAACCCCAGAAACTGAACCGAGTCGGGAACAATTTTGTCGGGGTCCAGCGCCAGCTCTTCGGCCCCCTCCCGGATCACGCGCAGCTTGCCGCTCCGCGTCGCCACATCGTCGGGCGACGCGCCTCCCGACGACGAAGCGCACATCTCCCCCGGCCGCACGGCTACGCGCCGCGACCGCCTCTGCAGGATCAGCGATCCGGACGGCGTGAAGATCAGTACATCCACGCCCAGAATGTTCGGCACCGGCGAGTCCTCCAGCGCCCCGAGCGAATGCCCCGTCCTGCCCAGCAGATACTGGCGCAGCGATGCCCGCCCAAGCCAATCCACATCCAGCGCGTAGTGGGTCGCCAGGACGTCGTCGTAAGCCAGTGGCTGCGCCTCCAGCGTCACGGTGTGGCCCGCACGCGCGCAGGCCCGCACCGCGAGGCACATGCTCCCCTTCCTCGTTTTGCGGTGGTAGGCATCGCGCCTCTGCAGGTAGCGGATCAGCCGCTCCTGCGGCTCGCTCGCCAGTTCCCTCACCGGCTCGCTCAGGCGAAACGGCTCGGGCCGCATATGCACCCGCAATTGCAAAGATTCCCGGCCGGCGGCCGCCAGCAGCCTCTGCGGCAGAACCCGCTCCCGCCCCTCAAAGAGAATCGTCACTGCCTCGGCCCAGTCGGCCCGATACAGATCCGGCAGGTCCTCCAGAATTTCCTTCCACGCGGTGAAATTACGCGGCGAGCGCCGGCGCAGCGATCGAAGTCCGTGGGAAGCCGCCTGCGCAAGGACCGCCGTGGGCACGGTAGCCCAGGCAAGATGCGGGAAAGCATGGGCCCAGCCCAGATTCACCAGCCAGCTGAGTGAATCGTCTGCAACACCCCGGCTCAGCTCCCGTTGGAAGCTTTCGGAAATGACGGGCCCCCGCACTTCTTCGTGGAAAAGTTGCAGCCATGCTAGCAGAAGAGGGGAGCCCAAACGCAAAAGCCCCCCCGTCGACGCCTCGGCTCGCAACGTCTGCCCTCGTGACGTGCCCTTTGACCCACAACTCATCGAGGCGAGGCTGGCCCTGAACATGATTTCTCCCGAGGAGATGCCAGCCCTCGCGGCCGATGCGCTGGAAGCTGACCTGGACGGCCGCCCTATCCGCCGCATGGCGGCGCTCAATAACCCATCGGGGTGGGACGTTGATCAGGTCCTGCCGGGATTCATGGAAGAGGCCGGCCTCAGCCTGATCGCCACCGGCGAGGCGGCGCTCCGGATTGCACGCGATCTTGCGCGTCGCATCCTCCAGAAAGGCAGCGACCCGCTCGCCTATGCCAGGGAATTCGAAGCCATCTTGATCCGCTCCGATTATGCATCGGAAATCCGCGCCGTCGGAAACCTCGACGATGACCAATATGCGGCGGAAGCGATGGGCCGAACGGAAGACGCATTTCGGAAATTTGCGCGCGGTGTGCTTATCGCCCTGGTGGAGCGCGCCATACCGAGCAAACCAGACCAGGACTGACCCACTTTTCAGGGACCCGGCGAGCGTCCTCGATCACCACCTGGCCCAAAACGCAAAAAGCCCGCTCCGAAGAGCGGGCTTTTGCAAGGTTATGCCGGCGATCACCTAATCTCCCACACACTTACGCGTGCAGTACCATCGGCCCAGCGAGGCTTAACTTCCGTGTTCGGGATGGGAACGGGTGGGACCCTCGCGGTATGGTCACCGGCAAACTGAGGCGTCTTGCGGGCGTCTGAGCCCGCAGCCGAAGTCCCGAGGCCCATACGGCCGAGGGATCTGCGGTTCGCCTTTCAGCTTGAGCGACGCCTGGCGGAGTGGTTCCCCCGCGGCCGGTCTCGTCAGGACAGTTTCTTCACCGACGGAATGCGGCAGACTGGCGTCATCAACTTATAGCTTCCGCGAGACTGGCTCGCGGAAGCGGATACGAAATCGATTGGGACTACAAGGCTTGTTGAATGCCTCTGCAATGCTGCGCAGAGTTAATTCTATGATTAAGCCGAACGGGCGATTAGTACTGGTCAGCTGCACGCATTACTGCGCTTTCACCTCCAGCCTATCAACCTGGTGGTCTTCCAGGGCCCTTCAGGGAGATCTCATCTTGGGGCGTGCTTCCCGCTTATATGCATTCAGCGGTTATCACAACCGAACTTCGCTACCCAGCCGTGCCATTGGCATGACAACTGGAACACAAGAGGTTCGTCCATCCCGGTCCTCTCGTACTAAGGA
>DATAWI010000044.1:0-47336 GCA_036267295.1 Acidobacteriaceae bacterium | reverse complement strand
TGAAGACGTCGCGCAGCGGATACTCGCGCTGCCCGGCGTCCTCCCGGCACAGCGCCAGATACGGCGCCACCAGCGCCCACTCCTCATCCGTTACATCGCTCGGATAGCCCCGCCGCTCACGCCGTCCCACCACCCCAGGATCCACGACGGGGAGCGAAATGCCTCATCTGTTTCAAAATACAGGAACAAAGTTAATAACAGGCTCTAAGGAGTGTGAATGTCGAGATGATCGTGGGCGAGCGGCCAGCGTGGCCGACGAAGAAGAAGTCATGTCCGCGCGAGTGCCGGCTCACGGAGGGGGAGAAGAGGCCGAGGGATATACAGCGGAGGGTAAACAATCACACGCGAAAACGATGACGTATCTCCAGCTGGATATTAGTTGCGATTCTCTGGATGTTTCGTCTCTCTTTGAGATCTCTTCTCAGTCGCAAGTCCTCGCGACTTCAAGAACATCCGCACGTCGTCGTTAAGCCCCCGTTCAAACAGCCGCGTGTTCTTCTCTGCATCGATTTGGACGAGCGATGGCTTCAGGGGAATCTGGACGAGTTTATGACTGGTGCCCGGTGCGGGCTGGCTCAAAGCTGGCGTATTAGGGAATGTTCTATGCAGTTCCACCGTGAGTTCGTGTGCCGCCCCGACGGTGCCAACGGCTAACGTTCCGACAATCAGCAACGCCTTAACGTTCTCAAGGACAGCTTTCAGCCTCTTCCACTTCTCTGGATCATTTTCCGGCAGCTGTGCGCCCGGCTGAGCTTGTGGATCGCTCCCGAAGAATACTTCGAAATCCCTTTCGAGCTCCGGTGCCTTCTTCGACGACTTGTATTTTATGAACCATGATCCCCGAAATTCCGAGCGATCCGAAATCACATCGTAGCCATACTCAATCAGTAGCGCATTGAGAGCTTCATCAAGGGGTCGCGCTTGCACTTCTTTGGCGCTCCAAATCATGATCTGGAGGCCAAGGTCACCGGGCGCACTCATGTCAATACCTTTAAGTTGCCCAACGGCCATCGGCGTTGTTTGGAATTTGATGGTCACGGCGGAAGTATAGCCCAAGGCTACCGCACCATGGCCGCTCGGCACGCTTCCAAACGGACTGCATGTAGCGGGACATCTGATAAGCAAAGAGATTTCCGCCTGCTTCCGCGTGGCTCTGCAATGGGGACTGCGGGGCCGGACACAGGCACGGGATAGATAGAAAGTCAAAACGCCGAAGCTATAGCCAGCTGCAGCATGGGAAGGGCGGAGCATCCTTCCCGGCATTAAGAGGGTGGACCTGCACGAAGAACAGCCGCCAGCGGCGGCAACGTGCAGGGAGATTTGTCGCTAAGAACGCCCCAGCGGGGCAGCGGCAAATCTGGACAATCCCGACTAAGAGCGTCCGGGCCGGACGTCGGGATGACGCCTCCCTGCGCAGCCTCCGCCAGCGGCTCCGGCAAAAACGCTTCGGGAGCCTATCATTAACGCGGCTTGTTGCGTTGAGCTCTTTTGGATTTATCGTGGGTCTCTGCCGCTTTCGACGCCTTGGCCCTGGCATCGTCCGGTTGTGGTAGTTCCCATCCCTCCATGCCCTGTAATACGCGGTCGGCGTGCTTGATGGTGTTCACGTGTCCATTGTGGCTTTCAATCATGTGGACGGAAGTTCCCATCTGCTCAGCGAGAAAATATACGTCCACGCCATCCTGCAATCGAAGCGTGGCGTAGGTGTGTCGGAAGCAATAGGTCGAGCGCGGTACGCCTTGCGTGCCTTCGCGCAGGTTCGCTTCCTTCAGAAGGTCTGCAATCAGACTCGTGTAAAGACTCTTTGCTGGCTTGCCCGTGACATTGGTAAATACTCTGTCGTCCGGCCCCGTCGCTTTGGAGATTGCGCGGATGCGCTCCAGATAATCTCCGACACCTTTGGGCGCAACCAGCTTGCGCGATTTGCCCTTGCCCTGAACAAACAGCACGACAATCTCACGTCCCTCGCGGTCCTTTGCAGGCATGATGTCGCGCCAGCGAGGATTCTTCATCTCCGCCGGCCTCATGCGCGTGTTGCATGCAATCAGAATCAGATTGTAGGTGACGGTACGATACCAAACGCTCGACGGCTTGTCGGCCTCGGCGATCCACTTGCGCCCGACCGCGTGAAGTTTGCGGTACTCGTCCAGCGTGAACTCGTCGCGCCTCATCGTCTTGAATTTTGGGCGCTCGTCGAAACGCTGGCTTGCGGGAACATAGCGTTTCTTCACCGCATAATTCATGATCGCTCCGAAAATGGACATCTCGAAGCGGATGTGAGCGAAGCGACGAGCCAGGAATGTCACGGGGATTTCTGACGGCTCACGGAACGAATCAGCGGGAGCCCGAAGTCAATTAGAAAGAAAAATACGGACAGAAGACGGACATTCGCAAGCGAGACGCTTCAGTGAAGGCACTTGTAGGGCCTTAAAGGCTTTGTTTTGAAGGGGATTTTGGTTGCGGGGGCTGGATTTGAACCAGCGACCTTTGGGTTATGAGCCCAACGAGCTACCGGACTGCTCCACCCCGCAGTTCGATGATAACAATCGCTGCGCAGCGGGTCAAACCGGCGCAGGCGCTGGATCGATGCAGGTTTGCGGCGTCTTGCGGAAATCCGGAATCTATGCGGTTGTCCGCTCCAAATCATGACCGCTGCCGTATGTGGGCGGCGCAACTCGCCGGAGCAAATTGTGATGGCCGTCACAGGGAGATGTGCTCTGGAACACAGCCGCTATTCGGACGGAAAACGACACTAGGGTCACCGAGCGCTCGCAACGCTCCTGGGAGTACGCCATGACCCTCCAGCAACCCAACGAAGCTGCAACGTTTGCAGCACCGGGCAAGATCGTCGTATCGACCGACCTTACGGATACGGAATACCTGCTGCCGCACGCGATTGCACAGGCGAAAGCCAGCGGGGCATCGCTGATTCTGGTCCACGCAGTGTTGCCGCATGAATCGGTTCCGATGGAGTCGGGGGCGATTCCGTATTACGACCCGCTGCGGCTGGACCGCGATGCGCGGCTGATGCTGGAAAACCTGGCGCGGGAAGTTCGCGATCAGGGAGTGGAGTGCACCACCGCCGTGCGCCATGGATTTGTCCCCGACGTGGTGGCAGAAGTGGTGAGCAACGCAGGAGCAGGACGGCTGATTATCGGAACGCATGGCCGCCGCGGCCTGAAGAAACTGGTTCTGGGTTCGGTAGCGCGGCAACTGCTGGAGACGGTCGAGGTCCCGGTTTGCACCGTAGGCCCGCGTGCGCACAAGGGAGCGTCGGGAGTGCCGCGCACCATTCTGCACCCGGTGTCGCTGGCAGGACTGCACGAATCGAGCGCTCGGCTTTCGCTCAGCCTGGCGGGGCAGTTTGGATCGGAGGTGATCCTGCTGCATGTGATCACGCCGACGCCGAACGTGACGCGCGATCCCGCCAAAGCCGTGAGCACAGCGAACGATCAGCTCAGCCGGCTGATTCCGCAGAGCGAGAATGCGAAGACGCAGGTGCAGACCCGGATTGCGCTGGGGTCGGTGGTTTCGGAAATTCTGAACGCGGCGGACGAAGTACGCGCCGGGCTGATCGTGCTGGGCGTGCATGCGCCGGCACACAGTTGGCTGCCGGGCACGGAGCCGGCGGCCTACAAGATTCTGGTTGCCGCTCCCTGCCCGGTGATTTCGCTGCAGGTGAATCCAGGGCACGCCCATTTGGATACAGACAAGAAGGAAGCAGCAAGTCCCGCAATTGTCGGCTGAAGAACAGGCGCTGACGTGAAAATGCTGCAGGCGGAGAGCGTGAATGAAATGTGCGAACCCGGCGTGCGGCGTGGAAACGCTCTATCTGCGGAGCGGTGGGATCTATGGGATTGATTTCCTCGACGGCACCGGAGTACCAGGTGAAGGCCAGATTATTCTGCGGAGGGTCATCTGGCTGTGCGACGCCTGCACCGGAAATTTCGCCATCGAGACCTGGAGGCCGCCTGGGGAACAGATGCGGCCCTCCAGGAGACTTCAGAGAGAAACGCGGACGCGCACCAGTGACGGCGCGCCGCCGGAAGCGTGGAACTAGATGCCAGTGACTGCAAAAAACGGAAGCTCCGGCGGACGCCTGGTTGCGGATCGCTGCGCACAATGCACGGAACGGGAGGACCGCATCTTCTGCAATCTGCCGGAGGACGCGATCGAGCGTTTCGACGAGATTGCGATGCAGATCGCGTATCCAAGCCGGTCGATCGTATTCGAAGAGGGACAGCGGGCATCGGGAATCTTTGTGGTGTGCAGCGGGCAGATCAAGCTGTCGGCGACATCGCGGGACGGGCGAACGATGATTCTGAAGATCGCCACACCGGGCGATGTGCTGGGGCTGACGGCAACGCTGAACGATTTGCCGCACGAAGTGACGGCGGAAACGCTGGAGCCGTGCCAGATCCGCAGCGTGCGGCGGCGCGACTTTCTGGAGTTTCTGGGCCAGTTCGGCAATGTGAGCCGGCAGGCGGCGCAGGTGGTTGCGCGCGAGTATCACGAGGTCTTTCTGGACGCGCGGCGGCTGGCGTTGTCGGGTTCGGCGGCGGGACGGCTGGCGCAACTGCTGCTGGACTGGGCGCGCACCAATTCCTGCGGCAAGCCGGAAATGCGGTTCACCATGGCGCTGACCCACGAGGAACTGGCCAACATGGCGGGCACTTCGCGCGAGACGGTGACGCGGCTGCTGAATCAACTGGAGCGCGACGATCTGATCGCGCGGCACGGCTCATCGATCACGATTCTGCGGGCGACCGAGATGGAGCGGCTGGTCGGATAAGGCGCGAGCTCCTGTGTGCCTGGGGTCACGATCACGGGTGACCATCGTCACGGTTCTCCCTTCCCACGCGGCGTAGGGTCAGAAAAAGCCCAAACAGCAGAAAGTGAGGGCCTCGGGCCATGAAGGCTGCCAACATCTTTTCATCCCATACGCACGAACGGACGACGTACCTGAACGCGGCGAAGCCGTTTCCATTTCGAACGATCGTGGCGGCGACAGATTTCTCAGAGGAATCGTCGGCCGCGCTGCGCTGCGCGCAGGCGATTGCGCGGCGGCAGCGGGCGATGCTGCTGCTGATCCACGTGATCGACCCGGTGGGCTATGCCTTTCCGGAAGGAACTCCGACGGCGATCAGCCGCGACGCGGCGGCCCGGGAAGAACTGGCGCGGATCGAAACGGAAGTGCGGCAGCACGGCATCCCGGTTCATTCGAAGGTGGAAACGGGGCTGGTGTGCGAGCGGATTCTCCTCTCGCTGCGCGACCATAAGGCCGCGCTGCTGGTGCTGGGGACGAAAGCCATCACGGGCGCCGGGCGCGCCGCGCTGGGTGCGGTGACGCGGCAACTGCTGACGCATTCTCCCTGTCCGATTCTGACGGTGGCGCCGGACGAGCCGGGAAAGCCGCGGGATTTCGAGCACTGGGACAATGTGCTGGCGGCGACGGACTTTTCCGCAGCATCGCTGAGCGCGCTGCACTACGCGCAGCGGGTCGCCACGCGGCATTTGATTGTGCTGCACTCGGCGCGTTGCGGGCGATATCTGGATTGCCCCAACTGTTTGGAGCGGCTGCGGTTTCTGGCTCCTTTCGACGAAGCCCATGGGCTGCCGGTGGATCATGTGGTGACGGGCGGCGACCCGGCGCTGGTGATCATCGACACGGCGGAGCGGCTGAGCCCGAATCTGATCGTTCTGGGCGCGCCGTCGCCGGCGCACGACGGGAACGATCTGGCCTTGAGCACCGTGGTGCGGGTGATCACGGCGGTGCGCGCGCCGGTGCTGATTGTGCCGGAGAGCCGGGCTCGTCTCGAGGACGAAGTGATCGAGGAAGTGGCTACGGCCAGCGGAAAGCTGGTCAGCTAAAAACCGGTCAGCGAAAGAGCGGCCAGGGTAAATCCCGCCAGCGAAAAAGCTGCCGGTGCAAGGCCTGTCAGCTCCAACCAGGTGCGCGTTCGCTCTTCTGACGCTTCTTCTATGAGATTGCTCTGCCGGGTTCGGTGTGGATGACTTCCACGCCGGTTCCGGCGAGTTCCTTTTCGAGCGCTGCCGGCGTGCCGGTGAGCGCGGGAAAAGTTCCCCAGTGGATGGGCAGGACAGTCCTGGCGCCCAGGAATTTGGCTGCCACGGCTGCGCCTTGCGGACCCATCGTGTAGTGGTCGCCGATGGGGAGCATGGCGAGCGATGGATGGTACAGATCGCGGATGAGCTGCATGTCGGAGAAGACCGCGGTGTCTCCGGCGTGGTAAAGCACCGGGCCTTTGTCGATGGCGATGACGAAGCCGGCGGGGTTGCCGCCGTAGACGATTCGGCCATCGTCTTCCATGCTGGAGGAGTGGCGGGCTTCGGTCATGGTAAAGGTGACGTCGGCGTGGGTATGGGATCCGCCGATGTTCATGCCGGTGACCTGGGACTCGGCCATGCCTTTTTGCTGGAGCCAGGTCATGACCTCGACCATGCCGAAGGCCTGCGGGCCGTGCTTTTTGGCGACGGGCAGGGCGTCGGCGATGTGGTCCATATGGCCGTGGGTCAGCAGGAGGATGTCGATCTTGCCGGGAAGCGCAAAGCCCTTCGGGAATTTGGGGTTGTATTCGATAAACGGGTCAATGAGGACGGTCGTGCCTTGAGCGGTGGTGATGAGGACGGTTGCGTGCCCGAGCCAGACGATCGATGAGCCTTTGAGATCGGCCATGATGTTCCCTCCATGGATCAGGATGCCACAGGGTGCAGCGGAAAGACGGCCAGCAGAAGAGCGGTCAGCGATGAGGCGGCCAGTTGCGGGGCGCAACGTATGCGGGTGCTTTGCTCAGGATGACATTTTGTTTGCGATGCGATCCTCAGACGGAGGACGTTAGAACGCCTGCGCGGTGAGGGTGCGGTATTCGAAGAGCATGCTGGTGCGCCAGCGGAGGATCATGCCGAAGGCGAGGACGAAAAAGAGGGCTCCGGTTTGCTCGACGGTGAGCAGGTGGTCAAAGTAGCCGCGGGCGAAGAAGCGGATGGCGGCCAGGCCGATGATGACCACGAGAAACATGCTGGAGCGCTTCATCATGACGACGTCACCTTCGCGGTGGAGGCGCGAGGTGAGCAGGAGTGGGTACGCGAGGATGACGTAGCCAATGAGGAAGGAGGCGATCGCCCAGAGCCAGGGGAAGCGGAAGGCGGGGACGAGGAACATGCAGAATCCGGTGGCCATGCCCATGGGGGGAATGACGATTTTGCGGAGGGTGACGGCGGACTGGCCCTCGCGGATGCGCCAGATGATGATGACGACGGCTCCGACGATGGAGGCTACAGCGTAGTCGAGCGGGGTGATGTGGGTGGGGATCAGATGCATGGCAAGCCTTGCGCTCAAAAAACCAGGTTGGGCGTGCTGGAGGGAGACGCAGTGTCAGGATAACGCGGGGGCAGGGCTTACCACGAATAGCGTACGGAATAGGTGACCGTCGCTTCTCCCTTCGCTGGAACTTCCACGGGAAACTCGACCGTGTGGCTGTCAACTTTGGCGTAGTCGGTGGACTTCTCGCGGATCTCCCAGTTCGCTCCGCGCACCATGTGCTCCTGCACGGAGACCTTGACGGGCTGGGACTTCTGATTGGTGAGATGGATCTCGAGGGTCTCGTCGAGAATGCGATCGCCCTGATTGATATGGAAATCCGTCTGCGTTCGGCTGCCTTTCACGTCAAAGGCGCTGCCGGTCACGATTTTCACGGTGTCGCCGGCAGGGGTGTGGTTGATCGCGCTCTCGCCTACGAATTCCATCTGACCTTCGGCGCCGCGGCGGTAGAGACGGATGCGTCCCGCGGGCAGCGGCATGCCGAGATGGTTGGCCTCGGAATTTTTGATGGTTTCGACGATGAGGACTTTGGTGTTGTCGGGGTCCAGACCGTAGCCGCGCTCGGTGCGAACGTTTCCGTAATCGTAGGTGTTCTGGTTGGGCGGCGTCCGCGCGCCGTCGAATGTGTAGCTGCGCGCCATGGTGACGCCACTGGCATCGACAAACTGCAACTGCTTGGTTTCGCCGTTGAGCAGGGAGACTGTGCGGTGCAGATCGTAGAGGTGGAAGTCGTCGAAGGGTTTCTGGGTGACGGAGTTGCCGGCACTCATGGCTCCGGTGGCGAACGTAATCCGATCGCGCATTTGGTTCTGATCCTGCGGATTCAGTTTGGCGACGTCGCCGGCCATGAGCTGGATGCGGGCGGAGGGGAACTCGGTGCCGCTGTCGTTGTGGATAGTCACCCAGCCGGTGAGATCGGTCTTCTCCTCGCTCGGGGTGGCTTCGGCGACGACCGGGGCGACGACGTTGTACGTTGCGTTCCAGCTGAGGCCGTCGGTGATGTAGGAGAGTTCCGCGGAAAAATGCTGCGCCTTTTCTGAATCAATTTGCCAACTGAGCGTGGGCTTGAGGAGGAGACCATCGGTTGAGGCAGGAAAGAGCGGCAGACCAGGAAGCTGAAACTGGATTTGCCCGTTCACCTCAATGATGGGCTGATTGTCGATCGGCTGGCCGAATTGCCCGTATTGGCGATTCTGTAGATAGGGCGAGACTTCGCGCGGGGCGCGGATAATTTTTCCCGAGACGATTTGCGTGGGGCCGCTGGGCACGGATCCTGGAATCACGTTGGCATACGCGAGATCGCTCACCTGAAACTGGATGGTCTTGCCCTCGAACTTGCGGAGCATCCAGTCCTGGCTGATGACGCCGGCGTCGTAGTTCTGTTCGACGATGCGGAAGGCGGAGCGGCCGGAGGTGTCGCGCAGCACGACCGAGTCGGGCTCGAGCTGCGTGGTGACCTGACTGGTGGAGACCGGATTGATGCCGGCATGCAGGTCGAGCGTGAGCGGAGTCCGCGCGACGGCAAAGTCCTGGTTGTAAATGGTGAGGTCGGTGGATGGCACTGCGGGGGTGGTGGATTGCTGGGCGGAGAGGGAAGCGGCAGCGAGGACCAAGGTGAGGCAGGGAAACAGGCGCACGCGAGACTCCTTTGGACGGGCGGCACAAGGGTAGCAGAGGAGTGATTGTGTTAGAGACGCAGGAGAAGGGGATTGGTGAGGGACTCGGGACTATCTGAGTTAGCGGGGACGGCGAGCCCCGGGAGCTGAAGCCCCTCGATTTTGGGCGGTAGTCCGGCGCGGCTGAGGCGGTGTTGTTGCAAAGAATCGAGGCTCCGCATGGCGGTGAGCGCGCCCTTTCAAAACCCGTTCAGCCACCTATTTCTTACTGCGTGAAGATGTTTTTGGGGCAGAGGACGTGGACGCCTACGTTGGTGTCGACTAACTCGGTGATGTCGACGTCGCAGGCGACACTGGTGAGCATGTAGGCGTCGTCGCGGGTGAGGTGCTTGCTGGTGACGAGGAAATCGATGTTGTTGCGGACGGCCATTTCGGTGGCGGTTTTGAGGTCGGGGCTGAAGCCCATGGCGATGTAACGGGTGGGCGTCTCGGCGCGGGGCCAGAGGAGATGCTGGTCCTTGTGGACGATGAAGCGGAAGGTGCCGGTGAGGAAGGTTTCCATGGCGGTGATGTCCACTTCGCCGTTGCCCTGGCCCGCATGGCCGTCGCCGGCTTCGAAGAGCGCGCCGGGGGCGTGGACGGGGAGATAGAGGGTGGCGCCGGCGACCAGTTCCTTGTTGTCCATGTTGCCGCCGTTCATCCAGGGCGGGACGCTGGAGTAGCGGCCGGCGGAGTCGGGAGGGGCGTCGCCCATGCTGCCGAAGAAGGGGTGCAGCGGGATGTCGATGCCGGGGGCGAAGTGGCCGATCATCTTGTCGCGATCGAGCGGAATGATGCGGGTTTTGCCGTAGGGGAAATCGTCGGGGAGGAAGCCGCGACCGACGCCGAATCCGTTGCAGGCGAAGGGGGCATCGATGTCGATGGAGAGGATATCGACTTCAAGGACGTCGCCGGGCTGGGCTTCGGCGATGGCGACAGGGCCGGTGAGGATGTGTCCGCCAGGACCTTTGTCGGTGACTTTGTCGTAGATGGGCTGGTTGTATGCGGGGATGTCGGCGGCGGCGACGCCTTCCGAAATGAGGCGGTCGTTGGGGCCGCAGGTGGAGAGGGTCTGGATGCGGACGGTGTCGCCGGAGTGAACGGTGAGGACGGGCTTGGCTTTGGACCAGTAGTATCCCCACGCGACGGTGGTGGGGGTGGCGGGGAGAAAGACGGGGGCGGATTGGGCGGCGGTGAGGGTGGGTAGAGACAAGAGGACAGATGGAAGGAGAGACAAGAGGATCGGCGACTTCACGGGAGACCTCCGGCGAAAAATAGAGATTTGCGGGTACGGGAAATGGTGGAGACAGCTGTGGAGGCAATGATAGCGTGAGGGGTCGCGCAGAGCGCGGCGGAGCGGCGGAATGGGCGAGTGATCGTGACCCCTGTGGGTGATCCTGGGGAGCGGAGTGCTGGGATATCTTAGAAGGTTGCGCGGCGGCGCATCTTGAGGGAATGTGACGAAGACGGTGCCAAATCTCGGCTTTGAGACGGATCGGCAGGGGGCTGGGCTGGATCGTTCGTCCGCTGCGACCGGGAGGCTGCAGCCGACTCCGCAGAGCCGCGATGGCGGGCTGGTGATGCGGCAGGCGGAGCCACTCAACCTGGAGGGACCGTTTCGCGCGCTGCATGGGCGGGTGACGCCGACGGAGCAGTTCTATGTGCGGAGCCATTTTCCGGTTCCGGAGATTGAGGCGGGGAGCTTTCGACTCGCAGTGGATGGCGCGGTCGAGGCCGCACTTTCGCTGACGATCGATGACTTGCTGGCGCTGCCCGCGATGACGCGCGCGGCGACGCTGGAGTGTGCGGGGAATGGACGGGTATTCCTGACGCCGGCGGTTCCAGGGGTGCAGTGGCAACTGGGCGCGGTGGGCAATGCGGAGTGGACGGGCGCGCGGCTCGGAGATGTTCTGCGGATGGCCGGGGTGCGGGCGGCGGCGCAGGAGATTGTGCTGGAGGGCGCGGATCGCGGGACCGTGAAGGGGGAAGGCGCCGAGCTGGGAGCGATTGCGTATGCGCGTGGGGTTCCTGTGGAAGAGGCGGAGCAAGTCTTGCTGGCGTATGCGATGAATGGCGAGCCGTTGACGCGGGAACATGGGTTCCCGCTGCGGGCGGTGGTGCCGGGGCATTACGCGATGGCGGCGGTGAAATGGCTGACGCGGATTCACGTGGCGACGGAGGGGTTTCAGGGATATTTCCAGACGCTGGACTACGCGTATTGGGAGGAAGCGGCGGGGCGGAGGGTGCGGCGGCCGCTGCGCGGGATGGCACTGAAGTCGGCGATTGCGCGGCCGGAGGCGGGCGATGAGGTCACTGCGGGGTCCGTGGTGACGATTGCGGGCGCAGCCTGGTCGGGCGGTCCGGCGGTGGAGCGGGTGGATGTGTCGATGGATGGCGGAGCGACGTGGAGCGCGGCGGAGTGGCTCGACGGCGCGCAGGCCGGAGTGTGGCGGCGCTGGCAGTTGGCGTGGCGCGTGCCGGGCGCGGGGGATTATGTGCTGGTGAGCCGAGCGACGGACGCGGAGGGACGCGTCCAGCGGAGTGCACACGATCAGCGATTCGGGACTTATGTGATCGATCACATGGTGCCGGTGGCGGTGACGGCGCGGTGAGGGGCGAGAGTCGCTGACGGGCTGACGTTCAACACTGCCGTGCGCTCCTGTTCGACAAGGCGTGCGGCTCAGGGAGATCGCGGCAGAGGCAGCGGGCACGCAGGATATAATTCGGGACACTCATGACCCTGAGTCCAGGCGCGAAGCTGGAAAACTATGAAATCGTCGGCACGCTGGGCGCTGGCGGTATGGGCGAAGTGTATCGAGCGCGCGACCCGATTCTGAAACGGGAAGTGGCAATCAAGGTGTTGCCGCGGTTTGCTGGGCAGGATCCGGATCGGCTGCGGCGCTTCGAGCAGGAGGCGCAGGCGGCCGCGGCGCTGAATCATCCCAACATTCTGGCGGTGTATCAGTTCGGGAGCTTCGAGGGGTCTCCGTACCTGGTTTCGGAGCTGCTGGAAGGCGCGACGCTGCGGGAGCTGCTGGAGCGCGGGCCGCTGCCGGTGCGGAAGGTGATTGACTACGGCGTGCAGATTGCGCGCGGGCTGGGAGCAGCGCACGAGAAAGGGATCGTGCATCGCGACCTGAAGCCGGAGAATTTGTTCGTCACCCGGGACGGGCGGCTGAAGATTCTGGATTTCGGGCTGGCGAAGCTGATGCAGCGCCCGAGCGCGGCGGAGGACAGCGGCGCAACCGTTGCGCAGGCGACCGATCCGGGGATGGTGATGGGGACGGTGGGGTATATGTCTCCGGAGCAGGTGCGCGGGAATCCGGTGGACCACCGGGCGGATATTTTTGCTTTTGGGGCGATCCTTTACGAAATGCTGTGCGGCAAGCGGGCCTTCTCCAAGCCGACCTCGGCGGAGACGATGGCGGGGATTCTGAACGACGATCCGCCGTCGATCTCGCAGGCGGCCCAGGCGACACCGCCGGGATTGCAGCGGGTGGTGCATCGCTGCCTCGAGAAGAATCCGGAGCAGCGGTTTCAGTCGGCGTCGGATCTGGCGTTTGCGCTGGAGGCGTTGTCGGACTCGGGGAGTTCGATGGCGATGCATGCGATGGCTCCCGCGCGCTTCGGCGGACGAAAAACCCTGGCAGGCGCCGTGGGACTGGTGGCGGTGGCGGCGGTGGTTTGGCTGGCGCTGGCGGGGCAGAACAAGGGCACGCTGCGGGTGGTGGCCTACCGGCAGATCACGCACGACGGGCACAGCAAGATTCTGGTGGGGACCGATGGGAGCAGGCTCTATTTCAGCGGCGGCATCACACAGACCGTGGGTCAGGTGCTGGTATCGGGGGGCGAAACGGCACCGGTTCCGATCGCCGTGCCGAATCCAAATCTGCTCGCAGTCTCTCCGGACGGGTCCACGTATCTGGTGCAATCGATACCGGAAGCACTGCGGACCGACTACCCGCTGTGGAGCGTGCGCGCATTCGGCGGATCGACGCGAGCGCTGGGAGAAGCGAGTTCCGCAGCGTTTTCCCCGGATGGGAATACGGTGGTGTACGCGAACCACGGGGGCGCGATCCATGAAATCGGGACGGACGGGGCAGGGGATCGCCAGGTGGCCTCGGCGGGCAGCAACGTCTGGGACCTGAGCTGGTCGCCGGACGGCAAAACGATTCGGTTCACCCGGGGCAGCGACGACTCGCTGTGGGAGATGACGGCCACCGGCGCCGGTCTCCATCAGGTTGCGACGGGATCGACCACGGGCCAGGAACAGGGGCGGTGGGCGGCGGACGGACAGTTCTTCTTTGTGTCGCGGGGACAGATCTGGGCGATGTCCGCGAAGAAGGGATGGTTCGGAGCGCCGGCGCAACCTTCGGTGCAGATCACGACAGGACCGATCCAGTGGCAATCGCCGCTCCCCGCGAAGGACGGGAAGACGGTGTATGCGTCGGGCTTCACGCCGCACGGGGAACTGGTACGCCTGGACGCGGAGTCGCACCAGTTCGTGCCCTTCCTCGGAGGAATTTCCGCAGACGATGTGACCTTCTCGAGTGACGGAAAATCGGTGGCCTACGTATCGTTCCCCGATTACGTTCTGTGGAAGGCGAACGGGGACGGCAGCAACCCGATGCAGCTGACCGACGGGACACTGACCCCGCGCGTGGTGACCATGTCGCCGGACGGAACGGAAGTGCTGTTTGAAGCCGTGCCGCCGCAGGGCAAGAACGTCCGCGCATATATCGTTTCGACGCAGGGAGGAACTCCGCAGCAACTGCTGCCGCAGGAAGCGGGGCCGGAGACGGATGCCCACTTCTCGTCCGACGGGCGGAAGATTGTGTTTTCCACGAGCCCGGAGGGAGGCGGCGACCCCAAGAGCGTCATCCGCATTCTGGACCGCAACACAAACGGGGTGACGACGATTCCTGGATCCACGGGCCTGTTCTCGCCGCGGCTCTCTCCGGATGGCCGCTATATCTCTGCGATGCCGCTCTACTCGAAAGGTTTGAAGCTGTTCGACTTC
Organism: Acidobacteriaceae bacterium; assembly: GCA_036267295.1. Lineage (GTDB taxonomy): Bacteria > Acidobacteriota > Terriglobia > Terriglobales > Acidobacteriaceae > Palsa-343. The sequence continues at coordinate 33,319 of DATAWI010000044.1, read as the reverse complement.
AGGACGCAGCAGTGGTCAACTCCCTGGGACAAGGGGTTTGTCGGATTTGAGTGCTGGTCGAAGGACAGCCAGTGGGTTTACTACATTACGCCGCGGGGAAATCCGGGCGTATATCGGCTCCGGGTAAGCGGCGGGGTGCCCGAGCGTCTGGTCGACCTGCAGAGCGTTCCCTTCACCGGCTTCTTCGGCATCTGGATGGGGCTGGACGCGAATGACAACCCGATGCTCCTGCGGAACGTGGGGACGGACGACATCTACGCGCTGACTTTGGGGCGCCAGTAGGGAATCCCGGAAATTCGAGCGATAGCCCTTGACCGGCGCCGGCGAGGCGGAGTACGTTACTCCGCATGGGCGAAGAAAAAGCGAACATGGCGAACGAGACGCTCTTTCCGCAGGGGCTGTTTCCGATTCTGGGGCAGGCGCGGCCGGTGGGGATTGCCCGGCTGGCGGCCGAGGGCGTGGAGGCGGGCTTAGGGCGGGATGCGCACGGAGTGGAGTTCCGGACCATGGAGACGCGGTCGGTGCTGAACCGCAGCGTGTCGAAGCGGGGCATGTACTTTGCGTGGAGCATCAATCCGTATCGGGGGTGCGAGTTTGGCTGCCGGTACTGCTTTGCGCGGTATACGCATGAGTTTCTGGATAAGGCGGACCCGCTGCTGTTCGAGCGGGAAATCTACATCAAGCAGCATGCCGCATGGCTGTTGCGGCAGGAACTGCGGCAGGTGGCGGAGGGGGAGCAGATCGCGATGGGGACGGCGACCGATCCCTACCAGCCGGTGGAGCGGACGGCGCAGGTGACGCGGAGTTTGCTGGAGGTGTTTGCGGAGCGGGCGGGGCTGCAGCTGAGTATTGTGACGAAGTCGACGCTGATTGAACGGGACACCGAATTGCTCAAGAAGATTGCCGAGCGGAACGAACTGACGGTGCACCTGACGATCACCACGCCGGATGCGGAGCTGGCGCGGGTGCTGGAACCGCGGGCGCCGCGTCCCGATCTGCGGTTCAGGACGGTGGAGCGGCTGCGGACGGCGGGGTTGCGGGTGGGGATTTTGTGTTCGCCGCTGATGCCGGGGATTACGGATACACCGCGCGCGCTGGAGGCGATGGCGCGACGGGCGAAGAAGGCGGGAGCGAGTTTTTTTGCGGCGCAGCCGTTGTTTCTGAAGCCGTGCTCGCGAGGGGTGTTTCTGCGGTTTGTCGAGGAGCATTTTCCGGAGCTGGCGGGGGAATATGCGACGCGGTACGGACAGAGGGATTTCGTGTCGAAGGCATATCGGGAGCGGGTGGCGGCGCTGGTGCAGGCGGTGGTGCGGAAGCATGGGCTGGAGCGGCGGTTCAGCGGGGCGCTGAAGAAGGACGCGCAGCCGGTCTGGCCGATGCAGGGGGAGCTGTGGGGAACCGGCACGGACGCGCGTTCGCGAGTTGCGTGAGTGGACGATTGTGGCGAGAGTCAGTGCGGTCCGATAGCGGGGGTGGTTGAGAAAAGCTCGACATGAGGCGGAATTGCGTCGAGACGCGAGGAACCACTGCCGACGGTCCGGCGTACAGGACAGGTAAAGGGGGAACGAATGTCCGGTCTCCGCCAGGATTTTGTTTACAGTGCGCGCCGGCTGATGCGATCGCCGGGGCTGGTGCTCGCGGTGGTCGTCTCCATCGGGCTGGGGGTTGCGGCGAACGCGACGATTTTCTCGATGGTCAGCCGCTTCGTTCTGCAGCCTCCGCCGGTTGGCGATCCGGGAACGCTGCTGGCTCTGCACACGACCCACGACGGAGACCAGTGCTGCAACAACTTCTCCTGGCCGGTCTACATCGATGTGCGCGACCAGGCAAAGTCGTTCTCCGGCGTGGCTGCTTACTATGAATTGCTGCCGGCTTCGATTGGGGGTTCGGGAGAACCGGAACGGGTATGGGGGCAGTCGGCGACCGAGAACTACTTTCGTGTTGCGCGAGTTCCGATGGCGCTGGGGCGGGGGTTTGCAACTGGCGAAGAGAAGCAGTCGGTGATCGTCCTGGGGTATCGCCTGTGGACGCGGCGTTTTGGCGCGGACCCAGCGATTGTGGGGAAGGCAATTACGCTCTCGGGGAAGCCGTTCACGGTGGTGGGCGTGGCAGGACCGGGGTTTCACGGCTTGGATCTGATTCTGGATCCTGAGTTCTGGATTCCTTTGGGCAACGTGGAGCAATTCGCGCCGAATGTGCCGGACCGGAAGTTGCGCGACGATCACTGGCTGGGGGTGGTGGCGCGGCTGAGGCCGGGAGCGACCCGCGAGCAGGCCAATGCGGAGCTGAAGACGCTGGCGGTGAACTATGCGGCCGCGTATCCCGCAACCGACAAAGGCAATGGATTTCTGACGGGCCAGGCGGGTTCGCTGCCGCCGCGGGACCGGGAAACGGTGCTGTTGTTTCTGGGCGCGCTGTCGGTGGTGGTTTTGCTGGTGCTGGGCATCGCGTGCGCGAATGTTTCGAACCTGCTGCTGGCGTATGCGGCAACCCGCCAGCGCGAGATGGCCATTCGGCTTTCGCTGGGGGCGCGGCGCGCACAGTTGCTGCGGCAGATGCTGGTGGAGAGCACGCTGCTGGCGCTGGGCGGCGGCGTGGCCGGCGCGCCGCTGGCGTGGTGGGGGACATCGGCGCTGGGCGCGTTTCATGTGCCCGCTCCGGTGCCGCTCGATCTGCGCCTGAGCCTGGATTGGCGGGTCCTGCTGTACACGGTCGCGCTGAGCGTGGGCGCGGGGCTGCTGTTCGGGATGCTGCCGGCGTGGATCGCATCGCGCCCCATGATGGCCGGAGCGCTGCGGGGCGAGGATGCGCTGGCTCGTCCGGGGCGGCGGGTGACGCTGCGCAGTGTTCTGGTGGTTGCGCAGATCGCGATGTCGATGGTGCTGCTGTGCGTGACGGGTTTGTTTTTGCGTAGTTTGGAGCGGGCCACGGGCATCGATATTGGCTTTCGCAGCCGCGGCGTGCTGATGGTTTCTGTGGATCCGCGGGTGCAGGGCTACACGCCGGAACAGACGAATCGGTTTCTGGGCGAATTGCGGGAGGAGGTGGCGGCGGTGCCTGGAGTTTTGTCGGTGGCGGAGACCGATTCCGCGCCGCTCTCGGGGGGCAATCGCAGCGATGGGTTCGTGGTGGAAGGGCGGAAATCGAGAACGGAAGCGCCGATCGTCGAAGAATACATGGCGACGGCAGGCTATTTCGAGACGCTGAGGATACCACGGATCGCGGGGCGGGATTTTGCGCGCGAATCGGCAACCGGGCCGAAGGTCGCGATCGTGAATGAGGCGCTGGCGCGGCAGTTATTCGGCTCGGACAATCCGATCGGCCAGCGGGTGACAGGCGGCGGCGCTACCTACGAGATTATCGGCGTGGCAGGGAATATCAAGTCGCGCACGCTGGGAGAAGAAACGCGTCCGGTTCTGTTCCGGTCGCTCGATCAGAACACGGGGAGCGATCCGTCGTTTCTCGGATATACGCTGATGGTGCGCACGACGGGCGACATGGGGGCTACCGCGAGCGCAGTCCGCCAGGTGATTCGCGGGCTCGACGCAGGGATGGCGGTCTACAACGTCGAAACGATGGAGGAGCATCTGCGGAGCGCGCTGTTTTTGCCTCGACTGGCGGGGACGCTGTTCGGGGTGTTTGGGTCAATGGGGCTGGTGCTGGCGGCGGTGGGACTGTATGGCGTGATGAGCTACTCCGTGAGCCGGCGACGGCGGGAGATCGGGATTCGCATTGCGCTGGGCGCGCAACTGGGGGCGGTGCAGCGGCTGATTGTGCGGCAGGGATTGTTGCTGACGGTAACGGCGCTGGCCCTGGGTGTGGCGGCAGCGTGGTTTGCGGCTCGCTTCTGCGCGAGCTTTCTGTACGGAATGAGCGTGCACGATCCGCTGACGTTTGCGCTGGCGCCTCTGTTTCTGGCGTCGGTGGCGCTGCTGGCCTGCTGGATTCCGGCGCGGCGGGCAGCGCGCATCGAGCCACAAAGCGCGCTGCGCAGCGAGTAGAGGCGATGCCGATGGCACGCGGTTGCGGCGGTGCGCGGGCTTGCGTATAGTTCGGACAAAGCAACGACAACCAAGTGAGGAGCGAGGGATGGCAACGGGTGATGCGGCGGCGGTGATAGGAAAGTCCGTCCAGATACGGGGCGAAGTGAAGGGCAACGAAGACCTGCTGGTGGAAGGCGTGGTGGAAGGCACCGTGGCGCTGAGCGAAAGCCGGCTGACCATTGGGGTGCATGCGCGGGTGCAGGCGAATCTTTCGGCGCGCGATGTGGTGGTGCTGGGAACGGTGACCGGCGATGTTGAAGCGGTGGGGCGGGTGGAACTGCGCGCCGGCTGCCTGATGAAGGGCGACATCCACGCGGGTCGGCTCTCGATTGAAGAGAACGCGGTGTTCAGCGGCAAGGTGGAGTTGACGGGCGGAACCAGTGCGACTGCGGCGAGTGCGACGAGTGCTGCGGTTTCTGCGCCGGCCGCGGCAGCGCCTTCGGGCGCGCTGTTTGGGGCGAAGGGGTAGGCTACAGGGGATACGGGCTACGGTTTAGGGAATCCGGGTGGCGGGCAGGCGCGGATTCGCTCCGTCCCCCACGAGAAAGCGGCTCCGCATCCGAGTGGATGCGGAGCCGCTTTGTGTGCGCGATGCGTTAGTTGACGTGCATGGCGGCGTTGAGCGGCGTCTCCTCCGAGCTGGAGCCGACGACGATGTGGTAGTCGCCGGGCGTCATCACGAAGGCATTTTTCGCCACGTCGAAGATGGAAAGCGTCAGCGGATTCATGCTGACCGTCACCGTCTTCGATTCGCCCGCTCCCAGCGTCACGCGTTCCCAGCCCACGAGGCGCTTGTAGGTGTTCTCGCCGGTGGCTGCGGGCAGAATCGCGTAGACCTGTGCGACTTCGGTTCCGGCGCGCGAGCCCGAATTGCGGACAGTGACGGTAGCGGTATGCGCCGCGGCATCGACGTGCAGTGCGGAAAACGCGTAGGTGGTGTAGGAGAGGCCGAAGCCGAAGGGGAAGAGCGGGGTCTTGTGCTCCGACTCAAACCATTTGTAACCGACACGGGAACCTTCTGCGGAGTAGTCGGCGTCGAAGGGGACTTCCTGCTTATTGAAGGAGCGAGCTTCGGGCAGGCTGCCGGGACCGTTGCCGGCGCTCATTCCGGGAACGACGGGATGGGGGAGCTGGTCGTCGGATTTGGCGAAGCTGACGGCGAGGCGTCCGGAGGGATCGACGTCGCCGAAGAGGATGGCGGCGAGGGACTGTGCGCCCCCGATGCCGGGATACCAGGCTTCGATAACGCCGGCGACTTTGCCGGCCCAGGGCATGGTGATGGGGCCGCCGCTCTCGACGACGACGATGGTGCGGGGATTGGCGGCGACGACCGCGTCGACCAGGGCGTCCTGATTGCCGGGCAGGGCGCTGGTGGGACGGTCCATGCCTTCGCTCATGGGCTGGTTAACGAAGACGATGGCCACCTGCGAAGCGCCGGCGAGTTTAGCGGCGGAGGCGGGATCGGTGCCGGGGTCGAATTTTACGTCGGCGCGCGGGACGCGTTTGCTGATCTCTTTGAGCGGCGAGGAGGGGAAGTAGACGGTCTCCATCCAGTGCGCGCCGCCGGGATGGGGATTGACGGCGTTGCCGCCGGGAGGGTCAACCTGGGCAGAGCCGCCGCCGGAGAGGACGCCGACGTCGGCGTGCGAGCCGATGATGGCGATAGAGGGAACGCTGGACGCGAGCGGCAGGATGCGGTTGGCGTTCTTCAGCAGGACGATGCTTTCGTCGGCGATATGTTCGGCGTCGTCGCGGCCCTGGAAGGGATTGGCCTCCTGGAACTGCGGCGGATTGTCGATGACGCCGTTGGCGAACATGCTGCGCAGGACGCGATGGACGGCGTCGTCGAGGCGGGCTTCAGAGACTTTGCCGGACTGGACGGCTTTCTGGAGGGTCTCCCCGAAATAGCGGGAGCCGGGTTGCTCCTGATCGAGGCCAGCGGTGAAGGCATGGACGTCGGAGTGGGTGCCACCCCAGTCAGAGAGGACGAATCCTTTGAAGTCGAAGTCTTTTTTGAGGACCTGATTGAGGAGGTAGTCGTTCTCGCAGGACCAGTCGGTGCCGCCGGGGGGCGTGATGGTGTCCTTGTTATAGGAGCACATGACGCCGGCGGGGTGAGCGATGCCGATGGCGATCTGGAAGGCGAGGAGGTCGGATTCGCGCGCGGCCTGCTGGCTGATGATGGCGTTGACGATGGTGCGGCCGGTTTCCTGGTCGTTGAAGGCGTAATGCTTGATGTCGCCCATGACCTGATTGGACTGCACGCCGGAGGCAAGCTTGCCGACCATGGTGCCGGCGAGGAGCGGGTCTTCTCCCGCGTATTCAAAGTTGCGGCCGTTGCGGGGCTCGCGGGTGATGTCGACGCCGCCGCCGATGGACATGTTGTAGCCCATGGCGCGCAATTCGCGTCCGATGACGTCGCCGTAGAGGAAGAGGGCGTCGGGATCCCAGGTGCAGGCGGCGCCGAGGACGGAGGGCAACAGCGTTGCATAGTGGCTACCGGCGGCCGAGAGGCGGACGCCGACGGCGGAGTCGGCCATGTTGATGCCGGGAATGCCGAGGCGCTTGACGCCCTGCACATAGCCCGCGCCGCCCAGCGAGCCTTCAGGGATGGCGGCGTCGGCGCGGAGGCCGTTCCAGCCGGTGCCGTGGACGAAGTTCATTTTTTCGTCGAGGGTCATCTGCTTGATGACCAGATCGGCGCGCTGGTCGGGAGAGAGGGATTTGTTCATCCAGGCGGGGGCTGACTGAGCGCAGGCAGACAGGCCGGCCATGAACAGAGCCGTGGAGGCGCAGCACAGGATGCGCCGAAGGTGGGTCGTGAGCAGGGACATGGGATCCTCGGATTCCGGCAAAACCTGAATATACCAGGAGTGGTGCGAAGTGCGAATGCGGGTTCCGCCAGGAAAGGGAAATGCTAATGAACGGGAAAGACGAACGTCAAGCTGAATCGTTTAAGCAGGGCAATAAATGACGCTGGAGCGAGGAGCGCGCGGCGCAACCGGAACTGGGTCAGAATTCGGAGGGCGCGGGGAGGGAGAGTTCCGGGGCCCAGGCGCAGATGCGCGCGCACGGATCGTCACGCGGGCGCGGGACGACGCAATCGATGGCGGCGTGCGCAAACGAACGCGCGCAACTCCACGTCTAATCGGTCTAAAGCCAGAGGGCTGGAAAAAGTTGCCTGACCCGAAACTGCGAGGCGTTTTTCACACATCCAAGGATGCACCAGAGGTGTTCCCCTTATGCGTTTCCTGAAAATTTTTCGTCCGGTCAGCCTGTTGGCCGCCGCGCTGGCGGCGGGATCGATGAGTCTTCCGGTTTGGGCGCAGACCGCACAGAATCGCGTGACGCAGGCCGTCACGGGCGAATCGACATTTGTTCTGCCGGGAAGCGTAAACCCGCGCGTGGCGGCGCAGTTCGATGTGGGCCGGATGAATGCGGGCGCGCCGATCGACGGGATCACGATGTCGTTTGCGCTGACCGGCGAGCAAAGGGCCGAGCTGGATGCGCTGGTGCAGGCGCAGCAGACGCCCGGATCGCCGGAGTATCACCAATGGCTGACGCCGGCGACCTACGCGAACCTGTTCGGACTGAGCAGCGCGGACATCGCAAAGGTCGCGGGCTGGCTCACGTCGCAGGGATTCACGATCGAGCGGGTGGCGAACAGCCGGACCAGCATTACGTTCTCCGGGACGGCAGGACAGGTGGAGGCGGCGTTTGGGACGGAGATGCACCGGTACACGATGGAGGGCGAGACGCATTTTGCCAACGCGACGAATGTTTCGGTGCCGCCGGCGCTGGCGGGGGTGGTGCTGGGGATTCGCAACCTGGACGATTTCCGCCCGCAGCCGCAGGTGCGTTTTCACCGGGGCGCGACGGCGGGGGTGACGCCGAGGGGAGATTTTACGTCGTCGCAGAGCGGCGCACATTTTCTGACACCGGACGATGTGACGACGATTTACGACATGGCGGGTGCGTACAACTCCGGGGACAACGGGAGCGGGCAGACGATTGCGGTGCTGGGGCAGTCGCAAATTGCGGTGGCGGATGTCGAGGCGTTCCAGAGCGCGGCGGGGTTGACGGTGAAGGATCCGACGATCACGCTGGTGCCGGACACGGGAACCTCGGCGGTTGCGCAGGGCGATGAGGCGGAATCGGATCTGGATCTGGAGTATGCGGGCGCAACGGGGCGCGGGGCGACGATCGACTTCATTTACGCAGGGAACAACTCGAACTCGAGCGTGTACGACGCAATGCAGTACGCGGTGGAAAACAGGATCGGGACGATTCTGAGCCTGAGCTACGGGACATGCGAACTGGACCTGAGCCAAAGCCAATACGCGCAACTGGACCAGATTGTGGAGCAGGGCGCGAGCCAGGGGCAAAGCCTGATAGTGGCGGCGGGCGATGCCGGGTCGACTGCATGCTGGGCCACGCCGGGGATGACCACGGCGCAGCAGGAGACGCCGTCGGCGAACTATCCGGCGAGCAGCGCGTACGCAACCGGACTGGGCGGGACGGAGTTTCCCGCGGCGGACGCGGCGGCGGGGAACACGACCTACTGGCAGGCGGCCAGCGGCAGCGACGTGCTGAGCTCGGCGTTGTCCTACATTCCGGAAGTGGTGTGGAACGACGACAGCGCAGCCGCGGGCAAGCAGGATGGCGCGGCGGATGCGCTGGCATCGGGTGGAGGGGGTCCCAGCATCTTTGCGTCACGGCCCAGTTGGCAGACGGGCGTGACCGGGATCGCGACGGGGAAATTTCGCCTGACGCCGGACGTCTCTCTGGACTCTTCGGCAGTGACTGCAGGCTATCTGTACTGCACCAGCGACCATTCGGCGTGGTCCAGCGGGCAGGCGGCGAGCTGCAACAGCGGATTTCGGGACGCGACGTCGGGGTATCTGACGGTGGCCGGAGGGACGAGCTTTGCTACGCCGATCTTTGCGGGGATGGTGTCGATCCTGAACCAGAAGGTCAGCTCTTCGGGAGAGGGCGTGGTGGCGGCGGCGCTGTATCCGCTGGCGGCGAACGGGGCGACGTATGCGTCGGCGTTTCACGACATCGTGATGGGGACGAACGCGTGCACGGCGGGATCGACTTACTGCTCGACCGCGGGCAAGGCGGAATTCTCAGCGACGGCAGGCTATGACGAGGCGAGCGGGCTGGGCTCGGTGGATTTCGGCAATTTGATGGGGGTGTGGACGGGCGCGACGACCACAGGCGGCGGAGGCGGCAACGGGTCGTTCAAGCTGGCGGCGACGAATGTGACAGTGTCGCCGGGCAGCTCGGGGGCGTCGACGGTGACGATTACGTCGGTGAATTCATATGCCGGCACGGTGGGATTCGCGGTGACGGCGGGGAACGGATCGCTGACAACGAGTGGCTGTTATGCGATCAGCAATACAGCGGTGACGGCGGGAAGCACGGCGACAGCGACGCTGACCGTCTATTCGTCGACGAGCACGTGCTCGGGAACCGGCGTGCTGAGCTTTGCGAAGATGGGCGGCGCGGTGCGGGCTTCCCTGGATCGCGGGACCGGACCTGGCGACGCAGCCGGACACTCGGGCGGGCCGCTGGGGAAGACGATTCCGCTGAGCGCGGCGGCGCTGGCGGGGGTGCTGTTGCTGGGCTTCCGCCGTATGCGGTCGGGAGCGCGGGCGCTGGTGGGTTGCCTGGTGCTGGCGGTGGTGGTGGGATTCGCGTCGGGCTGCGGGAGCAGTTCGGGGACCACGACGACGACAACGACCAAGGACGTGGCGGCGGGGACGTACACGGTGACCGTGGCCGGCACGGATACGACGACGTCGAGCATTACGGCTTCGACTTCGTTTACGGTGACGGTGAACTGAAGGCAGAGTGGAGGGGTTAGGGAGCAGGGGATAGGGTGTAGCGGGTAGGAAATCCGGGCCGGCAACTGGTGCGTTGCCGGCCCGGATTTTCTGGTGCTGGATCGCCTGGGGACTACCGCTTGCTCTTCTTTTTCTTCTTCGCGGTGACTGGCTTCCTGGCGGGCGCTACCTTTTTGGACGCCTTCGCTGCGGTCTTCTTACTGGCAGACTTCTTCGCGGGCGCGGCTTTCTTTTTGGCGGGCGCCGATTTCTTCGCCGGCTTCTTTGGCTTTTTGCGGCCTGGGGGGCCACCGTTGGACTGGACGATGATGACGGGTTGTCCGAGTTGCGGACACTGCGGGGCGCCGAGCTTGTTCGCAATGATCACGGGGTAAGAGCCAGCCGAGGCGTAAGCAGGGACTTCCACGGCGATCCAGCTTTTTGGCGGGACTGCGTATTTGGGCTGAGGGAGGGGCCAGTAGTTGGAGTTCGCCGGATCGGGCTCCGCCATCAGAGTGTCGGCGGTTTCGTTGAGCCAGATGAAGTAATTGCCAGGCGCAACGACGGCGCCGTTGCAGGGGCCATCGGCCGCGCACGGGGTGGTAATGATCTTCTGGGTGGTGACATTGAGCGCAGGCGGATCGCACATAAAGTCGGCGCCGACGTTGCCAATCACTTTCGCTTTGACCGGCGTACCGGGCGTAACGGTGTAGGAAGGCTTGTCGAGCGGCCACGTTCCCTCAGCGGGCAGCACGGTGATGGCGGAGGCTGTGCCGAGCTCCGCCGGGTTGACGACCCAATCGAAGGACTCGCCTTCGTAGACAACAATTACGGGACTGAACACATTGAATTGGCGCTGCATCTTGGTTCCTTTCGTACGGGACAGGATGAGTGCGGCAACGACCTATTTGGCGAGGGCCCGCGAGAGAAGCTGCTGAAACTGAGGATTGCCACGCAGGTTATCGAATTCCGGGGAGTCGCGCACGATGGATGGGGAATAGCCGGCAACAAAGGCTTTCTGCAGCCACTCCAGAGCTTCTCCGGTTTCGCCGAGATCGTTATACACGACGGCGGCGTTGAAGAGCATGTCTTTGTTGCCACGGCCAAGCTGGAGCGAGAGCGCGAGGTGGGATTCGGCGTTGGCTTTGTCGGCCAGGGCGGCGTAACAGGAGGCCACTTCGCCCTGCACGACCGCGTCGCGGGGATTGATTTTGAGCTGATCGATGAGCAGGGGCAACTGCTTTCTGAAGGCGTCGAGTGCTTTGGGCTGCTGGCCGCTGAAGTGGTAAGCGTCGGCCAGGTTTCCCCATAGATCGGGATCGCGCTGGTTGTAATGCAGAGCCAGCTCGTAGTTACTTGCGGCATCGGCAAATTTGCGTGCCTGGTAATAAGCGGTGCCGAGGTTGGCGTATGCGCCGGGCGCCGGGCGGAGCTTGAGAGACTGCTGAAACGCGGCGATGGCCGCGGGGTAATTGCCCAGATATAAGTCGGCGGCGCCCAGGTTGCTGAAATCGATGTAGCTTTCGGGGGCGAGAGCGATGGCCTTCTGAAAGAGGTCGGCGGCTTTGGCGTACTGGGCCTGCTGCAGGTAGAAAATGGCCAGCCGCTCGTAGACGAAGACCGAGTTGGGATTGGCGGTGATGGCCTGGAGGTAGGTGGTTTCCGCGTCGTTGAGGCGGTTCATGCGGGCGTAGGCATCGGCAAGGCCGACGAAGGCGCGTTCGTTGGTGGGGTCGAGCTCGATGGCTTTCTGATAATTGGAGGCTTCGTCCTGATACTGGCCGGTGCCGCCGTCGACGAGGCCCATGCACATGTGGCCATCGGCGCCGGCGTTGCCGAGGCTGACGGCTTTGGAGCAGTCGGCGCGGGCTTTCTCGACCCAGGAGGATTGTTTGGTGTAGGTGTAGTCGAGCCAGAAGGCTTTGCCGCGTTCGGCCCAGGCACGGCCGAAGTTGGGATCGAGCTGCAGGGCGCGATCGAGGACTTTGACGGCGTTGTCGAGGTTGCCGGGGACGGTGGGGCTTTCGAGATAGCCGTGGCCCTGGAGGTAATAGTCGAAGGCGGCGGGCTCGGTGGTGCCGTGCACGGAGAGCGAGGCCTGCTCGTCGGGACGGAGGGTGATTTGCAGGGCGTGGACGACGCCGTCGGCGACCTGGTCCTGAAGAGAGAAGGGATCGGAAACAGGCGCAGTGAGGGTCTGGCTGGCGACGGTCTGGCTGGACTTCGCGTTGACGAGGGTCCAGACGACGCGATTCATCTGGCGGGCCTGCTGCACCTCCATCTGCAGGGTCATGTTGGCACCCAGCGTGTTCAGCGCCTGATCGGAGGAGGAGGCCTGTGCCCTCTGGACGCGACTCGATTCGATGACCTGGAGGTCGTGGTTCTGCGAGAGGGTGGAGAGCTTGGCCGCCACGGTTGCCGAGAGGCCGTCGGCAAAGGCGGTGAGCTCGGGACTGGCGCCGTCGATGCGCGGAGGCAGCACGGCGAGACGGGGCGCCGGCAAGGTGGCGACAGCGGACGGCGCGTGACGAAGATGCTTCGTCCAGACTGCGATTCTGTGGCGGGAGGCGGGCAGGAGGGCGACGCATCCGGCGAGCACCAGAGCTGCGACGGAAAAGGTGACCCATCGCGGCAGGATTGGGGAGGCGGAGCGGGCGGGGCGTCCGCCCCGGCGAACGATGTCGAGGTCGCGGCCCAGTTCGTGGGTGTCGGCGTAGCGGCGGTTCGGGTCCTTCATGAGGGCGCGGGCCACGATGGTCGCGAGGCGGGAGGGAATTTTAAGCGAGGAGCGGTCGAGAACGGCAGCCTCGCGCTCGTTGAGGATTTGCGCGGTGGTCACGGTGATGTTGGGGCCCTGGAAGGGATGGCGGCCGGAGAGCATCTCGTAAAAGACAATGCCGAGGGCGAAGATGTCGGCGCGGGCGTCGGGCAGGTCTCCGCGGAGGATTTCCGGAGACATATAGACGGGCGTGCCGGCCATGACGCTGCGACCGGAGAGCGTCTCGGTGGCAGCGGTGGCCGAGGTGTATTCAAAGCCGGGCAGGCGGCGGGCGACGCCGAAGTCAAGGAGCTTGACCTGGCCGGAGGGGGTGAGCATGATGTTTTCCGGCTTGACGTCGCCGTGGAGGATGCCTTTGCCGTGTGCCGCAGAGAGAGCGTCGACGCACTGCTGGGCGATCGAGAAGAAGCGGTCGGACGGCATGGGGCTGCCCAGTTGCTGGCGCAGCGTGGAACCGGCGATGTACTCCATGACGAGCAGGACGTCGTCCTTCTCCTCGATGACGTCGTAGATGGCGGCGATGTTGGGATGGGTGAGCGCGGAGGCGCGCTGGCCTTCGCGGAGAAAGAGGCTGCGATCCTGGGCGGCGCTGCCTTCGCGCCAGAACATGCGCTTGATGGCGACCGGACGCTGCAGGATGGTGTCGAAGGCGCGGTAGACTTCGCCCATGCCGCCGGAGCCGAGCAGGGCCTCGATGCGGAAACGGCCGACGGTGCGGCCGAGAGGTTCGCGACGAGCGGCCTCGGGGCGGACGGGCGTGGTCTTCACCTGGTGGGGAAAATCCGGCATCGAATCGGCGTCTCCGGGTTGCGCCCATCGTACCTTCGGACGGAACTCCACAACAAGGGCGCGGGCTCCGCTACCTCGTCGACGGGCTGCGGAGCACAAACACCTGCCGAGGCAGCAAGCCGGGCGATCCACCCGATTGATGCACGCAGGCGCTACAAATCGAGAGGCATCCCCGGCTCTGTTCTACGCCGGGTGCCCGGCGGCTGTCGCCTGCTGGTATTCCTCGTAGGGGCCCTTGAAGTCCTCGATCACGCCTTCGTTGAAATGCCAGATACGGGTGGCGACTTCGTCGAGCAGATCGTGGTCGTGGGTGACGAGCAGGACGGTGCCCTCGTATTTCTGCAGCGCGATGTTGAGGGCGTTGATGGCCTCGAGGTCGAGGTGGTTGGTGGGCTCGTCGAGGATGAGCAGGTTGGGCTTGAGCAGCATGAGCTTGCAGAAGAGCAGGCGCGCGGCTTCTCCGCCGGAGAGCGCGGCCGTGGGCTTGAGGCCTTCTTCGCCACGGAAGAGCATCTGGCCGAGGATGCCGCGGATGTCTTCGGTGGTGGCTTTGGGGTCGAACTGGCGGAGCCAGTCGAGGGCGGTGGTGCCGGGCTCAATGACGCCGGTATTGTCCTGGGGAAAATAACCGATTTGGACTTCGTGGCCCCACTTGACGGTGCCGGCGTCGAGGGTGAAGTCTTTCTCGGCAAAATCGCGCAGGTTGGCCAGCAGGGACTTGAGCATGGTGGTCTTGCCCTGGGCGTTCCGGCCCATGAGGCCGATTTTTTCGCCGCGCATGATGCCGGTGGTGAAGTTATCGATGACGACCAGATCGTCGTAGGTCTTGCGCAGGCCTTCGATGTCGACGACGTATTTTCCGGAGGGGCGGTTCTGGTCGAAGCGGATGTAGGGGCGGGCGATGTTGGAGCGGGCGAGATCGGTCGTCTGTAGCCGTTCCACTTCCTTTTTACGGCTGGTGACCTGGGAGGAGCGGGTGCCGGCGGAGAAGCGGGCGATGAATTCGTTGAGCTGGGCGATTTTCTTTTCGCGCTGCGCGTTTTCCGATTCGAGGCGGGAACGGATCTGGGTCTTGGCCAGCACCATGTCGTCGTAGCCGCCGGTGTAGGTGATGATGGTCTGGTAATCGATGTCGGCGATGTGGGTGCAGACCGAGTTGAGGAAGTGGCGGTCGTGCGAGATGGTGATGAGGGTGCCCTCAAAGCGGCCGAGGAAGTCCTGGAGCCAGTGGATGGAGTCGAGATCGAGGTAGTTGGTGGGCTCGTCGAGGAGCAGGGCCTGGGGCTTGCCGAAGAGAGCCTGGGCGAGGAGGACGCGGACTTTCTGACCTCCCTGGAGCTCGGACATTTTGCGCTCGTGCAGCTCGTCGGAGATGTCAAGGCCCTGGAGCAGGACGGCGGCGTCGGATTCGGCGGTGTAGCCATCCTCTTCGCCGACGACGCCCTCGAGTTCCGCGAGGCGCATGCCGTCGTCGTCGGTCAGCTCGGATTTTTCGTAGATGGCGTCGCGTTCGGCAAGAGCGGCCCAGAGGCCTTTGTTGCCCATCACGACGGTGTCGATGACGCGGTAGGCGTCGAAGGCGTACTGGTCCTGGCTGAGGACGGAAAGCTTGCGGGGACGGACGACGTTGCCTTTCTGGGGGTCGAGGTCGCCGGAAAGGATCTTCATAAAGGTGGACTTGCCGGCGCCGTTGGGGCCGGTGAGGCCGTAGCGGCGGAGGTCGGTAAAGGTGGTGGAGACCTCTTCGAAGAGGATTTTGGCGCCGTAGCGCATCGTGATGTTGCTGACAGAAATCATGAAGCTCTCAAAATATAGGGATAGTTCTAAGGATATAGGATGGCGCCCGGGTTCCGGGCGTTTCGCGGCGGAATGCGAGACCGGCGGTCCGGATCCGAACCAGGGCGGGAGTAACTGGATCGCAGCAGTCTGAGCGGGCATTCCGGGGCGGTTCCTGCCCTTCGGGGGCGAATCCGGCGCAGAAAGCATTGCAAAGCAGGCAAAATTTACCAGTGGCGAGGAATTCCGAGGAGTGACCAAAGCGCCGCTGCGGGCGTAAGTCCATTTTCATCAATAGATCCCTGTTCTGAGGGGGTGGTCCGGGGCGTGCTTAGGAGGGTGCACTGCTGTTTCGTTGCCCAGGAGGCGATATGGAAGATTCTCCGATGGAAGTCTGGGCCCCGGTTGCAAAACGGGCGGGCGTGCTGGCCGCCGTGGTGATCGTCGGGATCACCGGTTTGGGATACGCCGTTCACGAACACCGGGCGGCGGAACAGTTGACGACGCAAAACCAGCAAGAAACCGCCGAGCTGACGTCGACGCGTGCGCAGCTGAGCGATTTGTCGGCGAAGGTCAACTCGCTGCAGGCGAGCAGCGATGCGCAGAAAGCAGCAGTCGCGGCGGAGCCTGCGCCAGCCGCGGAGGCGGCTCCGATCGTGCATCGCGTCGGCAAACCGCACGCGGGACGCGTCCAGCCGGGACGCCTGACCAGGATGCAGGCGCAACTGGATGCGCAGGGGAAAGAGATCGAGGCGACGCGCGGCGATTTGACGAATACGCGCACGGAGCTAACCGGCTCGATTGCGCGCACGCATGACGAGCTGGTGGTGCTGGAGAAGCGCGGCGAGCGCAACTACTTCGAGTTCGACGTGGACAAATCAAAGCAGTTCAGGCACGAAGGCCCGGTGGGGATCAGCCTGCGGAAGGCCAACGTGAAGCACGCCTACGCCGACCTGCAACTGATGGTGGACGACCGCGCGATGGTGCAGAAGCACGTGAATCTTTACCAGCCGGTCATGTTCTATCAATCAGACACCGAGCAGCCGATCCAGGTTGTGATCAACCAGATCAGCAGGGATCACATCCATGGATACGTGAGCGCGCCGACGTACCGTAAGTCGGAGCTGGCCTCGATGGCGTCGACTTCGACGGATGCAGGGGCGGGAACGGACGCGACGGCGAGCGCCGCGACGCAGGCGGCTCCGCGACGGAAGCTCACTGTGCCGAAGGACGACAGCCCGCAGTAAGCGCGGTTCGGCGATTGCCGGGGAGAAACATGGCTGCGCCGCGGCGCTGACGGACAGGCTCGCGAACGAGCTGCCCAATCAGGCGGAGGCGGGTCCCGGTAAAGGGATTTGATCTCAAAGCCCAACGGGTCGCGGTACCCCCCGGGGAGCGCGCGGACGATGCGGGCGCACAGGGTGGGGTAGAGGAAGCGGGCATGGCGCGATCAGGATAGCGACCGCTCAACTCAAGGGTGCCGGCTTTTAGGTGACCGGTTTCGCGCTGCGGATTTCGTGTAGCCACCCGCCTTCGCTATACTCTCCGGTGGCTATGAAGATTCTGGTGTGCATCAAGCAGGTTCCGCAGAAGGACGCGCCGTTGCGGCTGAACGAGACGGGGAAGTGGATTCGGGACGACGTTTCGTGGGAGACGAACGAGCCGGACGCGTTTGCGCTGGAAGAGGCGCTGCGGCAGAAGGAAAAGCACGGCGGCGAGGTCACAGCGATCACGGCGGGCCCGGCGCGGAGCCAGCAGGTGCTGCGCGAGGCGCTGGCCAAGGGCGCGGACAAGGCCATTCATCTGGAAGACGACCGGTTTGCGCAACTGGATGCGGCCAATACGGCGCGGGCGATTGCGGCAGCGATTGCAGGAGAGACCTACGACCTGATCGTGACCGGTTTGCAGAGCGATGATTTCGGCGCAGCGCAGACGGGTGTGCTGCTGGCGGAGATTTTGGGGATTCCGCACGCGACCATCATTATCGGGATCGAGAAGACGGACGCGGGGTTGAAGCTGAAGCGCGAACTGGAGGCGGGGCACTATCAGCATATTGAGATGGCGATGCCGGCGGTGCTGACGATCCAGAGCGGGATCAATAAGCTGCGGTACGCAACGCTGATCGGCATTAAGCAGGCGAAGATGAAGCCGCTGCGCAAGGTGGCGTGGGCGGAGGTGGAAGGCAAGCTGAGCCCGCACATGCAGAAGATCGAGCGGCTGTATGTGCCAGGCAGCCAGAAGCAGACGCGGAAGCTGGAAGGTCCGGCCGGCGAAGTGGCGAAGAAGCTGGTGGAGTACCTGAAAAACGAGGCACGCGCGCTGTAACGGCAGGCCACAGGCCACGGGCCAACAGAGGTCAGTGCGCCGTCGAGGTGCGCGTTGGGCTTGGAGTTTGGTACCCTGACGGAGAATTCTGCGGGGAACCGACCCAGGGGAAACAACCTCAAGGAGAGACAAGCGACGATGGCGAACATGAGTATCCCGTTGGCGGAGCGGAACCTGAACCCGGACCAGGTGGCCGCGCTCGAGAAGCGGCGGCAATGGGGGCTGGCGCTCCAGGTGATTTCAGGACAATTCGCGTTCTTTGCCGTGCTGCTGCTGCTTTGGTCGGGGCAGGATCTGCAGTATTCGCCGGGCTGGGTGCATCCGATGTTCTACTTCAACCTGCTGGCCGCGGTGATGGCGGTGATTTTTGGCGTGTATGGGACGTACCTGCGGCGTGGGCGGATCCACGAGTACTGAGGACAGGCCGTCCGGGCAATCGGCGCTGCGCGCCCAGGAAACTTGAGTGATTTGGGAAGGATTCAGGGGAGCCGCGGCTCCCCTAACGTGTGTATGGCAGACCTTATTTTGGTGGTGGCGGAGCAGCGGGACGGGAAACTGAACCGCGTGTCGTTCGAGACGCTGGCGGGGGCGCAGGCGATTGCGCAGCAGACAGGCTGGGCGGTCGAGGCGGTGCTGCCTGGATCCGGGATCGCCGCGCTGGCGCAGGAACTGGCTGCGAAGACGAGCGGGCCAGTGACGGCACTCGAAGGCGACGCGCTGCAGGCCTACACGTCGGATGCGTATGGGTTCGCGCTGAAGGCGTTCATCGAGGAAAAGCAGCCGAAGCTGGTCCTGTTTCCGCATACGTACCAGGTGCGGGATTTTGCGCCGCGGCTGGCGCTGGCGATGGACCGGACGCTGATCTCGGACGCGACGGGGTACAAGTACGAGGGCGGAACGCTGCTGTTCACGCGGCAGATGTTCCAGGGGAAATTTGCGGCGGACGTTTCGTTTGGCGGATATGCGCCGTGGATGGCCACGCTGCAGATTGGGGCGTTTCGCGGGGACCAGGCGGCGGGATCTGGCGGGGCGGTGGAATCTGTGCCCGCAGCGGTTGCGAATGCACCGGCGCGCGTTGTGCCACATGAGGTTTTCCAGGAAGCGAAGCAGACGGTCGACCTGTCGCAGGCGGAAGTGATTGTCGCGGTGGGGCGCGGGATCAAGGAACAGAAGAACATGCCGCTGGCGGAGAATCTGGCGGCGGCGCTGGGGGGCGAGGTGGCGGCGTCGCGTCCCATCTGCGACAACGGATGGCTGCCGCTGGAGCGGCAGATCGGGTCGTCGGGGCAGACCGTCGCGCCGAAGCTGTATGTGGCGCTGGGGGTGAGCGGGGCGATCCAGCACATTGTGGGCATGAAGGGGTCGCGCACGATTGTGGCCATCAATAAGGACCCCGAGGCGCCGATTTTCGAAATCGCGGATGTCGCGGTGGTGGGAGATTTGTTTCAGGTGGTCCCGGCGCTGACGGAGGAGATTAAGAAGGCGAAGGGCAGCTTGTAGCTGGTTGCTAGTGGGGCGGCCAACTGAGCGGCGGGCCAGCGAGTTAGCAAGTCAGCGAGTTAGCTGGAGAGCGGACGCACTTTGCGCATTTGCCAAATCTGCCAGCTTCGGGCAGATATGGGACTCCAGGATCGTGAGCGAAGAAATGTTCTGCGTCAACGTGGGACCTATGATCCGTATCCGCTTAACTGCGTATCGACATCGTTGCTTCGTCGCGATGTTTGGCCTCCTCGGTGCTGTTGTCCTTCCGGTTGAGGCACAACACTTGAATGCGAAGGATGCTCTGTGCCGGAAGCCTGCGACTACCGCCGAGATGACCGCTTGCACGTCCGAGGAGTGGCAAGCTGCGGATTCGAAGCTGAATGCCTACTACGAGAAGTTGCTAAAGGGCCTGGATAGCAGCAACGGAGACAACCTTCGTGTCGCGCAGCAGGCGTGGGAGTCCTACCGGAAGCTCGATTGCAATGCGGAACGCGGGCTCTATGACAGCGGAACTGCGGGGAGCTACAACTACAACTCCTGCATGGAGACACTGGCGACGCAGCGGCTGGCCGATCTCAGGAGAATCTACAGCTATTGGGGCTACGGCAAGTAGGCAAGGTTGATCCGGGGGGTGCGGATTGCGAACGTGGGGCGCCGCAGGACGGTGCTAGACTTGGCCATCCCCCTTCGATCTTCATGCGAACAATTCAGCCCGGTGTTGCGCAACCTGACGGTTCGGGCCTCGCGGTGGTGTCTCCGCTGAGCGAGGACGCGGTGGGGCGCTCGGCGCTGCGTAAGGCGAGTTTGCATTTGCTGCCCCTGATTGGGCTGGGGTACGGCATCGCCTACATGGATCGCACCAATGTGAGCTTTGCCGCGCTTCAGATGAATCGGCAGCTGCACTTTTCGGCGACGGCCTATGGCCTGGGCGCGGGTCTCTTCTTCCTCAGCTATGCGGCGTGCGAGATTCCTTCGAACCTGCTGTTGCTGCGGTTTGGGGCGCGGCGCTGGCTGGCGCGGATCATGCTGACGTGGGGCCTGATCTCCATGGGGATGATCTTCGTGCGCACGCCTGTGGAGTTCTGTGCGATGCGGTTGCTGCTGGGCGTGGCCGAGGCCGGATTCTTTCCCGGAGTGATCTTTTACCTGATGCAGTGGTTTCCGGCGGGGCATCGATCGAAGGCGGTGAGCCGGTTTTATATCGCGTATCCGCTGGCGTCGACGGTGATGGGCGGGCTGGCGGGGTGGCTGATGAGCCTGGATGGGCGGATGCATCTGGCGGGCTGGCAGTGGCTGCTGGTGGCGGAAGGCGTGCCCGCGGTGCTGATGAGTGCCGTGTTTCTGTTCGGCCTCCCGGACAGTCCGCTGAAGGCCCGCTGGCTGACGGAAGCGGAGCGCGGATGGATTGTGGCGCGGCTGGAGGAAGAATCCGCTGCGCGTGGGCATGGACGGCACGGACTGCGCGAGGCATTCGTCGATGTGCGGGTCTGGCTGCTGGGCGGGTTTTTCTTCTGCATCCTGCTGGCGTCGTATGCGTACGCGTTTTCGGCGCCCGCGCTGGTGCAGCAGGTAACGGGCCTGAACACGATGCGTGTGGGGTTCATCATTGCCGGGCTGGGCGTGGCGGGCGCAGTTTCGATGCTGGGCAATGGGTGGGATTCCGACCGGACCGGTGAGCGCTTTTGGCACATCGTGCTGCGGCTGCTGCTGATGGCGGCGGGGTATGTGGCAGTGGGGCTGTCCGTGTCGCCGCTGATCGTGCTGCCGGCGCTGGTGCTGGTGGTGGGTGGGCAGGCGGCAGTGCAGGGGCCGGTGTGGACGATTCCGCCGCAATTTCTGGAGGGACGGTCGGCGGCAGCGGGGATTGCGACCATCAACATGATTGGCATCCTGGGCGGGTTTGTCGGGCCATCGTGGATGGGCGTATCGCGGGATGCGACGGGGAGTTTGCAGCGGGGTTTGCTGACGATTGCGGCGCCGGTGCTGCTGGCAGTGGGGCTGGCGGCGGTGGTGGTGCGGATGGGACGGCAGGCCGCGCGCCGGGGCTGAAGTCCCTTTCCTCGGCCGGCGATTTTCGACGGGCTGACGGCGGTGGTTTTTGCCGACATGCCGCTGCGCGGAATCCGCGCGGGGTCTCGAGTTGCGTGGTGTCGGCTGAATCCCATAGAACAGAGAGTCCGGCGTGCGCGGGGTGAGGTGCATGCATCCGACACTGTGGCTCTTATGATGCATTTCCGAAAACCGTTAGAAGGTGTGGAGCGTCCGCAGATGGAAGCGGACGTGGTGATTGTCGGCGGAGGGCCGGCGGGGATGGCGTGCGCGCTGCGCCTGGCGCAGCTGATCGATGCGTACAACGCCGCAGGGCCGGACGAGCCTCTCTCCAAAGAGAACATTTATGTGCTGGAGAAGGCGCGCGAGGTAGGGCAGCACTGTCTGTCGGGAGCGCTGCTCGATCCGCGAGCGCTGAAGGAGTTGTTGCCGGATTTCGCGAAGGACGCGCCACTGGACGCGGAGGTCGTGCAGGAGTCGGTGTGGTATCTGACGCGCACCGGGCAGCACAAATTTCCCATCGTGCCGCCGCCGTTGCGGGATCACGGCAATTATGTCGTGTCGCTGAGCAAGCTGGTGAAGTGGCTGGGGCAGAAGGTGGAGGAAGCCGGGATCACGGTATTTACCGGGTTTGCCGGGTCGGAACTGTTGTGGGAGGACGAGAGCGACGATGCGCAGGGGGCGCGCCTGGCGGGCGTGCGCACCGATGACAAGGGCGTGGACAAAGAGGGCCAGCCGAAGGGGAACTTCGAACCGGGATACGATCTGCGGGCGAAGATCACGGTGCTGGCCGAAGGGACGCGGGGGAATTGCGCGAAGGAACTAATCCTGCGGCTGGGACTCGAGAATCCCGAGCACGCGCAGACGTACGGGCTGGGGATCAAGGAGCTGTGGGAGATTCCGGCGGGGCGCGTGGCGAAGGGGGAAGTGTTGTACACGCTGGGGTATCCGCTGACCAGCCGGGAGTACGGCGGCGCGTGGGTGTATGGGATCAGCGACACGCTGGTGAGCGTGGGGTACGTGACGGGGCTGGATTACCGGGATCCGCGGACCGATCCGCATCATGTGTTTCAGAGCTTTAAGGAGCACAAGTTTGCGCGGCGAATTCTGGAGGGGGGCAAGATGATCCGCTACGGCGCGAAGACGCTGCCGTATGGCGGATGGCTGACGATGCCGCAGATTTATGGGAATGGGTGGATGCTGCTGGGGGATTCGGCGAGCTTTTTGAATTCGCAGCGCCTGAAGGGAATTCACCTGGCGATGAAGAGCGGAATGCTGGCGGCGGAGACGGCGTTTGCGGCGATGCAGAGCGGAGACTGCTCCGCGGAGACGCTAAGCGCGTACAAGACGGCCGTGGATGCGAGCTGGATTCGCGAAGAGCTTTGGCCGGTGCGGAATTTCCACCAGGGATTCGAGAATGGGTTGCTGGAAGGGGTGGTGAAGGCGGGAATGCAGCAGGTGATGCGGGGGGCGAATCTGGGGCCGGATGGGAAGAATCCTGCGGGGTATACGCGGATGGAGCGGGCGGACGCGATTGGTCCGGCGAGCGCGGGACAAGCGCAGATGCTCGGGAACGCGCGCGGGGACGGAACGCTGACGTTCGACCGGCTCACGGATCTGTACCACTCGGGCACGCGCCATGAGGAAGATCAGCCGGTGCACCTGGTGGTGGAGGATTTGAACATCTGCAGCGGGCGGTGCGTGCGGGAATTCGGCAATCCCTGCCAGTATTTTTGCCCTGCGGCGGTGTACGAGATGGTGGATGCGGAGAGCGGGTCGGGGAGGGAATTGCGGATCAATTTCACGAACTGCGTGCACTGCAAAACCTGCGACATTATGGATCCGTACCAGATCATTACGTGGGTTCCGCCGGAGGGGGGTGGCGGACCTAATAATGACGGAATGTGAATCTAAAAGGGTTACTGATGCGCGGTTGCGCGGGTACAGAAGGCATGAGATAGTGAGAGCGGAATTACCCCAGGCCCCTTAGAAAAAGCACTTCAAGAAGTACGGCGTTCCCGTTCGGGGACGAATTTTTCACTGGTTTCCTGCCACGCTGCCTTTGGTAAAGAGATCTCCCTCGGGTCGTGTACGGCATAGACGAGCCGGAGGATCGCCCGCAGAAGTTGCAGGGTTATGAGCTCGAGATCGTCTCGAACGTTCCTCAGAGGATTGCGGAGTTGCGCACAGAGTGTCCGGCTCTGCACGACGAGATTTGAAGACCAGCCCTCGATGCCTGGGTTGGCCGGCGCATCGTATGGGAAGGGGGCCAAATTTGATGAAGAAAGCATTGATACACTGTCCCGATTGCTACGACCGGGATGAATTAAAGCGGTCGCATATGCGACTGCGCGACTGGCCCTTACGATTGATTGGCATGCGGCCGTACCGGTGCATGATGTGTGACCGGCGATTTCACAGCTGGAAGCGTATCCCGGGGCATACGCACCGGCATCGGACCGGGGCCGCCGCCTGAGACTGGCGCGGGCGGGCTGCCTCGAAGTAAAGTGAGCGCATGCCCCCTGTGCTGATTTCGAACCGCGACATGGCTGCCGATCCGACCGATGCGCGGCTGCTGCGGGATCGCCACGGGCGCGCGATTACCGACCTGCGCATCTCGATCACCGATCGCTGCAACTACAAATGCGTGTATTGCCGGACGGGCAACGACGGCGCGGTGTATGCCGAATTGCCGATCGCCGATTATCTGCGCATGGCGCGGGTGTTTGCCGGGCTGGGCGTGGAGAAGATCCGGCTGACGGGCGGAGAGCCGCTGCTGCGCAAGGGACTGCTGGAGCTGGTGCGCGCCCTGAGCGAGCTGCGCACGGTGGCGGGCGCGCCGCTGGATCTGGCGATCACCACGAATGGACATCTGCTGGAAGAACTGGCGGCGCCGCTGCGCGATGCGGGGCTGAGCCGAATCACGGTGAGCATGGACGCCGTGGACGCGGAGAAATTTGCGCGCATCACGCGGGTGCCGGGAAGTTATGAGCGCGTGCTGCGGGGGGTGCGGGCGGCGAAGGCGGCGGGGCTGGCTCCGGTGAAGGTGAACTGCGTGCTGCTGCGCGGATTCAATGAGGATCAGATCGTGCCGTTCGCGCGCTTCTCCCGCGAGGAGGGCGTTGTGGTGCGGTTTATCGAGTTCATGCCGCTGGAAGAAGACCGCAAGTGGACGCCGGACTCGGTGGTATCGCTCGAGGAGGTGGTGGGGGCGCTGGAGAGCTTCCGGCCGGTGGTGGCGCTGGATGCGCATGCGGCGAGCGAGACGGCGGTGCGGTACACGTTCGACGACGGGCTGGGGGAGATGGGGATCATTGCTCCGGTGACGCAGGCGTTCTGCGGCGCGTGCAGCCGGGTGCGGCTGACGTCGGACGGGAAGATTCGGACGTGTTTGTTTTCGCAGATGGAACACGACCTGTACGGCGTGATGCGGCGCGGCGGCAGCGATGCGGAGATGGCGGCGTTCATCCGCCGCACGGTGGACCAGAAGGAAGCGCGGCATCACATTGGGGAGGCGGGATTTCTGCAGCCCTCGCGGAGCATGGTGCACATCGGGGGATAGGGACTGGCCGTCCAGGCACTCGGCGCTTCGCGTCGAAAAATCAAGCAGCGGAATCGGTTTCAGGGAAAAAGCCGCAGCGTTCCAGCAGGCGCGCGATCTCGTCGCGTGTGGCGTGGAGTTTGTGGGCGTTCACGAGCAGGTCGTTGGCATCGACGGAATACCAGTTGCGGCGCTGCGGGTCGGCGAGGCCGGCGACGTTGATGGGGTCGATCGCTTCACGGACATCCTCTGAAAATCGCGAATGATCTTCGGCGGTGTGGACGGCTCGCGATTGCGCGAGCAGCCGCTCGATGGCCTCGCCGAATTGCGGATGGTCGCGCAACAGGAACGACGCAGCGAGTTCAGGCTTGGCGAGACGGTGCGCGGACTCAGCGAAACTGACCGCGGCGAAGTAGAGCATGGCCAGCGAGGTGAAGACGGGGAAGTTGTCCATGCTGGCGTAGAGCGCGGCGATGAGGCGGGATGCGGCGAGCAGATCGGCGTCGGTTTGGGAGGCGTACTCGGCGAGGCGCTCAGGGAGTTGGGGAGAATCCCATCCGGATTCGAGGATGGCGGCGAGGCGTTGGATTCCGAGCAGCGTGAGTGGGAACCCGGTAGACAGGAGCGGATCGACGAAGCCGGCAGCGGAGGGCAGAAGCGCCCAGTTGCGGCCGGCGATTTGCGCGCTGCGGAAGCTGAGACGCGGGATGTATGTGAAGGGATGTGCGGAGTTGAGGGGCCGGGCGCGGGCGAATTGGCGGTGGAGCGCGGGTACACGGGCGAGGAGGCGATCCCAGGCATCGGCATAACGAGCCTGGTTTGTGGGCGAACCGGGATCGCCATCGGAGGGAGCGATTCCCAGGCTGGCGGCGGTTTCGGCGGTGCAGGCGACGCCGGCGCTGGTGACGCCATTGTTGAACTGGAGAACCCAGATCCATCCGCCGGGGAAGACGTGGTGGACGGCCGCATCGTCGACGGGATAGGGCGGGGCTTCGCCGGTGGAGTGCGCGGCAGCCAGGCGGCCGGCGCCAGTGAAATGGCTGAAGAGGGCCTGGGTGGATGGCATTTCGGGCAGAGGCAGTTCGCCAAGCTTGAGGGCGGAGTGCAGGCAGCCTCGCGGACCCGTCGCGTCGACGACGAAACGAACGCGGAAGGAGACTGGACTGTTGGGGCGGGCGGCATGCGGCGTGGGGCTGGCGCCTTCGAGGAGAACGTGCGATCCGCAATCGGTGAAGCGGTTGAGGTGGACTTCGTCGTGGTAATGCACGCCTGCGCGTTCGGCGGCCTGGACGAGGAAGTGGTCGAAGCCGGAGCGGTACCAGTGAGTGTCGGCGATGCCGTCGTGGGGGCTGGCGGCGACGAGGAGCTGGCGGTAGTGCTCCGGGTCCGATGGGATAGCGGCACCGGGATAGCCGAGGTAGTGGTGGTAGAAGGTGAAGCCGCGCTTGAGGCCGCAGGGGATTTCAGGATGCGCATGCTGCCAGGTTCCCCACTTGGTGAGGGGGCGCACTTCAGCGAGGCGGTAGCGGGTGGCCAGCTCTTCGAGCAGGAGATTGGAGAGCGGCGTGGAGGATTCGCCGACGACGATGCGCGGATGGCGGTTGCGCTCGATGAGGACGACCGAGCGGCCGAGGCGGCGGGCGATCATGGCGATGAGGGAGCCGGCAAAGCCGGAGCCGATGACGGCGATGTCGTAGGTTTCGGCGATGGGCGGCTGGGTCACGCGCGGCCTCCGCAGACGGAGCAGGGGATGCGGGGCAGAGTGCGCTGCGAGAGATTCATGGCGCGGAGACGAGCGACGCGGGCCTCGCGGCAGGCTGGGCAGTCGGTGGGGCGAGGGAGATCCCAGAGATCGGAGAAGACTCGGCCGCGGTGGAGACAGAGGCCGTAGTCGACGGCGTCTTCGACGGTGGCGAGCGAGGGTGGGGTGAAATCGCCGGAGGCGGCGAGGGCTTCCATCGCACCGTTGCCGGAACGGGTGGGGATGAGCGTGGCGGCGGTGGCTCCACAATCGAAGGCGAAGTCGAGGGAGCGCTGGGCCCAGTGCAGGGATTCGTCCTGGGGCATGAAGGGCGGCTGGACGAGGATGAAGACGCGCAGGGCGATAGAGTGCGCGCGGAGGAAGTCAGCGGCAGCGCGAAACTGATCGAGGGTGAGGCGCTTGTTGAGTTTCTCGAGGACGCCGGGGTGCGCAGTTTCGAGGCCCATGGCGATTTCAAACTGTCCGTTGAGCAGGTCGCGGAAGCGGAGGCAGGAGTCGTTGATGAGGGCGGGGTGACATTCAACGATGACGCGGTCGAAGGTGCGGATGGACTCGGCGATGGCGAGATGATCTTCCGGGGGAATGGCGCGGGGATCGAAGAAGCTGCCGCTGTTGTAGAGCTTGATGTGTTTGGAGGCCGACGCGGCCAGCTGCTCAAGGGCGTATTCGATTTGGGCGGGGATGGCGCCGGGCGGCGTCGGTTCGGCGAGCGTGTTGCGCCAGAGGTCGCACATGGTGCAGCGCCAGGGGCATTCGCGGTTGGTGAGGAAGATGGTGGTGACGGGGACGATGGCGCCGGATGCGTCGGGCTCTTCTTCGAGGAGAAAGGCGTGCGGACGCCAGTGGTCAACGGGAGAGCGCGGGCCGCGGAGGGCGAGAATCCACGCATCGCGGTCGCTCGGACGAGCCGGAAACGGGGAGGCTTGCGGGAGCACCGGGATGGGGGAAGTCGGAATGGGGCGGGAGGGGGCCATTGGGTCCTGGAGCCTGACGCGGAGCGTGTTCCAGCAAGAGTATGATTGGCTTCCGTCAAATTCAATGGAGAAGATTGCCGGAGAGGAGCCGAGGCGATGCCGCACTACATTTCACTGCTGAAATTTACGCAGAAGGGTCTGGAATCGATTAAGGAGTCGCCCTCGCGCCTGGAAGAGGCGGGCAAGGTGTTTGCGACGCACGGCGGCTCGTTGCGCCATGCCTGGTACACGACGGGCCAGCACGATCTGATCGTGGTGACGGAATTTCCGGACGAGGACTCGTATTCTCGCGCGCTGCTGGCGACGGCTTACAAGGGGTTCGTAAACGGCGAGAATATCCGGGCGTTCACGATCGAGGAAATGAAGAAGCTGCTGGGAGTATAAGCACCGTGAACGGTACTCAGTGAACGGTGCTCAGTACGCGGCAGGAGCGTCGCGGGCAAGCTAACCGACTGGGTTCATTGATAGAGCGACAGGAATTTTTGGCGGTAGTCTGCTTCGCGCTCGAGGGTGTGGCGGCGGAGGACCTCGACCGGCATGGCTCCATGCTGGAAACGCCGCTTGGGAAAGACCGGCATGGTGAGCCCGGTGATGGCGGCGACGCCGCGCGAGACGATTTCGCCTTTGAGTTGGTAGAGGCGGTCGACGTTGTAATCCGTTAACTCGATGAACGGGATGGCTTCCGCGATCGCGATGACGCTGGGGCGCGTGCAGGGGCTGAATCCTGTGAAGCCGCAGGCGTGCGCGGGCGCGAAGGTGCGCGCGTAAGCGCGGCTGAGTCCGCCGGAATAGGTGAGGGAGTGCTTGATTTTGCCGACGCCCCAGCCTTCCTGATAGAGCATGGGATTGTTGATGACGCTGCGGATGGTGAGCTCGGGATTCTCCTCGATGGGATAGTCCTTGAGATTTTCGTCGCCGCCGTCGCCGTCGAGCAGATAGCGCCAGTCAGGGTAGCGCTCGCGGATGCCGCGGCAGAGCGCGAGGGCCATGGTGGCGGATTCGATGTCGAGGGGTTTGTAGTCTTCGACGATGCGGATAGTTTCTGCGATGTCGAGAGTAGCGGGATCGACTTCGATGGGCTCGAGGAAGAGGCTGAGGCCGAGGGTGTCGAGGAAGATTTGCGCCTGCTGGAGGTCGGGGCCGTCGCCGAGGTCGAGGGTGAAGGCCTTGAGGCGCGCGGGGCTCATGCCGAGGCGGCGCATGGTGAAGTAGGCGAGGAGAAAGACGCTGCCGGAGTCGATGCCGCCGGAGAAGCAGACGCCGATGGGGGCGTCGGCAGGCAGGCGCTGGAGCCACTGGGCGATTTCGTCGGCGAGGGCGGCGACGTAGGCGCGGCCGATCTGCTCGGTGTCGGCGGGGAGCGCAGAGGATGGGTCGCTGGGCAGGCGTGGCGTGAAGAAGCGGGTGGTGACGGGATCGGGATCGGGGCAGCCGATGAGCTGGATTTCGACGACGTGGTGCGCGGGGACCATGCGGGTGTAGCTGGGGTGGAACTGATCGGCGAAGCCTTCGGATTTGAGCCAGTCATAAATCGCGTCGATGCGGTGGGCGACGATGAGGGCGGGGCCCTCCTGGCGCTTGGCGAGGAAGTAGCGCAGGGGGCGGTCGAGGGAGCGAGCCATTTTGACGGTTTTGCCGGCGCGCGCGACCAGGGCGAAGGAGCCGTGGATGTGCTGGACGGCTTCGGCGGGGCCTTCGAGGAGGATGCGGCGGGCTTCGTCGATGGGGAGGTTGTCGATCTGGTTGGCGGATGGATCGGTGAGGTCGACGACGCGCTCGATGTACTGGTGGTGGTCCAAGATTCTATCCTCGGGGGCTCAAGCCCCCATCCTTTTTACCGCAGGTTCGGCAAAGCTGATCCTGTGCCTCAGTGAGGGAACAAGATCGGAGCCGATGATTTTTTGCGCGAGACGCAAAACGGTCCCGGGATTTGTGCGGCGCGTTCCAGGGCTCGCGGTTCGGAGCTTAGTTTACGCCGTTCGGTCGAGGCGAGGGGTGGGGTCGGCTCTCTATAATGAAGCGCGAATGATGATGAGAAAAACGAGTTCTTTTGCCATCGCTGCAGGGATTTGGGTTGCGGTCACAGCTCTATTGACGGCGGGTGCGGCGCGGTCGCGCGGCGCGGGTCAGGCCGATGCAAAGGCCGGCGCGGGCAACACGCTGGAGGCGGCGCGGCTGAACGGCATCGGCGTGGCGCTGATGAATCAACAACTGACGGAGAAAGCGGCGGCGAAGCTGGAGGAGGCGCATGCGGCCGATCCCGCGTCGGCGATTCCGGTGCTGAACCGCGGGATTGCGCTGCTCTATGAGCAGAAGCTTCCGGAGGCGGCGGCGGAACTGCACGAGGCGGCGAAGAGGGCGCCGGAGAATCCGCGGACCTGGTACAACCTGGGGCTGACGGAGATGGACCAGGCGAATCAAAAGGCAGCGATCGAGGACATGCAGAAGGTGCTGGCGATCGATGAAAACGACGCCGATGCGCACTATTTTGTGGGATCACTGGACCTGAGCCTGGGGAATTTCGACGAGGCGATTGCGGAGTTTCAGGCGGCGTTGAAGCTGAAGCCGCTGCATGCTTCGGCGGAGTTTGGGCTGGCGCGGGCGCTGCAGCGAGCGGGGAAGACGGAGGAGGCGCATGCGCATTTGGCGGTGTTCCAGCATTTGACGCAGGCGAAACTGGCGTCGCCGCTGAGCGTGGGCTATGGGGAGCGCGGGCGGTATTCGACGATGGAGGAGATGACGGTGGCGGCGGCTCCGGTGGGGGCGATGATTCCGGTTCACTTTGAGGCGCAGGCGGTGAAACGGTTTGCGCCGTCGCATGTGCAGATGGGCGCGGCCCAGCCCGGACCGGACTCAGTGGGCGGCGGGGCGTGCATTCTTGATGTTTTTGCGCCCGGCTCGCAGGATTTGGTGACCATGACCGGCGGTGCGCAGGCCATTACGGTTTACAAGAATTTGCATAACGGCGGATTTGAGGAGGTCCCCGCGGCGCAGACGGGCCTCGATGTGTCAGGACAGGGGATCGCGTGCGCGGTTGGGGACTTCGATAACGACGGGTTGCCGGATCTGGCGGTGTCGCTGGCGGGACGCGTGATTCTGTATCGCAATTTGGGCGGTGGGAAGTTTGCGGATGTGACGGCGAAGGTTGGCATCACGCAGCGCAACCAGCCGGCGGGGCTGACGTTCGTGGATTTCGATCACGATGGCGATCTGGATTTGTTTGTCACCGGCGCGGTTACAGATGGCGGGAAGTCCGGCCCGAACGTGATGTGGCGGAACGACGGCAATTCCACTTTCACGGAGTGGACGGGGCCGACGGGGTTGGCGGGATCAGGAGTGACGACGCAGGCGGTGCTGTCGGACATCAACAACGACCGCGCGGTGGATTTGGTGGCGACAGGCGGGGGCGCTCCGACGATTTATTTGAATCAGCGCGAAGGGGCGTTCAAGGCGATGCCGCTTTATGGCGAAGGGGGTTTGACTGCTTCGCACGGCGTGGCCGTTTTCGACTTCGACAAAGACGGGTGGATGGATGTGGCTTTGACGCACGCGGGCTCGCCGGGACTGACGCTGTGGCGGAATCATGAGGGCAGGAGTTTTGAAGCTGTGAAACTACCGCTGCCCGCGGGTGTAACCGGCGGGTGGGGCGTGACGCCGATCGATGTCGATAACGATGGATGGATCGATCTGGCGGCCGTGCTGGAAGTAAACGGCAAGACGGAGCTGCACGTGTTCCGCAATGAGGGTCCCAAAGGGTTTGAGGATGTGAGCGCGGCGCTGGGGCTGAACAAGATTGCCCTCAACAATGCGCGGTCGGTGATCACGGACGATGTGGACGGCGATGGCGCGCCGGACCTGATTGTGACGCAGCTTCACGGCGCGCCGGTGGTGCTGCGGAATGTGGGCGGCAGCAAGAATCATTCTCTGCGGCTTGCGCTGACGGGGCTGGCGGACAACAAGACGGCGATTGGAACGAAGGTGGAAGTTTTCGCGAACGGGCAATGGCAGAAGTTTGAAGTGCAGGGTGGAGCAGGGTATCTGAGCCAAAGTTCGTCGCAGATTGTGGCGGGGCTGGGGCAGACGGCGACGGTGGATGTGGTGCGGTTGCTGTGGCCGACAGGCGTGCCGCAGGACGAGATCAACATTGATGCGACGAAGCTGCCGCATGGGGAACTGGTGCTGAAGGAGCTGGACCGCCGGGGCAGTTCGTGTCCAACGCTGTTTGCGTGGGACGGTCATCATTATCAATTCATCTCGGATGTGATTGGCGCGGCGGTGATCGGACACTGGGTCTCGCCCGTGGCAACCAACGAGAACGATCCCGACGAGTGGATCAAGGTGGACGGCGACAAGCTGCAGGCGCGGAATGGGCTGCTGAGTTTGCGTTTTGGCGAGCCGATGGAGGAGGTGAACTACATCGATCAGCTGCGGCTGGTGGCGGTGGATCATCCGGCGGGCATCGACGTTTACCCTGACGAAAGATTCCTGAGCGAGAAGCCGTTCGCGTCGGGCGAGACGGTGGCGGTTGCACAACCGCGGCCGGTAGCGGGCGCATGGGACAACGATGGTCGCGACGTGACGGCGGTGCTGGCGGCGAAGGATCACCGGTACGTGCGCGACTTCACGAATCTGAGCTATGCGGGGTTTGCGAACGAGCACGCGCTGACTCTGGATTTGGGCGCGTGGTCGCCGGATCGTCCGCTACGCCTGCTGCTGGATGGGTATATCGAGTACTTCAGCGCGAGCTCGATGTATGCGGCGTGGCAGGCGGGGCTGCATCCGATTCCGCCGCGGGTGGATGCGTTGATGCCGGATGGATCGTGGAAGCGGGTGGTCGAGGATATGGGATTTCCCGCGGGATTGCCGCGGACGATCGTCGTCGACCTGACGGGGAAGCTGCCGGCGGGAACGCGGAAGATTCGGATCACGACGAATCTGCAGATTTACTGGGACCAGGCGCGGGTGGACAACGGGCCGGAGGTCCGGAGCCAGGTGCGGCAGATGGACGTGCCACTGGCGATGGCGCATCTGGCGTTTCGTGGGTATCCGCAACAGATTGAGGGCAAGACGCCGGGCGAATTGACCTACAACTACGATCGGATTTCGGCGACAGGGCCGTTCCTGTGGGCGCGCGGCGTGTACACGCGTTATGGCGATGTGACGCCGCTGCTCTCGCGCGTGGACAGCCGGTATGTGATCTTTGGGACGGGCGAGGAGATTGACGCCGAGTTTAGCGCGGGGGCACTGCCGGCGCTGCCGGAGGGGTGGAAGCGCGACTACTTCTTCTATGCGAACGGCTTTGTGAAGGACATGGATTACTGGGAAGCCTCGCCGTTTACGGTGGGGCCGATGCCGTTTCAGACGATGAGCCGGTATCCGTATCCGGCGGGGGAGCATTATCCGCAGGGAGCGCAGGCGGATGCGTACTGGCTCCGGTGGAACAGCCGGTTCGAGTCGGGGAATCGGAGGCAGAAGTGGGATTTCGATTACCGGCCGGCCGAGGAGAAGCCCTGGCAACAAGGTCCTGACCGCAGAGCACAGTGATTCATGCGCGGCGCGGGAGACGAACCCTGCATTCACGACGTATCGGGTAGCGGTGTTGCTGTACTGAGGCGCGGGGCGAGGGATGGTGGAGATCGCTCGCCCGGCGTGTTCAGGTTACGGGGGGTTGCGGTTAAGGCCGCGCAGTGGGCAGGGTCGTTGCTGCGCTGAGCGGCTTGAAGACGTTGCAGGACTGGCCGGGCTGAACGACCTGGGCGAAGGGAGCGGAGGCGGACGGAGCGTGCAGGCCGTCGCCTTCGTAGCCGGCGATGAGCAGGTTCGATCCCACCGCGAGCCCGGTAGCGGTGAAGGCCGCGGTCCCGTTGCTGAGTTTCGCGGTCGCGAGGACGACACCGTTCTTTTTGAGTTCGACTGCGCCGGTGGGCACGCCGCTGCCGTCAGCGATGACCGTAACGGTGAGGGAGACGGG
>DATAWI010000043.1:0-55887 GCA_036267295.1 Acidobacteriaceae bacterium | reverse complement strand
ACCAGCGCCCACTCCTCATCCGTTACATCGCTCGGATAGCCCCGCCGCTCACGCCGTCCCACCACCCCAGGATGCACGACGGGGAGCGAAATGCCTCATCTGTTTCAAAATACAGGAACAAAGTTAATAACAGGCTCTAGTCAGTAATGTGCATAGATTGCAGGTCGCGGCGGGCGTATTCTTTTCCATCGGCGGGCTCGCCCTCACAGTTATTTGGTATCTGAGCACGAGAAAGACCTGGGGTTATGTGCGCCACTGGTGGGAGAGCATTCAGACGCTAGAGCGAGAACTTCCCCTTGCACCTTACGATTTCGCGCAGCAACTTCAGCGCAAGCAAGAACAACTGCTAACCATCAAATACAGAACGTTGGTGTTCTGGATACCGCTGCTGTTTTGCGGCGCTTGGATAGGCATGTTTCTAGTCGCTGCCGTTCGTCTTGTTTGCCCCTGCGCAAGCGTCCCTCACGCGTGACACCATGAACTCACAGAACAGTCCAATCGCAGACACCGACCGCGAGAGTTACTTGCGCTGGCAGGAAATCGCGATCACGCAACTCGGATACACCATCAATCTCATGATGACACTTGCCGGAGGGCTTCTGGCGTTTGTCGTCAAAGCGAAACTTGACGGATCGGTTAAGGCCAGCGGTTGTGCTTGGCACCTTGCGCTGCTGTGTCTCGGGCACTCTGTCCTCGCTGCGATTGCCGCTAACATCACCAGGGCGGTAGATTTTCGATACACCCGACGCTCGGTAAGAGCGCGAATGAAAGCCGGAAACAACCATCAAAGACTTCGCGACATCGCCGATTTCTTTGGGGCTTGGACGTGGTACTTTTTCTATTTCCAAGCAGCAACCCTCGTTCTTGCGGTCTTGCTCCTAGCGTGCTCATTGTCTCGTTTTCTATAACGTTTATGACACGGCGAGTCTATGGCAGCGACCCCGAAGGTCGGCGGCTCTTGAGGAAACACTTTAACTGAAACGTTTGAGTTGTTACACTGAGTCGCCATGCAACGCCGCCACTTCCTCAAATCCGCCGCCGCCCTCGCCGCCACCCCCGCCCTCTCCACCCTCGGCCGCCCGCTCGCCGCCCAGCAGCAGTCCCTGCTCGCGCCCACTCCCCACCGCTTCCCGCAGGACTTCGTCTGGGGCACCGCCACCGCCGCCTATCAGGTCGAAGGCGCTGCGAAGGAAGACGGCCGCGGCCCCTCCATCTGGGACACCTTCTCCCACACCCCCGGCAAAACCTTTCAGAACCAGACCGGCGACGTCGCCGACGACTTCTACCACCGCTTCCCGCAGGACATCGCCCTCATGCAGCGCCTCGGCGTCAAAGGCTTCCGCTTCTCCATCGCCTGGCCCCGCATCTTCCCGCAAGGCGCCGGCACGCCCAACCAAAAGGGCGTCGACTTCTACAAGCGCCTCACCGACGCCCTCCTCGCCGCCGGCATCCAGCCCTTCTGCACCCTCTTCCACTGGGATCTCCCCCAGGCCCTCCAGGACAAAGGCGGCTGGGCCAGCCGCGACACCACCACCGCCTTCGCCGACTATGTCCACTACACCGTCGCCCAGCTCTCCGACCGCATCAGCCACTGGATGACCATCAACGAGTTCGGCTCCTACATCGACGGCGGCTACGGCGCCCCGTGGGGCGCGCCCGGCATCACCCTCTCCCGCAAAGACCTCGCGCAGACTAAGCACTACGCCGTCCTCGCGCATGGTCTCGCCGTCCAGGCCGTGCGCGCCGCCGCTACCGGCCCCGTCCAGGTCGGCCTCGCCGAAGACGTCTCCGGCTTCATGCCCGCCATCGAGGACGACGCCCACATCCACGCCGCCCAGCTCGCCCTCCGCGAAGAAAACGCCGCCTACACCACCGTCGTCCTCGAAGGACACTACACCGACCACTACCTCCACTCCCTCGGAGCCGACGCTCCCCGCTTCACGCCGGAAGAGCTCAAAATCATCGCCTCCCCGCTCGACTTCTTCGGCCTCAACTGCTACACCACCCAGGAAGTCGTCCCCGCCGACAACGTCCTCGGCTACGAGATTCCCCCGCGTCCCGCCACCTACCCGCACATGGGCTCCCCGTGGCTCTTCGTCGCGCCCCCCGCTCTTTACTGGACGCCCAAACTCATGACCAGCCTCTGGGGACTCAAAAAGATCTACATCACCGAGAACGGATGCGACTCCGCCGACGTCCTCCGCAACGACGGCCCCAGCGGCGGCGGCCGCGTCCTCGACATTGATCGCGTCCAGTACCTGCGCAGCTATCTCCAGAACCTCCAGCGCGGAGTCGCCGAAGGCGTCCCCGTCAACGGCTATTTCCTCTGGAGCCTGCTCGATAACTACGAGTGGAGCAGCGGATACAGCCGCCGCTTCGGCATCACCTATGTCGATTACAAAACGCAGCAGCGCACCCCGAAATTATCCTGGGATTTCTACAAAAACGTAATCGCCACCAACGCGCTCGTGGGATAACCCGCCGCCGCGCCCCACTCGACAGATCGCATCAGAAGTAAGTTGTCACAAGCCGCGGAGCCCCGCTCAACAGTTCGCGTCAAAAATAAGCTGTCATCCTGAGCAAAGCGAAGGATCTGCGGTTGGGGCCATCAACGGAGAAACCAGCCATCGCGATCCTGCGGGCAACGCCGACGGGCCGTCGATGGCCACATCGGCGATGACGCGCCCCGAAAAACCCCACCGCCCAGCCAATAGTTGCTGAAGAGAAGCGCGTTTGTCGGACCGATCCAGTCTGAACTGTGCAAACCGCGCTCGATGAGTGCATTCACCTGGTTTGCACCAGTCGAGACGAATTCGGCCACGAGCCGGTTTAGTGACACAAGATCATCAACCTGGGTGAGTTTTCTGGGCCACTCCGACACACGGGCACTTCAGGGTCCCGATAACGAGTTAACCGGTCTCCTTCCCAAGTGTGGTGGCCCAGACTTGGCAAATCGCGTCGACTGCGCTGCTCAGGACTTCGCAGAAATCTATATACCCTTGAGCCTCGTCGATTCCCGGCCAGATCATCTCCCCTGAGGGATGAGCGATCTTGTTCCTCAACTCCATGAAGTCGTTCAATTTCGTTCTGGCTTCCTTTGACGCTCTCTCGGCGTTGTCCTCCTCGAAATACCGTTGAACCGCTGCC
Source organism: Acidobacteriaceae bacterium (assembly GCA_036267295.1). GTDB lineage: Bacteria > Acidobacteriota > Terriglobia > Terriglobales > Acidobacteriaceae > Palsa-343. The sequence continues at coordinate 52,740 of DATAWI010000043.1, read as the reverse complement.
TGCTGACCAAGCCGCTCCCAGAGCTTCGTGGCCCCGATTCTGCCAAATAGATCATTAAGGTTATCTGGCCGCATGTTTTCTTGCGTGATCGAGAGGCATTTGCTATTAACGCCGTTGCTTAAGTTACCGCTGAGATTTTCTGAAAGAACTTTGACAAACGCGGCGACGCCGTTCTCTGCGTGGCCGTATTTCCTGGCGTTTTGCATAACCTCGGCCGTATAGATGATTAAGTTCTCTCTCATCTGCTTTGGAAGATGGCTGAAGCCCGCGTGTCCCGAGGCAACCGTGTCAGCAAGGTCCTCGAAGATCTGCCTGACGTAATTCTCGAACCTTCCCGCTAGGTAAAGGAGCAGGACACCATTGAGGATGGACATCTCGGCGTGAGAAGCGCGACTCACCTCTTGAAACTCTTGCAACTTCGTCTTGAGGTCAGAGTCCGGGAGCCCCTCGATCAGGGTGAAAGTTGGAACGAGGCTGCCAAGGGCCTCGGCGAGCTGCAATATTTTCCTCAGGCGGGACAGGTCAGTCCTGAAGTCGTCCAAAATTTGGCTCACGTGGCCCCCTACTCGGTGAGGATTGTCATTGCCAGGTTGACGCGGGCTTTGATTGCGTCGACAGTGTTTCCACGCCCCACCAAGATCTCGTATTTTTCCGGGTCGCTTGCGGCAGCAGCGAAATTTGATTGGATTTTGGCCTTCCTAGTCGGCGTCGGAGGGTGGCGAAGCTGTGTTGAGGCCACCATAAGGGCATCGTATGCAGGCCTGCTTGGTCTCATAGTCTGGGGCAGCACAAATGGCTGTCCGTCGAATAGATCGAAGAGCGATTTGAGGGCGCCGCGGTACCCCTGCTCGAGTTCGTCGACCGCCTCCTTCGGATCGGTTTGGTGGGAACTCATGGTGTCATCCATAATCCGCCTCAGGGAACCTTGCCGCCCGTCAATAACGGTCTCCTTTATTGCGAAGAAGCGCAGCACTAATTCACAGTCGGCCATAGTTTTGTAAAGGGCGTTGGATTGTACGTTTTTCGGAACGGCTTCGCTCTCTTCGGCCGTATATTTCGGTATACCCCATGTGTCTCGGAATACGTCCCATTCGGAAACGCGGACGAGCATGCGATTGAACTCTGACGGGTAGAGCGCGTTCCTCAGTTCTTGAGGGTTAAGCTTGACACCACCAGTGTTTAGTCGGTTGAAGATAACCATCCTTACGTCAATCCCGAGTTCTTTTGGGCTGGTAGTCTCAGCAAGAAGCACGATCGCGTTGATTGTCCGGCGTAATAGGCTTCGCTGTATCGTGGGCGTGAGTTCGTCAAAGCTGTATCCTTTGATCTCTGTTAGAAACTCCAAACCGGACAGCTTATATCCGTTATCCAAATAGCCAGTTATTGCTTCGAGTCTCTGGCTTCCGTCCATTACCTCATACCTGTTGAGGTCACTCTCAAACAGGAAGATTGGTGGGATGGGGATATTGAGCAGAAGAGATTCAATCAGCCTTGAGCGTTTCTTCGAATCCCATCTGTGGCGACGCTGGTAGCCCGGGTGCATGTTGATGTAGCTGCTCTCTCTCATGGACCTGCGCAGACTGTGCAATGTAAGGTCCATCGAGCTGCGAATGATCCGAAGCTGGCTAGCTGACGCCTGCGGGACAGTATCCCCGTCGCTAGTGGTCGTGTCTGCAGACTCCTCCTCGGACTCGAACCACTCCTCAATCTCGCTTTCGCTGATCCCTTTATTAGAGTCCGGCTCTTCGATGACCCCTTGTTCAACCATTACCCGGCTCCTTTTCCCTTTGCTTCAAGACAGTCTAAATGGTGCCTTTACCTAGAGTATTCGGATTTGGTAGCCCGGTTGCCAATTCTCGATGAGTGCATCATCGCCTAGTCACTCATCGAGAAAAGAAAAGCGCCACCAAGTCGGCTTGTATTTCCCAGAACGCTGCCTTTGCGTCCCACCGCTTGATCCCCGGGGAGCCCCAACGGTCCTCGCCACCCACCAGCAGACGCCGGACGGCCCCAAACTCGGAACGTCAGAGCCGGGGCAGAGAATCCTTCTACGCGCACCCCGCTGCGCCGAAGCCCCGGAACGCCGCCGCCCGAGCCCCACCCCGCGGCCTGCGGCAGTCAGCAGACCTTCCCGAAGTCAAAGCCTCCCCCGAGCCGCTGAGCGTTAACGCGAATGCTTCTGCTTTTGCTTCTTGCTTCCTTCGGACTGAAAGCTGCACGACGCGTCCGTCAGCTTGGTAGGCGCAAGCGTGAGGTTCGGCAGCGAATCCTTCGTCAGCGCCGCGTTGAAGTCCGCGATCTTCGTCTGCACATCCCTCCATGCATCGACCGTGCGGTTGTACTCCCTGCAATCGCTCTCCCAGGTGTCGATCTGCGTTGACGTCGGCGCCATGTCGAGACCCACCTGCACCATGCTCACCATCGTGTTGTAGTCGTTGTTCAGCTCCACAAACGACTTCAGCGGATGCGTCTCACCCGCCCCCGGCCGCAGCGGTCCAAAGCTGAAGCTCCCAGGCGCCGGCACCACCCCGCCAATTTTCGTCAGGCTCGCATCGAGCGTCTTCGCCTGCGCCGCCACATCGTCCGGCAGCTTGCCCTGCATCCGCTCGGTCAGCTGCGCTTTCACCGCGTCCACTTCCTCGTGGCCCGCAAAGCTCTGCTCCATCCCCTGAACCGACAGCAGCGTCAGCTGGTTCTGGCTGCGCAGCGCCGCCATCACCTCCGGACTCTCGCCCACCCGCGGATCGTTCACCACCGTGACCGTCCGCGTGTACACCTGTCCATCCACGGTCAGCTTCAGCGTGTACACGCCCGGAATCACCTGCGGCCCATGCGGCCCCGGCGTCGCCGATCCCTCCACCATGTTCATCTGGTTCTCGAGATCATGGCGCAGCGCCGGCGGATCCTCATACTGCAGATTCCAGTTCACGCGGTTCAGCCCGGCATGCGTGCTGAGAGCGCGCGCCTCGGGAGCCGCCACCCAGTAGTGCGGATAATCCGCCCCTTCGATCTGCGCCGGCAGCGTGCTCGTGATCGTGCGCACCAGATTCCCGCGGTCGTCGAAAACCTGCAGCTGGATCGGCCCGCTCGGCGCGCGGCTCAGGTAGTAATCCAGCAGCGCCCCATACGCCACATTCGCGGCATGCGGCACCTCCACCGAGAACGGCTGATCCCAGTTGCTGTTGATCCGCGCCCGAATCGCATCCTCCGGCTCATAAAAATAGACAGGCGCTGAGCGGATCTCCGCCGCGTGCGCCGCAATCTGCCGCAGCGCCGTAATGTCGTCCAGCACCCAGAACCCGCGCCCGTACGTGCCCACCACCAAATCGTTCTGATGATGATCCGTGTGTACGTCCAGATCCCGAATCGATGTGCTGGGCAGATTCTGCCGCAGCGACTGCCAGTGATCCCCATTGTCGAAGGTGACGTACACCGTCGTCTCCGTCCCCGCAAACAGCAGCCCCGGCTGCCCCGGATCGACGCGCAGGCTGTTCACCCAGCTTCCCGTCCGCTCGTCCGCCGGCAGGCCGTTCACGATACTCGTCCAGCTCTTGCCGCCATCCGTCGTCCGCCAGATCAGCGGCACGTCCGCGTCTTCCGTCGGAGGCAGCGTAGCGCCGCGTTCCGCGCCAATCCGCCCCGCAACGAACGCCGTGTTGAGATCATCGCCCGCCTCGATGGTGTTGAACTGCGTATGCGGCGGCACACTCGCAATGTTGCTCACATTGCTCCACACCTTGCCGCGGTTCATGGTGTTGTAAATCTGCCCGTTGCTGCTGACGGTCCACAGCACGCCCGCTTTGACCTTCGAAATCGAGAAGTCACTGATGGAGGGCCGGGGTGGCGGCGGCGGTCCGGGTGCTGGCGCTGCGCCGGCCGCAGGCGTTGCGCCGGCCGCAGGCGTTGCGCCGGGTGCGGGCTTCGACGCGGGCGCGGGGTTGGTTTGGGTTGCGGCGCCCGGCGTCGGCTGCGGCTTCCCGCACGGCGTCTGCGGAGCATCCTTCGCCGTCGTCAAATCCGGACTCACCGCCGTCCACGATCCCGCGCCGTCCCGCGACACCAGCAGGCACTGATACGCCACATACAGCGCGCCCGGCTCAAACGCCACATCGAATTTCTTCTGGAAATCCCGCCCCGCCGTGTACTTCGTCGAATCCGCGCCGAAATTCGGCGCCACATTCTGCCACTGCCCCGTCGCCATATCGATTTTGATCAGCCCGCTGCCGCCTCCGCCCGGCCCATAGCCCACGCCGTAAATAATGTTGGGATTCTGCGGATCCGGCGTGTCGACCCCAAATTCCGACGAAGGCAGCGGGCTCCAGTCCGTAAAATTCACCTGCCCCCAGTTCCCGCGGCTGCTGATCATCACCGAGCCTGTATCCTGCTGCGCCGCCATGATGTGGTACGGATACTCATTGTCCGTCGCCACGTGGTACACCTGCGAAATCGTCTGCGTGTACCACAGGCTCCAGGTTTTGCCGTCGTCGAGCGTAACGCTCGCGCCCTGGTCGGAGCCGACCAGCATCCGCTGCCCGTTCGTCGGATCGATCCACAGCTTGTGATAATCCTCGCCCCCCGGCGCGCCCTTGAACGGCTCAAACGTCGCCCCGCCATCCGTCGAGCGGTACATCGCCGTGCTCATCGTGTACACAATGTCCGGGTTCTGCGAGTCCACAAAGACGCCGCTGCTGTAAGAGCCCTGCCCGTTGCTGATGCGGAGATCTTTCCCCGCCATGTGCCGCCACGTCGCCCCGCCATCGTCCGAGCGGTACAGCCCCGAGCCGTGCTCGATCGTGTTGCCCACGATGTACAGCCGCTGGCCATCCGTGTGCATCGCCACCGCCAGCGCCACGCGCCCCGGGAACGGCGGAATCTTGATCTCCGTCCACGTCTTGCCTTCATCGGTGGATTTGAAAACCTGCGGCGCCTTCGGCTTCGGCCGATTGCTGCCGCCCGGAGCGCCAAACCCGAAGCCCCCCGTCCCCTGCGTGGCCGCCACCATCACGCTCGGATCGTCGAACGCGTATTCCAGATCGCGCGTCCCGTCGTAGTCCGCCGGCTTCAGAACGCTGCTCCAGCTCTGCCCGCCGTCCGTGGACCGGTAGACCCCTCCGCCCTTGTGCGTCGCGTCCCCCAGCGCGGACACAATCACCAGCCCGGGATCCGTGGGATCTACCAGGATGTTGGTGATCTTCACCGTCTCCTCCAGGCCGATGTGCTGCCAGCTCTTCCCCGCATCGCTCGACTTCCACATCCCGTTGCCCAGGCTGCCGCCGATAGGATCGCCCGCGCCCGCATACACAATCTCTGGATTCGAGGGAGCCACCGCGATCGCGCCCACGCTGTCCACGCTCGTCTCCTGATCGAAAATCGGGAACCAGGTAACTCCCGCGCTGGTCGTTTTCCAGATGCCGCCCTGCGGCGCGCCCATATAAAACGTGCCGGCCGTGCCCACCACCCCGGTCACCGAGGAGATGCGTCCGCCATGGAACGGACCGACGTTCCGCCACTGCAAGCCGGAGTAGAGGCTGGGATCGGCCTGCGCCCCCGCAGCCGGCGAAAATGCCAAAAGGCTCAACAGAAGGATGGAAGAAATCAGCGCGGCCAAAGCCGCGGACGACCTGCGCGTCATGCTGGGAAAACCTCGCGAAAAGAGTGGGAAGGTTCGGCGCGTAGTATACAGGACCGCCACCAGCCAACAGCGCCACCCATCGGCACCGCAACGACCCGAAGAGGCATTCCGCCATTGCAGCGTGTGTGCAGAGAATCAACTGCGGCGAAGCGCACAGGACACTCCGCCTCAACAACGCGCGTCACGGGAAAGTTGTCATCCCGAGCAAAGCGAAGGATCTGTGGTTGGGGTTCCCAACTGGGATACAAGCCTTCGCAATCTCACCAGCAAAGCCAACGGCCGATGGGTGACCACACCACTGAAAATAGCCCGTGAAAACTCGAGTGCCGACCAATAAATAATTGCCGATGAGAAGGGCGTTTATCAGTATCATCGGAGTTCGCTGCGCGCGTCGCTCCGGTTTATCCAGATTGACTAGTGGGCGCCCTTGTATCCCAGCGAGCTGGGCATAGACCTTTGCAGCTTTTGCCGTTGTTGCAGCCCAAGAGGGGCCCGGCGCTTTCAAGGCCGAGCAAACAAGAGGGATAACACGATATAATCGGCGGACTTGGACATTCATCCCATACGCCAACGTGACTCACTGCGTTCCTTGGTCATACCCTCTGATGGCGAAACTATACGAAGTCGAACCACGTGAACAGATTGGCGCGAGGACGGGTAGTCTCTACGAATACCAGTACCATCAGGCAGCGGCAGGCTCTCTGAGCCTCATTGAAAAGACTGACACGGCGGTCTGCCTCTATTGTGAATGGCACGACGACTACGTGTTGGAATCAGAGGCTGATGGCCGCTATGCCTTCTTCCAAGTAAAGACGAACAGCGGCGCAAAATGGACCGTCGGCGAGTTCTTTGGGCTCGGGAAGCTCAACAATAAGACGGGACTTCGGTCCCTTCCGAAGCCTAAAGCCGATGTGGCCGCGCCACCAAAGAAATCCTCCATTTTTTCGAATCTCTGGGATCACACGCAGAAGTTTGGTGAACTCTGCAAGAAGTTTGTGTTTCTGTCGGATGCTGAGCTCGACAGTGATTTACAGACTCTAATCGACGAGAGCAAGAGTTGTAACGCTCCAGATACCCTGTCAGACGCATCTAAAACTCTGTTTCAATCTTTGGTTGCTTCCCTGAAACCTCAATATTCCACCGTCACTCATGCGACATTGTTTTCATTCCTTCGAAGGCTTCACTGGCAGCTCGGAGTTGGTACACCTAAAAATTTGGACGACGTAAAGATCCTCATCATTAACAAGATCGTCAACACATCCGAGGTGGACATCAAATGGTCTGAAGGCCAGAAGATGGGAACGGACCTTGTTAATATCGTGAGGACTAGGTCTCATTCAACTCTCTCCGTTCTACCTGCTGACATAGCTGAGTTGCGCGAAAAGAAGGGTTTAGTCGTCCGAGACGTCATCAAGCTGCTCAGTCTCTCAGAAGAAGGGTTCCGCGCATTGAAGGAAGGTGCCGGCGAGGCTGTAAAGACGCTTTCCAGGTTGCAACGATTCTGTCGGCGAAGGAAAATACCCGACGATCTCATCCCTCAGTTCTGCGAACTCAAAACGTCATGGTCGGCCTGGTGGCTCAAACACGCGGATTTGGTCGACAAAATGGACTACATAACTTTCAAATCCGACTGCTTGGAGTTGCTAAAAGCGCATAGCAGCGGCACGTTTGACATAGGTGCTTTGGCGAAACATGCCACAGACTTGGCCACTAAGTATAATTCCATTTTTAACCCGCTTGAGGTGCTGCGCTCCGAAGCCGTGATGGGCTTCATCATCTCACTTGCGGTGGATGCGGAGACATAGCGGTGATCACGCTTGACCAATTTGTTAGAAACGCTGAGGCTGCGAACGTGCGTATCACAGCGGACAGCAAAGGCTTGGAGGCCCTAAAGGGCGCACGTGACGACGCATTTTTCCAGACGCCTCTGCTCAGTCTGAGTCTAATTGTGATCGCCCGAGATCGGAACGGAGGACTCAACACCGCGAACGTTCCATCGTGGATTGGCGCAACGCTCACGAAGCATTTCGACGATTCTTCTGCAATCCGAAAGCAGCTTGAATGGTCTTTGGACTATCGACGGCGCTGCGCAGACTGCATCGTGTTCTTGGAGAATGTCGGCCTAATAGCCGTCACGTTGGACCCTAGTCATACGATACGTTGCACTGAAAAGGGCCAGAATTTTGTGCGCGAGGCTCTCAAGAAGGTAGATGAAATTGGCGTGCTTACTCGCGGGCTTCTAAAGGCTCATAGGATCGTCGAGCATCACGGGTTGAGGTTGCTATGAGTGTCCTCTTACATTCGCTTTGGTTCAGCCCCAGAGGGAGCCTTCGTGGATGGAGTTCTGGTCCGTTCTTCTTCTCGGATGTCTTGACTGTCATCACAGGCCCAAATGGCGCGGGCAAGACGCCGTTGCTTAAGGGGCTCGCCTATTGTCTCGGGTACGCTATCCAGCTTCCGCTGGAGATCATTAAGAACTGCGCAGCGGTACATCTTCTCTTCAAGTCGGGCGTCTCCATCATTTCCGTCGAGAGAACAATCACCACAGATTTTCGCATTTCTATCACCACGAACGAAGGCGAAGTCCAATACGAAAATGCAGCAGATTTTTCTAAAGCGTTTATCAAGATCTTCAGCATAGAGAGCCGCTCTTTCCCCACCAACAATAGTTCTCTATCTCCCACGTATACGGACTTGTTGCTTCCGATGTTTTGGATTGATCAAGATCTGGGTTGGCGAGACTTATATTGTCCTCTTTGGAACAAGAAGTTCGTAAAGGATCAGGCAGAGGAGATGACTCGGCTCCTATTGAACTTGCCTGGTCGAAACGCCGCGGTGGATAAGCACGAGTACGTAGAGGCTCAGGCACGGGCCGAGTCCGTGAAACAGCAGGTAGAAATCAAAAGGCAAGTTGTGGAAGCCCTTGAGAAGGACTTGTCCACTCTCGGCCCGATTCGTACCTCGGAAGAGCTCACCAACAGGAAAAGACAGCTCTCGGCTGACCTGCGGTCGAACAGTTCGATCCTGGAGGCCTTGTCCACAAAAGACTCGGCCCTTGACGAACTCATCTCCGATCGGAGATCGGAGCGTGATGGCGCATCGTTCTCGCATCAAGCAGCCACCCGTCGCTTGGAGGAGCTAAAGGCTTACGGCAAGACGCTCGATGCACAAGTTGCAATTGTGGAAACCAACGAGGTTGCTGCAGACGCATTCCGAATACTCTGCGGAAGCCACACGTGTCAGTTCTTTCGTAGCCCTGAAGAGTCTTATGGGCGACGTGTTCTCTACATCAAAGACCAATTGAAAGACTTCGAAACTTCGCTGGCACTTCTACGTCGAGAGACAGAACGGCTACGCGCAAAGGTTGACGAAAGTGAGGCTTCTTTCCGCCAGGCTCTGGATCAGAAACGCAGACAATCGCAACCTGCATCAGGCCAAGGAATCGTTGATGAGGTCGATCGGATCACCAAGGAGTTCGCGAACGTTAGTGCCCAGTTCCTTCAAACCCAACGGTTGGAAGAAGAGCGTGCGAAGTTTGTGAAGCTGGTCGATCTCTCAGTCAACACCGAAAGCACGGCGCAGAAACTCAAACCCACTAGAGGTGCAAGCAGAGACGACAGTTCAACTTGGGATGCGGCAACGGAGCTTACTGAACTTTTTGAAAGCTGGCTCAGCACACTCAAAACGCCCAATCTTCCGAACCAGAAGCGTTTTGACGATCACTTCGATCTCTTCATGGGAGGAATCAAGTTCACAGAAGGCTCATCCATTGGAGGTAGCACTAGGACCCGCGTCGTACTCGCTTTCCATGCTGCCTTGGTCGAGCTTTCGATAAAGCGAGGAGGCAGTCATCCTCCATTCCTCATCCTCGACACTCCGAAGCAGCATGAACTTGATACCGACAACCTGAAGGCGTTCGTGAATCGCTTCGTGGCGATGGGAACTAAATATAAAGTCGATCTCCAACTCGTAGTGGCTGCAAAAGAACTGGAGTTCTTAGATCCGATTGACGATGCAGTCATGTGGCGTCCGTTCTGGGGCACCGGTGAAGGTGCAAGGTTCTTTGGAAAATATCTACCGTCCGAAGCCGGGGCGTACGAATAGTGCCCGATTATTCCCGGTGGCAGACGGACGCGCTAAATCTGTAAGCCCGCGCTTGGGTCAATGGGAAAACGCTGCCTGGCTGTTAAGTCCTTATGAGTCGGCTTGTGTTTACGAGAATTGCGATCATGGCAAGCACCGCGCCAAAAAAAACCAACGTAACCCCACCCCCCACGATTCCCCTTGCCCCGCCCATTCCCCCCCAACTATCCTGCGAACGTAGGGGATTGTCTGCCATGCAGCCAATCCCCTTTCCATTCCCAGCGGCCGCTTCCAGAAGCGGACCGAACACGCTCTTTGAGATTTCCGGCCAGCACGCGTCAGGTGAACGATCCGGGCAAAACAGCCCGCCCAAAGCGGTTACTTCCTCCTCGAAACTGCCCGAAACCCCGCAGAATCAACACTCTGGAGGGTAATCTGGGGGTTCGGCATCCCATAAACCGCCCCGAACCAACAACTTACCGACCCCCCACCCATAAAATTTCCATCCCCGGCGCCCAGGTTCCCGCTCCCTGTCCCCAATCCCCTGCGCCCTGTACCCTGTACGCATGGGCTTCCGCGACTTCCTCGGCAACGAACCCACCGTCCGCCATCTCCGCGAGTCCATCGCCGCCGCCCGCCTCCCCCACTCGCTCATCCTCGCCGGACCCCGCGGCTCCGGCAAGTACACCCTCGCCGTCATGCTCGCCCAGGCCGCCAACTGCCTCACCCCCACCGAGTCCGAGGGCCTCCCCGACTTCTGCGGCCTCTGCTCCAACTGCACCCGCATCGGCCAGGCCGCCGACCTCGATGCCCGCGTCGCCGAAGCCCTCGCCGCCCGCGACGACCTCCGCGAAACCGACAAAAAAGAGACCCGCATCCTCGTCCAGACCCACCCCGACGTCCTCGTCATCCCCCCCGACCCGCCCCAGCTCCTCATCAAGGTTGGACAGGTCCGCAGGCTCATCCGCGAGATTTACCGCATGCCCGCCGAGGCCCGCCGCGCCTTCTACATCTTCACCAGCTCCGCCTTCATGAAGGAAGCCGCCAACTCCATCCTCAAGGTCCTCGAGGAGCCGCCCGCCCACGCCACCATCGTCCTCCTCGCCGAGAACCCCGGCGACCTGCTCCCCACCATCCGCTCCCGCGCCGGCATCTTCCGCCTCGCCGCCCTCCCCGTCGACCAGATCGAGCGCCTCCTCGCCGACCGTCGACCCCAATTCTCGAACCGCGCCCTCGTCGCGCGCCTGTCCGAAGGCGCCATCGGCCGCGCTCTCGGCTTCGACCTCGCCGCGTACGTCGCCAGCCGCGCCGACGCCCTCGTCCTCCTCCGCTCCGCCGCCCAGGACCCCGACTACTCCGCACTCTTCCGCACCACCGACGCCTACCGCGCCGGCGCCGAAGGCGCGGAGAAGACCGACGCCCTCCTCCGCGCCGCCGCTTCCCTCCTCGAAGACCTGCTCCTCCTCCGCGCCGGAACGCCGCAGTTCCTCCGCAACATCGACCTCCAGCGCGAGCTGGCCTCCATGGCCGAAACCGTCTCCGTCGACTGGATCGAAAACGCCGCCCGCGGCCTCCGCCAGGTCGAATCCGGCATGCGCCGCAACCTCCTCCGCTCCCTCGCCCTCGACAGCTTCGCCGCCCAGCTCAGCGGCGCCTGATCCCCCCGCCGGCTCCGGCCTTCGGTTCCGAAAACTTTTCTTTCCCGTCGTCCGTCATCACCGATACACCGATTTCCGGTTAGGATTAAACGCAACAGCTCCTGATTTTCCCTCTGCCCAAGCGACGCGGCCCCATCTTCCCGCATCAGATACGGCAGCTTTGTCCGAAAAGGATTATGGGTGATATGCCCCAGCTACCTGCCTCCGCGGTGCGCACCCTGCGTGCGCCGAAGACTCCGTTGCAGAGAGCCACGGCGGCTCTCGGACCCGTCGTAGCTGTGCCGGCCGCAGCATCGCCGGCTGCGCCCAAACCCCCGGCGGCCGCAGAGCCCCAGGAACTGGACATTGCCGGACCGCGCAAGCTGATTCGGCCCAAACTGCCGCCCGGCACTCTCCGCGACCGCCGCTTCTCGCATCACGATGACCCAATCATGCCGTGGCACGCCGCCGCCCCACACACCCAGGCTTCCCACGAGAGCTCGCACGCCGAGGCTTTCTATTTCCAGAAGCAGGTGCAGGCGCAAACCCAGATGGTTTTCGTCCTCGACGACGGCGAACGAATCGAAGGCTGCATCGAGTGGTACGACCGCAACGCCATCAAGGTCCGCTGCTCCTCAATCCGCTCCGGCGGAATCCGCAACGGCGATTCCACTACTCGCGCCCTCATCTACAAGTCCAGCATCAAGTACCTTTACAAAGCCGACGAATCCCAGCCCTGAACGTCCGGACCGTCCCGGACAGGCGCAACGCAATCGGCCAGTGTCCTTTCCTGTCCCCTAAAACTGACTCAGAACTGGACAATTTTCGAGGGGCATCAGCCTCCCGCCTCACTGGGCACGGCCCTCTCCGCTACCGCCGGCCAGCCTTGCGCAAACGGTCGCGGATCGCCAGCCCGATGCCCTTGCCCGCCGGCACTGGGCACACGATCGCCGTCGCGCCTCCGGCATCCAGCCCGCGCAGACCGGCAAACAGCCGCTGCGCCAGCTCATACTCGTCCGACCACTTCCCCCACCGGAAGACCCGCGCCTTCCGCCCAATCACCGCAGTCTGAAAGGTGTCGGGCAGCATCAGGCCCAGCGCTTCGCCGGCTTCCTCGCACTCTCGCGCCGCTTTACCATAGGCGGCGATCTGTTCCTCGCCCTCTCCTTCGATCAGAATCAGGCGTGCCCGCGGAGCATAGTGCCGCACCGCCATCCCTGGCGAGGCCGCGCCCGCAACCGGATCGCCGGCTCCCTCGTCGGTTCCGCGCACCGTTACCTTGCCCACGCACACCGCGCGAATCTGCTGCAGCGTGATCACCCCGGGGCGATAGATCACGCATCCTTCTTCACACACATCGACCACTGTGGACTCGACACCGTGCGTTGTTTCTCCGCCGTCCAGGATCGCGTCGATGCGCCCGTCCAGGTCTTCGGCCACATGATCGGCGCGCGTTGGGCTCACATGGCCAAACGTGTTGGCGCTGGGCGCGGCCACCGGCACGCCGGCCCCTCGCAGCAACGCCAGGGCCACAGGATGCGCCGGCATGCGCAGCCCCACCCGCGGCAGTCCCGCCGTGACGATATCGGGAATGTCAGCGCGCTTCGGCAACAGGATGGTCAGCGGCCCCGGCCAAAACACGTCCATGAGGCGGCGCGCGTTTTGGGGAACCTCCTGCACCACCTCGCGCAGCATCTTCACCGCGTCAATATGCACGATCAGCGGATCCCACCCTGGGCGCTGCTTGGCCGCGAAAATCTTCGCCACCGCCTCCGCGCTCTGCGCATTGGCGCCCAGGCCGTAAACCGTTTCGGTGGGGAATGCCACCGTTCCGCCCAGACGCAGAATCTCCGCCGCGCGCGCAATCGCCTGCCGTGAGGCCCGGCTCTCCGGGTCGTTTGCATCCACCAGCAATCTCAGCGTCTTCATCGATCCTCGTTCGTCTGTCGTGCCGATCCTGGTGTGAGGCCCTCTCGGCGATGCATACTCGAATTGTATGAGTACTGTGGAAATCGAAGTGAAGTTCCCGGTCGCCGACGCTGCCGGCCTGGCGCGACGCCTTACTGCGGCCGGCTTTCATGAGGAGACGCCCCGCACCTTCGAGCGCAATGTTCTCTACGACACGCCCGACCGCCGCCTGCGCTCGCAGCAGTCGATCCTGCGCGTGCGCAACTACGGCGGCCGCTGGACCATCACCCACAAATGCCTCACCCGCGACAACGACCCCGCCGCGCGCCACAAGCACCGCGAAGAAACCGAGACCTCCGTCCAGGACGGAGAGGCGATGGGGCACATCTTCACACAGCTCGGCTACGCGCCGTCCTTCATTTATGAAAAATGGCGCACCGAATACGCAGACTCGACGGGCCACTGCGTTCTCGACGAGACCCCCATCGGCATCTACGCCGAGCTCGAAGGACCAGAAGACTGGATCGACGCAGTCGGCCCTCGTTTAGGGATCGAACCCGCCGACTTTCTCACCCTCAGCTACGGCCGCCTCTTCGACAAGTGGCGCCAGGAGACGGGCAGTTCGGTGGAAAATCTCACCTTCGCTGAGATTCCCAACCCAAAGCCCTGAAGCTTCTTCGTCCTTGATCCGATATCTCTCCTGACGGACGCCGCAGGCGCGAGTGCGCGCCCCGGGCGCTCGTCGATTGAGGTGTTCGATGATCTCTTCGCTATACGCGCCGGGCCGCCGCAGATCATCCACGATGTGGCTTGCTTTTCAGCGGCCGCTCCTGCCCATCCTTCAGCGCCAGCTCTTCCCTGCTCCCCACGATGCGAACAAGGCTCTGCCCCAAAACATCGACCCGCAACCATCGCAATCCGCGTGAAGCCGGAGTCGCTGCGGGCCTAAGTTCCCTCGCCCGTAAATGGATTCACCTCGTTGGGCTTCGCAGCCGTCGGATCGGGCTGCGCCTGCGCCTCCGCCTCTTCCACAGCACCGGTCGAGCCCGTGCTGCCGCTCGCCGTAAACACCCGCAGCGGATCCCCGGGCAGCATCCCGTGTTCCTCCAGCGCCACGCGGATGCGCCGCTGCGTCTCCCGCATCGCCGCCCATTGCTGGTTCGCCTTGGTCTTGAGCTGCACCGGATAAATCACCTGCGACCCCTTAATCGCATCCACGCCCAGCAGCGTCGGATCGGCCAGAAACACACTGCTGTACGCTGGATCGTTGCGCACGCTCATCGCCACTTCCTTCAGCAGCGCCAGCACCTTGTCGGGATTTGCCGAAAAATCCACCGACACGTTAATCGTCGCCACCGAAAAGTCCCGCGTCTGATTCGCAACCGTCGTGATCTGCGAATTGGGCACGATGTAAAGCGTCCCGTCGCCCCCGCGCACCTGCGTCCTGCGCAGCGTCATCGCTTCCACCGTTCCGCTGACCCCGGCGATCGAGATCACGTCGCCCACGTTGTACTGGTCTTCCACCAGGATCAGGAAGCCGTTGAAGCAGTCCTTCACAATGTTCTGCGCCGCCAGCCCGATGGCCACACCCGCCACGCCGGCGCTCGTCAGCAACGGTCCCAGATTGAAACCGAGAATCGGCATCACCTGCAGCCCGGCGAGGAAGATGATGATCCCAACCCCGGTGGCGCGAATGACCGAGGTCAGCGTCCGCACCTGCGCCAGATGGCCCACCGTGCTCGACGGATGTTCGGCCATCCGCAGAATGCGATTCGTGACCAGTCTCAGCAGCCAAAGCAGCGCCCACGAAATCAACGCCACCACCAGCAGCTTGGGCAGCTTGTCGTGCAGAAAATCCTGTAAGTCGAGAAGATACTTATCCCCAAGGCCTGTGAAAAATTCTCGCCGGCTCAGGAACATCAATGCCATGCCCATGGGTGTCAGAATACCCGCATTCGCGCGCTCCCGAATTGCCATCGGATCGCACTATAATGTCGGCCATCCGGAATCTGAGCCCGATCCGGCGCGCTGGAGGCTCTCATGAAGATCGTCGCATCGCTCGCTCGCAGCTCTCGCTGCCTCTTCCTGGCTGCATGCCTGGCGGCGTGCATGGCACCGCCCGCATCCGCTCAAAACCAGATCCAGGTTGCGCCCGCCCCCGGCGCCGATCCCAACGCGCCGCCTCCCCTGTTTGCCACCACCGCGCCCACCGACCCCACCCAGATTCACATGATGAAAGCGATGGCGAAGGAGCGCAACGTCATCCGGCAGAAGGAAATCGTCGCCGACACAACCCAGCTTCTCAATCTGGCCAAACAACTTAAAGAAGCCGTGGACAAGAGCAGCAAGGATCAGCTATCGCTCTCGGTCGTCGACACCGCGGCGCAAATCGAGAAGCTGGCAAAATCCGTCAAAGACAAGATGCGCGACGGGCAGTGAGTTTCGCCGCCCCCGGGCCAGGTTAAGGGTTATATTTCGCCAGCCAGTCGCTCACTTCCTGCATCACGTTCAACCGCTGCTCCCACTTACCCGGAAAATGCGGCGAGCCAGGATAGGTCACCATCCGCACTGTCTTGCCCCGCGCGGCCAGAATCTGAAAATACTCGATCCCCTGGAATGTCGGAACCCTGTGGTCCGCTTCGCCATGCAGAATCAGCAGCGGCGTGGTCACATTCTTCGCAAAATCGACCGCCGAGAATTTCCGGAAAGCATCCGGATCCTCATCCGTCCAGCGCGCGTCGTAGTCGATCTGCTGGATGTCGCTGGTCCACAGAAACGGCGCCCAGTCGGTGATACCCGCGCCTTCCACCGCCGCCTTATAGCGCCCGGTTTGCGTCACCGTCCACGACGTCATAAAGCCGCCCGCGCTCCATCCGAAAATCGCCAGCCGGTTCGGATCCGCCCATCCCTGGGCAATGGCGTAGTCCGTGGCGCTGTCCACGTCTTCATACGCGCGATCGCCAAAATGCTGATAGATCGCCGCTAAAAAGTCCGCGCCATATCCCGTGGACCCGCGATATTCCGGCTGCAGCACCACATAGCCAAGGCCGGCAATCATGCGCGAAAAAGGATCGAGCGATAACTCGTCATTCGCTTCCGGGCCTCCATGCGGCAGCACCAGAAACTTGTATTTCTGCCCTTCCACATAGCCCGCCGGAAAGGTCGCAATCCCCTCCAGCGCGATGCCGCCCTTGCTCGTCCAGCGCACGTCGCGCACCGCGCCCAAATCGACAGACGCCAGTTGCTCGTCGCCTTCATGCGTGATCCTGCGCAGGTGGTCGCCCTCCGGCACCGCTACGTTCCGCGCATGACTCGGATCGCCCACCATCAGCGCAAGCTGTTCGCTTGTGCCCGCGTACGGCGAACTCACCGGCACGCCGCCCACCACGCCATCCGGCCACTGGTAGGCGACTTTCAGAGCCCCGTCGCGATACGTATCCACCTCCGTCCGCACACCGCGATCCACCACCACCCAAACATCCCCGCGCACATCGCTGCCGATATTCATGGCGGTTCCATCGAGCGTCGGCGTCGCGTCGTCCGCCTCACCACCCGCGGCAGAAACCGTCCACACATGCTCGGGCGTCAGGACCGCGGTTTTCGTCGAGAGAAACGCAATCTTCCTGCCGCCGGCGGTCCACGCCACGCCGGTAACGGTGTTGGGAATGCTCGCGATGTGTTGCGCCCCGGACGCCGAGCAGACATCGATGTCCGTCGCCACGTTGTGATGCCCTATGCGCGGCAGGTCAGACAGCGCAGCCAGCGAGCGTCCGTCCGCGCTCCATGCCAGCGCTCCGCTTCCGCCGCCCAATATCCCGGCGGAAACAGAATGCAGCCCTGAGCACCACCACGCTCCTCCCGTGCCGTCCGCTTTGACCACATAGATGCTCGATTCGTCCGGCTCCTGTACGTGGCGAATGTCGTCCAGCGCGTCCGGCGCCCGCGGATCGGCGACCAGCGCGAACTGGTCTCCCTGCGGAGTCGGCAGCGCCGCGTCCACCCCGCGCGGCAGCAGCACCACCGTCGTCGGCACGGCCGCGGCTTTGCCGTCCTTCAATGGGAAGATGGCGAACTGCCCCAGGTGATTGATCTCCCACGAGCCGTAGAGACTATGGCCGTCCCGCGTGTAGCCCATCGGCGAGAAGCCCTCGGGCAGATCCAGCTTGGCAGCATGCGTGCCGTCCGGCTCAATGGTCCACCATTCCCGCTGCGTCGGCCCCTGCGCGCCGCCGTGCGTCACCACATACAGAATGCTTCCGTCGGGCGCCACCGCAGCCGCTCCGACGCTCCGCAGCGTTGCCCAGTCCATCACGCCAAAGGGATGTTTCGCAGGGGCCACCGTCTGCGCAGCGGCCATTCCTGGCGCCACCCCGGCAAGAGACACCATCAGAATCCAGAAGCGACGCATACGTTCCTCGCTTTCGACCCGCTAAAAGGAAAGGAGAATGCTGTTAATCGCGCCCATCGCGGGATTGACAATGAATCCGATCAAGCGCGCGCCCACAAAAAGAATGAGAATCAGGCTGATCAGACCGAGCGAATCATAAATCCGCAGCGCACTGTAGGGCAGCATGTGACGAATCACGTGGCTGCCGTCGAGCGGCGGCAACGGAAGCAGATTGAACACAAACAGAATCAGATTGAGCGTCACGCACAGGTACAGAAGCAGGGCAAAGGGCAACAACGTCGGGCTGGACGCCGTGGTGTTGGGATCGACCATGCCCGACCCCGCAAGCTGGTGAACGATCGCTGCCCCCTGGGTGCTGGCTTTGGAGAGAATCAGCAGCGCAAGGGTCGCCGTAATCGCCGCGAGAACGTTGCTGCACGGCCCCGCGAGCGTCGTCAGGATGTCGTCGCGCGTGATGTTTTTAAAATTGCTCGGCGTCACCGGCGTGGGCTTGGCCCAGCCGACCAGAAACTGCCCGTATCCCGGCATGATCAGCATGAACAACGGAATGATGACCGTCCCTACCAGATCGATGTGCTTGATCGGGTTCAGGGTCACGCGGCCCAGCATCCGCGCGGTCGGGTCGCCGAGGCGGGATGCCATCCAGGCGTGCGCGGCTTCGTGCAGGCTGAGCGAGAAGACGAGCACGACGAATTCGAAAACGGCCAGTACGAGGTGAAATGAATCCATCGGGAACGATTCGATGGTATCAGGGAGTTCCGCCCCGCGAGCCCTGCACCCGTCCGGCTCCCGTCACTCGTTCGGCGGCAACTCCTCGCACGGGCCGTTGATCGGGCCATCGCTCTGGATGCGGCCAGCCTCGCTCTTGCTCTTGATCTTCCTGGCCGGCACGCCGCCCGCAATCGCGTGCGGCGCCAGATCGTGCGTCGCCACCGCCTGCGCGCCCAGCATCGAGTCTTCCCCAATGGATACCCCAGGCATCACCAGCGACCGGTAAGTCACGCGCGCCGCCGGGCCCACCACCGTCCGCCGATGCTCGATGATGCAGGCCTCCACCGGATCGTGCGCGTGCGAGAAAATCGCCGCGTGCTCCGAAATCGAGGTCCCCTTCTTCACAATCAGCTCTCCCCGATCGTCCAGCAGAACATGATTGTGAATGATCACGTCATCCTCGAGCGTGAGGTTATAGCCGAAGGTGAACTCGACGCCGTGATAGATCTTCACGTTCTTGCCGATGCTCTTGAAGATATGCTTGCCCAGCATCGCGCGCAGGCGAAAACCCAGCCAGTGATTCAGCGCCACCGGCGACCGATCGAACATCCGCCAGAACCAAACCAGCGGCTTGATGAGCGCGTACCGTTCCGCGTCGATATCGCCGTAGTACTCGGGCTCCAGCGTCACATTGGCCGGGTCGAGCGAAAGCTGCAGCACGTTGAACGGCAACTCCGTCGTCATCGTGAAGTTGAGCCGCCCGCCGTGCGGCCGGCCCAGCATCAACTGATGCAGATTGTCGCGGACAATCTCCCCGCGCAGCACAATGTTCCGATGGCGCGAGAATTCGTCGTCCAGAGAATCGATCCAGCGGCTAAAGACTTCCCTCGCCTCGCGGGTCGGCTCAATTTCGCGGTACTGATAGCGCGGCATATCCCTTAGATTATCGTTAGCGTGGCCGGGATGCAGCCGCATGCGGTACCTCCGGCATTTGCCGGGGCTCGTCCAAACGGGATACGCTTTGTGCGTTGAGCAGTTAGCCGAAAGGAAGACAAGACTGCAATGACCGAAACGCCTGAGGTCCCCGAGGTCCCTGAGGTCCACGAGCCGAGGAACTACTCCCGGATATTGATTGGATTGCTGGCGGTCGCCGTGCTTTGCGCGTTCGCCGGCCTCCTCTGGAGCTATTCCCTCGCTGGCCGCCTCACCCATGCGGAAGCCCAGGTCGCTTCCGCGCAGGACCAGAACGCGAAACTCGCTACGGCCCTGAAGGAGACGAATGCTCGCCTGAGCGTCACCTCTGAAACCCTCGGACACTCCCTCGGCCTGACTCAAAAACAGCTCGAAGCGCGCGCCGCGGACCTGTTGCGCCGGCAGCAGGCGGATTCGAAGCGCCTCGAAACCGAGCAACAGGCCGCGCAGCAGCAAATCAGCTCCGTCTCGACCGATGTGAACGGCGTGAAGACGGACGTCGGTGGGGTGAAGACCGACCTGAGCGCCACGAAGACCGAATTGCAGAGCGCCGAAGCTCAAATGCAATCCATGAAAGGGGATTTGGGCCTCCAGAGCGGCCTCATCGCCACCAACGGCAAAGAACTTGATGTCCTCAAACACCGCGGCGATCGCAATATCTATGAGTTCACGCTGAGCAAGGGAAGAAAACAGGCAGTCGCGACCGTGGCTCTGGAGCTGAAAAAATCCGACGAAAAACACAGCAAATTTACCCTCGTCGTTTATTCCGACGACAAAGAAATCCAGAAGAAGGACCGCAATCTCGACGAGCCGATCCAGTTCTACACCGGCAAAGACCACCTGCTCTACGAACTCGTTGTGAACTCCATCGCAAAGAACCAGGTGCAGGGCTACATCTCGACGCCCAAGTCCGCGCCCGTGCCGGTCACGCCCGGAGGTTAGCGCCGCTGCATTGCGCCGAATCCCCCCACAACTGTGTCTACAATCGAAATCGTGACCCGGCCCTTCACGTTTGGCCAGCGCATCGCCCTCTCGATCGTTCCTCGGCTCACCGCCGCGGTGCTGGCGGCAATCGGCGCGACGCTGCGCTTCGAAGTCATCGCCGAGCCGGGAGCCGTTCCCGCGACTCCGCCCGCCCGGGGCATCTACTGTTTCTGGCACCGCTGCACGCTGGCCGCCGCCTGGTATTTCCGCCCCTTCCGCTGCTCCATCCTCATTAGCCAAAGCTTCGATGGTGAGCTAATCGCGCGCACCCTCGGCCTGCTCGGCTACAACAGCGTGCGGGGCTCCAGTTCTCGCGGAGGCGCAGCCGGCCTGGTGGCCCTGCGCGACGTGCTGACCAGCGGCCAGCCGGTCGTCTTCACCGCCGACGGACCGCGCGGCCCCATCTATCAGACCAAGGCCGGACCGGTGAAGCTCGCCGCCATGACCGGCAAACCCGTCGGGACCTTCTATCTCCTGCCTGAGCGGGCGTGGACCTTCCGCTCGTGGGACCGGTTCATGGTGCCGATGCCCTTTTCGCGCGTCCTGGTCAGTTGGGCGCGATCCGTCGCCCCGCCCGCGTCGGATGCCGACTCCGCGGCTCTCGAAGCAAAGCGCCAGGAACTGAACGATGCCATGGAGCGGGCGCGGCACCAGGCCGAGGCCCACCTCGCGCGGCGACGCGGACAGTAAAATCGCAGAGTGCTGGTCTCCGATTTTGACTTCCATCTACCCGAGGAACTGATCGCGCAGGAACCTCCGCCGGAGCGCTCCGGCGCGCGCATGCTCGCGCTCGATCGCGCCTCCGGCACATGGGCGGACCGTCACTTTCGCGACTTTCCTGCAATGCTGCGCCCCGGCGACCTGCTCGTCCTCAACGACAGCCGCGTCATCCCCGCCCGTCTCTTCGCCCATCGCGCCGGCCTCCACACCCAGGCAAATCATCAGTCCACCGGCCGCGTCCAGGTGCTGCTCGCCGAGCAGCTTTCCCCATGGGAGTGGAAAGCGCTGGTGCGTCCCGGCCGCAAGGTGCTGACGGGCGAGACTCTGGTTTTTGGCAGCGACGACCTGCGCGCCGAGGTCATCGCGCACGGCGAATTCGGCGAACGCACGATTCGCTTCGCGCCGGTTGAGGATTTCCTCGCCGTCGTGGAGCGTCTCGGCCACATGCCGCTCCCGCCCTACATCCATCGCGAGGATCAGCCCGGAGACCGCGAACGCTACCAAACCGTCTACGCCCGCGAACGTGGCTCCGTGGCCGCGCCCACCGCCGGACTCCATTTCACGCCGGAAATTCTCTCAGCCGTTCGCGCGCGCGGCGTCGAGATCGCAACCGTGACGCTGCATGTAGGACTGGGAACCTTTCAGCCCGTGCGCGTCGATCGCCTCAAAGACATCAAACTCCACGCCGAGCGCTATACGATTGCGCCGGAGACGGCAGCGGCACTGAACGCGGCGCGCCAGCAAGGCCGGCGCATCGTCGCGGCGGGCACGACGACGGTGCGCACGCTGGAACATTGCGCAAATCTGGGCGACACGATCGAGCCGCACTCAGGCTCAACGAGCATCTTTATCTCGCCTGGATACAAATTTCAGGTTGTCGACGCGCTGCTGACCAACTTCCATCTGCCGCAATCGACGCTGCTCATGCTGGTGAGCGCCTTCGCCGGACGCGCACCCGTCCTCGCCGCCTATCGCCACGCCGTCCAGCAGCGCTATCGCTTCTTCTCCTACGGCGACTGCATGTTCATCCAGTAGCGAGGGGCACGCCGCAGCGCGCCCCCCATTCCGCTACCAGATTTTGCAGGCCTTGGCATACACCATCGGCTGCCCCGCCTTGCACCCAAAAGCCGCTGCGAATTGCGGGAGGTCCGAGACAATGCCGTTGACGCGGTACTTGCCCGGCGAGTGCGGATCGGTGATCGCATTCACGCGCTGGTTCTCCGGACGCTGGTTCTCGCACGCCCATTGCGCCATCCCGATAAAGTACCGTTGATCCGGCGTGAACCCGTCCTTGTCCTCCAGATGCATCCCCGCCGTCTGCTTCTTCCACGCTTCGTAGCCCAGCAGCGTGCCCCCCAGATCGGCAACGTCCTCGCCGCTGGTCAGCTTCGAGTTGATGTGAATCTGGTCGACGATCACATACCCGGCATACTGATCGCGCAGGCAATCGATGTGATCCTCAAAACCTTTCGCATCGGCCGGCGTCCACCAGTCGCGCAGATTTCCCTGCCCGTCGAACTGCCGCCCCTCATCGTCAAACGCGTGCGTCAGCTCATGGCCGATGGTGCTGCCGGTGTTGCCGTAGTTGGGCGCGTCGTCTTCCTTCGGATCGTAGAGCGGCGGCTGCAACACGCCCGCGGGAAAATTGATATCGTTCATCTGCGGATCGTAGTACGCATTCACCGTCGGCGGCGTCATCCCCCACTCGGTGCGATCCACCGGCTTGCCCACTTTCCCCCAGTTGCGCTTTTCGTCGAAGACATGCGCGCGCTCCACGTTGCCGAAATAGTCATCGGGCGCAACGGTCAGCGTCGAGTAATCGCGCCACTTATCCGGATAGCCGATCTTGTTCCGCACCATGTGCAGTTTGGCAATCGCGGCCTTCTTCGTCTCCGGGCTCATCCAGTCGAGATTCTCGATCTCCTGCTGCATCGACGCCTCAATCTGCTGCGTCATCACCGTCACCTTCTGCTTCGTCTTCGCAGAAAAATCGAGCCTCACGAATTCCTGTCCCAGCGCCTCGCCCAGATACCGGTCCACCTGACCTTCGCACCGCTTCCACCGCGCCGGCATCTGCGGCACGCCGCGCAAATATTTCGAGTAGAACCCGAACTGCGCGTCGGCAAACGGCGTCGAAAGACTCGGCGCGGCCGCGTTCAGTGCATGGACCCGCAGATACGCTTTCAGGCTGTCCAGCGGCTCGTTCGCGAGTTCCGTCTGCAGCGCGGCCAGGAATTTCGGCTGCGCCACATTGACATTGGACAAAGTCGCCGCCGGAACCTGCTCCGCCTGCAGATAAGCACCCAGCCCCAGCGCCGGCGCCAGCGCATCCACATCGGCAATCTTCATCGGATGGTAGAGGTTGTACGGATCGCGCCGCTCCACGCGCGTCAGCGACGCATTGGCCAGCGCCGTTTCAATCTTCATCGTCGCCGCGGCATCGGCATCGGCCTGCGCCTGCGGTTCGCCGGCCAGCACCAGCAACTGCGCCAGGTAAGCAACGTAGTGCTGCCGGATCTCCTGGCTCTTCTCGTCGGTCTTTGTGTAGTAGTCGCGGTCAGGCAGGCCCAGGCCTCCCGCCTCGATGCCCACAATCATCATCCCCGCGTTTTTCGGATCTTGCTCCGCCCCAGCGCCCAGAAAATAGAGCCCCCGCTGGTTCGCGCCGGAACGCAAAAACGCCGCTATCGCCTCGCGGCTCTCGATCGCCGCAATCCGACCCAGTTCCGGTTGCAGCGGCGCAAGGCCGCGGCTGTTGATCGCGTCCATATCCATGCACGCCGCGTAGTAGTCGCCAATTTTCTGCTGCACCGGCGTCCGATTGGCCATCTGCGCATCCTGATCCAGAATCCCCCACAGCAGTTGCCGATTCTCATTGCCCAGCTTGGCGTAGACGCTCCACGCCGCCTGATCGGCCGGGATGGGATTGGCTTTCATCCATCCGCCACAGACATATTGATAGAAATCGACGCACGGATCGGCAGCGCGATCCATGCTCGTGACATCGAGGCTGGGCGAGTAAGGAATCGCCGTCAGAGGCATATCTTCGTTCGCAGCCGGCCCCTGCGCAGCGCAGACCGGGAGGCAGGCCGCGGCCAACGCCAGCGGCACAAATCGATTCATCATGCAGAGTTCTCCGTGCGGGCCATTATACGCAGCAGCCAGCGCCGCTCCCGGCTGCCAGTCTCCCCTCCTCAAAGCGGTACACTCATCCTCGATGGCGGATGAATCCAGCAAGCCCCCGGTCTTTCTGCTCGACGCAATGTCGTTTATTTTTCGCGCCTATCACGCGATGCAGCGGCAGCGCCCCATGTCCACGCGCACCGGCGTGCCCACCGCAGCCACCTACGTCTTCGTGAACATGATCAACAAACTGCGCCGCGACTTCTCGCCCGACTATTTCGCCGCAGTCTTCGACGTCAGCGGTCCCGTCTTCCGCGATGAGCGCGCCAAGGCGATGACGCTGCGCAAGCTGAATGCTGCCACCGGCGCCTTCGAAGCGGTGGAGTACGGCGGCTACAAGGCGCAGCGCGAAGCCATGCCTCCCGACCTCGCCCAGCAACTGCCCTACATCCGCCGCGCCCTCGAGGCCTTTCGTATTCCCATCCTCCAGGCCGAAGGATTCGAGGCCGACGACGTCATCGGCACCCTCGGCCGCCTGGCAGCCGAGTCCGGCTACCCCGTCTTCGTCGTCTCCAACGACAAAGACATGATGCAGCTGGTCACCGACCGCGTGAAGGTTCTCAACCCCGTCAAAGACAATCTCATTCTCGACCGCGCCAAAGTCGAAGAGGTCCTCGGCGTCCCGCCGGAAAAAGTCATCGACGTCATGGCCCTGCGCGGCGACACCATCGACAACATTCCCGGCGCGCCTGGCATCGGCGACAAAGGTTCTGTGGAGTTGATCCAGCAGTTCGGCACCGTCGAAGCCGCTCTCGACCGCGCCGACGAGATCAAGCGCAAAACCTATCGCGAATCCCTGCAGAACAATCGCGAAGCGGTTCTGCTCAGCAAAGAACTGGTCACCATCGACTGCGCAGTCCCGCTTGAGCTGGACCTCGAAGCCATGCGCACGCAATCGCCCGACGCCGACGCCTGCCGAATCCTCTTCACCGAGCTCGAATTCACAACCCTTCTCCGCGAACTGGCCCCTCCCGACCTGCCGTCCACCACCGAGTACATCGCGGAGCCGACGCCCGGCCAGGTTGCGGCATTCCTCACACAAGCCCGCGAGTACGGATTCGCCCTGGCTCTGCCTGCCTCGGAACTCGGCGCCGCCAGCGAGCAGGTCAGCGAGCAGGAATCCGAAGTGCTCGAGGAAAGGGAGCCGGTGCTGAAGACCATGTCCCTCCTCGACCTCGTCGAGCAAGCGGAGAAAGCAACTCGAGGCGCGCCCGCCGAGTTACGCCTGGGCGCGGCCGCGCAGCAAGGTACAGCGCTCCTCGTCCCGCTCGACCAACTCCGCGATCTGCTCGAAGACGCGCACGTTCCCAAGCATCTCCACGATCTCAAAGCCGCGCTGCGCTTCCTCGAACCCCACGGCGTCACGCTGCGCGGGGCCAGCGACGACGTGATGCTGTACTCCTACCTCGTCAATCCCACGCATGCCACCCATCGCCTGCCCGATGTTGCCGCGCGCTTCAGCGATCATCCCCTCCGCGAATCCGGCGATCTGCAGCTTGCCGAGGCCGCGCATGCGATTCACAGCCTGGCGCCGTCGATGCGCGAGCAGATCGACACCCTCGCCGAACGCCGCGTCTACGAAGAAATCGACCTGCCCCTTGTCCCCATTCTCCTGCGCATGGAAAAGGCCGGCATTCGCATCGACTCCGCCGTCCTCGGACGCATGGCCGATCGGCTCGCCACGGATATGCAGCGCGTCGGCGAGCAGATTTTCACGCTCGCCAACCATCGCTTCAATATCAATTCTCCTAAACAGCTCGGCGACGTACTGTTCAACAAAATGAACTTGCCGCGCCCGCTGAAATACGGCAAAGGCAAGGTGATTTCCACCGCCCAGGATGTCCTCGAGGAATTAGCCGCGCACAACGACGTTCCGCGCCTGGTTCTCGAATACCGGCAGCTGGCCAAGCTAAAGTCCAACTACGCCGATTCTCTGCCCCTGCTCGCCGACGCCGCCGGACGCGTCCACACCACCTTCAATCAGGTGGGAACAGCCACCGGCCGCCTCTCCTCGACCAATCCCAATCTGCAGAACATTCCCATCCGCACCGAGTTGGGACGCGAGATTCGCGCCGCCTTCATCGCGCCTCCCGGCTGCGTTCTGCTCTCCGCGGACTATTCGCAGATCGAGTTGCGTCTGCTCGCCCACTTCTCCGCGGACCCGCTGCTCACCCGCGCCTACCAAACTGGCGAAGACATTCACACCCTCACCGCGTCCGAGGTTTTCGGCGTCCCCGCCGACACCATGGACAAAGAAACCCGCAGCCGTGCCAAGGCCGTCAACTTCGGAATCGTCTACGGCATCTCGCCCTTCGGCCTCGCCGCGCAACTCGGCATCGATCAGCACGAAGCCCGCCTCTACATCGACAAATATTTTGCGCGCTACCAGGGCGTCCGCGCCTGGATCGACAGCATGCTCGAAGTAACCCGCCGCGAACAAAAGGTGCGCACGCTCTTTGGCCGCATCCGTCCCATTCCCGACATGCAGAGCCGCAACGCCAACCAGCGCGGCTTCGCCGAACGCACCGCCATCAACACGCCCCTGCAAGGGACGGCCGCCGACCTCATCAAGCTCGCCATGATCCGCATCGATCAACGGCTGGCGCAGGATAAACTCGCCGCCCGGATGACCCTCCAGGTGCATGACGAGTTAGTCTTCGATGTTCCGAAAGATGAAGTCGGGCCGGTCAGCGCTCTCGTCCGCCACGAGATGGAACACGTCATCGAACTCAGCGTTCCGCTGGTTGCCGACGTGGGCGTGGGGCCGAACTGGCGCGACCTCGACTGATCACGCTCCCAATTCCTCGCGAATTGCGGCCGCGATCCGCTCCGCGTGCCGCCGCATCGCCTCTTCCGATTCCGCCTCAATCATCACCCGCGCCAGCGCTTCGGTCCCGGAGTACCGCACCACAACCCGGCCGCTCTCCGCCAGCTCCGCCTCAGCGTCGCGAATCGTATCCGTCACGGTGGCAATTGTTTCGAGCGGCTTCTTCTCCCGCACCCGCACGTTCACAATCACCTGCGGAAACACCTTCAGATCGGCCACCAGCTCATCCAGAGCGCGTCCCGACCGCTGGACAATGTCGAGCATCACCAGCGCCGTCAGCAATCCATCCCCGGTCGTCGCCAGATGCGGAAACAAAATGTGCCCCGACTGCTCCCCGCCCAGCGACGCCTCTTCCTGCTGCATCCGCTCCAGCACATATTTGTCGCCCACCGGCGCGCGCAGCATGCGAATGCCGTCCCGCCGCAGCGCTGCCTCCAGTCCCATATTCGACATCGTCGTGGCGACCACCATGCCGTTGCGCAGCAGGCCGCGCTTCTGCATATCGCGCGCCGCCAGCAGCATCACTGCGTCGCCGTTCACCACGTGTCCCTCCGCGTCCGCCAGCATTGCGCGATCGGCGTCGCCGTCGAAAGTCACCCCCACATCGGCACGCAGCGCCTTCGTCTCCGCGGCGACCACGCCCGGATGCAGCGCCCCACACCCGTCGTTGATGTTGCGCCCGTTCGGCGCAGCATGCGTCAGGTGGATCGTGCCCCCGAAATGCGCGAACAGCTCCGGCGCAATCGCGGACGCGGCCCCGTTGGCGCAATCCAGCACCACCTTCAGCCCATTCAGGCTGAGCCCGGGAACCGCCGCGCGCAGAAAGCCCTCATAGTCCGCCCTATATTGCGGATTCACCGCCGGAGCCGCGCCCGCTGCCGGCGTCCCCACACCCTCCAGCCGCCGAAAAATCTCTTCCTCGATGCGCAGTTCCGTCGCATCCGGCAATTTGTAACCGTCGCTGCCGAAAACCTTAATCCCATTGTCCTGCCAGGGATTGTGCGAAGCGGAGATGACAACGCCCGCGGAAAATCCATGCCGCCGCGCCAGGTACGCAATCGCCGGCGTGGTGATCACTCCCGCATTCTCGACCGCCGCGCCGCCCGCGCGCAAGCCCGCGGAAATCAATCCCGCGATCCACTCGCTCGACTCGCGCGTGTCCATGCCGAGGATCACGCGGGGCTGCTTGTGCGTTCCGCTGACCTGATGGGCCAGCGCCAGCCCCACCGCGTAAATCGTCTTCTCATCCAGCGGAGCTTCGCCCGCTACCGCGCGAATTCCGTCCGTTCCAAACAGCTTCCTCATAGGTCTGTGGGTTCTTCCTCTACCTGATCGACGCGCCCGCGGATGCGTCCGCGCGCCAGTCGTATCGCGATCGCCTGCCCCTCGGAGATATTCATCGTCGTCTTCACCAGCGTACCCTGCTCGTCGTACACCAGCGCATATCCCCGGTTCAGCACCGCCAGCGGCGACAGTGCGCCCAGCTCCCGCGTCAACGAAGATTCCCGCTCGCGGCAGAATCGCACGATCTCGTGCGCGGCCCGCCCCATGCGTGCATCCAGAGCCGCCAGGCGCTCCCGCGCCACCCCGGTGCTCATCGCGGGATCATGACGGATCAGTCTCGCGGAGGCTTCGTGCAGCCGCTCTCTCCAACCACGATGCCGCACACGCCAGAGCGACTCCATGCGCTGGCTCAGATCATCCACGCGTTGCTGCTTCCGCCGCAGCTGATCCATTTCCCGCATCTGGATCGATTCCACCCGTACCCGCGCCAGCGCATGGCCAGCCTGCAGCAATCGGTACCGGCAGGCGCGCAGCAGGCGCTGATCCAGGCTCTGCATCCGCTCCGCCACATTGTGCAGCGCAGCGGTCACCAGTTCGGCGGCAGCGGAAGGCGTCGGCGCACGCAAATCGGCAACAAAATCCGCAATCGTGAAGTCGGTCTCATGACCCACGGCGGAGATGACCGGCAGCTCCGACGCCGCAATCGCCTCGGCCAGCAACTCGGTGTTGAAAGGCGCCAGATCCTCGAGCGACCCTCCGCCGCGCGCGATCACAATGACGTCGACTTCGCGCGCGCGATTGAAATACGCAATGCCGGCGGCCACTTCCGCAGCGGCCGCTTCGCCCTGCACCGACGCTGGATAGAGCAGAACATGCAGCCCCGCGTGTCGCCGATTGGCGATGTTGAGGAAGTCGCGAATTACTGCGCCCGTGGGCGACGTCACGATCCCCACACACCGCGGAAACGCCGGCAGCGGCTTCTTTCGCCCGGCGTCGAACAGTCCGCGCGCTTCCAATCGCGCCTTCAGTTGCTCAAACGCGATTTGCAGCGATCCCGCCCCAACCGGCTCCAGAAACTCCGCCACCAGCTGCATCTGTCCCCGCTGCTCGTAGACAGAAACCTTCCCACGCAGCAGCACGTGCAATCCATCTGCCGGCTTAAACCGCAGCAGCGACGCCTGCCGCCGGAACAGCACCGCCGGCAATTGCGCGTCCCCATCCTTCAGCGTGAAATACGTATGCCCCGAAGGCGCCGCGCGCAGATTCGAAATCTCGCCCTCCACCCACAGATCGCCATACGCGCGCTCCACGTGGACGCGCACCTCACTCACCAGGTCGCCGACCGTCCAGATGCGCCGCGTCACCGGCGATTCGAACGAGAAGCCAAGCTGGCTCTCCGCGTCCTTTTGCGGATTGGGATGAGTGCTCACAATCGCTGAGTATAGCCCGCGCCCCGCAGGCCAGGTTGTCACCGTCCGCGCGGATCGCAATAATGGCTCAACCCCTTTTGCAAGGAGCGCCGATGCTTTCACGCCTGGCCGCCATTCTCTCCGCACCGCTCGCATTCGTTGCCGTCACTGTGGCTGCCAACGCGCAGAGCTTCACTCTCCAACAGGTGATGAGCGCCCCCTTCTGCTCCGGCTTGCAAGCCGCTCCCAAAGGCGACGATCTGCTCTGGATCGCCAATCAGGAGGGCAAGCGCAATATCTGGGTCGCCGAGAAGAACGGCGGCTCCATGCATCGCGTCACCAGCGACGATGCGGATGACGGCATCGACGTCGGCGACATCGCGTGGACACACGACGGCCGCAGCATCCTCTACGTGCGTGGCGGCGATTTGGAATTTCCCGAGAAGCCGTCGCCCAACCCAGCGCTGCTGCCCCGGGGCGTGACGCAGGAAATCTTTATGGTCAGCGCGAAGGGCGGCGACGGACGCAAACTGGCCGACGGCCGCACGCCCGCCATCTCTCCCAACGGCGCAACGCTGGCCTATCTCAAAGACGACCAGATCTGGACCCTCGATCTCCGCGACCCGGCCGCTAAACCGGCGCAACTCTTTCATGGACGCGGCGATCTCGGCTCGCTCCTTTGGTCGCCCGATGGCAAATATCTCGCCTTCACCAGCGAGCGCGACGATCACGGCTTCGTCGGGATCTTCTCGTTTGCCGATTCCTCGCTGCGCTACCTCGATCCCTCCACGCAGATTGACCGCGATCCCGTCTGGTCGCCCGACAGCCGCCACATCGCGTTTGTCCGCATTCCCCCCGACACTTCCGGCATCGACTTCAAGCCGCGTCGGACAGCGCAGCCTTGGTCCCTCCGCGTGGCCGACGTGACCACGGGCACGGGCCGCGAAGTGTGGCACGCGCAGGAGGGCGTGGGCAGCGTCTTCCACGGCACGGAATCCGATCAACAACTGTACTGGACCGCCGGCGACCACATCGTCTTTCCCTGGGAGCGCGATGGCTGGCTGCACTTGTATTCGGTCGCAGCCAACGGCGGCGAGGCGGCAAATCTAACGCCCGGCAACTTTGAGGTCGACTACGTCGCCTTCAGCCAGGACCGGAAGACGCTCGTCTACTCCTCGAATCAGGACGACATCGACCGCCGGCACCTATGGTCTGTCAGCGCGGACGGCGGCACGCCTCAGCAACTGACCGGGGGCGATGGGCTGGAGATTGAACCGGCCCTGGCGGCGGACGGAACCGTCGAGGTGCTGCGCTCCGACGCACGCGTCCCCATCCGCCCCGCAGTCGTCGCCAGCGACGGCGCGCTCCGCGACGTCGCGCCGCAGATGATCCCGGCGGATTTTCCCGCGAACAAGCTGGTCGTGCCGCAACAAGTCATCTTCTCCGCGTCCGACGGACTGCAGATTCACGGGCAATTGTTTCTCCCCACGTCCGCGGCGGACGGTCAAAAGCATCCGGCCCTCGTCTTCTTCCATGGTGGATCGCGGCGCCAGATGCTGCTCGGCTGGCATTACATGGACTACTACTCCAACGCATACGCCATGAATCAGTACCTCGCGAGCCTCGGCTACATCGTGCTCAGCGTGAACTACCGCAGCGGCATCGGCTACGGCCTCAACTTCCGCGAGGCGCTCAACTACGGTGCCGCCGGAGCCAGCGAGTTCAACGACGTGATGGGCGCTGGACTCTATCTTCGCAGCCGCGCCGACGTTGATGGCGCGAAGATCGGAGCGTGGGGAGGCAGTTACGGCGGCTTCCTCACCGCCATGGCGCTGGCCAAAGCCTCCGATCTCTTCGCTGCCGGCGTCGACATGCACGGTGTCCACGACTGGGTGCTGGAGCTGGGCAACTGGCAGCCGAATTACAACCCCAACGCCGATCCCCAGGCCGCGCGCATTGCGTGGGAATCCTCTCCGCTCGCCTACGTCAAGACGTGGCGCTCGCCGGTGCTCCTCATCCAGGGCGACGACGACCGCAACGTGCAGTTCGCGAATACCGTGCGCCTCGCCGCCGCGCTGCGCGCCCAGGGCACGCCGTTTGAGGAGCACGTCTTCCCCGACGAAATCCACGGCTTCCTGCTGCACCGCTCGTGGATGACGGCCTACGGACTGGAGGCGGATTTCTTCGGAAGGAAACTGATGGGGAAAGTGGAATAGCCGCCTGAGACGTAGAGCGCGAAACCCGGCAAGATGTATTTCCGTCATTGTAGGGCTGCAACTGGATATCAGGCTCGATGACCGAGCCTGATAGCTGTTAAGCAATCTAGGACCTAATCCTTCGCAAGCTCATCTTTGAATCGTCCCTCAAGATACCACCGCCGAACCTCAGAATAGAGCGAGGTATACATCTGAGGGTCGCGACCCACCTGATGGGGATCTCCGCCGGCTGTATCGCTTGCAGTCATCACAAGGCGAACCAGATGCGAGCCATTCTCGTCAAAGTACGCAAAAGGGTCTGTGTACCATTTCAGTTTCCCCTTCCGATCCCTTTCAAGGAGGGCACGGAAGCTGGAAATCAGCGGAATTGCCAGTCCTTTTTCGATAGGAAGGTCGCCGTGCACTGGCTCTTTGCCCAAGAAATGGTAGGTCGCCAACGCTGAGCGATTGCGCTGCCGCTGCTGCATTTCCGTACGGGCCCCGATTCTCCCGCGCTTGCCAGCGTCATCTTTGGCGTTGTAGGCATCCTTCCAATTGAGGCGAATGTAGTCGTAAAGGCGAACAACATCTCGACAAATTGGTGTCATGGCCTTGAAATGATGTGGATCCCGATCTGCCACGAAGTTTTGCAGGCATTTTCCTGCATTCTTGTACGTCTCGTTGATAGATTGACTCGCGGGTCCGTACAGCTTCGGATTAACGGCACACATTACCTGTATGAGATCTAAGATTCCCACCGGTTCGGTGTCGTTTTCGCTGGTTTTTACGGACTTGCGAAAGTCTTCGCCAAGTGCGTTGAGGAACCATTCGAACTTGTCTCGATAGTTCGCTAGTGTCCACGTCTTGAGCTGCTGACTGAAATTTCTGGCTTCAGCGATATCCGCTAAGTCGCTTTCAATCCTCGAGAGAATTTCGACATGTACGTACTGGTTGAGTAAAACCGTTTCTGTCGGGCTTTTGCGTTGGGCCTTGACGGTGGTCTTAATCGCGTGGTCAGTGTGGCCGCCGTCTATAATCCCGTAGGACTCGTCGTCAGGAATTTGCAGGTGAAGCGTATTTGTTTGATTGTCAAATTCCGCCTTTTTAACGGAAAGCGTGATCCCGCGATTTAATAGGTGAAAACGCCCGTCTCCACTCGCAAGAGAGGCAGTGATTTTCTTGACGATGGGGCCTCGCTCCTTCGGAACTCGTGGATCTGGGTCGATTGGAACGTTATCTGGCCAGTCCATAGCGCGAACAAGCGCATGAATGATCTTTATCTTTGATCTGTTGGGATCTTGGATGGACCGGAGATGGTCCTGCTGTACAGGGATGTTTAATATCATACATTTTCCTCGTTTCTGCTTGGAGGCTCTGTGCCCCGCAAGAGAGTGAATTTAACCAGCCAAGAGGCTTGCCGCCCCATTGATGGTCGATCCAAGTATACCTCCCCTTCTGTTCGATCGATATGGGAAATTCTGACGTCAGTGAAAATCATGCGACCGAATCTCCACCGCGCGATCGTCCAGCGGCGTCAATCGCACGGCCTTCACGTGGACGACGGTATCCTGATTCTGCAGCGGCCCCTCCACCAGTAAGAAGCGCGACCGCGTCACCACCACCTGATTCCGCTCGTACATATCCGGCGTCACGATCACGTTAGCGATCCCCGTCTCATCTTCCATAGAAAGAAAAACAAATCCCTTCGCCGTCCCCGGCCTCTGCCGCGCAATCACGCACCCCGCGGTGCGCACCCATGCGCCATCGCGGCATGCACGCAACTCTTCCGCCGATAGAACCCCCTGCCGCCGCAGTTCCACGCGGCGATGCGCCATGGGATGCTTCCCAGTTGTCAATCCCATGCCCGCATAATCGGCCACCAGCCTTTCTTCGGAGGTCATTTGCCGCAGCGGCGACGGCTCCGGAGCATCCGCCAGCAGCGCGCCCGTGTGCGTCAGCAGCGGACCCTCCGGTTTGCCCGCCCGTTCCACCTGCCACAGCGCATCACGCCGATGCCCGATGCCGTCCACCTGATTGAGCGCGCCAATATTCGCCAGCAGCGTGATCTCCTTCCGGTTCAAAAACGGCACCCGCAGCGCCAAATCGTCGACCGACGCAAAGCGCCCACCCTCACGCCGCACCGCCGCCATCGCTTCGCCTGCCTGCTGGCGCAGGCCGCGCGCATAGCCCAGCCCCAGCCGCATCGACAGCGTCCCATCCGCTTCGTGCTCCACCGTGCACGCCCACGCCGACTCCTGCACGTCAATCGGCCGCACCCGCAGCCCATGCCGCTGCGCATCTTTCACCAGCACCGCCGGCGAATAAAATCCCATCGGCTGGTTGTTCAGAATCGCCGCCGTGAACGCCGCCAGATACTTCACCTTCAGATACGCCGACGCATACGCGATCAGCGCAAAGCTGGCCGCATGCGACTCGGGAAATCCATACAGCGCGAACGAGCTGATGGCCTGCACAATCTCGTCCTGCGTTTGCGGCGCGAGGCCGTTCGCCGTCATGCCCCGGCGCAGATTGCCTTCCAGGTCCTTCATCCGTTGCCACGATCGCCGCATGCCCACCGCGCGGCGCAACTCCTCGGCCTCCGCTCCGCTGAAGTTGGCCACCGTCATCGCCATGCGCAGCAGTTGCTCCTGAAACAGCGGCACCCCCAGCGTCCGCTTCAGCACCGGCTCGAGCGAAGGATGCGGATATGTCACCGCCTCCTTCTTTTGCCGCCGCCGCATGTAAGGATGCATCATCTTCCCCACAATCGGCCCCGGCCGGATGATCGCCACCTGCACCACCAGATCGTAAAAATGCTCCGGATAATTACGCGGCAGCGAAGCCATTTGCGCGCGGCTCTCGATCTGGAACATGCCCACCGTATCGGCGCGCTGCACTACTTTGTACACTTCGGGATCCTCGGGCAGTTGCGCCAGATCGATCGGCTCACCGTAATGCTCGGGGATCAGCGTCAGGCAATCTTTGAGCACCGCCATCATCCCCAGCCCCAGCAGATCGACCTTCACAATGCCCA
Source organism: Acidobacteriaceae bacterium (assembly GCA_036267295.1). Lineage (GTDB taxonomy): Bacteria > Acidobacteriota > Terriglobia > Terriglobales > Acidobacteriaceae > Palsa-343. Next base: position 17,753 of record DATAWI010000043.1, on the reverse strand, counting down.
GATCGGCGCAATCCTCCTTGTCCCACTGCACCACCGTGCGCCCCGGCATCGACGCGCGCTCCAGCGGCACCACATGGTTCAGCTGCCCCTGGCAAATCACCATCCCGCCGGAGTGCTGCCCCAGATGCCGCGGCAAATCCTGCAGCCGCACGCACAGCTCCAGGTATTTCGCGATGCGCGGATGCGCCACGTCGAAGCCCGCATGCGTAAAGGAGTTGGCCATGGTGTCGTTTTCCCCGCGCCATTCCCACTGGCTCACCAGGCTTGACAGCCGACCCAGCGATTCCGCATCGAAGCCCAGCGCCTTGCCCACTTCGCGCGCCGCCGACTTGCCCCGATAGCTGATCACGTTCGCCGTCATCGCCGCGCCCAGCTCGCCGTAACGCTGATACACGTATTGGATCGCCTGCTCGCGCATCTCCTCCGACGGCAAATCCAGATCGATGTCCGGCCACTCGCCGCGGTTCTCATTCAGAAATCGCTCGAACAACAACTCCATGCCAACTGGATCGATGGCCGTAATCTCCAGCGCATAACACACCGCGGAATTCGCCGCCGAGCCCCGCCCCTGGATCAGAATGCCATTCCGCTTGCAGTACCGCACAATGTCCCACACGATCAGGAAATACCCGGCGAAGCCGAGTTTCGCAATCAGCGCCAGTTCGTGATCCACCTGCTTTCTTGCCCGCTCCAGCAAAGCGCGATCGCTCTTGACCCCGTAGCGCAGGCGCACGCCTTCGTCCACGCGCCTGCGCAGAAAACTGTCCATCGTTTCGCCCTCAGGAACGGGATAGGCCGGGAATTCATACCCCAGATCGGCCAGCTGAAATTCCAGCCGCTGCGCAATTTCAAGCGTGCGGTCCACCGCGCCCGGAACATCGCGAAAGATCCACGCCATCTCGCGCGCAGAGCGCAGCGAACGCTGCGAGTTCAGAGCCAGCAGCCGCCCCGCATGGTCCAGATCCACGTGATGGCGGATGCACGTGAACACATCGAGAATCTCCCGATCCGCATCTTTCCCGTAGCGCACGCCATTCGTAGCCACCACCGGCAGCCGCAGCGCAGAGGCGATGCGCAGCGCCGCCTGGTTGCGCCACTCCTCATCGCGTTCCTGGTGGCGCTGCAGTTCCACGTAGACGTTCTCGCGGCCGAAGAGATTTGTGAGCCGCTCCACCACCGCGCGCCCTTCTGCTTCTCCGCCATCGGCCAGCGCTGCCGCCAGCGGCCCTTCATCGCCGCCCGTCAGGCAGATCAACCCTCCGGCATACTGCTCCAGATCGTCAACCGTCGCCGCGCCCTCCGCCTTGCTCTTCTCCCGCATCTTGAACTGCGTAATCATCTGGCATAAATTTTGATAGCCGGCCCGCGAGGTGCACAGCAGCGGCAGCCGCGCCTGCTCTGCGGAATGTTGGTGCGGCAGCCAGCCAGCCGGCGCGAGACGCATGCCGAACGCCGCAGTCGCCACTTCCGCGCCCACATGCGCGCGCAGCCCATCGCGCACAGCCGCCGTGTGGCAGCGCGCCGATCCGTAAAAGCCGTTGCGATCCAGCAGCGCCATCGAGGGCATCTGCAACTCCGCGGCGCGCGCCACCAGGTCCTCCGGTTGCGAAGCGCCTTCCAGAAAAGAAAACGCGCTGGCCGCGTGCAGCTCCACATAGCGCGGCTCAGTCATACAGCGCCTCCAACTGCCAGTCTTCCCGCGCAGGATGCCGCGCCAGACAGCAGCAGATCGTCTCATTCCCTGCTCGCGCCGCCGCAGACGTCGTGACCGCCCGCGCAATCACATCCCACTTCTCCACCGACCACATCTCTGTGCCCCACCAGTTGCCGGAAAAGAACCACGGGCCGTACGCCTGTTCCACCTGGTAGCGCTGGTTGCGAAAGAAGAACGATGCCGGACGCCGCCGGTTCAGCGTCATCGCCACACGCTCTGGCGGACGCAGCCTCCGCACCGCTTTGCGCGACCGTCCACGCGCCGCTGCGGCTACATGCAATGGAGGAACCGCAAACGGCGCCACGCGAAAAGCGTCCGGCCGGTGCGTGTCCTCGAGCACCGCGTGCCCCGCACGATCGTCGCCCACAATGGAGCGGATGCGCGCCAGCGTCACGTCCAGCCGCGATGGCTCCGGCAGTTGCGGCGAAAACAGACCCATCTGCACCTTGCTGGTGTTGCCCGGCTCCGCGCTCACCGTCACGCCCACAATCGCCGCCGCCGGCGGATGCGCCTGCAAATCCAGATGCAGCAGCTTCAGCCACAGCCCGCGCTCGTTGCCCGGCAATGCGGGTCGCACCGTCCGTGTGTGCGTGCGCGTGTGCGTGCTGCCGCCTTCCAGCGCCAGCGTCACGGTCACCGAAGCCAGCGCGAGGATGTGCGCCACAGCGCGCGCAATCAGGTGATCCAGCAGAACCCCCAGCACGAAGAGCAGCGAATCCAGCAACTCCACCGGCGCGTCCAGTTCCATCCGCTCTTCGAGCAGAAACTTCGGCTCCGCGGGAACCAGCAGATGCGGCGCTTCTCCCCGCGCCAGTTGCCGCAGGCGCTGCCCCTCCTGCCCCAGCCGCGCGATCAGTTCCTTCTCCGGCAGCGCCGCCAGCGCGCCCAGCGTGGCAATGCCCCACCGCGCCAGAGTCTCCGCATGCTCCGGCGTCAGCGGCAGCACCGCCAGCGGCAGCATCGCCAGCGCGTCCGCTTCTTCGCCCCATGGGAGGACGGCAGTGCTCCATCCCGCAAAAGCCGCCGCGCCTGCAATCGCAGGGGCCTGCGGATGCAGGCTGCGCGCCATGCAAATCGCCGCGTCCAGATTGCGGCTGACCACCACCACCGCCCGAATCCCCAGCGCGCGGACAGCGCCGAGCAGCTTCTTCGCCAGTTTTTCCGGCGTCCCAAAAAGCTTTTCCGTCCCGGCAATGTCGAGAACCGCACAAAAGCAGCCCTCATTTTCAGGAACAAGGCTGCGATCCTCCACGCGCGGCGAAAACTGCCCCGCGCACGCCAGCAGAGCAGCCCGCGCGCTCGTCTCTTCCACCAGCGAACGCGCCAGCCGCGCCACCGTGGGAAAAACATCCAGCTCCGCCCGCGTCATCCCCGCCGTCACGCCCAGCGCGCGGGCGCGTCCGTTGCGCGAGCACACCAGTTGCCGCGGCGGCTCTCCCTGCAACACCGCGACCGGCTCCAGCCGCAGTGCCGGCCGCAGACGCAGCATCGCCTGCGCCGGAAACTCCCGCGCATACAGGCAGGCATAGAGGACTGTCTGATTCATCGCCGTCCCGCCCAGGGAGCGTACCCTTCCCAGCGCACGCTTTGCGGCGGCTTGCGCGCCAGTCCGCCAGCCTGGGCAAAGCGCTCCCGCGCAATCTCCACGCGATACTCTGCGCCGGTCAGCACCGTCCCGCCCTCCGCCGTCACGCCCCCCGGCGTCAGCGTCAGCACCACCCCCGCGCTCGACTTCGTGCATGCCTGCTGCGTCAGCAGCACCACGCTCGCCTGCGTCCGCTCGGCCGCCGCCCGGTAGCGGAACCACGTCGCCAGCGGCACGCGCAGCGCAAACTCCGGCGCCACCCCGCCCATGTCCAGCACAATGGCGCTGAAGCCTCCCGCCTGCAGCAGCAGGTCGGTCACGCGCAGCGCCTGATCCAGCCGCGAGTACTCGCGTACGTCCAGGGGCCGCTTCGCGGCGAAAACAGGTTTGGCGCGGAATCCCCCATTTGCCGGCGCCGGGCAGATGTGCGGCACCCGGTTCGCGGCAACAACAGCTTCCCGGCTCTTCCGCAGCGCACGCGGCTGCGGCTCAGCGCAACGCGGCGCAAAGCTCTGCGGAAAGTCGTTGCGCTCCGAACGAGAATTTGTATCTACAGCAGATACAGTTGGCGGAACGGCAGCAGGTTCCGAAGCCTTTCCCGGAATTTTCTGAACCGCCTCGAAGCCCGGCAGCGCCAACTGCCGCGCCCCGCACCGCACCCACAGCAGCCGCTCCAGATCCACCCCCGCCGCCGCCGCCGACTCCGGATCCAGCGCGTCCGACACATCCACCCACGCGCACACCCGCCCCGCCTCCGTCAGCCCCGCCACAAACGACAGCGCCAGCGAACTCCGCCCCGAGCATTCCGGCCCCGTCAGCTCGCTCAGCGCCCCCACCGGCAGCCCGCCGCCCAGCCGCTCGTCCAGCGCCGCAATCCCCGTCGGCGCAGTGGGACGCATCACCCGCGCCGCCGGCGTCAGCGCCGAAGGAATCCTTTTCGACAGGGCATTTTCGATTTGCAGACGAAGGGCAGCAGCGGAAGGCATCCAGCACCATCTTCGCCTTATCTTCGCCTATCGCGCGCCCCGGCGCAACCGGCAAAAATCCACAGCCCCTGCTTTCCCTGAACGCTGCGCCCTCCACGCTGCACGCTGCAAATGCATTAGCATCGCTCCAGTGCTCACCCTCGAAACTCCGATCCAGTTCGTCAAAGGCATCGGCCCCACCATCGCCAAAACACTGGCGGAAAAAGAGATCGCCACCGTCGAGGACCTCCTCCTCCACCTGCCTTTCCGCTACGAAGACCGCCTCAATCCCCGCCCCCTCACCGATCTCAAACCCGGCGAGACCGTCAGCATCATCGGCGAAGTGCGCGGGGCGGCGCTGCTCCGCACGAAACGCATGCCCATCTTCGAAATGACCGTAGGCCAGGGCCTTTCCTCCATCAAGTGCATGTGGTTCCACGGCTCCTATCTCGACGGCAAATTCAAAACTGGCCAACTGGTCGCCCTCTACGGCAAAGTCGAGCCATCGCGCTCCGGCCGCGGCTTCAAGATGATCCAGCCCCAGTTTGAAATCCTCCCCGACGGCCACGACGACGCCCTCGATCGCATCCTCGAAGTCGGCCGCATCACCCCCGTCTACGAATCGCTCAGCGGCAGCCGCCTCGCCTCGCGCTGGATCCGCCGCACCGTCTGGAACATCCTCGAAGAGCTCAAAGGCAACATGCCGGAGACCCTGCCGCGCGCGCTGCCGGAATCCATTGTGGCGCGGCTCGGCCTGTGCAGCCGCGAAGAGGCGCTGCGCGAGGTCCACTTCCCCCCCGTGGGCACGCCCATGACGCATCTGCAATCCGCCGCCACGCCGGCGCACCGGCGGCTCATCTTCGAGGAGCTGTTCTACCTCGAGATGGGCCTCGAAGTAAAACGCAAAAAGTTCCAGGAAAAGCAGGGCCTGGCCTTTGCAACCGGCGACCAGGTCCGCGCCGCCCTGCGTTCCGTCCTCCCTTTCCATCCCACCGCCGCGCAAAAGCGCTCCCTCGGCGAGATCGCCGGAGACATGCGCCGTCCCGCACCCATGCGCCGCCTGCTGCAGGGGGATGTCGGCTCCGGCAAGACCATCGTCGCCCTCCAGGCCATGCTCATCGCCATCGAGAACGGCTACCAGGCCGCGCTCATGGCCCCCACCGAAATCCTCGCCACCCAGCACTACCTCTCCGCCAAACGCATCCTGGAGAAGTCCCCGAAGCGCTACCGCATCACCCTGCTCACCGGCTCGCTCGACGACGACCGCAAGCGCGCCGCCCGCCGCAAAATCTACGAGGGCGAAGCCGACCTGGTCATCGGCACGCACGCGCTCATCGAGGAGAAGGTGGAGTTCGCCAACCTCGGCCTCGTCGTCGTCGACGAGCAGCACCGCTTCGGCGTCCTGCAGCGCTTCCGCCTCATGAAGAAGGACGGCGCTGAGCCCGACGTGCTGGTGATGACCGCAACCCCCATCCCGCGCACCCTCGCGCTCTCGCTCTACGGCGACCTTGACCTCAGCGTGCTTGACGAGCTTCCGCCCGGACGCACGCCCATCGTCACCCGCCAGGTCGCCGACGATCGCTCGGATGAGGTCTGGAAGTTCGTTCGTGAGCAGGTGGCCAAAGGACACCAGGCCTACGTCGTCTATCCGGTGATCGAAGGCCCCAAAGACGATCAGCCCGAACTCGACTTCGCCCTGCCCGAAGAAGCGGCGGAAGAAAAGCCGCCGAAGAAAGGGACACGCAAGTCCATAGACGCCGCTGCGCAAAAAGCCCCAGACGTCACCCTGGCTTTGAAGGGGCACGGCTTCAGCCGTGCCGTTCAGTCCGGAAGAAAGAAAGGGGCTTCAGCCCCCGAGGGCAAACCCAACGAAAGCAGCGCCGGCAACCGCTCCGCCAGCCATCCCGCTTTGAAGGGGTACGGCTTCAGCCGTGCCGTGCAGCCCGGAAGAAAGAAAGGGGCTTCAGCCCCCGAGGGCAAACCCGGCCTCTTCCCCAAACTCCCGCTCAAATCCGCGACCGACATGTACGACCGCCTGCGCGCCCACGAGCTCGCCGGTCTGCGCGTCGGCCTGCTCCACGGACGCCTCGATGCCGATGAGAAAGAAGTCGTCATGGCCCGCTTCCAGCGCGGCGACACCGATATCCTCATCGCCACCACCGTCATCGAGGTGGGCGTCGACGTCCCCAACGCCACGGTCATGGTCATCGAACACGCCGAGCGCTTCGGCCTCGCCCAGCTGCATCAACTGCGCGGCCGCGTGGGGCGTGGCGCGGCGAAGTCGTACTGCATTCTGATGACGGGAGGCAAGCTGACGCCCAACGCCGAGGAGCGGCTGGCGGCGATGGTGCGGACCCAGGACGGCTTCGAGCTGGCCGAGCTGGACCTGGAGCTGCGCGGCCCGGGCGAGTTCTTCGGCACGCGCCAGGCGGGATTGCCCGACTTCCGCGTGGCGAACCTGGTGCGCGACCGCAAGCTGCTGGAGGTGGCCAAGGTCGAGTCGGCGCGCTTCGTCCAGAAAGCCAACGAAGAAGCCACCGCCGACGAGAAGGCCCGCGTCTGGGCCCGTCTGAAAGACGCCTGGCAGCGTCGGTATGGGCTGGCGGAAGCGGGATAGCCTCGGTCAAACGTCCCTTATCTATCCCCGGATGATGATTTCAACCGATTCGGAGGGCACGTTGAAACCATGCGGTCGCCTCCCCCACCCCATCCTCGCGCTAGCGAGGAGACGGTAGAAGCCCCGGCTTTCAAGCCGGGGAATCAACGCCGCGCCGCAGGCGCCTTCCTTGCTGCCGCAGGCCGGGGCCCCCAACCCGTCCGCTTTCGACGGGCTGGGGTGGAGGCTCTCGGCGGAGTTCCGAAGGAACGCAGCTGAGTCGCCCCCAAACGGTACCTTCGTACCCTCCACCCCGTCGATTCCTCTTGCCCTCGCTTCCCCGCCCGTCTTACCCTTAAAAACAAGGCAGGCCCTGTTCAAACCGAGCAGGGCTTTTGCTTTTGAGTTCTGCGCCCGCTGCTCTGAGCCCGCAGCTCTGAGCCTGTCCTCTGAACTCCTGCCGCGTCCGGCCCAGGCCGCGCCACGCCGCCGTTCTTTGAAATTGCCGCCGCTTCCTTGGACAGGAAATCGGATCGCCCTGCCCATCCCAGGGCGAAACCCGTTGCTTTCGAGACAGACCTTCGGCGTGAAGCCTTCGGCACCCACTTGACCGGGTGCCGACCGCCAACCGCCTTCCGCTGGCTCCTAAGCCCCGTATTTCCCACACATACCGCAAAGATCCCCGCAAGTGCCTTGTTTTCCACACTTACGAAATCGTGGTACGCTAACTGCCTTATTTGCCACACATGCGCATTTCTCAAAAAAAATTCGTCCGGGAGCGGCGCAAATCAAGGCAAGGGGACCTCGCCCCCCATCCGCCGTCAACTCCTTGCGAATCAGCGACCTCGCGGGGTTCCTGGGGGTTCCTATTCCGCTAAACGCAACAGAATCTGCGGTTTACGAAGGCCCCCCTCAAAAACCTGGGATCCGCCGCTCCGGTTTCGGCGGAGCCGGACTGAAGCAGTTCATCCGCAGGTCGAGCGTCTCTCCGCTGAGTTGCCGGAGTTGCTCTTCGACGATGGCTCGCACCGCCTCCGGCGATCCTTTGGCGCGCAGGTTGACCAGCACTTCGTGGCGCGCCGCCGGGGACGCGTCCAACATTCCTTCGACCGTTGGCCCGCCGCCGTTGGCGCAGAGCGCCGCCTTGAGCCATCCCGCGGCGCACCGGTCGAAGACTTTGAGGTGGACGAGATCGATGGCCTGTGCGGTGAGCGCGCGGTCGAGCGCATCCATCCACGGCCCGATGGCGAGCGCGGGCGACACGGGCGCGGAGGGCTGGTAGACGAAGCTGAGGTTGAGCCATGCCAGGGCGGCTTCCGCCTCGGCGTAGCGCGCGTAGTCGATGTCGAGGGTGGTTGCGCCCGCGGGGAGCACTCCGCCCAGAATCTCGTCGAGCCATGCGGCGACTCCCTCGCCGGTCTTCGCGCTGAGCCGCAGGACACGCGCGGTGGGCGGTAGATCCGCGGCTGGGAGCACGCCGGGGAAGAGATCGGCCTTGGTGAGGCAGAGAAGATCGGCCTCCTGCAATTGCTTGTCGAAGAGGAAGGACAGGTCGGCGTCTCCGGCGGCGAGCGCGGCGGCCCGCGCGGGGTCGACGAGCACGGTGAAGGGCGCGAGGCGGCAACTGTCGAAGTCTTCAAGGAGAGGAGCGAGCACGGTGGCGGCAATGTCGGTGCAACTGCCGACAGGCTCGGCGAAGATGACGTCCGGGCTGGCTTGATTCGGACGGGTCGCGCGCAGGTCGTCGATGGCCGCGGCCAGATCGGAGAAGCGGCAGCAGAAGCAGCCGCCGGTGACTTCGCGGGCCGCGATGCCCTGTTCGACGGCATGGCGCGTGTCGACCAGCTCGCCGCCCTGGTCGTTGAGGATGACGGCGCAGCGGAGGCCGCGCTTCTCGAGCAGCCGCGCGGCGGCGAGGATGAGGGTGGTTTTGCCCGCGCCGAGGAATCCGCCGACGACGACGATCCATGGCTTGCGGGCGGTCATCCCTGCGCCTCGATGCGGAGTTTGTCGCCGGCGGCGAGGCGCAGCGTGTTGCTGAGCGAAACCGTCATGCGGTCGCCGCGGCGTTCGACCTGGCTGCCGATGGTGGTGCCGCCGTGGTCCACTTTGGCCGCCGTGCCGGGCGCGGCGATGGTGCAGGAGCGGCAGGCGAGCGTGCCGGCGAGCACTTCGATGGTGAAGACGGTGTTGCTTCCCTGCTGGTTGAGCGCATATGTGCCCCATCCGGTGCCGGTGGACCAGAAGGTCTGGAAGGCGGCGGCGGGGATTTTGGGAACGGCGATGACGGAGGCGGCGACTCCATCGTAGACGAAGCCGGTCATGGCGACGAAGGCAGACCACGAGGACATGGCGCGGGCGTAGTGGTGGCCGCACTCCGGCTCGTCCCAGGGATTGCGCTTCTCGCCGTCGAAGCGCGCGCGAATGTTCTGCACGCACGCGACGCCTTCGTCGACCATGCCCCAGTTGATCATGAGGGCGGCGACGAGATATTCCTGGCCGGTCCACGCCTCGGCGTAGTAGGGGAAGGGGACGGAGGGGCGCGGGGCTTTGCCGTAATCGCATACGAGGACGGCGGCTTCGTCGTTGAGCGCGTAAGTGCGCTCGACGTTATCGTGCGCGGCGAGGCTGGGACGGTAGTTGTAGCGGTAAATGGAACGCAGGGTGGCGCGGATGTTGTCTGCTGCGACGAGCGGGCTCATGCCGCCGATTTCGACGAGATACTGGCCGATGAGCTGATCGGCGAGGCATCCGCCGCCGACCTGGTATTCGGGGGACTCGGTGTCTTCGGAGCCCATGCTGCTGCGGAGACTGGCGGCGATTTCGTCTTTGCGGAATCCGCGAATTTTCTGGATGTAGAACTCGCCGGTGAAGATGTTGGCGTCGATCCAATGGCTGCCCTGCTGGTAGAGAGTGCGGTAGGTCTGCGCGGAGGCGGAGTCGCCGGTGGCCTGGGCCATTTCCTCGCCGGCGCGGAGCGCGCCGAGATAGTAGATGCCGCACATGGGATTGGGGCCGTAGAACTCGACGTCGTAGGTGTTGTGCTGGACGCCTTCGAGGACGCCGTCGCGGTTGGCGTCCCATCCGCCAGGAACCCAGGCAAACTCGAGGGCCTTTTTCGCGCGGGGCCAGGTGGCGCGCAGGAGCGCATCGTCGCCGCTGATTTTCCAGTCGAGCCAGGCGTGGATGATCTGGCCCATCTGGCCGTCGGCGGCCGCGTATCCGGAACGGCCTTTGCCCTCGGGCAGCAACTGTCGGAAGTGGATGGCGCCGGCGTCGTCCATGGAATAGCCAAAGGCGCTGCGGCGGAGCGAGCGGGCGAACGAGGGAAAGAGGAAGGTGGTGGCGGTCTCGTAATTCCACACATGGGTGCAGTTCCCGAAGCAGCATCCGTTGGTGTCGTCGCTGCCTTCCCACGCGTGGAACTCGCCGTCGGCGGTGCGGAAGCAGGTGGTGGTGGCGAGGGTGGAGAGATTGGCGGTGGCGGCCTCTTTGACGGCGGCGGGGATGGTGCTGGCGGCGAGCGTGTTGGCGAAGAGACGCGTGCGGGCTTCGAGATCGGGCAGATGATCGGCGGCGTACTGGACGGCATCCCAGGCGCTCGGGAAACGCGCGGCGTAGAAATTGCCGATGACGGTTTTGCTTTCGTCGGCGGGAGAGTCCCAGCCAATCCATTCGGGGGTGCGGTTGGGGAAGCGCCAGCCGAGGAGGAATTCGAGGTCCTCGGTCGCGCCGGGAGCGATGGTTTTGCGGAGGCAGAGGACGCCGACGGAGTTGTGCGGATCGGGCTGCGGGCCGAGCGCGCCGTTGGCGGCGAATTGATCCCAGAAATGCAGCGGGGCGTTCCACCAGCGTTCGGCGGGCCAGCCGGTCCAGTGCGAGATGGTTGCGGCAGCGTCGCTGCGCGCAGCGAGCACGAGGCCGCCATTCATGGGGTCATCGACGGCGAGCGCGGGATTGCTCATCAGGAGGCCGGCGATGCCGTTGCCGGTGCGGTACTCGTTGGTGCGACCCTCGCTGGATTTTTGGCGGGCATTGTCGCCGTCGTCCCGCCTGGTGTTGACGGGGTTCTCGATGGAAAAGGCGATGGCCACCTGGGCCGGGGCGCTGCCGGGATTGGAGACGCGGTAGCGGAGGATGGCGACGGGGAGGCATGAGTCGTCCGGCTCGTGGGGGATGAAGGGCGAGAAGGCATCGAGGGCGACCGTCACCGGCAGCGTGCGATCTTCAAAATCGATGTGTGCCAGCGGATAGCCGCCGGTAAAAGTGGCGGACTCGAGCCGGCTCAGGCCGGGGACGTTGTTGGAGCCGAGGCCATCCTGGCCTTCATACGGCGGCAGGATGCGGGACTCGAGCACGCGCGCGACGGGCTTGGCGCCCGCGGCCTGTGCCCAGATGGCGGGAAAGGCGTAGGGGGGACGGAATCCTTTGTTGGGGCGATTGAAAATTTCCCAGTTGATGAGCTGGCCGCGGCCGCCCAGGCCGATGGTGCCGGCGGCCACGCCGCCGAGGGGAAAGGAGATCATTCGCAGTTGGCGGCCGGAGAAGGGGCGCGGGAAGTCGGGGTCGGGCTGGCTGGCTGTGGCTGGGGTTGGCGCTGGCTGGGCTGGTGATTCGGCAGACCAGGCGTCGGGCTGCAGGGCTGCGCCCATCGCTCCGGCGGCGGTCTTGAGAAAATTGCGGCGATCGAGTTTCGGGCTGTCGGCCAAGGCGCATCCTCGCGGCGAAATGAGACGCTGGCATTGTAGCTCGCGGGTGGCGGGACGGGAGCGCTCAGGCGGCGTGGGTGAGCCAGGACTTCATGGTGTTGGCGTCGACGAGGCCGGCCTGCTGGAACTGCAAAGCTCCGCGGGTGAAGACGGCGAAGTTCGGAATGCCGCGGACGTTGTAGCGCGCGGCGAGCTCGGGTGACTGCTCGGTGTCCACCTTGAGGACGACGGCGTGGCCGGCGAGGTCGCGGGCGACCTGGGCCACGTTGGGCGCGGCCATGCGGCAGGGGCCGCACCACTCCGCCCAGAAATCGACGAAGACGGGAACCTTGCTGTCGCGGATGATCTCGTCGAACTCGGCGGCGGTGACGGCGAGGGGTTCGGCGAGCGGCGGCAGGGGGGTCTTGCAGGCTCCGCAACGGCCGGTGTCGGAGAGGTGTTTGGCGGGGATGCGATTGGGTTTGGCGCAGGCGGGGCAGTTGCGAACGATGGGCATGGGGCGATCCCTCCGGCGAAGAGTCTGCCGACAGTATTTCTCCGAGCGGTGTGCGGCGACAACTGGGCGAGGGGGCGGAAACGCAGAATCCGCGCAAAACGAAAATTTTGGCTAAGCTGGATGGGTTCGCAATCCGTGGCCTCAGTCATCTGGAAAGGACTCCCTTATGAAGCTTGCCCGTTTCGTCTCCGCCGGTGTCACGTTCACCTTGCTTGCGGTTGCAGCGCCTGCGCTGCTGGCGCAGTCCGCTACATGGAAGTCGGACCCCGCGCACAGCGAAGTCGACTTCTCGATTGTGCATCTGGGCATTACCGCGGTGCGCGGACGCATGGGCGCGGTGAACGCCACGCTGACGACCAACGGCGACGACCTGAGCACGGCGAGCGTGAAGGCGACGATTGATGTGACTGGTATCGATACCGGCGTCTCCGCGCGTGACAACGACCTGAAGAGCGCGCGCTTTTTCGATACCGGGAAATATCCGTCGGCGACGTTTACCAGCACCAGCGTGACGAAGGGCGGATCGGGACTGACCGTGCAGGGCAACCTGACACTGAAGGGCGTGACCAAGCCGGTGACACTGGACGTTACGGGGCCGGCCGGGCCGGTGACGGGGATGGGCAATAAGACGCATGAGGGATTCGAGGCGACGACGACGATCCATCGGACGGATTTTGGGATTGCGACGGGGATGCCGACGGCGATGGTGGGCGACGACGTGAAGCTGACCATCGATCTGGACTTCGCGAAGCAGTAGGGACTGGGCGTCCAGGCGGAACGCGCTGCGCGCGAGCGTGGAGTGCGCGATCCCTTTGGCGTGGCTGCATTCGGCCAGAACAGAAAGCCCCACCTTTGCGGGAATGCGACAAGGGTGGGGCTTTTTGCGTGGTGCTGATGCGGCTGGGCCTATTGAACCGCCGGCAGCGTGAGCGAAATCTGCTGCGCGGCCGGACTGCAGACAGGATGGCCCCATCCGCTGGCGCTGACGCCAATCGGAAATCCCGGCTGGTTGGTGATGTCGTACACGATGTTGTCGGGCCGCGCGGTGTCGGGGCCGACGCCGCCAGGCACGAAGTCGAGGTTGAGGAAATGGCGGGTGCGCCAGGCGATGTTGTGGTCAGCGCAGGATGCGTCGCCGCTGACGCCGAGTGCGCCGACGAGGACGCCCTGCGCGTTATAGAGCGCCAGGCCTCCGCCGAAGACGTTGACGCCGCCGATGTGGCCGCCAATCATGGGGTCGTTCGCCTGTCCCCAGTTGGCGGGATTACCCGCGTAAGAGAGGAACGGATCGATGGGATTGCTGGCTTGGAGGCCGAAGAGGCTGCCGCCGGGTTGGGTGGCGGAGTAGAGATCGGCGGTGGAGAGGGCGAGTCCCGGCAGGCTGAAGGCGTTGGCGGTGTTGGCCTTTTGCGCGGCGATGTTGCGGCTGCCGGGCCATTGGGAGCCGCGGTTGACGCCGGTGAAGGCGACGGCGCAGACGACGCCGTCGCGATTGACGACGACGCCCCACATGTCGAGGTTGAAGCCGCCGTTGGCGAGGTTGCGGGCGGCGGCGAGCTGCATGCGCAGTTGGTTGTGGCTGGGCAGGCCGGCACATTCGGAGGAGTTGGAGGGGGGTCCGCCGGCGAACTGGGCGTGGGCGGAGAGGCCGGCGAGCAGGGCCAGCGCGAGGGAGAGAGTGGGGATTTTGCTCATGGGATTGGTCTCGTTTCTGGTTCGGGCGACGCGGCGCGGGGCTCCGCTGGGCTGCCGGCATTGCTCAGAACCGGGAGGACGGTAGCACCGCGCCGACTGGGGAGGCAATGGAAATTCAGACTATTTCGCGAGGGAGGGCGCGGCGTTCGGAGCGGGATGGCGGCAGCGCTCGGGTTTAGAGTTGGGAGAATGATTGCCGACCATGGGAGGGTGCAGTGAATCAGGACAATGCTGGGGTGGTTCGTCGTTTTGCGGATGAGGTGATTACGCGCGGAGAGATCGAGCGGGCGGGCGAGTTCGCGTGGGAGGACGTGGTGGAGCAGGTGCCTCTGCCGGGACAAGGGCCTGGACTTGCGGGCCTGCAGGATATTCTGCGCGCCATGCGGACGGGCTTTCCGGACATTGTGTTTGCGATCGAGGAGCAGGTGAGCGAGGGCGATAAAGTGGCCAGCCGCTTTACCTGGACGGGCACGCACCGCGGCCCGTTTCTGGACATTCCCGCGACGGGCAAAGCGGTGCGGGTGTGGGGCGTGGTGATCGACCGGCTGGTCGACGGGCGGATCAAGGAGACGCGCATCCTGATGGACACGATGGGCATGATGATGCAGCTGGGAGTCGTGCCGGGAGCGTAGCCGCTGCTTGCGCTGGATGAGACTCTGCGCGCTGGCAGATTATTGGGAGCGCAGCAGAGGCTGATACTCCGGATGTTTGGCGACGATGTGGTGGGCGACGGGACACACGATGTCGACGCGGAGGCCGTGGTCTTTGGCGTACTGGAAAGCCGTGGTGACGAGTTCCTCGGCGAGGCCGCGGCCGCGGAGAGCTTCGGGGACTTCGGTGTGCCAGAGAGTCATCCAGCCCTGGCCATCGGTTTCGAATTCGAGGAAGCTGGTTTGGCCCTCCTGGACGATTTCGAAGCGGCTGCGGGTGACCTGAGTTGGATTCTTCACGCGAGGTTCCTGGGATTCATGATAGCGCCGCGCCGCGAGAACGGGAGGGGGCGCCCCAGCCTGATTGCGAAACTCAGTGGCTGGCTGCCGGTTTTTACGGATTCGTGCGAGGTGCTACAGGACACCGATCCTCACGTTCGGCCGCGAAACGCGAATTTTCACAATCGGCTTGGTAACTAGTTTATAACTAGAGGCATCCACCTATTCGGGCCACGTACGCGCCAGCAAGCCTCTCCACGCAACCTTCGACAAATTCCCTTCCACCACAGCCCCGCAAGGGGCGACAGAGGTGACCCATGGACGCACTCCCCCGATTTCGCTCCCGCAACGTGCTGCTGATTCTCGCGACGGGTATCGCCCTAACCACGATATCGCTCCCCGCCTGGGGAGCGGATTTTTCGATCGATGCTCCGGCTGACACCAGTCCCGCGACCATCGTCAACTCGCCTTTCTACGTGCAGGCAGAGGCGCCGACGTGTAACTCGGCCACGACGACCAGCCTCGGATATTCCGTCGATACCGGGGGCACAACCTACGTTAGCGGGACCACCATCGAGACCACCCTCACGCTGGCCTCCGGGGCGCATACGATTCACTTCAAGTCCTACAACGGAACTGGACACGAGTGCACTCAGGACGTAGCGGTAAACGTGGGCGGCGGAGTCGGGGTGAGCGCGCCTACCCTGAGCGCGACCCTGCCGGAGACCTTTAATCTGATCGCCGGCGCGCCAACCTGCGGCGGACAAGCGACTACGGGGATGGACTACAACGTCGATTCGCAAACGGAGGGCTCCCCCATCGATGCCGCATCGCTCAATACTCTGGTGGACAGCAATGTCTCGTCCGGGGCGCATATTCTGCGGGTAAAGGCCTGGGCGGGGTCGATCTACTGCGAGACGGATATCCCCTTCTCGATAACTGGAGGGATTGCGGCGCCTGCGGGCGTGAGCGTGTACACAGAAGGAACCAGCAGTTATCCTTACAGCGGAATCGAGTCGCTGGCTAACTTCAGCGGAGCTTACAACCAAACCTGCCCGCCCAACTCGCCGGGCACCGGGAATCAGGGAGCGCAGAATCCGACGCTGGCCCGGAATGAGTGGCAGACGGAGCCCGATTGCGGCACGGTCGGCAATAAGACCAATGTAAGTACGACCTATCCTGCGACGGGCGTGCTCTACGGTATGAATCCGGAATCACGACAGTACGGCTTCACTTACAGCCAAACGGGCGGCGGCGTGCGCTGGTTCAGCGCGCTCACGGATAACAGCAACGCGGATGCGGCGAAGTATTTCCTTTACGACGTTTATGTTTACATCGCAAATGGGTCGAACGTGGGGCAGATTGAGCTCGACATCAATCACGCTTCGCCGGCGAACGATTACTACCTGATGGCCGTGCAGTGCAACCTGAAGGAAGGCTATTGGGACATAACCCTGAACGGCGGTTGGGTGAAAACGGGGACGGCGTGCACGGGAATCACGACCGGCGCCTGGCACCATCTGCAGGTGCAATCGCACCACGACGCGTATCCGGGAACCGGTATCTACTACGACCAGGTGTCGGTGGATGGAAGCGTCCACACACTGAGTTGCTCGGGTGGCTGCACCAACGTTGAGGAGTCGAAGTCGTGGTCGCAGTCGGTGGGGCCGAACTTCCAGCTGGATGGAGGGGGCAGCAACGGCTCGAGCTTAACGGCGTACACCAGCAACATGGTCATCTGGTACTGGTAGCCTGGGAACTCCGGCGATGGGAGGATGGGGGCTTGCGCGCTGCGCGGGCCCCCGGGATGGCGGTCTCGGGATGCGCCGGCAGGGTGGGCTTTCGGTTCTTTCTTTGGTAGCCCGGCATGACTCCAGTCGCGCCCTGATACAACGGCCTCCAGGAATTCATGACGGAATCGTGCTCGCAGGGATGCGAGAAAGAGCCCGGCTGGAGGCCGGGCTTTTATGGTTGAGATTGTTCACGATGGATCGCGCTTTGCGCGATGCCCACCCTATTCGCAAACACCAGGAATAGAATGGGGCAGGACTGGCCGTCCAGGCGGAACGCGCTTCGCGCGCGCGTTACTCGGAGGCGGTTTCTTCAGCGGCTTTGGTTTGGGCGACGGTCCACGTGGGGTCGCCTACCTTGAATCTCGCGAAGCGGCGGACGGTGATGTTCTCGCCGAGCTTGGCTACTTTGGACGCGATCAGGTCTTTGATGGTCTGCGACTGTTCCTTGATGAAGGGCTGCTCGAGCAGGCAGACTTCCTCGTAGAACTTGCCCATCTTGCCTTCGACGATCTTCTCGACGACGTTGGCGGGCTTGCCCATCGCCGCGGTCTGCGCGCGATAGATTTCCTTCTCGCGGTCGAGGTCTTCCGCCGTCACGTCTTCCTTGCGGACGTAGCGGGGGTCGGTGGCCGCAATGTGCATGGCGATGTCCTTGAGCAGCTCCTGGAAATCTTCGGTGCGGGCGACGAAGTCGGACTCGCAGTTGAGCTCGAGCAGGACGCCGATCTTTCCACCCGCATGGATGTAGGTGCCGACCGCGCCTTCGTTGGTGGAGCGCGAGGCCTTCTTGGCAGCCGAGGCCATGCCGCGCTTGCGGAGGACGACGAACGCCTCCTCCATGTCGCCCTTGGCCTCTTGCAGGGCCTTGAGGCAGTCGCCCATGGGGGCGCCGGACTTCTCGCGGAGTTCCTTGACGAGCTTGGCATCAATCTTGGGTGCGTCAGACATAGTTCATTCCCTTCAGTGAATCAGTGGGTGGAGCGCGGACGGCGCTGACGTAGAAAGAGCGTGGCGCATAGGCGGCCACGCTCTCTCTATGGAGTGGTGCGTGGTGCTTAGGCGGTGGCTTCGGCGGGAGTGACCTCGGCCTCGGTCTCCGCGGCCGGAGCCTTGCGGATGCCGCCGCCAAGGGCTGCGTTGAGGTCGATGTCCTCGTCCTCGTCCGCGACATCCTCGACTGAGTCGGCCGCGGCGCCGGCTGAGACCTGGATCTCGTGACGGGCCACGTCGTCCTCTTCGGCGACGAGGTGCGACTCGGGAGCGACCGGCTG
>DATAWI010000042.1:0-288172 GCA_036267295.1 Acidobacteriaceae bacterium | reverse complement strand
CGGCAGCAGAAACGCCGAGTACTCCGTCACCTGGTGCACATCCAGCACCACCCGCGTCACATCGCCCGAGAACTGCGCCGCGCGGATTCGTGTCAGGAACCCGTCATCCGTCACCGCAAATCTCTTGCCCGCCAGTTGCGGCGCCAGCCGCGCATGGTGCAGATCGAAGTAGATGCGGTCCGGGTTCTCCACCTTCGCGGCCTGGTACTCCACCGCGTCCCCCAGGTCGATCGCCACCCGCGTATAGCTCGGCGTCGACCAGTGACGAATCCCCGTCACCATCGCCATCTTCCCCGGCTGCGTATACGTCACTTCTGCTTTGCCGCTCCCAGCACGCGTCCCATCCACGTTGGCGCCCGCATCTGTTGTCGCAACATCATCCTTCTCTGCGGGCGTCTCGTCAGTCTTCGCAACAGCCGCCGGCTTGCGATAGTGTTCACCCGAATGCAGCGGCCCGGACGTGCTCGCAACCACCGCATCCGCTGTTCTCTGATCCCCTGTTCTCTGATCCCCTGTTCTCTGATCCCTGTTCTCTGATCTCTTTAGATTCTTTGCCTCCGCGCTGCGCGGATAATCATTCAGCAGTTGCGCCCTTACCTTCCGAGCCTCCGCCACGTCATCCGCCGCCTCCGGCTCCAGCAGATCCAGCGCATGCCCCAGCGCGCGCGCCGCCATCGCTCCGCCCGGATACGCCTTGGCTAAAAACTCATACTGCCCCGCCGCATCGCGCAGGCTCTTATGCTCGTTGAACTCGCGCCCCTCTTCGGCCAGCAGCTCCGCCACCTGCTCCACCGCGCGCGCCGCATGCGCATCGCTCGGACTCCCGTGGTAGATCGCGCGAAACCCATCCATCACCCGGCTGTACTCCGCCCGTGTATGCGTTCCCGGCGGCTTGGCCTCAAAGACCTGCCGCGCCACCACCGCGGTCTCCCACGCACTGGCCTCTGCCCGCGACCCGCCCATCGCGACCTGAGCCGTCAGCAGCAGAACCCCTCCCGCCGCTGCGGCTATCCAGCGGCGGCCGCCCCCCATTCCGCTCTGCCGGAACACACTCATAGCCCACTCTCAGTTTAGGTGGCTCCCCCCGCCTCCCACCCACGAATCGCCCGCAGGTACTCATGCATGTACCTGCCCCTCTCTAGCCATCGACAGCAGCCATCGACAGCAGCCATCGACAACCGTTCGTTCTTGCTCTTACCCGAGCATCTCCGCCACTACCGCCGCCGCCCCTGCCAGAACTCCATCCAGCGCCGCAACATCGCTCCCCCCGGCCTCCGCCAGATCAGGCCGCCCACCGCCCTTGCCGCCCACCTTCGCCGCCAGCGCGCCGACAACCTTGCCCGCCTGCACGCGCCCGGTCAGGTCCTTCGTAACCCCCACAATCAGCGACACCTTCCCCTCCGCCGTCGCCGCACCCAGCACCACCACGCCCGACCCCAGCTTCCCGCGCAGCTCATCCACTAGGTTCCGCATCTGCGACTTAGCTTCTGGAGAACCGCCGAGAGCATCCACCCTCTGCGCCAGCACCTTCACACCCTTCACCTCGACCGCACTGCCCGCTGCATCGGCCGTCGCCGCGCTCGCCGACCGCATCCGCGTCTGCTCCAGCTCCCGCTTCAGCCGTTTCATCTCCTCCTCATGCTGCACCAGCTTCGACTGCAACGCCGCCGCGCTCGGCTCCCCCGCGCCGATCACCTGCCCCGCCACACGAGCCACACCCGCATCGCGCCTGAACAGCTCCAGCGACCCCGTCCCCGTCACCGCCTCCACGCGCCTTACGCCGCTCGAAACCGAGCTCTCGCCCACCAGCTTCAGCAGCCCGATCTCTCCAGTCGCCGCCGTATGCGTCCCTCCGCACAGCTCCGTCGAGAAGTCGCCAATCCTCACCACCCGCACCCGCTCGCCGTACTTCTCGCCAAACAGCGCCATCGCGCCCATCTCATGCACCGCCACATCGATCGGCACATCCACCAGCGTCTCCACCGCCGTATTCGCGAGCACCTGCGCATTCACAATGTCCTCAATCTCCTGCAGCTCCTCATCGGCCACGCCGCTGAAGTGCGAAAAATCAAACCGCAGCCGCGTCGCATCGTTCAACGACCCCGCCTGCTTCACATGCGTCCCCAGCACCTGCCTTAGCGCCGCATGCAGCAGATGCGTCCCCGTATGGTTGCGCATCGTCGCATGCCGCACGCCCGCATTCACCACCGTATCCACCCCATCGCCCACCGCAATCGCATGCTTCACCGTCACCTGATGCGCAAACACCCCCTGCACCGGCTTCCTGCACCCACTCACCTCGGCCACCGCCGTCACATGGTCCTTTGGCCCGCTCGCATACAACCACCCCACATCGCCCACCTGCCCGCCACTCTCCGCATAGAAGCTCGTCGCATCCAGCACCACCTCGCCCATCTCACCCGCCTTCAGCTCGGCGACGCCGACTCCATCCTTCACCAGCGCCAGCACCCGTGCCCCATCCAGCCGCGTCGCTCCATACCCCTCGAACTCCGTCGCCGGCAGCTCCCGATACACCGGCGCCGCCGTCTTCTGCGACCCTCCCTTCCAGCTCGCCCTTGCCCTCTGCTGCTCGTCAAACTTCGCCCGCTGAAACCCCGGATAATCAAACTCCAACCCCGCATCCCGCGTCGCGTCCACGATGAAGTCCAACGGCATCCCGAACGTCTCATACAAACGAAATGCTTTTGGTCCATCGAAGACGGTGGGTTTAGCCTTGAGGCGCGACTTCAATACCGGCGCCTTTTGAATACCCACCGCTGCAATATAGAGGCCCTGCCCCCCAGCGTCCCAGTCACCGCCATCGAGAGTACGGGCTTCTCCCAGCGTTACGAGCAGGTTCGCGAAGTGTTCTTCCGTTCGCCCGAGACGAAATTCCTCGTTCAGCCTCTTTGCTTCTTCAATAAATGCGGAGTAGTTAGAGAATCTGATTTCGGCTCTCAATTCACGATCCCCTACTGCAAGCACCCGCGCAAACTGCTCCTCCTCCGCGAGCACCACCTTGCTCACCCGCTCCGCACTCTCCTTCAGCTCCGGATACGCCGCCTGCATCTCATCGCGCACCGCAAACACCATCTCGTGCAGAAACGGCCTCTCCTGTCCCAGCAGCCGCCCATGCCGAATCCCGCGCCGCATAATCTTGCGCAGCACATACCCGCGCCCCTCATTCGCCGGCAGCACGCCATCCGAGATCAAAAACGTCGCCGCCCGCGCATGGTCCGCAAGTATCCGCAGCGACGCCGCACCCTTCTCCTCGCTGATCGCAGCTTCGTCCTGCCAATCAAAATCCGGATGCAGTATGTTCCTCGAACGATATGTCGTCGCCCGCGATACTAACTGCTGTGCGTCAAAGCCAGTAAGTTCGATCGCCCGTTTCAGCAGCGGCGTAAACAGGTCACTCTCATAGTTCGAGAGCTTCCCCTGCAGCACCGCCGCCACCCGCTCCAGCCCCATCCCCGTATCGATCGAGGGCTTCGGCAGCGGCGCCAGCGTCCCGTCGCTGGCGCGATCGAACTGCATGAACACCAAATTCCAGATCTCGATATACCGCTGCTCGTCCCCCGGAAACACCACATCCTCGCCGCTCTCCGAAGCCGCCACGCCCAGGTCAAAGTAAACCTCCGAGCACGGCCCGCACGGCCCCGTATCGCCCATCGCCCAGAAGTTGTCCTTCGCTCCCAGCTCAAAGATGCGCTCCGCCGGCACACCCGCCTCCATCCAGTACTGCTCCGCCTCGTCGTCGCGCGGAACATTCTCATCGCCCTTGAACACCGTCACATATAGCTTCTCCGGGGCGATCCCAAACCAATCCGGACTCGTCAGCAGCTCCCACGCATACGCAATCGCCTCGCGCTTAAAGTAGTCCCCAAAGCTGAAGTTCCCCAGCATCTCGAAGAACGTGTGGTGGCGGCGCGTGAAGCCGACGTTTTCGAGATCGTTGTGCTTGCCGCCGGCGCGCACGCATTTCTGCGACGTCGTCGCGCGCGAGTAGTCACGCTTCTCCAGCCCCAGAAACACGTCCTTGAACTGGTTCATCCCCGCGTTGGTAAACAGCAGCGTGGGATCGTTGGCAGGCACGAGCGACGACGAGTGCACGCGGCGGTGCCCCTTCGACTCGAAGAATTTGAGGAAAGCCTCGCGGATTTCGGATCCGGACCAGGTCTTCTTGCTGGATAACATATCAATGCAAGTTTACAGGGGCAGCGGAGATGCGAGCAGCGACCAGGCGGTCAGCTGCCGCACCGTCAGCCCCCATCGCGCCCCGTTTATCCGGGTACGCCGACCAGCACCTTCGGCCCGGTGGGCTGCGGCATGCCGCCCTTCGGCTCGACGGTAACAGCGAAGGCCTTCGCTTCCATGCCGGGCCGCACATGCGCGGTCAGCATCCGGCCCAGGTCCATGGAGGACATGACGCCCAGGCTCACCGGCGCGCCCGAAGTGGGCACAATCCACATCTGATAGCTCTTGTCGGACGCAACCGCACCAAGCTGCCCCGTGAACATGGCCATCCCCAGGCGCGCGTTGTAGACCACCGCAGCGCGGCCCGCCGGCCCGCCCGGCTGCTGCGCCAGCGCCACCTGAATCGTCCCCGGCGCGCCCAGAATCTCGTTGGTCTCCTCCGACGCGCGCGCAATCTCGAGCGACTGGGCCTGAGCAACGGTCAGCTGCGACTCGAGCGTCGCAATCTGCTGCAATGCGCTTTCGTTGCGCGTCCACAGCCAGCCCGAGAGTACAGCGAAAACGAGCGTAGCCACCGCCAGCGCCGGCGTCAGCCACGCCAAGCGTCGCGGACGCGGTACGAAGCTCCTGACTTGCTGAACCGCCTCCACCGGCTGCATGCGCGGCGGACGCTCTTCGCGCGCGCGCCGCAGCAGAGACTCCTTCACCGACGGCGCCGGCGCCACCGGCTCGGCGGCCAGCCCCAGCAGCGTAGCCCGCTGCAGCGCGGCTACCAGCTCCTGTGCGCAGCCCTCGCAGGCGCGCACGTGCGCCTCGAACGCCTGCTTCTCCTCACCGTCGAGCGCCCCCAGGGCGTAGAGGTCAGGATCTTCCGGATTGACGTGTCGTTCCGTCATCGAATACCAGTTTCAGCGACTGCATCGCGGTGCGCACCCTGGACTTTACTGTACCCAGCGGACTGCCGGTCCGCGCCGCAATTTCTGTCTGTGTCATCCCTTCAAAATAAGCAAGCTCGACGGCCTGACGCTGCTCTCCCGGCAGCGCGGCCATCGCCGTTCTCAGTTTCTCCATCAATAAACTGCGCTCCGCCTCGTCCGCCAGGTTCACCGACGAAGGCACAGCGTTGGCGGGGAAGGCATCAATATCTTCCGCCGCCTCGCGGTACGCACGGGTCCGCAGCCGCGAGAGCGCGCGGTTCCGTCCGATCACCATGAGCCACGCCGGCAGCGAGCCGCGGGTCGCGTCGAAGCGCGCCGCGCCGCGCCATAGCTGCAGAAATAAATCCTGCAAAATCTCCTCGGCTGCCTGCGGATCTCTCAGCACCCGCACCAGCATGCCAAACAGCATGCCGGAATAGCGGTCGTACAGCGCGGACAGCGCATTTTCATCGCCCGCCATCATTCGCTCGACCAGCGCCGAGTCGTGCATCGGCTGCGCGGGCGCAGTCATGAAGCCTCGCTTCGGCTACGAAAGATGTACGCGAAAAAGGGCATGAATGGATTGGCGATGGCGGCGGATTCCAGCGATCTGCTTGTGCTCTCTCGGGTCGTTCCGCGCAGTCTCGAGCGGATCCAACGGCCGGTTAGATGCACGGACATAGTATCGCGGCCATCTCGTCGCGTGCCAGCGCCGGTTCCCCGGCCAACGAAAGTTTCCGCCCCGCCTCAATCCGTTTCCCTCCCCGCCGGCGTACTCGATACAGAGAAGCCTGACGCCTGGGCTGCACGACACGGGCCTCGATGACAGCGAGATAAGGAGAACAACTGTGATGGTCGAAGAAAAGACGCAACAGCTCATCGACAAAGCGGTCAATCGCCGCTCATTCCTCACCGGAGCCACCATGTTCGGCCTGGGCGCGGCCACGTCCGCCGCCTTCATGGGCTGTGGCACCTCCAAAACCAAATCCGTTTCGGCCGCCGGCATGACCGACACCGCAGCCAACATCTTCACCGCCGCTCTCATCGCTGAAAGCCTGGCCATCACCACGTATTACACCGCCCTCTCCAGCAACGGCGTCATCACCGATGCCAATCTGGCCGGCCCCGGCGGAACCGCCATCAACGTCAGCGCAACCGGCAGCCAGATCAACGTCGCGTATCTGCAGGGCGCGCTCATGGAAGAAGTGGCGCACGCGCAGTTACTGCGTTCCCTGCTCGGCCTGGCGACGGATGGCAGCGGCGACGCGGCCGCCGGCGTTCCGCAGACGTTCTACTATCCCAGCGGGACTTTCGACACGCTCTCGGGATTCCTTCCCGTTCTCATTGCGCTGGAGACCGCCTTCGTCGGCGCCTATATGACGGCCGTCGAAGAATTCGCCTCCATGGCCGCCGGCTACAACGGATTCAGTTCTACCCAGGCCAACCCCGCCTCCAGCGGCGCCAACCTCACCCAGGCAGACCTGATCCTCTACGCCAAAGTCTGCGCTTCGATCCTCGGCGTCGAATCCGAGCACCGCGCCCTGGTGCGCGGCATCCCGTCGGTCACCGTGGCCTCGCCCATGTTCGCCGGACTCAATCTCATCCCCGCCAACAACGTGAACTATGAAATCACCGATGGCCTCACCGGCCTCATCACCAGCGTCAGCGGAGACACCACCACCACCGCCGCCGCCGCTCTCGGGCCGTTCATCTCCTCCGGCGCCAACCCCGTCTCCGTCGGAACCGTAGCCACCCAGGCCAGCTTCTCCTCGGTCGTCACCGCCTCCGTCGCTGCCAACGTGACCGGCTCGATTCCCGCAGCGGAGTAAATCCCCGGCAGACTTTTCCTCACAACCTTTTCATCCCCTGGTTGCCACCCAGCCAGGGGATCTTTTTTGCCCGAGAAACTTCTCGCCCTATCCTCCCCCGTTGCGGTCAGTCCTTCGCGGACCTGATAAACTCGACCCGCAATCCAAAGCTCCCTTCCCCGGCAGCAAATTCTCTACAACGAGGACGATCGTATGGCGACGGCGACGCACGCTCAGGTGACCCCCGAACGAATTCTGCAAATGGCATGGGGCTATGTTCCGCCCCTGGTCTTGGAGGCGGCGATTCGCCACCGCGTTTTCGATGTCCTCGACGGCGGCGCGATGACGGTCGCCGAAGTGGCCCAGGCCACCGCGACCTCGGTCCGCGGGCTCACGGCGATCATGAACGCTCTGGTGGGACTCGAGTTTCTGTCGAAAGACGCGGCTGGCCGCTACGCGCTGACGCCCGAGAGCGCGGCGTTCCTGGTCAGCACCAAGCCGTCCTTCCAGGGCGGCCTGATCCGCCATTGCAGCGAGCACCTCATCCCGCGCTGGCTCGGCCTCAACGAAGTGGTCGCCACCGGCGAGCCGGTGAGCGCGGTCAACGAGGAAAAAAGCGGTGCCGAATTCTTTCAGAATTTCGTCGTCGACATCCTCCCCATGAGCTTCCCCGCGGCAAAGTTTCTCGCCGGTCATCTGGCCTACGGCGAAACCGGCGAAGCCGTAAAGGCGCTGGATCTGGCGTCGGGATCGGGCGTATGGGGCATCGCTCTCGCACAGAGCTCGCCGCGCGTGCAGGTCACCGCTGTGGACTGGCCCGAGGTGATTCCCATAACGAAGAAGACCACCGAGCGCTTTGGCGTCGGCGGCCGCTTTTCGTTCGTCGAAGGCGACCTGCACGACGCAGACTTCGGCTCGGGCTACAACGTGGCGACCCTCGGCCACATCCTGCACAGCGAAGGCGAAGCGCTCAGCCGCAAACTGCTGGCCAAAACCTTCGCCGCGCTGGCCAGCGGGGGTACGATCGCCATCGCCGAGTTCCTCGTGAACCCCGAAAGAACCGGACCGCTGACCGGCTTATTCTTCGCGGTCAACATGCTCGTCAACACCCGCCACGGCGACACCTGGTCAGTCCCCGAAATCAGCGCGTGGCTCAGGGAGGCGGGATTTGTGGACGCCCGCACCATTCCATCGCCCGGACATTCGCCGTTGATTTTGGCGACGAAGCCGTAGCGCACACGGTGTAACGGTTCGGACAACAGAAAGGTCCGCGGCCATCGCGGGCCTTTTTCTTTCCCCCAGCGGCAGCGATCCCGATCAGCGATGCGCGGCGATCATCCCCTGCGCAGTCGTCCGCTTGCGCCGCGGCGACAGCAACTGCAGCACCAGCGCCATCGCCGGGATCAGGAAGACCGTCGATCCCATCACCCACATAAACGCCCCCGCGGCGATCTGATCATCGAGCGCGCTGAGCCCGAAGAGCCGCGGCACCGTGCCATAACTGGGATACAGCAGCCGTCCGGAGAAACATAAAAACGCCGAAAGTCCCGTGTTCACCAAATCAGCGAGAACCAGATACGGCAGCAGAATCCATCGGGAATAGCTCTGCCGAAACGGCCACGGCGCGATCACCGGCCACCAGAACAGGAGACTGGTGAAGAAGAAGCACGCGTGCTCGCAGTTGTGGACGTTCTCTGAGGCAAGCGCGAACTCATACGCGCGCGGAATGTGCCATCCAACATAAGCGACGTTCATGGCAAGCCACGCCACGCGCGGTCCGGTGAGCCACGCCCCAACCCGTGGCAGAATGCCCGTCGCGAAAAGCGGCCGCAACCGGCGGATCAGCCCGCGCGGCAACCCGCGCAGCATCGGCACAACCGGCGCGCCCAGCACGATCAGCGGCGGCGCAATGGACATCAGCACGAAGTGCTGCGCCATGTGCATAAACAGCAGCGACTCGGAAAACGTGTCGAGCGGCGAGGCGACCGCGACAAACAGCGCCACAATCCCGCCCAGAAAAGCCGCCAGCCTCCACGTGGGAAATTGCGCCGGGCGCGTGCGGCGAATCAGGCTCCAGCCGCGGACGTAGATCGCCGCCGTCACCACCAACGCCGCGGTGACAGCCCACGGAATATCCCAGCGCGTAATAAGCGCGTCCGGCGTCATGCAGAGCGCCTCACGGGCTCCCCGGACTGCCGTTCGCGGCCGGCACGCTCGCCTGCGGCTGCGAAGCGTTCACCGCCGGTGGCTCGCCCGCCGGGTGCAGCGTCTCCAGGAAGCTCACCAGCGCTTCAATCTCCGGCGGCGAAAGATTCTTGCCGTAAGCAGGCATGTTGCCGCCGCCGGTCACCACCTTGAAGCGCAGTTGATCCGCAGTCATCCGCGTCGCCACGTTGTCGAGCGCCGGCCCGCGCTCGCCGCCCGCGCCGCCCACCGCGTGACAATTGCGGCACTGCTTCGCCTGAAAGATCACCGCTCCCTGCCGCACCAGCGGCGTAGCCTCCTGCAGGTAGCGAACCGGAATAGTGTCGCCGCTCCACGCGCTCATGTGCGGGCTCCACGGCGTGAAGGTGGCGAGATGCGTAAACACCGCCCACGCCACCGCGACCGACGTCAGTGCGAGGACCGCGACCGGTCGCCGATGCCAGCTCTTCTCGCCCTCTCCCGCGACAAACGGCACCGCCAGCAACCCCGCAATCATCAGCACCGGCGCGACCAGGATGAACGGCGTCTCCATCGATGGCGGCAAATACGACAGCACCGCATAGACCCAAAGAAACGGAAAGTCGGGCTTGGGAACCGTCTGGATGATCGACGGATCCGGCTGCCCGCCCGGCCCGAAGGGTCCGAAAACCAGAGCGCACACAGCAACCGCCGCAAGAATAGCCGCGGAGAAAACCAGGTCCTTCCAGAACGCGCCCGGCACAAAAGGAATACCGTCTTCGTGAGCCAGCTTGTTGTATTCCGCCACGTAGGTCGACCGCCGTACAAGCCGCCCCGGCATCGGCCACTCGTTGATGCCCAGCTTGATCACCATCCACACATGCACCAGCGCCAGCAGCAGCAGCGTGCCTGGAATCACAAAAACATGCAGCGTGAAAAAGCGCGAGAGCGTCGCGCCGGCAATGACCGGGCCGCCCAGCAGGAGATGCACCAGGCCGCCGCCTATCCACGGCACGCGGCTCATGATGAAAACCCCGATCCCAAGGCCCCAGTAAGCATCCTGATCGAAGCGCAGCACCTGACCGGTAAACGCCATGCCCAGCGTGGCCAGCAGCAGAAACACGCCGACCGTCCAGGTCAGCTCGCGGGGAAATTTGTAACCGCCGAAGAGAAATACCTGGGCCATGTGGATGAAAACCACGGCGACCATGAAATTCGATCCCCAGCCGTGCAGCGCGCGGATATACCAGCCGAGCGGAATCTGATGATTGAGGATGTTGAGGCTGTTCCAGGCTTCGGCGCCCGACGGCACGTAAACCAGCGCCAGCAGAATGCCGGTGACGATCTGGAACATCAGCAGCGTGAATGCGGCGCTGCCGAAGACATACCACCAGCTCGCCGTGTTGCGCGGCACTTTGTGCAGCACCGCCTCTTTAACCGGGCCTTCCACCTGCAGGCGCTGCTCGAACCAGTCGTAGATTTGCTTCAGCCGCGACATGGGCAGTCTCCGTCTTTGCCGGGCGTGGAGATATTCACGAGTTTGGCGGTGTTGGAGAGCGTGGGCATCTGGCCGGCATTAATTTGTAACTGTCCGCCTGCTATTTTGTAATCGTACGTGAACAAGCCGCGCTCCGGCGGTCCGGAAGCCCGCGATCCGTCGGCGTAATAAACGCCTCCGTGGCACGGACACATGAACAATTGCGACTGCGGGAACCAGCGCACCGGACAACCAAGATGCGCGCAGTTGATGGCGAAGACCGTGAACTGGCTGCTCCCTTCGCGCCTCACATAGCACGCGGTATTTTCAGTCTGCCCGTCCCAGGAGCGCGTAAAGGGCGTCTTGTACGACACCAGCCGCGTTTCGCCGATGGGAAAATCATCGGTGCCGCCCAGCGAAACCCACGAATTGTACGACGAGTCCTTGCGCACCGGCGCCAGCAGATAGCGGAAGATGGGCACCGCAAGCGCCAGGCCGACCAGCCCGTTCAGCGCGGCGCCGGCCGTCATCAGAAGCCATCGCCGCGAGACGACCGCGGGGCTGTCTCCATCGCTCGCATGTTCGCTGCCCGCGATATCGGATTCGGGGCCGGGCTTCTTCGGGCTGTCGCTCTCTTCAACCACGGGTCAGTCTCCTGGCTTATTTCTCGGGCGCTGCGGATGGGGGCGCAGCGGAAACCGCGCCGGGATTCCGCAGCGAATGCAAATACGTAACAATGTCAGTTACATCCTGGGGCGTCAGCGGCTGGCTCACATCTCCGCTGGTCGTGTCGTGCCGCCAGTCCGGCTGGCCAATATCCGGTCGTCCAGCGATGACGATCGTCCGCAGAGCCTGATCGCTCACCAGCGAAAGATAGACCGGGCTCAGGACCTGCTGACGCTCAGGGCTTTGATGGCAGCGGGCGCAGTTGTTCTGATACACCAACTGCCCGTGCCCAGCATGGCCGCCCTCCGGCTGCGCGTACGGCGGAGCCATCGCCGCCGCAAAAACATTCGCCTTCTTCCATTCCGTCCGCATCCCGGCCACCAGCGCATCCACCTGCTGATCCGTCAGCATGCCCCCCGCCGATTGCGCAAACGCCGGCATCTCAGTGCCCGCCATGCCTTTCGAGATCACGCTGCGCAGCGTGGCGTCGTCCACCAGCGCCTGATATTCGGGATTGGCGAGGTCCAGCGCCGGCCCCTTCTGCCCATTCGCCCCGTGGCAAGCCTGGCAATTCGTCGCGTAGAGCGTGTGAAAATCGGTCACCTGATCGGGCCGCACGGGTGGCCCGCTTTTTGGATAGCCGGGAGCCGAATCGCACCCAGCCAGCGCGCCCAGCAGCGCAAGCGCCATCGGCACCGCAGCCAGCAGACGCAGCGGCCGCATCAGCTCTTCTCCTTGCCATGCGTGGCAGCATCGGAGGCCCGCGGCGGGCCGGCGTCGACATTCGATTCCATCAGCCCCGGCGCTTCAATCCCCATGCGCGCAAAGAACGGCAGGCCCCGGCTGGTGCGGATGCGCCCTTCCCGCGCCACCACCAGTCCGGCAACCACGCCAAACGTCACCTGCGAGACGACAAACCATCCCCAGTGAATCCGCGCATCGAGCGCGGGATTGATGATGCCCATCGTCGAGTGCAGCAAACCCGTCCACAGCAGCGGAGCAACCACGCCGCCCAGCACTACAGGCCGCCGCGGCAGCATGGGCAGCATCGCACCGTACAGCAGCCCCACCAGCAGGCAGGTCACCGAGTGGATGACGATGGCCACCAGCAGCCAGCTCCAGTGGAACGTCGCGATTTCCGCCGTGGTGATGCTGCTCGAGGCAGCGCCGGCCCCGCCCAGCAAATTCACCGGATACCAGATGCTGTGCTGCGCGATCCATCCATAGAGAAGCGCCGGAAAGATCATCGCGACGCCGCCGGCAATCCCGCCCTTCAGGCCGCTGAGCACCGGGTAGGTCTCCACCGGCAACTGGGCGCGATGCTCCGGCCCAAGGTGCAGGCGCTCGACCGTCCGGCGCGACGACGCAATCACCACCGTCCGCGCGACCACCGGAACATCCTCATGCGCTTCATGCGGCAGCACCTGGCGGAACCACCCAACGCATCCCGAGACGACCAGCACCGCTCCGAACAGACTGACCCACAGGCTCGTCACCAGCCCCGCAGCCGCCAGCGTGCAGCCAAAGGCCAGAATGATCGGCCAATGCGTCGGCGCAGGCAGATGAATCGTCTCGCCGCGGCCCGGTTCCGAATTGTGCTGTGCCGTCTCGTTCATCTTCAGCGCCCGACGATGTAGACCACAGTAAAGACGACCACCCACACCGCATCCACAAAATGCCAGTAGAGCGCAAGCACCTGGATGCGGTCGCTGTGCTTCTCGGTTACGCGCCCCGTGAGCGTAAACAACAGCACCAGGCTCAGCAGGATCAACCCGACAACAACGTGGGTCGCATGCAATCCAACCAGCGAATAAAACGTAGTGCCGAACAGATTCGTGTGGATGGTCAGACCGTCCAGGTAAATCAGCTTGTGCCATTCCACGCCGGTTCCGGCGATAAAGATCACGCCCAGCAGGATCGTAAGCGCCCACCACGCGGCAAAGCCCTTCATCTTGCCGCGTTCAATCGCCCGCTCCGCCAGCCAGATCGTCACGCTGCTCGACAACAGGCAGGTGGAATTGAACCACGGCACCTCCAGCACCTGCTGCGGCGTCGGCCCGTACAGGCTTTTGCCGAGGTAGTAGATGTACGCGACCACAAAAATAGTAAAGATCGCCACTTCGCCAGTGATGAGCGAGAGCATGGCGATCCGCCCGCGCGAAGGCAGACTCCACGTCTCGGCGGGCGGCGTGATGGGCAGTGCGCTCATTGCTCGTACTTCCAGTCCGGATCGTCCGGATGTTTCAGATCCCACAGCGGGCGGCGGCTTTGCACCTCCGGGTCGGCGGCAAAGTTATACACCGGCGGAGGCGACGGCACCGACCACTCCAGCGTCCACGCATCCCACGGATCGTTGCCCGCCTGTTTACCGCGGAAATACGAGACGATCAGGTTCCACGCAAAGATGAGCACCGCAATGCCCTGAATCAACCCGCCGATCGAAATGATCAGGTTCAGATGATTCCAGCCGCGGTCGGGCTCGTAAGTATAGATAGAGCGCGGCATGCCCAGGAACCCAACGAAGTGCATGGTGTCAAACGTGACATGGAAGCCGATCAGGAAGAGCCAGAAGTGCCACTTGCCGAGGGTTTCGCTCATCATGCGGCCGGTCACTTTGGGAAACCAGAAATAGATCGCCGCGAAGATGTTGAAGACAATCGCGCCCACCAGCACATAGTGGAAGTGCGCGATCACGAAATAAGAATTGTGCAGTTGCCAGTCGAAGGGCGCCACCGAGAGCATGATGCCCGTCAGCCCCGCGATCAGGAACTGGAAGAGAAATCCAAGGCAAAACAGCATCGGGACGCGCAGCCGAATCTTGCCGCCCCACAGCGTCGCCACCCAGTTGAAAATCTTGATCCCCGTCGGAATGCCCACCAGCATAGTGGAGAGAACGAAAAAGGTGTTGCCCACGGACGTCATGCCCACGGTGAACATGTGGTGCGCCCACACGCCGAGGCTCACAAACGCGATGCCCACCGAGGCCGCCACCATCGCCGGATATCCAAAAATCGCCTTGCGCGAGAAGACCGGAATAATCTCGCTCGCGATACCGAAGGCCGGCATCACCAGAACGTAGACCTCGGGATGGCCGAAGATCCAGAAGAAGTGCATCCACACCACGGCCGATCCGCCCGCCTGCGTGTCGAAGAAATGCCCTCCCAGATAGCGGTCGATCACCAGCATAATCTGCGCAGCGGTCAGCGGCGTAATCGTCACCAGCGTCAGCGCGCTCACCACCAGCATTAGCCACACGAAGAGCGGCATCCGCATCAGCGTCATGCCCCGGCACCGCATCGAGAGCGTCGTAGCGATCACGTTGATCGCCGTGCCCAGCGTGCCGAATCCCATCACGATCAGCGCCAGCGCCCAGTAGTCGGTCGCATGCCCTGGCGAAAACGCGCGCGCCGTCAGCGGCGCGTAAGCCCACCACCCCACGTCGGGAGCAGCGCCCATCCCGTAAAGCCCGAACCCGCCGATAAAGCTGTAATAGAGCAGCAGGCCGCCGAACGCGCTCAGCCAGAAGCTGAAGGCGTTCAGCCGCGGAAACGCCATATCCCGCGCGCCGATCATCAACGGAACCAGATAATTCGCGAACCCGAAAATCATCATCATGCCGACAAGAAACACCATCGTCGTGCCGTGCATGGTGAACATCTCGTTGTACGTCTCCGGCGAGATGAAGTGCAGGCCAGGCCACGCCAGTTGCAGCCGGATGATCATCGCTTCCACGCCGGCGACCAGCAGAAACACGATCCCGTAGATGATGTAGAGCAGCCCCAGCCGCTTGTGGTCGACCGTCACCACCCAGCCGTGCAGCCACTCCAGCACCGAGACGCGATCCACGCGCCGCGGCGGCATGACGTCCAGCGATCCGGCAATCGGGATAGTTTGGTCTGCCATCTTCGTGTCCTAATGCAGTGTGTTCAGGTACGCCACCAGTTCGTCAATCTGCGCATCGCTCAGTTGCATGGCGGGCATCAACGCGCCTGGCTTCAGGTGATCCGGATCCTGGATCCAGTCATGCAGGTTTTCCGTCGTATTCAACGCCGCCCCGGACGCCAGCGTCGCGCGGCTCATCAGGTGCGTCAGATCCGGGCCAAAGGTTCCTCGCGCCGCCGTGCCCATCACCGTGTGGCAATTCGTGCAGGCCTCGGTTTCGAAAATGTGCCGCCCCGCCGCCACCGCCGGATCCTGCGCCCCCGGCTGTTGCTGGTGCTGCACCCACGCCGCAAACTCCCCCGGCGAGTCCACATAGACGCGCAGCAGCATCTTGGCGTGCTCCACCCCGCAGAACTGCGCGCATTGCCCCAAATAAAGCCCCACAGCATGCGGCTGGATCCACATATCGTTGGGGTGATTCGGGATCAGGTCCGTCTTGCCCGCCAGTTGCGGCACCCAAAAGCTGTGGTCCACGTCGGCGGATAGCAGGTGCAGATAGGTGGCCGTGTTCACCGGCACGTGCAGCTCGTTCGCCGTGACGATGCCCAGTTTCGGATAACGGAATTCCCACCAGAATTGATGGCCCACCACCGTCACATCGAGCGCATCGGGCGGTTTGGGTGCATCCTGCACGGCAAAAATAATGCGCGCCGTCGTCAGAAAAAGCACGACCACAATCAGAATGGGAACCACCGTCCAGGCCAGTTCTACCTGGGTGCTGCCGTAAATCTGCGCCGGCTCGCTGTCGTCGTCGTTGTCCCGCGCGCGGTAGCGGACGATCGCATAGGCGGCGAGTCCCCCGACCACCACAAAAATGCCGCCCGTAATCAGAAGCACAAAGAGCGAGAGATGGTAGATGCTGTGCGCCGGGGTCGATGCAGGAGCAAAGATGCTGGGAATATTCTGCGCGGTATCGGCCCATGCCGCAGGCGCCGCGCCCACCGCGACCATCGCCGCCACAGGCCTCAGCCAACTCGCTCGCGCGCCGTGATTCCGAACCTTGGATTTCATCTGCATCCGCGTCAACTAGCTCTGTGATGCTGTTCCAGGCTATCGGTCTCAGAAATGGGGCCGTGGATGAACGAAACCAGAAGACGTCTTTGTCGTTGGCTGGTGCCACGTGCACTTGCACGCTCTGTTGGCGGCTCTGGCTCGCGGGCCGGACGCAATTCCCGGCTTCGTCCGAATCATCATGGTACCAGCAAACACAGAGCGCGCTGACGGCCTGGGTGCATCGCCGAAAATCGTCCCCGCCTGTCGATCAGGCCTTGCGGGGCAACCACCGCGCAACCCGCCGCACCGTGCTCGCCAGCGCGGCAATCTTCATTCCGTCGGCGTAGGCGTCGATCAGCGCGCGCCGCAGCAGAGGATTCGTCAACGCGCCGAAGCCCCGCTCCGGATTGCCGTAAAACCAGCGCGCACCCGCGGCGGAGAAGCGCAAATCCTGCCGCAGCTTCTCGGTTCCATCTGCAAATACCTGCGCAGCGGATGCCCGGCCCGATAGCTCGCTCTCGATCGCCGCACTCGCCGCCTGCCCGCTGGCGATGGCGCCGTGAATCCCCTCCCCCGTCAGCGGATCGGCAAAGCCGCCGGCGTCGCCGACGAGAAAGCTGCGCCCCGCCGTGGGTCCTGCGTCCTCTGCCCCGAAGCCGAGATACTGCCCGGTGACCGATTCCACGCGCGCCTCGCCGACACGCTCGCGGATCCAGGCGTGCAGCCTTGCCCGATCCAGCTTTTCGGTCGTCGATTCTGTGTAAAGGCCGATGTTGAGATGGTCGCGCTTGGGAAAAATCCAGCCATACCCCGCGCGAACCGGCGCAAAATCGAAAATCACGCCGGACGCGGCGCCCTCCGTCGGGTGCACTTCGGCTTCCAGCGCGAATCCGCGGCGGAACCACCCCGGCCTCTCGCCGTTGAGCAGTTGCCGCACGCGGCTGTGAACGCCATCCGCGCCCACAAGAAAACGTCCCCGAAAGCTGGCGTCTTCGCTCCTCACAACAATTTCTGTCGCGCCCACATCAATGCCGGCGATCGCTCCCATGCGGACGAACCGCGCCCCCGCGGCCAGCGTCTTGCCCAGGCAGAAGTCGTCCAGCTCCTGGCGAACCGTCATCGCGCACACCGGATTCCGGCTGGTCAGCCTTGCCGATGCTCCTCGGCCCCTTTCCACCTCAACCGAGCGGACCGTCGCGCGTGTGACCGCCGCCACCGAGTACCGCAGCGCCCGCAGCGTTTTGCGCGTCAGGCCGCCGGCGCAGGCCTTGGGCCGCGGAAAATCCGCGCGATCCAGCAGCAGCACACTGCGCCCCGCCGCAGCCAGATCGTACCCGGCCGCACATCCCGCCGGACCCGCGCCGACAATGATTGCGTCCCATAGCTGCATCGCCCTTTCAGTATTCACCAGAAAACCAGCAGCCTCGTCCACAGCCTCCGCATCCCCGGCCTTGGACTGTCGGTTTTCTGTTATGCGATCTGCGGCGGGGTCGACGTGCCGCCAGGCTCATATCGTGACCTGGCCGTGTTGCTGCGAATGGTGATCTCGATGCGTGCCACGTCGCCCGCCGTCTCTTCCAGCGTTTCCCGCGTGCACTGGCACAGCGTCGCCAGGGTGCGATGCGACTGCGCGCTCAGTTCCAGCCCCGCCGCAATCAGGATGCTATACATCTCCACACACGTGGCGCGCACAAATTCAAATTCGATCGCGGCCACTCCGCCTGGATCGAAGCGCCGCGACAGCACACACCCCCCGCACGCCATCACGGCGCCGGTCAGAAACCGCACCGTCCGCGGCGCATCGTCGGAGCAGACCGCCGTCAGGCTCAGGTCCCATCCGCTGCGCGCTTGGCTCTGTTCGACATTTTCCTGCACACTGCTTCCATCGGAAAAGCCGGCCCGCACCATCAGGCGCCGCCCTGGTCCCCAATCTCTAATGCGTTGCCGCTGTGCTACTGTGGCGTCATGCTCGTCGGAACAGGCATCGATCTGGTCGAGGTGCCGCGCATTGCGCGCTCGCTCGAGCGCTTTGGCGAGCGCTTTATGCAGCGCGTCTTTACCGATGAGGAAATCGCGTATTGCCGCGCCAGAGCCGGTGCCGCAGAGAGCTTTGCCGCTCGCTTCGCCGCCAAGGAGGCCGGCGCCAAAGCCCTCGGTACCGGCATCCAGCACGGCGTCACCTGGAAGGAACTGGAAGTCCGCCGCCTCCCCGGCCAGCGGCCCACGCTGCACTTCTCCGGACGCGCCCGTGCCATCGCCGGACAACTCGGCGTCACCCATGTCTCACTTTCGCTCACCCACACCGCAGCCCTCGCCATGGCCACCGTGCATCTCGAAGCCTGACGCCGCGCCTCTCCAGCTCGCTGATAAGCGGTTTTCCGCTCGTGCACTGCGCCCAACCTCCGCCCGTCCACAAACGTCCATGGGTTTCTGAAATCCGCTTTTGGTTTTGTATCAGGGCACGATTGAAGCAGCGATTGATTCCGCGGAAGTTGTTGATTCTCGAAATGCGCAGAATGCAGAGAATGCGCAGAATGCGGAAGGATGTAGGCAAAATTAGACAATTTCCCGAGCTGTCATCCTTAGGAGCGGGGCGACGAAGTGCCTGAGGTTGCTTTCCTCTTGGCCCGCTCCAAATGTCCGCAATGGCGGTGTTACGCTAATCTGGCCTGTGGGACTGGATTCCGTCGAAATCGTGTTACGCGCAGAAGAACTGTTCGTCATCGGGATCGATGACGATGAAGCTGCATCCGTTGAGACGGTCGGAGACTTTTACAGGTTGATTTGCACGAAACTCAATGTCGCGCCTTTAGAGTCTCCGGTCACGTCTCCTGAGCTTCCCGCCATCACACACCGGGTGAAGGCATTTCTGTTTCTCGCCCGCCACACACCGTTACCTGCACCCCCAGACGTGCTGCCGTGGTCGCCGCAAAGCGTGTGGGATTGCTTGGTTGCAGTCTTCGTGGATCAGATGGAGCTGAGGCCGGAGAAGATCACCTACCACGCAAGGATCGCGAGAGACCTCGGTGTGGACTGACCGGCCCTAATTTGCAGTGAATTCGACGTCGCTTCCGCAAGGCCGGCATACCGGAAGTGATATCGCTTTCGCACCGGGCGCGCGTCTGAGGTAAAGACAAAATAAAGACAAAAGTTTCGTCTCCAACCGGAAGCTGATCTTAGCCAAGCAGTTAGCAAAGCGCCTTTGAATCGGGGCACGATCCAAGGCGGCACTGAAAACACACAAGTTACTGATTCTGCAATTCACACAATTCACTCAATTCACACAATTCACAGGTTGACCGCACAAAACCGCACAAAAGTTTTTAAAGAACGGATGCATCCATTGGTCGAAACTTCCCAATTCCCGACAAGACAGACCCCAATCGCTATACTGCAGCCGTGACGTTATTCGGTCGTTTCCGAAGGTTCAAACCGGCTACCACTCTGTCCGAAGATAGGCCACTCAGCGATGACGAGAAGAAGGTCGCCGAACATCTTCTGCGCAATGCCGCACCGCCGGAAGCTATCGCTTTTCTCCCACAGCTTGAACACGCCCGTGTCACGGGCAAATGTTCCTGCGGTTGTCCGACGGTGGATCTCAATGTCCCGCCGGAGTTCCGAGTTCTGAATCCTCCCACAGATCGGCCTCTCGCCGATGCTATGGGCCGTGTCGGAGGCAAGCTGGTTGGCGTGATGCTCTTTCAAAACGGGGGGCTCCTGAGTTTGCTGGAGACGTATCGCCTCGAAGACGTCAGCGATGATCCATTCGGGCTTCCATCAGTCGACAGCATTGAGCGCCTTGTCTGGTCCGATAAATCCCAGGAAGGGGAAGGAAAGGAAGGATAGCGCCGAATCCACCAAATGGCCGCAACTTCGTTCAAGGAACCACGCACACTCTGTCCCGGCGGTCATCCACCGCACAAAATCCGCACAAGAATTTCCGCGACGTTCTGTTGATCCATAACCTACAAATGTTTGCGACCCGGCTTTTGTATCAGGGCACGATTCAAGCGGCTTTCGAGAACAAAGAAGTTGTTGATGGATCAACCCTCTAGATTCTCACGAATCGCAGGAATCACAGACGTGAAGCACAAATTAGCACAAACATCGGCAACCAGCGGCCGCGCATCAGCCGAAACTCCCTAGTTACCGACCACACGCCCAAGGCGTGCCAATGAACTTCGCGAACGGCTAGAATCTGGCCCATGCCGCCATTCACGCCGTCGTCTCGTGCAGCCCGCATGGACCTTTTGGTCCGGCAAAACCGCTGCCAAACTGAATACCGGGGATATGTCGGGCAATTGGCCGATATGCTGGGTGGGCCGATTCCGTCAAAGGATAGGCTTGATCTCTCCGCGACCGATCACCTGTTCGCCTCTTTTAAGGCTGCGGTAAAGGCTACCCCAATAATGAAAAGGTCATGGCCTTATGTGCCCGACCCGGCATGGGCTGACTGCTGTAAACGCATTGCAGAAAGCCTGTCCGGCGAGCGAGCTGTCTTATTCGTGGGTCCATTTCAGTACTGCGGGGCCGTCCGAGTTGACCTCAGTCGAGCACTCACAACAGCGGAAGCCCTTCTCACTTTCGACGGAGATACGGTATCCCTCCAGTCCGAGGAATCCGACGCGGGTCTGTATCTCGACAGATTTGAGGAAGGCGAACAGTGGCGGGTAGAAGTTGCCGCATGGGGACGATGGGTGATCGCCTTCAGGAACGCGGCGTCGATTTGAAGCCGGATTGTTGACGTATTCACCGGCTATACGGAACTTTCGTTTGTAGGAAAGAGCGAATGATAGTCCAGGGAGTCAAGCACAAAATTAGCACAAATCTTTTCCGACAGCCCGTTATGTATTGACGTGAAAGGCTTTGCGGCCCCGTCCTTCAATCAGGGCACGACTTCAGTCGTGGCGCAACGCGCCCCAAAAAGAAGGGGCTTGAGCCCCCCCGGCCCTACCGCGCCACCAACTCCCGGCGCGCATCCCCCACCCCGCTCGCCGATCCCGCCGCCCGCCGTGGCAAATCCCGGAACGCCGCATACACGAACGACCCCATCCACCATCCGTCCATGAACTTGTACGGCGTTTCCCCGGTCGTGTAGTGCCCGCACGGCAGCACCTTCGACACGAAATCGATGCCGTGTTCCGCGAACGCCGCCACCACCTGCTCGGAATACTCCGGCAGAAACGTCAGATCGTACCGCGCGTGAATCACCAGCACCTTCTTCGGATTCGCCGCGAAGCGTTCCATGTACGACACCGGGCTGACCCCCGCGAAAAGCCCGTAAAGCTGCTGATGCGTCATCCCCGCATCAGCGAAAGCTTCGCGAATATGCCGCGTGCTTTGCCCCGTCCACACCACATCCCCAAACGACATCGAGGCGTGATTGAACGCGTTCACCTGCAGCCGCGCATCATGCGCCCCAGCAATAAACGCGTAGCAGGATCCCAGACTCGTGCCCAGAATGCCGAACTCCTCGTAGCCCTGCGCCTCCAGCCAGTCCAGACAGCAGCGCACATCCACCACCGCCTGCCGGCAGGCGGCAAGGTTGCGTCCGATGTTGGAGCTGACCGCGTAGTCCGACCGGATGATTTCCGCCGGCCGCCGAATATCGTGAAAGGGCTTGCTCAGCCGCAGCGCCGAGATCCCCATGCGATTGAACAGCGAGCAGAGAATATTGTGGCTGAACGCATCCGCGTTCCATTGCGGCATCACGATCATCGCCCGCTTCGGCTTGCCCTGCTGCTTCTCGGCCGGCGCCGGATACCACCGCGCATTCGCCAAATCGTTTTCCGGATACGGCGTGCGCACCGGCGAAGTGAAGCGCAAATACTGCGCCGGCCGCAGCTTGCCGGCCCGCGCCCGCTGCTTCAGTTGCTCATCCCGCCGCAGCGTCTCCGGCCGCACGTTCGTCGGATAGAGCTGCGGATGCCGTTCTTCGAGGCGAAAATCACGCGGCCGCTCGTAGCTGTAGAACGACTCGCTGTTGCGCACGATCGCCTCGTTCAGCACCAGCATCGCCGGCTCGGCCGCCGCCGGATCCGCCTGCGCCCGATCCACCGCCGCCCGCAGCCCCGACGCGTCCACAAAATCGTCCAGCCAGTCGAACCCCCACTCCATCGGCCGCACAATCCGATTTTCGTCGCGCGTGGTCAGCGCCGTTTCCCAGGCGATCATCCAGCGGCGATAGAGTCGACTCAGCATCCTCTTCAGTCCATCACAATCCGCGGCACCCGCGCTGTGATCCCGCACAACACTTCATACGCGATCGTCCCCGTCGCTACGGCGATCTCCGCCGCCGTCACCCGCTCGGCGTGCTCGCCGCTCCCCTGCTCGCCGATCAGCGCCACCTCGTCGCCCACGCTCACCCCCGGAATTCCGGTGACGTCGATCATCGTCTGATCCATCGAGATGCGTCCCGCCATGCGTGCAGCCACGCCGCGCACCAGCGCGCGCCCACGCCCCGAAAGCCCGCGGCTCAGCCCATCGGCGTACCCCACCGCCAGCAGCGCCAGCCGCGTCGGACGCTCCGCGCGAAACGTACCGCCATACCCGGCCACGGCGCCTGCCGGAATCTCCCGCAGGGAAACAATGCGCGTCTTCCACGCCAGCACCGGCTGCAAATCCGGGTGCGCCTCCGCCAACGGCGAATAGCCATACAGCGCCAGCCCTGCACGGAACATCCGCCGCGCTCCATACTCGCGCGCCAGTTCCGTCACCGCTGTCGTGCTCAGCGCCAGCAGGTCCGCCGAGCTGCCGGCGCTCACAATTTTCGGGCGAATGTCGTGCGCCGCCAGCATCTCCAGCGCCTCCCCCAGCCTGCGGATTTGCTCGCCCGTAGCGTGAGCATCCTCCGGCGAATGAAAATGCGTCATTGCCGCTTCCACCCGCAGCGTCGATCCCGAACCGAGCCCCGCCAGCAGCGCCGCCAGACGCTCCGGCTGCACGCCCTGCCGCGACATGCCCGTATCGATCTCCAGATGAACCGCCACCGCGCCGGCGCCCAGCCCTCTGCGCGTGGCCGCCTCCGCCACCAGCTCCAGATGTGCAGCGTCCCACACCGACAGCGTGATGCGATGCTCGACGGCCGCCTCGGCCTCGCCGCGCCAGCACCCCGACATAGCCAGAATGCGCGCTGCGGGGGAAATCCTGCGGACAGCCACCGCCTCTTCCACGCTGGTGACGCCGAACCACCCTGCCCCCGCGGCCGCCAGCGTCTCAGCGCAACCGGCCAGGCCGTGGCCGTAGGCGTCGGCCTTCACGACCGCCAACAGCTCGGTCTCTGCGCCCGCCAGTCGCTGCAGAAAACGGTAGTTGTGCACCAGGCGGGAGCGCGAAATCTCAGCCCAGATGGGTCGCGTGTGGGTCATCATCTCCGCGCCGGCGCGCGCAGCCGGCACTCCAGCCGCGGCCAAGCCGCCAAACTCCGCGCCTCTATGGATGGGGCGGCGCCGGTCCCTGGTTCGCGGCCGCCTGCGTCGATTCCGCCCCCCGATGGAAGAACGGAATGTGGAACGGTTCCTCGGCATTGCTCTTCTGCGGCTTCTCTTTGCCCGGCGTCAGATCCATCACCGCCGTGCGCTGCGCGTTCACGCACGCCCAGTGCCCGCTCGCGCGCTCGTACACATGCGTGAAGATCCCCCGCTCCTCGTGCAGATTATTGGTCACCTTCAGCTTGATGATGTACGTGCCGCTCACCACCGCGGTATCGCCAAAGGTGCGCACCGTCACCACGCGCTGCTCCATGCTCACCGGCCCGTCTCCCTTTTGGAAGAGGTTGGCGATCTGCTGGTTGCGGGTGGTTACGTCGCCGGTCGACGAAATGTCGACATACAGCGGCGACAACAGGTATTCGAGCTGGTACTGGTCGGCTTTCACCACCGCCGTGCTCCACTGGTCCTCGAACCCCTGAAACTGCTTCACTTCCGGCGGCTGGGTTTGCCCCGGCGCCGCCGACACAGCCTGCTGGGCGCCAAGCGAGGCCCCCGCGCAGAACGATACGGCAAAGATGGCAAGAGAAATTGGCTTCAAAGACATGTCACATCCACATCAGTTGGGCTTCCCCTATGATAGACGCTCCACCGGCCTGGAGGCTATCCGCCAGCGGAGTTTTGGGCCCGGTTTTCAACCGAAAATGACGGTTATCCGCACGTCTAAAAGCAGTTGCGCCGCCCCAAATTCTCCTAAACTCGAACCAGCACATGGCCACCACACCCGACATTGAATTCGAACGCGGTCTCCCCGCCTCGCTCGACGCCGAGCGCACCATCCTGGGCGCCGTTCTCCTCGACAACACCGCCTACAACGAGGCCTCCAGCGCCATCCGCGCCGAGGACTTCGCCCTCACCGCCCATCAGCGCGTCTTCGCCCGCATGGGCGAGCTCATCGACACCGGCCACGTCGTCGACATCGTCACCCTCAGCGAAGAGCTGGCGCGCCGCAAAGAAATCGAATCCGTCGGCGGCGTCGCCTGGCTCGCCTCGCTCACCGAGGGCCTCCCGCGCCGCCTCTCCATCGAGGAATACGTCCGCATCGTCAAGGACAAATCCCTCCTCCGCCAGCTCATCAACATCTGCTCCACCGCCATCACCCGCGCTGCCGACCAGAGCGAAGGCGCCATCGATGTCCTCAACGACGCCGAATCCTCGCTCCTCGAAGTCACCGAAAAAGGCATCACCCGCGGCTTCTCCAGCGTCCACGAAATTGTCGCCGGCTCCTTCAAGACCATCGACAACCTCTATAAAGAGGGACGCGAAGTCACCGGCCTCGCGACGCATTTCGATGAATTCGACCGCATGACCAGCGGCCTCCAGAAGTCGGAGCTCATCATCATCGCCGCCCGTCCCTCCATGGGCAAAACCGCGCTCGCCATCAACATCGCGCAGAACGCCGCCATTCGCGGCGGGAGCGTCGTCGCGGTCTTCTCGCTCGAAATGTCCAAAGAGTCCCTGCTCCGCCGCATGCTGGCCTCGGAAGCCCTGGTCGACTCGCAGAAGATCCAGAAAGGCTTCCTCCTCCGCGAAGATCGCGACAAGCTGACCAACGCCCTCGAGCGCCTCGTCGAGGCCCGCATGTTCGTCGACGACACGCCCGGCATCTCCCTCACCGAGATGCGCGCCAAAGCCCGCCGCCTCCGCCAGTCCATGGGCGGACTCGACCTCGTGGTCATCGACTACCTCCAGCTCATGACCGCGGGCACCATGGGAGCCGGCGCCAAGCGCTACGAGAACCGCACCCAGGAAGTCTCCGCCATCTCGCGCGGCCTCAAAGCGCTCGCCAAGGAGCTGAACATCCCGGTCATCGCGCTCTCCCAGCTCTCCCGCGGATCCGAACAGCGCGCCGGCGACAAGAAGCCCCTCCTCAGCGATCTGCGCGAGTCCGGCTCCATCGAGCAGGACGCCGACGTCGTCGCCTTCATCCACCGCGAGAGCTACTACAATCGCGGCAAGGACGGCGAGGGCGATCCCGACCAGGACAACAAGGCCGAGATCATCATCGCCAAGCAGCGCAACGGCCCCACGGGCTCCGTCCAGTTAGCCTGGGTAGGCCGCTGCACCCGCTTCGACAACCTCGCCTTCGGCAGCAACGAAGGCGGCGAGTATTGAGTCTCGGACGCCGTCCCCAGCCGGAACCTTGAGTCCCCAACACGGCGTCATCCTGAGAAGTCTCGGCCGCCGTCCCCAGCCGGAACTTCGAATCCCCAACACGGCGTCATCCTGAGAAGTCTCGACCGCTGTCCCCAGCCGGAACTTCGAGTCCCCAACACGGCGTCATCCTGAGAAGTCTCGGCCGCTGTCCCCAGCCGGAACCTTGAGTCCCCAACACGGCGTCATCCTGAGCGAAGCATCCGAATTCGTTGCGCCCGCACCTGGGCGCAACAATCAATTCAGACGCGAGTCGAACGGACCTGCATTTGGTTCGATCTCCGCCATAATCTGCCTAGGGCAATTCAGGGGACAAGATACCGATTGCCCGCTTGCGGAAACTCCGCGCACAACCAAGCCATCCCCCCCGAACCCCAGCCCACCCCCTACGCGCTCTCCGACTCCCGAACCCCATCCTCACCCTCAGCAGCCGAAGCCGGCGGACGCCCGGCCCGGGGCTCCGCTCCCGCGCGGCGACTCTCCGCATCCAGCATCCGCCCCACCGAAGTCCCGGCGAAACCCTCCAGGATGCGCCCTCGCCACGCATCATCGCCAACTCCCGAGTCAGCCTGCTGCGGATCGACCAGCGAGATCCGCCGGCCCTCAACCCCTGCCGCCTCTCCAACTCCGCCCGCCCGTCCGACCCCGCCCGCCTCTCCACGCCGCGTCTCGTCCATGGTCGCCGCCCAGACCATCCCCGGCGCCGCCTCCCGCGCCACCGCAACCGGCGCCCGCCCCAGCGCGAGCCGCGCTACCGGCATCGGCGGCAGCAGCGTAAACCCTCGCCCTTCCTCCGCAGAATCGTAGCCGTCCGCCAGCCGCATCGCACGCTGCCGGAAAAGCAGCGCCCCAAAGACCCCCGCAACGAAGAAAGCCGAAGCAATCCCAGCCGCCAGCCATGCAGGCTCGTCCAGCACGCGCAGCGGCACGCTCGCCAGCCGCATCATCGTGAAGGGATTCTCCCACGTCGCCGCAGGGTTCCCGCCACGCCCCTTCGGCCGGCGACCCGCCGGAGCCTGCACCGGAGGCGCGCCATTCGCC
Organism: Acidobacteriaceae bacterium; assembly: GCA_036267295.1. Classification (GTDB taxonomy): domain Bacteria; phylum Acidobacteriota; class Terriglobia; order Terriglobales; family Acidobacteriaceae; genus Palsa-343. The sequence continues at coordinate 261,327 of DATAWI010000042.1, read as the reverse complement.
AGCGCCGTCGCCACCGCATTGGCCACAATCGCCGCTCGGCGCGCATCCGGATCGCGATAGCGAATCTGGAGCGTCTCCAGCCCGGGCTCCTCCAGATCAAGCCTCGACCGAAAATCGCCGTCCGCACCCGGCCCGCCCTCAAAGGAACCGCTCGCCGCCGTAGCCGCCCGTTCCAGCCGATCCAGAACCACCGCATCGCTCAGCATCGCCTGCGCCGCCGCCACAGCCGGGTGATCGGCTCGGCTCAGAGTGAAATCGTTGTGATAAGCGGCATCCGGATTAAAGGAGACTTCGGCCGTGGGTGCCCGCTCCACGCTCCTCCGCGCCAGAACGAAGATGCCCGCGCCCAAGGCCAGCGCCACCAGGGCCAGCACGGCAATTCGCCTGGTCACCACGCCCGTGCGCAGAGAGTTGCTCTCGTTGTCCATAATCCCCTGAAAGATCCCGGTGTGCAGGCGGCGGATCCAGGGGGGTGGAGGGGGGAGACCGCTTCGAGGCCGACCGGGTAAATCCAGCAATCGAACGATTCGTATGCTCGGCTATGGTATCTGGTTTTCACAATGCGTGCGTTCCGGCCGGTTTTTAAGTGCCGGGCCCTCCATCCCGGACCGGTGGCCCATGCAAGCCTTCTTTTGGATTGAGCGGGCTCGCCCAAAAGTGACCTTCGAGGTCCCGTCGTTGCTGCAAACATTGAGCGAGCTCGCCCAACAGCGACCTTCGAGGACTTGGTGGTAGATTGTTGGCATCCACCCGACCGAGCGCAATGAGCATAGAGGCGTTTCTCGATCAGATTCGCGGTTCGTCAACAGACGACCTTGCTCAGCGGTTTCTCGTGGCTGACAGCGTATGCGTATTCCCCGATGATCGGGAATATATCACCTTCCGAACGAAGGTCTCTGGCCTATTGCGCGAAGTTGAGCGTGTCTCAATCGTCGGCAGTGCGAATTGGCGGTATAGCCTCAATCCTGGAAAGAAGTTTCAAGAATTTGGAGATCACTCAGACATTGATGTGGCCATCATCTCAACGGCGCTGTTTCACAGGCTTTGGGAGGAGATGCGTCTGCACCACAGACGACATTTTTACACCCTTTCTCTTGCCGAACGCCAGCAGCTGCGACGCAGTGGCGAGAATGTCTATTCAGGGTTTATCTCGCCGAAGTGGATTCCAAACAGAGATCGTGCGAGAGACTACGAGTATCGCAGACTCCTTAACGCTCTAAGCGATAAATCGGTGCGCTTTCTGAAAGTAGGGATGCTGTTTTTTAAGAACGAGACCGAAGCCATCGACTATTATGCACGCGGCTTTCGGGATGCAAAGAAAGGATTGTAGATGCAATATTCCGTCACACTTCAGTCGATAGCGTGGATACAAGCTCGCCGGATTGATGAGACCCTGGAAATCTCACCGAAATTTCAACGGCGTCCTGTCTGGCTCGATCGCGAACGAAGCAGCCTGATGAACACGATCTGTAGCGGTCTTCCATTTCCCGAGATTTATATTCACCATGAGACCAATCCAGACACTGGTATAGAGCGTCACATCGTAGTTGACGGACAGCAGCGGATCACTTCCATTCTGAAGTTCATCGACGGAGATGTTTCGCTTCCCAATTCCGAGGACTGGCATGGCGCGGGATTTCGGGACATGACCGCTGAACAGAAAACTGCGTTTTGGGACTATAAAGTTGTCGTGCGGGGCCTTAGCCAAACGAACGAGGCGGAAATTCGCAACCTTTTCGAGATTTTGAATACAAATAACGTCTCGCTTAACGATCAGGAAATTCGCAATGCACATTATGTGGGTGCGTTCAAACAGTTGGCAGAAAGAATGGCCGACAACCCCCTTTTTCAAGCTGTAGGCCTCTATACCGCGCGAGATATTCGGCGCATGGTAGATGTGGAGTATGCCAGCGAACTCCTTCTGCTCTCAATTGAGGGCATCACGAACAAAAAAGACCTTCTTGATGCCGCCTATGCTCGATTCGAAGAGGAACTCCCGCAAGAGGCTGAGCTGGAGTCCGAATTCAATGCCGCGATTACGCTTCTAAGGTCCCTGATTCGGGAGGACAATAAGGGTCAGGCTAAGAAAAAGAGCAACTTCTACACCTTGTATGGTTCATGCCTTCGATACTTCCGCGTTACGCAGCGCCTTACTTTTCGACGCCCAGATGATGTGGCTGATGCGATAACGAAATTGCTCAGCGTCAACAGCCTCGAAGACGCGCAAAACCTGTCCGAGCCATATCGGCGGTATTTCGACTCAGTGACGAGAGCAGCATCGGACAAGGGAAGACGAGTCGAACGCGAAGAAATCATGTTTGAGGCTATACGAATGGCTGACGAAGGTATTACCCTACCCCGCTGGATTGCCACCGTCGCTCTCGAAGTGGAAGAAGCCATCACCGAGGACTAGCGGAAACGGCGTTCGGGTAATTCGAGGGACACGATACCGATTACCCTCCCAGCGATCAAACCTGTATGCCTCACCTCGCCCGGCGCGAATTAGACCAGGCCCGTCTCCAACGTCAGAAGCTCATCCCGGCATTTGACAGGTAATGGGTATCATGTCCCCGAATTCCCAGTCCGCTACCGGATATCGCTGGTGATCTATCCGTCATCTCCTATGTCCGATTCTTGAGGAGATCCTGTGCGAACGCCTCGATCGTCGTTGGCCCGTGAAACTCTTCGGTCCCCGGATTACCAAAGTGGATCCAGCCTGAGTTGAAGCTCTTTACCATCTCGATGTATAGCCCCGTCCGGTCAGCCGGCATGCCCATCGCCTCAAGAACGCTTTGCCAGGCTGCCTCGGGCAACTGCACGGCCTTCACCTCGCGACTTGCCACCTTGGCATACGCGGCCGCGGTCTCCTGCAAATCTGTACCACCTTCCGGTCCGTTCACCTCGACTACACGCTCGCCCGTCCAGCGTTCCTGCAATACTCTGGCGCCTGCCAGACCGATGTCGCGCGTGGCGACCAGCGGGAATTTGCGCGTGAGCGGACCATAGAAGAACGGCATCTCGCCCGTCGCGCGCACATGGTCCAGTGCTCCCAGCCAGTTCTCCATGAAACTGCCCGCCCGGAGGTAGGCTACGGGAATCGGCAGCGTGCGCGTTGCCTCCTCCAACAGGTGCGTTGATGTGATCAGCCCCAGACCGCTCGCTTGTTCCGAACCGATCGACGAAAGGAACACGGCCTTGCCGGGCTTCGCCTGCTCCAGTGCCTGGCGAATCGCCGCGATTGTGCGCTTCTGGTCCGGCAGCCCCGGTGCCGGCGCAAAGTCCGGTGGAATCATCGCGAACACACCCTCCGCTCCCGCAAACGCTCTCGCGAGGCCCTCGGGATCGTCATACGCCGACTGCACCAGTTCCACGCCTCGGTCGGCCCACGCTTTCGCCTTCTCTCGATTGCGCACCACGCCACGCACCGTTTTGCCTGCGGCGAGCAGGTTATCCGTCACCGCCCCGCCCACGTTGCCCGTAATTCCCATTACTGTGAACATCTCCGTCCACCTCCTATGCGAGTAGATACTTATATTCTGATTATGGATGCAAGTTTTTGCTTGGATCCATGCTTTTTGCGAGAATCGTCCTGTGCCCGTCTTCAATCCAAATCGCAAGCGCAACGCGCGGGGTGAGCAGCGCCTTGAGGAGCTCCTCCGCGCCGCAGCCGCGGTTTTTGGCCGCCTTGGCTATCATGAGACCACCACCAACGCGATTGCCAGGGAAGCCGGCGTGTCCCCGGCCACCCTTTACCAGTTTTTCCCCAATAAGGAAGCCATCGCCAGTATGCTCGCCTCGAAGTACGCGCGCGAAATGGCCGAAGCGGAAAAGGCGATCGACGCCGATGGCGCCTTGAGTTTCAAGGAAGCCATCGACGAACTGATCGATGTCTGCATAGGATTCAACCGAAGGCGACCGGAGTTCCACACTTTGGTGCTCGACGCCCCTCTCTCCGCCTCCGCCCGCGAAGAGAAGCAGGCCCTCGGACAGGTTTTCGTCGAATTCATAGCGGCGCGGCTGCGACGCGAACAGTCGAAACTTTCGCGCTCCCAAGCGTCGCACCACGGGCAGGTCGCCCTTATGATCTTCCGCGGGATTCTTGACCAGCTCACCGCCGCCCCGCCCAGCACTCGCAGACGTCTGGAGCGGGCCATGCACGATGCTATTCTTCGCTATCTTGCGCCAGCACTTTCGCACGAAAGATCGGATCTGCTGAAACTGAGCCGTTCGCAGAAAGTGTAGAGCGATTTTCTGGTTGTGTGCTCAGTCGATATTCAGCTGCAGCAGTCCTGATGCCCACCAAAGGCGCACCACAGATTTGTTCCTGTTCGCTGAGACCTCCTTGACGAAAGCTACACCGACGCGTTTAGGAAGATAGGGTGACACCGACGTTGAGGATCGCTCAGTATGTTCTTCTGATTGGCGTAATCTAGTAACTTGGGGGACATGATACCGAATACCCTCCCAACGACAGAACTTCTGTATGCCACACCTCGCCCGCATCGTACCCCCCGGCTGCCCCACCATCTTACCCAGCACTGTAACCGTCGCGAAGCAATCCTCTTCGCGGAAACCGGCGACGGGAAACCCGGCGAAAGGAAATCCCGGCAACAGGAACCCGGCGAGACAGCGGGACCTTCACCGTCCTGAACCGAATGACGACCCCGCCGAATAGCGGGCGCCCATCTCCCTTCGCCCGCCTTGGGGCCGCAGAGCGGAATCCACGCCGGCCGACAACCCGTTCCCCGGTGACCAATGTACCGTCCGGACCTCCGATTCCCCTTGCCCCTGGCCCTGGGCATCCGTAGGCTGGAAAGAGGCAAAGCTCTGTTCTCACCGAACAGGGCTTTTTCTTTACCCCGGCCCAGGCCGGAGCCTGCCGCTCTTTGAAATCGCCGCCGCTTCTCGCCGGAGCTACTGCTTGTTCAGGTCTTGGCCGTAAAGCCTTTACTTTCCACACATACGCTCAAAGGCCTGGCTAAGTGCCTTGTTTCCCACACATACGAAATCGGAAACGCGCAAGTGCTTTAGATTCCACACATACGAATTTAGGAAAAAAAATAGCGGCGCAACCAACCGGCCCCGACCTTTCGCTCCGGCCCTTACGGTTCGGTCCAGTCCAGGGCCGAGATTCCGCGCCTCAGCGGATCTCCGCTGCCGGCTGGCGCCTGGCCTGGATTTCGATGTGGACGTTCACCAGCGTCAGCGCCGCGGGTGTGACGCCCGGAATCCGGCTCGCCTGGCCGATCGTCGCCGGGCGGACGCGCGTCAGCTTCTCCTGCATCTCGCGCGAGAGGCCGCTGACCTGGGTGTAGTCGAACCAGGCGGGGATGGCGCGCTCTTCCGCCTTCTTCAGCTTGTCAATCGACTTGCGCTGCTGGTCGAGATAGCCGGCGTATTTGATTTCCGTTTCCACCGTCTTCAGCTCATTCCGAGTTTGAGCAGGCAGGCGCCCTTCGGTTGCAGGCTCGATCCACGGTGCAAACACGGGATCCTTCAACTGTTCCCGCAACGCAGGCCAGATGGTTTCGATCGTCACTTCGGGTCGCTTCAGAACCTGCGCCCACATCTGTCCTGCCGGCCAGTCGCCGCCGATAGCCTTCGCCGTGGCCAGATGCTTTTCAAGCGCGACGGCGCGGGCCTGTTTGGTTTCGTAGTCGGCCCAGGCAGCATCGCCGATCAGGCCGAGGCGGCGGCCATGCGGAGTGAGCCGCCGGTCGGCGTTGTCGATCCGCAAATGCAGCCGAAACTCAGCGCGCGAAGTGAACATCCTGTAAGGCTCGTTTGTCCCCTTCGAGATGAGGTCGTCGATGAGGATTGCGGTGTAGGCCTCGGTGCGGTCGAGCGTGAAGCTGCCCTCGCCGCGGACGCTGAGCGCAGCGTTGATGCCGGCCATCAGCCCCTGGCAGGCGGCCTCCTCGTAGCCCGACGTCCCATTGATCTGGCCGGCGAGGTAGAGACCGGCGAACTGCTTGACGCGCAGGGAGCGGTCGAGTTCCGTCGGGTCGATGGCGTCGTACTCGATGGCGTAGCCGGGGCGCAGCATCTCGGCGTTTTCGAGGCCAGGGATGGAGCGCACGATCGCGGCCTGGACTTCCATGGGCAGCGACGTGGACATGCCGTTGACGTAGACCTCATGGGTGTTCAGGCCTTCAGGCTCGAGGAAGAACTGGTGCTGCTCCTTGTCGGGGAAGCGAACGACCTTGTCTTCAATGGAGGGGCAGTAACGCGGGCCGATGGCCTGAATCTGGCCGGTATACATGGGCGAGCGGTGTACGTTTGCGCGGATGATGCGCAGCGTCTCCGGCGTGGTGGTGGCGATGTGGCAGGAGACCTGGCGCTGGGGCAGTGTCCGGGTGCGAAAGCTGAAGGGAGTGGGGTCGGCGTCGCCGGGCTGCTCGGCAAACTGGCTCCAGTCGATGGTGCGCCCGTCGAGGCGCGGAGGCGTGCCCGTCTTAAGGCGGCAGCCGCGCAGGCCGAGGCGCTTGAGCGCTTCGCCCAGCAGGACGGAGGCCGGCTCGCCGCTGCGGCCGGCGGCGTAGTGCTCTTCGCCGCAGTGGATGAGTCCGTTGAGAAAAGTGCCGGTGGTGATGACGGTAGCGCCGGCAACGATGGTGCGGCCGTCGCGCAGGCGGATGCCGGTGACGCGGGTAGGCTCCGACTCTCCGAAAACGAGATCGATGACTTCGGCCTGCTTGATGAAAAGCCCGGGCTGCGACTCGAGGACTTCGCGCATTTTGACGCGGTACTGCTGCTTGTCGCACTGCGCACGCGGCGACCAGACGGCGGGGCCGCGCGAGGTGTTAAGCAGGCGGAACTGGATGCCGACGGCGTCGGCGACCTCGCCCATGATGCCGCCAAGGGCGTCGACTTCGCGGACCAGGTGGCCCTTGGCAATGCCGCCGATGGCGGGATTACAGGACATTTGCGCAATGAGGTCGAGGTTGAGGGTGAACAACGCGGTGCGCAGGCCCATGCGCGCCGCAGCCATGGCGGCTTCGCAGCCGGCGTGTCCGGCGCCGACCACGACCACATCGTATTGTTCGGTGAAGGCCATGTTGACTCAGTCGTTATTCTACCGGGCGGTTGCGAGAGCGGGTTGTAACGCGCAAAAAGAAAGGGTCCCCGCTTGAGGGGACCCTGACTTGCCTGCATCGAGGTTTAGAACAGGACGTGCAGGCTCATGGTGAACATGCGCGCGCTGCCGATGGTGCCCGTGACGGAGCCGAAGTTCGCGCCGTTGTTGGGGCAGCCGGAACCGTTGGGCAGCGTGGCGTAGGTGCACAGGAGAGCCCCGCTCGGAAGCTTCGTGTTCGGCAAAATGGTGGTCGGGATGGTCGTGGTTTTGCCGGACCCGTTGTGGTACGGCAGCTGGTCGAGGTTGGCGAGTGCGGACTGCTGATCGGCCGCCTGGTTGCTGGTGGCGATCTGCCCGTAGTTCACATAGTCGAGGTTGCAGTTGCCGTAGGGATCGCCGTAAGCCGAAGTGGAGCACGCGTCGGCCTGGCGAATCTCGGTCTGATCCTGCGGAACGTCGAGGCTGGTGGTGTTGGTTACGTTAAACGCGCTGAAATTGTAGCGAACCGTGAAGCGCTCGGTGGGATGGAAATCCTTGCGCAGCTGGAGGTTCAGCTGTTTCTGGAAAGCCTGCCGGAAAAGGTTGCGCTGGCCGGGAGCGAAGTCGGTTTCGTAGATGTCCGACGGATTGGAGCCGGTGGAGACGGGAATACCGTCGGTGCCCGGCGCCAGATACCGGATATCGATCTGACTGGGATCGATTGCCGGAACAAAGCTGCTGGAGCTGCGGAACTTGCCGGAGTTGCCGGTGAGGGCGGAGCTCGGCTTAGCGCCATTCTTGATGGGAAGGACGGGGTTCATCAGCGTGGGATAGTCGCCGAAGAAGACCGAGCCCACCGCACCGTAGAACTCATAGAGTGAATAGGGCTGGCCGTTCTGGACGATGGCCATGCCGCTGAGGTGCCAGTCGTTGGTGAGCAGCGCGAGCGCGGTGTGGTCCGGCGCCGAGTTCGGAGCCGCAACGTCGAAATTGCCGCTCAACACGTTGGTGCGGTCAAAGTCGGCGCGCGCGTACGAGGTCCGCAGGTTGTTCGGATTGTCTCCGGTGAAGAAGAGGCCGATGTCGCTCTGCTCGTCGTAGGTGTGGCTGAAGGTGTAGCTCAGGCCACCCTCAATGTGATGCGAGAGGCGCTTTTCGACGTGGGTTTCGAGGGCGTCGTAGGCCGAGTTGCCGACCGTCTGGAACAGCGCGGCGTTCGGGCTGTAGCCGACATACGGAGCGCGGAAGTCGGTATTGCCGCCGTCTTCCGTGTTCCACGGCTCGCCGGGGATGGGATCGTAATCGTATCCGTCGGACTCGCTGTTCTGGTTCAGCACCTCGAAGCCGTAGGTGTCGGTTTCCCCGTGCACCGGGCTGCTGGCAGTCGCCAGGCGGGGCTCGTTAAACGGAATCGGAATGACCCCGTGGCGGCCGCGATTCCCGGTGTAGCCGATGGTGACGGCCAGGTTGGTCGTCGGCTGCCACTCCGTATTGAGGGTGAAGTTCATCGAGTAGGGCAGCACGTTCTTCTTGTCGTAGGCGCCGAAGTTCAGCGTGTACGGGCAATCGGTGTAGCCTTCCTGGTTGTCGATGCCGCCGCAGTTGGGCCCGAAGTATTTGCTGTTGCCGGTCATGCCGTTGAGCGTGGTCTGCAACTGCGTCTGGATCACGGTGGGATCGGAGCTGGGCGGGATGTAGGTGCTGGGCGTGCCCAGAGGATCCTCAAGAGAGCTGCCAACGCCGGTCACATAGCTCGCCAGCGGCGCGGACTCTGTGACGCCGAAGGGGCCGCCGTTGCCGCTTCCGGCAGGCTGCGAGAGATAGCTGAAGAGTTCTCCGCGATCGAAGTAGAGCCCGAAGCCGCCGCGCCATACCAGGTTGCTGTGGAACACCTTGGGCGACCAGGCGAAGCCGAGCCGAGGAGAGATGCCCCATTGGCGGCCGGTGAGCGTCGAGTCGCTCACGCCCGCGGTCGGATGGTATTTGTTGTTCCCGGCGATTACGAATCCGGAGTTGTTGACCACGAAGCCGGTGGTGGTGGTTCCGGTCACGTCGTAGGCGCTGGGATCGAAGTTGAACATGTTGCCGAACTTCTCGGTCAGGCCGCCGTGGTAGTCGTAGCGCACGCCGCCGGTGATGCTGAGGTTCGAAAGCGCCTGCCACTTGTCCTGCACATACCCGGAGCCTTCGTTCATGCGGTAGTAGCGATTGGAATTGTTGCGGCCTCCGGCGATGCTCTCCAGGACGCTGGAGCTGTGCACCGATCCGGTGAGGAATTTCTGGAAGGTGGAGCTGGTGATCTGCGTGATGCCGTCGCGGTTGTTCTCGATGTTGAGTTGCGTAAAGCTGTATCCGCCGCCGACGGTCAGGGTGTGCTTGCCGAGCGACAGCACTCCGTTCACCGAGGGATTGATGCGGTTCTGGTAGTAACCGATGTCGGCAAACGAGCTGTACGGACCAACCTTGAGACCTGGCGCGACACTGGTATTAGCGGCCATCTCCTTGATGAGCAGGCCAGGCATTCCGGAAGCGGTGTACAGCGAGGGATCCGACGCGTCGCCGAAGATGCCGAAGTTACCGCCCGGCACGGTCTGCGTGAAGTCGCTGTAGGAATACATCCGGACAAAGCCGAGGCTTTCGTTCACGGTCATCTTCGAACCGAGGAACTGCGTGTTGGTCAGCGCGCCCACCTGCGAACCGTTCTTCTGGTTTTGCGGGAAGCCGGCGGTGGAGGACATGCCAAAAAGCTTTTCGACGGGGTCGGTCTGGTAGTAGTAGCGCAGCGAAATCTGGTCTGCGTTGCTCACGTTGTACTGGAGGGATCCGGTTCCCTGTTCGCCGGACTGCGTGGAGTTGCCGATGAGCGTCACGTTGGGGACGCCGTATTGGTAGCCCTGAGCGGCGGGAACCTGCGAGGACGGGATGAGGTAGCCGCCGGTGGGCGCCTTGGCCTGCATCATGGCCATCGCGATCGGATCGATGGTCTTGGTGAAGGGCGTGCCGTCGTTCCACTCGGTAGCCGCCGCAGCAATGCCGGTAGCGGACCGATCGTCGGTCAGCGCGCTGGGAACCGTCATCTGCGATACGCCGGTAGCCTGGTCGGAAAGGAACAGGTGCTGGACCCCGGCGAAGAAGAACAGCTTGTTCTTAATGATGGGGCCGCCCACCGTGCCGCCGATATTCCAGCGCTGCAGCGAGGGGTTCGCGAGTGACGACGGGAAGGAGCCGACGCCCGACTGCGCCAGCAGGTACTCCTGCTTGAAGAAGAACGGTGCCGCGTTCATGTAGTTGTTGGCGAGCACGCCGTAGATCTGGCCGTGATACTCGTTGGTGCCGCTGGCGGTGCTGGCGTCGATCTGCGCGCCCGCGGTTGCGCCCTGCTGGGCGTCGTACATGGAGGTGTTGACGCGCATTTCCGAGAGGAATTCGGTCGGGGGAGAGGGCAGGCTGTTGCCGTTCGATCCGTAGACGGAGGTTCCCGTTTGCGAAGCGCCGCCGATGTTGGCCGAGCCGGCCGAGGAATCGCCGGAAGTGCTGCCGCCGCCGATGTTGAAGTTGTAACGCTGCGACGTCAGGCCGCTGGAGGTCATGCCGTTGAAGATGTTGCTGGAGTCGACGCCATTCACCTGCAGGGTGTTGCTGGTGGCGCGCTGGCCGTTGGCCCAGATGTTCTGGTTGCCCAGGCCGGCGTTGGTATCGAGACCGCTGAGAAGCTCGGCGTTCACGCCGGGAGCGAGCACAGCCAGCTGGGTAAAGCTGCCCGTGGCGAGCGGGACCGTTTCAATCTGCTTGTTGTCGAGCGTGTAGCCGTTGGTCGTGTCGGTCGCATTCAGCAGAGGATTCGCGGTGACTGTGACCGACTCGCTGACCTTGCCCGGCTTGAGTGAGGCGTTGATGGTGGCCGCGCGCATTTCCTGCACGGTAATCGCGGGAAAATTCTCCGTCTCGAAGTTGGCCGCCGAGACGGTCACCTGATAGGTGCCGATGGGCAGGCTCAGAATTTCCCAGTAGCCGTTAGGCTGGGTGGTGGTCGACCGCTTGAGGCCGGTCTGGTCGCTGACCACGGTCACCTGCGCGCCGCCGACCGAGGCTCCCTGCACATCGGAAACCGTTCCGTTCAGGCTGCCCAGCGTTTGTTGTGCCCCCGCGAACCGCGGAATGAGAAGGATAACGGCGAACAGGCAGAAGACTGCCGGCAGGGAAAAACAGAAAATCTTTTTCATTGTCTGGCCTCGAAAGAATTTCAAGCTGCCCCCGCAGAGCTGCGTGTGCTCTGTGGATTACGACGGTGGGTGATCGTACGTGGATCTGCCCTCTACGGTTCCACAACTGAGTGAATGTCGCATTAATTACAGCATGGATTTGTGCGCGCACAGGACACAAATTTCCCGCGAGGCCGTGGAAAAGGAGGTGCAAAACCCGCGAAACTGCCTAGAAATTCAGCTTGACACCAGCTTGAATCTGACGTTCGCGGTAGATCGCGCTATTGGCGTTGTTGGGCTGGCCGAACGCCGCGTTCGCGTCCCAGGCGTACTCGACCTCCGAGCCGCCGTTCGCCAAAATGGTGTCGGTGGCGGGCTTCTCGCCGCTCTGCCAGGTGAGGACCCCCATGTTGGCGTGGGCCGGGTCGTTGCTGACGCGATAGCCGACGGTTTGCATCGACGTGACGTTCTGGTGATTGAGCGCATTGAACGCTTCGCCCAGAATCTCAACGGAGCAGCGATCGCCGAGCGGGAATTTTTTTGTAAGGCGGAGGTCGAGATTGGCTTCGCCGGGATAGCGGAAGGTGTTGCGGCCGATGGGGAGGACGAGGTCTTCGCCGCCTGAGCCGTTGAGGCTGGGGCCGAGGCTCGGGATGGGGATCGCGGTGCCGGTGATGACGCCGCCCGGTTGGGTGATGGCCTTGAGGCAGTTTGCGCCGTCTCCGGTCGCGCCGCCCGCGATGAGCCAGTTCTGATACGAACAGGAGGGCGCGGGGATCGCGCCGACGGTGCGCATGGAATACGGCAGGCCGGTGCGCCACTCGCCGGACGCGGCGACGGAGTAGTCCCCGAAGAATTCGCCGGCTGCGCCGTGCAGCCGCCACGGTTCGCGCAGCACCAGGCCGCCCGCGACCCGCTGGCGGACATCGTAATTCGACGTGCCGCGCTCCAGGCCGAGGTCGGCGGGATCGTAGACGTCGTTGCGGTCCGCAAAGGTCGATTCATTCTGGTTGTCGTCGATGGCGTGCGACCAGGTGTACCCGGCATTGACGGTGAGCGTGCGTGACATCTGACGAATGAGCCGCACCATCGCGCCGCGATAGCTGGAGTTGCTTTCGCTCAGGATGTTGGTGATCGATCCATAGGCGGGGTTGAGCCGCTGGTAGTAGAAACGCTGCGGCTGGTAGAGGGGAAAGGCCGAACCGGGTATTTGGGTCGCGGCTCCGGCAAGCGGGCCCATGTTGCCCTCGTTGCCTGGAGCCTTGACGGCATAAAACATGGTCGCGACCGCGCTCAGATCGATGTTCGTATCGACGAACTGCGTGAGGTCGCGGCCGTCGGTCGCCATGCCGGTGATCGCGAGGATGGTGCGCCCGCCCAGCGACTGCTCCAGGGTGAGTTCCGCCTGATCGATTTGCGGATGGCGGAAGCGGCGGTCGAAGAAAGCGACCTCGGGCGCGGTCGACGCCTGATCGGGCGCCGCGGGGTCCGTGTACGGGGTCTCGTCGCCGGCGAAGACATAGGGGAAGGGCGGAGCGCCCGCGTCCCGTGGGCGCCAGGCGTAGGTTCGCGGAGAATGCGCGGCTCCGGTGGAAGTGAGCGCGCTGAAGGCGGTGGCATTGGGCACGCGCCCGAAGTAAAGGCCGTAGCCGCCGCGGAGGACGGTGCTGCCGCGGCCGAAGAGGTCCCAGGCAAAGGCGGCGCGCGGCGCGATGTCGTCACGATTGCGTGGGAGGTGCGCGGTCGCGGGGATCGACGCGTTGACCAGGGCGGGATTGGTATCCGGCAGGCGCTGGTATTCCCAGCGCGCGCCCAGTGTGAGAGTGAGGCCGCGGCCGAGTTTCCACGCGTCGCCGGCAAACGCGGCGTAGTCCGCGGTCGAAAACCACCAGCGGGAGTACCCGAGGGTCTGCCGATACCGGGCGTAGCAGGGGTAGCGGCCCTCGCCGGAGGTTGCGCCGTCGCAGCTGTCGGGCGCGAGCAGGTCGGAGAGGAAGTCGAGCAGGCTCGCGTAGGAATACGCGCCGTTTTCGCCGTTCATGCCGTCGAGGACGTCGGTGATGTGGCTGTAGTCGTAGCCGAAACGAACCGTGTGCCGGCCGTGCAGCCAGGAGGCCGCGTCGACGAACTCCTGCCGCGTCTCCGCGGGATACTCGCGTTTGTTGACGGTGGAGAGGGTGCCGAAGGTGAATCCTGCGCTGCGATCGATGGAGACCTGCGCGGGCAATCCCCATGCGTTGCCGGCGAACTGCTGCTCGAACGGGGTGGGCGCAGCCGGCGCGCGGGCCAGCACGTCGCGGCTGAACTGGTAGCGGGCGCTGGAGAGCAGCGAGGCGCGAGGAAAAAATTCCCAGCGCGCCACGGCGTCGTCGTCGCTGGTGGAACTGTTGCCGAAGCTGCCGATCCCGTCGGTTTCCGACGCCCCCCAGAGCGCGCCGTGGGGAGCGGTGCGGCGCATGGAGTTGAATTGCAGCGTGAGCTGATTGCGGGCGTTGAGCCGCCAGTCGATCTTGGGAAAGAGGATGGTCTGCCGCGAAGAGCGAGGCACGCTGCCCAGCATGCCGCTGAGCTGGCTCAGGATCGTGGACCAGGCGCAGGCGGCCATCGCCGTGGAGCCGCCTCCCGGCACCCCGGAGTTGGCGCAGCTGTTGGCAACAGGGCTGCTGCTGTTGCGGAGACGCGCTTCCAGGGTGGTCAGATCGGGTCCCGAGGGCGGTGAGAAGAAGACTTCCGGCTCGCTGGCTCGCGCGGTCGCCGGATCGTTGCGCTCGCGCTGTTGCCAGGTGAAAAACCAAAAGAGTCGTTCGCGGCGAATGGGACCGCCGGCGGAGATATCCCATGCCTGGCGGCGATCGGGCGCGTGATACGGCACTTCGACGTACGCGATGGGCTGGCCGTTGAGGTAGAAGACTGGGTCGCCCGCCGAGGAGATGGGGGTGCCGGCAGGCTCCTGCTGCATCACCTTGTCGTAGGCGTTGAAGGTTTGACCAATCGCGCCGCGATCGTAGAAGGTGGCCTGGCCGTGCATATGGTTGGACCCGCTTTTGGTCGCCGAGTTGATGCCCGCCCGCGCCGGCTCGCCGTAGAGGCCGCTGCCGTTCACCTGGAATACACCCACCGCGGATTGCGCCGCGGCGAAGCCGTTGCCGCTGCCGGTGCCGCGCTCGCGGCTGCGGAAGGCGAGAGTTTCGTCGACGCCATCGAGCGCCATGCTGTTCAGCAGCGGGCTCAGTCCTCGGAAACTCGCGGCTCCGTCGGCCGCGGGCGTGCTCGCGATAAAGAGCGCGGCCAGGGTGGAGGTGTGCTGGTCGTTGCTGGGCAGATCGTTCAGCGCCGCGGCATCGATGGCGGTTGGCAGAACGGAGGCGCTTATCCGGCCTGCATCGACGAGCACCGTGCGGTGCACGCCGAGAGACGTCAGCGATGCGTTCAGCACGGCCGACGTTCCGGCGCCGACCACGAGATTGTCCGCCTCCCAGCCGGAGAGTCCGGGCGCATACACGCGCAGGCGCCAGGTCCCGGGCAGCACGTTGCCGAAGCGAAACGCCCCCTGCGGACCGGAGGTTGTGTCGGTGTGTTCGCCGGTTGAGGGGTTCTCGATGCGGATGAGCACACGGGCCAGGCCGCGGCCGTCCGGGCCGAGGACGCGCCCGCCGACCGAACCGCCGAGGTCGGACTGCGCGGGGCAGGCAATACTTCCGCTGGCGATCGAAAGCACCAGAACAGCCGCGACCGTAACCCAACGGAGCCCCACAACGCCCTCGCAAAACCAGCCTGAAATCTGCGCCAGTGAGGATTTTGAAATCAGGAAGGTGAGTCCAGCCTATTGAAACGGCTAAACTAAAGGGAGCGAATGTTTATCGATGAAGCCAAAATTCGGATAAAAGCCGGTGACGGCGGTAATGGCTGCATGGCGTTCCGGCGTGAAAAGTTCGTTCCCCGCGGTGGACCCTCGGGCGGCGACGGCGGGCACGGCGGCAGCATCGTGCTGGAAGCGAGCCAACGCCACAACACGCTGATTTACTTCCGGTTCAACCCGGAGCACAAGGCCGAGCGCGGTGAGCACGGCATGGGCTCAAACTGCACGGGGAAGGATGGCAAGGACACCATCCTGAAAGTGCCGGTGGGCGCGATGCTGTTCGACGCGGAGACCGGCGAGCTGATCCACGACTTCACGCGTCCCGATGAGCGGCTGGTGATCGGACGCGGAGGGCGCGGAGGACGCGGCAACCAGCATTTCGCCACGTCGACGCACCAGGCTCCGCGCGAGCACGAGTTGGGACGAACGGGCGAGGAGCGGACGTATCGGCTGGAGTTGCGGGTGCTCGCCGATGTGGGGCTTGTCGGGTATCCCAATGTGGGGAAGTCGACGCTCATCTCGCGCATTTCAGCGGCGCGACCGAAGATTGCGGATTATCCCTTCACCACGCTCGAACCGCAGCTTGGCGTTGTGACCATCGGCGAAGCTCCCTACGAGGAAAGCTACGTGGTCGCGGATATTCCGGGACTGATCGAGGGCGCGCATCAGGGTGCGGGGCTGGGCGTACAGTTTCTGCGGCACATTGAGCGGACGCGTATTCTGGTCCACCTCGTCGATGTGTCCGACGCGGATGGGCGGCCTGATCCGGCCGAGGATTTTCGCGTCATCATGGCGGAGTTGAAGAGCTTTGGCCACGGCCTGGCGGAGAAGCCGATGATGGTGGTGGCGTCGAAGGCCGACGTGGCCGATCCTGCGAAGCTGAAGAAGGTGCAGGCCCTGGCGAAGCGGCGGAAGCTGGCTTTCTATGCGATTTCGGCGGTGACCGGGCTGGGCGTCGATAAGCTGAAATACGCGATTGGCGAGCGGGTGCAGGAGCTGCGGAAGGAAACCGACACGATCGTGCTGAAGGAAGCGGAGCCCGCCGCGGGCTAACCGGTCACGAGGTGAGTCCGGGCAGGCTGGCGAAGCATAATCCTGCCTGCGCCGCGAGGACCACGCCCGTGGTCCAGAGAAATGCGCGGCGGTGGCGGGTTTCCAGCGCATCGGCGAAGACGCCGCCAACAAAAGCGAGCTGAAACGGGAGCGCCCACAGCCACGGCTCCGACGGAACGCCGGTGGTGACCAGCAGAAGAAGAAGAACGCCCACCAGCAACGGCGTTGTGTTGCCGAAGTAGCGGGAGCGGCGTGCGAGCGCGTAGAGCGCCAAAGCGCCCAGCAACGCGACGGCGAAGACGGCATTGGCGGGGTTGGCGAAGAACCAGCGCGCCGGGTCGAGCGAGATCCACATGCTCCCCGCCGCGCTGCGGAAGACGTAGCTGAAGGCGTCCGGATGGAAGGCGTAGGACGCGAAGAGCAGAAAGAATGCGCCCACCACCCAGACAATCAGCAGCGTGGGAATGTAGGCACGGCGCCCTTCGGCGACCCATCCCATAAAGGCCACAGCAAAAATGAGCGCGACCACAAAGGCGGCAATGTGCGCGGCGGCGGTGAAACCGAGGGCCAGAGTGAGCAGCGCGATGCGCGGCCGCCACTTGCGCCGCGGCCCTTGCAGCGCGTGCGAGACGCCAATGGCCATGTAAATGACGGAAAAGACGCCGAGCGCGGCCAGAATTTCGTTGTTGGGATACGTGGCCGCGCGCACCACCGCCGGCATACAGCAGTAGAGAGCGAGCGCGATGTATCCGCCCGCGTCGCCATACAGACGGCGCGTGACCCACCACAGGCAGGCGCCGAGACCGAGCGCGGCCAGCATAAACGGCAGGCGCAGCAGAAATTTGATGCCGCCGACTTCGTGGCGCATTTCCCAGCTGGAAGTCGAAGCCAGTTGGCCCGCGAGGATGCGCTCGAGGGTCAGCGGCAGTCCGGCGGCGCGATACGCAAGAGTCCCATCGTGGATGTTGCCGCAGGTGGTGAAGTAGCCGGCCAGCGGCGTGGGGCGCTCCCACATCTCGCGTCCGCAGCGGGCAAACTGGTAGTCGGTTTCCGACGGACGCCGCCGCGCGCTGACCCAGAGGCACTGGCCGAAGAAAAGCAACAGCAAGGCCGCCGCGATCTGTTGCGGGCGCTCGAATCGGAATTTGCGCAGACGATGCTGAGGTGGGTTGGCAGCCATCGGGGAACCTTGTCAGTGTACCGGAGCGCGGTGCGCGCCCGGCCGGGTCCGCGGCGTGCCGCCAGCTTTCCGGGGAGCCGGCGGGCGGCAAGGCCGCGGATTCGGAAACCGGGGCCGGATTTGCTCCGCGAGCGGCCCGCGACTGCTGATGCCAGGCCACCCCGCCGCCGATGAATCAAGGGAGCGTTTCCTCGCTGCGCCAGCCGCGCGGAACGCAGAAACATTGTTGCAGGAGCCAGCATGAACGCTACCGCACAGAACGCATCTGTCCAGCATCAGGACACTGCTCGGCCCGCGGCGCCCACACGCTATCTGGGCCGCCAGCCGATCGTCGATGAGAATTGCCACCTCTATGGATACGAGCTGTTGTTCCGCGCGGAAACGGAGAACGCATTCTCCGAGGATCCCGAACAGGCCACGCAGCAGGTCGTGGACCACTGGATGCTGCTGATGCCGGAACCGGACGGCACCTGCGCGTTCGTCAACTGCACCCGGGCAACGCTGATGGAGGGGCTGGTGACGATGCTGCCGCCGGCGCACACGGTGCTGGAGATTCTGGAGAACGTCTATCCCGATCCGGCGCTGATCAAAAGCTGTCAGGCGCTCAAGCAGCAGGGGTACCGCTTTGCGCTCGACGACTTTTTCCCGGATCCGCGGCGCGCGGCCTTTGTGGAGTTTGCGGACTTCGTGAAAATCGATTTCCGGACGTCCTCGGCGGCGATGCGGCGCGAGATTGCCGCAATGCTCACCGGGAGCTGGGCGATGCGGCTGGCGGAGAAGATTGAAACCGAAGAGGAGATGCGGGTGGCGCGCGCCGAGGGCTGCCTGCTGTTTCAGGGGTACTTTTTCTCGCGGCCGGTTCTGGTGGCCTCGCCGACTCTTCCGCAAAATCGGCTGGTCTACCTGCGCCTGCTGGCGGCGCTGCACGATGTGCCCGCGGATATTCGCACCGTGGAATCGCTGGTGATGTCGGACGCGACGCTGTGCTACCGGGTGCTGCGCCTCGCCAACTCGGCGCTGCAGGGGCACGCCGGTGTCGTTTCCAGCGTGCGCGAAGCGCTCCTGATGGTGGGCGACGACGCGGTGCGCCGGATGGTCACCGTCGCGCTGGCCGGGGTATTGAGCGGTCACCGGCCGCCGCCGCTGGTCTCGATGGCACTGGCGCGCGCCCGCTTCTGCGAGTTGCTGGCCCCCGCGGTGGGGCAGCCGCCGCAGCAGCATTATCTTCTCGGGATGCTCTCGCTGCTCGACGCGCTGCTGGAGATGCCGATGTCGCGCATTCTGAAGTCGCTGCCGCTGAACTGCGAGATGAAGGGCGCCCTGATGGGCGATGGCGGCCCGCTGGCGCCGCCGCTCGATCTCATTTGCTCGCTGGAGGCGTGCGACTGGCATGCGTGCGAAACCATTGGAGCCACCCTGGGTTTAACCGAACCCGCGGTAGCGGCGATGTATGTGGAGGCGCTGCGCTGGGCGGCGAACTCGCTGCGGGGCGAGGGATAACCGCGCGGCGGCGGCCGCTTCTCTATAATCGGGACGATGACCAGCCTGCGCACGGCCAAACGATTCGTGTTTCCGCTGCTGGGGCTGTGGGTGTTGCTCTACGCGTCCTTCTCGCTGGTCAAACCTCCCTTGCTGGACGGCGAAGATGCGCTGAACGCCGAAATTGCTCGCGAAATGGTGACCGCCGGCCACTGGATTACCCCCATGGCCAACGGCCTCCGCTATGCGCAGCATCCGCCGCTGCTGTACTGGGCGGTGGCCGCCAGTTTCCGTATCTTTGGCGTCAGCGACGGGTCTGCGCGGCTGCCGGTGGTCGTAGCGACTCTGCTCATCTTTATCGCGACGTTTTCGCTCGGCAGGCGGCTGTTTCGCTCGCCCGCGGCTGGCTTCTACGCCGCGCTGGCGCTGATCACGTCCTATGGCGTCTTCCTTTTCGGACACCTGCTGTTGCGCGATGTGTTCCTGTGCCTGTGGACGACCACGGCCATCAGCTTTTTTCTTCGGTCGCTCACCCAGGAGCGGCATCGACTCGGCACCGCGCTGGGATTTGGCGCCTGCTGCGCGCTGGGCGTCCTCACCCAGGGATTGGCCGGCTTTCTGTTTCCGGTGGTGATTGTGGTCGCTTACCTGATCAGCACGCATAACCTGCAACATTTGCTGCGCTGGTATCCGATCCCCGCCATTCTCGTTTTCCTGGTGCTGTGGCTGCCGTGGCATGTCGCATCGGATATCGCCTCGGGACACATGCGGCTGGGCAGCCTGATGCCGGTGATGGCAGGCGGGCGCGTGCCGCTGTTCGTCTTCTGGCCGCTGCTGTTGCTGGCAGTGGTTCCGTGGTGCGCCTTCTCCCTGCGCGCGCTGCGCATTGGCGCCTCGCCGCAGCCGGAGCGGCGCCGGGACGCGCGGCTGCTGTGTCTGATCTGGATCGCGGTCGTGCTGATCTACTTCAGCTTCTCGGCGCGCATGGAGTTCAACCTGATGACCGCGCTGCCGCCGATGGCGCTGCTGGCCGGAGGCTGGCTGGCGGAGGATGAGGCGCTGCCCCACCATCAGGGGCGCGTCGCCGCATGGATTTTGTTTTTTGCCGGTATGACTGTGGCCGCGTTTGTCGCGTATTTTCTTTTTGCCGCGCCGCCGCCCGCGCCGGGCGTGGATATTGCCACTCTGCTCGGGCCGCGTCCGGGCCAGCGTCCGGTGTTCTTCACGTATTTATTCGATCTCACGCGCAACGCCATGGGACTGTTTAAGGTCCCGCTGTCGATCGTGCTGGCCTCGCTGCTGGTGGGCGTCTCGGCCTGCCTGTGGTATCGGCTGCGCGACAACGCCCGCATGGCCAACTGCTTCCTGGCCGGGATGACGGTGGCGATCCTGATCGGCGCCCATCTGGCGCTCAATACGTTTTCGCCCATTCTGTCATCGCAGATTCTGGCCGAGGCGATTAAGCCCGAAGTCCGTCCCGCCGACGTGATTGTGGTCAACGGGCCCTTCGACACGGCGTCATCGTTTGTCTTTTATCTCGAGCGACAGGCACTCATTCTGAGTGGGAATGCGGGACGCGCGAACCCCGCGCCGGGGAATTCGACGAATCCGTCGATGTTTGTGGAGGCGGCCGACGTGACGACGCTGTGGAACGGCACGGATCGTGTCTGGCTGTGGACCAGCGCAAGCAGCGTGCCCAATCTACCGGCGCCGGTCTACGTGATCGGGCGCAGCGGCGGCAAAGAAGTGCTGAGCAACCAGCCGAATACGGGCGGAGCCGCGTTCTAGACTCGCCGCGAATGGCTGAAATTGGCGTCAGCGTTCGAAGGGCGGCGAGAAGTCGACGGGCCGCGCGCTGACGATACCCTTCCCCTCCTGCACGGTGATGAACTGATCGGCTGCAACGTGTGCCAGCGAGTCTTTGCGTCCGCTCGGCCAGGCGATTTCGACGTTGACGGTCCTGCCGGCGACTGGCTTGCCGAGCCCGAAGGTGAGCGGCAACTCGGACTGCGAAAGATAACTGGAGCCGGTCTTCACCATCTCCATCCTTTTCGCGCCGCCCTCGGTAACCGTCACCCGGGCGCCAATGGCGTCGCGATTTGAGATTGTTCCCACCAGTTTGATCCGCAGCACGTCATTCTTGTTCCCGTTGTCGTTGCGCAACAGGCGTGCCGGTCCGTTATTGACGCTGACGACGATGTCCAGGTCGCCGTCGTTGTCGTAGTCGAGATAGGCCGCGCCGCGCGCCACCATCGGCTGGCGCAGCGCGGGACCGACTTTGTCGGACATATTCTCAAATTTGCCATCGCCACGGTTACGAAACAGCAGCGGAGGCTCTGCGTAGTGCAGCGAGGGCTGGAGGGCGCCGACGTCGTCGGCGACGTGGCCATTGGCGGCAAAGAGGTCGGGGAGACCGTCGAGGTCGTAATCGAAAAAGAAGAGGCCGAAGGTAAGCACGCGCTGCGAGGGCTCGGCGAGCCCGGCGGCAATCGCCTGATCCACAAAGAGGCCACCGCCCTGGTTTTGATAGAGGGAGAGGCCCTCGTTGGTGAAGTTGCCGATGGCGAGGCTCTGGCGGCCGGAGTTGTCGTAGTCCGCGGCGTCGGTGCCCATGCCGGCGCGCGCCTTGCCCGCATCGTTGTAGGCGACACCTGCCGAGAATCCCTGATCGGTGAAGGTGCCATTACGGTTGTTGCGCCATAGCTTGTTGGGCTGCGTGTCGTTGGTGACGAACAGGCTCAGCCAGCCATCGTTATCGAGATCGACGAGCGCGATGCCCATCGACTTGCTGCTCGGATCATAGAGGCCTGCCTTTTTCGTAACGTCGGCAAAGCGACCGTTGCCCAGGTTGCGATAGAGCCGCGCGCTCTCGCCCTGGTAGCGCTCCGGCGTGCAGTAGGACTTGTGGGTGCCGTCGAGCGAGCAGAACTGATCCGTGGCCGCGGACCACGCGACATAGTGCGCGACGTAGAGATCGAGCTTGCCATCGTGATCGTAGTCGAACCAGACGGCGCTGACCGGGAAGCCCGCGTCGCCGACGCCAGCCTTTGCCGTGACATCCGCAAAATGGCCGTTGCCGAGGTTGCGGAAGAGATGGCTGCCGCCGAGGGCCGTGACATAGAGGTCGTCATTACCGTCGTTGTCGAAGTCGCCTACAGCGCAGCCCATGCCATACATCTCCACGTCGAGGCCTGCCTGGCGGGTGACGTCCGTAAAGGTCCCGTCGTGGTTGTTGTGGTAGAGCGCGGGCATCGTGTGATGCGTCTCGTGGCCAGGCCAGTCCGCGGAATTGACGAAGAAGAGATCGGGCCACCCATCGTTGTCGTAGTCGAGGACACAGACGCCGCTGCCCATGGTCTCGGGGAGATATTTTTTGCCGAAGGCGCCGTTGTTGTGGCGGAAATGAATGCCGGCCTGCGCGGTGACATCGGAGAAGGTGATGGGGCCAGAGGGACGGGCGGGCGCGGCGGCTGGCAAGGCCGCGGGCTCCATGGCGGCGGAGTTCGACCTCGTGGCCGATGCGGCCTGCGGCTGCTCGCTTGCCGGCGGGCCGGAGTTCGTGTGGCATCCTGCCACGGCGAGCGCCAGCAGCAGGAGGCAGGAGGGCGTGGGACGGAGCGCAACGACGGTATGCACGGGGCGGGTCACATCCTTATTGCGCCATCTCCGGACGCAGTTGCGGCAGTGGGGCTGTACGGTTTTTGCGGCGCACATTGAGCCACATTTCAATGAGGAGCGCCGGCGGGCCGACCAGGAAGAGCGCGTAAAGCGGCGCGTAGACGCTCTGGTCGAGGCGCAGCAGCATTTCGACGACAGCAATGGCGGCCGCGACCAGGCATTGTCCCTTCCAGGACTTCAGCGTCGTTTTCGGGTCGGTGATCATGAAGAACATAAAGAGCTGGTACTCGGGGCCGGTGATGGGCGATATTTCCGACTGCCACGGATCGCCGGTGATGTGCGCGCGCAGCAGGGCCAGCAGGAAGAACGAAACCAGGTACGTCGCGGTGATCTGGAATCGTTTGGCACGCCACAGGATGAGCGCGCCGAGGGTCCAGATGACGATGAGCGAAGCAAGATTGTTGCCCCACTGGATGCTGAGGCCGGCGACGGATTCCGACGCGAGAAAGAGCATCGCGCAAATCCCGAAGTTCGACGGATTGCAGATGTGGCGCCCTTTCACGCGCAGCGCATATTTCGACGTGATGGAGATCGCTGCGCACAGCGCGTAGGGCCAGAAGGCCGGTGAACGCAGCAGGATCCCCACGCTGATGCCGGTGATGTAGGCGCTGGCCGGATGGGGCCATTTACCGAGGAAGAATTTTCCCAGCGCCATTTCTGTCACCATGGCGGTGACAATTGCCAGCAGCGTCTTTTGATAGCTCTCCAGAATCCCAAACGACAGGTTGCCGATGAGCAGGATGAGCGTGATGAAGACCGGCGGGGCGAAGCGACTGTCGAGCAGGCGCTTCCACAGGGCTTGTTGTGCGGCGGGCCGGGTGATGGCTGGCGGCGGCGTCATGCGGGCTCCTTCACATGGACGAGCTGATTGGCCGCGAGGTGATCGAGAGTCTGCATTCTGCCGGAGGGCCAGCGGATGACGGCTTTGTCGATGTGCGGATCTTTCCCGAGGCCAAAGTGGAGACGCCGGTCGTTCTCTGAGGCGAATCCTTCGCCGCCGGTCACCGGCTGTATTTGTTCTGCGCCGTTCCAGTAGAGCGTCACCTGCGCGCCGATGGCGCTGCGATTGCTGCTTGTGCCTTCGAGATCGAACTCGATCCAGTCGTTTCCGGGCGCTACGGTGTTCTTGTAGATGAGCAGCGGTCCACCCTGATTGGCGACCACCGCATCGAGCGCGCCGGTATTCCACAGATCGGCGAGCGCGATGGAGCGGCCGTCGTAGCGATCGGTCGCGCCGACGGCCTGCGCCACGTCGATGAATTTACCCGCGCCGTCGTTGATCCAGACCTTCTTTTGCTGATAGCCCGAGAGGCTGCGGCCATCGAAAGCCGGCCAGTGGTCGGCATCGCTGATGATGGAACTGTTGCCGCCCGCGACTTTGGAGAAGTCGTACCAGTAGCTGCGCGTTTTCGAGGCGGAGATATAGCCGTTCTCCAGATACAAATCGAGCGTGCCGTCGTTGTTCAGATCGCCAAACTGCGCGCCGAAGCTCCAGCCCCCCAGTTCCACGCCCAGATCGCGCGCCAGATTTTCGTAGTGCAGCGTCTTGCCCTGCTGCGGAACCCAGAGGTTGTTTCCCTGGATGAGCACGCCCTCTTCAGAGATGTTGGAGACATAAATCGCATATTTTCCCTGATTGAAAATATCGCCGAAGGCGGCATCCATACCGCTTTTGGGCGCAAAGCCCACGCCGGTTTCCTGGCCGGCGTCATGGAAGTGGCCGTGATCGTTCAGATAAAGCTCGGAGACGCCGTAGTCGTTGGCGACAAAAAGGTCGGGATAGCCGGTTCCCTGCAGATCGGCGGCGGCGCAGCCCAGAGCCCAGCGGCGGCTCGTGATGCCGGCTTTCTCGCTCACCTCCTCAAAGCGGCCGTTGCCCAGATTGTGAAACAGATATTTGCGGCCGCCATTGTTCGCATACTCAAAGCTGTTGGGCATCATGCGCGTGTTGGCCAGGTGCCACAGGTTGACGTCTTCCGGATAGTAGCCGCCCACGAAGAGGTCGAGTTTGCCGTCGCCGTCGTAGTCGAGCCACGTCGCGGTGTTGGCGTTGATCCACGCTGGAAGGCCGGCTTGCGCGGTCACGTCAGTGAATCCGCGACCGTGATCATTGTGGAAGAGCATGGGCTTGCCCCACTTGATCAGGAAAAGGTCCTCGTAACCGTCGTTGTCGTAGTCTCCCCAGACCGCGCCCATGGAGACGCCGGTCCCCGCCTGGTTCACATCGGCGATACCCATCTGCGCGGCGACGTCGGTGAATGTGCCATCGTGATTGTTACGATATAAGTGGTTCAGACTGCCGGTTCGGCTGTTGGTCGCGTAAATGTCGGGCCAGCCGTCGCGGTCAAAATCGACGATGGAGACCGAAGCGCCCATCGACGCGATCTCCGGCATAATGCCGGCTAGCTTCTGATCCAGCACCGGCGACTGGTGGACGAAGTGAATGCCCGCCTGCTGCGACACCTCCGTCAGGCAAAATCCATAGCGGGCCAGCGCCGACTGGCAGGTGGCTTCACCAGCCTGAGTCGCGGCGTGTTGCGAAGAAATCCGTCGCAGGACGACCGGTGTTGCCAGCATCCCAAGAAAGAAAACCCAAAGCAGAAAATGCGCCAGAGGACCGCGTTTCATCGCGACGGCACCGCCTGGCGAGATGGCAGCGGATTTGGGGTTGGGCTGCCGTTGAGCGCGTTGCGGAAGGGCTCCGGGGTAACGTAGCGCGTCTGCCACGTGAGCCAGTCCTCAGGATGATGCTGATACACCCATTCGTCGGTGAGAGGAACGGGGGGATCGTCGTAGGCGGTCTTGGCGTGATACGGCAGAGGCTGCACGGTGGCCGAATCGGTGGAGTTATAGTCGCCATCCTTGATCCAGCCGTCGCCGGCCAGCACATAATCCCGGACCCATCCGACACGCGGCGGCGCAGGCGCTGGGAAGCGCAGCGCCATCTCGTCGCCCGCGTTCATGATCACGTAGCGATCGTCGACCTTGCCGAGTAACTCGCGCACATCGCCGTAGCGCGTGTAGAAGCCTTCAAGATCGCGCCAGATCTGGGTGGTCGCGGCAATCTGGTTGTAATCAGGAATCTCGGGCGACGATGCATTGGCCTGGTGGATTGTCGAGTAGCCGCGATAGTGCAGGTCCGCGGAAGACGGCGCGATGTGGGTGATGGTGAGCGGCGTATTGGGCAGGCCGCGGGCCCACTGCATCTGGTCCCAGTAGACTTCAAGATCGGTGCGCAACCGTAGCTTGCGCGGCGTGCCGGGGCGGAAGACGCCGGTGAGATCGATGAGGCAAATCTTGTTGCGGCCGGCCGGAAATCCCAGGTTCTCCCTCGCCACCACCCAGCGGCCGCGCCCGTCGGGCACTTCAAGGCTGAGCGGATGCGGCTGCTGATGTCGCCCCTGGCTCAGCGCCACGTTGATGGACGAGTCGGAAGGATGCACCCATCCGCGCGCGATCAGGTAAAGCGGGCCGCCGCTGGGCGCGTCCTCGCCGAGGTCGATCTCGACGAAGTGATCGCGCGTGATGCCCTGGTATTGCCCGCGCCCAAAGTTATCGAGATAGCGTCCGTCGAGCGAGCGGAGAATGTCCGTCACATCGTCGCCGTTGTCGTCGATGGCGCGGGCAATGGGATGGGGAATCTCGGTCGCGGTGATGGCGAGTTTCACGGGCGGGACGACGAAGCGCTCGTCGGTGAAAACCTCAGTGCCGGCGGGATGATCGACGGTCATCATCTGCAGCCAGTCGTAGTAATAGGTCTCCCATAGCTCGCCGGTGATGCGCAGATCGTAGGCGCCAGCGCGCGGGACGAGATCGTTGCGCGGAATTTTGTACCACTCCTGGGTGGCGGCGATGCGCGCCGATCCGAGCGCGTTGATGCGCAGGCCGATGGCCGAGCCCCACGGCACCGTGTCTTTCACAAACGCCATTTTCTTGCCGTTCCACGCAAACAGGAAAGGGCATGACCCCTTGAGACGCTGCTGCGTGAGAATTTCCTGGTCGGCGTGGAGCTGGAATTCCGCGTTCACGGTGCCGTTGGGCCAAAGAATGCGCGCCACATCCGTCTCGGTCCAGGTGCCCAGGCCGAAGTGCTCCTCAGGACCGGTGATCGACTGCGCCTGCAGCAGCATTCCGGAGCGAAGCTCGACCGCGCCGCCAACTCCAAAGGAGTTGATCCGCTGATCGCCGGTGGCCTGCACGGCGCGAGTGCGAATCACCTGCCAGTGATAATTCTTTGTGCCGTGATTGACGGCGCGCACCGGATGGCCATCCGCATCGAGGCCGAGCAGATCGAGATGCCCGGTGTGATTCACATCAGCGGCCTCGAAGACGCGGTTCGGGCCGCAGGGGCGATCCAGCAACGTGTATGCGCCATCTTCGCCGGCGAGCCAGATGAGGGCGCCGTTCTTATAGTCGGTGGCGCCGCCCGGCGCCCGGAAGGGAAACATCGCCCGCAGGGGGCTGACTGGAGCCACCATCAGATCCACCGCGCCATTGTTATCCAGGTCGCCGGTCAGCAGCCGAATATCGCGATTGAGCGTGATGCCGGTATCGGGAACCTGCGCCACCTCAGAGGACGACCAGGCCCCGTTGTCGTTCTGCAGACGGATGATGGCGCCGTCTGTGCGGACGGCCAGCAGGTCGAGAATCCCGCTGTGCCGGGTATCTGCCACGGCAATTGCGCGTATCCGCCCAGGATCGAAGGGCAGCGTCTCTTCCCTGAACCCGCCGGCACGCTCGTTCCGAAACAGATGCAGATTGCCCGCGCCATCGATGAGCGAGGCATCGGGATTGCCGTCTCCTTCGAGGTCGGCCCAGACGAACTGCTGGACGCCGGTGACACCGGCAAAGGGGTGAATGGGCGTGAAGGTGCCATCGCCGTTGTTGCGCAGGACGTTGGGCGGGCCAGCCGCCGCGCCGAGAACGATGTCCAGATCGCCGTCGGCTTCGATGTCAACCGCCCACGCCCCCGTCCAGACGCCGTTGGCAATCGGCGCGGGAAGTTTGGCCTGGGCCGTGACATCCGTGAATTGCGGCGATGACGAACTGGCGTCCTGGCGCAGGAAGCGCAGGCCGCCGGCGCCCGCCAGCACCAGATCGGTTTTGAAGTCGTAATTGAAATCGATGGGGAGGATGGACTCCGGGCCAGGTGCGACGCTGCGTGTCCCGCCGGGGAACGGGAACGACGGCCCGCCCGCCATCTGTACCGTCTTCGCGTTTGCGGTGATCACGACTGGCGCGTGCGTGTCATCGAGAGAGACGGCGCCGATCCAGTCCCACGCCTGATGGGCGAGATCGGCCAGCGGTTCGGGTTGAAACGAGATCTCCGTATCCGCGGGAGCCGGCTGCGAGCGCGGGGTGGTGAGGCGCAGAAAAGCGGCAAACGGAGGAGCTTCTTCGCCCGGCTCCGCGCGCAGAATCCCCAGTTGCTGGCGAAACCCCGGTAGCTGCATCAGCACGTTGCGCAGAAAAATGCTGCGCGTGCCGGCCGTTTGCGGAGAGCCGCTGGCCGCGACGGCCTGCAAATCGGCGAGTCTCTGCCGGACGTCCGCCGGCCAGTTCCCCGCGTGGCCGGCAATGCGATCGACCGCGCTATGCAATGTGGCGGCATCGCCGCGCTTGGCGGCGATCCGGCTCAGTTCCAATAGCGCGGCGACGTTGTTGGGGTGCTCCTCCAGAATCTCCTGGATGATCTGCTGGAACTGCTGCTCGCTGTCCGGGCCGCCCTGGCGCTCGATCTCCAGCGCCAGCGAGTATTGCACCCGGGGATTATGCGGCGTGATGGCGACCGCCGTGCGGAAGTCGCCGATGGCCGCCGCCGAGTTGCCGCGGTCGCTCTCCAGAATGCCCAGCATGTAATCGATGCGGCCGTTTTTGGATGCCAGCGACTGCGCGCGATCCAGGCGCTGCTTTGCCGAATCGTAGTTGCGCTGGCGCAGGGCCAGCAGGCCCCAGTCCGCCCACGCCGCCGGTTCGCCGGGCGCGAGTTGGGTCGCCTGATGCAGAGAATCTTCAGCGCGCGCGTCGTTGCCTACCTGCATGGCCGCCAGCCCCACATAAAAGGCCTGAACGAACTGCTGGTATTTTGCTGAGTCCGGCCTTGGCAAGTCAGAATGGCAGCCTGCCGTCAGCAGCGCGGCTGCGGCCAGCGCAGCAACAGGGGCGGATCGGCCGATCGAAGAGAAAAGCGTTGGCATACGTCGCGAAATCGTGAGGTCCTCTTGAACATATCGCACCGCTGCAGGGTCCCGATACACCCCTTAGCGAATCGCCTCGTCCGCAGCGGCGGGCGACCGTACGGCATCGGGGCGCGGTGCAGCCTTTCTGCGCCCCTTCTTCCTGCGTTTGCCGCGAACGCGGGCTGCCTTGAACCATACAAACCCAATGCCGGCAAACGGCAGCAGGAAGAGCAGCAGATTCCAGCGCCCCAGCAGGGTCGGCGTCACCAGCACATCGGTGTCGGTCTCGCCGCTCACGCTGGCGCTGGTCAGGATCACCCGCACATGCCACATCTCTTCCTGATCGAACGGGGCGATGGCTTTGAATTCGATCCGGCTCTTCAGCTTGTCGCGCCAGGCGTCGTAGGTCTTCTCCGCCAGGCGATGGGTGACGGGCTGGACCGCGACCTGGACCTTCATGTCCGCCGGCACCGAGCCTCCCTTTGGCGGGTCGATGACGACGAAGAAGCTACCCACCCCCACATCCGGGTTGCTCCACACCTCCACGTTGAGCGGGCCGATTTTGCGATTCTGCATGATGGGATACGGCGGCCCGATGTGCGCCCATGCCGGCGTGGTCGCGATGAGACCCAGCAGCAGCGCGCCCAGGCGGCAGCGGAGCCACGGTTTCGGCAGGTTCGGCGTTTGCATCGCCTACCCCGCCATCATGGTCGCGCGCATGTCCATGGGCTGGAGCATCAGCCAGACGGACGCGGCAAATAAAATTCCGCAGACCACGGCCCACGGAGTGAAGGCGCGCACGGTGTGGTTCTCACTGTCGTCCTCGGCGAGACGCCAGGCGATCATGAGGGATCCGGCGAGGCCGAGCATGAGGAAGCCAAACTCCAGCGGTTCGACGATGGTTTTCGGCAGGCCTACCATCGTCCACCGCGGCGTGCCGAGGATGGGCCAGCCGAGGTCCATCAGCGCATTCTGCGTAACCGGGACGATGGTATAGAGGCCCGTAAAGAAGTGATACCCATAATGGGCCAGCCACATGCCGAAGCCGAGCGGCGCGATGGAGTAGCTGTAGCGCACGACGAGCGAGAGCCAATTGCCGCGCAGGCCGGCCCAGGTGCGCGCGATCCAGGCTGCGCCGCCGAGCAGCAGGGCCGGCTCGACGATGAGGAACACCGCAAACAACAGGCCGAGAATCGGCGCTTCCTGCGTGATGTGCAGCACGCGGCCCAGCCAAGCCTCGACCGTGTAAACGGGGCTGACCATGCCAAAGGCGTTCATGAGCGCGCCAAAGCAGAAGACGATGGTGAGGGCGGCGATGTCTTTGCGGCGCGAGAAAAAGCCGACGCCGGAGCGCTGTGGATCGGTCAACAGCTCGGCGGCGGGGAGGCGGCTGAGGATGCCGACATTGTCGTGCGGGCAGGCATGGACGCAGTCGAGGCAGAAGGTGCAGTCCATGTTGCCGACCTTGGCCGGCTGAAAGAGCGCCAGCTCGCAGCCGCACTGCAGAATGACCAGGCCGGGCGAGGGCGCGCGGCTTCCGCGGATGCAATCTTTCGTCCCGCAGCCTGTGCAGATGTCCTGATCGCGCACTGCGACTTCGAGCGGCGAGGCGGTCGCGGCAATGAAGTTGAACTGGCCGATCGGGCACACATATTTGCAGAAGGTCGCGTGTTTGAAGAGGCCGTCGACCACCAGCACGGCGACGAAATAGCCGACGATTACCCAGGCCGTGAGCCAGGGCGACGACCACAGGCTGAACAGCTCGTAGCAGAAGAGGACGAGGGCGAACAGGACAACCGGAATCCACTTGTTGCGCAGCCGCCGCGGCCAGGTGAAGCGCGGGCGGATGAACTTCCGCATGGCGTTGCGCACCAGCATGAACGGGCAGGCGAGGCAGAAGAGATTGCCCGCGCAGAGAAGCGCGAGGACGAGCGCTCCGCGAAAATGAACCCACGTAAGGACGGTGGCGAGGTTTTTGGGCGAGAGCGTTGGCCCGAGCAGGCCCTGGGCGATCATCACCAGGCTGACGGCCAGCATGGGAATCGCCAGCATTGTGCGCGCATGGCGCCAGCGAAGGAACCGGCCGGCGAGCGGCACACGGAGCAAGTCGAAGGGCGCGGCTTCGCCGAATCCCTCGTCGAATTCCTCTTCCGGCTCGGCCACGCTCCCCTGACCCCTGATCACTGCGCTGCGACTCCGTTGACTGCGACTTGACGTTCAATTCGCCGCCCGTCGGTGAGGCGGATGTGCTCGAGCAACACCCAGTCGCCGGGCATGTCGAACTTCATCGTGCCGGCATAGCTTCCCGGACCCAGGGGTTGCGCATCGTGAAAGACCGGAGCCATTCCCGGGTGCGCCATATCGCCTTCGATTTGCACCTGCGCGCCCCGGACCGGGTTCGCCTGACCATCCGCGATCCGCAACGTGATGGTGGCGTTCCCCACGCGAACCGGCTCCGGCTGAAGGGTCGTCTCGACGCGGATATCGCGAGCGGCGTCGTGCGCGCGATGGCATCCCGCAGCGGCCAGAAGCGACGCGCTCAGAACCATCAGGGCCGCCGCCCGGTAACCCCGGCGGTGCATCGATCTGCACCGCATGGCACGACGAGGCCCACCGCGTGCACTGCCAGAATCCATTAAGCCGCGCTCTCCGCTTCTTCCTCGTCGTCGGTGTGCCATGAGCAGGAGCAGGCGGCCGTGTGCGGCTCCCCCTGCGGCGGGAACATGTGGTAATACATCGCAATCACCATGGGGATGAACACGATGGAGTTGTAGAAGAGATGAAGCTGCACGCGGGGGATGAAGAGCTGCACGATGCTGGTGGGGACAGGCCTTCCAAACAGATTGTGATGGAGGGTCGCCTGCGAGATCAGCAGGAAGTGCTCGATGTGATGCCAGAACTGGATCCAGAAGGCGACCATCCACCAGGTGTAGCTGCGGCCGGTGAATCCCTTGCGCAGAATCCATAAGCCGATCAGCATCACCAGCGCGTACCAATAGTGCAGAGCTTCAGACTTGATGAGCCACGGGTACCACAGGCCGAGGATGCCGTTGGCCTTCGATGTGGGCCAGCCCATCACCCAGATCTGGTAGGCCTGCGCGAGGTGCTCGCCCCAGTGGCCGAGCACGATCACCATGAAGAGTTGCAGCGCGCGCTCGTGCCATCGGGTGTTGAGCTTCTCAGAGAAACTCATGCGCGGAGCGTGCGGCAGCGCAATGCCCGCTGTGCCGGGTACGGATGTGGCCATGTTGTCGGTCTCCTCAAGAAAGAGAAAATGCCTGGATTGTTCTGGGGGCCCTGGGGATCGTTGCTCACTGTAGCGAAGGACCAACGGACGTGTCTTCCGCAGCGGGACGGAAGTTTCTCTCCATCTTTCGATGGAGAGCAGCGATGGCGAGCAGGGCTCACGCGGGGAGGACGCAGAAATCCATCTTTAGTTGGTTGACCGCGCACGCCGCGACCCGGCATGCTTGCCCAACTTATGCCCAAGCCCTCCGCAGGCCTGTTGTGTGCCTTTCTGTCCGTGTGCGTCGCAAGCGCGCAATCCCTGGTGTCCAACGATCCCGGCAGCGCAGCGGTTGCCGCCGCCGCTGCACAGCCCGCAGCCGCACAGGCCGAGGCCGCGCAACCCCCGGCGCATCCAGCCAACTTCTTCATCTACGAGCGCGCTCGCGTCGACGCGTGGCAGTGGTTCGCCGATCCTCCGTACACCGCCAGCTACCGCTATCTGCAGTCGCTGTTCCGCGCGGGCGTCACGCAGCGCGTCGACAAGATCGACTGGGAACTGGAGATGACCCAGGCTGCGGTGGTGGACGCTCCCGGAAACTCCGTGGCGGCGACGCCGGCGCAGGGCCAACTGGGGCTGGGCGGGACGTATTACGCGGCCGGCGGAAACCATTCCGATCCGATCGCAGCGTTTCTGAAACAGGCCTACTTCCGCTACCACTTCGGCGAAGATAAAACGCTGCGCGTCGGGCGGTTTGAGTTTTTCGGTGGGACCGAGACGCATCCCAAAGATCCCTCGATGCTGTGGCTGCAGAACAACCGCGTGCAGCAGCGGCTGGTGGGCAATTTCGGCTTTGCCAACGCGCAGCGCAGCTTTGACGGCGTAGACGCGCACATCGGCTCCGGCCCATGGGATTTCACCGCGATGGCCGCACGCTCCGATCAGGGCGTCTTCAACATGAACGGCAACAAGGAGCTGAACGTCGACCTGCAGTACGCGGCGCTGACGCGCACCGCGGCGCAGGGCCATGTGATCGCGCGCGCCTTCGCCATCGGCTACCACGATGGACGCACTGGCCTGACCAAGACCGACAATCGCCCGTTGGCCGTACGCGCATTGGATCACAAGAACATCCGCCTGGGCACCTACGGCGGCAGCGTGATCGCCACCGCTCCCGCCGGCCCGGGCGCTTTCGACTTTGTTTTCTGGGGCGCCTGGCAGAATGGCCAGTGGGGCGCCCTCAACGACAGCGGCGGCGCTGCGGCACTGGAAGGCGGCTACCGCCTCAAGGCGGTTCCCGGTTCTCCCTGGCTGCGCGCCGGGTGGTGGCGCGCGACCGGCGACAACAATAACGCGGACAATCAGCAGAACACTTTCTTCCAGGTGCTGCCCACGCCGCGCGTCTACGCGCGCCTTCCGTTCTATAACCTGATGAACAGCACCGACACCTTCGTCCAGGCCATCGACAAGCCGGCGAAGCGGCTGGAGTTGCGCAGCGATCTGCACTGGCTCGATCTGACGTCGAGCAAAGACCTTTGGTATCTGGGCGGCGGAGCCTTCGATAACAAGGTTTTTGGGTTCACCGGCCGTCCGGCCAACGACCACTCGTCGTTTGCGTCGGTGGCGGACATCAGTTCGGACTGGCAGACGACCGACCATCTGGCCGTCAACCTGTACTACGGCCACGGCTGGGGCAAGAGCGTGGTGAAGGCGATTTATCCCACGAACACGAATGTCCAGCTGGGATATCTCGAGCTCGTGTACCGCTGGGGCGCGACGACCGGCGGCGGAAAAGCCAAATAGGGCTGCTTTCCCTGGGCCGGCACGCATTTCCGGCCCATAACTCCGGTTGACCATCCTGCCGGTTCCCGATAAACTGAAGTGGTTTGGCGATTCTGCCCGTCCCGCGTGTCTCCGGGACTTCTCTGGCGGCTGTAGGGCCGGGGAAACGCAAGGGTCCTGCCCAGCACAGTTTAAGCAGCGCGCCGCCGGTTTGCCGGATTGAGTGCTTTGCGCGCCGGAGGGTTTATGTACGCGGTCATTCGCACAGGTGGAAAGCAGTACCGGGTTGCCCCGGGCGACGTGGTCAAGGTCGAGTCGATCGAATCGGGCGACAACGGGTCGGTTGAGTTTGGCGACGTACTCGCCTTTTCCGGCGAGGCCGGTTCGCTGGTGAAGCCGCAGTCGGCGAAGGTGCTGGGTACTGTCGTCACCGAGGGCCGCGGCGACAAAATCCTCGTCTTCCATTTCAAGCGCAAGAAGCAATACAAGAAGCTGCAGGGCCACCGCCAGGGCTTCACGCAGGTGCGCATCAGCGAAATTCAGGTGGACGGCAACAGCTACACCGCTTAGCGCGGTCATTTCTTGTCCGCTGCAGGCGGACGCCAGGAACAGACAGATGGCACACAAAAAAGGTTTAGGCAGCTCTAAAAACGGACGCGACTCCAACGCACAGCGGCTCGGCGTCAAGATTTTCGCCGGGCAGGTGGTCACCGGCGGCTCCATCATCGTGCGCCAGCGCGGCACGAAGCTGAAGCCCGGCCTGAATGTTGGCCGCGGCAGCGACGACACCCTCTTCGCCAAGATCGCCGGGCGCGTGAAGTTCATTGACCGCGGCCGGACCGGGCGCTTTGTCGCCGTCGAGGCGGTCGAGGCAGAGTAGTTCGATCATAACGTTCACCGGGGCTGGACTCGCAATGAGTCCAGCCCTTTCCCTTTGCGGTCGCGGATCGCCGGGCCCCGTCGGGACTGGTCCGCCCGCCATAGCCCGCGAGCCTGCGGCCTCTGCAGGGAGGTCAATCGGCGCGGCGAACAGAAAAAGCCCCGGAATCCCCGGGGCTTTTTTCTTTACTGTTGAATGTTATCGGCCGACGACGATGGGATTCTTGGCCAGAACCCGATCGACCACGCCTTCGATATCCTGCAGGAAGAAGCCGCTCGGCTGAGCCGCGACGGCCGCTTCAGGAGCCTGGCCGATGCCCTTGGCCAGAGCATTCCAGCGCGCCATCACGGATGACGGCGGCAGGACGATCATGCGGCGCTCCGCGGACGGCTCGGGGACCATGAAGTAAACGGCCCAGGCAATCAGGACGACGCTGGTCATCACCTGCATTGCGCCGTTGACCGGGGAATCCATGGCGGGAAACTTGGTTAACATGGCTGAGCCGATCAGGTCGGAGGCAGCCTGCAGGCCGAACCCCAGCCCGACACCAAACAGGCGGCTGCGGAAGGAGCGTCCCAGGGTGTGAATGGTCAGGGCGAGGAAGGCCATGAGACAGAGTTCCATGATGCTGACGCACCGCATCACGTGCAATCCAATCTCACACAGCAGATAACTGCCAGCGTCGCGAGTGCTGGCGGGCATGGCAATAGCGCCCACCGAAACAACTGCGGAAACAATGGCGATCCAGCGGAAAGTCAGAAGTCCGAGGCGGCGCAGACCCGGAACCGGCTCCATCACTCGCTTAAAGATTTCCTGAACGACGAAGAAGATAACGATGGCGCAGACAAGGTACTGAAGCCAAAATCCCCAGAAGTAGGCAATGTAGCGAGGTGAACCGTACACCGGCACCTGATTGTTCCACAACACTGCGTCGAGGCCGAGAACGAACGCGCCGCGAACGGCAAAGTACGTGGCCAGGGCGGGAAAGCGGCGGGCGGAACCCGATCGCAGGAATGCAACTGCGGCAATGAGCAGCAAAACCGGTTCGAGTTTGGTGAGCAGGACTTGCAGGTGCACCATGGCTTACCTCGGAACTACGAGGATAGCGCACCTCAACTCACCGCCTCAACCGAAATAGTTGACGGACGGGTATTGCGTGCTGCAACTTCTGTGTTATCTTGATGACCGGAGTAACCGGTGAGCTATTTTCCGCCACCCGGATGCGGGCATCCCGGGACGCCAGGGGTGCAGACCGGAACCGGCAGGCGCGAAATAGAAACCTGGTGATTCGGAGTCGCGGGCATCATGGAAGACGCGTGGGAAGTGACGACGGCAGCCGAAGCGCCAGCGACGAAAATGGTCAGGACGAATGCGCGAACGATGAGCTTCATGGTGTTTGACTCCTCAAAATTTTGAAAATTGCTGTGGACTTTGTTCAACAATTGCGAGTATATTCGCTATATTCGGAATTGCATGCTCCGAATGGTATTAAGCAACTAAGCAATGCACTGGTTACTGAGGTAACTGAGCGGCCAGCAGCTCTTCCCTCCGCCTCCGCCCCCTAACTTCCTCAAGTATCAATACTTCCCTCCCGGCTCGCCCCCGGCCAGCTCCCTCCACCCTGCTCAGTCCTCGCCCGATTTTTTTCGCTTCGCTGCCAGCTGCAGGGCCTCCTCGATCGCCTTTTCCGTCCTCGTTTGCCGTGATTCCGGGCTCTGATAATAAAAAATGCCAGCAAATGGCCGCGCCGCTGCACCGGCGTCAGGGCCTGCCAGGCGACGCGGGCGCGCGGTTGCCGGACGAACGCCGCTTCCAGAATGGGCGGCGCAATCCGTTCCCCTTCCATCGCCAGCAGCATCCGCTCCGCCATCATCTCGGCGCGGCCCCGGCGTGCGTCCGCGCTCTTCGGCTGCGCGATCCTGTCGGCAATGGACTTGCGAATCTAAGGACTGAGCGCATCGTGCCACGTCCGGAGGGCGCGATCCTGGCGCAGGAGCTTCTCGAGTTCGGGTGATGTCTGCGCGGGACGTTCTTCGATATCGGGCTCGAGGACGACTTCGGCAACGCTGCCCAGGGTTACGCCCGCAGCCTTCTGCATCCGCTCATTGACCAGCAGGATGCAGCCGCCGGTGCGCGAGCGGAACAGCGAAGTGCGAAAAGCAAAGCCCTCTCGGGCCGGCGAACGCGCAGGCGTGGTGACGCAACAGATCGTCCCGCGCACCCGCAGGCCCCTGCGCCGTGCCCACACCACCGCCGGCTCGAACGGCACCCGCACAACGGTCCATCCGAGGGCCGTTCCGTCCTTCTCGAGGACGCCCTGAAATGTACGCCGCGCGCTCATGCCCCCCAGAATGCTCGGGGAGGCCAACCGTAACTTTCCTCCTCACCGGCCGTGTGAAATCATCGAGGGCGGGGAACCACCATGACGACTGTCGCCACCCTGCGCTACCTCGAAGACTTGTGGGATGAAAAGCTGGCCGCCGGTCTGGACGAGCCGGAGCTGCTTCGCTACCGCTCCAATCTCTTCGGCGCCGATCTGCGCATCACCAATTTCGGCGGCGGCAACACCAGTTCGAAGATTGAACAACCGGATCCGCTGACCGGCAACGCCGCCGAGGTGCTGTGGGTGAAAGGCAGTGGCGGCGATCTGGGCAGCATTCAGCGCAAGGGCTTCGCGACGCTCTACCAGCAGAAGCTGCTGGCGCTCGAGTCGCGCTACCGCGGCGTCCAGGCAGAAGACGCGATGGCGGAGATGTATCCGCTCTGCACCTTCGGCGTCAATCCCGTGGCTGCCTCGATCGACACGCCGCTGCACGGATTTCTGCCCTTCCGTCACGTGGACCATCTGCACCCCGACTGGGCGATTGCGCTGGCCGCCGCTGCGAATGGCAAAGAGAAGATGGAAGAGTTCAACCGGACTTTCGGGCACATGCTGGTTTGGGTGCCGTGGCAGCGTCCAGGGTTTGAGCTGGGCCTGATGCTCCGCGAGGCGGTCCGCGTGCGTCCCGAATGCGACGGCATCGTTCTCGGCGGACACGGCCTCTTTACCTGGGGCGAGACGCAGCGCGAAGCGTACGTGAACACGATCACGATGATCGATCAGCTTGGCCAGTTCATCCAGGAGCATCTCGCCGGAAAATCGCTCTTTGGCGGCCCAGTCGCGGCGCCGCGCGAAAATCGGCGCGAGCTGGCCATCGATTTGCTGCCCTTCCTGCGCGGGCGCGTCTCCCGCAAGAAGCGGCTGCTGGCCAGCCACAACGATCTGCCCGAAGTGCTGCGCTTTGTGAATGCGCGCGATGCCGCGGCGCTGGCGCATCTGGGCACCAGTTGTCCCGACCACTTTATTCGGACGAAGATTCGCCCCCTGTTTGTGCCCGCCGACCCGAGAGACGATCTTGCGGTACTGGAGAAGAAGATTGATGCGGCGCTCGAGACCTACCGCGCCGAATATGCGGACTATTACCGCGAGCACGCCGATGCGACATCGCCGGCCCTGCGCGATCCGAACCCGGCGGTCCTGTTGATTCCTGGGATCGGCATGTTCTCGTTCGGCAAAAGCCGGACTGAATCGCGCATCGTGGGCGAGTTTTATGTGAACGCAATCCACGTGATGGAGGGCGCCACGGCCCTTGCCGGCGCGACGCCGGTAACAGATGTTCCACAGGCGGGTCCGGCCGCGCCCTGCTCGGCGTTCAAAGTTCACGCGAATTATGTTGCGCTGCCGCCGTCGGAGGCGTTCCGCATCGAGTACTGGCTGCTGGAGGAGGCGAAGATTCGCCGCCAGCCGCCCGAGAAAGAGCTGAGCCGGCAGATCGCGCTGATTGTGGGAGGGGCGAACGGGATCGGCCGTGCCGCGGCTCATCTTGCGGCCGAACGCGGCGCGCATCTGATGCTTGCGGACCGCGACCTGGCCGGGGCCGAAGCCGTGGCGCAGGAGTTGCGCGCTGTGGCGGGAAAAGAAGCGGTGGCTGCAGTGGCGGTCGATATTCGAAACCGCGATGCCATCCTGGGCGCGATGCGCGCGGCGGTCGCGCATTTCGGCGGCCTCGACATTCTCATCAACACCGCGGCCATTTTCCCGACTTCGCCGACGGGCGAGGTCGGCGATCCGGCGTGGGGCGCGACGCTTGACCTGAATGTGACGGCGAACTATTTGCTGGCTACCGAGGCGGCCAGGATTTTCGACGCGCAGAATCTCGACGGATCCATCGTGCTCACCAGTTCGGCGAACGCTGTGGTCGCCAAACGCGGCAGCGAGGCGTACGACGTGAGCAAAGCGGCGGTGAGCCACCTGGTGCGCGAACTCGCGGTCGGCCTGGGGCCGAAGGTGCGCGTGAACGGCATCAGTCCAGCAACCGTGGTGAAAGGCTCGACGATGTTTCCGCGGGATCGCGTGATCGCTTCGCTCACGAAATACAACCTTGCGTTCGATCCCGCCACTTCGGACGATGAGCTGCGCCATATTCTGGCGACGTATTATGCGCAGCGGACCATCACGCATCGCCCCATCGATCCCGCCGACTGCGCGCAAGCCATTCTCTTTCTGGCCGGTCCGCACGCAGGTTGCACGACGGGCCATCTCATTCCGGTGGACGGCGGCCTGCCCGAGGCGTTTTTGCGGTGACGGCGCGGCCCGCTCTGGTTGCCATCGACCTGGGCGCCGAGAGTTGTCGTGTTTCCCTGCTGCGCTGGCCGGAGAATCCGGATGCGCCGGTCGTCACAATGATCAGGCGGTTTGCGAACAGCCCCTGGGACCAGGGCCATGCGGGGCTGCGCTGGAATCTCGAACACATCTGCACGGAGATTGAAGCGGGCCTGCGCGCGTGCGATGCGTCGGCTGCGGAGGGCATCGCCGGCATCGGCGTCACCGGCTGGGCGGTCGATTATGTGCGGCTCGACGCAGCTGGGAAGCCCCTGGCCCCGCCGTTTTGCTATCGCGACCCGCGGACCAACGAGGCGATGGCCGCGGTTCACGCGATCGTTCCGGCCGAACGGCTCTACGCGAAGACCGGCGTGCAGATTCAGCCCATCAACACCCTCTACCAGCTTTATGCGGACAAGCTCGCTGGCGCCTCCGCGCCCTGGGTCAATCTGCCCGAATACATTCTTCACTGGCTGGGCGCGCCGCGCGTCGCGGAATATACGAATGCCACGCACACGGCGCTGGTGGATCCCGATACACGGGCCTGGTCGGATGAGCTTTTCTCCACGCTCGGGCTCGACCGCGCCGCGGCCCCGGAAGTGGTCACGCCGGGCACAGTGCTGGGCCCGTTGCGCAAGGACTTGCGCAGCCTGCCTGCGTTCGCCGCAACGCAGTTGCTTGCGCCTGCCTGCCATGACACGGCTTCGGCGATTGCCGGGATTCCCGGCGCAGCCTCCGGCGATTGCGCCTATATCAGCTCAGGTACTTGGTCGCTGGTCGGCCTGGTCCTCGACGAGACGCACCGAACGCCCGAGGCCTGCGCGCTCGGGTTGACGAATCTGGGCGCAGCGGGCGGAGGGGTGCTCTTCCACCGCGGGCTGCCGGGCATGTGGCTGCTGCGCCAGTGTCTGAATACCTGGGAAGCCGAGCGGGGATGGAGCCTCGTCGAACTCCTCGCCGAATCGCGCTCGCTGCCGCCATCGCGCACCCTGCTCGACCTCGACGACCCGGCGTTTCTTCCGCCGGGCAATATGCCAGCACGCATCAACGAGCAGCGCCGGCGCCAGGGCAGCATGCTCCTACCGGAGGAGCCTGACGCCGCTCCGCTTTACGCCAACCTGATCTTCCGCTCGCTCGCCCAACGCTACGCCACGCTGCTGATGGAACTGGCCCGAGTGACCGGACGCAAGCCCACACGGATCTGCGTCGTCGGCGGAGGCAGCCGCAACGAATTCCTGAACGCGTTGACCGCCGCCGCGACCAGATTGCCGGTGGAACGTTGCGCGGTGGAAAGCTCGACGCTGGGCAATTTTGCGGTGCAGATGGCGCGGCTCGACCAGAGCAGCGACGGCGTCAGCCCTGCGGCGATTGCTGCGCACGCAAAGACACTGGCCGAGGCGGAGCGCAACAACTCATGATCCCGCTGGCTTGCGGGCTTCATAAAGAAGAGAGCTACTTCTTCGCCAGCGGCTTACGCGCAAAGTAGTAGAGCGAGAAGGCCAGCAGCGCAAACATGAGCACGGCGACCCAGTCGTTGTAGAAGAAGGTCTGCGGAACCGCGAGGATATTTTTGCCGAATGGCTCGACGAGCTTGAGACCGACTCCCAGCAGGCCGACGATGCCGCCGGCAGCGATCAATCCGCTGGCGTAAAGCGATCCGGGGCTGATCTCGCTTTCACCTTCCGTGCCTTCGCCGGCTTTTGCTGCGGCGCGATCGACCATCCAGCGGACGACGCCGCCGACAAAGATGGCCAGCGTGGTCGCAATCGAGAGATACGATCCCACAGCAAAGGTGAGCGAGCGCACGCCCATCAACTCAATCGCGATGACCAGAAAGACTCCCAGCAATACCAGCCCCCACGGCAGTTGCTGCCGCAGAATGCCGTTGATCACGGTTGCCATCAAACGCGCCTGGGGCGCCGCCGCGCGTTCGCTGCCGATACCCTGAATCCACTGCACCTCAATCGTCTTCGTCTGCGGATTGTAGAGATACTTCCCGTCGGCCAGCTCATGCGATCCCAGAGCGTTCAGCAGGATGTACTGACTGCCGGCCTCGGTTTCCGCCGATTTATCAGGCATCATCACGTGAATCTGGCTGCGCGTAAAGGTGCCCTGATTCTGCGTGCCGTCGTGCGGCGCGGAGATGTCCCACGCCTTGGTCATGCCATGGAATTCCTCGAAGCCGCGGTTCATCGCGTTCAGCGTGACGCCCACAGCGAATGTGGAGACGCAGACGCCGATCATCAGCGCCACCTGCTGCTTCCATGGCGTGCCGCCGACGATGAAACCGGTTTTGAGATCCTGCGATGTATCGCCGGCGTTGGCGGAGGCGATGCAGACCACACCGCCCACGGTGATGGCCAGCGCGCCGAAGGCGGGGGCCGTCCATCCCTTGAAGAGGAAGACCGCGGCCGTCGCCATGAGGGTGGCAATGGTCATGCCGCTGATGGGGTTGGCGGAGCTGCCGATGAGGCCGACGATTCGCGACGAAACAGTCACGAAGAGAAAGCCGAAGACCACGATGAGCAGCGACGCGGCCAGGTTCGCCAGCATGCCCGTCTGCGCGCCGGGTACGGGATGAAAGGTGAGGAACAGCCAGGTCAGCACGACGAGCACCACGCTGCCGCCCAGCACCACGGACATTGGCAGGTCGCGATCCGTTCGCTCTTCGCTTGCCAGGGTTTCTTTGCTCTTGCGCAGGTTCACAATGCCGGCCTTGAGCGCGCCGACAATTGTGGGAATTGTTTTAAAGAGGGTGATGAGCCCCGAAGCCGCCACTGCACCCGCGCCCATGGGCCGCACATACGCCGACCACATTTCTCCCGGCGACATCTGCGCCACCGGTTTGGTCGCCGGATACAGCGCGCCCGGCAAGTGCGAGCCGAAAAAGTAAATGGCCGGCATCAGCACCAGCCACGAGAAGACGCCGCCGGCAAACATAGTTCCCGCCACGCGCGCGCCGATGATATAGCCGACGCCGAGGTATTCCGGCACCGCATCGACGCGGATGGCTCCGCCCTTGAGGATGTGCTGCTTGCCGAAGTCCGGCTGATAATCCGGCTGATCGGGCCACGCGCCGAAAATGCTGCTGTTCTGGAAGAGGGTGTAGACCGCGCCGAGGCCAAGGCCCAGAAAGACGCGGCTGGCGAACGATCCGCCGCGCTCGCCGGCCAGCAGAACGTCGGCGCAGGCCGTGCCTTCGGGATAGGTAAGGCTGCCGTGCTCTTCGACGATCAACTGGCGGCGGAGCGGGATCATGAAGAGCACGCCCAGCCATCCGCCGAGCATAGCGAGAACGAAGATGCGGAAGTATTCGAGATCGAAGCCGAGGAAGATGAGCGCGGGCAGCGTGAAGATGACGCCGGCGGCAATGGACTGCCCGGCATTGCCGGTGGTCTGAACGATGTTGTTCTCGAGAATCGACGCCCGGCCCAGGGCGCGCAGCACGCTAATGGACAGCACCGCAATGGGGATGGAGGCAGCGACCGTCAGGCCAGCCTCAAGTCCCACATAGACAGTGACTGCGCCGAAGAGCAGGCCGAAGAGGCAGCCGATGAGGACGGCGCGAACTGTCAGCTCCGGACGCGTCTCGCCCGGAGGAACATAAGGCTGAAAACCCTGTGCACTCGACAAGTGGATGGCCTCCGACGACTTTCGGGGAAGCCTGAGTGTACCAGCGAAATGCGGGCCGCAGTAGGGCTTGCGGTTCCGGGGTAATCTGGCGTATGCCTGCCCGCAAACTGCTCGCCTACGCGGCTATCTATGTTTTGTGGGGTGGATCGTTTCTTGCGATCCGGGAAATCGTTGCGGTCGTGCCTCCGTTTTTCGCCGCCGGCTTCCGCTTTGCTGTGGCGGGCGGGGCGCTGCTGCTGTGGAGCCGGATGGGGGCGCGGACTTCGCTCACGCACCGGCAATTTCTCTCGGCAGTGACACTCGCCTTCCTGATGTTCGCGTGCCTCTACGCGCCGCTGTTCTGGGCAGAGACGCGCATCGCGTCGGGCCTGGCCGCCGTGACTTCCGCCATGATCCCGGTCTGGATCTTCGCCGGGGAACTCTTTGTTCTGCGCACGCAGCGACCGACCTGGCTGGCGGTGAGCGGCATCGCTCTCGGGTTCGGGGGCGTCGCGCTGCTGGCGCTGCACTCTTCAGGCGGCGCGGCGCACAGTTCGACGCTGGCCATTCTCGCCGCGCTGGCCGGAACGATCACCTGGTCGGCCGGAACCCTCTTGTCCCGCCGGCTCACGCTGCCTCAGCCGCAAAAGGCAAATGCGGGATGGCAGATGCTTTTGGGCGGTGCGATGCTGCTGCTGCTTTCCACTGCGACGCGGGAATGGAGACGCCTGCCTCCGCTGCCGGTCCTGCTGAGCACCCGGGTTGTGGTGAGCATGGCGTATCTGATCGTGGCTGCGTCGATCATTGCGTACACAGCGTATGTCTGGCTGATCGCGCACGAACCGCCGACGCGCGTTTCAAGCTACGCGTATATCAATCCGGTCTTTGCGCTGATTGCGGGAGCGGCCCTGGCCGGCGAGCGCCTTACGCCGCTGCAACTGGTGGGCGCGGCCCTGGTGGTCGCCGGCGTTTTTGCCACGCTGAGGGGACGGACTGCGGCGGCGTCACGCGCGGAGATGGCGAAAACGCCGGCGACTCGCTGAGTCTGCCGGGGAACCGGGTGCCCTACGCGGCGGTGTAGGTTTTCCAGCGGGAAAGGTCGCGTCCCAGCATCTCTTCCAGCTGATCGATCTCGGGGCGCACCAGCGCGGAGATTCTCTCCATAGTGGGCGCGGGAATTTCCGGGAAGGGATCGCCGCCGCCGAGGAACAGCTTGATGAGGCTCGAATTGCGCACGCTGGCGACGACGCTGTCGAGGCGGCGGGCCTTGCACCAGTCCGCCATGGCGGTGGCCGCCCGCGTGGCCAGAAAGCTGCGCGGCTCAGTGAGTTGCGCGGTGGAAAATACCTGGCCCATTTGCGAGGGGTGCAGCCGGAAACGCCGGATCCCGGCGAAGTCGACGATGCGGTCGATGAAGCCCTGCGGATCGCCGCTCAGGTCGTCATACAGATTGACCGACAACTGCTCCTCGGGGAAACGATCCCGCCATTGGCGGAGCAGCGTGGCGTATCGGCTGGAGCCGAGCAGTTCCGGATCTTTCTCCAGCGCCGTTTCGAGGCTCCAGCCCACCATCCCGTAGGCCCGCTTCAGCCGGTAAAGCGATACCAGCCGCTGCACGGGATGACGGAACGTGATGATCACCTTCACGCCGGGCAACG
Source organism: Acidobacteriaceae bacterium (assembly GCA_036267295.1). Taxonomy (GTDB): domain Bacteria; phylum Acidobacteriota; class Terriglobia; order Terriglobales; family Acidobacteriaceae; genus Palsa-343. The sequence goes on along the minus strand of DATAWI010000042.1, from coordinate 216,840 downwards.
ATTCCGCAATGCGATCGCGCGCTGCCGCCGATGCGAAATACGTGGGCGCGACCTCGCCGAACGGCTGTCCGGGGCGGGTGCGCGGGAAGTGATCGAGGTACCACTGCCAGCCGCGATGAAAATGGAGATCGAAGAAGCGGGTTTCCTTGGTCGGGCACGGCAAATTGCTCTGGCGGCTCAGCACTTCGTACAGCCAGGTCGTGCCGGTGCGGGGAGGGCCGACAATCAGAAACGAGGGCAGGCGTCCGCAGTCCTCTGCGAGGCGCGCCCGGACGGGTTGCGTGGCATGGGGTGCGTCGTCGATGGTTTGGGGTCCCGCTGGACGCGTACCCAATGCGTAGGTTGACTGCATGCATTCCCTGATCGCACGGGCTTCAGTGCGGGTGAGTTCGCCGTTCTGGCCGTTTTCCGTTGGATGGCCGCCCCGAGGGAAACGTTGGATGGGAAAGCGATCGGGGCGCCAACGAATCTGCGGCGCGGTCTCGGGGTTCCGAGCACCACGCCGCAGCCATGCATTTGCCATAAATTTACGACTATAAATCACTCATTATGCTGATTATCGTCAGGGCTATGCGTAAATTCCCCTCTGCTTGATGGTGAACGCCACGCGGTCGATTGCCAGCATGTAGGCCGCAATGCGGTTGTTGACTCCGTGCGCCTCGGCGTACCGGGTTACGTCGTCGAAGCTCTCGGCCAGGATGCGATGCAGGCGGTCGTTGACGTCCTGCTCGGTCCAGAAATAGCCTTGCCGGTCCTGCACCCACTCGAAGTAGGAGGCGGTCACTCCGCCGGCATTCGCAAGAATGTCGGGGATGATGAAGACCCTCTTGTCGGCGAGGATCTCATCGGCCACCGCGGTTGTGGGCCCGTTCGCGCCCTCGCACACAATGCGCGCCTTGATGCGGTCGGCATTGCGGCTGGTGATCACGTTTTCAGTGGCCGCGGGGATCAGGATTTCGCAGTCGGTGGTCAGCAACTCCGCCGACGGCATGGGCTCCGCTCCCCGGAAGCCGAGCACCGAGCCGTTACGCAGGCGATGCTCGATGAGCGCGCCAATGTCGATGCCGTTGGGATTGAAGAGGCCGCCGTCGTACTCGGCAATGCCGATGATCTTGTAGCCGCTTTCCTGCATCAGCCGCGCCGCGTTGGAGCCGACGTTGCCGAATCCCTGAACGATGACGCGGCAGCCGTCGCGCTGGATGCTGAGGTACTTGAGCGCCTCATCGCACATGGTGGCGATGCCGCGGCCGGTGGCTTCCTTGCGCCCGCGCGAGCCGCCGATGTTGAGGGGTTTGCCGGTCACCACAGCGGTCACCGTCTGGCGCATGTGCATGGAATAGGTGTCCATGATCCATGCCATAGTCTGCTCGTTGGTGTTCACGTCGGGAGCGGGAACGTCTTTTTCCGGTCCGATGAATTCGATAATCTCCGCGGTGTAGCGCCGCGTCATGCGCTCCAGCTCGCCCTGCGACATCTTTTTTGGGTCGCAGATGACGCCGCCCTTGGCGCCTCCAAAAGGAATGTTGACCACGGCGCACTTCCAGGTCATCCAGCTGGCCAGCGCGCGGACTTCGTCGAGGGTCACGTCGGGGGCGTAGCGGATGCCGCCCTTGCCCGGGCCGCGCGCCTGCGAGTGCAGCACACGGTAGCCGGTAAACACCTCAATCCGTCCATCATCCATGCCCACCGGGAAGTGAACAATAATTTCGCGGGAAGGGTAGCGCAGCACGCGCCACAATCCTTCGTCGAGGTTGAGCTTACGCGCAGCGAAATCGAATCGTGCGGCCTGGGCTTCCCAGGGATTGATTTCCTGCTCCAGAGTCATGGTTGCCATAAAAGAGATTCTCCAGTTCCTTGCGGCATTTCCGGGGTCACCCGGCAGGCCGCCATCGTGCAAACCCGGCGGAAATTCGTTCGTTCCGGCGGGAGCCCGTTCCAGGGCCAAACGGTCCGAGTATAGGCCTGCACCCCTGCCCGCGACAAGGATTTGCAGCCCGCATCCAGTGACTAATGTGGGCCATGCCAGGTTGCACCAAGGCACTATGTCCGGAGTCTCTACTACGATGCAGGCGAGCCCGGCTTTTCGCTCCCTTTCAGCGGGAATCTCGGAATTCTCCCGGTTTAGCCTCGATAATGTCTGCAGAGATCAACGGATGCCCAAGCCCTCCGCCGGAATTCTGCTCTATCGCCGCGCTTCTGCCGGCCCTGAGGTGTTCCTTATTCATCCCGGCGGCCCGTTCTGGGCGAAAAAGGACGCCTGGTCCATCCCCAAAGGCGAATACGAGCCGAAAGAAGACGCCCTGGCCGCCGCTCGGCGTGAATTTCAGGAGGAAACCGGGTCGGCGCTGCTGGCCAGTCGCCCCGAGGGCGACTTCCTGCCGTTGGGCGACATTCGCCAGCCCAGCGGCAAGCAGGTGACGGCGTGGGCGGTGGAGGGGGACTTCGATGCGGCGCGGCTCAAGAGCAACACCTGCATGATCGAGTGGCCGCCGCGCTCGGGGAAGCAGATGGAAATTCCCGAAGCAGACAAGGGCGCATGGTTTTCGATGGAGGCCGCGCGGGAGAAGATCTTCAAAGGCCAGGACGCGCTGCTGGATCGGCTGGCGCCGCATCTCGCGCCTCTTCCCTGAGGCCCGCCTCCCACTTGCCCATTTCCCCGGAAAGTTCCATGCTTCCTGCATGCCTGATTCCAATGCTGCGACCCATCGCCTGTGTGGCAAACCCACCGGCTTTTTCGGCCGGCTCTCGCTGCGGAACATGAATCGGCGTCACTCGCCGCTCACCGACTCGGGGCTGACCCACATCGCAGTCGAGCCTCGCTTCACCATCCTCGACATCGGTTGCGGCGGCGGCCGCACCCTCGCCAAACTGGCCGCATCGGCAACGCAGGGCAAGATCTTCGGCATCGATTACTCCCCCGACAGCGTCGCCATGTCGGTCAAAACCAACGCGCGCGCCGTCGCTGCCGGCCAGGTCCAGATCCAGCAAGGCTCCGTCTCCGCCCTGCCCTGGGCCGACAACACCTTCGATCTAGTCACCGCCATTGAGACCCACTTCTTCTGGCCCGACTTGCCCGGGGACATGCGCCAGGCGCTGCGCGTCCTGCGTCCCGCCGGTGCGTTCCTCCTCGTCGCGGAGATCTACAAGGGAGCCACCACGACGGCCGTCCGCCTCATTGAGAAGCGAGGCGCGCGTTCTGGCATGACCCTTCTCACTCCCGACGAGCACCGCCAGCTCCTCATCGACGCCGGCTTCGCGAACGTTCAGGTCTTCACCGATCCCGCGAAAGCGTGGATTTGCTGCACCGCCGCGAAGCCTGAGCCGTAGCCCGGCGGCCATCGATCAGCATACGCGCGTCAGAACACCGCGGAGCCGGGCGCCCCGGAGCTAATTGCTTTTCGCTGGCCGGTTCCTAGCTGCCCGCTTTTGAGCTAACCGGGTGTTCACTAACCGCTTCTTTGCCGCGGTCGGCGGAATGTAGTGGAACCGCACCAGGTAAATCTTTTCGCCGCGCCCGTGCTGCGCCACTTTCAGCAGGTCAAGCACGCCCAGGAATCCGGAAGCGCGCGCCAGTTCCGGCGTGATGTCCGGCAGGCCGATCAGCTCGATCGAGTCAATCTCGATCTCGCCTTCCTCCATGCCGTAGCGGTTGCCAACCTTCACGCGCGGGCTATGCCAAATGCGCACGCTCACGGTGATGGCGCCGCCGCGGACACCGTCGCGAAGGCGCCTGGTAAATGTCATGCGGTGTTCCCCACGCGGGTCAGGCCTGCGCCAGCTCGCCGATCGCCCCCACCAGCGTGTCCAGATCCGCGACCCGTGTGTAGACATGCGGCGTGATGCGGACGCAGCTGATGTTCTCCCACACGATGCCGACGGTGTGGATCTTCCAGCGCTCGAACAGCGCGCCGGAGACCTGCCCCGGCGTCATGCCGTCGATGGAGACGCCACCGATGGCGCAGGAGTATTCCGGGCGGAGCGAGGTGTGCAGTTTGACCTTCGGAATGGACGCGACCCGCGTGGACCAGTAGTTCTTGAGGTAGAAGATGCGCTCCTGTTTGCGCTGCGAGCCGATGCCCTCGTGGAAATTAATGGCCTCGCCAATGCCCTGCTCCAGCGGAAAGCTGCGCGTGCCCAGGTCTTCGAACTTGCGGATGTCGGCGGAGTGGCGATTGCTGGCGCAGGTGAGCGGCCACAGCTTCTCGATCTTGTCGGATTGCACCCACATCATGCCGGTGCCGATGGGCGCGGACAGGAACTTGTGCAGGCTGGTGCCAAAGTAGTCGCAGCGCAGGTCGGGAATTTTGAAGTCGATGAGGCCGAAGGAATGCGCGCCATCCGCCAGGACTTCGATGTTGTGGGCGTGGGCCATGTCGGCGATTTTGGCGACGGGCATCGTCTGGCCGACCCAGTTAATCATGTGAGTGACGTGGATGAGCCGCGTCTGCGGCGTGATGGCCTGCTCGTAGGCCTTCACAATCGCATCGTCGTCCTCGACCGGGAAATCGAACGAGATTTGTTTATAGACGATGCCGTCGCGCTCGGCCCGCTGGCGGTAGGCCTCGATCATGTGCGGGTAGTCCTGCTTCGTGCCGATGACCTCGTCGCCGGCCTTGAGCGGCAGGCCGTAAATGATGGTGTTGAGCGCCTCGGTGGAGTTGCGATCGATGGCGATCTCGCCCGGCTGCGCCCCGGCCAGCGCGGCCAGCTTCTGCCGCAGGGGCTCGCGGCCCTGATCGAGAATCTGCCACATGTAATAGGATGGCCCCTCGTTGGAGAGCTGGTTGTAGCGCTCCACCGCCTCCTGCACCACGATGGGCGCGGGCGAGACGCCGCCGTTATTCAGGTTGATGATGTCGGGGTTCACCGAGTAAGCGCGCTGGATCGTGCTCCAGTAGTCCTCGTTCTGCGCGACCTCGGCCGGCGCCAGGCCGGCGACCGCGCCCGCAGCCACCTCGAACTCCTCGGCATGCGCCTGACGAAAAAGGCTGTTGGCAGAGAAGGCTCCGGCAAGCAGGGCGGAGCGCTTGATGAAGGCGCGGCGGTCGTGGGGCTTCATGGAGAGATACTGTAGGCCGTTTTGCTCCGGCGAATCAACTGCCCGTCGCGTTTCACGCATTTGCTGGCTGATTCTCCGCCGGCCGGTTTTTAGCGGGCCGTTCCTTCGCTGGCCGCTTTTTAGCTGACGGCAGTTCCCTGTAACCTGTTCCTCATGCGTCCCTCTCTGCCCGATCGCGCCACGTTTCTGCGCCTGGCGCGCACGCACACCCTGGTTCCGCTGTATCGCACGCTCACGGCTGACCTGGAGACGCCGGTTTCCGCCTTTCTGCGCATTGCCGCGGCCGAGCCTGAATGTTTCCTGCTTGAATCCGTCGAAGGCGGCGAGCGCCTGGGCCGCTACACCTACATCGGCATCCGGCCCAGCCGGCGCATGGTCGCGCACGGCGATCGCGTGGACATTACGGAGCACGGCAAGACGCGCACCGTGACCGGCGACGTTTTCGCTCTGCTGCGCGACGCGCTGGCAGGCCACACGCCGGCGCGGATCGCGGGCCTGCCTCCCTTTACCGCCGGAGCTGTGGGGTTTCTGAGCTACGACGTCGTTCGCCAGATCGAATGCCTGCCGGACGATACCGTGGACGACCTCGGCCTGCCCGACGCCTGTCTGATGTTCTTCGACGAGGTGCTGGCCTTCGACCACGTGAAGAAGGAAATCCTGCTGATTGTGACGGCCGATTTGCGGCGACACAAGCCGCAGGCTGCCTACGCCGACGCGCTGCGCGGGCTGGACCGCCTGGAGCGGCGTTTGGCGCAGCCCTTGCCGAAGCTCTCCCAAAAGAAACCTGGCGGCAAGCTCAAGCCGGCGTCGCGCACGCGCAAGGCCGCGTTCCTGAAAGCCGTCGACCGCGCCAAAGAGTACATAGCCGCCGGCGACATTTTCCAGGTCGTGCTGTCGCAGCGGCTGGATTTCGAGCCAGGCGTCGATCCCTTTTCCGTCTACCGCGCGCTGCGCATCGTCAACCCGTCGCCCTACATGTATTTCCTGCGCTTCGGCCAGAAGAAGCCGGGCGCGCAGGCAGCCACGGCGCACATCGTCGGCTCGTCGCCGGAATTGCTGGTGCGCGTGGAAGGCCGCCGCGTCGAGTATCGCCCCATTGCCGGAACCCGACCGCGCGGCGCGTCGGAGGCGCTGGACGTCGAAGCGGAACGCGAGATGCTCACCGACGAGAAGGAGCGCGCCGAGCACGTGATGCTGGTGGATCTGGGCCGCAACGACGTGGGCCGGGTGAGCGAATATGGCACCGTGAAGGTCACCAACCTCATGTCGGTGGAACGCTACTCGCACGTGATGCACCTGGTCAGCTCGATCGAGGGCAAGCTGCGGCCGGAGTTGAGCGCCGTCGATGCACTGCGCTCCTGCTTCCCCGCCGGCACGCTCTCCGGCGCGCCCAAAATCCGCGCCATGGAGATCATCGAGGAACTGGAGCCGACGAAGCGCGGTATCTACGGCGGGACCGTTCTGTATGCGGACTACTCCGGCAACCTGACCTCGTGCATCGCGATTCGCACGCTGCTGGTCGAAGGCAAACAGGGCTATATTCAGGCCGGCGCCGGCATTGTCGCCGACTCCATTCCCGAAAAGGAATACGAAGAGAGCCTTAACAAGGCAAAGGCTGTGGTGCGGGCAGTGGAACGCGCGCGCGAACGCTGAGCAGATTTTGTCCGAATTCCCGCGAACCGAAGGCACCGTCAGTGCGAAGCGCGTTCGCCAGGGCGCCAATTCCTACTTCGCGATCTGCTCCGTAAAGCCGCCGCTCGTGCGGCACACATTGCTGCCGGCGGGCGCACTCCACACGCTGCCATCGGCATACGTCACCTGATCCAGCGTCACCTGGGCTACGCCGAATAAATAAGCATGGTGCGGAAGCCCGGTCTCGATCTGCTGCGGCTCGTCGCGATCCACATTGCGCGTGCCGCCGAAGTTCATCCGCAGTTGCAATGAATGCGCGTCGAGCGCGTAGACATTGGTCTTCACGTTCACGCGCGCGGTCACAGAGACGGACGCGATGGCCTTGCCGCTCTGGTTGCGAAAATGCAGATCAAGCATCGCGTCCTGCCGATCGCGCGCAGTGATCGGCAAATAGTTCCCCGGCGATGCCACGCTCGCGCTCTCAAGAAGCAGCGGGCAGCCCGCCTGACTCATCCGATCGGCCATGGCCTGCATCTGCGCCTGCGCTTGTGCCTGCGTTTTCGCCAGTGCCGCCTGGTCCTGCGGCGACAGGGATCCGGACGGCGAAACCTGCACCGTTCTGATCACGCCCTGATTTTGTGCGCCCGCGACCGTTGCGGCGGCCAGAAGAAGAGCGGAGACAAAGAGCTTCATCCGAGCACCTCCGATGCGCACAGAGTACCACTCGCCCGTCGCGAACGTCATACACTGGGCAAAGATGGTTTTCGTCCTCGACAACTACGATTCGTTCACCTTCAACCTCGTCCAGTACATGGGCGAGTTAGGCGCGGAGATCGAGGTCCGCCGCAATGACGAGCTGACCGTCGAGGAGGTCGAGGCGCTGCATCCGGACCGCATCGTGCTGTCGCCAGGACCGTGTACGCCGCAGGAAGCCGGCATTTCCATCGATCTCGTCCGTCACATGGCCGGCAAGGCGCCGATCCTCGGCGTCTGCCTGGGACATCAGGCCATCGGCGCGGCCTTTGGCGGCGCAGTCGTGCGCGCGGCGAGGCTGATGCACGGCAAAACCAGCCAGGTGGACCACGATGGGAAGACCATCTTCGCCGGCATCGCTTCGCCTATGACCTGCACGCGCTACCACTCGCTCATCGTTCAGGAGAAGGGCCTGCCGCGGGATCTCGAAGTCTCCGCGCGCACCACCGACGGCACCATCATGGGGCTGCGCCACCGCAAATTTGCCATTGAAGGCGTGCAGTTTCACCCGGAAAGCGTGCTGACGAACGACGGCAAGCGCCTGATCCAGAATTTTCTGGAGCTGTAGCCTTGCGTTCTCTCCACCTTCCCATTGCCTGGCTTGCTCTCGCCCTTGCGGCCGGCGCGCAGTCCACGCCCTCCGAGCCGCAGACGGACGCTGCGCCGCCGCATGCCGCCATCTCGATCGCCACGGTTTCGGTCGAGGGCGTCTCGCTTTCCGGGTCGCTTTCCGTGGCTGACGGACGCGCTACCATCGGCAATGACGGCTCCATTACCGCGGGTGATCGAACCGCCGACGTTGCGCTGACGCGCGGCGGCGATTTGAAAGTCTGCGCGTCGACCAAAATTCATTTGTCGACGGACACGACGACGCCCGGAGGCGGCCTGATGATCGCGCTCGACCGCGGCTCATTCGAGGCGCACTACGTTCCCGGCGCCTACTCCGATGTGCTGCTGACGCCGGATTTCCGCATCCTGATTTCCGGGCCAGGACAGGCGGATGTGAGCCTGCGCGTCAACAGCCAGGGCGACACCTGCCTCGATAACCATGGCGACCAGGCGCCGTATGTGCTGGCCAGCAGCTTGTTTGCAGGCGGCGCGTACCGGGTACAGCCGAACCAGCGCGTCCTCTTCGAGCACGGCAGCCTGCGCGACGTGGTCGACAACGAACCGGAGCCCTGCGGTTGCCCGCCGGATCTTCCGGTTAGCGTGGCCAGCGCCGGAGCGACGGGCGGCCACCCCGCCCAGCCGGGCGAAAAGGTCGCCGCACAAAATGCCACCGCCGCGCAGAATCCGTTTCCGCTGGCGGAGAGCGAAGGTCTGAAGCCGCCGTCCGCGCCTGCGAGCACGCCGGAAATGCCTGCCGGAGAAACCCACATGGAAGTGACCACGCCGCTGGCCTACGACGCGAATCATCCGGAAGCGCCGCCCGCGGAGTCGGGATCGACCAGCGCCCCCGAGCCGACGGCGGACGTTCATTCGGCGACCGCAGAAGCACCGCCTGCGCACAAGCCGCATACCAGCGTTTTCAGACACATCGGGCATTTTTTCCGGCGGCTGTTTGGCGGCTAACGGACCCCGCAGAGATAGAATTTCCATGGGGTGTGGGGGCTCCACCCGGCCGTACATAAACCGGATATGTCGGCGTGGACGGGCTCCATATTTGAATCCGGTGTAATGACCCGTTAACGGCGCTCAGCCCCAAACCCCTCGCTGCGCTAAAATTAATGCTGCCGGAGTAAGTTTTCCGCGGACCGCCTTCCGGTTCGCCGCCCGAGCGTCGGGTCAGATTCCGCACTCAAATTTCGTTAGGAGCTTTACCCTTATGGCGATCCCCGCCACCCAGATGCGTCCGGGCATGATCATCAAGCACAACAACGATCTCCACCTCGTCTTCTCCGTGGAGCACCGCACGCCCGGCAACCTGCGCGCCTTCATCCAGGCCAAGCTGCGCAACGTCCGCACCGGCGCCATGTTCGTGGAGCGCTTTCGCTCGCCCGATCCGATCGAGCGCGTCATCGTCGATGAAATCCCCATGGACTTCCTCTACAACGACGGCGACGACTACTACTTCATGAACACGGAGAACTACGAACAGACCCACCTGAAGCGGGACACGCTGGGCGATGCCGTCGAGTACCTTATCCCCAACCTTCAGATCCACGTGTCGTTCCATGACGGGAAAGCCGTCGGCATCGAGCTGCCGCAGACGGTGGAACTGACCGTGGTCGAAACCGAGCCGGGGCTGAAGTCAGCAACGGCTTCCTCCGTCACCAAGCCGGCGAAGACTGAGACCGGGCTGGTGGTGCAGGTGCCTCCGTTCATCAACGAGGGCGAAAAGATTCGCGTGGACACAGCAGAAGGCGCCTACCTCAGCCGCGCGTAGAGTGAGACCACGAGCCTGCGCCGGCCCGAACGAGGGCGGGCGCAGGTTTTGTTTTTCTGCCCGGATCCGGTTCGGCCGGATCGATGAGGAACCGCGAGAAATTTTATTTCCAAAATTTCACATGTGTGGGAAACAAGGCACTTAGCCCGATCTCGAACGCTAAGTGTGGAAAACAAAGCACTTGGCTCCAGATAATAGCAGGCAAAGGACTTAGGGGGAGCCGCTGAGAGGTTGAGGGCTTGTTAGCTGGTCAGCTAGTTAGCTAGTTAGCTGGTCAGCCAGTTAGCGAGTCAGCGAGTTAGCAAGGCAGCTAGTCGGCGGTTGACTGGCTGGACGCCCGATTCCGGGGGTGAGGCGACAGTTTTCTCAAAGAGCGGAACGGCCCCCGGCCTGGGCTGGAGGCATTGAGCGTGCAAAGCGAAAAGCCCTGATCCGCAAGGACAGGGCTTTCCTGCTTTTCAGAATAAGGATCGAGAAGCAATAGAAGCAAGGAAAATGGGTTGCCGGAACAGTACGAAGGTCACGAGCCGAGGTCCGGGACCAGGACCCCGCGCGTCGATATTGCAGGTAAGCAAGTCAGCCAGTTAGCCAGTCAGCAAGTTGGCGAGCCAGCCAGAAGGAGGATTTCCCACCTGGCTGACTGGCTGCCTCCCCGACTTGCTGCCTCCCTGACTCGCTGACTCCCCGACTTGCTGCCTCGCTGACTCGCTGACTCGCTAACTGGCTGACTCGCTAGCTCGCTGCCTTGCTGCTCGCTCTACTTACTGAGCGTCATGCTGACAATCTGTCCGTCGACCGTTTTGTCCGCCGTGGCGAAGTATTGGACCTTGGCCTTGAGCCCCTCGATGTCTTTGCAGGGGCTGAGGTCGCCCTTCGGCGTGAAGTTCGTCGCCGAAAACTCGATGTGGTAGTAGTTGTCGTTGTAAAGCTGCAGCGTCTTCCTGGCTCCCACCAGTTTCAGCTCGATCACCACGGGATAGCTGCACGTCACGCCCTGAATCGCGCCTTCCGCAATGAGCGTCGGACCGTGGGGCTGTTCGTCAGGATGCTTCGGGCCGGCATCCTCTTCCTGTTTCGCGCCGGCGGGCTGCCCGTTGATGATCTCGGTGGTCTGCACCTGCGAGTTCTGCAGCTGCTCGTTGTTTTGCTGGGCTTCCTGCATCCTCTGGCGGAACTGCTCGATCTGGTTGATGCGCGTCTGCACCACGTCGGCCTCAAGCGTAGACTTGGCGACCTGTTTGGCCTGCTCCAGCACGCGCAGCGCGTCGTCGTAGCGATTCATCTGCATCAGCACATACGCCGAATCCATGCGGTACTGGGTGGTGCCCGGTTCAAGCTGCACGGCGGAAAGACTCAGCATGTGCGCCTCGTCCAGATTGTCGTGGCGGCGGGCGAAAAGCACGGCGAGAGCGTCGTAGGCAGGCGCGAAGCGCGGATTGAGCGCGATGGCTTTGCGCAGGCTGGCTTCCGTCTGCGGGCTGGTATCGCCTTCCATCAGGGAGATGGCCCCGAAATAGTACTGAGCCAGAAAGCTTTGCGAGTCAAGGCCGACCGCTTCGCCGTACCACTTCTTCGCGTCGCTCATTTTGCCGCTCTGGCGGGCGAGGAAGCCACTCGTCTCGAGCGCCTGCACGTTTTTCGGATCGGCCTGCAGGACGGCATCGAGCAACGGTCGCGCGTCGGCGGGACGGCCGACATAGGCGAGCACGTCGGCGCGCACGGCGTCGGCCTGGGTTTGCGGAATGGGTTCGGCGGTCATGGCCTTTTCGTCGATGGGGGCCACGGCGCTGTTGAGCCGCAGCTCGTCGTAGCTCATGCGGCTGGTGTAATTGCTCAGCGCGGTGGTGAGCGCCTTCAGGTCGCCGAAGGCCTGCTGCGCCGCCGTGACCGGATCGACGTGCTGGTTGACGAGCGCCATGTAATTGCCCAGGCGGTTGACGCGGTCGTGATAATCCTCGCTCATCAGCAGGTGGGTGAGCGCCCACGACTCGGGATAAAAGATCGTGGTTTTTTGCTCTTCGTGGTAGTACGGCGAATGCGCGTCCACGCGAAAGAGGGTATCGAGCGGGATCAAGCGGTTCTGCTGGAGAATCTCGAGCAGCTGCGGGTCCGGCTCACCGAGCAGAACGTCCTTGTCGCGAAACTCGGTGTTCTCGAAGTACTGCGCCAGGCCTTCATTGAGCCAGACGGGCATGCCTTCCGAACCCATTTCGAGATGCGTGTACTCGTGGTAGATGATCGAGTAGGGATGCGGTCCTTCGCCATCCATGCGCAGCAGGATGTAATTCTTGTCGGGCGCTTTGAGGAAATAACCGGCGAGATGCACCATGCCCTTGGCCAGGTAGTCGCCGGGCACGAGAGTCTGGAACTCCTTCCCGTTGCGGACGGCGACGACGATGATGGGCGCGGCGGGGTCGACGTTGGCCCTGGGAAACATGGTGGCAAAGGCCCAGCGCATGCGTTCCAGCTGGTCGAGGATATGGCGGCCTTCGCGATCGCCGCCGTCGGTGATGAGGGTGAAGTGCTCGCTGTGGATCTGGAGCCACGCGGGGCCGGCGGCGCGCGCGGATGCAGGCAACAGGGCGATGGAAAGTGCCAGAAGCGACAGGAGTTTGGCGATCGAGCGAAGTTCGGATGGCCGCATGGTAATTGCCAGCCAGAATACTCCAGGCAAAATGCCGGAAGATTGAGCCTTGCATGGCGATATTGCATGCAATATCATGAAGCTTGCGGATGGTACTGGACACATCGGTGATGGTGGCTGCCCTTCGCAGTAATGCAGGCGCGTCAAGAGTGGTGCTGGAAGCGGCATTTGCCGGCAAATTGACGCCGTTGTTATCCGTTCCGCTGATGCTGGAATATGAAGCCGTGATCACGCGTTCGGAGCATCTTGCTGCGTCGGGGTTGACGATCGCGGAGGTCAACGGGATCCTGGATGGACTGGCGGCGGTGAGCGAACCGGTGCGGCTTGCCTTTCACTGGCGGCCGATGCTCCGCGACGCAAACGACGATATGGTGCTGGAAGTGGCGGTCAACGGAGGCGCAGATGGGCTGGTTACCTTCAATGAGCGTGATTTTTCGATGGCCACGAAGGAATTCAGGATACGCATCCTTTCGCCACGTGAGGTGGTGCGGAGGCTGGAGGTCAAATGAGGAAGAATAACTTCGCGCTGCGCGTGCAAACCTCTCTGCTCGAAGAGGCGCGCCGGGTCGCCGAGGCCGAGGGGGTCGCGCTGAATCAGTTGATCAACGTCGCGTTGGCGGAAAAACTCTCAGCACTGCGAACGGCGAGTTATTTTCAGGAGCGTGCTGCGCGAGCGGACGTGCGGAAATCGCTGCGCACCTTGCGCAAGGCCGGTCGCGGCAACCCGCCCATCGCGGGCGACGAGTTGCCCTGAGCTGCGCTCCATCGCTCCGGTAAACTGAAGATGGAACTCTGATTCTTGACCATGACTGTGCTGAAAGCCGTGCGCGGCACGCGTGATCTTTTGCCGCCGGAAACCGAGTTGTGGAATCGCGTGGAAGCGACGGCGCGGCGCGTCTTTGCCCGCTACAACTTCGGCGAGATTCGCACGCCTATCTTTGAGGACACGCAGCTCTTTGCCCGGGGCGTCGGCGAAGAGACCGACATTGTGTCGAAGGAGATGTACACGTGGTCCGATGGAGAGCGGTTCGATGAGGGAGTGCTCACGACGGCATGGCTATCGAGAGCCGCGGCGGACAAGACCTTTTATGAGGAAAGCGCCAACGATGTCTATCGCCGGCTTCGTGAGCTGGGAATTAGGTATATGAACCGCATCCCAGAGCAGCCAGAGTTCGTCTGCTTTCGGCCCAAAGTTACGCAAGAAGCGATCGACCTCCTTGTGAAGGCCGGAACCGGAGCAAAGGACGAATACCTTAAGAGATTCGATGTCAAACTCAGAATCGTTATTCCCGCGGAATCTCCTGAGAATTCCGGGTGGGTCGATACCAAAGGCGTGCGAGTCGAGCGATTCCAAAGCCCAATCCCAGCTTTCAAATCGTCGCAGTCGCTGACGCTGCGGCCGGAGAACACGGCGGGCGTGGTGCGCGCGTATATCGAGCACAAGTTAGGCGAGACGGGGCTGCTGCAAAAGCTCTATTACATCGGGCCGCAGTTCCGGCGCGAGCGTCCGCAGAAGGGGCGCTACCGGCAGTTCTGGCAGATCGGCGCGGAGGTCATCGGGCCGCAGAGTGCCGGGTCGGAGTCGCCGCTGCGCGATGCCGAAGTGCTGGAGATGCTGGCGAGTTTTCTGGATGAGGTGGGCATCGCCGGGTGGACGCTGACGCTGAACTCTGTGGGATCGTCGACCGATCGGCCGCGGTATATCGCCGCGCTGCGGGAGGCGCTGCGCGAGGTTGCGCCGCGGATGTGCGGGGATTGCCAGCGACGCGCGGAGACGAACCCGCTGCGCGTGCTGGACTGCAAAGTTCCTGAGGATCAGCCGATCATCGAAACGCTGCCGAAGATCGCGGATTATCTCGATGACGCGTCGAAGGCGCACTTTGCCGCGGTGCTGGCGGCGCTGGATGCGTGCGGGGTGCCGTACGCGGTGAATCCGCGGCTGGTGCGGGGGCTGGATTACTACACGCGGACGACCTTCGAGTTCACGCACGGCGGGTTGGGGGCGCAGAACGCGCTGCTGGGCGGCGGGCGCTACGACGGGCTGAGCGAGATGCTGGGCGGACCGAAGGCTCCGGGGATTGGGTTTGCCATGGGGCTGGATCGGCTGGTGCTGACGCTGCAGGCGGGACAGGCCGAGACGGCGGCGGAACTGGCCGACGCGTTCATCGCGCCGTTGGGCGAAGGGTTGAATGCGGCGGCGCTGGAACTGGCAAAAGAGCTGCGGCGCGCGGGGCTGCGAATCGAGCTGGGGGATGGGAGCTTCCGGCTGAAGAAGTCGTTCGAGATCGCGGATAAGGTGGCGCGGAATATCGTGCTGCTGGGCGAGGACGAGCAGGCCTCCGGTATTCTGACTGTGAAGGAATTCGCGAGCGGCGCGCAGACGAAGGTGGCGCGTGGGGAGCTGGCTGAGCGTTTGCGCAGCTCACGCACTTAGCCTCAGGCGCCATTCGTCTTCGCACAGGATGACAACTCTTTTTAGTAAGGGAATTTCTCTTTGCTCGACTTCCTAGGAACACGACAACGCACCAACTCCTGCGGCGAGCTGCGCGCAGCCGACGCGGGGAAGACTGTCACGCTGATGGGCTGGGTGAATCGCCGGCGCGATCACGGCAGCCTCATCTTCCTCGATGTGCGGGATCGCTACGGCATTACGCAGGTCGTGCTCGACAAGGACCTGACCCCCGACGGCCATGCGAAGGGCGAGCAGGTGCGGCCGGAGTATGTGATCTGCGCGGTGGGCACGGTGCGGCTGCGTGGGGCCGACGCCGTCAATCCGAAGATGCCGACGGGCGAGATCGAGATTGCCGCGACGGAATTGCTGATCCTGAACGATGCGAAGCTGGCGCCGTTTTCGCCGGCGGAAGAGGCGATTGCGAACGAGGAAGTGCGGCTCAAATATCGCTACCTCGACCTGCGACGGCCGGAGATGCAGCACAATCTGGAGATTCGCCACAAAGTGGCGCTGGCGATGCGCGAGTACCTGAACGCCCAGGGATTTTTTGAGATTGAGACGCCGTTTCTCACACGCTCGACGCCGGAGGGCGCGCGGGATTATCTGGTGCCCAGCCGCGTGCATGCCGGGCAGTTCTACGCGCTGCCGCAGTCGCCACAGCTGTTCAAGCAGATCCTGATGATCTCCGGGCTCGACAAATATTTCCAGATCGTGCGCTGCTTCCGCGACGAGGATTTGCGCGCCGACCGGCAGCCGGAGTTCACGCAGATCGATTTGGAGATGACGTTTCCACAGCAGGACACGGTCTTCGCGGTGGTGGAAGGATTTCTGAAGGCGTCGTATGCGGTGATTGGCGAAGCAATCTCTACGCCCTTCCCGCGCATGACCTACGACGAGGCGATTCGGCAGTACGGGATCGACAAGCCCGATCTGCGGCTGCCGCCGATGACCGATGTGCGCGATGTGTTCACGGCGGAGGAACTGGCGTCGCTGAAGATCGAGTCCGGCTTGCCGATCCTGGCCATCGTGCTGCCGGGCAAAACGGAGATGAGCAACACGCAGAAAAAGGCGTTTGCGCAGGAGATGGATGCGGCGGCGGGGCCGGACCTCGCGTATCTCGACGTGGCGCGGCTGGAGAAGAGCACGCAGTTTTCCGCCCTGGCGCAGCGCATCGATGCAGCCGCAGCAAAGACCTGCGGGTTGGCGCGCGTGGAGCCGGAAAACCGGCTGGTCGTCCTGACGCCACGACTGGGCGTCGCGGCGCCTGCGAAGGATCATCTGTGGCTCTACAGGAAGGCGGGGCAGATCCGGCTCGATTTGGCGAAGCGCTTCGAGAAGGAGCACGGCGCGTTCGAGAAGAAAGGCAACGCTGACGATTACAAATTCCTGTGGGTGACGGATTTCCCGTTCTTTGAGTGGGACGAAGCCACAAAGACGTGGACCTTCGCGCATCATCCCTTCACCTCGCCGCATGAAGACGATTTGAAGGCAGGGCGCATGACCTCCGATCCGGAAGCCGTGCGCGCGCTGGCGTACGACATTGTGCTGAACGGGATGGAGCTGGGGTCGGGATCGATTCGTATTCACCGCCAGGACGTGCAGCAGCAGATCTTCCGCGCGCTGGGCATGAGCGACGAGGAGGCGAAAGAGCGCTTTGGATTCTTCCTCGAAGCGCTGCAATACGGCACGCCGCCGCACGGCGGCATTGCGCTGGGGCTGGATCGGTTGGTGATGATTCTGGCCGGAGCGTCGAGCCTGCGCGAGGTGATCGCGTTCCCGAAGACGGCGAAGGCCATCGATCTGATGGTGGACGCGCCAACGCCGGTGAGCGATGCGCAATTGAAAGAACTGCACATCCGGCCGGTCGTGCGCGGTTAGCGCACCTGATCATTTCACGTCGAGCTGGAGTTGATAGATGTCGTCGCTGCTGATGTCGCGCAGCACCAGGGGAGCGTCGGTCGGGTCCAGTTGCAGCGAAAACGACCAATATCCGGTCATGTGGAAGTCCTTCATGTCCACAACGCGCTCGGCCTTGCCACCGGTTATCGGGATGCGAAACACGTCCAGATGGTTCACCACCGCGCGGTCCTCGCCCTCACGATCCTGCACCGTCCCCAGGTAATAAATAAACCGGCTGTCGTGAGAGATCTGCGGATAGTTCGTCTCCTGCGTGGTCAATCTCTTCCACTGCTTTGTCCTGAGATCGAGGACCCGGCTGCCGGTCTTGCCCCAATCCACCGCCATCAGATAGCGGCCGTCGGGCGACCACGCCTCCGGTCGAAGGCCCTCCGAGCCTGGAATCGTCGAAACCTTGCCGGTGGCCACGTCGAGCGTGCGGCCTTCTGCCTTCCAGTTTCCGACCATCTGCACCGCGGTAAAGACAACCTGCTTGCCATCCGGCGACCAGAATGGGTCCAGCGCCAGCTGCTTTTCTCCCGGCATTAAATCCACAGCCGGGCCGCCGTCGGCGGGAATGACGTCAATGCGCCACGTGTGCCGGTCGTAAAAAACAATCCGCTGCCCGTCGGGCGACCAACGCACGTTCATGGGGTGCATCGGCGGCTGGGTCAACTGCACCGGATTGCTTCCATCGCGATTGGCCTTCCAGAGAACCGCGTCCGGATAGGTGATATATGCGACGAATCGGCCATCCTGCGAGAAGTTCACATCTTCCGCCGAGATACCCCCGAGGAACGGCTGAAACTGATGCGTGTTTGCATCCCATCGCGACAGCTCCCCGCGCGGTGTTTGTCCAACAGTGAAGATTGACTTGCCGTCCCTCGCCGGCACCGGCTCTGCCCAGCGGATCGGGGCACTGGTCATCGGAATCGGCGCCGAGGAGGGATGCCGCAGCCAGCCCCGCCGCTCATCCAGCGCCCAGATCTGGCCTCCCACTCCGTGGGAAGCCTCGCCCGCAACAAGAAAGAAATAGAAGCTGCCGTCCGCAGTCCAGCGCCCAGAGCGCTGGACGCCTTTCACCCCCCAGCCAGGGAGAAGAGTATGCAGATCGCTTCCGTCGGCATTCATTTGCCACAGCAGGCCGTCTTTTGAAAATCGGATGACCTTTCCGTCGGGCGAAAAATTGATTTCCCCCAGTCCGGTCAACCCATACCCAGGAGAGGCGAGCGTGCGCGGTGCGCCTCCGTCTCCGGGCACCAGGCTGATTTTGCCGTCCGGCGACCAGCACAGAATGGAAGCGCCGTCGGGCGAAAAGGTTCCGACCAAACCCGGCCCTACCGGCTTCGAGGGACCGCCCAGAACCGGCGCGGTCCAGAGACGGTCGTCGGCAAAAAGCAGGAGCTCTGAACCATCCGGCGAAACGTCATCAATTTGATTCCGGCTGCCCGGCGGCAGAGCGATCGGAAGCGGAGCGGTGTCGCCCTGGGCAATCGAAAGTTGAGCAAGTGAATCGGGCGAAAGCAATGCGTAGTACAGGCGATTGCCATCGGTTCCGCCGAGACTTTTCAGGCGTCCGTCGTGGGTGAGCTGCTTGTAGGCAGAGATGCGCGGGGGCGGCAGCGGCCGATGCAGGTACCACAAAGCGATCGCGGCGATCACGGCCAAAACCACAGCCGTCCCCAGCAGCCATCGGCCCGGGTGCGCGCGCGATGCGGCGGGATTCGAAGCGGGCCCTGATGGTGCAGTCGATGTCAGGACTCCACCGCGCCCCGGCGCAGGCTCCGCGGAAGGAGCGGCACTCGAGCTCACCGGGATAGCGCTCGCGCCGGAAAACCTTGAATCGCTGTCCCGCTGGAGGCGCTTCAGGTCGGCGCGCATATCCGTCGCATGCTGGTAGCGGAGATCGGCGTCTTTCTCAAGCGCCTTGTCGATGATCTCTTCAAGTTTCGCCGGGAGGTCGGGATTCAGGCGGATCGGCGAGACGGGCGCACGGTTGAGGATGGCGTCGAAGATGAGGCCGGTGCTCTCGCCGCGAAAGGGCGCGATCCCGGTCGCCATTTCGTAGAGAACGACGCCGAAGGAAAACAGATCGCTGCGGCCATCGAGGGGCTTGCCGCGCACCTGCTCCGGCGACATGTAGGAAATGGTGCCCATGGCCACGCCGGGACTGGTGAAATGCTCTTCGGTGACGGCCGCTGCCGACGCGGCGCGCTCGCCGGTCATCGTGGTTTTCGCAAGGCCAAAATCCAAAACCTTGGCGTGGCCGCGCGCGGTGACGAAGATGTTGGCGGGCTTGATGTCGCGGTGGACGATGCCGGCGGTGTGCGCGGCGTCGAGGGCGTCCGCGACTTCGATGGCCAGCGCGAGGGCGGTTTCGAGATCGCGAGGACCGCCTGCAACAATGCGCTGGCGCAGCGTCATGCCGTCGAGATACTCCATGGCGATGAAGGTGCGGCCCTCGCCTTCGCCAATCTCGTAAATGGTGCAGATATTGGGGTGATTGAGGGCGGAGGCGGCTTTGGCTTCGTGGCGGAAGCGGCTGAGAGCCTGCGCATCGTGCGCCAGATCGTCGGGGAGAAACTTAAGGGCGACGAAGCGGTCGAGGCGGGTGTCCTGCGCCTTGTACACCACGCCCATGCCGCCGGAGCCGATCTGCTCGATCAGAGCGTAGGGACCCAGGGTCGTGCCAGGAGCAAGAGACATGGAGTGGCCACGATTATAGTCGCGGCTCTGCGAATCTCCCGGCGATTCTCCGAGTGCACGGCGCGTGGCTCGGCTGCGGCGGCTAACGAAGGGGTCCGAATGATAGTCTTGAAGTTGCAACCCCTTGTTCTGAGGTTTTCGCCGCGTGAAAGCTGTGAAGTTTTGTCTGGTTCCCCTGTTCGCGCTGGGGACTCTCCTTGCCCACTCCCAGGTTACAGCCACCGCTCCGGAAGCGGAGGCGCCGCAGTATGCCCAGCGCTGGGATATTTTTGGCGGCGCGGAGTATGCGCACTTCAACCCCGGAACCGGGAAGGGCGACGGCGTGAAGGCCACGAACCTGCTGGGGTGGGACGGCTCGGCGACCTTGTGGCTGCGGCCGGTATGGGGCATTGAGGCCACCGCGCGCGGCGTCTACGGCAACATGGTCATTCCGGCGAACGGGCTGGGCATCGGCACCAGCGAGCCGATGTCGGAGAGACTTTTTCTCTTCGGCCCCAGCTTCCGCTTCCGTCGCACGCCAAGGTACACGCTCGGCATGCACACGCTGATCGGCGCGGCTTACGGCGTTTTCGACTCGGGATTCCCGGCCGGCGTGACCCCTCAGGAAGTGGATATCTACAACAACAAGCTGGCCTTCGGGTATGTGGTGGGCGGCTTCGCCGACTACAACCTGACGCCGAAGATCTCCATCCGCTTCATCTCCGACTGGCAGCCGACACACTATGGCTTCTCGCAGCAGAATGAGTTCGCGGGGTCGGTGGGGATTGTGTACAAGATGGGGAAGCTGGGTAAGTGACAGCCAGCTAAGGAGCGGTCAGCTAAAGAGCGGCCAGCGGAAGAACGGTCAGCCGGAGAGCGGCCAGAGCAAGGCCGCAGGCTTCGCCTACGCCGGAGCGGATCGCTGGTGCTCAGTCATCTCGCTTCTTGCGCATATAAACTTCGAATTTCTTTGCGGCGCGGCGGCGCTTCCAACGGTAGTAGTTGTTTCTCAGGCCGAAGAGGCCTTCGCTGCCGGCGAAGGCGAAGCCGCGGCGCGGAGCGAACTTGATGTAGAGGTAGCCGGCCAGCGCTCCTCCAAGCTGCGAAAACGCATACGCCTTCTGGGAAGTAAACAGCATGGCCAGAGAGATGAGCATGTAGACCGCGACCAGGTATTTCGCCTTGATCGTGAAGGGCAGCGGAAACATCATGAATTCGAGGTCGGCGTAGAGCACGCCGAAGGCGATCAGCAGGCCGAAGATGCCGCCATAGCATCCATAGAGGGCGATGCCCGGGCCGGGGCTGACGAAGAAAATGGCCACGGCGGCGAGGCCCGCGCCGAGCACCGACACAAAAAAGATTTCGGCCAGCCAGCGCGGCCCGTGATTGCCTTCGAGGAAGCTGCCCAGAAACCACAGCGTCAGGAGCTCAAAGGCCGTGGACAGGATCCCGATGTGGATGAGCCAGTAGGTTCCGAACTGCCAGAGCCAGAGGTGATGCAGGATGGCGTCGGGAACGAGGCCGAAGATCAGCATCAGCAGCGCGCCCAACGCGCCAGCGAAATAGTTAACGATCAGCAGGATAAAAAACGAGGCGAGGTTCCACAGCACCAGCTTGCGCGTGAGGCCGCGAAAATCCGGAAATCCCAGCATTCCACCTGAGAGTCGAGGCACGGGGATATTGTCTCATTCGGCATAAGAGCCCGTCGCGGGACGAGAAGCGGGCTTTTAGCGCGCCGGTTCGGGCACCACCGCGGGGCTGCGATGCCCTGCCGCATCGACCGCGCGCACGCCAAAGATGACATTGTCTTTGGAGACGGGCAGCGTGACTGACCAGGTTGCGGCGGCGGTCCCGCTCTCGGTGGCAGCGACGACGGTCGCGCCTGCTTTGTCAGCCAGGATGGAGCGCTGCCAGTCGGGAGCGTCCATCGCGCGCCAGACGATTTCGTACTTCGTCGCGGCGGGCGCACCGGGGCCGTTCTCCCACATGAGCTGGGTGTTGTTGTCGAGATTGCTGGTGAGCACCTTCACGTTCGCCGGCTCCGGGGGAGCGGCGGCCAGCACGGCGAGCGTGGCGGCATTGAGCTTGGCGACGCGCGCGACGTAATCGAAGTCGACATACGGGAGGAGGTCGCCATACTGCACGCCGTTTTCGACGCGCACATTCTGGTGCTGGTGGTTGAAGTCCTCGCGCCACTCGGTGAAGCGGACGGCGGAGAATCCCTCCTGGTTGAAGGAGCTGTGATCGCCGCCGCGGAGGAAGCGGTCGCGGCGGAATTCCAGCACCGGCTCGAGGCCGGTCGCGATGGGCTGGGCGGTGCTGGCCGGCGAACCGGTGTAGGTGCGCGCGACGAAGGTGACGGCGCGGGCCAGCTCTCGTGAGGGCGAATCGCTCTCGTAGCCGAGCAGCACGACGCGGCGAATCTGCTGCGGTGTGGCGTCGGCGGGGATGCTCTCGGAGAAGACGCGGACGGCATGCTCGTCCTGAAACTTGTCGCCGGGGGTGCGATTGCCGCCGACGATGTCGTTGTTGAGCGCGGCTTCCAGTTGCCAGTTCTGCTGTTTTGCGAGCTCGGCGAGGTGACGGCTGCCGAAGAGCCCCTGCTCCTCGCCCGCCACGGCGACAAACACGAGGGTGGCCGGCAGCTTGATTTTGGAAAGCACCCGGGCACATTCGAGGCTGACGGCCACGCCGCTGGCATCGTCGTTTGCGCCGGGGGCTTCGCTGTGGGTGTCCATGACGTCGGTAGCGCGCGAGTCGTAATGACCGGTGACCAAAATCATGCGGGCCGCCTGCTGTGGATCGCTGCCGCGCATCACAGCATAGACGTTGGTGATGGTGGTGGGCTGGGTGACGCGGGAATTCGTCCCGGTTTGCGCCGGCTCGGTGAAGGTATCGCGGCGAACCTCGAGACATCCGCCACATTGCGCAGAGATTTGTTTGAAATGCGCCTCGATCCAGTCGGCGGCGGCGCTGATGCCGGTGCCTTTGGGCAGATCGGTGTCCATGCTGGAAAGCGTGCTGCGATTACGGAACCCGACGAGGGCGGTGATCGTACTCCTGATCTGCTCGGGCTCAACGCGGGCGAGCGCGCCGACAATGGCGGGATCGGGGGGCATGGCCGGGATGGGTGCGCCGACAGCATCCAGATCGCGGTGGCCGGCATCGACAGGAGCAGCCGCGGAGAGCGGAGAGGGTCCGATGAAAGCAAGGAACGCGGCCAGGAGGAGAGCGGGAGCGCAGCGGCGGAATCTCATGACTATCGAGTATGCCCCAGGAGGCGATGGAAGCGCACCCGCTTGACGCACAGGCAGCTTCTCTTCAAAACTAACGAAGGCGAGATGAATTTTCGATTGGCTTTGCGGGAAACGCACTTTTGCCCATGGCGGGTGGCGAGCGCAGCGTATCCGGAAGGCCGGCTAAAGCATCAATTTTCTGAAGGCGCGGCCAGACTTTTTCGTCTGGTTTGCGTCATGCTGTTGGGTTTAAGATTCCCGTCTCCGGATGGAGGGACTCATGGCAATTTGCCCCGAATGTGAAACCGCACTGGACTTCGACGAGCAGGAAGTCGAAGAGGGCGATGTGATCGTCTGCGACGAGTGCGGCAGCGAGTATGAGATTGTTGCCACCGAGCCGCTTGAACTGAGTAAAGTGGAAGAGGGCTACGAAGAGGAAGAAGAGCTGAGCGAAGAGGAGGAAGAGTGACTGACGCACAGCGTCCGGCTGGACCCGCGAGCCGATTCGATTACCGGCTGCGCCTGACGGGGTCCGCGGTTGTACTGCTGGCTGCCCTGGCAATTTTCGCGCTGCCCGCCCGGGCCCAGAACTTTGGCGTTCGCAATGTGCAGGGCAAGGTTCTGAATGCGCAGGAAGCGCCCATCAGCGGCGCGGTGGTTTACCTGGAGAACTCGCGCAACAACGACATCAAGTCGTACATTTCGGAGAATGACGGCACGTATCACTTCGCCGACATCTCCGCCGACACGGACTACACGCTGTGGGCGGCGTTCAAAGGCAAGAAAAGCTCTACGAAGACGGTCAGTTCCTTCGATTCGCGCAAGCGGGTGTATATCGACCTGCACGTGAAAGAGTAGCGGAGCGCGGCATGCGGGGAAGACCGGTCTGCCTCAGCGTGCATGGGTAGCGGAGCGGTGACGGCAAGCCCCCTGGAAAACCAAAGCGCCACCCGTTGCGGGTGGCGCTTTTTAGCTGAGTCCAGCGATCGGAGCCTGGGTTACCGTTCTTTCTTCCAGTTCATCAGGTCGCCGAGCGTCGTGGTGCTGCTGGACACGGGCGCCTTGTAGGCTTCCACGTCGGCACGGCTGGCTTCATCGCCGCTGACGGCGCGCAGGCTGAGCGCTACCTTTTTCTCTTCCTGGTTCATGCGGATGATCTTGAAGTCCATCTCCTGGCCCTGCTCCAGCTTCGCAGGCGCGCCGTGACCATCGGTCGCTTCGGAGACGTGGCAGAGACCTTCCACGCCCTCGGCGATCTCAACGAATGCCCCGAACTGCGCGGTCCTGAGCACCTTGCCCTTGACCACGTCGCCCACGCGATGCTGCGAGAAGAAGGTCTCCCACACATCGGGCTGCAGCTGCTTGATGCCGAGCGACAGGCGCCGATTTTCCGGCTCCACGCCGAGCACCACCGCGCGCACCTTCTCGCCCTTCTTCAGGACTTCAGAAGGATGCTTCACGCGCTTGGTCCAGCTGAGATTGCTGACGTGCACCAGGCCGTCAATGCCGTCTTCGATCTCGATGAAGGCGCCAAAGTCGGTGAGGTTGCGCACCCGGCCTTCCACGGTCGCCCCGGTCGGATATTTATCGCCGAGGTGCTCCCAGGGGTTGTCGAGCAACTGCTTCATGCCCAGCGAGATGCGCCGATCGGCGGGATTGACCGCGAGGATCACCGTCTCGACTTCGTCTCCGGGCTTCACGATCTTCGACGGATGCTTCATCCGCTTGGACCAGGTCATCTCGGAAACGTGGACCAAGCCTTCAATGCCCTGCTCCAGCTCGACGAAGGCGCCGTAGTCGGTCACGCTGAGCACGCGGCCGCGAACGCGCGCGCCGATGGGGTAGCGCTCGGCCGCGTCCAGCCACGGGTCAGGCGTGAGCTGCTTAAAGCCCAGCGAAACGCGCTGCTTATCTTTGTCGAACTTCAGCACCTTCACCTGGATTTCGTCGGCGACGTTCACCAGGTCGCGGGGGTGCGTGAGGCGACCCCATGACATGTCGGTGATGTGCAGCAGGCCGTCGATGCCGCCCAGGTCGACGAAAGCGCCGTAGTCGGTCAGATTTTTCACTGTGCCGGTGAGGACCGCGCCCTCTTCGAGGTGCTCAAGCGTAAGCGAGCGGCGCTCGGTCTGCTCTTCCTCAAGGATCTCCTTGCGGGACACCACGACATTGCCGCGCTTCTTGTTCAGCTTGATGACGCGAACCTGAATCGGCTGGCCGATCCAGGCGTCGAGATTGCGCACCGGGCGCAGCTCCAGCTGCGAGCCGGGCAGAAACGCCTTGATCCCAATATCGACCGTCAGCCCACCCTTCACGCGGCTCACCACCGTTCCCGTCAGCGGGGTCTTTTCGGCAGCAGCCTTCTCCACCGTGTCCCAGACGCGGAGCCGCTGGGCTTTTTCGTACCCCAGCAGATAGCCGCCTTCGGGCTCCTCGCGCTCAATCACGACGTCGACCATGTCGCCGGCCTTCAGCTTCGGCGTCCCGGTGTGGTCCATGACCTGCTCGATCGGGATCAGCCCTTCGGACTTCATCCCTACATCGACCACGACATGCTTGTCGGTGAGCTTGATAACGGTGCCGGAAACGATGGCGGAATCGTCGAAGGCCTGCGCGGCGGCTTCAGCAGCCTGTTCGCGATCGAACGACTCGAGCGCGGCGGCAAAATCCTCCATGCTCAGGTCAGGCTCTTCGTGATGCTCCTCGGCTTGCGCCAGGGACGCGGTTTCCGGGTTGAGGGTGGATTCAAGGGTCGGCTCGGACTGCTCCGACACGGCATCAAGCGTTGGGGTTTCCATTTCGGTGTTCAGAGGGGTGCTCTCGGTTTGTTCAGGATTGAGGACGTCTGCCATGCAGCCAGCTCCGGGACTCGTTTGCGGCTCCCGCGGTTCCGCGCCACAGCGAACAATCTGGCCCGATGATTGGCGACCTGATCGTGCTGCGGATTTCTCTGCCGTCGGCCTCTGAGAATCAGCCCTCAGCGGGGTTCCCGGCAAAGTTCGGGGATCGTCTCTCCTGGCCTCTGTGTCTCAGGCGGAACAACACCCAAGGAGACGGTGCGGTGTGGGAGCGCAACATCGATCTCCAGGCTGGAGCAACCGGCATGACTGAGATGAACAGGAGCGGCGATCGTGGGTCTGCGCAATGAATCCCGCACGCGCAGTCCCCCTGTTAAAACTATAGTGCCGCCCTATGGACGTGTCAATGTTTCCACCGTGACGAATGCATGAATCGGGGCGTACTTTCGTCACCTGGCGCGGGCCTTGCCAGGCAGCGCCTGGCGTATGAGCGAGGATTGAGCTCCCATCCTTCACCGTTCCGTCGCCGAATTCCAAAAAATGCGCCTCAACGAAAAAGGGAGCAGCCGCGGCCGCTCCCTGTCTTCGCGTCGGTTCTGTCGCGCTACATCTGCGGCGCGGCAGGCTGTGCAGGGGTACCGTCGCCCGGCATGTCGGCCGGGGGAGGGCCGGCCTGCGCATCGCCCTGGGGCGCGGGTGTGCCGGTCTGGGGCGGCGGAGGACCATTCTGCGGTCCCGCTCCCTGGCCGTCCGGCGTAGGTCCCTGGCGGTGCTGCCACATTCCGGGGCCGCCGCGCTCGCGCATCTCGCCGTGGCCGCGCTCTTCGCGGAGCGATTTCAGCTTCTTCCACTGATCGACGGTCAGGTTGGACCGCAGATCGAAGAGCATGCGCGCGTCGGCTTTCTCAAGGGCGGCACGGGCATCCACCACCGCGTCGATTTGGGCGAAGGTCTTCGCCTGATCCGGCTGGTCGGCTTCGATGAAGGGATGAAGCAGCAGTTCCTGCTTGTCGAGGTTCGCCTGGAGGTCGATGAGCTTGAGTTTGTGCTGCTGATAGATGTCATCCATCTTCTGCTTCTGGGCGTCGGTCAGGCCGATGGCCTGGGCCACGCGCGGACTCTTCCACCACTCCGCAAAGCGGCCGTCGTGAAAGCCATGTCCCATGGGCGGTCCGCCAAAGCCTTCCGGACCGGGACGCGGGCCGGCCATGCCCTGTGCGCCAGCGAAACCGGTCGCAGCCAGGCAGAAGATCGCAGCAAAAATCCAGTTATTCCTGAGTGACATTAGTTCTTCTCCGAACTCGTCGTTGTGGTGGTTGTGGTCTGCTCGCTCAGACCGGCCAGCGGCTCGAGCGCGTCGGGGACATCCTGGGTTAAATCGCTGTTGATCCGATCCATCAGTTCCGTGTCGTTGACGCTGGCCTGGGCGACTTCCTGTGCGGGCTGCATGATGCGGGCCGCGGTCTCGGAGTGCGCGGGGGTTGGCCTGGCGTGCGAGTGCGTCAGGATGGGCGCCATCACGGCCACGGCCAGCGCCGCGCCCAGCGCCGGCACCAGCAGGAGACGCATTCGCATCGACTTTGCCGGACGGGCCACGACCTGCCCGAGACGAGCCGCCCGCTTCTCGGCCACGTGATGCATCGCAGAGCGATACAGGCTGATGGCTTCGGCCATCTCGCGCATCTCGTCGCGCGACTCCTGGGCATCGGCGTGGTTCGCTGTGTTCCCGCTGTCTTTGCCGAATTTCATTTCGTTCCTCCCATGCGCTCGCGCAGAATCGCCAGCGCCCGATATAAGTGCGACTTCACCGTGCTGAGATTCATGCCGATCGTCCCCGCAATTTCGTCCAGTTCCATTTCTTCAACGAACCGAAGCACAAACACCGAGCGCTGATGCGCGGAAAGCTGATCCACCGCCTTCCACATGGCCGCCACCTGGGCGCGCGCCAGGGCAACGCTCTCCGGCGAACTGCGCCCATCGGGAATCCAGTCGCTGACGTCCATCACGTCGAGCGCGGTTCCGCGCGTCTTCTGCCAGAAGCGCAAACTCCGGCTGCGCAGGTGGTCGCGCATGAGGTTCACCGCAATGCGGGTGAGCCACGTGCTCAGGCTCGAATCACCGCGAAACTGATGGCGCGCCGTCCACGCCTTGAGGAAACACTCCTGGGTGAGCGCCTCGGCCACGTCGCGGTCGGTGAGCGAGGAGAGGAGGAACCGCAGGATGCGCGGGCGATAGACGCGCACCACTTCGTCGAAGTCGGCCAGCTCAAGGACCGCGTGCTCTTTTTTCTCGATGGCGAGCTCGGTACCGGCGATCTCTTCCATGCAACGAGATAGACGGCTCTTTCCGGGGCAAGTTTACAGCGGAGACGCAAAATTCCCGCGGGCATCCGCGGTCCGTTGCGCTGGCATCCTGCGGCAGCCGCGGCCCAGCGGAGGCTGAAATGTGTTGACACGCCGCGAAGCCGTCCTGATAATTTGGCTCACTCTCCCGACTGCATGTGGCCTGTTCCTCAGAGGGCGCCGACCTGCGCGGCGCGGCTCCTGGTCAACCGGCCGCAGACCGCACGACGGACCAGCTCAGACCCGATCAAGTTCGGACCAGCGGGGTTGCAGGATGCCGAAACAGTGGAGCACCGGATGGGCCCCTGGCGTGCGCGCATGCGCCGCGGCGCTGGTCTGTGCGGGCGCGTGTCTGCCCTGCCCGGCGCAGGCCGCTCCGGATCTCGGCATGACGATCAGGATCGAGTCGGTGCACCCGGACGCAAACAGCACGGTGGCTTTCGATGTCAAGCCGATCGGCAAGGTGCCCTACAGCAGCATCGCGCAGGACGCCTTCATCGACGTGTCGATGCATGAGGGCAGCTATCGGGCGGAGATCGACCAGAATTCGATGCAGACGCAGATCGCGTCGCGGCGGTTTGTCTTCACGCTGTATGTGAATCAGAGCAGCCTTTTCAGCCAGGGCGCCTACGCCTACGAAATCGACGAAGATGCGACCGGGGTGTTCAACGACACACTGCAAAGCATCAACATTCACTTCGGTGAGGATCGGCCTCCGGTGATGGGGACGGTCACGGTGCCGTTGCACTCCCCGTACGGGGCGCCGAACGCCTTTTCGACGGGAACCTCGGGAGCGCTGGCCGTGGAGCCGCTGCACACCGGCAGCGAAACCAGTTTCACGCTGACTCTGACGAACAACCTGCAGTGGCTGGGCGCGACGCTGGGAACGCCGACGGCCAGCGTGACCTGCGACACCTGCCTGCGCAGTCCCATTGGCGTGCACCTGTCGTTGAACCAACTGCGGCCGGAGGGCCAGGTGCAGGTCACGGTCACCACGAATCCGAACATGTGGAAGGCGATGGGAGCCTCATCGCGTCCCGCGGCGGAAACCTATGACGCTGTGCTGAATATCTCCATTCCGTTTACCGCGGAGGGCGGCAGCGCCGCGACGCAGACGATTGCCGTGCCCATCAAGTTCTCTCCTCCCGCACCCATGATGGGTTTGAGCGTGGTCATCGGCACGCTGCTGGGAGCGTTTCTGCGTGCCATGCTGCTGTTTTTCTCGAGCAGGAAGTGGGACTGGCATGAGTTCGTCGTGGGGCTGGTGGTGGCGGCGCTGAGCTGGCTGGTCGCGCTGCTGATTTTCTCGAGCGGCAACACTGCCGTGAAGGTCTTCGGCATCACCTTCGATCCAACGCAGTTGATGTCGGCCTTCGTTTTGTGCGTGCTGGCCGGAGGGGGTCCGGCGCTGATGAAGCTGCTGGAAAACTCCCTGCCGAAAATGGGAGGAAAGGATTCATGAAGCGGGTCACACGCTTTTTGTCGGCAGCGTTGGTATTTGGAGCCGGGATCGCATTGCAGGCGGCGGTTCATCCGGTGTCCGCGGTACGGCCGGACAACGGCTCGGTCTTCGTGCTGGGGGCTGACGGGACCGTCCTGGCCGTGAATCTCTCGCTCAATTCCGGCAGCGTGGCGGGCCGATTCAGCACGCAGACGCAAGGCATCGTCACGGACATGGCGTACGGCGCGATCGGCGGGCAACCGATGCTCTTTATCGGCAGCAGCTTCTCCACAGGGCATGCGGTTGTCGGCCGCGTGCAGGAGTTCACGACGGCGGGACGGCTGGTGAATACATGGTCGACCAGCCACGTGGTCGCCGGGCTCACCTTCGATCCGGCGCGGCAGACGGTGTATTTCACGTCCGGCGACACGCCCGAGGTGTACGCGATTTTTCCCGACTCCAAAGCCGCGCCGCATTTTGTCGCGGAGGTGACGGGCAGCACGCGGCTGGGGGCGCTGGCGATCGATTCCGCCGGGCAGCGGCTGTACATCGGCGACCAGAGCCAGGGAGCGGTGTACGCGATGAATTTGCTGAACCATGCCGTATCGCGGATCGGGACGGTCGGCACTCCGCAGGCGCTGTTGCTGGATGGAACGGCGCGGCAACTGTACGTAGCCGACAGCACGCGGCGGCAGGTGGTGGCTTTTGCGCTGACCGGAGCTGCCGCCCAGGCGCACGCGATTGCGCCGCCGGGGTCGTTTCCGGCGCCGGCCGCGCTGGCCTGGGGAGACGCCCAGCACCTGATCGTGGCCGATCAGACGGCGGGGAATCTGTCGCTGGTGGATCTATCGACCGGCCGCATCCTGTACCAGCTGCCGCTGCGGTAAGAGGCGCGCCGCGCGGGGTTTTTAGCCGGCGATCAGCGCGGCTCCCGGCGGCAGGAAACCATCCGGGGCGCGCAGATCCTGCGAGCCAAAGCAGCGGACACAATTTTTCCCGGACAATTTGGCTTCGGCAAGGGCGCGTTCGGCTTCGCGGAGCACGACCAGCGGGGAGCGGCCGCGGCTGGGCGCAATGCCGAAGCTGGCGGTCAGGGTGGTGGCCGAGCTGCCTACGGCAAAAGGCCGCGCGAGGATGGTGGCGCGAATGCGCTCCCCGAGGGCGGCGGCATCTTCGCGGCGGCATCCGGGCAGGGCGAGCAGGAATTCATCTTCGCCGCAGCGCCCAATCAAATCGTAGCTGCGGAGCTGGCGGCGAAACCGGTTGGCGAGGCCGCTCAGGACCTGATCGCCGGCCTCGTATCCGTAGTCGTGATTGACTCGCGAGAACTCGTCGAGGTCCAGCAGCATGAGGCACAGATCGGTCTTCATGCGCTGCACCCGATCGGTTTCCTGGAAGATCATGCGGAGCAGCGCTTCGCGGTTCCAGAGCCCGGTGAGAGCATCATGGGTCATCTGGTAGCGCAGTTCCGCGGTCTGATTCTGCACCTGAGCGATCATTCCCCGGGCGCGTTGCGCCACCCGCAGCCGGAGTTCGAGGTCGGAGGGGCTGGGCGGGAGGGCGAGGAAGTCGTCGCATCCGCAGGCCAGCGCGGCGCGGATCCGCTCCGGGTTGGGGCGGTTGCTCATGAGCACCAGCCAGCTCTGGCGGCCCTCCGGGCGGCGCCCCAGTTCCCACGCGATCTCCATCCCTCCAGGGACGGGCAAGTCCATATCCAGCAGTGCAATCGCGGGAGGATCGGGCTCGGAGAGGCGCAGCAGAGCGACCGCTCCCCGGTCCGCCGTTTCGACGTGGAACTGCCAGGACTCGAGGCGCGCGGTCAGGTCCTCCACCGTTGGTTGGTCAGCGCACCCGATGAGGACAAGGGCCTCACCTCCCGCCGCATCCGCCATCGCCCCATGCACCCCCAGGGGAGGGATTCCCCCTGCCGGGCTTATCGGGAGTACCGTTAGAAACCTTTAATAATGGCCCATCCTTGAAAAAATTCGCCCAACTTTCACCCATTTGGGAGCATCCTTATAGCAGAACAGCCGTGCTGAGCAGTGCGCCCGGCCCCTGAACGTGCTTTGCAAGTCGTACCCGTACCCCCACGGACCCGATCGCGGAAGTCTGATCCATCTGGGCTACTCGAACGAAAAGCTTAACCGGGGCGTTTGGACACGCCAGCCACGGTTCTTTCGAGGAGAGCGAGCGATGAATCCGTCCGTCAAGACGACTCATGTCATCCCGAGACATCTCCCGCCCGTTCGTTTGGCGAGCGTCTCAACCCTTTTGGTATGCCGTTACTGCATGTGCACGATCGGAGCGTACAAGACCGCCACCGACCGCGCTCGTATCGAATCCAGGCACGTGTGCCCGGAAAAGCTCGGATTGGCAAAGCCGGCGGTCTCGATACCGTACAACTAGTGGACGAATCCCTTCAGAGGCAATCCGCGGGCGCAGCCCTCAGCGCATAAGCGCAGGGCTGTGCCCGCGCCGCGTCTGTTGCGCTCGTCGCACCATCCCCCCTTCGCGGTGCACCCCTTTCACAAAACAGCTGGTTTGGACTAACGTGGTGAGGCTGCGGAGTTCCGCGCCCGCCGAAGTCTCATTTCTGTCGCGCAGCGAGCATCGCGGCCGGACGCGGAGGACCGCAATCGATTTTCGCGAGGATACAGCGATGAAAGCCAGCGTCGTCCTGATAGCTTTTGCCGCGCTTGCTGTAGCAGCGCCCGCGCAAACCCCGGCAGAACCCGGCAACTCTGCAACTGCGAATGCCACCGTGCAGGCGCAGGAGGCAGTGGGCGTTCCCGCGGAGCTGAGCAAACGAATCGACAGCAAAGACGCGAAGGTGGGCGCGGAAGTAGAAGCGAAGACGGCTGCCGATGCGCGTCTCGCTGACGGCACTCGTTTGCCGCGCGGCACGCGGCTGGTGGGGCACATCACCGACGTGACGCCCAAGTCTCATGACAGTCATGATGGCCGCGTCGCCTTTACTTTTGATCACGCGGTTCTCCGCGATGGCCACGAGGTGGCGATCCATGCCTGGATGCAGGCGCTGTCCGCGCCGGCGCCGATTGCCTCGAACAACGACGACATGATCGGTGGATCGGGCGCGGGCGGAGCGGGGATGGGTGGATCTCCGGGAGGCGGAGGCGGGATGATGGGAGGCTCGCAGGCCAGCGGCGCGCGCGGCAACACCGGCCCGGGCGGTATGGTCAACAATACGCCGGGCGGCGCCCTCGGGCAGCCTGGCAGTGCCGGCTCCGGCGCCGGCCCAGGCCCAGGCGCGGGCGACGCGAGTGGTTTGCCGGGCGGGAATCCGAGTGGACCGGGAGCGAACTCCGGTCTTGGCCCCAGGGGTCAGGTCCGCAATCTGCCCGGCGTGATCTTCTGGACGGCCAGCGTATCCGGCAGCGGTCCCACGAATTCGACCGCCGTCGCAACCGCGACGGTGTTGAACGCGCAGGGGAAGAACGTGACCCTGGACGGCGGCTCGCAGATGATGCTGGCGGTGATTCCGCAGCCGGCAACGCCGGCGCAATAAGGGATGCGTCTTCACCCGTTTCCTCCGCTCTATCCGATTCTCGATTTCGGCTGCGTCTTTGCTGGGGAAGCGCCTGATCTGAGAAGCCGCCGAGAGCGGCTGTGCGGGCTGGTGACGGCGCTTGCCGAGGCCGGGGTGCAGATTCTGCAATACCGTAATAAAGTCGACGAAGATTCCCTGGTCCTGGAGGACGCGATGGCGATGCGCGCGGCCGCTCCGGAAATGACCCTGCTTCTCAACGATCGGGCGGCGCTTGTGGGACAGGCGGGATGGGACGGCGTCCACGTCGGGCAGAGCGATTTGGCCCCCGCGGAGGCGCGCGCCCTGGCCGGATCGAAAGGGATCCTGGGCTTATCCACGCATAACGAGGAGCAGGTGGGGCTGGCGGATCTGGAGCCGGTCGACTACATCGCCATCGGACCGGTCTTCGCCACATCTTCAAAAGCCGACACTTCGCCGGTGATCGGAGTGGAGGGCGTGGCGCGGGCGCGGCAGTTGACCCACAAGCCGCTGGTGGCCATTGGCGGCATCACCCTGGCGAATGCGCGCTCGGTGTTCGACGCCGGTGCGGACTCGGTGGCCGTGATCTCGGCGATCTTTGGGGCCGCCTGCTCGCCCGCCGAGGCCGCTCGGCAATTTCTGCGCATCCGCTGAGGTCCAGCGCGGCTATGATGGTGCGCAATCGTTCCGTGGTGCTTCGTTCTCCAATTCGCATGGCCGTTGTTGCCGGGCTTCTCGCGTGGGGGTTCGGAGCCGGCGCGCAGGCGCGGAAAAGCGGCCTGGCTTTCTGGGAGCCTCCTCCCGCGGTGAAGGATTTGCTGGTGCATCCGCCGAAGAGCGATGCAGCGCGCCTGGCGGCGCTGCGGCAGGCCTTCGACCAGTTTCATTGCAGCGGCGATCAGATCGAGGAGCAGCCTGCCGGTCCGCGCGGCGACGAAAACCTGATTTGCAAGCTGCCTGGCGATACGGCGGAACCCATCCTCGTGGTGTCCCGCTACGATGGCCACGCCGATGTGGGCTGGCAGGTCTCGTGGGTCGACGCCTTTCTGCTGCCGGTGCTCTATCACGCGCTGCAGGCGCAGCCTCGCCATCACACCTTCGTCTTCGCGGCGCTGCACGGGGACGAGGGGGAAGCTGCGTTCTTCGGGTCCACGCACAGCACGGGCCAGGCAACGCCAAGCGCCATGATCGTTCTGGATGGCCTCGGCTATGGCTCCCCGCTCTGGTATACGGTGGCTCCGGCAAAACCGTCGGGCGATCCGAACAATCCGATGGGCACGAACGGGATTCTTGGCGGAGTGGCGGCGGCCATTTGCCGCGTGCTGAAGATTCCGGCTCCGGCGAACCTGAACCCCGAGCACTACACCACCAACGACGGCTTCTTCAATGCGCAGAACTGGCGAGGAAAGCGGCAGCAGAGCACGCTCTTTCGCGGTGCGGGCGAAACGCCGGAATTGCTGATCTACAGTGATCGCCCGGACGACGCCGACCGCGTCGACGACCTGGCGCTGCCTGATATTCAGAAGGATCTCGACTTTGCAGCGTGGTTGCTGTGCTTCGCCGACGTGAAACTGGACGCGGCGCCGGCGCCGGCGTCAGCACCTGCCGCTCCAGCGACTTCGGCGGCG
The DNA here is from genome assembly GCA_036267295.1 of Acidobacteriaceae bacterium. Classification (GTDB taxonomy): domain Bacteria; phylum Acidobacteriota; class Terriglobia; order Terriglobales; family Acidobacteriaceae; genus Palsa-343. The sequence goes on along the minus strand of DATAWI010000042.1, from coordinate 182,362 downwards.
AGCGGCGATTCCTCGCCGCACTGAGGTTTTCGCTTAGACAGAAAGCGGGATGATCAAGTAGAACTGGTAGCACGTGAGTTCCCGCGCAGAAACCACCGCTCCCAACGGCAAAAGCAATCTTGTGGCTGGCCTGGGCCTGTTCAGCGCCACGGCCATTGTCGTTGGCTCCATGATCGGCTCCGGCATCTTCATCGTGCCGGCGGAAATTGGCCGCGACGTCGGCTCGCCAGCGCTGCTGATCGCGGCGTGGCTGGTGACGGCAGTGATGACCATCATCGGCGCACTCAGTTATGGCGAACTGGCGGCGATGATGCCGGGCGCCGGCGGCCAGTACATTTACCTCCGCGAGGCGCTCGGCCGCATCTGGGGATTTCTTTTTGGCTGGACGCTTTTTCTGGTCATCCAGACCGGCACGATTGCCGCGGTGGCCGTGGCGTTCGGAAAATTCCTGGGCGTCTTCTTTCCCTCGATTTCGTCGACGCACTGGATCTGGCATATCGCGCATGTGCCTGCCTGGAAGATCGGGCCGATGGTTCTGGGCAACATGGATATCGGCCTGAACACGGCCAATCTGACCGGGATCGTGATCATTCTGCTGCTGGCGGTGATCAATCTCTTTGGCATTCGGCTCGGCGCGATCGTGCAGAACGTGTTCACGACGGCGAAGACCGCGGCGCTGCTGGGACTGGTGGTGATCGGCCTGATCCTGGGGAGCAACGTCGCGGCCATTCGCGCCAATTTCCACGCGAATTTCTGGAGCGGGGCAGGCTGGAGTGTGCTGCATCCTCTGCAGATTGGCGTCGGCGGACCCATCACGATGGTGGGTTTGCTGACGATTCTGGCGGTGGTGCAGACCGGCTCACTCTTCTCTGCCGATGCGTGGAACAACGTCACGTACACAGCCGGGGAAGTCCGCAATCCTCGCCGGAATTTGCCGCTGTCGCTGACGCTGGGGACAATTCTGGTGCTCGGGCTCTACATCCTGGCGAATTTCGTTTACCTGCTGGCGCTGCCGCTGCACGGCGATCCGCATGGAGCGACCATTTTCGCGCGCGGGATTCAATACGCCTCCGACGACCGTGTGGCCACGGCGGCGCTGCAGCAGATTTTCTCGCGGACCGGCGCGTTTTTGATGGCCGGCGCGATTCTGGTCTCCACCTTCGGCTGCGCGAACGGGCTCACGCTGGCGGGCGCGCGCGTCTACTATGCAATGTCGCGCGACGGCTTGTTTTTCAAGGCCGCCGGCAAGCTGCATCCGCGGTGGCATACGCCGGTGGCGGCGATTATTGTGCAGGCGGTCTGGACCTGCGTGCTGTGCCTCTCCGGCTCGTATAGCCAACTGCTGGACTACATCATCTGCACGGAGCTGATCTTTTACATCCTGACCATCTTCAGTCTTTTCGTGCTGCGGGTGAAGCGGCCGGATGTGCCGCGGCCTTACCGGGCGATCGGGTATCCGGTGCTGCCGGCGATTTATATCCTGATGGCCGCCTGGATTTGTGTCGTATTATTGCGCTACAAACCGCAATACACCTGGCCTGGACTGGTGATCGTGCTGCTGGGCATCCCGGTTTTTGCCATCTGGTCCCGCAAAGCGGTTTCCGATTCAACCAACGGGCTCTCCCCCGCGCCCGGCGAACTCTCTGGAGGAACAGCCGAGAATGGCTAAGCTTTTTGCCCGTAAGCCCCTTTCCCTTTGCCACGAGGAAGCGCGCGCCGAAGGGGAGCACACCCTGAAGCGCTCGCTCGGTCCCATCAATCTCATCACGCTGGGAATCGGCGCCATCATCGGTGCGGGCATTTTTGTGCTCACAGGGACGGCGGCCGCGCAGTTCGCGGGGCCAGCCATCGTCCTCTCGTTCGTGGTTGCCGGCATCGGCTGCATTTTTGCCGGCCTCTGCTACGCCGAATTCGCCTCCATGATCCCCATCTCCGGCAGCGCTTATACCTACGGCTATACGACGCTTGGCGAACTCGTCGCCTGGATCATCGGCTGGGCCCTCTGCCTCGAATACGCCTTCGGCGCAGCCACGGTCGCGGTCGGCTGGAGCGGATACGTCACCAGCCTGCTCGGCTACTTCGGCATCAAGGTTCCGTTCAACCCCACCCCTTCCATTTCGATTGCGCTGATGGGTCACCCATTTTCCGCCAGAGTGGATCTGTTCGCGCTGGCGGCCATCATCGTGGTGACCGCCGTGCTGGTGGTGGGCGTCCGCGAGTCGGCCAACTTCAACAGCGCCGCGGTGATGATCAAGGTGTCGGTGGTTTTGTTTTTTATCGGGATCGCCACCACCTTCGCCTTCGGCCACTGGTCGCACATGATGGCCAACTGGCATCCGTTCATCCCGAAAAACCTGGGTCACTTCGGCGAATACGGCTGGTCCGGCATCATGCGAGGCGCCAGCGTCGTTTTCTTCGCCTACATTGGGTTCGACGCCGTATCGACCGCCGCCCAGGAGTCCAAGAATCCCCAGAAGGATCTGCCTTTTGGCATCCTCGGATCGCTGATCATCTGCACGATTTTGTACATTATCGTGGCCGGGCTGCTCACCGGGCTCAAGCCGTATTCGACGCTGAATACAGCGGCTCCTGTAGCCGACGGCGCGGCGGCGATCGGCGCAACCTGGGGGGTTTGCCTCATTGATCTCGGCGCCATCGCGGGCCTCGCGTCGGTCATGCTGGTGATGATTCTCGGCCAGACGCGGGTACTTTATACGATGTCGCACGACGGCCTGCTGCCGGAGTGGGTCGGCAAAATCCACCCCCGCTTCCGCACCCCGTGGCTGGTTACCATTGCGGTCGGCATCCTCGTGGCGTTTCTCGCCGCCTTCTTCAATATCAATTTCCTCGGAGAACTGGTGAGTCTGGGCACGCTGCTGGCATTCGCGATCGTCTGCCTTGGCGTTCTGGTGATGCGCCGACGCCAGCCTGACATTCCGCGCCCCTTCCGCACGCCGTGGGTCCCGTTCGTGCCGATCGCCGGCATTGTCGTCTCGCTGGCACTGATGGTTTCCACCGATCTGCCCGCAAAGATCGGCTTCTTCAGCTGGCTCATTGTCGGCCTGGCGATCTACTTCGGCTACTCGACGAGTCACAGCAAGGTGCAGGCGCTGCCGGCCGAGGCTGCGCAGAAGCGGTAGGCATCCTGGTTTTTGCGGGGACGGCGGGAGAACCGGCGTCCCGAAGATGCTGCTGTTCCCCGTCACGGCAGAATCGTGCCAAATGCCTTACCCTCATAGAGGATTTCTGAGGAGATTGCATGCGAGCTCTCGTCAAGGCGCGCGCGGAGCGCGGCCTTTGGCTCGAAGATGTGCCCGAGCCGGAATACGGCATCAATGACGTCCTGATCCGGGTGCGGCGCACCGGCATTTGCGGCACCGATGTCCACATTTATCAGTGGGACGAATGGGCCCAGCAGACCATCCCGGTGCCGATGGTGATCGGCCATGAGTTTGTGGGCGAAATCGCCGCGGTGGGCGCCAATGTTTCGGACTTTAGGGTAGGCGACCTCGTTTCGGGTGAGGGCCACGTCACCTGCGGACGCTGCCGCAACTGCCTGGCGGGACGCCGGCACCTGTGCGCGCATACATCGGGGGTTGGGGTGAATCGGCCCGGCGCTTTCGCCGAATTCATCTCGCTGCCAATGACCAATATCTGGCGTCACCACGCGGGGGTGCCGGAAGAGATTGCCGCGATCTTCGATCCCTTTGGCAATGCGGTGCATACGGCGCTGGCGTTCCCGGTTCTGGGTGAGGACGTCCTGATCTGCGGCGCCGGGCCGATTGGGTTGATGGCGATCCCGATCGTCCGCCATGCGGGGGCGCGCTACGTGGTGGTGACCGACCTGAACCCGTTCCGGCTGGCGCTGGCAAAGAAGATGGGCGCGACGGTGGCCGTGGATCCGCGCGAGACGCCGGTGGCCGAGGTGCAGAAGCAACTGGGCATGGCGGAGGGGTTCGATGTGGGCCTGGAGATGTCGGGCAGCCCGGTGGCCTTCAACGAGATGATCGAAAACATGGCGCATGGGGGACGCATCGCGGTGCTGGGCATTCCGGCGAAAGCGATGCAGACGGACTGGCGGAAGATCATCTTCAATATGCTGACGATCCGGGGCATCTACGGGCGCGAGATGTACGAGACCTGGTACAAGATGTCGGTGCTGGTGACGTGCGGCGTGGATATCAGCCCGGTCATCACACACCGTTTCGGCTACAAGGAGTTCGAGAAGGGGTTCGAGGCGATGATCAGCGGGAACACCGGGAAGGTGATCCTCGACTGGACGAAAATCTAACGCGCGACCGCCGCCGTCGTTAAGAGAGCACCGGCCCTTTGCCTTGGCCCACGGGTACGGCCGTCAGCAGCGCCTGGCGCACGAAGGCTTTCGCCCCCGCGACGGCTTCCGCCGGAGCATCCCCGGCCAACAACCGGCAGAGCAAGGCGGAAGAGAAGGCGCAGCCGGTCCCATGGGTTGAGGCCGTTTTCACGCGCGCTCCAGGAAACCAGGTAACGTGACCGTCCGCGGTCCGCAGATAGTCGTTCGGAGGATTCAGGTGGCCGCCGGTTACGACGACGTGGATTCCGGGGGCGAGGGCCGCGAGGGCCGCCAGGTCCTGCGCCGCGCCGGGTACCTGAGTGCGGCCGGCGACGGGACGGCCGATCAGGATCGCGAGTTCTGCGAGGTTGGGCGTGACCCAGCCGACCAAAGGCAGCAGGTTGTCGCGCAGGCAGCGCACGCCCTCAGGTTTGAGGAGCGCCGCTCCTGAGCTGGACGCCAGAACGGGGTCGAGGACGATGCGGACCCGGGGAATTGCGGCACCGCGGAGGAAGCGCGCAACCTCGCGGACATTCTCCGCCGAGCCGAGCATGCCGATCTTGACGCCGGCGATGGGCAGGTCGTCTGCCAGGCATTCCAGGGTCTCGCGGAGCAATTTCGCGGCCACCGGCTGGACACGGCGCACCCCCAGGGTCGACTGGACGGTGAGGGCGGTGATCGCCGAGACACCGTAAACCCCATGATTCGTAAAGACTTTGAGGTCGGCGGTGACGCCAGCGCCGGAGGAGGGGTCGAATCCTGCCACGGTGAGAGCGATGGGCCGGAGGACCTTTTTTTCGGATTGTTCCTTGACAACGCGCGGCTTAGGGGCCAATGCTCAGTTCCTCTGCCGGACCGGGCAGCACCGGGTGGCTGCCTGCCATCGTACCTTGCAGGCCCGTATCTCCCCCGCCGGGCGGTTCGGTTGAGGAGAGGACCCGTTAGCAACTGGTAACCGTTTCCGCCGCCGCGGGGCTACCACAGCAGCTACGAAAGGGCAAGGAAAAGACACAAATAAAACAGAAATAAAGATTGCGGAATGTTTGACTTAGCCACTCCAGATTCCTACAATTTGAGGAGGAGGAATATGAACGGATTCCGACGACCCGAACACCCCGAACGACCGCGACGTTGGCTCACCATTGCGGGTGCGATGCTGGCCATCATGGTGGGCGTGGCAGGTGCCCAGGCCGCCTCACCAGCGGATCACCTCAGCGCGGTTCCGACGACCGCGGTTCAAAAGACAACGAGAAAACCAGCCCATCATCACTGGTATCAGTTGGGCATCGCTTCGTGGTATGGCCGGTTCTTCCAGGGCAAGACCACGGCGAGCGGGCAGCCTTACGACGAATATGCCATGACCTGCGCGCATCGCAGCCTGCCTTTGGGCTCCATGCTGCGGGTGACCAACCTGCGCAACCACAAATCGGTGGTGGTGCGCGTGAACGACCGTGGCCCGGTTCCTGAGGATCGCGTGATCGACCTGTCGTACGCGGCGGCCGAATCTCTGGGCTTCAGCGAGCGAGGCATCGCGCCGGTGAAGGTCGAGCTGATCGGACGCAGCACCGAACTCGCGGAACTCTCGGTTCCCGACAATCCTCAGCCTTCGCGCTGATCCCGTTTCTCATCCAGACCCCGGCATCTGCGCCTATAGCGCTGATTCTGCATTATTTATTGCCGGGGTTGGGAGCAATGGGTCAGGCGTCGAGCGGGATGAAATACGCTTCGATGGCATTGATGAGCGACGCCCGGTCGAGGACGGGGTCGCGATCTTCGTAGCGCGCCGCCCAACAAACCTGATTGACCAGATCGCGGGGCTGACAGCCGCGCAGCTCCTGTTTCAGCCTTCCGCGGATGATGGAGACGATCTCGCGCAGGAGGGCATCGTCCACCTGGAGTTGGCGGCCGCGGGCGACGCGGCGAAAGATCTCGCAGAACTGGTCGTCCGACGCGGTACTGATTTTGATTTTGGTTTGCATGCGGCGCAGGAAGGCGGCGTCGACCAGCTCGTCGGGTTCCAGATTCGTAGCAAAGACGACCAACAGCTCGAAGGGAATCTCGATCTTCTTGCCGCCGACCTGGGTGAGGAAGTCGATGCGGCGGTCCAGCGGGACGACCCAGCGATTGAGCAGTTCATCGGGGCGGATGCGCTGGCGGCCGAAGTCGTCCACGATGAGGACGCCGTTGTTGGCCTTCATCTGCACCGGGCCGGTGTAGAAGCCGGCTGAGGCGTTGTACTGGAGGTCGAGCATTTCGACCGTCAGTTCGCCGCCGACGAGGACGGAGGGACGCTGGCAGCGGACCCAGCGCTCATCGGGCATGGCGTTTTCCTGAGTGTCCACGCGACGATGCACGATCGGGTCGTAGACGGAAATGACCTGGCCGTCGGCTTCGACCGACCAGGGAATCCAGACATCGTCGGCTGCGAGCACGCGGGACATGGTTTCGGCAATGGCCGACTTGCCCACGCCGGCCGGGCCGTGGAGAAAGATGGATGCGCCGGAGTTGAGCGAGATGCCGATCTGCCAAAGGGTTTTCGGGTCCAGGACCATGGGCTCAAAGGCCCGGTCAATGTCTTCCTTATGCACGACGGCGTGGCGGATGCTTTGTTTGCGCACCTGCTCGACATACGCTTCGAGACCGACGGGAGCTGCCCCGGAGTACTGGCTGGCGGCCAGAAGCTCCAGAGCTCGGGTTCGCCCGTGAGCCGTAATCGCGATTTCCGGGATGTTGCCCTTCATCCCGGTCACCTGGCAGAGCAGCGTGGCGCGCATGCGGTTGAAGATCTCAGTGGCCACGTCGTAGCTGAGCTTGAGCCGCTTGCCCATCTCGAAGACGGAGAAGGGACCAGCGGTATAGAGGGTCTTGAGGGCGAGATCGTCGACGATCGAGGAGCGGACACCCAGATCCTTGGTGGTGCGTGGACGCTGCTCGGGTCCGGGAACTGATTCGCTCTCCGAAGCATCGTGGGTGTGCAGAAGAAAACTCACATTTCCCTCGGCGCTGGGTGATACAGAATTTTCGAGCGCGACCAGCGATCGGCTCTGGGTCCGTGCCATCATTTTATGTAATCTTCCGTAATAATCTCAGTGTGCAACACGGAAGGGAAGGACAATCGCAAATTTTCGCAGGCGAAATCCTTGAGTAACTAGCGTGGCACGGCGTGAGCCACCCGGCCAGGCGGACGTCCACGATTCCTGAACGGGGCAAAAGGGAGCACTGCTCCTTTCTCCTTCACCGCACAGCGGCTTTATGCCACTATGGTCGCATGGACCCCCGGCTTATCGTCGCCCTGGACTTCCCGGAGGCCGCACCGGCTATCGATATTGTGAACCGGCTGGAAGACCTCTGCTGCTGGTTCAAAGTGGGGCTGGAGCTGTATCTGGCCGAGGGCAACACGCTGGTGCACGAGTTGCGGCACCGGGGCTGCTCGATATTCCTGGACCTGAAGCTCCACGACATTCCCAATACCGTCGCACGCGCCGTGCAGACGGCGGCCGAGACAGGCGCCGAAATGCTGACGATCCATGGCGCCGGCGGTCCGGCGATGCTGGAAGCAGCGGCCAATGCGGCGGCATCGCTGAAACATCCGCCACAGTTGCTGGCGGTTACGGTGCTGACGAGCATGGATCAGGCGCAACTGGCCGCCGTTGGGGTGGAGCGCTCGCCGGCCGATCAGGTACTGCTGCTGGCGGCGATGGCTTCCGCCGCGGGAATCTCCGGATTTGTGGCCAGCGCCGCTGAGGTGCGGGCTATCCGCGAACAGCATCCCGCAGCGACTTTGGTGATTCCGGGCATCCGGCCGGCCGGCTCCCAGGCGGGCGATCAGAAACGCATTGCGACGCCGGCGGAAGCCCTGGCGGCGGGCGCGAACTACCTGGTGGTTGGACGCCCCATTACCCAAGCGCATGATCCAGCCGAGGCGGCGCGGGCCATTCTGGACGAAATGCACGAGGCGCCGGCCCTGCGCGCATAGTTTCCCCGCAGGATGACGCCGGGGTCGCGATAGAATCGCCACCATGTCTCGACTTGCTGCGTTTCTCCTCATGGCCGCCGCCGTGGTTCCTCTCGCGGGCGTCCCGGCCCTTTCCGCACAGACCGCATCGCCGACGACTCCGGGGACGGCTGCTTGTCTGCCCACCGCGAACCTCGAGCAGTTAATCACGGCGCTGGACAGCGCGATCACCGGGCCGGCTACGAAGGATCGGAGCTGCTTCCGCGCGCTGATGCTGCCGCAGGTGCGGCTGATTCCGGTGAGCGCGCCGACGGCCACGCCGCGCATCCTGACCGCTGATGACTGGATCGCGGCCGTGGCCAAACGTGGCGCGTCGATTGTGACGGAGAAGCAGATCAAGGTGCAGACGGAGACCTTCGGCAACGTCGCCCATCTGTGGACCACCTACGAGACGTACATCGACGGCACGCTGGCCACGCGTGGGATCAATTCGATCCAGGCGGTTTTCGATGGGCAGAACTGGAAGATCGTTGAGGTGGTATGGCAGGCGGAGAATCCGACGCTGAAGGTGCCCGCGCAATACATGCCGTAACCCTGGCCGAAACTGAGCGGGGCTGTCCGGGGCGAGATGATCTGTGGACGGGGGGCCCCGTTATTTTGCCGGTTCGGCTGAGGCGGGAACGGCTTCCTGCGGGGGAATCAGCGGCAACTCTTCGACGACGGCGATCCCGGTGCCGCGCAGCAACTGGAAGACCGTCGGACGGCTGAGGCGGGTAGCGTCGTACTCGACGCGAATCGTCTTCCATCCCTCGTCGACCTGGATGCGCCGGATACCGTACACCTCGCGCAGATTACCGAGGGCGAACATCGCTGTCTCCGTCGGATGGCTCTCGTAGCGATAGAGGACTTCGAGCTGCGTCATGGCTCGATGATACAGGGGCGGGGGGCGGGGCCGACCCTGGGAAATCCGCCGGCAAGTGACGAAAGGCAGACCGCCGCGGCGCAGGGTCCCGATCCCCGAAAACGGTTCTTACAGCCGCACTCCGGGCTGCAGAAACGGATTCGACTGGCGCTCTTCGCCGATGGTGGTCGCCGGACCGTGGCCGGGGATCACCCGCGTCCGATCGGGGAGGGTGAGGAGGCGGTCGTGGAGGGAGCGGAGAATCTGGCGGCCATCGCCGCCGGGCAGATCGGTGCGTCCGATGGATCCGGCAAAGAGCGTGTCGCCGGCGAGCAGGAGATTTTCCGGAGCAAAGTGCAGGCAGATGCTGCCCTGGGTGTGGCCGGGAGTGTGGAGGATGGTCGCGGTGTGGCCGGCGATGCCGGCGGTCATGCCGTCGTCCGCGCTCGCATCGGGCGGCGCGATTTCGGGGGGCGCGACGCCGAGCCAGGCAGCCTGCTCGTCCATGATTTCGAGCTGCGGCAGATCGTTTTGGTTGAGCAGGATGGGGGCGCCGGTGGCGCGCTTGAGGCGAAGCGCTCCGCCCACATGGTCGATGTGGCCGTGGGTGACGACGATTTGCTTCAGCGTCAGATGGTGCTTCGCGAGGATGGCGAGAATCTGCGGGATGTTGTCGCCGGGATCGACGACCATGGCCTCGCCGCTGGCCTCGTCGCCGAGCACGGTGCAGTTGCACTGCAGCGGCCCGACGGGAAACGTCTGGAGGATCACGGCGGCGGCGGAGCTACTTCTTCGCCGGAGTGCTGTGCGTGGTGGGCGTGCCGGAAAGCACAGAGTGGTGGTTTACGGTCTGGTGCTGCAGGAGGATCGTCAGCGAAATCGAGGTGATGACGAAGACGCCTGCCAGCCAGGCCGTCGCCTTGGTCAGCAGGTTGGACGCCGAACGCGGACCGAACGCGGTCTGGGAACCCTGTCCACCGAAGGCAGCGGCCAGGTCGGCGCTCTTGCCCTGCTGCAGAAGGATAATGAGGATCAGCGCGAAGCTGACGAGAATGTGGATGCCGGTAATGAGATAAATCACGGTGTTTGTTTGAACCTCAGGGCGCGCCGGAAGCAGGCCGGAAAATGGGTGGTGCGGAAGGGGGGACTTGAACCCCCATGCCTTTTGGGCGCCACCCCCTCAAGATGGTGTGTCTGCCAATTTCACCACTTCCGCACGTGGGTCGCTCTTCCCCAAAGTATAACAAAACGGGGTTATTGGGCCGGCGGCGGGTAATAGGGCAGCTTTTCGTTCTTCTCCTCGCCACGCTTGACGGTGACGTCGTCGAAGAGCAGAGGCGGAGCAATGATGGTGGAGGGCTCGTCGCCGAAGACGTTGTCGACGTAGGGATCCGCCCCCACGGCCACAATGTCGGAGCGGAAAGACCGCAGATCGACGTCGGCGAGGCGCGCGCCCCGCACCAGTTCCCGGGAGCCGTCGGCCACTTTGATTCGATAGAGCGTGCGCGGCTCGGTGGGACCGGTTTTTGCCTGGAGGAGGTAGACCGATTCGAGGCCCTGATCCTTGCCCATGGCGATGAGCTTTTTCACCAGATCGTCCTCCGTGAGGCCGCCGGTGGCTTCGACCTCGAGGACCCCGATGTGCGGCTGCGCGGGCTGCGCGATGGGGGCGCGTCCGTGCCCGTTGGAGGCGGGGAAGTCTTTCACCGGCTCGCGGCCCAGCAGATAGCCGACGAGTTTGCCGCTGTCGACCAGGGTGACGGTTTGCGCGGGGACGCCTTCGTCGTCCACCTTGTACGCGCCCAGCAGCGGCTTACCGCCAAATTCGGCGAGGCTGGGATCGTCGACAATTTTGATGAAGTCCGGCAGGACGCGGGTGTTGTAGCTGGAGGCGAAGGGGCCAGTGGTGCGGGCGGTGGAGCCCAACTGGGGACGGGAGGCCGTGACCGCGTGGGAGAAGTATTCTTCAAAGCTGCGGGCCGAGGCGTTGCCGGCAAAGAGCACCGGCCCGTGATATTCGCCGGTGACGAGCGGGGCGTCGCGCAGCGCACGCAGTCCGTTCAGCGCCTCGAGGACGCCGTGGCGGAACTGGTCAGGGGATCCGAGCCCGGCGCCGGTGGCGCTCACGACGGGATAGGAGCGGTCCAGGCGCATGCCATCGGCAGCCTGCGCTTCGAGCGCCACTTCCGCGCGATATTCCGGCTGGCTGGTGCGGATGATGGCGCCTTCTGAGTTGACCAGATACACGGTGCGCACGAGAGCTTCAACACTGCCCTGGGAGACTTCGACGTCGTCTGCGAAGCTCTTTGCGGTGGGATCGGAGCGATACAGACCCGTGCCGTCGACGATGGCCTGCTTCCAGGCGGCCCGGTCCAGATCGAGAGTGGCGACGGGCTCAAGAAGCACGGTCGGCTTCTCGTGGGAAAAGTCGTCGGCCTGGGGCGGGGTCTGAACGCTCTTAAGATTCGCCTGCTTTTGCGCCCAGGCATTCAACGCAGCCTTATACGCTTCATCGGTCGCCTGCCACAGCGCAAAACGAATCGCCAAAGGATCGTTCTCCACCGATGCCAGCTCCAGCGCACCATCCCCCCGAGAGAAGGAGCTGTCCGACTTATAATCCCCAACCCGGACGGTGACACGCGCGATGCGGCTGTGCGCGCCGTGATCCGTCGTGAGCGCACCATATTCGGCCGTCGCCGCATACCGGTCCACGTCGTCGATGCGGTATTCGATGAAGTACGGTTTGTCGAAGCCCTGGAGCTGAAGTTGCTGGCGCGAGCGATCGAGTTCGGCGAGCATGGCGTGCAGCACGGGGTCCTTCTCGGCGTCGGCGCGGGTGGGCGCGCTTTGAGCGAGCGACGACGCGGCGAGGGCGAGTGCGAACAGAGAGACGAAGATCCTGCGCCCGGTCATGGCTTCACCTCCGCTGCACCTTCGGCGGTGGGCGGCGGCAGAATGGGCGGGCGCGCGGTGCCCTGCGGCTCACGCTGCGTTTCCAGTTCGCTCATCAGGATCGCGGGGGAGACGGCGGAGACGGGGATGGTGCCGGACTCGGCTCCGCACTGGCCGTTGAAGACCTCGCTGGTATCGCCGGTGGCGAGGATGCTTTTGAGCGCTGCCTGGGGAGTGCCGACGATGCTGACGCCGCGCACCAACTCATCAGCACGACCGTCGGTATACACGCGCCACACAACCAGCGGCACGACGGAAAACGCCTGGGGCGCGGCGCGGGTGGTGAGCGCAAATCCCGAGGAAATGTCTTCGAAATAGAGGCCGTAGGGCTTGCCCTGCTTCTTCGCCTCGTCGATCAGCATCTGGCGCAGCTTGCTGTCGGTGACGGATTTGGTGGAGCTGACGATGAGATTGCCCTGGCGTCCGGTGGGCAGGAGGCCATCCTGGGCGCGGCCATGGCCGTTGGAGGCAGAAAAGCTGGCGATGGGCAGCCGCGACATGAGGAAGGTTTTGAGGACACCGTCGTCGATCAGGTCCACCTTGCGCGCCTGCTGGCCCTCGTCGTCGTAGGCGTACGACCCGCTGAGCCAGGTGCCGTGGAAGACATGCTGGGTGGGATCGTCGGCGACCGACATGAAGTCAGGGAGGATGGGCTTGCCCACATCCTTGGTGAAGGTCTCGCCTTCTGAATCGCCGCGCTGGCGCTGGCCTTCCAGCCGGTGCCCGAGGACTTCGTGGAAGAAGACCGCGGCGGCGCGTCCGGAAAGAATGGCGGGACCGCTGAACGGCTCGGTGACGGGTGCAGTGCGCAGCTGTTCGAGGCTGGCTGCCAGCTTGTCGAGCGAGTCGGCCATAGCGGCCTGCGACGGGAGGGTGTCGGGGGTTTCGGCTTCAAAGGTGGCGGCGCGGAAGAGATCCATGCCGTCGTCGGCGCGGGTGACAGCCAGCGCCACTACGCGCGCGGCGCGATGGGGGGTGACGATCTGCGTGCCTTCCGACGAAACGAAGTAGCTGGTCTCGTTCTCCACCGTCATCATCACAAAATCCGTGTAGATGTGCGGATATCGCCGGAATGTGGCGGAGAGGGCCTTCATGCGGTTGTTCCATGCTGCGGTGTCGATTTGGGGCGCAGCGGCCGGAGCGGCGATGGCGGTGACCGGCTTCTCCTCGGAAAAATCGGGAGAGGTGTCTTCTTCCTTTGCGCGCACCTGTTCGTCGGTTTTGACCTGAAGGTACGTTTCGAGGGCACGGCGATATTCCGTGTTGGTGGCCCACCAGAGCGAGCGTTCGATGGCAGGGCGGTCGTCGTCAAGCGGCAGCGAGACGGTGTGGATCGCAGACGAGCGATGGTCGCCATGGGTGTTGTCGAGTTTGGGATCGCCAACACGGACGACAATATCGGCGGTGCGCTGATGCTCGGAATCCGAAACCATGAGCGCGCCCTGTTCAGCCATGATGGCCACGGCGTAGCGATCGTGGGCCGCAAAGCTCATGTAGTAAGGAGCCTGATGCGCGTCAGCGGGAGCGCCCGACGCAGGCGTGGCCAGGCTGGTCATGGCCCGATGCAGCTCGGCGGACATGGCGTCCATGAGCGGCGGAGGGCTTTGCGCGTAGGCGGAAAGAGAGACGAAAAAGACGGAGGCCGGCAGCAAAAACAGCGAGGAACAGAATCTCATGAAGGAATCCGGAGCGTGGCGAAATTGTATCAGCGGGGGCGCGCCTCAGTTTGGCGTCACGCGGCGGGTTACTTCGGCACGGACTTTGTCGATGTCCTGATGGACGAGGCGATCGTGATCGACCATGAGTTCCCCGCCGATATACACGCGCTCGATATCCGGCTCAGCCGCAACCAGAACGAGGTTCGCGTAGGGATCCTCGAGGACGGGGCTGAGGCGCGCAGGGTCGAGGACGACGAAGTCGGCGTACTTGCCCGGCTCGAGACTGCCGAGCTTGTCTTTCACGCCGAGCACGTCGGCCGAGCCCATGGTGTGCAGCCAGAGCACCTGGTAGGGGCTCATGATGGTCGCGTCCTCATATTTGTCATGGATGGCGTAGAGGCCGGTGCGCATGTTCTCAAAGGGATCGGCCAGGTCCGCGCTGGCCTCTCCGTCGACGCCCATGCCGACGCGGATGCCCATCTTCAGGTATTTAGGAATGTCGGCGACGCCGGAAGCGAGGCGGCCGTTGGAGAGCGGATTCCAGGACATTGCGGCCCCGGCCTTTGCCGTCTGCTGAAGGATGAAGTCGTCGGTGTGGATGAAATGGCCGAAGATCATCTGCTGATTCAGCAGGCCGGCGTCCATCATCCAGCGGAACTTGCTGCGCTCCTCGCCCTGATCTTCCGGCGCTTCGACGTAGTGGGTTTGATTGCCTACATGAAACTCGTTGCCGAGCGCGGCCTCCATGACCGACTGCTGGTACGTGTTGTTGAAGGCGGTCATGCCGTTGATCATGACGCTGAGAAAGGCCGGGGAGTGGGGCTGCGTCGTGGTCCAGTCAAGGAAGCTTTTGAGGCGCGCGCGGGCTGAGTCGATGGATTCGCCGGGCTTCATGGAGTCGGGCTGATAGCCATGGACGAAGCGGATGCCGGAATTGATTTCGGCGTGAAATTGGGCCTCGTCGAAATCGTCGCCTGCTTTTTGCCAGGCATTGCCGCCGTAGTTGAAGTTGTAGGCCGCCGTGATGCCGTGCTGCAGGTGGTCGAGAGCGCCCGCGAGAGTAAACCAGTAAAAGTCTTCGGGGCTGTTGTGGATGGCGCGTTTACCGTAGAGATCGTCGATCCAGCCGGGCAGCGTGGAGCTGGCGGCAAGCCCGCGATAGGCCGCCTGCCACAGATGACTGTGCGCGGAGATGAAGCCAGGAATGACCCAGGCGCCATGGCCGTCCCAGATCTGCGAGGCCGGAAGCGAGGCGGTGAGCGACGCCGGAGGGTCACCGGCCTGCACGGCGGTGATGGTGCCATCGGCGGCGATCACCATGTATCCCGTGAATGGCGTCTTCTGCCCCGGCGCCATGGTGAAAAAGACCACGTGCGTGACCAGCAGCTTTGGCGGAGCGGCCAGCGCCGGAAGCGCGGCGAACACAAAGAGCAAGAGGAATGAGAGGCGTGCGGCGGGGCGTACCATGCCCATTGTTAGCGTGATTCCCTGTTGCGATCAATTAATTTCGCGTAGACTGAGAACCTTATTCGGCCCATCCCTGCACGTTTTTGTGGGCATCGTTCGTTGAGCTGAGCCGCCACTTCTTCCACGTGGGAGCGTAGTTTTCTATGGCGCGTGTCGTTCGATGTTCTTTGATTCAGGCCCGCAATGTGGAGCCTGCCGAGCACTCGCTGGCCGCGATCAAGCAGGCCATGATCGAGAAGCATGTCGGCATGATTCGCAAGGCCGCGGCGGACGGGGCGCAGATCGTGTGCCTGCAGGAAATCTTCTACGGACCTTACTTTTGCGCCGAGCAGAGCCCGCGCTGGTACGACTCGACGGAGCGGGTGCCGGACGGGCCGACGATCCAGTTGATGCAGGCGCTGGCGCAGGAACTGGGCGTCGCGCTGATCGTTCCTGTCTACGAAGTGGAGAACGAGGGCGTTTACTACAACACCGCCGCGGTGATCGACCGGCAGGGAACGTATCTCGGCAAGTATCGCAAGACGCATATTCCGCACGTCGCGCCGGGCTTCTGGGAGAAGTTCTACTTCCGGCCGGGGAATCTGGGGTACCCGGTGTTCGATCTCGGCTTCTGCAGGATCGGCGTCTATATCTGTTACGACCGGCATTTTCCGGAGGGAGCGCGGGCGCTGGGGCTGAATGGGGCGGAGATCGTCTTCAATCCTTCGGCAACGGTTGCGGGGCTGAGCGAATATCTGTGGAAGCTGGAGCAGCCGGCGCATGCGGCGGCCAACGGATATTTTGTGGGCGCCATCAATCGCGTCGGCACCGAAGCGCCGTGGAACATTGGCGAGTTTTACGGTCAGAGCTATTTTTGCGATCCGCGCGGGCAGATCTTCGCGCAGGCGTCGCGGGATCAGGACGAGGTGCTGACCGCCGATCTGGATCTGGACAAGATTGCCGAAGTGCGGAAGACGTGGCAGTTCTTCCGCGATCGCAGGCCGGATATGTACGGCGATCTGGTCAAGCCCTGAGGCCCTCTATGCAGGATCCGTCCATTGCGGAAAAATTCCAGGACCTGCACCCTCCGTTCGCGCCGCAGGCAGCCAGAGTGGAAGCGGACCGCTGCCTCAACTGCTTTGACGCTCCCTGCACCGCGGCTTGTCCCACGCATATCGACGTGCCGAAGTTCATCGGGAAGATCGCTCGCGAAAATCTGCGCGGGTCGGCGCTGACGATTCTGGACGCGAATGTGCTGGGAGCGAGCTGCTCGCGCGCGTGTCCGGTCGACGTGCTGTGCGAAGGCGCCTGCGTGCTGCATCGTTACAACCGGCAGCCCATCGAGATTGCGCGATTGCAGCGGTTTGCGATGGATGCTTTTCATGCCGCGGGCGGTGTACTGCCGCGGAAGGTCTTCGAGGATCGCTCCGGGAAGATCGCCTGCATCGGCGGAGGGCCGGCGTCGCTGGCCTGCGCGGCGGAATTACGGCAGCGTGGGCATGCGGTGACGCTCTTCGAGCGGCGCGCGCTGCCCGGTGGCCTGAACACGTACGGCGTGGCGGAATACAAACTGCCGGCGCGCGCGAGCCTCGAGGAGATTGAGCTGATCCGGAAGCTGGGCGTCGAGTTTCGTTGTGAGACGAAGATTGCGACCGAAGCTGATCTGCTTGCGCTGGAGAAGGAGTTCGACGCGATCTTTTTGGGCGTGGGGCTGGGGCCGGCGCATCGGCTCGGCATTCCGGGAGACGACCATCGCGACGTGATCGACGCGCTGCAGTTCATCGCGCAGTACAAGACGGCGCATCCGCCGCAGGTGGCGGAGAGCGTGGCTGTGATCGGCGCTGGCAATACGGCGATTGACGCGGCCAACGCGGCGCGGCGGTTGGGCGCGACCAACGTGGCGATTCTCTATCGGCGCAGCGAGCGGCACATGTCGGCGTTCTCATTTGAGTACGAGCATGCGAAGCAGGAAGGCGTGCGCTTCCTGTGGCAAGTACTGCCGGTGCGGATTCACGCGGATCCCGGCGGTATTCGGTCAGTGGAATGCGTGCAGGTGGGTGTGGGCGATGGCGGGTTACTCGAGCCAGTGGCGGGTTCGGCGTTTCATTTTGATTGCGGGCAGATTCTTTACGCGATTGGACAGTCGCCGCTGCTCGAGCTGCTCTCCGCGGTGCGCGGCGTGGAGCTGAACCAGGGGCGCGTGGGCGTGGACCGGCCAACGGGACGGACCAGCAATCCGAAATATTACGCGGGCGGCGATTGCGTGAATGGCGGGCGCGAAGTTGTGGATGCGGTTGCGGACGGCAAGCGTGCGGGCATCGCGCTGGCGCGCCAACTGGAAGAGTCGGCCCGGGCGCGCGCGCAGGAGGCCGCCCATGCCTGAGAATTCCGGGGCTGAGAACTCTGTGACTGACGCCGCGCGGCCTGCGAACGGGACGCGCCCGCGCGTCGAACCAAGTCTCGCCGTGAGCTTTGCCGGGATTCGTTCGCCCAATCCGTTCTGGCTGGCCTCAGCGCCGCCGACCAACAGCGGCGAGCAGATCATGCGCGCGTTCGATGCGGGGTGGGGCGGCGCGGTGTGGAAGACGATTGGCGCCCAGGTGACGAACGTGAGTTCGCGCTACTCATCGATCGACTGGAATGGCCAGCGCATGATGGGGCTGAACAATATTGAGCTGATCAGCGATCGTCCGCTCGAAGACAACCTGCGCGAGATGGCTGACGTGAAGAAGCGCTATCCGCGGCAGGCGGTGATCGCTTCGCTCATGGTGGAGTCGAAGCGCGAGGCGTGGCACACCATCGTCGCGCAGGCCGAGGATGCGGGCGCGGACGGTCTGGAGCTGAACTTCGGCTGTCCGCATGGCATGAGCGAGCGCGGCATGGGCGCGGCGGTGGGGCAGGTTCCGGAGTACACCGAGATGATCACCGCGTGGGTCAAGGAGAAGGCGCGGACGCCGGTGATTGTGAAGCTGACGCCGAACATCTCCGACATTCGCGTGATTGCGCGGGCGGCGAAGCGAGGCGGGGCGGATGCGGTGTCGGCGATCAATACCATCAACTCCATCACGGGCATCGATCTCGATACGTTCATTCCGCGGCCGAATGTGGACGGGAAGAGTTCGCACGGCGGGTATTGCGGCCCGGCGGTGAAGCCGATCGCGCTGAACATGGTGCAGCAGGTGGCTGCCGATGCCGGGACGGCAGGGTTGCCGATCTCCGGTATCGGCGGGATTGGAACGTGGAAGGATGCGGCGGAGTTCATCCTGCTGGGTTGCGGCACGGTGCAGGTGTGCACGGCGGCGATGCACTATGGCTACCGCATCGTCGAGGAGATGATCGACGGGCTGACGCAGTGGATGGCGGAGAAGGGGTTTGCGACGGTTGAGGATTTTCGCGGCGCGAGCGTGGGGCGCGTGACGGAGTGGAAACATCTCAATCTCAGTTACAAAATCGTTGCGCGCATTGATACGGCGAAGTGTATTGGCTGCGACCTGTGCTACATCGCGTGCTGGGATGGCGCGCACCAGTGCATCCATCTGGATCGCGTGACGGGGCCGGTGGATGGGCACGTCGAACTCCACACGCCGCCCGCTGCGATTGAAGCGGCAACGCGCGCGAGCATCACGGTCACGCCGATTCCGAAACTCGACGCGCACGCAGCTGCGACCAATGGCAGGAACGCAACGCCGCTCGCCCGGATTCCACGCGTAGATGAGACGGAGTGTGTCGGCTGCAACCTGTGTTCGCTGGTGTGTCCGGTCGAGCAGTGCATCACGATGGTGGAAGTGCAGACGGGCGCAGAGTCAGAGACGTGGGAAGAGCGGACCGGCGCGAAGAATTGTGCGCCGCCAGCAATTGCTTCGCACCATTAATCGAGAGAGAAAGGGCTGATGGGCTTACTGATCCAAAACGGCACCGTTGTTACCGCGGAGAAGACTTTCGCCGCCAGTGTGCTTATCGAGGGCGGCACGATTCGTGACGTGCGCGCGGGCCTCTCGCCAGCAGGCCATTCAGTGGTCGACGCGTCGGGCCTGCTCATCCTGCCCGGGGGCATCGACGCGCATACGCATCTCGACATGCCTTTCGGCGGCACCGTGAGCGCGGATGATTTTGAGACCGGGACGCGGGCGGCGGCTATCGGCGGCACTACGTCCATTGTCGACTTTGCGATCCAGGCGCGCGGCACGAAGATGCGGACCGCGCTCGATACGTGGTGGAAGAAGGCCGAGAACAAAGCCTGCA
Source organism: Acidobacteriaceae bacterium (assembly GCA_036267295.1). Lineage (GTDB taxonomy): Bacteria > Acidobacteriota > Terriglobia > Terriglobales > Acidobacteriaceae > Palsa-343. Next base: position 162,896 of record DATAWI010000042.1, on the reverse strand, counting down.
TCGACTACGGCCTGCACATGATCGTCACCGACCTGGGCAGCGACGCCGGAAAACAGGGCCTCGATGACATGGACGACCTGGTGCGCGAGGGCGTGGCCAGCTTCAAGCTGTTCATGGCCTATCCCGGCGTGCTGATGGTGGACGACGCGACCATCTTCAAAGCGTTGCAGCAGACGGCGAAGAACGGCGCGCTGATCTGCATGCACGCGGAGAACGGGTCGGTGATCGACGTAATCGTGCAGCAGGCGCTGGCCGCGGGAAAGACTGCGCCGATCTATCACGCGTTGACGCGGCCGACCCTTGCTGAAGCGGAAGCCGTGCAGCGCGCCATTGCCATGGCGGAGATGGCCGGGACGCCGGTCTACATCGTGCACCTGTCGAGCGAAGATGCGCTGAACCAGGTGCGCGAGGCGCGCGACCGCGGGCTGCCGGCGTTTGCCGAGACCTGTCCGCAATATTTGCTGCTCTCGCTCGAAGAGACGATGAACCACAACTCGTTTGAGGACGCGAAGTGGGTCTTCACGCCGCCCCTGCGCGAGAAGAAGAATCAGCCGAAGTTGTGGGACGGGCTGAAGCACGATCATCTGCAGGTGGTTTCGACCGATCACTGCCCCTTCTGTTTCGAGGATCAGAAGCAACTCGGCGTGAATGATTTTACGAAGATCCCGAACGGGGGCCCGGGGATCGAGAACCGCATGCAGCTGATTCACCATCACGGCGTGAACGCGGGGAAGATCTCGCTGAACCGCTTTGTGGAGATTACGTCGACCGCACCGGCGCGCATTTTTGGCATGTATCCAAAGAAAGGGACGATTGCGGCGGGCAGCGACGCCGACCTCGTTCTCTGGGACCCGAACGCCGCACATACCATCAGCGCGAAGACACACAACATGCGCGTGGACTACTCGATGTTTGAGGGGTTCCAGGTGCGCGGCAACGCGAAGCAGGTCTATTCGCGGGGCGAATTGATTGTGGAGAACGGAAAGTATCTTGGGAAGGTGGGACGAGGCCAGTATCTGCGCCGGGCGGCTCGCGGAGGCGCCTGGCAATGATTGTGCCCGAGGGCAGCCTCTACAACGCGGATCTGGCGCCGACGCCGCCTTCGCGGCGGACCTGGACCACCTATAACTACATCTCGCTGTGGTTTTCCATGTCGATGGAAGTGACCACGTACATGCTCGCGTCGAGCCTGATTGCCGGCGGCATGAACTGGAAGCAGGCGATTGCCACCATTGCGCTGGGCAATCTCATCGTGCTGATTCCGATGCTGCTGAACGCGCATGCCGGGGCGAAGTACGGCATTCCCTTCCCGGTGTTCGTGCGGGCTTCGTTCGGCACGCGTGGGGCGAATGTGCCGGCAATCCTGCGGGCGATCGTGGCCTGCGGATGGTTCGGCATTCAGTCGTGGATTGGTGGTCAGGCCATCTTTGCCATGCTGGTGGTGATCTGGCCGGGCGTGGCGGCGGCGCCGTGGGCAGTGTGGGCGTGCTTCCTCGGCTTCTGGGCGCTGAATATGTTCGTGGTGTGGCGCGGCGTGGAGAGCATTCGTTTCCTGCAGGGCTTTTCGGCGCCGTTCATGCTGGTGATGGCGCTGCTGCTGCTCGGCTTTGCGCGGCACAAGGCAGGCGGATTTGGACCGATGCTGTCGGAGCCGAGCCAGTTCCACTCGACGGACTCGTTCCTGCGCTTCTTCTTCCCCTCGCTGACCGCGATGGTGGGTTACTGGGCGACGCTGGCGCTCAACATTCCCGACTTCACGCGCTATTCGAAGTCGCAGGAGTCGCAAATTGTGGGGCAGGCGATCGGCTTGCCGGTAGCGATGACACTCTACTCGTTCATCGGCATCGCCGTGACGTCCGCGTCGGCGGTGATCTTCGGCCATGCCATCTGGAGCCCGATCGAGCTGATGGGACGCTTCCATCAACCGGTCGTCGCCTTCATCGCCATGGTGGCGCTGCTGGTGGCCACGCTGAACGTGAACGTGGCGGCGAACGTGGTGTCGCCGTCGAACGACATCTCGAATCTCAACCCGAAGTGGATTTCGTTCCGCACCGGCGGCATGATCACCGGGTTTCTCGGACTCGCCATGATGCCGTGGAAGCTGCTGGCCAGCTTTCATAACTACATTTTCGGATGGCTCACCGGGTATTCGGGCCTGCTGGGACCGGTGGCCGGCATCATGGTCGCCGACTATTTCGTCCTTCGCTCGAAGAAGCTCGATGTGGAGTCGCTCTATATGCGCGGCGGGGTGTACGAATACAACCGTGGCATCAATCCGCGCGCGATTGCCGCGCTGATCGCCGGCGTTGGCTGCGCGCTGGTGGGCCGCTTTGTGCCGGCGGTGCACTGGCTTTACGATTACGCCTGGTTCGTCGGATTCTTTGTCGCGGGCGGGCTCTACGTCGCACTGATGCGCGGCGTGCCGGTTTCGTCCCCCATGAATAAATTTGCAGGAGAAGAAGTATGAGCACCGTTGTTGAGCCGACTGTTACCGCGCAGAAGAAACCCGCCTTCACGTTGTCGTGGATCGCCGGAGAGTGGGCCGTGCCCCATGGCGCGCATCAACCGATCGTGAACCCGGCGAATGGCGAGACGCTGGCCACGCTGCCGCATGCGGGCGCGGCGGAGTTGAATCGCGCAGCGAAGGCGGCGCACGCGGCGTGGCTCAACTGGCGCGAGGTGCCGGTGGTGGACCGCGTGCAGCCGCTTTATCGCTTTAAAGCGCTGCTTGAGAAGAATGTGCGCGAACTGGGCACGATTCTGACGCGCGAGAACGGCAAGACGCTGGACGATGCGATGACCGAGGTGAAGCGCGGCATCCAGATGGTGGAAGTGGCGTGCGGGATGCCGTCGCTGATGATGGGCGACTCGCTCAACGATGTCGCCAAAGGCATTGACTGCCGGACGGTGCGGCAGCCGATTGGCGTGTGCGCGGGGATTACGCCCTTCAATTTTCCGGCGATGGTGCCGCTGTGGATGTATCCGTTCGCGATTGCCGCGGGGAACAGCTTCATTCTGAAGCCGTCCGAGCGGGTGCCGATGACGCCGACGCGGGTGATCGAGTTGCTGCTGGAGGCGGGGCTGCCGGAGGGCGTGATTCAGCTGGTGCACGGCGGACGCGAGGTGGTCGAGGCGCTGCTGGCGCATCCGCTGATCCGGGCGATCTCGTTTGTCGGGTCGTCGCCGGTGGCAAAGATTGTCTATAAGGAAGCGGCGGCGCATGGCAAGCGGGTGCAGGCGCTGGGGGGCGCAAAAAATCATCTGGTGGTGATGCCGGATGCGGAGCTGCCGCAGACGGTCGACGCGATTATGGGGTCGGCGTTTGGCGCGGCCGGACAGCGGTGTCTGGCTGGCAGCGTGCTGGTTCCGGTGGGTGCGGTAGCGGAGCCGCTGCTTGACCTGCTGGTGAAAAAGGCTTCGGCACTGCGCGTGGGCGACGGGATGGAAGCCGGGGTGGAGGTCGGACCCCTGGTCGGCGCGGACCAGAAGAAGCGCGTGGTTAGCTACATCGAAAAAGGCCTCGCGGAGGGGGCGGAGGCGCTGTGCGACGGGCGGGCGGTGGAGGCTGATCCGGCAGGTTCGTTTGTCGGTCCCACGGTGCTGGATCGCGTGGAGCGGACGGCGACGGTGGCGCGGGAGGAGATTTTCGGGCCGGTGCTGTCGGTCATTCGCGCGGAAACGCTGGACGACGCCATCGCGATCGTGAATGCCTCGGATTTCGGCAACACCACCACGATCTACACCAACAGCGGCAAAGCGGCGCGCGAGTATCAGAGCCGCATTGAGGTGGGCATGGTGGGCGTCAACATGACGGTGGCCGCGCCGATGGCGTTCTTTCCGTTTGCCGGGTGGAAGAACTCGTTTTTCGGCGATCTGCACGCGCACGGCAAGGATGCGGTTGCGTTTTATACGGAGCAGAAGGTGCTGATGACGCGCTGGTTTTAGAACGCAGATGAGAGGGATCGGTGGTCAGTGACCGGCGGCGAATCCCCCGTCACCAGCTCGCAGCGTCGTTCGACGACCGTGCGCCGATCGACCATCAAGGCCAGCGTGCATACCGCCATGACTGCGGCAAATAGAAGGGTGGGCGAGTCGCCAAAGCCGGCAACGATGGCGCATAGCGGGGCTGCAACACCCCCCAAACGGGGGATAGGCGAGGGCTGGCGCAAGCGTTGGCCAAGAGTACAATTAGGGGTACGTGTCCGGCCGCGCGGACGACCCAACGGAAGATTCTTCGCGTTTGAGGCAAGTCTGCTGACTCCTCAGGCCGCCCGGCGACGTCTAATGCTGGTAAGTCGGCGGTTCCCAGGTTTTCCGGCGCAGTGCCTGAACCGATTAGCCGCTGGGATGCGTATGAGGAGAGAGAGGTCTTCCCCAAGGTGAACTCAACCGTTAAGCAGATCCTGTTCTGGGTATTGATCGTCGCTTGTTGTTTTGTGCTGTGGCGGCTTTTCGAACAGAACAGCGGCATGGGCGGCCATGAACAGGACATTGCCTGGTCGCAGTTCCTCGGCGACGTGCAGTCGAATCAGGTTTCCGACGTCACCATTACCGGCGGCGACGTGCACGGGCATTTCCGTGCGGACAAAGGGGCCTTCCACGTCTTCGTACCGACGACCTATTCGCACCTCTACGACATCCTGGATCAGAACCATGTGAACGTGACGGTGAAAAACGCCGATGGGAACACCTGGTGGGCGTGGCTGCTGCAGTTCTCACCGCTGATCCTGATCGCATTGCTGTGGTTCTTCATGATCCGGCAGATGCAGAGCGGCGGCAACAAGGCGCTGTCGTTCGGCAAGAGCCGGGCGCGGCTGCTCTCGATGCAGCAGAAAAAGGTCACGTTTAAGGATGTGGCCGGCGTGGACGAGGCCAAGGAAGAGCTGAAGGAGATCATCGAGTTCCTGCGCGAGGCGCAGAAATTCCAGAAGCTGGGCGGCCGGATTCCCAAGGGCGTGCTGCTGGTCGGACCTCCAGGAACCGGCAAAACGCTGCTGGCCCGGGCAGTCGCCGGCGAAGCGAATGTCCCCTTCTTCTCCATTTCCGGCTCGGACTTCGTCGAGATGTTCGTCGGCGTAGGCGCCAGCCGGGTGCGCGACCTGTTTGAGCAGGGCAAGAAGAATGCCCCGTGCATCATCTTCATCGACGAAATCGACGCGGTCGGCCGTCATCGCGGCGCGGGCCTCGGCGGCGGCCACGATGAGCGCGAGCAGACGCTGAACCAGTTACTGGTCGAAATGGACGGGTTTGAATCGAACGACGGCGTGATTCTGGTGGCGGCGACCAACCGGCCGGATGTACTGGATCCGGCGCTGCTGCGGCCGGGTCGGTTTGACCGCCGCGTGGTGGTCGGACGTCCGGACGTGCGTGGACGCGAAGAGGTTCTGCGCGTGCATGCTCGCAAGGTGCCGATTGCCGACGATGTCGATCTTCGCGTACTGGCTCGGGGGACACCGGGATTCTCCGGCGCCGACCTGGCCAACATGGTCAACGAGGCTGCGCTGAGCGCTGCTCGGTCAAATCGTAAGTCGGTGCTGATGTACGACTTCGAGCAGGCTAAAGATAAGGTGCTGATGGGCGCCGAGCGCAAGTCGATGCTGCTGACCGACGAAGAAAAGCGCGTAACGGCCTATCACGAAGCCGGCCACGCTCTGGTCGCGGCCATGCGGGATCATGCCGATCCGCTGCACAAGGTCACGATCATTCCGCGCGGCATGGCGCTGGGCGTCACCATGCAGCTGCCGGAAGACGACAAGCACACGGTGACGAAGAACTACCTGGAGACGCAGCTGGCCATTCTGATGGGCGGCCGCATCGCTGAGGAGATCTTCCTGAAGCAGATGACCACCGGGGCGGGCAACGACATCGAACGGGCGACGGACCTGGCCCGCAAGATGGTCTGCGAGTATGGCATGAGCCGGCTGGGGCCGCTCACGTTCGGCAAGAAGGAAGAGCAGATCTTCCTCGGCCGCGAGATCGCCCAGCATCGCGACTTCAGCGAGGAAACGGCTCGCCAGATCGACGCCGAAGTCCGCAGCCTGGTCGATGAGGCCTACCGGGCATCGTGGGACATCCTGAACAACAACCAGCCGATCATGCACAGGCTGGCGGTGGCTCTGCTGGAACGGGAGACCCTGGATGCCAACGAGATCCGCTTAATCATCGAGGACAAGGAACTACCCCCGCTGAAGCCCTCGGGCGGATCGGGAACGCCGGTCACGGACGTGCAGCAGGTGCTGAAGCCGGAACCGGGCCGCACGGGCGGTTTGCCGGAAGGCACTCCCAGCCCGGCATAGTGGGTGACTGAGTCAGTAAAAAGGCAGCCTGCGGGCTGCCTTTTTATTGGACGGGTCGAGTCGATCGCACGGGAAGCCAGCGGTCCCGTCCGGATCGGGAATTTCGCGTCGCTCTCGGTCTGCGACAATAATCCCCAGAATGTTCTCCCGCCTCACAGCGCTTCTCTCCTGCGTCCTGCTCATGGTTTGCGGGGGTTGCGGCTATCACGCCGTACGTTCCGCCGTGCACCTGCCGGGGACGGTACGCACCCTGGCGATTCCGGCGTTCAGGAACAATACGCAGTCGTATCAGACGCAGGCGGTGTTCACGCAGGCGGTGATCCGCGAATTTTCCAACCGGACTTCGTATCGGATCATCTCCGGGGATGCCGCAAACGCCGACGCGACGCTGCAGGGGACGATCACCAGCTTTCAGATCATCCCGCTGACCTACGACAACACGACGGGTCAGACGTCGAGCTATCTGGTGACGATCGTGACCAAGCTGGCGCTGACGGATCATCAGGGGAAAGTTCTCTGGCAGAATCCGTCGTATATGTTCCGGCAGCAATATGAGCAGACCCAGGACCTGGCCAGCTTTATTCAGGAAGATTCGGCAGCGACGCGGCGGCTGGCGGCGGACTTTGCCAGCGCTGCCGTCGCGGATATCGTGGAGTCGTTTTGACCGGCCGTACGATGAACTGGGAGCCAACCTTGGGAGGTTCGGCGAGAAGCACAGAGAGGCGCAGGCCTGAGCCGCCGCGGCGCACTGCAGTTCCGAAGACGTCAGGCGGTGCGGGCGGCCCAGCGTTCCCAGTCCCAGCGCGCGTATTCGTTGCTGGCCTGGCCTAAGCGATAGATTGTGTTGTGGGTTTCCACCAATCCATTGGCGGCGTCGACGCGGACGATCGCCGAGGTATAGATGATCCCGTTGGGAAGTTCAGCGTGGCCGAAGATGGTGCCCGTCAAGCGCCAGCCGGGCTCGAGGTCACGAAATGCGGGTGACATCACCCCGTCCACGACCGACCAGTTCTCAATATTTACCGTGGGTTTGCTCATACGGCCTAAGCCCTCTTTTCTCATGATGTCGCCCGTTCGCAAGACCTTGGCAAGACCATTGATAGCGAGGTGCGTACTCCCTCTCCATTGTGAGACTGATGCAACCGGAGTGCCATCTCGCCGCGACTGAAAAGAATAGGGTTGCTACAAAACGCGCTACCGGACCGGGAAATTCTTACTCGCCCCAGAGCGTGACTGGCGTGTTGGATGCAGCCTGGGGCGGAGTAAACTACCTCGCATGCAAAATCATTCGGTGCCGACGGATACCGTCATCCCCCACATCATTTACCGTGACCTGCCGGAGGCCCTGGCATGGCTGACGCAGGCGTTTGGCTTTCGCGAACGGTTTCGCTACGGCGAAGGGCCGAGTGGCGCGCAGATGCACGCGGGGCGAGCCTTCATCATGGTGCGCGGGGTGCGGGAGCTTGACGATCGCAACGAGGAGACGCCCGCGACGCTGGGATTCGGCACCCAGTCGCTGACGATTTTTGTCGACGACGTGGACGGCCACTACGCCCGTGCGAAAGCCGCGGGCGCGGCGATTGTCGAGGAGCCGCATGAGACCGTCTACGGTGAATACCAATACGCCGCCAGGGATCTGGATGGGCATTTCTGGGTCTTCTCGCGGCATGCGAAGGATCTACGGCCCGAGGATTGGGGAGCGGTCAGCGCGACGGAGTTGTAAGGGGGCCTCGGCACAATGACCGCTGATTCCTGCAGGGATCGGGGCACGCTTCCCGTAAGCTGATGCTGTCCTTCCCGCCGATGCTCAGCGCCACCAAAACACGCTTCCACGCTATCCGCCTGCGGTTGGAGAGCCACGTCGCCACGCGCCGGCGGGACGCGCTGCTGTGGGAGTTTTTTCTCTTCGTCTTCAAGCAGGGATGGGCCTGCCTCTTCGGCGCCATCATGCTCAGCCTTCTGCTGCTCACAGGGGCCTATTGGCCACACCACTGGGCGCTGGCACGCTACGACTTTCTCTTTCTTGCGGCGCTGGCGGTGCAGATTGGGCTGCTGCTGACGCGAATGGAGAGCGTGCGCGAGGCGAAGGTCATCCTGGTTTTTCACATCGTCGGGACATGCATGGAGCTGTTCAAAACGAGCGTGGGCTCGTGGACGTATCCCGAGCACAACCTGATCCGCATCGGCCATGTGCCGCTGTTTTCAGGATTTATGTATGCGTCGGTGGGCAGCTATCTGGCGCGGGTGACGCGCATTCTCGAGGTGCGGTATACGCGCTATCCGCCGCGCTGGGTCACGGTCGCGCTGGCGATCCTGATCTACGTCAATTTCTTCACACATCATTACTTGCCGGACATTCGCGTATTCCTTTTCGCGGCCCTTGCTCTGGCGTTCGGAAGGACCTGGGTCTATTACCGGCCTTACCAGAAATATCGGCGCATGCCGTTGTTGTTCGGCTTTTGTCTGGTGGCGTTCTTTATCTGGGCCGCGGAGAATGTTGGGACGTTCGCATCGGCGTGGGTGTATCCGCACCAGAGTCACGGCTGGCAGGTGGTGGGGGCGGGAAAATTTGGCGCGTGGCTGCTGCTGATGGTGATCAGCTTCGTGCTGGTGTCGCTGGTGCATACGCCCCAGCCGCCGCCGGTGCGTGAGGCGGAAACGGCAGGCGAGGCTTCGCGCCTTGCGCACGCGGAGTAATCCAGGACGCCTTGCGGGCCGGGTCGGACAAATTCGACGGGGCGAGGAGAGCCACCGCGCAGCGGAGGGGGCGGCATTTGACCGAAGCGGGGCGGCCGCGGCCCGAAAATTCCCACGGGCGCGCCGGGAATCCCCTCGTATACTGGCGTGTCCGCACAACTTCGTCAGGGAACCTGCGTGGGGCAGTCTGCGTATGATTGCCCATGAGTTCAGTGGGCGCCATTACGTGGGGCGGAACGTGGAACCTGGGAAGGATGGGGTTCCCGGCAGCGCGGACGACGGACCGCACCGGGCACGCCACGCCGTCAGGCCAGTTGCGCACGCCAGGCGGCCAGGATGCCAAACCCGCGGATCGCTGGCAGCGGAGAGACCCTCTGCCGGGCCGCGCTGCGGACCGAGTCGGGGAGAAGCCTGTGGAAGCCGAGTGGCAGGTCCTGGTCGAGCGGTGCCTGAAGGGGGACTCGTTCGCATGGACGGAGCTGGTGAAAACGCATCACAGGCGTGTGTATGGATTGTGCTTCCGCTTTACCGGATCGGCGACCGACGCGGAGGACCTGACCCAGGAAGTTTTCCTCAAGGTGTACGGTAACCTGACGGCCTTCGACCTGACCCGGGGGACGTTCCAGACCTGGATCACGACCATGACGCGGAACCTGCTGGTGGACCACTTCCGGCGGTCGCGGGCGCAGCGGGTGACCGACTCGATCGATGCGGGCTGGGATGGCGACGGCGATGAGATTCCCCTGACCCAGCGCCTGGCCGATCAGGGGAAGACCCAGCACGACCGGGCGGTACAAAAGGAAATTGAAAAGATGGTGCAGGAAGCGCTGACGAAGATTTCGCCGGAGCTGCGCGAGGCGGTGATCCTGCGCGACCTGCAGGACCTGGATTACAAGGAAATCGCGCAGGTGCTGCACATCCCCGAAGGTACTGTGAAGTCGAGGATTAGCCGGGGGCGCGCGGAACTGGCCCGTCTGCTGGAGCGTAATAAGGGACAGGTGGTATAGGGATGGCGGAACAGAACAAATTCGGACCCATGCCGGACGCCACCCGGGGCAGCGGCGGACTGCGCTGCGAGGAATGGGAGGCGCTGCTGGCCGATGCGCTGGACGGTCTGCTGCCGGCGACGGAGCGGGCCGCCTTCACCGCGCACAGCGAAGACTGCGTGGGCTGCGCCGATCTGCTGGCACACGCAAGACAGGGCCAGGAGTGGCTGGAGTACCTGCATAGCGAGCCGGAGGTTCCGGCGGGGCTGGTGAGCAGGATTCTGGAAAAGACAGCGGGCGCAGGGGCGATTCCGGTTCCGGTGCTGGTGGGCGCCGAACAGGGAGCGGGGACGGCGGTCGCGGCAGTTCCATGGCGGCGCAGCTTTCAGGAAACCCGGCTGCTGATGACGGTGGCGATGGCGTTTTTCTCCATCGCGCTGACGCTGAACATGGCCGGCGTGAAGCTGAGCAGCGTGCGCCTGGCCGATCTGCGTCCGGCCACCCTTGGCAATACGCTGTCGCGGCAATTCTATGGGGCGCAGCGGCAGGTGGTGCAGTTCTACGACAACATGCGTTTTGTGTACCAGCTGGAATCGAAGATGCGGGAACTGCGGCGCGATGCGGAGACGCCACAGCAGCAGCAAACTCCAACCAAACAGGCGCCGGCCAAACCGAACGGCGACAAGGATGGACGGTTGAATCCTGGACCGGCGCGGGGCGAAGTGCTCGATGCGAACCACAAAGAGCAGGGCACCGGACTCTTGGCGCGGCGCCTGGAACGCACAGCAGAATGCGCGGCGAACAGCAAAGCCGAATTCGAGGTAGACGACTTAAACTCCCTGGGGACTCACAGGGCCGGGCCGGGGCGGATGGCTGAATCCGCCGGGAACGAAGGAAGGAGCCTGGCATGACCTATTGCGTGAATCATCCCGATGCGGCGGTCACCGCATATTGTCAGAACTGCGGAAAAGGGCTGTGCTCGGCTTGCGCCCGCACCGTTCAGGGCAGCGTCTTCTGCGAGCAGTGCCTCGCGAGCCGGACGCCGGGAGCACCCGGCGCTTATCCGCCGAGTGGACCGGGCGCGCCGGGACCGTTTCCGCCTCCTCCAGGCTTCCCACCGCCGGGTGGGCCGAATCCGGGAACCGCGACCCTGCTGGGGTTCATCCCCGGCGTGGGCGCTATGTATAACGGCCAGTACATCAAGGCGATCGTGCACGTCCTGGTTTTCGTCGTGCTGGTGGGGATGTCGAACCGATTCTGGTTCTTTGGGCTGTTGATCGGGTTCTGGGTTCTGTATCAGGTTTTCGACGCCCACCAGACGGCCAAAGCCCGGCGCGACGGGCTGCCTTTGCCCGATCCTTTTGGGCTGAATGAGCTGGGGAACCGCATTGGCGGACATTCCTCTCCCATGCCTCCGCACGTTCCCCCTCCGGGGCCTCCGCCTCCAGGAGCGCCGCCGGTTTCCGGAGCAACGGCAGGCACGGCTGGAGCTCCAGCCAATCCCTACGGCGACTGGGCCGAGCAGGTACGGCAGCAGGCGCATCAATGGGGTGGACAGGCCGGACAGTGGGGAGAGACTCTGCGCACACGCATTGTGGCGGAAGCGCATGCGCAGCCATTCCAACAGACAGGGCAGGCGCAGTGGGGCGTTCCTCCGGTTCCTCCCGTGCCGCCGGTTCCCCCGGCGGGGTGGACGCAGCCGGGCTGGGTACCGCCCGGTTCGGTGCCCCCCGGCGCTATGCCGCTGGGTGCCATGCCGCCTGGAGCCGTGCCGCCCGTGCCGCCGGAACTGGAGCGCGCGCGGCGCGAGCCAATCGGGGCCATCGTGCTGATCGTGCTGGGGATGCTGTTCCTGTTCAACACCCTCGGCTTCTTCAGTTTCGGATGGGTGAGTCACGGATGGCCGCTGATCATCGTGGCGATCGCCGTCTGGCTGCTGATGCGCAATAATCCGCGCTTCAGCTTTGCCGGCCGGATCGGACACAGACCCGACCCGACGCAGCAGGACACGGAGACGAAATCGTCCGGAGGTGGGCAATGAACCAGTATTTGTTCCTGCGCCGCATGCGCGGTCCAATTTTCCTGCTGGTCTTCGGCATCACGGCCATTCTGGACGAGTACACCGGCATTGGCTACGGCATGAGCTGGCCCCTGTACATCATTGCGTGGGGTGTTCTCAAGCTGGCGGAAAACGCGATCCTGGCGCAGAATCCGCCGCCCCCGCCGGGCCAGTATCCTGGGTATCCGCCGCCGGCGGGCTATGGAAACTATCCGGGTTACGGGACTCAGGGTTACGGGACCCAGGGTTACGGAGCCCCGGGCTACGGGCAGCCGGGCTACGGACAGCCTGGCTATGATCCCGCCGGGCAGTCAACGCCGGGCGCAGCAGGACCGCAGAGCGGAACGACGTCCACGACGGCCATTGTGCCGTCGCCGGACGAGGAGAGAAGGTAAGTCATGGGAAGCACACCTCCGCCGTATTCGCCGCCTCAGGATCCACGCTGGCAGGCGCGCCAGTTGAGAGACGCGGCGCGAGCGCAGAGAGACCAATGGAAAGCCCAGGCGCGGGCCCAGCGAGACTACTACCGCACCTACTGGAGGGGTGCACGACGCCCGTCGTTCGTGGGACCCGTAGTCCTGCTGACGATTGGCATTATCGCCATGCTGCTCTCGACGGGGCGCCTGGATGCAGTCGATTTCTGGAGCTGGTACGCGCACTGGTGGCCGATGCTGCTGGTCGGCCTGGGGATTTTGCTGCTCGCAGAATACTTCTTCGACTGGAATAGTCCCTGGGTGGGACGGCGTCCCATGGGCGGGCTGGTCTGGCTGGTGATCGTGCTCATGGGGATGGGATTCATTGCGCGCGAGGGGCATCTCGTTGGGCCATTCGCGTGGAATTTTGACGGAGACAACAACGATAATTTCTGGAGCTGGATGGGGCCTGAGCACGATAACGACGTGCAGATTGACCAGGCGCTGACCGGGACGAAGCCCTCGGTGAGCATCAGCGATCCCCGCGGCGACGTGACGATTGCGCCGTCGAGTGACGGACAGTTGCACATCCGCGCTCATCAGATGGTGCATCGGGCGTCGGACGAGGAAGCGAAGAGGCTGTTCACAGAGATGCGGCCGAGTGTGGAGAACTCGTCGGGGGGCGCAGTGATTACGGTTCCGCAGAAAGACGGCGTGCGGGTGGATCTGACGATTGAAATGCCGGCGTCCTCCTACGCGACCGTCACCGCGGACCGTGGCGATGTGACGGCCGACGGATTGACGGCGGGAATCCAGGTCACGGCCAACCACGGCGACGTGAAGCTCGAGGACCTGACCGGCGATGCCCAGGCGCACATGGACCACGGCGATTTCTCCGCGCACAACGTGCAGGGCAAAGTACTGGTGGATGGCAGCGGCGACGATGTGACGCTCTCCGCGATTCAAGGTTCGGCAAACATCAACGGGGATTTCTTCGGCGATATTCACGTGGAACAGATCGATGGGCCGGTGCATTACCAGTCGAGCATGACCACGGTCGATATTCCGCGGCTCCAGGGGTCGCTGACCCTCGACAAGAGCGATTTGAGCGTGAACCGCGCCTCCGGGCCGGTGCGCGTGGTGGCGAAGTCGAAGGACATTGACCTGAGCCAGATTGCGGGCGATGCGCATATTGAAGACAGCGACGGCGATGTGGATGTGGTGGCGGCGGCGCCGCTGGGCAACGTGCAAATCACCGATCACACCGGCAACGTAATCGTGACCATGCCGGAGGATTCGAGCTTCAGCGTCACCGGCAGCACCAGCGGCGATGAGGCGGTGCGGACTGACTTCCCGCTGCAGATGTCGAAAGACGGCGGACGCCAGACGCTGAACGGGAGCGTCGGCCATGGCGGCGTGAAGCTGGAACTCGAAACCGACCATGGCAATCTCGAACTGCGCAAGGGCGGCAACGTAACGCTGGCCGAGGCGCCTGCAGGCGATGCGACGCCAGCGGCTGCGCCCGCGGGAGCGAAGCACTTTAAAGCGCCCGCCGGCACGAAGCCGGAAGTGAAAGAGCAGTAAGCGGAGTTTCCGGGGCGCTGCGGCTCAGCGCATTTGCGCAGAGCGCGTTGCAGCGAACAGCGGGCGCACGAGGTCTTCGATTTGGGTCAGCACCTGATCGAGGCTAAGCCCGGTGGAGTCGATGACGACGGCATCGGGCGCCGGATACAGCGGCGAGGTGGCCCGGTTGCGATCGCGCTCGTCGCGCTCCCGCAGCTCTTTTGAAATGGCCGAGTGATCGGAGTGTGCGGCCGGCGCGCCGGAATTCTGCTCATAGCGCCGCTGGCTCCGGGCATCGGGTGAAGCGTCCAGGAAAACCTTGATATCGGCATCGGGGAAAACCACCGTCCCGATGTCGCGGCCCTCCATCACCACGCCCCCTTTGCGGCCGAGTTCGCGTTGCAGGCCGACCATCCACGCGCGAATGGCGGGATGCACGCTGACGCGCGAGGCTCCCTGGGTGACGTCGGAATCGCGGACCCGGTCGGTGACGTCCTCGCCATCGAGATAGACGCGGTTGGTGGTGCGATCGGCTTCAAGCGCGATGGTGGTGTCGCGGGCGAGCCGCTCGAGGGCGGTGGGATCGTCGAAATCCTGATCGCCGCGCAGAGCTTTCAGGGCAAAGGCGCGATACATCGCCCCCGTTTCCAGGTACAACAGTCCAAAATGCTGCGCGAGATGGCGAGCGACGGTGCTCTTGCCGGCGCCAGCCGGGCCGTCAATCGCGACAATGGGCCCGCGTGTCATTCAGGTTTCTCGTCCTGCTTACGATTCTTGCGCGGTTTCCGCTCTCCGGGCCGAGAAGATTTGCCAAATTTATTGCGGGGATTAGCGCCGGGGCGCAATCCACCGCGTTTGGGCGGACCGGAAGCGGAACGGCTGAATTTTGCGGGACCTTTGCTGCCGAATGTTCTTTTTTTCGGGCCGGCCGTCGACGGTTTGCGCGAGAATCCTGCGCGTGGGGCATCGATGCGCGGCCCCCCGGGAAACTTTCTGACAAAAGCTGGCGCTCCCGGCGCGGGCGACGGAGCGGCTCCCTCGGGGCGAGGTTCCCGGCGCGGACGATCCTCTTTACGGGGGCGTTCGAAGCGCTTTGCGCCGAAAGCGGGGCGGGGACCCTTGTTGAAGGATGGGCGGCCGGCGGGGCGCGGCGGACGCTTGCCAACGGGACGATCGCTGCGCTCAGGCAGCGCAGGGCGGGCTGGCCGGGCTGGCCGCTCAGGCCGGTCCGTGTCACGGGGCCGATCGACTGGTTTCGCCGGGAATTTGGGACGGTCCTTTGGCCAGGGCCGCTTTCCTCCCGGAACCGGGGGCGCGGCGTCTTCGCGGCGCGGGAAGGGCGGCTTGTCATCACGGCGTTTCGCAGGAAATGCACTGGCCGAACGGCGTTGCCATGGTTTCGCGCCGGAAGGACGCGGACGGTCGCCACGCTCCCTGGGCCGATCTGAACTGAAACCGGGGCGGCCGGCGGCTGGCCGGACTGCGGGAGGACGGGTGGCCGCAGGACGGGAGGGCTGATTCTGATCGGCGAAAGGCGCGGGAGGGGCGTTGCCGGGGGCCGCATCGTGCTTTATCGGAAAGGGTCGCGGAGCAGGCCGGTCGCCACGCGGCGGTGCACCTCCTGGTCTCGCGGCTCGTGGCCCGGCACCCCGGCTTGCTGCTGCGGGACGAAATTCACGCCGTGGGGGACGGCCTGGGCCAGTACGTGGCGCGCGCTCTTCGCCGCGCGGCCGCTTGCGGATGGCTTCCCGGCGTTCGCGCGCTTCCTGCGGTTTTTCGGCGGCCGACAGGGTTAGGTTCTCGGAGGGCTGCGCTTCCGGGATGGTGTCCGGGAGAGTGCCGGCCACAAACAGCAGCGTCTCTGTGCCGACGGACATGGTGGCAAACTGACGGGCCGCGGTCATGCCATGGATCACGTCGCGGATGCGCGAGCGCGCCGTGAGAGGGGAGAGGAAGATCTCGGCCTCCTCGGCGGTAGCCGCCACGGCGGAACGGAGATAGAGAGAAAGGACAGCGGAAAGAGCCGTCGGGAGGCCAGTGGAAGCGGCGACCGTGAGTTGGGGCGCGAAGCGCTCCTTCAACAGGCTCCAGCGGGTGGGCTCGCCCGCCACATACGCGGGAATCGCGCGCAGGCTGGTCCACAGCTCGATGAGCGCGCGCAGGACCGCGGCCTCGGTGAGCTCGCGTCCGAGCAATTCGCGAATTTCGACGGCGGTTTGCGCTCCCTGTTTCTCCAGCGCTTCCCACGTGCGAACCACGATCGGGGCGACGTGACCGGAGGGAGCGGTTTTCCATTGGCGGTCGCCGCGAATGGCTACGACCCACGGCAGGACCTCGGGGGCAATGAGGAAGTCAGGCTGCTCGGAGAAGGTGCCGAGGAGATTGAGCGGGAGGGCGCGGCCAGCGTCGATGAGGCGGACGGCGAAGTCCATTGCCGTCGTGATCGCGTTCGCCGGCGGCACGGCGCTCGTCTGGCCCATGCAGGCTTCGACGAAGGAGGGCGCGGGCGCGGGGAGCTGCACGTGGCGGGGCAGGAAAAGGCAGATGCCGCATTCGCCGAGCCACGCTGCGGCATCGTCGTACGTGAGGAGGGGTTGGGCGTTCTGGCGCCACGATTTGGCCCGCGCGGATTGCAATTGTTGCTGATTCAAAAAGGGCCTGCTTCGTCTGCTGGATGGGCTGAGTGGCGGTGCGGCGCTAGATGCGCTGGAATGCCCGCTGAATGTCTTTCCATGAATATCGTAAAGCAATGGGGCGGCCGTGGGGGCAGCTGGTGGGATGTTCGGTGCGGGCGAGTTCGGCGAGCAGCCACTCCATGCGGGCGGGATCGAGGGGCATATTGACCTTGATGGCGGCGTGGCAGGCAATGGAGGCGGCGATGCGGGTGCGCGCGGCTTCGAGGTTGTCGGACTGCGCGGAGGCTGCCGGCTGTTCGAGAACTTCGTGGATCATGCGCTCCAGTTCGTGGCCGGCGAGACCGGCGGGCGCGGCTTTGATGGCGACGGTGTGCGGCCCAAAGGGTTCGACCTCGCAGCCGTTGCGCTCCAGTTCCGCGGCCAGCGTGGAGAAGACGACCATCTGCTGCGGCAGCAGGTCGATGAGCATGGGCATCAGCAGACGCTGGCGTTCGACGTGCTCGGTCTGCCGTTCACGCAGGATTTTTTCGAAGAGCACGCGTTCATGGGCTACATGCTGGTCGATGATCCAAAGGCCCTCGTCGTTGGTGGCGAGGATGAACGACTCGCGCAACTGGCCCAGCGGTTTGAGCGATGCGAGGGAATGCAGGGTGGGCGCGGGCTCTCCGCCTTCGGGCCAGGCTTCGGAGGCGACCTGTTCGGAGCAGGCGTGTCCGTTGGCACTCGGCTGCGCCGGCGGAACCGACACCGGATCGGGCCGGCCAGCGGAGGCAAATGCAGGAGCCGGCGCGGCAAATGGCAGAGGGGCTTCCCTGGGGCGCGGCTGCGGCGGAGCGAGGGTGAACGAGGCCGCCTCTTCAGCCAGCGGCAGCGGCTCCGACTCGGGCATGGCCGAGATGAGCGCGTCGTCCTCGATGGCGGTTTCAGGAACGAAGGAGGATGCAGCACGGGGAGTGTCGGTGAGCGCCGAAAGGAAGCTGGCAGCGGGACGCGCCTTTATCTGGGTAACGCGGATCGACTCGCGCACGAAGTCATGCACCAGCGACTGCTGGCGAAAGCGCACTTCCGTCTTGGCGGGATGCACGTTGACGTCGACTTCCTGCGGCGGCATATCGAGAAAGAGCAGGATGACGGGGAACGAGGTGGGGGGAATGATGTTGCGATAGGCCTCGGTGACCGCGTGCAGGATGAGGCGGTCGCGGATGAGGCGCTGGTTGACGAAGACGAAGATGGAATTGCGGTTGAGCTTCTGCAGCGCGGGGCGCGAGACGAAGCCGCTGACGCGCAGGAATCCGGGGTCCGGTGGACGATAGTCCTGGTCGCGGCGCCACGGCGGGGGCTCGGGCACGCCGGCATGATCGAATCGGCGTTCGGCGGCCATGGGGAGAAGCTGATCGAGGGTGTCGCGGCCGAATATCTGGTAGATGCGCTCGGCGGCTTCGCGCACCGGCGGCGCGGTCAGCAGCGCATGGGTGGCGGAGTGCAGCTCGAAGTGAATTTCCGGATGGGCCAGCGCGTAATGCGTGACGAGCGCGGTGACGTGGGAAAGCTCGGTGGTTTCGGCGCGCAGGAATTTGCGTCGCGCGGGGGTATTGAAGAAGAGGTCGCGGACGGCAATGGTGGTGCCGTGCGGGCCGCCCGATTCCTCGACGGACAGGACCTTGCCGCCCGCGATTTCTATGCGGGTGCCGCTGCCCACGCCCGGCGGGCGCGTCACCAGTTCGAGACGCGCGACGGAGGCGATGGAGGGCAGCGCTTCGCCGCGGAAGCCAAGAGTGGCAATCGAGAGCAGGTCGTCGGAGGAGCGAATTTTGGAGGTGGCGTGACGCTCGAAGGCCAGCAGCGCGTCGTCCTGGACCATGCCGCAGCCGTCGTCGGCCACGCGGATGAGGCGGCGTCCTCCAGCTTCGACGTCGATGCGGATGTGGGTCGCTCCGGCGTCGAGGGCGTTCTCCAGCAGTTCCTTGACGACCGACGCAGGGCGGTCAACGACTTCGCCGGCGGCAATTTGATTGGCGACCTGATCGGAGAGAACGTGGATGCGGCCCATGGCTGGAGTTTGGTGGCTCGCATCAAGAATACGCGGTTGACCCGGGTGGAAATGACCGGGATGTGCACGCTTTTGTCGAGTGGTCCGCCGATTGCGCGCCAACGCCTCAAGTTTGCGGTTCGGGCCGCCGAAGCTAGGGGTGTGCAGCGGAAAAAGGGCTTCGGCGATGGAAGTGGATCGAGTTTCGCAGATCGGCGGTGTGGGACGGGACGGAGTTCCGGCGTGGCCGACGGGTCAGGTTCGCCGGAGGAAGTTCGTGGAAGAAATTGCCGAGCCGGAAAGCGAAGCCGCTGAAGACGGAAGCGACGAAGAGGCATCCGCGGAGAGCAACGAGAGTGACGGCCGGACGCTGGATTTGATGGTCTGAGCCGGGACCGGGCGGTGTTTTAGAGTGCCGCGAGGATCGCATCCGCGATGGCGGCTGCCTCGAGGGCGGGGCGCACGTCGTGCACGCGGACGATGGAGGCTCCCGCGAGGATGGCGGCGGTGGTGGCCGCCAGGGTCGCGTTGCCGCGGGCGTGGACCGGGACGTCGGCAGCGCCGATGGCCGCCGCGACGGAGTGTCCGAGGAACGACTTGCGGGAGACACCAGCCAGCAGAGGACAGCCGAGACTCAGCAACTCGTCCAGATGGGCGAGCAGCGGGTAGTTTTCGTCGTGCATCTTGCCAAAGCCGTAGCCCGGATCGAGAACGATGCGACCAGGTGCGAGGCCGGCTGCGATCGCCCGCGCGAGGGCTTGCGCCAGACCAGTTTTCACCAGCGGAACCACGTCTTCGTTTGGAAGACGCGGCTGCATGCGCCAGTCGCCGGGACGCCCACGGGTGTGCATCAGCACGACGCCGCACTGCAGGCGAGCGCAGGCCGCGGCCATGCCGGCGTCCCACTGGAACGCGCTCACGTCATTGACGATTTCCGCACCGGCAGCGGCCGCGGCGGTCGCTGTGGCCGCCTTCCACGTGTCGACGGAGAAGAGAGCGTCGGACCTTTCGCGCATCACGGCTTCGATGACGGGCAGGATGCGGTCCTGTTCCTCGTGGGCACTCAGCGGCTGCGCGCCGGGACGCGTGGATTCGCCGCCAATGTCGACGATGTCGGCGCCCTGGTCGAGGAGCGCGAAGGCTTGCTCGGTGGCGGCGTGGGGGCCGAGGTAGAGGCCGCCGTCGGAAAACGAGTCAGGCGTGACGTTGAGCACGCCCATGATGAGGGTGCGCTGGCCGAGCGCAAGGGACCGCGTGCGCAACTGCCAGGCGGAACCGGGGCGGCGGACGAAGGTCATCGGGAACGGGCCATCCAGAGAACGATGCTACACTCCAGAGAAATTGCGGCGGAAGGCGACGCTTCCGCGATGGCTTGCTGACGAATGCGACGATTCTGCCTCCTCCTTCTAAGTGCCGCGCTGGCTGTTGATTCGGCCGGAGCCGCGACCCACCACAAAGCTGCCAAACAGCACAAAGCTGTGCCTCTGGACGAGACGATTCGGGCGATTGTGTCGGATCCCGCCGTTGCGCGGGCGCA
The DNA here is from genome assembly GCA_036267295.1 of Acidobacteriaceae bacterium. Classification (GTDB taxonomy): domain Bacteria; phylum Acidobacteriota; class Terriglobia; order Terriglobales; family Acidobacteriaceae; genus Palsa-343. The sequence goes on along the minus strand of DATAWI010000042.1, from coordinate 142,680 downwards.
TTTGGGCATTTCTGTGGTCACGGCCGAGGGCAAGCCGGTGTTTGCGCTGAATGACGGACAATTCTTTGAGCCAGCGTCGAATGCGAAGCTTTTTACCACCGCTGCGACTTTGGCGCTGCTGCCCGCAAACGCGACGTGGACGACGCGGGTCGTGACCTCCGGCACGGTGGACGCGAGCGGAACGCTGACCGGGGATGTGCGGCTGCTGGGTGCGGGCGATCCGACGATGTCGGGACGCTCCTATCCATGGGACGGCAAAACGGAGCGGCCCAATCCCCCGCTGCAGGCGCTGGAGAATCTGGCGGATCAGGTGGTGGCTTCGGGCGTACACCGCATTGACGGCGATGTGATCGGCGACGACTCGTGGTTTGCGTACGAACGCTACGGCAGCAACTGGGGCTGGGACGATTTGCAGTGGGATTACGGCGCGCCGGCGTCGGCGCTGACGGTGAACGACAACGTGGTTTACCTGAATGTGACGCCGCAGAGCACGAGTGCGGGATCGCCCACGGGCAGTCCGACGGCGACGCCGATGGTGGTGGCATGGAATCCCAACGTGCCGTACTACACGCTGGAAGACTCGCTGACGCTCGCGCCGTCAGCCGCGGAGGCGCAGTCGGGCATCGATCGGGTACTGGGGAGCAAAACCATCCGGCTGTTCGGCTCGATCACCGCGAACGGCATGCACGATGCGCTGGCCCTTGAGGATCCGGCAGAATTTGCGGCGACGGCGCTGCGGCAAATGCTGCTGGCGCGTGGCGTGACGATCTCGGGCACGGCGCGCGCGTGGCATCGCGCATCCACAGATACCCAGGACTATCGCGCCGAAGTCGATCAGGCGGTGGTGCTGCGTCCGCTGACGGTCGAGTCGATCGCACCGCCGGATACCGGGTTGCGCGTGCTGGCGACGCATGTTTCGCCGGAACTGCAGGAAGACGTCACGGTTACGAACAAGGTGAGCCAAAACCTGCACGCGGAACTGTATCTGCGGCTGCTGGGGCGGCTGGCGGCGAATGACGGGTCCATCGCACAGGGAGCGCGTGTGGTGAGGCAGTTTCTGATCGGCGCGGGAGTCGATCCTGAGGATTTTGTCTTCTTCGACGGATCGGGCATGTCGTCCGCCGACCTGATCACGCCGCGTGCGGCCACCACGCTGCTGGTCTACGCTGCGCATCAGCCATGGGGCGCGCTGTATCGGTCGACTCTGCCCATCGGCGGCGTCGACGGCACGCTGGCGGAACGCTTCGATGGGCCGCTGAAGGGACGCGTCTTTGCGAAGACGGGCACGCTGGGCGAAGTGAACGCGCTGAGCGGCTACCTGATCGCGAAGAGCGGGAGAACGCTGGTGTTTTCCGTCCTGTGCAACGATCACAACCCGGCCAGCGAAGCCGCGCGGGGGGCGCTGGATCGGATTGTGACGGCCATCGCGGACGCGAACTGAAGCAGCGGGCAGGGTGTAGGGTGGAAATTGTGATTGCAAAAGAATGGTTTGCATCGTGGATGGCGGTGGCCGCCATAACAGTTGAGGCAGTTTTGCTGATGGGTTGCGGCCCGTCGCTGGGGCCGTCGAAAGCGGTGAGCGCACTGACGCCGCAGGAGGCGCAGGGGCGCGTGGTCTACCAGCAACTCTGCTCAAGCTGCCACTACGCGGATCACAGCGGAGACCTGCATGGGCCCAGCCTGTTCGCGCTTTATCGGAAGAAGTATTTGCCCAGCGGCGCCCCGGCAAACGATGACCGCGTGACCGCCGTGACGCTGCACGGACACGGCATGATGCCCGGTTTTGCGGGACAACTGAACGACCAGCAACTGCAGCAACTGCTGGCTTATCTTCATACGTTATGAGCGAACCCAACGCACCTGGGCCGCCGCGGATGCTGCCGGGCGTGGCCGCCATCGGCCTGTGGATGTTCCTGCTGTGCCTGCTGGGGCTGATTGGCGTGACCCGCCATGCGCTGCCGCCGGTGGTGCTGATCTTCTGCGCCGCGTTCGCGCTTGCCGGCCAGGGCCTGCTGCGGCTGAAGCGATGGGGATGGGCGCTGACCCTGGCGGCGGTGCTGCTCTCGGCTACCTATGGAATGTGGATGATGGTCAGCGCGCGACAGTTGTCGATGATGGTGATGGTGGCCATCAATCTGATTCTGTTTTTGTATCTGGTGCGGCCGGAAGTTCGCGAGCGGCTGCAGTGAAGGAGCCCGAAGCCGTCCGCGCGAAAGCGCCCCGGAAAACACGGGGGCACCGCACCGTGCATTCCCGGACGATTACCGAAGAGGAAACGGGACGCCGGTGAGTTGCTCGGAGGTTTCCCAGAGCTTTGCAGCGAGTTTTTCGTCGTATGCCTGGGCTTCGGCGCGGATTTCTATCGGATAGCCGCGCATTTCGCGGAAGCCGTCAGGACCGTAGAAGCGGCCGCCGCGTGCCTCCGGGCTGGTTGCGCCGTAGAGTGTCGGCCACGATCCCTGGGCGTCGGATTGAGCGATGAGCGCAAAGATCGGCGGAACGATTTTCGCCAGCAGGCCGCCGCTCTGGCCGGGTCCGGACGCGAAGAGGTTGGTGTTGGAGACGCCGGGGTGCACGACGATGCTGATCGCCGGCGCTGGTGCGGCCGCGAAAGCACGGTCGAGGCGGCGCTGCAGTTCAAACCCGAAGAGCAGATTCGCGAGCTTGGTGCGGCGATAGGCGGGCCAGGGCTTGTAGCCGCGTTCCCATTGCAGATTGGCGAAGTCCATGGTGGCGCCGCGATGGGCGATGGAGCTGACGGTCACGATGCGCGCCTGCGACGCGCTGCCTGGATTGCGGAGCAAGGCCGGCAGCAGTAAGCCGGTGAGAGCGAAATGGCCGAAGTGATTGGTGCCCAGCTGCAGCTCGAATCCGTCGGGGGTGGTGCGACGGGTGGGCAGCGCCATGACGCCGGCGTAGTTGATGAGCAGATCGAGCCGCTGGCCGGTGGCGAGGAACGACTCTGCGGCGGAGCGGACCGAGCCGAGGCTGGCCAGATCGAGGCCGGCGATGTCCAGTTCGGCGGAGGGAACCTTCGCGAGAATGCGAGTGCGCGCCGCATCGGCTTTGCTGCGGTCGCGGCAGGCGAGGATGACCGCGCATCCGGCGCGGGCCAGTTCGAGCGCGGCGTGGTAGCCAATGCCGCTGTTGGCGCCGGTGATGTAGGCGAGCTTGCCGTTTTGCGCCGGGATCGCGGCCGGTGTCCAGCGAGGGGTGGCCATGCGCTAGGTTACTCGCTCGTTGGCTTCGCCCAGGGTCACGCGGACCGTCGTTTTGTTGCGTCCGCGATAGAACGTGACCGTGATGGTGTCGCCGGGCTGGTGCTGATTCATGAAGTCGGAGAGTTCCTGCGCATTGGTGATCTCTTGCCCGTCGATGGCGACAATCAAATCGCCGCCCGTGGAGATTTGCATGTTGCCGAGGTACGCGATTTGATTGCCGCCGCGCAGACCGGCGCGTTCGGCCGCGCCTCCGGGCGTGGTGCTCTCGATGAGCACGCCGTAGCTGGCGGCCAGGCCCATTTGCTGGGCAAGATCGGGGCCGATGGGCAGGATGCTGATGCCCAGCGAAGGACGGCGCGCGTGGCCGTATTTCTGAAAGTCGCCGAGAACCGCCTTGGCCGTGTCGATGGGGATGGCGAAGCCGATGCCGGCGTTCTGCTCCGCGCCGTTCTGGGCAATCATCGAATTGATGCCGATGACCTCGCCATGCGAGTTGAGCAGCGGTCCGCCGGAGTTGCCGGGGTTGATGGCTGCGTCGGTCTGGATCGCATTCTCAATGGGCGACCCCTCCGGTCCTTTCACCGAGCGGATCGCGCTGATGATGCCGGCCGTCATGGTTCCCGACAGCCCGAATGGATTGCCGATGGCATAGACCTGCTGGCCCACCTGGAGGTCGTGGGAACTGGCGAGAACTGCGGGGGTCAGATTGGTTCCATCGATCTTGAGCAGCGCCAGATCGTGGAATTTATCGCTGCCGATCACCTGGGCGGTGTAGCGATGCTTGTCGTAGGTCTGCACTTCGATCTTTCGCGCATTCGCGACGACGTGATAATTCGTGAGGATGTGACCCTGTTTGTCGAGAATGAAGCCCGAGCCCTGATCCTCGGCCGGCACCATGCCGTAGAAAAAGTCCAGCGTGACCGTGCCGGCGGTGATGTTGACCACCGAGGGCACGACGCGCTTGTAGACGGAGATGTTGTTCAGCTCGGCGTTCGTATACTCCGGCGCGGCGTGAGCTTCGGTGAGCGTGAGCGTCGATTTGCCGAAGCCGTCGGCTCCCAGCGTGCGGAGATTGCCGTGGGTGATGAAGAACCAGAATCCTCCGACGAGGAGGAGAACCAGAAAGAGTCTGCGCATGGTCATGGTATTCGCTGTTGAGGATTCCGCCCGCCGCCTCGTCCGCCTGCGGAGCGCCAGCCGATGCGTGGCTGGAAGAGACGCGGGAACCCTGCACCTTTCATTGTATCGACAGAAAGCTCAAACCCCGGAGGAGGCGTGGAGTTCCGCCGCGATGCGATCGACCTGACTCCGCATTTCGTCGAGGGTCCCGGAATTATCGATGAGGAAATCACAGCATGGAGCCTTGTCGGCGTCGGGCATTTGCAGGGCGAGGCGGGCGCGGGCGTCGCGTTCTGCGGCGGCGCGACGATCTGGGCTGGCGTCCGTGGGCAGGATGCGCGAGAGAAAGCGGTGGATCTTCACATCATCGGGCGCGGTGACCAGCACGATGCGGTCGAAGCGCTTGCGCCAGTTGGGGACCGTCCCTGCAGCTTCGGCTTCGAAGATCAGCGCTGACTCGACCATGACGATGGCGCGCCCGTCGTGCGCGAAGATTTCCTGCATGCGGCGTTCCTGCTCGGCGATGACCGGGGGATGCACGAGGCGGGTGAGCTCGTCGAGGCGGCCTTCGTCGAAAGACAGCGCGGCAAGACGAGCGCGATCGAGTGTGCCGTCCGCGCGAATCACAGACGGACCGAAGTGTTCCGCAATTGCGCGATAGACAGGCTGGCCCGGCTCCATCATCGCGCGCGCGATGGCATCCGCCTCGAGCACCTGTATGCCGTGTTCGCGAAACAGCGCGGCCGCAGTGGATTTGCCGCTGCCCAGGCCGCCGGTGAGTCCCACGCGCAACATGCGTCTCCATTCGATGCCGCGATGCGGCCGATTCGATTGTATGTCGGGTGGCGAGGGCCAGGGTGCGGAACCGCTCGCGACGGCCGCGCGTACTAATGGGGGTGCAGCATGGGGTGGATGAAGGCCCACGCAATGCCGATCGCCAGGAGCATGGCCAGGGCAATCAGCGCCAGCATCAGGCCCCAGGAAGGTCCACGGGGGGTTGCCTCGGAATCGCGCTTGCCGGAAGAATCGGGAGAAATCGCCATCGATTCCAGTGTACGGCGGGGAATTTGTGGTGCGGTGGAACGAGAGCAGGCATGCGATGAAAGTTTGTGCGCGAGAATCGCAGCGGCCAGCAGCAACACTAATTCGCTGAACCCGTGTCTAAACCTGCGAGGGCCGAACAGAATCGCAGGTGCGCCGGATCAACGGACCGTTGGAACAGGAGCCAGCCATGACGAGCGACAGCAGAATCGAGAAGTTCCCAGCCGCTGAGCTGGCGGGACTGCGGACCGAGCTGCAGAGATCCAGCGTCGACTCGTTTCAGGCCGCGCAGATGGTGACGTCGTTTCTGGCGGGCCGTGGCTATGGCGTCGACCTGGGTATGGTGCGCGACGCCGTTGCGCGCCTGGAGGGAAACCCCTGTTCGGTCGAATGCATGCAGCAGGAGCTGGAGCGGGTCGCATTCGTGATGTAGCGCACATTTTGAGAAACCCCTCTACTTAAACGTTAAAGTTCAGCAACAATTTAGAGTTTTTGTGAGTCCAACCCGGATCTCCGTGCGTCCAATAGCGCAGAGGGTGGTATTGGGTCGTACCGGCTTGGTGTCATTGCTGAGCAACGGTGCGATCTACGGGGCGGAACCACGTTGTCTTCCGCTGGCGCGCCCGCGCCGTTCCCCAGTCACCGATCCGGATGTTCCGCGCGAGAGCGGCCAGTGTGCCATGCGGCTGTGATTACGGGGGGCGATATTTCCGGACGAAACCGAGCTGTGAGATGGGCTGGGCGTCACATACATAGAGGAGTCATCGATGCGATTTACATTTTCTTTGAAGAACTTACCTTTGAGCCTCGCTCTTGTCTCGTTGGCTTTCGCTGGCGCAGCGTCGGCGCAGTCGCTGGCGGGCGTTAATGCCCGGCTCGTGCGGCCGCTGGATTCACAATCCGCGACAGCGGGACAAGCGGTCGCCGTGAAACTGGACGCCTCGGTGAAGACCACGGACGGCGTGAAGCTGCCGAAAGGCACGCAACTTATCGGGAAAGTGGCTGCGGTGACGGCTTCGCAGAATGGCGGCCCGGCGAGCGTGAGCGTGGTGTTCACTTCCGCACAGTTGAAGGGCGGCAAGCAGATTCCGGTGAAAGCGACGCTGCTCGCGGCTTATCCGGCCAGCGCGAACACGGATGCCGAAAGCGCAGACCAGTCCATTGTGGCCGTGCCCGAGCATGTCAACTCCGATCACACGGTCGATCAGGAGCCGGGCGCGTTGCCGGGCATCACTCTGACGGCAGCTGTGAAAGATCCCACGTCGGGAACCTTCGCCAAAACCGCAGGCAACTTCAAGCTGAGCGCGGGAACGTTTCTGCAGGTGGGCGTTGCTCCGGCCGCAAGCACCGGCGCGACCAGCGCAGCCGAGTAACCCCGTTCAGTTCTACCACTCTCCGTCATGAGAAAGGCCGCCCTGGGGCGGCCTTTCTCTTTTGCGGTGAGCATGATGCGGCGCACCGCGGTGTGAACCCGCCGCCGTGCGAACCCACGGGCGGCGAACGAATGCATGGGCGGATCCAGGACGGCGGCGCCGAATGAGGGTGCTCGGCTACCAGGAGCCGATCAACCAAAAAGTAACTTCTCCTGCCGTGATAATCGATTGTTTTCGAGACTAACGGAGTACGATCTCGTCGAATGATGTGGAGGACGTGCCCATTCCCTGCGCGCTTACCGGCTGCTTGCGGCAATGCGAAATCCTGCGCAGAGAGAGCTGGAGCGGCCCTTCACCGGGTAACAATCCGTGAGGCGACGGTTGAATTTCGCCGAGATAGAAGTTCGCAAAGGAGATCGGTATGCAGATTAAAGCTGGGTTGAAATATGTTTCTCTTGGATTGACAATTGGGTCCTTTTTGATCGCCGGCGCAGGGTCTGCGCAGACGGCCCAGGCGTGGCAGATGGTGGGCGTGAACGCCCGGCTGGATCACGCGGTCGATACCAGTTCCGTAAAACAGGGCCAGACGATCCAGGCGAAGCTGGACGGCTCAGTTAAAACACAGAACGGCGTGAAGCTGGAGAAGGGCACGGAACTGGTGGGCACAGTAACCAGCGTGCAGCCTTCAACCAGCGGGGGTCCTTCCAGCCTGACGGTGACCTTCACGACCGCGCAGCTCAAAGGCGGAAAGCAGATCCCGGTGAAGGTGACCTTGCTGGCGGCCTTCCCCTCGACCGTCAACAACCAGGCCTCGTTCGGCGTTGAAGCGGTGCCGCCGGCCCCGCGGCAAGTGAACAGCGAAGAGAAGGTCGACCAGGCGTCCGGACTGCTGAGCAACGTTACGCTGCACAGTCAGGTGCAGGATCAGGACTCCGGGACGTTCGCGAAGAAAGACGGCAACCTGAAGCTGGCCGCCGGAACGTGGCTGCAGGTCGGCGTGGCTCCCATGAACAGCGACGCAAACCCCGGCGCATAACGCGTGGCTCGCATGCAGAAAAGGCCGCCCGGCTTGGGCGGCCTTTTGACGTTGCGAGAAATGCACAGCTCAGACCTGCATCACTTCCACTTCCTTCTTCTTCGCCATCTCTTCCATTTTCCTGATCTCTTCGTCGGTCAGCTTCTGAATCTCGTCGAGCGAGCGCTTCTCCTCGTCTTCGGAGATCTTCTTTTCCTTCGCGGCTTTCTTGATCAGATCGTTGCCGTCACGGCGGATGTTGCGGACCCCGGTGCGGTGATCCTCGAGCACACGATGCAGGTGCTTCACTACTTCGCGGCGGCGGTCTTCCGTCATGGGTGGCACGGGCACGCGAACGATTTTGCCGTCGTTGTTGGGATTGAAGCCCAGATCGGAGGTGCGCAGCGCTTTTTCGATCTCGACGATCAGGCTCACGTCCCATGGCTGGATGACGATGAGGTTGGGATCGGGTGTGGTGAGCTGGCCCACCTGATTCAGCGGCGTCGGCGTGCCATAGTAGTCCACCTTCACCTGGTCGAGCATGTGGATGGAGGCGCGCCCGGTGCGGACGGAACCAAGATTCGTTTGAAAATCCAGAACCGCCTTGTCCATGCGCGTGCGCAGCTGGACGTAGTCGTTCTTCAATGCGGGAATGCCTGCCATTACGGATGGTGCCATAGCGTTTGTCCTTCTTGCGAGAGGCTCAAAACAGGTATTGTACGCGCCTGCCGGAGCGGTTACATCGTCACCGGCGCGCTGCTTCCAGCCGCGTCGGCTTGTTCGTGCGCGTGATAGGAGGAGCGAACAAGGGGTCCGGATTCCACATGGCGGAAGCCCATGGCGAGGGCTTCGCGCTTCATGAAAGCGAACTCGTCGGGCGTGTAGTAGCGCGTCATGGGCAGGTGATCCTTCGAGGGACGGAGGTACTGCCCGATGGTGAGCACATCGACGCCGACCGCAGCCAGGTCGCGATAGACCTGGAGTAATTCGTGCGTCTCCTCGCCCAGTCCAACCATGACGCCGGACTTTGTGACGGTGCGCGGATTGATCTCCTTCGCAAACTGGAGCAGGCGCAGCGTGCGCTCGTAGCGAGCGCCGGAGCGGACGACGCGATAGAGCCGTGGGACGGATTCGGTGTTGTGGTTCAGGATTTCCGGCCGCGCCTCGACCACCAGGCGGATGGCTTCTTCGTTGCCCTGGAAATCGGGGATCAGCACTTCCACCTGACAGCCGGGCGCCTGGCGGCGAATCTCTTCAATCACGGCGACGAAAGCGCGCGCGCCACCGACGACATCGTCGTCGCGGTTGACGCTGGTGATGACGGCGAATTTCAATCCGAGCTGTGCGACCGCTTCCGCGACACGGCGCGGCTCGTCGAAGTCAATGGGGTCGGGACGGCCTTTGGGCACGGCGCAGAATCCGCAGCGCCGGGTGCAGGTGTTGCCCAGCATCATGAAGGTGGCGGTCTTGTGGTGCCAGCACTCGCCGATGTTGGGACACTGCGCGGATTCGCACACGGTGTGCAGGTTGAGCGAGCGGGCCAGGCGCTTCAGGTCGTGATAATTGTCGCCGACCGGCGCGCGAGCGCGCAGCCACTCCGGCTTGGGGAGCGGGCGGCGGGGCGCGAGGTCGATCTGGATGAGGTCAGGCGAACTGGTGGCCATCAGTCTCTATTTTAGCGAAGTGCGCGCAGTGGAGCGCATCGGGCATCCGCAGCATGGCCGCTGGCCTGCGAGACGAGGTGAAATATGTATTGCAGCGGCGAGATGCAGGGGATATTCTGCTCTGACCTTAGGAAATCCAGCGGGATAGGTCAGAACCTGATGACACGCGTCGCACTGCTCTGCGCGCCTGCGCTTCTTTTGCTTTCAGCTTTCGCGGCGCCGATTGGCCAGCCGCAATCACTCAACCCACCCATCCTGAACAGCGAGTCGCAATACCGGCTCCATCAGATCCTGCGCGACGCTCATGACGAAGTGAAGAAGCATTACTTCGATCCAAAATTCCACGGAATCGACTGGGAGGCGCGGTTTCGGGAAGCAGATGCGCGCGTCGCACAGGCACACACCATGGGCGACGGGTTCACGATCGTTGCTGCGTTGTTGGGTGAGTTGAAGGATTCGCACACGTACTTTACTCCGCCAGAGCGTTCCAGCCGATCCGATCTGGGCTACAGGCTGGGACTTCTTGGAGACGCCTGCTTCGTGACGCAGGTGCGGCCGAAGACCGACGCGGCGGAGAAGGTTCACGTCGGCGATCAGGTGGTGCACCTGGACGGGTACGACGTAAATCGAGCGGACCTGGAAGACGTGAACTACTTCTTCAGGCTGTTGGCGCCGCCTGCGGCTGTACAGCTGGATCTACGCTCACCTTCCGGCGAGGTTCGGCGAGTCGTCGTGAGGGCCGCCGTGCAGGAAGGAAAAAGCAGGCTGGACCTGACGCAGGGAACGGACATCAACGATCTGATCCGGCGCGATGAAGACGAGGACTACGCTTCGCGCAGCCGCATGGTCGAGATCGGAGATGCGGTGATCTGGAGGATGTCGAATTTCGACGAGGATTACGGGCCGATCGACCGCGGCATGAATATCGTCCGGAAGCACAAGATGCTGATTCTCGATTTGCGGGGGAACCCGGGCGGCAGCACGCAAACACTTGCGTGGATGGTGGGCTCAATGTTTGACCACGATGTGAAGATCGCCGACCGAGTAGGCCGCAACGAAAAAAAACCGATGATCGCCAGGCGCTACGGATCCACTTTCACCGGAAAGCTGATCGTTCTGATCGACGGCGGGTCAGCCTCGGCGGCGGAATTGTTTGCGCGCACAATCCAGATCGAGCATCGCGGTATCGTGATTGGGGACCAAAGCGCGGGAGCGGTGATGGAGGCCCGGTGGTACGGGGACAGCGAGGGGGCGGACACCAGGATTTTCTACGGTTTCAGCGTAACGGACGCAGACCTGATCATGACGGATGGCAAGAGTCTCGAAAAGACGGGTGTCACGCCGGACGAACTGATGCTGCCGACGGCAGAGGACCTGGCTGCGGGACGCGATCCGGTTCTCTCCCGTGCTGCCGCTCTGGCCGGGGTCCAGCTCGATCCCGTCGCCGCAGGCAGGCTGTTCCCGTTTGAGTGGATGCAGCTGTGATTCCTGCGGCTGTGCGCGCCGGGTCGCGGTATACATGGAGCGTGCGCAAGATTCTGCTGCTGACGGTTGCGGGGCTGTCCAGCCTGGTGTGTTCATGGCTTGGGGTTATGTCGTGGCGCTGGACCGGCGCGGCTGCGTCTTCCTCTGTGCTGCTGAAGGCGGCCTGCATCGTTCCTGCGATCGGCATCGTGGCTTTCGCCGCGTATCTCCGGCGCCCGCGCGCAGGGTTGATTGCCGCGCTGCTGATTCTTACGGGATGCTTCGTCAGCTCCTATTTCGTCAACATCGCTGTATGCCTGACGCGCGCCTGCACGACGCAGGATTCTCTGCGCCTGGGCTGGCAGACGCTGGAACACGGACGGCCATTGTGGGCAGAGGCGTTGGCGGCTTTCTGCCTGATGCTCGATTACACGGCGCCGGTGGCGCGGGGCGAGTTCGCCGTTCCAAAGATCGATCAGGATTTCCGCAGGTAGCGCCGACCGACGATTTCATACTTCCCCGAAACCACGCGATCGATCGCTTCCGAATACGCGATGTGTTCCTGCTCGAGGATGCGCTCGGCTAACGTGTGGGCATCGTCGGCGGCCAGAACCGGAACGGACTTCTGGAGCACGATCACGCCGTGGTCGAGTTGTTCGTCGACAAAGTGCACGGTGCACCCGGCTACCTGCACGCCGTAGTCGAAGGCTTGCGTTTGGGCATCAAGGCCCGGAAACGCCGGGAGCAGCGACGGATGGATGTTGAGGATGCGCTGCGGGAAGGCGTGCACGAATTCCGGAGACAGGAGGCGCATGTAGCCGGCGAGGCAGACCAGGTCGACGTTGTGGTCGCGCAGGCACGCGATGATCTCCGCGTCATGCTCGGCGCGTTTGCGCCCGCGCGCTTCGATCGCAACGGCGGTGAGCCCGCGTTGGCTTGCAGCCGCCAGTCCCGGCGCGTCGGCGAGATTGGAGACGACGACGGCGATCTCGCCATTGGGCAATTTGCCGGAAGCGATGCTGTCGGCGATGGCGAGGAAGTTGGAGCCGCGTCCAGAGAGAAGGATGCCTAGATTACGCATGAGTTTTGTTGTCCCTGAGGTTCTTCAGAAACTCCTCGATCTCGGCACGGCCTTCTTCATTGCAGTACTCACGACAATGCGCTGGCGGGAATCTTTCCGGCAACGTCGCGCAGCCGAGACGAATTCGCTCCAGCGCTGGGTCCTTGATGGGAATCGAGGTGAAATCATCCCAGTCCCAGGCGCCGCCGCGATCGTGCAGGAAGTCGTCCAGAAATTGCGCTACCTCGCTCTTGGTCCGATTCACGCGTAGATGACGCGCCGATCGCCTTTGACGATGCGGCCGATGACGTACGATTTTTCGCCGGCGCGATCGAGCATGCTCTTGCACCGCTTGAAGCGCTCGGCCGGAACCACCGCGATGAGCCCGATCCCCATGTTGAAGGTGCGCAGCATCTCTTCCTGCTCGACGTTGCCCAGTTGCTGCAAATGCTCGAAGATGGGCAGCACCGGCCAGCTGCCCAGCTCAATGTGCGCCGAAACATTCTTGGGCAGGATGCGCGGCAGGTTATCGGTGATGCCGCCGCCGGTGATGTGCGCCATGCCCGCCGCGTAATCGCTGGCGGTGAGCTTCCTGATCAGGCCTAGGTAGCTCTTGTGGGTCTTCATCAGGGCCGCGCCGGCTTTTTCCTTCAGCGCGTTCACGTACTGCTCGGGCTTGTACTTCGCTACCTCGAAGAAGAGCTTGCGCGCCAGCGAATAGCCGTTGGTATGCAAGCCGGTCGAGGGAAAGCCGAGCAGCACATCGCCGGGATGGATCTTTGCGCCGGTCACGAGCTTGGCCCGCTCCACGACGCCCACGATGAAACCGGCCAGATCGTATTCGCCATCAGCGTAGAAGCCGGGCATCTGCGCGGTTTCACCGCCGATGAGCGCGCAGCCGTTGGCGCGGCATGCGTCGGACAGGCCGGAGACGATCTTTTCCGCGATTTCGCCGTCGAGACGCCCGGTGGCGAGGTAGTCGAGGAAGAAGAGCGGCGTGGCGCCCTGCACCGCGATGTCGTTGACACAGTGATTCACGAGATCGGCGCCCACGGTGTGATGGATACCGAGCTGAAATGCAAGCTTGAGCTTGGTGCCCACACCGTCGGCGCTCGAAACGAGCACCGGCTCCTCATATTTGCCGTCGAGGCGGAAGAGGCCGCCGAAGCCGCCGATTTCTCCCAGCACATTGCGGGTGAACGTGCGCTGCGCGAGGTACTTGATGCGCTGTTTCGCGTGGTCGCCGGCGGCCATGTCGACACCGGCGTCGGCGTAGGTAGCGGGGGATGACGGAGGTTTGGAGGGTGGGCTGGGCAAGGAATTTTCCGGACGATCAGCAACCTGGAAGTGCCCAGTTTACCCGGTATTCCGGTGTGTGTGCCGATGAAATCCGGAAGGGGCAAAAACATCCCCCTCCGGATGGTTACCTGCGGAAAAAAGTAGTCCCGATTTGAGCCATCGTAGCGGCCGGAGTGCCGGCAGCACCGCTTGAAAGCGCAATCCTGAACCGCATGGACAGAGGTCATTGCGGCCGAGCTTTTCCGTCAGCTCCTTATCGCCGTGGACGATGCGGACGCCGCGCCGGACCTGGATTTCCGAGGGGAACCCTCTGCGGCGCTTACTGCTCGGTTCGAAAGCAGGGCTGGGAATCGTCGATGAGATCGCTCATGGGACACCTCCGAAGACACGACGGCGCATCGACGCACCCGTTGCGAGGGCGGCTCTGCGCCGAAGCTGCATTGAAAATTTCGCTTAGGCTGCGGCTTTGCTCAGCGCGGCTTTCGCCTGGCCGACGAGCGCCGTGAACCCGCCAGCATCGTTGACGGCGAGATCGGCGAGCATCTTGCGGTCCAGCTCGACGCCAGCCTTCTTCAGACCGCTGATGAGCTGCGAGTAGCTAATGCCGTTGATCTTGGCTGCGGCGTTGATGCGCACAATCCAGATGGAGCGGTACTGCCGCTTCTTCTGCTTGCGGCCGCTGTAGGCAAACTTCAGCCCGCGCTCGACGGCTTCCTGCGCCGCCTGGTAGAGCTTGGATTTAGTGAGGAAGTAGCCGCTGGCCCTTTTCAGGATTTTCTTGCGGCGGTCGCTGCGTTTAGTCCCACGTTTTACACGGGGCATGGTCATTCTCCTTGGTGTTGCGGTGCGGGTTCAGCGGCTGGAGGTGGGAAGAACCTCTTCACGCGCTCTGCTTACCTGATCCACTCTCGGCTAAGCCGAGGGAGCCTCCGCGCGGAGGCCCGGAAAAATCAGGCGTAGGGAATCATGCGGGCCACCTTCTTATGGTCGGCGTCCGAAACCAGCACGCTGTGAGCCAGCTTGCGCTTGGTTTTGGTCTCCTTCGACGTAAGAATGTGCCGCATCTTCGACTGGCCGCGCTTAAATTTGCCCGTGCCGGTCTTTTTGAAGCGCTTCGCAGCGCCCCGATGCGTTTTGAGCTTAGGCATGGTGATCCTGACTGGCGTCTCTGTGTGCAGAAAGCCGGTGCTGACAACAGCCTTCAGTTTACCGGAACCGTTGGGATGCGTCCAGACGCTTTCGGGCCGAGCTGGTTGCGAAATGGGCCGTGGACGGCGCCCAACGCAGGAGATCCCGGGCTGCGCCGGGGCGGGCCATCATCAATTATCCTTTCTGCGACTGGAAGGGGGCCCTGGGATGACACAGGAAGAAACGATCAGTCAGGCGCTCGATTCATTTCGGATTGAGATTCCTTCGTGGGGATTTTCCAACACCGGCACGCGCTTCGGCAAGTATCTGCAGGCCGAGGCGGCCTCCACGCTCGAAGAGAAGTTTGCCGACGGAGGTCAGGTCAATGCCCTCACCGGGACGTGTCCCACGCTGGCGCTGCATGTGGAGTGGGACCTGCCGGGCGGGCTTGCGGATGTCGAGACCGTGAAGGGGCTGGAGGCGCGGTTCGGGATTCGCGCCGGATCGATCAACCCCAACCTGTTTCAGGCGCAGGAGTACAAGTTCGGGTCGGTTTGCAATCCCGACGCTGGGATACGGAGAAAGGCGCTGCGGCACCTGCTGGACTCGGTGGCGATCGCGCAGGGGCTGGGGTCGCAGGATGTTTCGATCTGGCTGGCGGATGGGTCGAATTATCCGGGGACGCAGAGCATGACGCGCCGCATCGGGTGGCTGGAAGAAGCCCTGCAGGCGACCCACGCCGCGCTCGGGCCGGATCAGCGGATGCTGATCGAATACAAGCCTTTCGAGCCCGCCTTTTACCACACTGACATCGCCGACTGGGGCATGGCGCTGCTGCTGGCGCGGCGCGCCGGTCCGCAGGCGGTGGTGCTGGTGGATACCGGCCATCACTACCAGGGGCAGAATATCGAGCAAGTCGTTGCGTGGCTGCTGCGCGAGGGGGTTCTGGGCGGTTTCCACTTCAACGACCGCAAATATGCCGACGACGATCTTACGCTGGGCTCGATCGATCCTTATCAGATATTTCGCATCTTCCACGAGATCTTCACAGCGAGCCGCTGGGGCGCGCGCGGGGGGGCGGTCGCTGATGTTCCCGCGGGCCAGCCGATCGCCTACATGATCGATCAGAGCCACAACCTGAAGGGGAAACTGGAAGCGATGGTGCAGACGGTCTGCGCGGCGCAGGAGATCTACGCCCGGGCGGCGCTCGTCGACCGAGCCAGACTCGCTGAATTGCAGGACGCCTGCCAGCTGGTCGAGGCGGAAGAATGCCTGCGGGCTGCGTTCTGGACGGATGTGCGTCCGGCGGTGCGCGCGTGGCGCCAACATCGGGGACTGCCTGAAGATCCGCTGACAGCATTGCGGGCGGGCGGCTACGTTGAAAAAATTCGCGCAGAGCGCGGCGCGCGCAATACCAGCGGCGGATCGAGCTACGCGTAGAGTTTGCTGTGGAAACGAATGCGGCTTTCTGCCGGAGTTTCGGTCCGCGCTGAACGGTTCGCACGATCGAAGCTGGGAGTCAGCCTTGAGGAGCGAGTCGTTACGCGGATTGGCGTAACGCCATTCAGCGTAATGTGAGCTACGCGACTTTCTTCCGTATCCAGAATGGAAAGAGCGGGTCGAGAAAGAAGATTTTGTCTGCGTATCGATCGAGGATATCTTTCGCGTCCAGAGACTGGAGCGCACGCTGGACGGTCGAAGCCGGCCCCAGCCGAAAGTCGTCCCGCACGGATTGGGAATAAATATCTGCAGGGCCGCGCGCAGCCAAAGCCTGGAGGGCCCCGCGCTGCGCGGCTGACAATTGTTCCCACAGCAGTTCGTACCAGCTCGATTGGCTGGTGACGAGGGCGTCGATGGTCAGGTTCACATCGGCCGCGTCGAGGCTCTTACGATTCTTCAGTTCCGCATAGTCCCAGAGTTCGTGCGCAAGGCGCTGCACGTCATACGGGATGAGATCGGAGGCGGCCAGCAGCGCATCCATTGCCTGCTCGGTAAGGTGCTTGCCCCTGGCGGCAAATTGGCGGCCGATAAACTCCTTCCAGGCCGGCGCCGGGATCTTGTCGAGAAACATATGCGGTCCGGCCTTGTGGAAGGGGCGATTGGAGGAGAGCATCTCCTTCATGAGAGACGGCTGAGAACCCGCGAAGACGTAGCCAACCTCGCGCTGCTCCTGCACCTGGTTGCGGAGGACATTCTCCACGGTGCCGCTGTCAAAGCCGGAGATTTGCTGAAACTCGTCGAGGCAGATCGCCATGCGAAACCCGGCGTTCGCGGTCAGTTCGCCCGGCATGGCAAATATCTCCGGCGCGATGGGGAGGGGATCGAAAGCCGCTCCGCGACCGAGAGAGACGCTCACTTCTCCCGTGGACATGTTGTAGTTGATATCCGGCTTCACACTGCGACCGAAGCGGGTGACCCAGTCTTTGACGCGGTTCCACGGTCCGGCGGCGCGGAGGACCTTCTCGGCGAACTTTTCGAGAAACTGGGCGTAGCTGGCATAGCTGCTGACGGTGATGCTGACCGTGCGGATGTGCCGCTTCCGCAACTTCAGAAGCGCCAGCGCGACCAGAGAGCTTTTTCCAAAACGCCTTGGGGAAAGCAGGAAAACCTTTTGCCCGTCGGCGAGGTCGCGCACCAGCTGAGCCAACTCGGTGGTGCGATCGACGAAGTAGGGCTCGTCGACGATCTCGCCGAAGATGAACGGATTTTCGGGCGTTGGCATAATACGCATATGAGCGTAACGCATCAACGCATAATGAGGCAAGGGCAATCTTGCGAGTGACGGGCTGTCTGTTGGTGTTGCGCTGGGCTTTGGCGGCAATGGGACGAGCCGACTCGCCCTGCATTCCTGCGGACAATCGGAGCGCGCGCCACTCCCATTTTGTTTGCGGCGCGCCTCGCCCCGGCTTACTTCAGTGGTACAGTTTGCTGAGCCAGCCATCCCCGGAGTTTGCCAGAAACCTCAATGAGCGCAGCCCCTTCTGTTTCCGGCAGGAAGATCAACACGCCGCGCCAGGTTCTCTTCGCGTCCCTGATTGGGACGACGATTGAGTTCTTTGATTTCTACATTTATGCGAACGCGGCCGTGCTGGTCTTCCCGTCCTTATTTTTTCCGGCCATCGATCCCCTGTCGGCGCGGCTGGCTTCATTGGCGACGTTCGCGATCGCCTTTATCGCTCGGCCCATTGGGTCGGCGCTGTTTGGGCATTTCGGCGACCGTGTTGGCCGTAAGACCACGCTGGTGATCGCGCTTCTGACCATGGGGCTTTCGACTGTTTCGATCGGGCTGTTGCCCACCTACAGGACCATGGGCGTAGCTGCGCCCATCCTGCTCGCGATTTGCCGCTTCGGCCAGGGCATTGGCCTGGGCGGGGAGTGGGGCGGCGCGGTGCTGCTGGCGATTGAGAATGCGCCGGAAGGACGCCGCGCCTGGTACGGCATGTTTCCGCAACTGGGCGCGCCGGCGGGATTCTTTCTCTCGGGCGGCGTCTTTCTGTTGCTCTCGCACTGGACGACCAACGAGCAGTTCTTCCGCTTTGGGTGGCGGCTGCCGTTCCTGGCAAGCGCAGTGCTGGTGGGGCTGGGCCTGTATGTGCGCCTCACCATCACCGAGACGCCGGTCTTCGAGGAGAATGCGCGGCGCCGATCCGCGGAGCGCGTGCCCCTGGTCACCGTGGTGCGCCATCATACGCGGGCGCTGGTGGCGGGGACGATCGGGAGCTTGTCGACCTTCGTCATCTTTTACCTGATGAGCGTGTTTGCGCTCTCGTGGGGGACGAGTGCGCTGGGCTACAGCCGACAGACGTTTTTGTTACTGCAACTGGTGGGCATCCTGTTCTTCGCGGCGACTATTCCGCTGGCCGCCATGCTGGCCGAGCGCGGCCGCAAAGCGGTGATGATTGGCATCACCGTCGCTATCGGCTTGTTTGGGCTCGTCCTCGCGCCGCTGTTTCAGGCGGGATGGCTGGGCGTGGCGTCGATGCTGGCCATCGGCATGGCATTGATGGGCGTGACCTACGGGCCGCTCGGTACGGTGATCGGCGAGCTGTTTCCCACCGAGGTGCGTTACACGGGCACGTCGCTGGCCTTTAACAGCGCGGCGATTGTGGGCGCGTCGATGGCGCCGTACATCGCCACCTGGCTGGCGCGGACTTATGGATTGCAAAGCGTGGGCTGGTACCTCACAGGCTCCGCGGTCGTCACGATCACGGGCCTGGCGATGATGCGGTTTCAGCCGGAATTCACGCGCGCGCCATTGCCGGCCCGGGAGGACTGAACGGCGCTCCAGGAAGCTCCCCAGGGAATGCAGGCCCCAAGTGGAAAGCGCTCGGGCTGGATTTCGAGCGGAAATGACAATTCCATGACAACTATGCAGCCGGGGATGGCTACTCTGACGGTGGAATGCGCGCCGCCCCCGCCTATCCGCATCCCTGCGGTGCGCATTCCAGGGCCCCGGCCAGGAATCTTTCTGAGATCTTCCGTTTTCAGACTGGGGAACGATTGGTCTGCCGGGTGCTTCCGCTTCACAGAAGCGTACAGCGGCGAGCATCCGGATCTCTTTATGGGCGCGCCGCTTGGTCTGATTTTCTGCGCGACGGCAGCAAAAGGATTGGCTACTGGCTCGCCGGAGCGGGGCTGATTTGATAGGTGCGGCCGGCATTCCTGTTGTCTTCGTCGGCGAGCTTTTGAGCGGTGAGTAACTCCCGATTCGATTCTTCTTTGCGGCCGAGGCGGCTGAGCGTCAGGCCGAGATAGTAGTGGCCCGGCTGGTAGGCGGGAGCCACCACAACGGCTCGCTGAAGATAGGGCAGCGCTGCGGTGTACTGCTTTTCCCGGTAAAGGGCCTGCCCGGCGTCAGCCAACGCGCCGGCGTGCTGGCCGTTGCGAGCGAGCACTTTCTGAAAATAGCTGAGTGCTTCCGTGTAGTTATCCTGCTTCAGATCGACGTCGCCGAGTTCGTAATAAGCTTCGGTCTGCACGGGCTGGATCGCGATGGAGCGCAGAAATTCGGCGCGCGCCTGATCGAACTGCATGCCGAGTTCGTCGATGCGCCCCATGCCGTAGTGCGCGCTGGCATCGTCCGGACGCGCCTTCAGATACGCCTTCATGTTTTCCCCGGCGGCGTCCAACTGGCCTTCGTCCATCTTGACACGCGCCATCGCGTAATCGGCATTCAGATCGTTCGGACTCACTTGCTGGGCAAGGCCCAGGTCCTTTTCGGCGTTGGGGTAGAGCTTCATTTCTTCTTCGAGGATTCCCAGGTCGACCAGCAGGCGCGGACTGCGCGGTGCGAAGGGGCGCGCCCGCAGAAGGGCCTGCAGGGCTTCGACGCGGTGGCCGTCGTGGTATTGCGCGAGCGCGACCCCTTCGCTGGCCTGCACTTCGCCGCTCTGCGCCTGGGAGTCATCCGGCTTTCCGCCGAGGACGGCCTCGAAAACATTGCGGGCGTCGTCGGGCTTGCCCGCCCGGAGCAACGCAAACCCATCCTCGACAGTGGGGGCCTGCTGAGCCATCGCGACGCCAGGGGAAAGCAACAGCAGCACAGCTGCGATCGAACATCCCCGGCTGAGCATGAAGTCCCGATGCCTCCGCCTCATTGTCGACCGGCACCATGTGGATTTGCAATCGATGCGGCTGCCTTGCTGCAACGTGTCGAGATCCAGCACAAAAAGATGAGCCGGGAGTGACCCGGCTCGATGGAGGCATCAATTTTGAAAACGTGCAGCGGGCGGAGTTGCAAAGTTGTTTGCTGTGCTCCGCCCGCCAAACGGTTAGAACGTGATACGGCCACTCACCTGCAGATTACGCGGACCATAATCGGTGGCGGTAGGAATACCGAAACCGGTGCAGCCGGTTCCTCCCACGGTGCAGGTATCACCCGGGCTGGTATCTGGAATTGCCATCCGGTGCCGGTTGAAGATATCGAATCCTTCTCCCTTTAACTGGAAGATCATCCGTTCCGAGATGTGAAAGTCCTTCAGCAGGCTCACGTCTTCCGCCAGGTAACCAGGTCCGGTAACCGCGTTTGTAACTCGGGGTATGTTTCCCAGGCTGAACGGGTCGAAGGAGCAGGCGTTGCCACCGTTATACGCGGCGCATCCCGGTGTGAAATTGCGGATCGGCCCAAACTCCGAGTTCTGGTCGACGAAGGCCGCATCGGTCAGCGGTACTCCTGGATCCGCTGCCCCCGCCGAACCCGGAATGCGGTATGCCGGTTTGAACCAGGATTCCTGATTAAAGTAGCTCGGCTTGTTCTTGTTCCCCTTGAAGGCCTGGCTGGCGAAGGCGGTTCCGCCGTTCGATGCCGGTCCGGCCGTGTAGGTGATGCAGTTTTGGTAGAAAGGAATTCCACTGGCACAGCCGAAGCTGATGGGTGACCCGCTCTGGTAGCGCTGGATCGCGCCCACCTGCCATCCGCCGATCACCAGGTCAGCCGCACGGTTATTGTTTAACCATTTGCGGTCCTTGCCAAAGGGGAGCTGATAAAGGTAGCTCAGCGAGAACTGGTTCGTGAGGCTCTGCGCGCTCACCGCCTTTTCCAGATGCAGGTCCTCAGAGCCCTGACCCTGCCGGAGGCCGCTGCCACCGTTGCCCGTAATGTAGCTGAACGGAATCGTCGAATCTGCGTCGGTCAGTTCCTTGGACCAGGTATAGGACGCCTGCAGGTTCAGTCCATCATGGAAGCGCCGCTCCAGAGAAGTCACCAGCGCGTCGTACGAGGAGTGTCCCAGGTTTTCCAGGCAGCAGTCGCCCGCAATGTAGTCATATTGCGGAAACGGCCGCAGCGCCTGTCCCAGCGCACCCGTGAACGTAGAGTAGGGCGCGTTTACGCCGCCGTTGGAGCCACCTTCCGGAATGGTGTAGCCGGGGATCGACAGCTTGTCGCCGAGGTTGAAATACGTCGGCGAAATATTGTTGATGTTGGACAGGTATCCGGAGTGGAGATCCTGCGCCGATTGCCCGATGTACCCGACCGTGAAGATCAGGTCCGTTGCAACCTCATCCTGCAGTTGCAGGCTCCAGTTGTTGACCATGGCTGGACGTCCCCAGTTCGACCGGATGACTTCGCCGCCGACGGCAGAGAAGCTGCCTGGACCATTCTGGGCAGTGAGTTGTGTTGGATCGAGGTTCGGCGCATAGCTCACAGCCGGGAAACCGACCGATGGATTGGTTGGGTCGGCGGTCGAACTGGAATCCAGCCGGAACGCCGGAGTAAATGCGCCGCCCGTGTTGGCCGCCGAGTTCTGCACAGCGTAGAAGTCGCGGCTTTGGTTGTATCCGAGGGCCATCGAGCTCCCAAAATCGCTGTATTGCAATGGGCCGTAGAGGATGGCGCCGCCTCCGCGGAGGACCATCTTATTGTCGGTGTGTGGAAGCACATAGGCGAAGCCAAGGCGCGGACCGAAGTCTTTGTACCAGGTGTCGGCCCAGGCGGAATTGCAATGGCAGTTGGTGCCGAAAACCAGCGCGCCCGGCAGACCACCGGCGGCCGCGTCCGCCGCCGTCAGGCTAAATTCCGACGTGCGGTCGAGCGCTTCACTGCGCGGCGCATCCACGTCGTAACGCAAGCCCATGTTCACGGTCAGGTTTTTCGAGAGTTTCAGGTCATCCTCGAAAAATACGGCGATGTAATGCGAATTCCAGCGCGGGTGATCGTTGTAAACCGCCTGTGATCCGTTACCGACCTCACCCAGAAGGAAGCTTGCTATTGGATCTCCCGATCCGCAGCAGGCATTGCTCAGCCCCGCGGTTTGATCGCGGTAAAAGTTAAAAGTGTCCTGGTTGTACTGGATGACCGAATACTGCTGGTGCCGGAGGTCGACGCCGAACTTGATGCTTTGCCGGCCCTTAATCCAGCTCACGCTGTCATTGATCCGTATGCCGTTATCGATGTTGTCGCCATTCTGCTGCTGTCCCCAGGTGGACGGTTGATCCGGGCTGGGGAAAACAATCAGCGGGAAGAACTTCGAAAAGTCGCCCCCAACCCCGTAGGCAGCGGCCGTGTCGGCGGTGCCGTAGGTCGCGCCGACGTTAACGCTGTTCGTACGGTTGTAACCCAGGTTGAGGTGATTCAGCAGGGTTGGGGTAATGGTGTAGTCCCAGCCGCCGCGCACGTAGTGTGTGGTGAAGGACTGCGGATAGCCGTTGTCGTTGTACGGCTCCGGAAAGTTCGGAATCCCTTCCAGCGCGGAATTCTGGCGTGTGTCGTAGGTAGCGAAGGTCTTGCTTTTGGTCCCGAGGTTCTGATCGACGCGGATGGTGTACGTCGTGTTCGTGATCGTGCGGGTTCCCGCGATAACGTAATTGTTGATGTACCCAAAGACATTGGTTGTCTGGGGAGCCTGATTCGGGAGCGGCAGGCCCGCGATCAGCTTTTGCGCAGCCGCGCTCATGGGAGCATCGATCATATTGCCCGGGAACGGCGTTCGGCAGAACACCCCCGGACTGATTTGGGTACTGGTTCGTGGATCGAATATCTGGTCGTAGAGCAGCGGCGTTCCTGTGCAGGGATTCAGCAGCACGTCATAGCCGACACCCGGATAGGGCGAGCCTCCGGGGACGGGTACTCCAAGATCGGCGCTGAAGTCTCCCTTTCGCTCCGCCGCGGTGGGCACGGTTGAATAGGCCGTGCCACCCAGCTTGAACCGATATTGCTCCCATGCAAAAAGGAAGAACGTGCGGTCCTTTCCGTTGTAGACATGTGGAATGCGCACCGGCCCGCTGAAGATACCGCCGAAATCGTACTTGCTGTCGGCGGGCTTGCTGTAGGCGCAGTCGATTTCGGAGACGCCGTTGCAGTTCAGGCCCTTGTAACCGTTATTGAACCAGGAGTTGGCGTCGAAGGCGCGGTTCTTCACGATTGCGTAACCGATCCCGTGAAAATCGTTTGTCCCCGATTTGACCGAGAAACTTGTAATGCCGCCAGTCGTGCGGCCGAACTCTGCCGATGGAGTGGAGGTGGTGACTTTGAACTCCTGCAATGCTTCGATCGACGGAGAAGTTTCGTCGAACGATGAGCCGTTCTCACTCCGCTGCACGCTGGCGCCGTCCAGCAGAGTCTCGTTCCCGTAGGCCTGGCCGCCGGAGAGGCGAGCGAAGAAGACGCCGTTCTGCGAGTTGCCCTGCGTGGCGGAACCCGGGCCGGTGGTGCCGGGGATGAGGAACTCGAATGTCTCCGGAGAGCGCATGCCATTGACGCCGAGCGCCAGCGAAAGCGGCAGATCTTCCATCTGCTTGTTGGACACCGTGCCGCCAATATCAGAGCTTTGGGTCTCAAGGGTCGGCGAGCTGGCGTCGACTGTCACCGTTTCGGTGACCGCGCCGGCTTTGAGCACTACGTTCACTGTGGACACGCCGCCGACGGTGACGAGCACGCCGGTGCTGGTGGACCGCTCGAAGCCCGGAGCGGTCACGACCACGTCGTAGCGGCCAATCGACAATTCGGGAAGGCGGTAATCTCCGGAGCCAGTGGACACGGTCGCGCTTTTGGCACCGGTTTCATTTTGGGTCGCCACGATGTGCGCGCCGGCGACTACAGCGCCCGATGTGTCGGTGATTGTGCCGGCAAGCGCGCCCTGACTGGTCTGACCGAATGACGTGGTGACTGCGAAGAGCGCAAACAGCAGGCCAAACAGACTGCGTCTACCAAAAACCTTAAACATGCATCCTCCTGAAAACCGATCGCCTGGGTTGCGATGACAGCAAACGTTTACTCTATGCTGGCCGCGAACCTTCTTTTGTCGTCGGGACGAAGGCTATCGCAGGTAAGTTTTAGCTGTCAAGAACAAAATTCCACCTTTCGATGGAGATGAACACTCCCCCAAATAGGGGGAATCGCTGTGAAACAGCATACTTCACTCGTCGCCACCGCCGATTCGACGCAGAGATCGGCGGGATCACCAAAGTCACCCAGGAATCGCCCACAGTGTCCCAAAATGGACACTCGAAAACCGATTTAGTGTTATCGTTTTCTCGATTTGTGTCTGCAGGCCACTGGTCTGATACCCAGCCAGGTTCGCGCAGGATGCGGCCAACCGCGGGCTGCGCAAAATGCTGCGCTATCATCGCGGCTGGGAGAGGTGAAAGTGACTCCTATGGCAATGCGCGCGCGCCGAAGCTTCTGTGTTTCCCTGCTGCTGGGCGCATTTCTGCAGCTCTCCACGCCCAGCATCGCTCAGGAGGCGTCCCCGGCCCAGGCTGAGGTGCTGATGCGCAACGGAGCGGCGGCCATGCATGCGGGCAAACCTGAGGAAGCCGAACAGGATTTCCGCCAGGCCCTGGCCGCCGACCCTCATTCAGCCAGCGCGTCCCTCGGGCTGGGCATGTCGTTGCTGCGAGAGGGCAAAAGCGAGCCGGCGCGCGAGGCGCTGCGCCAGGCGATCGTCGCCGACCCGCAGATTCGCGGCGCCCATATGTTCCTCGGGATCCTTGACTACGAACAGAAGGATTTTGACGGCGCACTTGCGTCTCTGAACGCCGAAGCGACGTTGCAACCGGACAATGTCGAGTTGCTGATGTGGATCGGCATGACCGACCTGGCCGCCGGACACCCTGAGGATGCGACTGTTCCGCTGGATCATGCCGCAACTCTTCAGCCCCGCGACCTCACGATCCTCTACTATCAGGGCCGCGCCCATACCTTGTCTGCGCAAGCCGTTTACCAGAAGCTTTTCGAACTGGGCCCGGATTCCTGGCAGATGCATCGAGCCATGGGCGACGTCGATTCTGAGGCGAAGCAGCCGGAGAAGGCCGTCGTGGAGTACCAGGCGGCGCTTGCAAAGCAGCCGAAGGATCCGGATCTCTATCTCGATATCGGGGATGAAGATCAGCGGCTGAGCCGCTTTGACGATGCGGCCAAAGCCTACCAGCAGGTGCTCGCGATTCATCCCGGCGATCCGGCGGCTCTCTACAACCTGGGCAAGATCGACGTGCAGACCGGCGACGCGCAGCAGGGAGTGGCCCTGCTGCGGCAAGCGGTCGAGGCGCATGCGGCCGCGGCTCCGGTGGCCTTCTACCTCGGCGAAGGGTTGGCGCGAACAGGACAGGATGCCGAAGCGGCCGGGTGGCTGGAGAAATGCCTGGCTGCCGAGCCGTCGCCTTTTTTGCGCAGAAGCGCGTGGTTCGAACTGGCGCGTGTCTATCGCAGGCTGGGCCGGCTCGACGATGCGCAGAAAGCCGCAGCCGAGGTGAAGAAGCTGGACGCGGTTCCAACGGGAACGCCGTCGGACAGTGGGAGCAACGAGCCCTGAGAACCGGACTCTCGCGATCCACGCATTCCGTCGCTGAGGAGCACGCTCAGCGAGGGTGCTTCGCGACAGCGGCTGCGACCGGTTCGTCGATGGTCACGTAGCGATCGCCCTTCACGTTGTGAAGCATCTGCACGATGCCGCTGGGCCACCGGATTTCGACCGTCGCCACTGCGTCGGCCTTGCCCAGGCCGAAGTGTGCTCGCTTGTCGCCGGACGA
Organism: Acidobacteriaceae bacterium; assembly: GCA_036267295.1. GTDB lineage: Bacteria > Acidobacteriota > Terriglobia > Terriglobales > Acidobacteriaceae > Palsa-343. Next base: position 116,830 of record DATAWI010000042.1, on the reverse strand, counting down.
CAGATAGCTGGAGGACGTGGTGACGGTATACCACTGCGGGCCCGCGGCGGTTTCGATGTGAACGACCGCGCCGATGCCATCGCGATTGCTGCGATGCCCGATCAGTTTGAAGCCAATCCAGTGATTGCCGGTCTGGGTGCGATTCATCAGGACGTGCACGGGCCCGCCATTCTCGGTGACCACCGCATCGAGGCGCCCGTCGTTGTCGATGTCGCCGACGGCGAGGCCGCGGCCGACCCAGCGCTGTTCGAACAGAGGCCCTGAGGCGGGACCGACATTCACAAATCGTTTGCCATCGACGTTGCGCAACAGCATCAGCGGCTCGCGATAGTGCAGCTGCGGATGATCCTTTTCGATCGTGTCGAGATCGTGCCCCTGGGCGATCATCAAATCCTTCCAGCCGTCGTTGTCGTAATCCATGAAGCGCAGCCCCCATCCGGAGTGGAGCAGGCTCATGCCGGCTATGCCGATGACGTAGCTGTCGTACTCGAAACTGCCATCGCGATTGTTGCGATAGAGGGCGTACTTCTGGTTGGCAAGGTCGTCGACGATCAGGTCAGGCCAGCCGTCATTGTTGTAGTCGGAAAAGTCCGTTCCCATACCGGCGAAGGTGCGGCCATCGCCATCCACGGCGAGACCGGATTCAAGTCCCACTTCCTCGAAGGTTCCGTTGCCACGGTTGTGAAACAGGTACTCGACCATGGAGTCGTTGGCGACGAAGATGTCAGGGTGACCGTCGCGGTCGTAGTCGGCGATTGAGATGCCGAGCGCCTTGGCGGGCTTGTCGAGTCCCAACTTGTGCGCTTCTTCCGTGAAGGTGCCGTTGCCGTTGTTGTGATACACGAGCATCGAGATGGGCTGGAAAACGTCGGGATGGCAATATCCGCGATTATCCGGCGGGCCACACCAGACATCGTCCCAGTCCCACTGGATGTAGCGGAGCACGACGAGATCGAGATAGCCGTCTCCGTCGAGATCGACCCACGCGGCCGAGGTGGACCAGCCGCTGCCGCCCACGCCCGCCTTCTCCGTCACATCGGTGAAGGTGCCGTTGCCGTTGTTGTGATACAGATGATTGCCGCCGAGACCGGTGACGAAGAGATCGTCGTAGCCGTCGTTATCGTAGTCGCCGACGGCCACCCCCATGCCGTAGCCGGCTCCCTCGAGGCCCGCGTGCTCGGTTACGTCTTCAAAGGTGCCATCAGGTTTCTGGTGATAGAGGCGATTCCAGTACGCGGGGCCGGTCTTTTGCAGCACGGTTCCTTTGGGAACGAAATCGGGGAAGGGCGCGCCGTTGACGAGGAAGATGTCGAGCCGTCCATCGTTGTCATAGTCGAAGAGCGCGACCCCGGAGCCCATGGTCTCCAGAAGATACTTGCGGGTGCTGTGCGGCGCCTGATGCACGAACGAAACGCCGCGCGCGGCCGCTTCGTCGACAAATTTGGCCGGAACAATGCCACTCTGCGGCGCGGGAGCGGTCTGCGCCCAGAGCGTGAACGCCAACGCTGACGCCATCCCGATGAGGGCGACACGAGCCGGGGTTGCTTTAGGCCGCCTTCGCCGCATCCGCTCTATTTTCTCCCCTGGGCGCACAGCGTGCACAGCGATCCGGTGATGCCCTTTCCTTTTTCGATCGAATAGATGCGGTCGACGGCCGGCAGCTTCAGATGTTCCACGCCGCCGCCGGCCCAGCGGATTTCCACATCGTCGACGACGGCTGTGTCGCCCAGTCCGAAATGCGCGCGCATATCGCTGGACGAGAGATAGCTGCCCCCGCTCATCACGTCTTCGCGCTGGCGAAGCCCACCCGCTGTCAGGTACACGGTGGTGCCGACAGCATCTCTCGACGTTTTGCCGCCGCCGGTCAATTTGAGCTCGACCCAGTGATGATGGTCAGGGTTGACATTGCGGAGGAGCACCGGCGGCCCATCGAGATTGTTGATGACCGCGTCGATTTTGCCGTCGTTGAAGAGATCGCCAAACGCCGCTCCGCGCCCGACAGCGAGAGTCGCGAGGCCGGTCCCTGCGACCGCCGGAACCAGGTCGAACTTCCCATTGCGGAGATTATGAAACAGCAGCGGGCGCTGCGCGTAGCTCATGCCCCAGTCGGGATTTTGATCGACCTGGGGATACACGTGTCCATTCACGATCAGCAGATCCTTCCACCCATCGTTGTCGTAATCCAGAAAACCGTCGCCAAATCCGACAAAGGGCACAGTAGGCGAAGCGACCCCGGAGCGATAGCTCACATCGCTGAAATTGCCTGTTCCGTCATTCAGAAAGACGACGTCGTAGTCGTCGGCGAAGACCGTGTTCACCAGATCAAGATGGCCGTTGTTCTCGTAATCGCCCACCGCAATGCCCATGTTCGAGACTTCGCGCCCGTCTCCGTTCAGGGCGTAACCGCTCAGGTAGCTGTCATCTGCAAAGGTCCCATCGCCTTTGTTGATGTAGAGGTAGTTCGGCGTCGAGTCATCGGCCACCACCAGGTCGGGACGCCCGTCATTGTTCACGTCGACAAAGACCGCGCCCAGCCCGTAGTAGCCGGCTTTGTCGCTGACGCCGGCCTTGTCACTTACGTCGGTGAACGTCCCGTCACCATTGTTGTGAAACAGGTGATCGTGTTCGCCCTGGAGGCCGCGCGGTCCACACATAACATTGAGCCCGCGATACTGGCAGGTTTCGTAGCTGGTCTCTTTGCTGCCGGCGACCGGAGGGTGCTGAAAATCGTAGCGAATGTAGCCGGCGACGAAGAGATCCAACCGCCCGTCGCCGTCATAGTCGCCAAAGGTCGCGCCCGTGTAATCGCCGACGATCTGGGGATTGCCGCTGTCGAGCGCGACTCCCGCCTTCTCCGCAACGTCGGTGAAGGTGCCATCGTGATTGTTGCGATACAGGCGATTTGTGCCAAGGTTGGTTACATACAAATCCGGCCAGCCGTCGTTGTCGAAATCACCCACCGCCACGCCCAGTCCCCATCGATCGTTGGTTACGCCCGCCTGTGCAGCCACGTCGGTGAACGTTCCATCGTGGTTGTTGTGAAAGAGCGCGGCATGCGGCGGCGTGGCCTTGCCAGTCTCCGCATCGAAGGTTGACCCGCTGACCAGATAAATGTCCAGCCACCCATCGTTGTCATAGTCGAGCAGCGCAACGCCGGACCCCTTGGCTTCGACGATGAGGTGCTTTTGCGGCGTGCCGGTGACGTTATGCCAGCGGCTGAGTCCGGCCTGATCTGCAACATTCATGAACACGACGGGCCCCGTTTGCACCAGTCCTCCAGCCGTAATCGGCCGATGCCGATTGTCGAACTCGGCTTTCTGCGGACCGGCCGAGGCCATGCCGGAGGGGTGCGCAGGCGGGGATGGCGACGGCGATGGGGACTGTGCGAAGAGTGTGAGTTCGCAACCGGCCAGCAGGCAGCAGCCGAAGATTCGCGACCATCTCACTGCGGCCCCACCGAGTCGCGATTGCCGTAGAGGCGCGCGCTGACAGCCAACTCCGCTTTTGCTTTGTCCTGCATGCCCAGCGATTGATACACGTGCCCGAGCGCATAATGCAGCTTCGGATCGTCGGGCGAGAGCGTGATCGCCTGGCTCAATTCAGCGACCGCGTTTTTCGCATCGCCGGTAGCGGCCAGGGCCTTGCCGAGTTTCGCGTGGCAATCGGCGCATCGCGGATTGATGGCAACCGTGCGCCGCAAAAGAGGCAGCGCTTCGGCGGCGTGGTCGTGCTCGAGGAGAAACGACGCGTAGTTGAGATACGGCCACTCGTCGGTGCGCGGATCGGCGTCGGCTAACTGGATCGAGGCGCGATAGGCGCGATCCGCATCGTCGATCTTGTTATCCATCTCATAGGTCAGTGCGAGATTCGTGGCAGCTTTTGTGTCTTTCGGGTTCAGTTGCACGGCGCGCTGCAGAGCCCCCTCGGCGTCAGCAAAACGACTCTGCGTGTAATAGCAGCGGCCCAGGGAATACCAGGCCTGCTGATCTTGCGGATCGAAAGCGGTCGCCTTTTCGAGCCAGCGGATGGCGTCGGGATAGTCGTTGAGCAGCACGTAATCCAGCGCGACGATTCGCAGATCGTCAGCCTTTGGCGTGGCCAGGGCCGCTGCCTGCGTGTATTCGCGGAGCGAATCGGCGGCCTTATCCTCGCGGTACAGGACGAAGCCCAGCATGAAGAAGGCGTCCGGGGAACTTGCGTGATGGAACGCATAGTGGCGCAAGGCTCGATCGGCTTCGGCGAACTTTTCGAGATTGGCGAGGGATTTTCCTTCGAAGAGCAATGCGTCGGACTGGTCGGGATTTTTCGCTTCCGCCTGGCCGAACAGGTCCGCGGCCCGCGCGTAGTCTCCGCTTTGGAAAGCCGCCTGGGCCTGATCGTAGGCCGTCGTTGTTTGCGCGATCGCAGCGGGCGGGACCGTGGCCGCAACAGCGACCGCCAATCCAAGGCAGACGAATTGCGCGATATGGCCCCGGCGGCAGGCGTGCCCGCAAAAACCGCACGGCGTACGTCCTCTGTTCTGCGTCCGGTGCGGCGTCGTCGTGAATTTCCCGATCAGACCGCGACCTCGTGATACAAGCGATATTTTTCGTCGTCGATCGCAGGAAACGAGCGGAAACCCACAGGCCCTCCGGCGGATTTGACCTTCCACTCGCTCGCACCTGTACTGCTCTGCGCGGCAGCCAGCAGTTGAGCGCGGGTGAACTGCGCATCCGGAGCCTCCACCGCAAAGAGCGCCAGCGGCCCGGCCAGCAACGCCAGCACCTGCGGATGCTGCGGGTCGACCGCCTCGAGGCGCAGCGGCCTGTCGATGGTGAACTCGATTCGGTCGCCGTCTTTCCACTCGCGGCGAATCTCAGCGAAGGTTCCGGGTTGCAGGTCGGCGGAGAATTTCCTGCCGTTGACTGCCACCTCAGTGCCTTTTCCCGCCCATTCCGGCACGCGCAGGCCAATCGAAAAATTCTGCGGCTTTTCCGTGCCCACACGCAGAGTGACTTCCGGAGAATAGGGATACTGCGTCTCCTGCTCCAGCGCACATCGCGTACCATCCTGCTGCCAGGTCAGCCGCGAGGGAACATACAGGTTCACCACAATTCCGCGGGGCGAGCGGAAATAAGAGCTGATCCCGTAGTCAGCAGTGATCTGCGGAAAAGTACCTGAACAGCACGGCCACTTATCCGGGTGGTAGAACTTCGACGCGTGGTTGTTGTAGTCGGAGTAGTAAAAGCTGGAGCCGTCGGGAAGCAGTGGCTTGGCGCCCAGGATGGTGTTGTAGAGGACCTTCTCCATGCTGTCGCCGTAGCGGCTGTCGCCGGTGATGCGCATGAGATACCGCGCAACTTTGAAGTGCCCATAGGCGCCGCATGGCGTCTCAAAGCTGGCGTGCGTCTGCGTCAGGCTGGCGCCCAGGTCGCCGCTGTCGGGAGCGCGAAACGATTCATCCGGGCCCCAGCCGCCCGTAGCGAAACTCTGTGTCGCCAGCACAAAGCGGAAACCGTTGAGAGCTGCGCGGCGATGCTTGTCGCTGCCCAGCACCAGATACGCCTGCGAGGCTGAGCAAAGAGCGTTCACGTGGCTGTAGGCATGTTGGCCGGGCAGCACGTTGTGGCCTTCGGCGAGGGGGTTGAAGTACGTGTCATCCTGCAGGAACCGCTTCGCCAGAGCGAGATAGCGCGGGTCGTTGCTCCGCTTCCACGCCAGAAAAAAGTTCTCCGGCAGCGTGTAACTCTCGTCCCAGGTGTAGGAGATGTTGGGATGGGGCCGCGCCGCCATTTCGGGCCGCGAAAGCGCCTTGGGCGGTAGCCAGGGAAGCACGGCATCGGTGGCATGGGCGAGTGCAGGCAGCGCCGCCGGATCGGCGGCGAACTGATGCGCGTCGATCAACCCGCAGTTGATCTTGTCGAAGGTGTAGGCCGGGAGCGGATAGCCTTCGTAGAACTTCGTGCTGATGGCAGCGGCAAATCCAGTCACCAGACGATGGATTTTCGCGTTGGTCGCAGGATCGTTGGTGGCGGCAAAGGCGCGCGCCAGGCCCGAAACATATTGCCCAAACGTGTGGCCCGGCACGTACCCGGTGAGATTGCTCGGGGGATTGAAGTCTTTCGACCAGCTATACCACCCGCCCATATCTTCACCCGGCGCGGGCAAGCCCGCCTTCTGGCGGAACGGTTTCAGGAGCGAGTCTTCGTCGAGCGCGAGAAAAAACGCATGGTTGCGCTGGAATTGATCCAGCATGGGCCCTTCGAGCAGGTGAACGTCGCGATAATCGAATGGCTCCAGCCGCGTTGCGCCGCCGGTTGGGTCATCGTCGCCAGCGAAGGATCGTCGCGCCACCATACTGATGGCCGCAGCCGCCGTGGCATCCTTCAGGAATCTTCGGCGTGTTGTTTGCCGCATGGCAATACCCTACTGCTCAAGAGCCGCGTGTGGCCAGCCACCATTCCAGGTAAGCGTGGAAATCTGGAGCGCGGGCCGGCCGGTGTGGGCGTCGTAGGCGTGGTAGACGATGATGTCTTGCCCGCCAGGCTGCATCAACAACGACTCGCCTCCCGGGCCGGCCCAGTGGTCGTTGGCTTTGAGCAGCGGCATGCCGCCGCCTTCCATCATGGGGACTCCCTGGTCATCCAGGTAGGGTCCGGTGACGTGCTTCGACCGACCGACCATGGTGCGGTAGGAACTCTTCGCGCCGCGGCAGCACAGGTCCCACGAGACAAAGAGATAATAGTAGCCGCCATGATGGACGATGAACGGTGCCTCCACGGCTTCCCAGTCCGGAGGCAGATTCGGCTCCGTCGGCCCTGGACTCGGCGGACGCTTCCGTGTCGCCACCGCATACGTCCGGGTATCCTTCGCCGACAGCATGCCGGTTGTGTCGTCCAGCTTCCTCATCTTGATGCCGGTCCAGAAGCTGCCAAAGACCAGCCAGGCGTGGCCTTTGGCGTCGACCACATAGTTCGGGTCGATGGCGTTGAAGTCGTCCGACGCCAGCGATTGCAGCACCCGTCCATGATCGACCCAGCGATACTCCGGGCTGTGCGCGTCGAGCGTCTTGTTCGTGGCCAGCGCGATGCCTGACGTGTTTTTCCCGAACAGAGAATATGCGTAGTAGAGCCGGTACTCCCCATGCTCGTACGAAATGTCCGGCGCCCAGAGTTCTCTTGTTCCCGGACTGTCCTTCCTGATCCAGTCAGGAATGGTGTCGAAGACGTGGCCGCACAGCGTCCAGGCATGCAAGTCGGTGGAGCAGCGAATCTGGAACTGTCCGCCATCGCGCGCCCTGCCGGTGGCGAAGACGTACCATGTGTCTCCCGCCTTGATGATGGAGGGATCGTGCGTCCCCCAAAACTCGCCGGTCAGCGTCAGGGCCTGCGGCTGCTGCGCGCATACCGAAGACACCGGCACGCAGGCAAGGAGCAAAAGTGCCAGGCGGATTTTCATAGGTTCCTCACCCTGGAACGCGATGGTCGCATCGACGAGTTCATTCTGCTGCAAAACCGCTCGCAGCGCTCCCTGGCTGCCGCCTTACTGCACATACGGCCAGCCATCGGAGGTGAATGCGAGCCGGTTGATCCCCAGCGTCGGCGTTCCGCCGTTGTTGCCATCGTAATAGTGGTAGACCAGCGTCGGCGTGGAGACGCCGCTCACCATGTCGGTGAAGACGCTCTCGCCCCCCGGCCCCACGATGTTGCTGTGGGAACTGAGCAGGATCGTGCCGCCGCCGCTCGCGAGATCGAGCCCGCCGCGGTCGACGAAGGGACCATTGGGGCTCTGCGAGCGCCCGGTAATGATGCGGTACGGGCTTTCCGCGCTGCAGCATACGTTGATTGACGCGAAGTAGAAGTAATACTGCGTGCCGCTCACCACCCAGGGATAGATGAACGACCCTTCTTCGCCGGCTCCGCGCGCGGCGATGATGGGATACGGCGACGGATTCCCCGCCGCGGGCATGCCGGTGGCCGGATCGAGCTGGATGATGTGGATGCCATCCTGGAAGGAGCCGAAGCTCGACCACCAGTTGCCGCTGGCGTCGACGAAGGGCGCAGGGTCAATCGCGTTCCAGGTCGTCGATGCGGAGAAATTCCAAACCGTGCTTGTCGGAGGCGCGGTGGTCGCGGCTGTCCACGAGGAGACGACGTACCCCTTGTCGACCCAGGGGCCGTACGGAGTGGAGCTGGTGGCCCGGCCGATCACTGCTTCCGCGCCGGTTGAGGGCTCCCAGGGGATGGCGTAATAGAGATAGTAGGTGCCGTTTGCCTGGAGCAGGCTTGGGGCCCACATGTCGATGTTCTGGCCGTTGTTGTCGCTGGGCGGCGTTTGCAGGCCGGACCACGAGGCGAAATCCGGGCCGACAATCGGGCAATGCGAAGCGTCCGTGAGCCACGCGGTTCCTTCGGCTGCGGTGCAGGCACCCTGCGCGGAGGCCGCGGTGGTGTAGGTGAAGGTCGACATGTCCGTCGAATACGCAAGGGTCTGGTGCGTGCCGTAGAGCCAGTAGGTGCCGGCGGAATCCTTGAGCATGTAGGGATCGTGCACGTAGATGCCGGTGCCGCTGACCGGGAGCGGCGCTGCGTAGGGCGAGACGTTGGTCGAGGTCAGGGTCCATTCCTGGCAGGTGCAGCCGGTGCCGGTGGTGGCGCGCGCTTCCTGGTCGATGGCCGCCGAGGAGGTTGTGCCGGAGTTGGCGTCGGTGAGGTAGAGGCTGCTGTTGACGTTCTCGATGAGGTAGTTGCCATCGGTTAGCTTGAAGAATTCCCACAGATGATCGTTGGTGCCGTTGTCTGCCCATTGCAGGGCCTGGGCGCCCGTGGAGGTGGAGGCGTTGGCGATGCCCAGCACCTGGTGGGTGAGCAGGTTCTCCACGTTGAACTGCTCGGCGGAGTAGTTCATCGGCATGAAGTGCCAGAGCTGGTCGTTCTGGCTGTCGGCCGACGCCTGGGCGACATTGGTTCCGGCGACCTGGCTTTGGCCCTGGATGCCGAGGAAGAGGCCGCTGGACGCATTCGCGATCGAGTACTGGTCGTTGTCGCTGACGAAGGTGAGCGTACCCATGTCGGGGGTGGTTCCACCACCGCCGCCGCCGCCCCCGCCGCCGCCCGAGGAACCGCCGCCGCAGCCGGCGAGGCAGGCGGCGAGAATCGCGGCCAGGGTTGCGCCGATGGCAGAGAGACGAGGGAATCTGTGGAATCGCATGGAGCTCCGCGGCGGCGCGATGGTAAACGTATTCCTCAAGTCGCGCGCTTTTCCCGATCCGGCGGTGGCTTCTCCTCCAGATTCGGCCTTGTGTCGCGTTATATATCCGCGGATTCCCGCTGTCAATGTGGATGGGAGGTTTTGGGGATTGTTTCAGAAAACGTTTGCCATTGGATGGGCTGAGGACGAGGTTTTTGGTTACTTTTGTACCGCGCGGGGCGGGCACCCCCCCCTGCCCCCTGCCCGTGGGACTGTGGCAAGCATTGGATTGCGCGGGGGTTGGGGGCGGGTGTTTTTCGACTGTGGCAAGCTATTCAAAAGAAACCACCTGGCCTGGTCCTTTTGGCGACGCGTGCGGGGGACGAGAGGAATGGGCTGGCTGCGCGCGCGGCGATTGCGGCGGCTGTGGGTGAAACAGTGGTCCTGTCCGCGCAGGGCGCGGGCCTGGCAGGGCCGGCCATGGACGGTGAAGAACTGGCAGCGCGTCCAGAGCAGCCGGACGGTGGGGGAGTGTCCGAAGCAGAAGCGCTCGCCAGGGCGGGCGCGGCCGGAGCAGGGGCGTCCGGGTTCGAGGGCGGTGCAGAAACGAGGCATGGCGAGCGATCTCCCGGGCAAAGGAAAAGGCCGCTCTGGGAGCGGCCTTTTCTCGATTTCACCCTATAGATCCAGTTTACCAAGTTGGAGGAATTAGACTGCCAAGTTTCTTGGGGGGGATTTGGTGGGGAAGTCGTTTGGAATGAGCAGGTAGTTAATTTGGTGAAGAGGTGCGGGGTTGACAGGGCGCATTAGCCCCTTGAGCCGGTGTAGGCTAGAGGAGGAGATAGGTGTTTAAGTGCTTATACACATAAACACCTATGCGAGAGGAGCCCTGCCATGGACTCGGATGTTCGATGGAATTTGAAGGTTTCGCGGGAGACGGACCTTTCCCTGCGGACGTTTCTGGGGGCGCGCGGCATGAAGAAGGGCGACCTGTCGAAGTTCGTGGAGGACGCGGTGCGCTGGCGGATCTTCGATCGCACCGTGCAGGACATCCAGGCGCGGAACGCGGATGCGGACCCAGAAGAGTTGCGGAGTCTGATCGACGGAGCGGTCCGGGATGTACGCGGCGAGCGCGGACGGGCGGCGGGAGCTGAGTAAGGCCCGTGCGCGTGGCGCCCGACACGAATATATTGATTTCGGCCCTGCTGCTTTCGACCGGACCTCCGGCGGCGATTTACCAGGCGTGGCTCACGGGCCGCTTTACGCTGGTGAGCCGGTGAAGGAGGAGTGGGATGGACCGAAGCCTTGGGGTAATGGGTATCCTGTCCCCCTGTCTACCCCCCAATTTGAAGGCTGTGGAAGGCGCGTTTGGCCTGGATGTTGATTATGCGGTTTTGCATAAGATTTATGGGGCTCCGGCGGATGACGAAGCGCGCCGCTATTTTCCGGGGAAGTGCCTTGGATGGGACAGGAAAACGGTTATCAGCAAGCCCGAAGACGTCAGTACCAGCTTTGCCGAGCGACAGAACCTCACGGTGCGGATGTCGATGCGGCGGTTCATCCGGCTTGCAAACGCATTCTCGGAGAAGTTCGACAATCACCGCTGCATTGGCCGCGCTTTATTCATGTACTTCGACTTTTGCTGGGTGCATCACACGATCCGCGAAACGCCAGCGATGGGAGCCGGCCTTGCTGATCACATCTGGACCGTGGAAGAGATGGTTGCGCCTTTGGAACCGATACCAGACGCGAACTAACGGCACCCGCGCTTTACCACAATGATCGAGAGTTACGTACCTTGTTTTGCACAATTGACACAAATTCTGTGCAAAACGCGGCGCATATCATGGTAAACTCGCTTTAGGCTGGTTTCGCTAATCATTCGCCCGAGAGGCTCTCGAATATGACATTTAAGGCGGCAGCGGTGGCAAACGAATTTCTGCGGCTTTCAACGGGGGAGGGAAAGGAAATGACCCCCCTGAAGTTGCAGAAACTCGTTTATTTTGCCCACGGCTGGTATCTGGCCCTAACGGGTTCAGCGCTGATTTCTGAGCCCGTCCAGGCTTGGCGGTATGGCCCTGTGATTAGTTCGCTTTACAGAGAATTTAGAGATTACGGCAATGAGCCTATCGTAACTCCGGCAGCGGCATTTCAGATGCGTAAGGGGAAAGCTTCTTTCATCGTCGAACGGCTCGACAATTCAGGAGCGGACGAACAGGAGATTGAAAAGGCACGCGCGGTTATTGGTAGAGTGTGGCAACAATACGGCGGCTATAGCGCGGCTCGTCTTTCTAATGCCACCCATGCTCCTGGAAGCCCTTGGGCCCAGGTCTACGAAGAAGGACGCAAAAACGTCACGATTCCCGACGACAAGATCCGGACGTATTTCCAGAGTCTAGCGAATGCAACCACGCGATGAGAGCGCGGCGGACCCAGGCAAGTTAGCGCTCGACAAGATCAGTGCGTCTGACGTTCAAGCTGCCCAAGATGCTCCTGATCCCAAAACAAAAAAGGAAACCACCGAACTAAAACACCGCCTGCAGTCGGAAAAGATCAGAAGCCTCAGCCAAGACATCGATGAGCGGAAAAAATACGCTCATCGAATCTTCTGCTTAATCTGCGGCTGGCTAGGAGCTACGTTTCTTGTACTCGTGGCGGATGGCATTGCACAGTCGAAATGGTTCTATCTTCCTGAAGGTGTTCTCCTCGCCTTAATTGGTGGAACTTCTGCGGACGTGCTGGGAATCTTCTACATTGTGACGCATTATCTTTTTCCTCAGAATCCACCACCGGCGGATTCTGATGAGGAGGATGGGGACGAGGAATCTGACCCTAGTGAGTCATTAGACTCAAACTGACCCATTACCCATCCGATCTAAATAGTCGGGGGACAGGATACTTATCCCCTTCCGCCGCCCTGGCTCTTGCGAAGACTCTATCGCCTGGACCGTAGGCCGCATCCGATCCTGATGCGACGCCCGCAACCGAATCCACGCCCTGACTTTCGTACCGTCCTCCTTGCCGATTCTCCTTGCCGCGCCTTCTTCCCTGGGCCTACGCTTGCAAGAGGAAAGCCCTGTCCGGTTGATGCCGACAGGGCTTTCGCTTTATGGGAGTCGCGGCGTCTCGCACCTCGCCGGAGGCCGGCGTCTCCCGCTCCCCCGGCCCAGGCCGGTTGTCCCGCTCTTTGAAAACCTCGACGCAAGGACCGCCCGGCAGGGCTGGGGAAGGCGCGTAACCTGCAATTCGCAGGGTTAACCCTTTATTTCCCACATATACGATTAAGGCCGCGGTAAGTGCTTTCTTTTCCACACTTACAAAATCGCAATTCGTAAGTGCCCTGTTGCCCACACATACGAATTGCAATTTTTAATTTTTGCCTGGAAATGGGCCAAGCGAAACGGGCCAATCATGAAAATAGACCAGCCAAGGAGAGCGATCGTGCTGCCGCCTCTCAGAATCCTTTGGCCTGGTAGTTTTGGAAGTTGACGGGCGGGGCTATGTTCACGTCGGGGCTGCAGCTTTGTCCGGAGGTGAGCGGCCACTGGATCAGATAGAGGACGCTCTGTCCGGTGGCGGTGATTTGCTGGCGCAGCGTGGCTGCCTCGGCAGCATCGTTGTAGTAGGCCTCGCCGATGATCCAGTCGACGCCGGTGTATCCCTGAGCGGTGAGCGCGTTGTAGGCCGTGACGAAGGCGCTGCCGGTCTCGTCGTAAATGTGGACGTCGAAGAGCGGCGGCGCGCCGTGATTGCCGTAACTGCTGGCTCCGTAAACCGCGCTGACGCTGTTGGCGTGGACGGCGTCGGCAATGATGGAAAAGCCGAGGGTGTCCGCGCTGCCATACGCGGCGACGTAATCGTTCCACAGCATCTGGTCGTATTGCAGCAGCGCGGCGTAGCCTCCGGCGGCGAGCGGCGGAATGCCTTCGTTGAGCAGGTCGAGATGGTACGGAATGCCGGCGGCGGCGATGAGGGGGCGGAGATTCTGGATGAGGCTCCAGTTCTCCTGAAAGTAGTCGCTGCTGAAGGTGGTCCAGTTAATGGCCTGGTTGTTGCCCTGGGGATTGAAGCTGACCTCGATCTCGACGAAGCCCGCGGCTTTGACGGCGGCGAGCAGGTTGGTGAGGTTGGCGCGGAAACGGGCGGAGAGATTGCCGCCGGTTGAATCCATGATGGTGCCGGAGTCGATGCCGCGGGCGAAGTAGATGGGGATGCGGAGGCGGCGCTGGCCGTTGGCGTACATCTGCTGGAGTTGGGCGTCGATGGTGGCGGTGGCGGTGTCGTAGTTGTAGACCACGCCGTAGGGCTCGCGGACGCAGGGCGAGTCGAGCTGATACCAGCCGTAGTTGGATCCGCCGAGAGCGGCGGGCGGCGGCGGCGTGGTGTGGGTGGAGGTAGAACTGCCGCCGCAGCCGCTGAGGGCGAGAGCGAGCAGGACCACGGAGAGCGGGACCAAAGTTGCGTGGAGAGGCGCGGGGCGCATTGCTCGTTCCTCACTTGCAGGGACCGAGGCCGGCTGACAGCTTGAGAGCGTGTGTCTACTGTACGGGAAGGTGCGGTGCGTCGTTGGGGGGCGGATCGGCGGGGCGGGAGGTGAACTCGCGCTCGAGGCGTTCGTTGATGCCGGCCTGGGCGAACTCGCTGGCGACGCGGATGCCGTTCATGATGGCGCGCTCGTTGGAGGAGCCGTGGCCGATGACGCAGACGCCGCGGACGCCGAGCAGCGGCGCTCCTCCATACTCGGAGGGATCGAGGCGGCGGCGGAAGGCGTTGAAGGCTTTCCTGGAGAGTAAGGCTCCGACCTGAGCGGTGACGGTCTGGGTGAGCGAGGCTTTAAGCATCTCGCGGACGAGGCGGCTGAGGCCTTCGCTGGTCTTGAGGGCGACGTTGCCGACGAAGCCGTCGCAGACAATGACGTCGCAATTGCCGTTGTAGATGTCGCGGCCTTCGACGTTGCCGATGAAATTGAGAGGCAGCTTGCGGATGAGATCCGTGGCTTCGCGGGAGAGGTCGTTGCCCTTGCCTTCTTCTTCGCCGACGGAGAGGATGCCGACGCGTGGGCGGGGGACGCGGAGCACGGAGCGCGCGTAGAGCTCGCCCATGACGGCGAACTGCTCGAGATTTTGCGGCTTGCAGTCGACGTTGGCGCCGACGTCGAGCAGGACGCAGGGCGATCCGGAAAGCGTGGGCATAACGACGGCGAGCGCGGGGCGATCGACGCCGGGCAGCGCGGAGAGGACCATCTTGGCGGTGGCCATGCCGGCTCCGGTATTGCCGGCGGTGAAGAAGCCAGCGACGCGCTTCTCTTTGACGAGCTTGAGGCCGATGCGCATGGAGCTGTTGCGCTTGGTGCGGACGGCGTGGGCGGCTTTTTCGTCCATGCCGATGTGCTCTTCGGCGTGGACGATTTCAATGGGCAGGCGCGCGCCGATGAAGCCGAGGGCCGCGGTGAGGCGGGGGCGGAGCATGGCCTCCGGTCCGACCAGGTGCACGCGGACATTGAGGCTGCGGCAAGCGAGGATCGCGCCTCGAATCTCCGGCTCGGGAGCTTTATCCGAGCCCATGGCGTCGAGAGCGATGTCGATGAGCATCGGTGGGAAAACTACTTGGCTTCCTTCACTTCCACGACTTCGCGACCGTTGTAGGTGCCGCACTTGGGGCAAACGTGATGCGGGCGCTTGCGCTCATGGCAGTTGGGGCACTCGGAGAGCGACTTGGCGGTGAGAAAGTCGTGGGCGCGGCGCGTGCTGGTGCGGGTTTTCGAATGGCGCCGTTTCGGATTCGGCATGACAGATTCCTTTCACTTCCCGGGAGCGCGGGGACCCGTAGTGCAGGGCCACGCCGGACTTCCGGTGAAAACTCAATGATTTTCAGGACCTAACCGGCTGCGCAGTTCTGAAAGGGCCGACCACCGCGGATCGGAGGGTGTTTCCTCACAAGAGCAGGATTCGGAGTTCAGATTGCGGCCGCAGCGCGGGCAGAGTCCTTTGCAGTCCTGGCGGCAAAGGGATCGCGCGGGGAGGGAGAGGAGCACCTGCTCCCGCAGGACGTCTTCGAGCACCAGGCCTTCTTCCTGATAATAACCGATTTCGGTGTCGGGCGCGGCCAGAGAGCGGTCGGCGGGGCCGGCATCGGCGCCGAGGGGGCGGAAGAGGAGGTCGAAGTCGCCGCCGAGGGCGTGGCGGACGGGATCGAGGCAACGGGCGCAGGGGACTTCAAAGGTTCCCTGCCACTCGGCGCGGGTGCGGATGTCGGAGATGATTTCTTTGGGGCCGCGGTGCTCGTGAAGGACTTCGGCGCTGCCCTGGACGGCGAGGTCGCCGATCTGGGTGGCTTCCTCGGCAAAGTCGATGATGCCGGGAGCCAGGTGCAGGTCGAACTGGACGGGCTCGCGTTCGAGTTCGAGGAGCGTGATGAGCATGGCGGGTACCTCTGCGCGGCGGGGGATAGGTTGATTTTACAGGGTCAGCGGGTTGCGGCGGAGGGCGGTTTGCGCGCCGGCGGCGGGCCGGTTCGACGGGAGGGTCGCCAGCCCGGATTACGAACAGGTTACCGAAGCGGGTTCCCGTGGCGAATTGGTGGGATGGTATTTAGTGCGGCGGGGGGTAGAATGGCGATCAAACTATGACGCACGCTCACGCCTTCCTGCCGCAGCTTCTGGCTGCGGAGATGCACTTCAATGTGAACTGGCCGCGCTTCCTCACCTCCATGGTGGTGATTGTGGGCGCAGTGGCCGTCGCTTTGTGGCTGGAGATGCGGTCGACGCCGAAGAAGAAGAAGAAGGAATAGGCGCGGATCGGCCGGGCGCGGATCGGCCGCGCAAATTCCATAGTCCATCACCACCAACTGAATATTGAGCCGGCGCGGGACCCTGCCCGGCGCTATGGCTGCTGCTGCGCGAGAGCGAGGACAGCATACGCGGTGGCGGCGTCGGTCATGAACGCCGCGGGGTCGCTGGCCGGATCGCGCTGTTTGTTGAGCGAGGCCGCCGTCCACGTTCCATCACTTTGCTGATGGGTGAGGAGCCAGGCGCGACTGCGGCGGCGGGTCGGGTCGCGTGGGGATCGGCTTTCGAGAGCGAGGGCAACCAGGCCGGTGGCGTAGCCGTCGCTGGCGGTGGGCGCGGGCGAGTGGTCGACGCGTTCGCGGGGATCGAGGGCTGCGAGGCGGAACCCGCCGTCGTCCTGCTGCAGGCTGCGCACCGAGGCGAGGAGCGCCTTGCGCTGGGAGCCGGTGAGAAGACCAGGCTCGCGCGCGGAAGCCCAGAGGACGTAGAGCTGGTTGAGCAGGGGCTGCGCGGCGTAGTTGCGGCGGAGGTAGTCGCGCAGGCGGTCGAGATGGGCGCGCGTTCCGCGCTCGTGGGCGAAGCTGCCAGGGAGGTTGAGCGATTCGACCATGAGGAGCGCCGCTCCCTGGTAGCCGGATTCAGTGGATTCCCAGGGGCCGAGGTGGAAGTCCTGCCATTTCCACCCGCCGGCAAGCGGGCCGGAGGTTTCCTGGAGAGCCCACGCGTTTGCGTAGGCGGTGCGGGTGATGGGACGCACAGTGCCGCCGGCTGCGTCGACGCTGGCGAGAATGATCACGTTGAGGACGGCTTCGGTGGCGCGCGATTCGGCGGACTTGCCGGGTCCGTATTTAGCGTCGGGGTAGAACGGAGCCATGGTGGACCAGGCGCCGACGCGCTTCTCCACGCTGGCCAGCATGGCCTGTTCGGGGGCCGGGGTGGATGCGCCCGCGGGCAACGCCGAGCGCGCCATCGCGTAGGGGACCACGGTGTGGCAGGAGATGCAGTACGTGCCGTGATCCTTCTGGGCGCGCGGCCACGCCTGCCACCAGGTTTCGCGATCGTCGAGATAGTGGGCGGCGGCCTGGGGATTCCAGGTCGCGGCGGCGGTGCTGGATTTTGCGGCGGCGTGGACCGTTGGAGTGCGCGGGGCGAGCGCGAGGGTGAGAAGTCCGCAGAACAGGAGTGTAGCGGCGGAAGTGGATTTCCTCATGCGGCTCCCTCGGCGTCCGGGTGGGATTCATCGTATCGCAGGTTGGCGAGGACCATGCGTATTCTTTGTTGCAGGCTTGATGTGGATGGTCGGCGACCTCGATGGCGGAAGGCAGAGCGACGGTGAAGACGGAAATTTTCCGGGTGAACGGGGGCGTGGAGCGGAGTCCCGCGATCCATGCGTGGATGAAGAATCATGCAGGCGCGTTGGGAGAGATTGCGCAGGCGTGGTTTGACGTAATGCGGCACTGCGGGGACGAGGTGCGCGAACTGATCCATGACGGCTGTCCCGTGGCTTGTTTTGGCGATGCGCCTTTTGGATATGTCAACGTTTTTACCGCGCACGTGAACGTGGGGTTCTTTCAGGGCGCTGCGTTGCCGGACCCGGCGCACTTATTGCAGGGCAGCGGCAAGTTCATGCGGCATGTGCAGCTGCGGCCGGGAGTCTTGACGGACGCTGCGGCTCTGCGGGAACTGATTGAGCGGGCTTATTGGGATATGAAGGCGCGGGTGGAGAATGGATAAGTCCAACATGCGCGAGGGCTGGACGGGGTGAGGCGACCGGCTCAGGGCTCAAGGTGAACCCCTGTCTTCGATTGACTTATACGAAGGGGCGGGGGTGAGAGGATGCAGAACGTTTGAGCCGCCTGCTAGACTCCGGCGATATGCGGGCAGGAAATCTTAAGCTGGCCAGCGTTGTTCTGATGTTGGTGTTTGCTGTCAACTCCGCCTCAGGTGTGCCCCTCAAGAACTACGGTTTGGACTCGCTTGTATTCGCGAGCACGGACATCGTCATTGCGGAGATCGCGACGGGCGGCAAGCGCGACGCGACGGCCACGGTGGAAGTGACGCTGTATGGCCACCACCAGCCCGGCGACCGGATCACCAATCTGCACAACTCTCTTTCTCCCTATGACCCGATTTTCGACGGGACGCGGGTAATTCTGTTCCTGGACAGCCGAGCGCACGCCCATCGTTCCTTTTCTGCTGTCGTTGCCTCGGGAGTTTATCTGATCGATTCGGATCAGCATGTTTATCCCTACGGTCAACAGGTGATTCAAGGGGGCTATGTGGCGTCGGGTTACTACGAGCAACTCTCAAGGGCCGCGCGTGGTTCCGGCAAGGGCGAAGACCTGAAGTACCCGACTCTCGAGCAGACGAAGGCAGACATTGCGGCCGCGGTTGCTCTTGTGGCCCCGGTGCGCAGCCGTACGGATGGAGCCGTCACCCTTGCCGACGTTCCCTTCCTGGTGCACCTTGCAGACGCCACCTCGCCGGACCGTGAGGATTGCGACTGGCGCACAATCTATTCCATCCAGGAGCGAGCTATGGAGCGGATTCAGTCGCTCGGTGATCCGGAAGCTCTGTTGCGCGCCGACGCAGTCGCCACCTCTGGGCTTGACGACGGCGATCCAGGTTTTAGTTTCGTATCGAATGGCAATCTCGGGGACAAGCAGTTCCGTCTCGACCGGGTAAATTATCTGATTGCAATGTTGGCGAATAAGAGAGCTGACCTGACGCTGAGGCTCGAAGCGGCCACCTTGCTGTCCGGGATTGTTGATGTTGAACGTTACAACCCGAAGCACCCGCCCAGACCTTTGCGGCTCGACAGCCCAGAGCTTGCGGGGTCCGCAACGAAGCTGCAATCCACTGCGAACAACGTAGTCGACGACGATTCTGACAACGGGCAAGTCAGGGCCGCGGCCCTCCAATTTCTGTCGCTTGACGACGACGTTGTCACGAGCGATCTGATGCGCGTCTATGCGCGGACTCATTCAGACAGGCTTCGGTACGCGATCGAGGTTGCCTTTCTGAACCACAAGCAAGAGCAGTATGCGAGCCTGCACTCGCCAGGCGGCCCGATTGCAAGCCTGGTTTCAACGCAGAGCCATTGGGGGTGCGATGAGCCGCGAGAAAAGCCACTTCCGTTCACCGCGACTTACCGGGAGGCCGTGCCGACGACGGGATATCGCTTTTTGACTCCCGCTGCTGTACTTACCAATCTCCGCACAAAACAGCAGGTCGTTGTCGAGAAAAAAGAGTGGCGATGGAAGCCGTACGGAGACAGCGGAAGTTACGATTTCGATGTAAGCTTGCCGCCCGGGCTGCGACCTGGGAATTACTCTCTCGCACTGGAGTTCTCCGGGGGGAATTCCGTTGTTGGCCTGGGCAATGGAATGCTGGTCGCGGTGCACAGAACGTCAGACGGGGAGGGGCTGACGCTGGAGCCCGTCGCCAGCCAATAGAGCTGCGTCGCTCACACATGACCGCTGAGAACACCGACGGCCTCGCCGAAATGAGCGGAGCAGTGGGCAATTCAATCCCGGACAGCTGACTCGAGTTCTCGCCCTACTCAGTCCCGCTCGGCGCGGCGCGACATCATGGCGCCGGCGGCGTTGGCGGAGCCGGATTCACCGACCGCTTTTTGCCACTCCGCTTCGGGGATGACTTCGATGGCGTCGAGCTTCGCTCCCTTGAGGCCGTCGTTGATGCCGGGCAGTTGCTTCGTGGCAAGCGTGTTGAATTCGGTGACGATGTCGTTGAGCTGATGGTCGAGGACATCGGCGCGGGCGCGCTGCTCGTCGGTGGGGCGTCCTTCATAGCTGGCGACGTCGCCGTAGAGGTCGCCGAGGTATTCGCGCTGGCGCTCTTCGCCGGTGATGGCGCCGCCTTCTTTCGTAGCGACGATTTTTTTGCGGACTTCGTCGGCGGAGGCGGCAAGGGCGGTCAACCGCGCGTGGAGTGGGTTCGCGGCGTCGACTTTGGCAGCGTCGGCGAGGGCGGCGTCGCGGACGCCGATGATGGCGTCGACGGCCCAGCTCATGTGGTTGAGCATGGCGCCGAGGCGGGTGACGAGAGCGAATTGCTCGCGGCGGTCGGCGAGGGAGTAGGTGGCGCGGGGATCGTCCACGATGGTGAGTTTGGTGGTGTAGACCTGATCGCCTTTGGTCATCTTCACGGTGTAGACGCCGGGGAGGACGCGGGGTCCCTGGGCGGCCTGGAAGAGGGCGCTGGCGGCGGGCGGCACACGGGGGGCTTTGGTGCGCATGGACCAGGTGGCGCGATTGACGCCGCGATGCTTGCTGCTGGCGACGGTGTCGATGAATTTTCCCTGGGCGTCAAAGATCTCGATTTTGAGATCGCCGTAGATGTGGCGGGTGCGCTGGTAGTAGGTGATGGCCGCGTCTTCGGGACGGCCGGGGCCGTGGAAGGAATTGTCGCCTTCGGCCCATCCGCCGTTGGAGGGGACGTACTGCACGGCGGGCGGACCGGGGAGGAAGGCCGCGTCTTTGGCCATGAGGCCGGGCGTGAGGGCGCGCCAGGGCGAGATGTCGTCGATGATCCAGATGCCGCGGCCGTGCGTGGCGAGGACGAGATCGGAAGTGCGGGGATGGAGGGCGATGTCGCGGATGGCGACGTCGGGGAATCCGCTGGATTTGTACTGCGCCCAGCGCGCGCCGCCATCGATCGAGATCCAGAGTCCGAACTCGGTGCCGAGATAGAGGAGGCTGGGATTGACCGTGTCCTGACGGATGACGTGGGCATAGCCGCGGACGCCGCTGCTTTGCGTGTCGACGGCCTGCCAGGTTTTGCCGTAGTCGGCGGTCCGGTAGAGATGCGTGGCGATGTCGCCGCTCATGTGCGCGTCAAAGGTGGCAAAGGCGACGGCGGGATCGTAGGGGCTGGCCTCGACCCAGGAGACGATGGGCGCGGTTGCGGGCGATCCGCCGACGCCATGGACATTGGCGGTGACATTCGCCCAGTTTTTGCCGCCGTCGCGCGTCACCTGGACGTTGCCGTCATCGGTGCCGACCCAGATGACCTGTCCCGACTTCGGCGATTCGCTGATGGCGTAGATGGTGTTGTTCATTTCGGCGGAGGAGTTATCGATGGTGACGCCGCCGGACTCTTCCTGCTTCTGCTTGTCGGGATTATTGGTGGAGAGGTCGGGCGAGATGCGGTCCCAGGATTGTCCGTGATCGCGCGAACGGTAGAGGAACTGCGAGCCGATGTAGATGGTTCCCTTTTCGTTGGGACTCATCTGGATGGGGGTGTTCCAGCTATAGCGCAGTTTGGTTTCGCCGTAGCGCGCATAGGGCTCGATGTTGCGGGTCTCGTGGGTGTAGCGATTGACGCGGCCGAGGGTGCCGCCCTGCGCTTCGGCGTAGATGTAGGTGGAGTCGGAGGGATCGGGCCACATCCAGAAACCGTCGCCGCCGTACATGTTCTCCCACTCCTCGTTGGCGACGCCGCCGGGGTAGGACGAGGGGGCGACCCAGGAGCTGTTGTCCTGAAGTCCGCCATAGACGCGGTAGGGGTCGGCGTTGTCGAGGCTCACATGGTAAAACTGCGAGATTGGCAGGTTGACCATGTGCTCCCAGCCGCTGCCGCCATCCTGGCTGCGCCACAGGCCGCCATCGTCGGCGGTGAAGACGAGGTTGGGATTGTCGGGCGAGATCCAGACATCGTGATGATCGCCGTGGGCGGAGTCGGCGGTGCTGTTGAAGCTCTTGCCGCCGTTGGTGCTGAGCAGCAGAACGAGGTCAACCTTGAAGATTTTGTTTTCGTCTTTGGGATCGACGATGAGGTTGGCGAAGTAGAAGGGACGCCAGACCATGTACTGGCTGGCGTCGAGCTTGTTCCAGGTTGCGCCGGCGTCGTCGGAGCGGTAGAGCGCGCTCTTCGCGGCTTCAATCATGGCGTAGACGACTTTGGGGTTGGAGGGCGCGACGGCGAGGGCGATGCGGCCGTAGGGCTTTTCGGGCAGGCCTTTGGCGGTCGAGGCGTCCAGCTCAGTCCAGTGCTCGCCTTTGTCGGTGGATTTGAAGATGCCGCTGCCGGCGCCGCCGGAGCGGAAGGTCCAGGCTTGGCGGCGGAAGTCCCAGGTGGTGGCGTAGATGACGCTGGGCTCGGCCTTGTTCATGGAGAGCATGGCGCAGCCGGTGGAGGGGTTGGCGCCGGCGAGAACTTTGCGCCAGGTCGCGCCGCCGTCGCTGGTTTTGTAGACGCCGCGATCGGAGCTGTCGCTGAAGGCGTCTCCGGTGGCGCAGGCGTAGACGGTTTGGCCGTCGGAGGGGTCGACGAGGATTTTTGCGATATGCCGGGAATTCGGGAGGCCGACATTGGTCCAGTTATCGCCGGCGTCGGTGGATTTGTAGACGCCGTCGCCCAGGGAGACGCTGTTGCGCATCCACGACTCGCCGGTGCCGACCCAGATGTTCTTCGAGTTGGAGGGATCGATGGCGATGGCGCCGATGGACTGCACGTCCTGACGATCGAAGATGGGGCGGAAGTTGGAGCCGCCGTCGACGGACTTCCACACGCCCCCGCTGGCGGAGCCGACATAGAGGGTGGTGCGGCCATCTTCTTTGACGCCGGCGAGAGCGGCGATGCGGCCGCTCATCTGCGCGGAGCCGATGTTGCGCGCGGTGAGGCCGGAGATGGTCCCGGAGTCGAAGCGAACGGTGGGCGCGGCGGTCTGGGCGCGGGCCGCACCGGCCAGCAGGAGGGGAAGGGTCAGGAGCGTTGCGTACGGCTTAACGATGCGAGCGATCATAAGCGAGGAATCCTCATCCTGTTCGGGTCCGCTCAGGATTGGCGGTTCACGGCTGGTGGCTGATCTGCGCTAGCGGGACGGATTAGGCTGCGACGCGGCGGGCGCGGGAGGCGCGGGAGCTTTGGGCGTCTCGGGCATTTTGAACTCCGCGGAGGGGATGTCGATGTTGGCTTCGATTTTGGTGAAGGTGAGTCGAGCCGCGCTGCCGGGATTGCGCACCGACCCGGATTCCTGGGAGAACGGGAAGTAGACGCCGTTCACCTTCTTATAGGAACCGAGATTGGTAAACGATTCGCGCACGCTGCCGCGCACGAACATGCGGCGCTCGGTGCGGATTTCGAGATAGGTGTCGGGGTCGAGGAAGTAATTGATGATGTCGCCGTTTTTCAGCGTGACTTTGAGCAGCAGGGCGTCGTCGCCGTCGACTTCCGCGTGGCCGACGTACTCGACTTTGCTTCCCTTCTGCTGGTAGTCGACGAGGGGACCGTAAAAGTCGGCGCCTTCGAAGAAGTCGCGGGTGTCATCTTCGCCCATCAGTTCGGGATCGCGGCGGCCCTGGAAGGGATTGATCTGCCACCCCTGCGTGCCATCGTAGGCCTGCACCTGGGTCATCCCCTGAATGGAGGCGGACTGGCGGAGGAGGTAGTCCGGCTTCTGGTCGGTGGTCACCTGAATCACAAGGCCCTGAATTTCCAGGCGGCCCGTCTGGCGGAGGCTGGTAATCGCTTTGATGTTGGCCATTCCGCCATGCGCCTCGATGTTTTTGGCGACGAGTTCTTCCGCGGTCTGCGCGTTCGCGGGTGCGCCGAACCAGGCGGGCAGGGTGCCCGCAGCGATCAGCAGGGCGAGTGACAGCGTGGATTTTCGAAGGGCGAAGCGTGGGATCATGCGTTGCTCCTGTGTGCAGCGGGCGTGGCGACCGGTGACTCTGTGGATCGGCGGCTGACGGGAAGATACGATCCAACCGGCTCTGCGGTTCGCGGAAAGAAAGCGGGTGCGGGTCGGTGCCGGAATACTATCACCGCGGGAAACAGGATTTCAGCACCGAAGTGGGGAAGGGCCGGGATTGCGGGACGAGGGGAAGTGCCTTGCGCGGCGGAATCAGGAATTCTATTTGGCCAGGGAGCGGAGTTGATGGAGGCGCAGGCGGATCAGCTCTGCGCGGATGCGACTTAGCGAGAGATGCGGGTAGGCCATGGGCGCGAACTTTATCCATGCATCGAGAGAGGCTTGCCAGGCCGTCTGTGCAGCGAGGATGCCGGCGGGCTTGATGGTCGCATATTGCCAATCGCTGGGCGGCGCGGTCTGCAGTTGCCGTAAGGTGGCGTTCATTTTCGTGGTGAGCGCGGCGACGTCGGCGGCCGAGGCTGGCGGGAGATCTCCTTTGGCGAAGCGCTGCAGGTCGAT
Source organism: Acidobacteriaceae bacterium (assembly GCA_036267295.1). Lineage (GTDB taxonomy): Bacteria > Acidobacteriota > Terriglobia > Terriglobales > Acidobacteriaceae > Palsa-343. The sequence continues at coordinate 92,702 of DATAWI010000042.1, read as the reverse complement.
GAGGAACTGATCGCGAAGTTTGGCTTCTTCTTCGAGTTCGAAGGCGCCGCGCAGCGTTCCGGAGAGATCGATCTCGTTGGCGACGCGTGCTTCTTCAAACGCTGACTGGGCAGCCTGCAGCGCCGGGAATGCGGACTGGGCCTGCGGGGAAAACTTGCCGATCAGGGCCGCGATTTGCCGCGCACGGGCTGCGTCGCGCGTGCGGGTTTGAATGCTGGCGCAAAAGCCGCCGCTCAAGCCGCTGGTGGCGTCGTCGCAGAGATCGAAGATGGCGGGCGGAGTGGCGGATCTCTCCAGAAATTCGAGATGCCCGACGCGGTAGGCGTTTTCGGCTGGCGCCGCCCACGGGTTCTCGCAGGCAAAGCGAATGGCCATGCGGTCATCGCGGGGCACGCCGCGGCCGTTCGCGTAGAGCATGGCGAGCACGCCGGGGCCGTAGAACATATTGCCGACGGCGCTCTGGGGATGAGCCCGCTGATACCAGCCGCATTGCAGGGCGGCAGCGTAGTTCGGCGGATGGCCGATGCCGTAGTAAAGGGCTGCTTCGTCGCAGGAGGGCAGTTGCGCGGGGGTGAGCGGTCCGGCAGGGGCGAGCGGCGCGAGGGGCTGGGCCTGTGCGGCCTTGCAGACCTGCTGCCAGTTCTCGTCGGGTTGGTACGGGATGGCGGATTGGGCGAACGCGGAAGAGATGGCCGCGACCAGAGGCAGAATCGCGGAGATGGGCAGCCAAATGCATTTCGCGATTCGTGTCGGCATGCCGCTCCCTCCTGGTTCGATTGTAAGGTCGCTGGACGTGGACGGGTTTGCGCCAATATGCGGGGGATGGGCCCTGCGATCGTTCTACGCTGGCGCGAGCGTGAGGGTGAGGACGGTGATGTCGTCTTCCTGACCGTGGGCCTGGGCGGCCTGGGCAATTTGCTCGGCGGATTGGGTGCTGATGGCGCGGGTGCGGTCGAAGCCGAAGAGTTCGCCGGATTGGTTGCGGGCTTCGACGACGCCGTCGGAGATGAACGTGAAGGTGTCGCCGGGGCTCAGGTGGAGAGACGTTTCTTCCCAGGCGCCGTCTGCGGCGACGCCCAGAGGGAGACCGCTGAGGACGGGGATCTCGTCACCGTTGCAATACGGCGGAAGGTGCCCGGCGTTGGCCATGGTGGCGTGGCCATCCGCGGCAATCTGCGCGACGCAGCAGGTGACGAAGCCGTGGCCGACCGTGGCGGCGAGGCTTCGATTGAGATCCGCGAGCACGCGTGCCGGAGCGAGCGCGGGCATGGCGCGGAGCGCGCCCACGACGGCGGAGACCGTCATGGCGGCGCGCAATCCTTTCCCGCTGACATCGCCGACGACAATTTGCGCGCCGCCATTGTCGAGGGGGCGGATGACATAAAAGTCTCCGCCGACCTGCGCGGCGGGGAGATAGGCGCTCTCGATGCGGAATCCCGCGATCTTTGGCGGCGGCGTGACCAGCCGCTCCTGCACTTCGCGGGCCGCCTCGAACTCCACGTGCAACTGCTGGCTGCGCTGCCATGCGATGACGGCCCGCTGCACGAGCATGGCGGCAATCGCAAAGCCGCTGACCACGGCGCCGAGGTCGAAGAGCCTGATGTCGGTGTATCCGAAGACCCAGTGTTCGCGGAGTCCGAGGTGGGCCAGGGCCGAGGCCACCGGAATGATCGCCATGGCCGCCGCAATCACCCGGTTGTAGCGGCGAACGAAGAGTACCCACAGATTGGCAGCGATGGTGATCAGATTGAAAAGCTGCACGCTGACGGTGGTCATCGCCAGCGCGGCATGGAGCCCTGCCGAAGGATGCAGCGCCAGGTCGCCGGCCAGGCTGCCCGCGTTGAAGGCGATCCAGCATGCATGAGCCGTCCAGCGCCACAGGCCTCCCGGCAAGCCGTGCACGATGCGGATAAATTCCACGGTGATGAGCATGGTGGGGAACGTGAGCAGGACCCACAGCACTCCCCAGCCGCGATAGGGGATGCTGAGAAAGCCCTGATCGGTCGCGATGAAAAAGCACTGGTAGACGGGATAGGAAATCAGGAGCGCGCTGCACCAGGCCAGCTCCGCGCGACGCGTCCAGCGCCAGAAGACGATCAGCACCAGGCCCGTGAGGCCGAGCAGGGTATTCAGAGCGAGGTCGGGCAAGCTGCCGAGGAGCCCGCTCAAGCGCTCCGCGCGATCGACGGCGCGAATGGTTACCGCGTTGCCGATTGCCAGATCCACGGAAGTCCGGAAGATCGAGCCTGATTCGTTGCGTGCGACCGCTGTCCCAGGCCACGATGCCAGCATCGGCCGCGAGCGCGGCATATACCAAAGGCGGAACGCCACCACGGCGGTCGACCCAGGAGCCGCAGCGCCGGGCGGCAGATCGAAGACCGCGGAGGGCGGCAAATAGACAGGTGCGCCGCCGGGAGGAAATCCTCCCTCGCTGCCCACCGCGCGACCGTTCACGAAAATCTCCGCGGCTCCCGGATGGGTTCCGGCGATGCGCAGGCGAAGAGCCAGCGGCTCGCCGGCGTCGGTGGGAATCGGCACACGGGCGCGGACCCAGACGAATCCGCCGGAAGCAAACACGGGCAGGGGAACCTTGGCCCGCTCTTCCGCAACCCAAGCGGTGTCATCGAAGCCCGGCGCAGCCCACCGCGCATCGTCGCCGAAATGGGAGAGGACCGCCGGGAAGGGCGGCGCGGTTGCCGTCTGCGCGCCGATGGTCCGGAGTGCGGGCAATAGTAACAGCAACAGATACACATGGCCGATGCGCCTACACATGGAGCACCTCGGCGGGGGCGTACTGCAGGGTGAGGACGGTGATGTCGTCCTGCTGGCCGTGGGCCTGCGCGGTGGCCGCGATCTGCTCGGCCGGCAGTGCGCTGAGGCCGCGGGTGCGCTCGAAGCCGAAGAGAGCGCCGGTGGCGGACCTGGCTTCGACGACTCCGTCGGTGAGGAAGGTGAGCGCGTCGCCAGGCCGGAGCTGGAGGGTGCAGTGGGCGGGGTCGAGCACGGCGGTCATCCCGAGGGGGAGCGAGCCTTCGAGGGGAATTTCCGCTCCGTTGCGATAGGGCGGCAGATGGCCCGCGTTGGCAATGTGGAGCGTGCCGTCGGGCGAGAGCGCGGCGACCAGGCAGGTGGCGAAATGATCGCCGGAGCGACCGATGAGCTGCGCGTTCAGCTCCGCGAGGATGGCGGCGGGATCGGAAGTATCGCGGGCGCGGGCGCGCGCGGCACCGACGAGGACGGCGACCAGCATGGCGGCGCTGATGCCTTTGCCGGAGACGTCGCCGATGACGAGCAGGAGGGTGCCGTCGGGCTGGGCCAGGTCCAGAAAGAAGTCGCCGCCGACAGTTTGCGCCGGACGGTAGGCGACGGCGACGGAATAGCGGGGGGAAGCGATGTTTTCCGGGACGAGAACGCTTTGCTGGAGCTGGCGGGCCTGTTCGAGGTCGCGAGCGACGGATTCACGCTCGATGATTTCGATGTCGCGGTTGCGCAGGAAGCGGCGGATGGAAAGCGCGCCGACGATGAGGATCGTGGAGATCGCGGTCAGGGCGTAATAATCCAGCCCGAACGAACCGATATACAAACGCGGCGCGAGGTGGAAAAAGACGAGAAGCGGGATGTAGAAGCTGGAATACTCCAGCAGGAGAATCGGTGCGGTAGCGACGAGGGCGGCGGTGCCGTCTTTGCGAAAGGCCTCGATGAGAACGAGGAGAAGCAGGAGACCGAGCGCGGCGCAGAAGTACACGATGGCCGCACTGCAGAAGCGGAGCAGACTTTGGCTGGCAAAGGTAAAGCCGAGCAGGGGCGACTCGAAGCATAAATTGACGAGGAAGTAGACGGCGGTGAGGAGGGCGGCGGCGCGGGGAATCCAGCGCCGGTTTTCGAGGCCGAACCAGTGGTACCAGAAGAGGATCCAGCAGAATTCCTGCCCCAGGATGAAGACGCTGAGACCCCAGAATTCACCGCTCCACATGCTGAGAGAACGAACGAGGTTGCCGAGAGTTTGGGCGGCGCCGCCGGCCATATTGCAGGCGAGGGCGAGAGCGAGCCAGCGCCAGGCGCGATCCCCCGGATTGCGCACGGCAGCCCAGAGCACGAGAGGCAAAGCGAGGAGGCAGAGCAGGCTGCTCTCCCAATCGCCGATGGTGGGATTCAGGACGCCGGCTTCATCAAAATTGCTCTGCAGGAAGATGGGCGCGGCGAGCCCGAGGACGGGCGGGGCGTGCATGCCGCCGGCCTCGGGCCAGCGGAGCGGCGAAACGTCCGACATGAAAAAGCGAACGGCGAGTTCGATGTCGTTCCCCTGGCTGGGAAGCTGGAGTGTGACCGGGTGACCGTAGTGCGGGGTCACCCGGCCATGGTGAAACTCGCCGAATTGGCCAAGATACTGCCCGTTGGCGAAGACCTGGTAGGCGTCGTCGACATCGACGGGCATTTCCAGCCAGACTGCTTGGCCCTGGCTGTCGATGTGCAGGCGGAGGCGGTACCAGGCATAACGGCGGAGGTTGGGATAGCCGCGGCTGGTCCAGCCTGGCGTGAAGGTGAGGTTGCTGAACTGCACGTCGTTAGAATTGGCCGGCGGCGTGAGATCCATCGAGGCCCAGCGGGCATCGTCGAAGGCGGGTTGCGCCCAGAGGAAGTGGCCGGCGGCGGGCGAACCGATCCAGGGCGAGTCGCCGGGCGAGAATTTCCAGGTGCCGTTGAGCGGAATGGTGGAATGGCCAAGAACGATAGTTTGCGGCGCGGACTGCGCGACCGCGGAGCGGGTTGCCGGCATGAGTAACGGCAACAGGCACAATATCGCTGCGCCTCTACGCATGCGCGACCTCGAGCGGGGCGGCGAGCAGGAACAGAACGAGTGCGCGGAGACAACGGTCGGACATGAGCGACCTCGTGCGTTGCGAAGGTATGCCGCTGGACGGTGATTGCGTCGCGTGGGCGGTTAACGATCGAGCCGGGGGATGTCGGCAATCTATCACGCCGAAGAGGCGTTTCGATGCCGGGAAATGCGGGCGGCGGAAGGAGTTAGCCGCGGCCGAGGGGGTTGATGTCTTTGACTTCGAGGATGGGCCGGGAATAACCACTCTGCGCGGTGCGGATCATGGCGAGCGCAACCTGGCGCAGGGTGCTGACGTATTGCGGGGCAACGATGCGGGCCACGGGGTAGAGCCACGCGAGCCATTTGTACGACGTAGCCAGATTGCGCTGGCCGGGGACGGCGCGCATGAAGCCGGGGCGGAAGCTGAAAGCGCGGGCAAAGCCGACGCGCTGGAGGGCATTCTCGGTGCGGCCTTTGACGCGGGCCCACATGAGGCGGCCTTTTTCCGACGTGTCGGTGCCGGCGCCGGAGACATAGATAAAGGTCATAGCGGGATTGAGCGCAACGAGGGTGCGCGCAAAGTTCAGCGTTACGTCGCAGGTCGCGCGGGTGTAGTCCGCCTCGGACTTGCCGACCGAGCTGACGCCGGCGCAGAAGAAGCAGGCATCGTAGCCGGCAAGCTGCGGGGCGGCGCTGCTGAGGTTGAGAAAGTCGGGAACGATCAGCTCGGCGAGTTTCGGATGGCGCAGCGGAGACGGCCGGCGATTGACCATCAGCACGCGCTCCACGGCCGGGTTGTCGAGGCACTCCAGCAGAACGCCTTCGCCGACCATGCCGGTGGCGCCGGTGATGATGACTTTGAGGGGTGCGGGTGCGCTCATGCGGCTCGCGGCGGGCTGTCTTTGAGCAGGCCGAGGCGGAGGAGGCTCTCGGCGGTGGCGACGATGGCGTCTTCGGGGGAGCGCGGCGACCAGCCAAGGAGGCGCTGCGCTTTGGCGCTGGTGGCGTTCTTGCGCTTGCCCAGCTCGGGAATGATCTGCTTGACGGCGGGATCGCGGAGCGCGGCGAGGCGGACCATCCAGTCGGGAAGCTGGCGCGTGGGCACGCGGTGGGCGGCGGGGCCGAGGCGGCTGCGGAGAATATTGGCGATTTCGATCATCGAAACGAAGTCGCCGGCGGTGGCGAGGAAGCGCTCGCCGCGGGCGGCCGGGTCGGTCATCGCGCGAATGTGCAGGTCGGCCACGTCGCGCACGTCAACCACGCCGAACCACAGGTTCGGGACGCCGGGCATGGCGCCATCCATCATGCGCTGCACCATCAGGATCGAGGTGGCGTAGTCGGGACCGAGAACGGGGCCGAAAACGCCCACGGGGTTGACCACGGAAAGCTCGAGGCCGGCGCCCTCGCTGGCGATGAAGCGCCACGCGGCGCGCTCGGCGATGGTCTTGGACTTGACGTAGGGGAGGGCGTCGTAGCGGGTGGGATCGGTCCAGAGATTTTCGTCGAAGGGGCGATCCTGGGGCTGGTGACCATAGCCAATGGCGGCGAACGATGAGGTGAGCACGATGCGCTGGACGCCGCCATCGCGGGCGGCGCGCAGGACGCGCAGAGTTCCTTCGCGCGCGGGAATGATGAGGTCATCTTCATTGTCGGGGATGCGCGGCGGAAAGGGCGAGGCCACATGGAGGATGTAGTCGCAGCCTTTGGCCGCTTCGCGCCAGCCGGCATCGCCGGAGAGATTGGCGACATAGAAGGAGAGCTGATCGCCGGCATCCACGCCCGCCTGATCGAGCATGGCGCGGACGTCGAGCTCGCGTTCCGCCGTGCGGACGGTGGTGCGCACCTGATCGCCGCCGGCCAGCAACTGCAAAATGCAGCGGCTGCCGATGAATCCCGAACCACCGGTGACCAGAACTGTGCTCATAGCCCGCCCTTAGCTCCTCGATTGGAGGGTACACCGGGAAAAAGGATTCAGCCGGATCGATTCAGATTTGGCGGCGGTGATGGATGGCCCCGTCTTTCATGACCAGCAGCAGATTTTTTGCCGGGTTCGCGAGGAGAGTGATGTCGTCGAGCGGGTTGCCGTCGACGACGAGCAGGTCGGCGATGGCGCCCTCGGCGAGGATGCCGAGGCGACGCTCCATGCCAACGAGACTTGCCCCCACAGTGGTGGCGCTAGCGAGGATTTCGCGAGCGGGCAGGACGCGGGCGCGGATGGCAAATTCTTCAGATTGCCGGACGTGGGTGGGGCCGAGGAGATCGGTGCCGAAGGCCGTGGCCACGCCGGCATCGCGCAGGATCGAGAGGCTGGCGAGGCCGGCCTGGCGGACGGCTTCAATCTTGGCGATGGAGGCAGGGGGAAGGCCGAGCCTGGGGCCATCCTGGGCGAGCGCTTCGTAGGTGACGAGGGTAGGCACGGCGACGCAGCCGGCTTCGGCGGCCCGGCGAGCAGCGGCGTCGTCGATGAGGTTGCAGTGTTCGAGCGAGTGGACGCCGCACTCCACGGCGCGCGTGATGCCTTCGGCGGTGTAGAGGTGGGCGGCGACGTAGGTGCGAGCGTCGCGGGCTTCTTCAACGGCGGCGCGGATTTCCTCGGGCGTGTAGCCGTACCAGTTGACCGGATCGGTGGGGCTGGCGACTCCGCCGTTGGCCATGATCTTGATGAAGGAGGCTCCCTGGCGCAACTCCTGGCGGCAGGCGCGGCGGACTTCGTCGACGCCGTCGGCGACGCGTCCCAGTGCGCCTGCATTGGCAGACCAGGGATTGGGATCGCCGGTGGCGTAGCGGGGACGCATGTCAGAATGGCCGCCGGTTTTGGAGAGCGCCTTGCCGCAGACGAAGAGGCGCGGACCTGGGGTGAGTCCCTGGGCGATGGCTTCGGCCAGCGCAAACGATGCGCCGGCAACATCGCGCACGGTGGTGAAACCGCGCTCCAGCATGCCTTTGAGGATGGGGACGGCGCGCAGAATGGCCATGGCCGCGGGGAGCTGAGCGTTGGCAGCGAGGTCCATCATGCTGGCCATGACGTGCACATGGGAGTCGATGAGGCCGGGGATCACGGTGCGGCCGCGGACGTCGATCACTTCGCGGTTTGGCGCGGATGCGGGCTTCGCGTTCAGGTCGCGGATGAGGCCGTCTTCGACGAGGAGGTTTCCTGTGCGCGGCTCGGGGGCCGTGGCGTCGACGATGGTGGCGTTCACCAGGAGAGTCTGCATGCTCGTTCATGGTAACCGGCCCGGAAATGACGCGGGCTGTGTTCATTTCCGAACAGACCCATTCGATTGCGGACGAAAGAAACCGCCCAGTGCGTGGTGCGGCTGCGCTAAGTCGTTGCAGGTGAAGCGCGCCTGAAAGGCGGGAAGTGGCCGAAAAAATGTAAGTCATGTTGACGGATTTGTGTCTTTCGACGGGCAAGGAGAGATTCGATGGAGACGCTGCTTCAGGATGTGCGCTATGCGATGCGGCAACTGCGGAAGTCGCCGGGGTTCGCGCTGATTGCGGTGCTGACGCTGTCGCTCGGTGTAGGCGCGGCGACGGCGATCTTCAGCGTGGTGAATGCGGCGATTCTGCGGCCGCTGCCGTACGACCAGCCCGATCGAATCTATGCGCCGGTGACGCTGGCAAAGGAAGGGTATACGCAGCCATTCTCGTGGCTGAGTTTCAAGGATGTGCGGGCGCAGAACCATGTGTTCGCGGCGTTTTCCGGGGTTTGGAATGCGGAGAGCGTGAACCTGGAGACGCCGTCGGGCCCGGTGGCGTTGCAGTCGGTGCAGGGGTCGGACAATTTCTTCGATGTGTTTGGCGTAGCGCCGATTTTGGGGCGGACCTTTCGGCCCGGCGAAGATCAGGCGGGCAGGAACGATGTGGCGGTGCTGAGCTACACAGTCTGGCAGACGAATTTTGGCGGACGCAGCGATGTCGTGGGCAGGACGATCGATCTGGATGGGCGGCCTTACACCTGCATCGGGGTGATGCCGGAGGGATTCCGGTATCCGCTGAGCGCACAGCACGCGATCTATACGCCGATTCATCCGAACCCGGTGTGGATGAACGGTCGCGGGAGCCACTGGCTGCGCACAGTGGGACGGCTGAAGCCGGGCGTGACGCGGCAGCAGGCGCAGGCCGATATGAACGCGGTGATGGGGAATCTGGGGAAGGCTTATCCGGATACGGATGGCGGACGCCGGCTGCAGATGATGAGCCTGACGGACAGCGTGAACGGGCAGAGCAGCGGACCTCTGGTGACGCTTTCAGTGGCGGTGCTGGCGCTGCTGCTGATTGGCTGCGTGAATGTGGCGGGGCTGCTGCTGGCGCGGGGCGTGAAGCGCGAGCGCGAGATCGCGCTGCGGGCGGCGGTGGGGGCGAACCGGACGCGGCTGATCCGGCAGATTTTGACGGAGAGCCTGTTGCTGGCGGGGATGGGGGCAGCGGGCGGTATCGCGCTGGCGGCGCTGCTGCTGCAGGCGATGCGGACGTTCCTGGTGCATGCGCTGGCGCGGGGGACGGATGTGCAGATGAACTGGATGGTGCTGGTGGCGGCGCTGCTGTTGTCGACGCTGACCAGCGTGGCGGCTTCGCTGTTTCCGGCGGTGCGGCTGTCGGGGACGGATCCGAACCAGGCGCTGCGCAGCGGCGGCTCCGCAGGGACGGCGCGCGCGCATCATCGGCTGCGGTCGGTCTTCATCGTCTCGCAGATGGCGCTGTCGCTGGTACTGCTGGTGGTGGCGGGGGTGCTGCTGCGGTCGGTGGCGGGGTATCGCAGCGAAGATCTGGGCTTCGACGCGAAACACATTTTGGCTGCGGAGATTTCGCTGTCGCCGGGACACTATGCGAATCGCGATCTGTGGACGAACTTTTATCAGCCCATGCTGGAACGGGTGAACCATTTGCCGGGTGTGGCGGCGGCGGGGCTGAACAACCTGGTGCCGATTCAGAGTTGGGGATCGAACAGCGATGTGCACGTGACCGGACAGCCGCCGGCTCCTCCGAATGAAGTGACGCTGGCGGAGATGCGGTTTGTCACGCCGGGCTATTTCGACGCGATGGGCATCCGGCTGATGCGCGGGCGGATGTTGTCGGAATCGATCGACCTCTCGTCCGACAAGGCGGCAACGGTGGTGGTGAACCAGGCGTTTGTGAAGAAGTTCATGCCGACGGTGGGCGATCCGGCGGGGCAGCATCTGGACGACAACGACAAGCCGGATGAGAAGACGGCGCTGGTAGGCGAGGTGTCCAACATCCGGCAGAGCCTGTTCGATCCACCGCTCGCGGAGATGGATTATCTGATCACGGAGATTCCAGCGAAGAATCTGCCGTCGTATGCGATGGCGATGAATTTGATCGTGCGAACGAAAGGCGATCCGGATGCGGTGATTCCGGAGCTGCGGCAGGTGTTTCACGAGATCGATCCGACGCTGCCGTTCCGCACGCCGCTGACGATGGAGGAAGTGATCGCGAATCAGCTGGTGATGCAGCGGCTGGAGAGCTGGCTGTTCGGCATCTTTGCGGCGCTGGCCGTGCTGCTGGCGGTGATTGGGCTGTACGGCCTGATCAGCCACGAGGTGGAGATGGGCACGCGGGATATCGGGGTGCGGATGGCGCTGGGCGCGACGCGCGGCGGCGTGGCGTCGCTGGTGCTGCGGCGGGTGACGATTCTGCTGGCGGTGGGCATCGGCGTGGGGTTGGTGCTGACATTCGCCGCGCAGAAGCTGATTGCGTCGGTGGCGGTGATTGAGTTCGCGCACCAGGCGGGATTGCTGGCGCTGCTGGCGGCGACGCTGGCGGTGGCGGGATTGCTGGCCGCGGCGATCCCGGTGCGGCGCGCCGCGTCGATCGAGCCGATGCGGGCGCTGCGCATGGAATAACTTCGCCGGGAACCGCGGCGCAGAGCGAAACGTAGATCATCCGAGAGGCTGGTTTTCTCCCCATGCAAACCCTCCGCCAGGACATTGCCTACGCCCTGCGCCAGATGCGTCTGTCGCCTGTCTTCACCCTGACTGCCATGCTGACGCTGGCACTGGGCATCGGCGCGACGACGGCGATCTTTTCGCTGATCAACACGGTGATGCTGAAGTCGCTGCCGGTGACGGATCCCAGCAGCCTCTATCGGATTGGCGATGGCGGGGATTGCTGCGTGGAGGGTGGGCCGCAGGACAACTGGGGCATGTTCTCGTACCCGTTCTACCAGCTGATGAAGAAGAACACGCCGGAGTTCGAGGAACTGGCGGCGTTCCAGGCGGGCAGCCAGCCGGTGAGCGTGCGGCGCGGCGAGGCGGATCGCGCTTCAAAGCCTCTGCGCACCGAGTTTGTCACGGGGAACTATTTCTCGACCTTCGGCCTGGGGTCGTTTGCTGGGCGCACCCTGGCGCCGGCGGACGATCAGCCATCGTCGTCGCCCGTGGCCATGCTGAGCTATCGCGCGTGGCAGCAGGAGTACGGATCGGATCCGAGCGTGGTGGGTTCGACGTTCATTCTGGATGGCCATCCGTTCACGATCGTGGGCATCGCGCCGCCTGGATTCTATGGCGAGACGCTGCGCAGCGATCCCGCGGAGTTGTGGCTGCCGATCAATCAGGAGCCTCTCTTTCGCGGAAGCGCCACGCTGCTGCATCGCTTCCAGGCGTGGCTGCGCGTGATTGGGCGCGTGAAGCCGGGTGTTTCTCCGGTGGCCGCCGGTCCGCGGCTAACCGCGCTGCTGCGGCGATGGCTGGTGGACGACAGCGGCATGCCGGCGGTATGGATGGCGGGGATCAAAGCTTCCCTGCCCAAGCAGGAAATTCACATCGTGCCGGGCGGCGTCGGCGTGGCTGAGATGAAAGACAATTACGCCGACAGCCTGCATATTCTGCTGGCGGTGTGCTCGCTGGTGCTGCTGATTGCCTGTGCGAACATTGCTAACCTGCTGCTGGCGCGCGGGGCCTCGCGGCGAACGCAGACCTCGCTGCGGCTGGCGCTGGGCGCGTCGCGGCAGAGGCTCATCCGGCAATCGCTCACCGAGAGCGTGGTGCTGTCGGTGCTGGGCGGACTGGCGGGGCTGGCGGTGGCGTTTCTGGGCGTGAAAGCGATCGTGGCGATTGCCTTCCGCGGCGCGCACTTCGTGCCGATTGCAGCGACGCCCTCGCTGCCGGTGCTGGGATTCGCGTTCCTGCTGTCGCTGGTGACGGGCGCGCTGTTCGGCATGGCGCCGGCGTGGCTGGCGACGCATGCCGATCCCGCGGAAGCGCTGCGCGGAGCGAACCGCAGCACGCGCGATCACGCGTCCTGGTCGCAAAAGACGCTGGTAGTGGTGCAGGCAACGCTGTCGGTGGTGTTGCTGACGGGCGCAGGCCTGCTGACGCGAAGCCTCGCGAATCTGCAGCATCAGAACTTCGGCTACGACCTCGACCATCGAGTGACGCTCGGCGTGGCCGCGCCGTTTTCTTCCTACTCGAAGCCGCAACTGGACGCGATGTATCGGGAACTCCAGGACCGGCTGGCGGCGATTCCCGGAGTGCAGCGCGCGTCGCTGGCGTTGTACACGCCGCTCCAGGATAACTGGGGCGAGATGGTGATCCGCCAGGGCCACGGCATGCCGAATATGAGCGAAGAGGTGGGCTCGTCGTGGGATCACGTGAGCGGTAATTATCTGGAGACGATGGGGCAGCGCATCCTGCGCGGGCGGTCGCTGAACGAGGACGACACGGCGACCTCGCAAAAGGTGGCGGTGGTGGACGAATCGTTCGTGAAGCGCTTCTTCAAGCCGGGCGAGAATCCGGTCGGCCAGTATTTTGGGCTCGATGTTCCCGAGTACAGCAGCACTTATCAGATCGTGGGCGTGGTGCAGAACGCGAAATACAGCGATCCGGCCAATACGGAGCCGCCGCGGCCGATTTTCTTTGTGCCGCTGGCGCAGCGCGTGCAGTACGACAACGAAACCATGCAGATGGTGGAGGACACGACGCACCACATCGAGGGCGCGGTGCTGCAGATTCACGGGAGCATGGAGGGTCTGGAACCGCAGGTGCGCCACGCGCTGAGCGACGTGGATCCGAACCTCACGCTGCTGGATATGCAGACCCTCGCAGATCAGGTGGACGGCCGCTTCGATCAGCAGCGCGTCGTGGCGCAGATGACGGGGCTGTTCGGGATTCTCGCGCTGATTCTGGCGGCGGTGGGCTTGTATGGCGTGACGGCGTACAGCGTGGCCAGGCGCACCAGCGAGATTGGCGTGCGCATGGCGCTGGGGGCGGATCGGGTGAGCGTGATCCGGCTGGTGCTGCGGGGCGCGTTCCTGCAGATCGCGATTGGGCTGGCGATTGGGATTCCGGCGTCGATCGGCTGCGCGCATTTGATCGCTGCGCAGTTGTACGGCGTGAAGGGATGGGATCCGCTGGTGCTGGGCGGCTCGATTGTGACGCTGGGCGCGTGCGCGTTCATTGCCAGCATTATTCCGGCGCAGCGGGCCGCGTCCATCAATCCGGTACAGGCGCTGCGGACGGAGTAGGCAAGGCAGCGGACCGGCGCGGCCCTCGCCTGAGGGTCATTGAGGACAGCGGCCTGAGCGATCCTCCATTGCTCAGGCAGATGCGGGCGCCGCGCATCTTACTGTCTATTTACATGCGCCCGATCGCAAAGCCTCTAAGCTGACCAGATGCGCCGCGTCATGATGTTCCTGAATCCGCTGCTCATTCACACGGCGAAGCGCCGCGCCGTGGTGGAACAGATTGCGGAGATGGTGAGCGGGCAGGGCAGCGATGTGCATCTGCAGGAAACGCTTTCGGCGCACTCAGCGGGACAGCAGGCGCGCGAGGCCGTGGCGGCAGGGTTCGATACGTTTTTAGTTTGCGGGGGCGACGGAACGGTTTTTCAGGTCCTGCAGGGGGTGGCAGGATCGGAGGCGCAACTGGGCGTGCTGCCCTTCGGCACCGGCAACGTGATCGTACAGAATTTGCGGCTGCCACGGAATCCGCTGGCGGCCGCGCGGTTATTGCTGCACGCCCAGGCGCGGCCGGTGAGCCTGGGGCGAATCACCGTCAATCCGGTAGGGCACAGGCGCGCGCAAAGCTGGTATTTCTTTATCGCCGCGGGCATGGGACTGCACGCTGCGCTGATGAACCTGGCGCCGACGGGACAGGGGAAGCGGCGCGGGGGACGGCTGGCCTATTTTGTGGGGGGAGCGCGGCTGCTGTTCGGGCATCCGGTACAGGCTTTTCAAATCGACTTCACGCATGAGGATGGCAGCGTCACCAGCGAACGAGCCTGCGAAGCGATCGCGTCGCATGTGCCGGAGATCAATCGGTGGCAAGCGGGCGGAGACCTCTTCGGCATGGGCCTGCGGGTGGCCTGGCTGCCGCCTACCGGGCGGATGGGACTCGCGCACGCGAGCTATCACGCGCTGACCGCGGGCAAGCCGGATGGGAGCAGCGAGCGGGGCCGGGCCGAGGGGTGGGGTCACCTGCCCTTCGCGCAATATGTAACCGTGAAGAAGATGATTTGCCGGCCGCTGAACGGCACGCCCTACGATCAGCCGCTGCTGGTGGAGGCCGACGGTGAGGTGCTGGGGGCGCAGTACGCGACGATTGCGATGGCGGAGACGAAGCTGAATCTGCTGTGGCCGAACGGGGACAGGAGCTAGCAGCGGATCGTCTTTTTCTTCCGGCCGATCCGTCCGGTGGCCTCCATCTTCGCAATATATTCGCCGGCCAGAGGGATTTTGCAGGCGGTGTCGCCCAGGTCGACCTCGACCGCACCCAGTTGGGCCGCGATCTTTTTGGCGAGGGGCAGCAGCGGGGGAACGTAGCCGCCCACCGAGATGACAAAGCCGTTCATGGTGTAGCGGACGCGATTCTTTGCCGTGTTGATGGCTGCGGGAATCGACGTCAACAGCTCTTCGATCTCCGCGAGATCGAGCGCGGCATCCGGCTGGGTGGCCACGATACCCGACCAGGTACACCATCCGGCGGCGGCGACGTGTTCGTGCTTCGACGCAATCCACTTCGATGCCAGCCTGCGCGCGTCCGGGTGCTCGACGGTCACCCACGGAACCGTGTATTCGGCGATCATCTGCATGCCGGCGGCGCCGTCTGCCCAGGTTTGTAACTGCTGCGGTGTCATTTTCGCGCCGGACGCGACCATGCCTGCGATGTACATCGCTTCCATGATGCCGGTGGCGTAGAGGGCGAGAGCTACGTCCTGCTGGCCGCGGATGGATTTGGCGATAGTCTTCATGGCGGCGGTGCTGACGCCGCAGATGCGATCGGCGGCCATGCCGTGGCGTGCGTAGAGAGCCTGGGTCTTTGGGTTGCCTTGAGCGCGAAGCGTGTCCACAACGGATTGGGCAGTGGTCATGGCGGCGGGTCCTCTCTGCATCGAATGGGCGGGAACGGTGAGATCGATTGTGCTCCAAACCGCGGCGCACGTGAAAGCTCCGATTCCATCATCCTTTCGCGGAGGGGCTCCTCTGGCTCGCACGGGGAGGCGGTTGTCGTCCAACAAGTCAACACGGACGCCCGGGCTCAGAAGTCGGAAGGCTTCCGCCGGCGCCGGGCGCAAAAACGCGCCGATGCAGGAGATGAGTCTCCAGTTTGCAATTACGCTGTGAAGAAGCCCGGCGGGCGCTCGCCCATCACGTTGAACGCGCGCTCGAGGGCGAGGCCGGCGGAGCCCAGCGTTCCCTCTTCGAACAATCGGCCAATCAGGGTGACGCCGTGGGGCACGCGGCGCGGCGGAGAGAATTTGGGGAGCGGGTGCGCGGGATCGGGGGCCCAGTCGCTGCGCGCTTCAGAGATTTCGACGAAGCCGGCGCGCAGCGTGAGCGAGGGCTGGCCGGTGAAATTGCTGATGGTCAGCATCTCGTCGCGGAGCGAGGGGACGAGCAGCAGATCCACCTGCGCGAAGATGCGCGCCATCTCCTCGGCCACCTTGCGGCGGAAGCGGTCGCTCTGCACCAGATCGACAGCGGAGAGAAAGCGCGCCTGGCGGAAGGTGTTGGGCCAGGCATCGGGCACCTGTGCGCGGAGCTGGTCGACCTGATGGCTGAGGGTGAGTTCTTCGAAGGCCGCAGCCGCTTCGGCGAAGAGGATGATGTCGAGCGAATCGAAGGGCCAGTCGGGCAGCGAGACTTCGACGGGGGTCATGCCGAGATCGGCGACGGTTTGCAATGCGGCGCGATCGACAGGCGTTGCCGGGTCTTCGTGCATCCACTTGGGGAAGTAGCCGACGCGCAGGCCGCGGATGGGCGCGGTGGCGTCGAAGTCGAGATGGCTGGGGACGCTGCCGGAGTCGCCGGCGTCGGGGCCGGTGATGGCCGCGAGAACCAGGAGCGTGTCTTCGACACTGCGCGTCATGGGTCCAAGCTTGTCGAGGGACCAGCAGAGGGTCATGGCGCCGGTGCGCGGCACGCGTCCAAAGGTGGGGCGCAGGCCGGTGACGCCGCAGCGCATGGAGGGGCTGACGATGCTGCCGCCGGTCTCGCTGCCGATGGCGAAGGCGACGAGGCCTGCGCCGGTGGCCGCGCCCGGACCAGCGCTCGAGCCTGACGAGCCTTCGTCGAGGTTCCACGGATTCATGGTCTGGCCGCCGAACCAGATGTCGTTGAGCGCGAGCGCGCCCATGCTGAGCTTGGCGACGAGCACCGCGCCCGCATGGTTGAGGCGTTCGACGACCACGCAGTCTTTTGTGGGGATGCGGTTGCGGAAGGGCTCCGCGCCATAGGTGGTGGCGATGCCCGCGGTGTCGAGCAGATCTTTGCCGCCCCAGGGAATGCCGTGGAGCGGCCCGCGATAGTGGCCGGCGGCGATTTCGGTGTCGGCGCGGCGCGCCTGCTCGAGCGCGTGCTCCGGGGTCAGCGTAATGACACAGCGTAGCTGGGCGTTGAAGCGCTGCAGTCGCTCGAGATAAATGTGGGTGAGGCGCTCGGAGGTGATGCGCCGCTGCTCAATCCAGTGGGACAGCTTCCACACCGGAGAGTAGGCGATCTCGGAATCGCTCTCCGGCAGCGGACCGGCCGCCTGGAGGCTGCGGATGAAGCGATCCTGCGCCGGGCCCGCGGGCCAGCCGGGCTGGAGGGCGCGCACGTGCGACCAGGGAGCCACTTCGGCTTCGAGTTCAACTTTGCGCGGACCGGTGCGGCGCTCGTAGAGCGAGGCCATGGCCTCGCGCCAGTTGGAAGCCGCCTGGGCCAAATCGCGGTCCGTCATCTCGACGCGAACGAGTTTCTCCGCTTCGGTGAAGGTGGCCACGGAGACTTGCGGGCCAACCGGGGGCGCGGTGCCGAAAGCCGGAGGCTGACCGGGCGGCGGCGTCTGCGGCGCATCGGCGGGGGATTGCTGGGCGTCCAGTTTGCCGGCAACGGCCGCGCCCAGAAGGCCGAGCGAAGAGTGGACCAGGAACTGCCTGCGGGCTCGATTCATGCGTGCCTCGAGGTTGTTAGGGATGGTTGCAGCGGGTTCAGTTTGGAATATACGGCAACGCCGCGGAGGCGGGCGAGCGTCCGGCAAAAGCCCAGCGATCGCTCAGGAAGAAGTTCACCAGCGAGCAGCACAGAATGGCGATGGCGTTGGCGGGGAGCACCGAGAGATGCGCGCCGCGCACGAACAGGCGCATGAGGGCCAGGTTGCCCAGCATGGAAACCAGTCCGTTCGAGAGATGAAAGCGCACGCACTGCACAAGCAGCACTGCGGGGTCGCGGCGGTCGCGCCAGGTGAAGTGCAGGTGCCAGACAAAATTGTGCAGCAGCGTGATCTCGATGGCGAGGGCCGTGGCTATGAGGTAATGCGTGCCGGTGCAGCGCTCAAGGAGGGCGAGCGTGGCCAATTGCACCAACATCCCGAAGACGCCGACGAGGTTGAATTTGCACCAGCGGAGGAAGAGGTTCACGGCAGAGGCTCCTCGCGATAGAGCTGGGCGGTGTGGCGCAGCGCAACGATGATCGCCATGGCGAACATGACGGCGGCGGCGATGGATCCTCCCAAATCAAAGAGCAGGAGGCGATGGCCGAAGAGGTGGGCGTACGGACTGCGCAGGAGGGCGAGGGTGCCGGCGATGAGGAGAATGCGCATCTCGGTGGGACCGAAGAGACCCTGCGAGAGCTGGAAGCGCGACAGCGTGTAGGTGGCGAGGAAGCTTTCGCCGGAGAGGAGCAGAAAGGCGACCAGCAGGGCGGCGGCGACAGGCCAGTGGAGCAGGCCGGAGGCGCCGAGGCCGCCCATCAGCGCGATGGCGCCGAAGAGATCGACGATGTGATCGACATAGAAGCCGTAGCGCGGACGCTGCTGGTTGCGCACGCGGGCGAGCGTGCCGTCGAGGCTGTCGCCCAGCCAGTTGAGCGCGATGCAGACGATGACCAGCAGCAGAGCGCGGCGTTCATAGCGCGCCGCGGCGTACGCGAGGCCTGCGCCAATTTGCGCGGTGAGGCCGAGGAGGGTGAGCTGATCGGAGGTGAGCCAGCGCGGGGCGCGCTCGGCCATCCAGACCAAGGCGCGCTTTTCGAGGGACGCGGTGAGCGATTGGTTGATGCGGGTGGCCGTGGTGAAGGCCGCGGAACGCGGTGGGGTGAGGGTCGATGCATGCATAGTGCTCTCCTTCGGGAATCGTTCTGGTTTCAGTCTGGGAGGCCAACGAGCCAAACCACGCGCAGCACAACGTTGTGCTGATGAGCGTTCGAGATTTCCCAGTAGTCGCGGACTTCGAACTGGAGGGAATGCGAAGCGTCGAGAGGACGGGCAAAGGCGAGGCCGTAATCGAGGGCGTGCCCGGTTTCGAACATCCGGGTGTAGCCGCCCACGATGAGGGGGACGCCACGCGCATTTCCGAGCCTGGTTGCGGCGATGAGAGGGACCCAGAAGTTGGTGCTCAGGTATCCCGATACATTGCTCTGCCTGGCCTGCGGGCCCATCACACCGAATTCCAGATCGAAGAACGGGAAGCCCGCGAGCGCGCCGCATTGAACGGTCGGCTTCGCCGTTCCAACGGATGCTGAGGCCCCCGCCGCGCAGGTCACGCCGGCACGTGCCCACCAGTCGTACGCGCCCGCTTGTGTCGCTTGGGGTTGTGGATCCGGTGCGGGCGGTGGCGCGGTTTGCGCGCCCGCGACGGCGACGAGGAGCAGCGCGCAACTGAGAAGTCGAAATGCTTTTGTGACCATGACGTTTCCTTTCCTGTTTTTCGCAGCGCTACTTTCGCAAGGCATTGCAGGTGGCGCGGAGGGTAAATTCCAACGAGTCGCGGGGGACGCTCTCAATAAAGGGCGCAACCGCCCACGCGAGGCCGGTGGGAATGGAACGCGAGAGCGAGATGGACTCGACCTGGAGATAGAGGCCGCCGTCGCGCTCTTCGTAGCTCCAATAGGTGTTGAGGCGCCAGAGGAAGCCGTGTTCCTGGCTGGCCGGCAGGGCGTGTCCGCTGGCGTCGACTTCGACGATCCGCGTGCTGCGGGAGAGGCTGAAGCCGCGCTGGGCGTCGAGGCGGCCGAAGGTGATGTCGTAGGTCGAATCCATGGTCACGGTGATCACGTGGCGCTGGCGGACGCGCATCGCGGCCTGGAGGTGGTCGCCGTCCTGGGCGAGCACGGCTGCCCTGAGCACCTGGGGCGCGTAGACCTGCGGCCAGGCATCGATGCCCCGCATCAGGCGGACGAAATCGGAAGGCGTTGCGCCGGGCGCGAAGGCCCTACCGCGCCAGTCGTGGAGAAGGGCTCCGGGGAGAGCCGCGCCCGATGGCGGCGTGAGTTGCTCGACGATCAGATCGCCGCGGCGCAGGCGCGCTTCGTTCGCCGGATCGTAGGCCGCGGAGGCGAGAAAGCCGGAGGCTGACCGATGCTGTCGGGCGAGCCGCACCTCGACCGCTTCCGCATACGCGTTGAAGGTCGCGACGGCCGAGGGCGACGGCTCGGCGGCGTGCGCGGCTGCGCATACGAGTAGTCCGCTGAGGAAGGCCTGCGATCTGAACTTCGGGATTCGGTTGCGCTGCATGCCGACGACCTTGCTCCTGCGCGACCCGCAGAGCAATGCATGGAGGGTCATCCAAATCTCGCGCGAGGAAGAATGTTTCTCACGGTGCAAGCTGCGGCAGGGAGGGGAGTTGCGGCGAGTTCTCCATCGCGCCGGGCGGCGGAAGTGCGGGCGGATTCGGATAAACTCAACGTGCACGATGACAGAGTCACAGCCAGCGCGGCGTTATCGCTTTGGGGTCTTCGAGGCGGACGCTTCGACGGGCGAACTGCGGCGACAGGGCGTCCGGGTCAAGCTGAACGCGCAGCCCTTCCAGATGCTGTGCCTGCTGCTGGAACGGCCGGGCACGCTGCTGACGCGCGAGGAAATCTCCCGCGAGCTCTGGCCGGACGGGACCTTCGTCGATTACGAGCATGGCGTCAACTCGGCGGTGAACCGGATCCGCGAGGCGCTGGGGGACACGGCGAGCAGCCCGCGGTTTGTCGAGACCCTGGCGCGCCGCGGCTACCGCTTTGTGGCGCCGGTGGAGCGCATCGAGGATGCGGCAGCGCCGGGGCCGATCCTGGATACGGCCGGAGACGCGCACGCCGCGTTCCCGGGCCCATCCACGGTGACGGAGGCAGCGCCAGTCGAGGAGGACGCGCCGCTCGGCGGGATTCTGGCCACGGCCCAGGAGCTGCCGAAAATCTCCATTCCCCTGGCGCGAACGTTCTTTGTTTTGTTCCAGATCATGTACGCGGGCTTCTATATCGGAGCGCTTGCCAACCTGGCGGAGATCGGCGACCTGTTCGCCGTCCTGCCCAAACCCACCGTCGATCTCGACATCCTGATTGTGACGGCGGTGATCCTGCTCCCGGTGCGCGCCTTTGTGCTGGCGGCGGTGCTGCTGCGCGCGCCGGGCATGCGCGAAAAGCTTCTCCGCCTCTGGCTTTTCCTGCTGCCTTTTGACGTTTTGTGGGCGCTGGCGCCGTTCCTGCTGCTACACCACATCAACTTTGGCCTGGCGCTGGCGTGCACGGCGCTGCTGGCGTGGTCGCCGTTTGCGCAGCGGTCGTTGATTTTGATGGGCGCAGGGGACCTCAGCCCAAGCCTGCAGCCCAACGCGCGCTGACGAAAAGACCGAAGACAGCCGCCGGCCTGCCGAAAGCCTCTGATTATCCTCACCTTCGGCCCCCATTTTGGCGAAATTGTTCCTTTCCTGATCGTCCGGGAGCCATTTTGATCGCAGCGCTCGTGGGCGGCGTTCACGGCCGCCAGGGGGTGGGGAGCGTGCAGACTGGCGTGGAAACGCCGCATTTGGGAGCGTGGAAAAGCGGGGGCCGGGAGCGGAACGGGAGGCGTGCGAGGCAGGTGACAATGTCCGGGTACGGACAAAACGAAAGTGTTAAGTTTCGCTTGACAGTGTTTAGAAACACGCAGTACTGTTTAACGCTGGAAACAGAACACAACTTTCTTTCGTCATGAAATGAGAGGTGCGCTGTTTTTGGGGTTCATTTCAGGAGGCTGGGATGGCGAGACTTTGGGAGACCATTTTGACGGGGATGCGCACGGCTGGCCCTGTCCGCGGACGCGCATTGCAGCGCGGCGCTGTAGTGGCCATAGCGTTGGGATGGCTGTTCACGATGGTGGGCACCGCACAAACGGCGAGTTCCTTCGACACCGGCACGATCACCGGGACGATCACCGATTCGTCGGGAGCCGTGATTCCGTCAGCCACGGTGGCGATCACGAACAGCGGCACGGGCCAGCACATCATGGCAAAGACCGGGGCCGACGGCAACTTCACCGCTCCAGGGCTGCCGTTTGGAACGTATGTGGTGACGGCATCGGCAAGCTCGTTTCAGAAGACGACCACGAAGCCCTTCGCGCTGAACGTCGGCGCGACGGTGCGGATTGAGTTATCGCTCTCTGTGCAGGCGGCGACGGAAAATGTGACGGTCACCGGCACCAGCGCGACAGTCGATACCAACAGCGCAACCGCCGGAACCACTCTGAACGAGGAGCAGATTCGCAATCTGCCGACCAACGGCCGCGATGTGATGGACTTCCTTGAGATTGCTCCCGGCTCGGTCAACTCCACGGGGTACTTCCAGGGCAGCATCAATGGCCAGGAAAATTTCCTGACCGGAATTAACGTCACCCTGGACGGCCAGAATTCATCGCGTCCGGATGTGAACGGCTTCGACGAGACGGAAGGCAATGAGGCCAATCGCATCACGCGCGCGAGCATCGACAGCATTCAGGAAATTGATTTTGCCAACAGCGGCTACAGCGCCGAAGTCGGCGATTCACTCGGACCGCAGATGAATATCGTCACCAAAGGCGGAACGAACGAGTTCCACGGCGAGGCCTTCGATTTCCTGCGCAACGACGCATTGGATGCCAACGATTACTTTGCCAATGCCCTGAGCAGTCCGAAGGTGCCGCTGCGGATGAACCAGTTCGGGGCCAATCTGGGCGGTCCGATCTTCAGGAACAAGTTGTTCTTCTTCGGCAGCTACGAAGCCGTTCGCCAGCGCACCACGCAGATTAACGCGCTGTACGAAGTGCCGAGCGCCTACGTGCGCTCGCAGTTCGTCGCCGCCATGCAACCGGTGCTCTCGCAGATGGCGCCGCTGCCGGCCGGCTGTACGGCAATCCCGGCGCCCGCTTCCTGCGCCGTTGCCGGCACCACGGATGCCAATCCCGCCGAGGGCGCGGATCTGGTCTTCGACCCCGCTGCTTTTTCCACCACACTGCGCGAAGACAGCGGAGCGATTCGCGTGGATTACAACATCAGCGACAAGGACCGGATCTTCGGCCGCTTCAACATCGATAACGGGCTCACCAACCAGGAGCTTGGGTTGAATCAGGGGCAGACAACGCCGCTGGACGAAATCAATAAATCCACAATGCTCGACGAGACGCACACCTTCTCGCCGTCGCTGGTCAACGAGCTGAGCATCGCGTTCCACAGCTTCTACTCGAATACGAATTCCGACACTTCGCAGCCGCTCACGCAGTTTGGCGGCTTTTTCACCAATCTCGGTTCGCTTCCCGGAGCCCCGATCAGCTTCAATCAGATCAACCCGCAGTCGAAGTTCGAGATTTTCGACAACGCGACCAAGACCGCGAGAAGCCATACCATTCGATTCGGCACGCACATCCAGTTCAACCGCATCAATACGTGGCTGCGCCCGCTGCAGGACTTCGCCTTCGGCAGCTTCTCCGATCTGGAAAACGACCGGCCCTTCGTCCTGCAGAAGATTGGATACCCCAACTTCGTCGGCGTTCGCAATGCCAACTGGGATTTCTACGTGGAAGATGACTGGCGCATGACCCGCAAGCTGTCGGTGAATGTAGGCCTGCGCACCGGCATCAATACGGCGTGGAGTTTCAGGGACAACATTGCGCCCAACTTTGACATCACCACTCAGTCGTTCCTGCCTGCCACCCAAACGGCCTATAAGGGTCCGACCTACGATGTGGCGCCGCGCTTTGGGCTGAACTACGATCCGTTCGGCCGTGGCAAGACGGTGATTCATGCGTACTACGGGTTGTTCTTCAATCCCATGCACTTTGGGACGAACCTGGCGAGCAACAATCCGGCCTACGAGAGCTATTCGCTCAATGCATTCGAGGTGGCGCTGGCCTATCCGATGACGAATCCCCCGCTGCCTGCGGGCACACAGAACGTCTACAGCGTTCCGCGGACCATGCACGATCCGTATT
The DNA here is from genome assembly GCA_036267295.1 of Acidobacteriaceae bacterium. Classification (GTDB taxonomy): domain Bacteria; phylum Acidobacteriota; class Terriglobia; order Terriglobales; family Acidobacteriaceae; genus Palsa-343. The sequence goes on along the minus strand of DATAWI010000042.1, from coordinate 69,245 downwards.
CGCCGAACTGGTTATTCGGCATTCAGCAGCAGATTCTGAACAACACCGTGCTGACTGTCAACTACACCGGCAATGAGGATCACCGTCAGGATGCGGGCATCGATTTCGCCGCGGAAAACCTGAACCCGGCGAACTACTTTACCCAGGCCTATCCATTGCCCGGCTTCGCCAATGAGTATTACGAGCCGGATGAGCTGCAGTCGAACTACAACGCGCTGCAGGTGCAGTTGCGCCACAATGTGGGCAAGCTCGATGTGGAGGCTAACTACACCTGGTCGCATGAAATCGACGACATGGTGAACGTCTTCAACAGCTACTCCAACCCTTACAACCCGCGCCAGGACTTTGGCAACGGCGACTGGGATATTCGCCACAACCTGACCGGCAGCGTGGTTTATAACTTCACCGATCTGAAGGGGCACAGCGCGCTGATGCGCACGGTGGCCGGCGGATGGCAGACTTCGACCATCATTCAGACGCGCTCCGGCGATGCGATCAACGTGACGGACTCGGGCGGCGGCATCTTCGGGCTGTCCACTCGTCCCAACTCCGTGTCTGGCCAACCGGTGAAGCTCTCGAATTTCTCCTGGCCCTATCACACCTATAACGTCGCTGCCTACGCAGTTCCCGCGGACTTCAACGGAACTCCTGGCGATCCTTCCACGATTGGCAATGTCGGGCGGAACACGCTCCGGGGACCTGGCTTCTTCCAGTGGGATTTCTCCGGGATGAAGAACTTCCCGATCCACGACAAGACGCAGCTGCAGTTCCGCGGCGACTTGTTCAACATCCTGAATCACCCCAACTTCGGCAATCCCGGCGTTGGCGTCTGCAATTCGTTTTCGGTGTTCGGCTGCGCAGTCAATACGACGTTCGGTGAAGTTGGCTCGACCATCGCCGATCAGGACGCAAGCCAGGTGGGCACCGGCACGGCACGGCAGATCCAACTGGCGCTGAAGTTGATGTTCTGAAGCTGATGCACCTGTGACGTGCGACGAGCGAATGTGGCCAACATTCGCTCGTTCTTTTTCCGCCGAACCTTCATCCTCCGAGGGGGCGCTCATGAAGCCACAGTCCATGCTTGCACTCTTTGTGTGTGTCGCGGCAACGGCCGTGCCATCCGGCTGCGGCGGCAGCTCCGGATCGACGAAAACTCCCCCGCCGCCGCCCCTGACATCCGGATATTTTCCCTATCAGCAAGGCTGGCTCGGCGCCGACGGAGCGTATTCGATTCCGATCGGCAGCGGGCAGAGCCTGTGGATTTTCGCCGATACGTTTGTCGGCCCTTCAGCGGCAACCTCACGCACGCAGTCGAATGGTTTCATTCATAACTCCATCGCCGTTTCCAGCTGCACCGGAACGAGCTGTACCTTTCAGTACTACTGGCCGGGCATGGGCACGGCGAATCAGAGTCCAGTCTTCCAGGCGCCGGGGACAGACTGGTTCTGGCCGATGGATGGCTTCACGTACAACGGAACACTCTATCTGGCGCTGATGCAGATGCACGCGCAGGGCAGCGGGGCCTTCGGCTTCGCGTACAGCGGCGCACAACTGGCGAGCATCAGCAACTACACCGCGCCGCCCTCGCAGTGGAAGATCACCTATCAGCCGCTCAATACCGGGGGCAGCGCGGTGCCGGGCATCTCCATTGTGGCCAACCAGGGACCGAACGGCAATCCCGATCCGTCGAATCCGCAGGGCGCGAACTACGCGTATTTCTTCACCGGCGTCGGCAGCCCGCCGTATCTGGCGCTGCTGCGGATTCCGCTCACCGATCTGAGCAGCCTGGCGCGCCCGGGCAACACCGACTGGCAATACCTGAATACGTCGGGGACGTGGGCAGCGTGGTCCGATACGGCGACGACCCTGCCCGCCGACAATGCGCCGGTGATCAATCCGGGCGCAACGGAAATGACGGTGCGCTATCACAGCGCGACCAGCCAGTGGATTGCTGTCGATCCGCAGGGGCTGCAGGATCAGGCCTACTACAGCTTGTCTGCGTCGATGACCGGCGGCTGGGGCGCGGCCGAATCGCTGTACACCTATCCCGAGATGCAGCCCGGCAACAAGGACTACACCCCAAACGTCTTCTGCTACGCGGTGAAGGAACATGTGGAGTTCGAGACGGCGGGGCAGCTTTTCTTCACGTACGCGTGCAATTCGACGGTGCTGAGCGACGTCACGAACAACATGGGGCTGTACCATCCTGTTGTGGTGACGCAGGCGCTGCCAACGAAGTAAGACGCAGGCCGAAGGAGCACGAAAATGACGCGCAGATGGCTGCGGGCGATGGCCCTGGCAGGATTCGTTGTGTTGGCAGGGAGCGGTGCATGGGCGCACGGCGAAGATGCCGGCTGCACGCCGGAGTTTCCGCTGCAGCAGGGGATCGCGGACGGATGGCTGGGCGCCGACGCGGCCTATTCCATTCCCCTGAACACGGGCTACTCCCTTCAGCTGAACGACAGCCATTCCCTTTCGCTGCACGGCGGCCGCGATGTGTGGATTTTCGGCGACACCCTTTATGGCGAGCATCGCGTGGTGCAGGGCACGACGCCGCAGATGGTGCGCAACAGCATCGGCATCTCGACCTGTGCGCATCGGCACTGGAAGCTGCAGTACGTGATCCGCAAAGATGCGGATGGACACCCGGTGTCGTTTTTTACGCCGCAACACCCGAACACCTGGTACTGGGCGCTGGATGGGTTTGTCGCCGGGCACGATCTGTGGGTTACGCTGCTCTGCGTTCGCGACGCGCCGGCGGCTTCTGCAGCTATGGGATTTGCCAGCTGCGGAACCGATCTGGCGCGCATTGCCTCGCCGGGGCCCGATCCGCAGAAATGGAAGATCGACTACTTTCCGCTGGTGCCGGACGGGGCGCATGCGTATCCGTCGGCAACCGCGGTGGTGGATGACGGGGATGCGTACATCTTCGCGCTGAACGAGAAGGGCAGCCGCCCGCTGGAGGCGACCCGGATTCCGCTGGATGGGCTGAGCGACCCGCAAAAAAATCTGCAATACCTCACGAGCGACATGGAGTGGAAGCCCGGCTTCGATCCATCGACGGCCTCCGAGGTGATGCATCAGGGATCGCCGGAGCTGTCGATCCGCTGGCATCCGGAGTTCGAGAAGTGGCTGGCGGTGATGTTCGCGCCGGATGCCTTCTCGAGCAAAATCGTTTTGCGCACCGCAAACTCACTCATCGGCCCGTGGAGCGACGGCCAGGTGATCTACACGGTTCCGGAGATGCAGCCCACGACGCCTGGCTACGACAAGAACACCTTCTGCTACGCGGCGAAGGAGCATCCGGAGTTCGAGCACAACGATTTGGTGTTCACTTACGTGTGCAATACCTTCGACGTGCCGAAGCTGGCGACGAACACGGAGATTTATTTCCCGCGCGTAATTCGGATGCCGATGCCGGCGCTTCAGTAAGCTGAGGGGACGGAAGCGTGGCCGGTTTGGAGAATCCATTTCACTACCCGGTTCTGTCGGACGCAGTGGCCGGGTATCCCGGCCTTCGGCTGCTGACGTTCTATTCGCCTGCGCTGCGGCGGCGCGGCGATGTGAGCCTGTTTCTGCCCCTTGACGCCGGCGATCGCGCGCTGCCCCTGCTGCTGCTGCTGCATGGGGTGTACGGCAGCCACTGGAACTGGTGGGCATTTGGCGAACTGCCGCGGATCGCAACCGAGATGATGGCGAGCGGCGAAGCGGAGCCGATGGCGATTGCTATGCCCTCCGACGGGCTGTGGAGCGACGGCAGCGGCTACCTGCGGCACAAATCCTTCGACGCCGAGGCGTGGATCGTCGACGACGTGCCGGCGTGCATGCACGCTTTGCTGCCGCAGGTCAGCGTGGATCGACTGTATCTGGGTGGCTTGTCCATGGGCGGGTACGGGGCGCTGCGGCTGGGCGCAAAATACGCGCAGCGCGTGGGAGCGATCTCGGCACATTCGTCGGTGACGCAACTCGCGGACCTGCAGCCGTTCGTAGGGGATTCGCTCGAGAAAGATTTGGGCGGGGGCCAACGCGATGCCGATCTTCTCTACTGGATGCGGAAGCATCACGCGCACCTGCCGCCACTGCGCTTCGATTGCGGGACGGAAGATTTTCTGCTCGCCTCCAACCGCGCGCTCGACGCCGCGATGACGAAGGCGCGCATCCCGCACGCGTATGAAGAGCATCCCGGCGCACACGACTGGACTTACTGGCAGACGCATGTGCGGAGCACGCTGCGCTTTGTCTCCGATGCGATGCGGCGCGCAGCCTAGCCGATTTTCTCCACGCCGCGTGCGGCAGCCGCGTATTCAGCGCCCTGGTAGTGAATGTTCTCAAGGCGCGCGGCGGCATCGAAGTCGCCAAGATTCGGCGTGGCGTGCAGGCCATCGTAGAGGCTGGGCTCTACGCCAAAGACCGAGTCGATGACCAGGTCGGTGAACGCGCCGGCGGAGATGCAGCACCAGTCCTCGATGTAGGGCGCGTCTTCCGACGCTTTGTGCGCGCCGCCGGCCAGCGGCGGGACGACATCTTCCGTGAAGTGTCCCTGGCCGATAGGACCCTGGCGTCCGGCCTTCGCCAGCTCCACCAGCCACGGGGCGATGGCGGCAGACGATTCGCACCGATACAGGCCTTTGGCGCACATGGGCGGCCACGCGGCGTACGCGCCGAGGGCGCTGTGGTCGGGACGAATATTCCACGTGGCGTCGGGATCGCCGGTGGAGAGCGCGCGCATCCATTTTTTCGAGATGAGTTGCTCGTGGAAGAAGCCGGCCATCTCGCGTTTTTGCTTTTCCGAGAGATCGCTGCCCATGTTGTCGAGCACGGCGAGGAAATCGTAACAGTGGCGGACCTCATTGAAGCTGCCGTCGGGCTGGCCGCAGCGCCACCAGCCTTTCCCGTCGACGTAGAGGACGCGATTGATGCGTGCGGCGAGCTCGCCGGCTTCGGAGCGCAGCTGCCCGGCCTGCTGCGCATCGCCGCGGCGCTCCAGCAGATCGGCGACAAAGCGCATGCTGGAGACATTGCCGGCGTTCATCCCGGCGACTTCATGCAGGTAAGTGCTCACCACTTCCAGCAGGTTGGAGATTTCGCCGTAGTCGGCGAGGCCGTTGTTGCCCTTCACCAGCTTTTTCCAGTAGGTGGCGTGGTCGCGCAAATGGTCGATCACTTTTGCGCTGCCTACTGTCTTGTCGAGCCAGGCAAAGTCGCCGGTCACGCGCAGATAATTCCGGGCACAGCGGACGATGGCCATGTCGTTCACGCCGTACCAGGGGCCGATTGCCTGGCCGCTGATGTAATCGGTGGCGAGGTGCTGATGCATGTCCTGCTGGAACCAAACTTCAACCAGGTTGCGCAGCGGCTGGGGATCGAGCAGCGCGAGGCTGAGGCTGGTGAGCGCCGTGTCCCAGGGAAAGCTGAGCGTGGGCAGCACGTGGCCGCTGAGCGTAAGCAGCGTGGGTCCGTACGCGGAGTCCGGCGAGCGGCGGCGCGCTGTGAGCAGGCCCTTGAAGCCGTTGTGGTACAGATCCCAAAGCGCTTCGTTGTCGGTTTTGAGCTGCGGCAGGTGCCCGGAAAAATCGCTGTTGCCGGGAGTAAACGCGGAGCGGACAAGGCGGTCGAAGGCGCGCTCGTTCTGCTGGTCCAGCTCGGCGAATCCAGCCTGAAGCCGATCGTGCAGGGCTTCTGCGTCCGCTGCGGTGCCGGCCAGCGCCGCGACGAAGTGCAGCTCGCGGCGTTCGCCGGGAGCCAGCGAGAGGGAGTAGTGCAGCAGGTTGCCGCCGAGGACGCTCTGCGCTGGAGGATGGATGCCCTGCGCGCAGACAGCGGGCGAGTGCTGCGCGGCAAACGTGAGTCGGCCTGTGGCGGCATCCCAGGTGCAGCGGTTGTCGCCCTCGCCAGGCAGCTCGTTGAACCAGGTCGTGTTCTTCTGGATGACGCCGGCACGCATGCTGAATTCGAGCGACACCGGCCGGTGCGTAGAGCCGGTGTTCTGGACTTCGATGATCTGGACGACGGCGCGTACGTCAGCGGGCAGAAACATGGCCGTGCGCAGGTGCAGGCCGTCGAGGGCCTGCTCGCGCACCACGCGGTGCGGGAACCACTGGTAGGTGACCGCACGGTCCGGGTCGTCGGAGATGGAAGCGAGCTTGCCGTCGACAAAGAGCTCGCAGGTGGTGAGATAGCCAGGGCTCCACGGAATGCTGGGGACGCCGCAGCAGGCGAAGGGCGGAAAGGCAATCGCGTTGAGGCCGGAGACCGACTTGACGGTCTGCGCGTAGCCCCAGTCGTTCATGGCGATGGGCAGATTGAACAGGTCCATGAAGTTGTGGGGCATGCGGACGCTGGCGAGGTCGTCGAGCGAAGGAATGGCGGGACGGGGGCCGGGCGCCAGCGCGCGCAGGGACGGCGAGCCGGCTGCCAGAGCAGCGGCTCCGGCGGATGATTTGAGAAAAGTGCGGCGATTCATGGGCGGCGCTCCGCAGGCAGGAATGTTCTATTCGCCACAAATCATACAGGATTTTGTGCGAATGTCGCCGAATCGCTCACTGGATTCGGGGAATCCCCCACAGTCGGCCGCCGTTCAAACCAGAAGCGCGTCAGACGCGGAGAACTTCGATCCCCAGCTTCACGTAAGGAGCAATCTGCTCGTCGGAAGCGCCGGTATCCGTGATGAGCGTCTTGAGCGTGCCAATCTCGCAGATGCGCCAGTTGGCGACCACGTTGAGCTTGGTATGATCGACCACCGCGATATGGCGCCGGGCATGACGAACCATGGTGGCGTTCAGCTCTGCCTCGTCGGAGCTGAAACAGCTCAGCCCCCATTCGGGATCGATGCCGTCGGCGCCGACAAACATGGTGTGGATGAGCATGTTCTCGAGACTGCGGATCGCCGTTGGTCCGACGAGCGAGAACCACTCGCCGTGCAGATGGCCTCCCGTGACGAAGACGCTCACGTCTTTCCGCTTGGAGAGTTCCATGGCGATGTTCGCGGTATTGGTGACGACGGTGATTTTGCTGTTCAGGGGCAGGCCGCGAATGATCTCGGCCGTGGTGGTGCCGGGGGTGATGGCAATGGTCTCGCCGGGATTGATGAGAGCAGCGGCCGCGCGGCCAATGCGGCGCTTCTCGTTGGCCTGGCGCTCCACCTGCGCAACGAAGGAGCGATCCTTTTTGAAGGGCTCATAAAAGAGCGGCTCGATGGAAACGGCTCCGCCATGGTTGCGGCGCAGGAGGCCCTGCTGCTCGAGCTGATCGAGGTCGCGGCGGATGGTGACGACGGAAACTCGCAGCTGATCGGCGAGGGCATCGACCGCGACCGCGCCGGTATCCTGCAGCGCGGACAGAATAAAGTTGGTGCGCTGCTGCTGTTTCTCGCGGTTCTGCGCTGCCTCCGCCACCGGCTCCGGGTTGAGGTTTTTTTTGTGCCCGGCTCGTTTGATCACAGTTTGGCCCCCGCTGGCAATCGGAACTGTTTATATAGGAACGCCGGTCTTTTCGAAAGGGGGCAAAAGAATCGCAAATAGAAAGGATGGGGGTGTCTTTTCGACCAGGGAAGCGCAGATCTGCGGCTGGAGGCTGCCGGGGGTCACTAATCTATGTGCTATTTGCGCTAAAACGAACATGAAAATGATTGAGACTCTTGCAAACGAATATTTCTCCTGTTAAGATCGCCAGCGATTATGGAATCCACGGACAACGGCATTGTGAATCCGGCCCAGGGTGCGGTGATCCCGGCTGAGGTCTCGCTCGACCTGGCGCTCGGGCGGATGACGGGTGGCGCGGTGTCGGAAAGCACAAAGACGCTGGGCGCGCTGGCGAAGATCTTTCACGACCGGGACGCTTTTGCGGCGATGGATCCAGGCGGCGTTGTGTACCGGGTGCGCTGGTGGGCGCCGGTGAACCCAGGATCGGAAGGCGGCCTGTTCTGGGGCGTGACCGTGCTCGAGCCCGGCAAAGTGGGCGATGAGTATTTCATGACGCATGGACATTTCCATGCGAACCCGACGCGCGCGGAATATTACGCGACGGTGAGCGGACGCGGCATGCTCATTCGCATGGACGCGGAGCGGCGCACATGGGGCGAGGCGATGGCGCCGGGGAGCGTGCATTACATCCGCGGCGCGCACGCGCATCGCGTGGCGAACACGGGCACGGAACCGCTCATCTTCTGGGCGTGCTGGGGCAGCGATGCGGGGTACAACTACGCGACGATCGCTGAACGCGGATTCGGGGCGCGTCTGGTCGAGCGCGACGGCCAGCCGGTCCTCGTGGCGGCGGAGTAAGACGATGCCGGAGTGGGGAGGCGAGTCGCGGGCCGCGCTGCAATTCGATCCGGGCTTGGCCATTCGCCTGCGCGCGGACAGCCTGGCCTTTGAGTATGGGGAGAGCGTCTTCGGACCCGCGCCCGAACTGCGGCGGCTCAACGACATCCGCAGGAGCCTTCTCGATCCCGACTGTGCGGGGCCCGATCCGGTCTACGGCATCGTGATGGATGTGGGCGAACGCGCGGATGCGGCAGAGTTGCAGAGGCGCTCGCTGCTCTTCGGCGCGGTCGTCTATGCGGGCGGGCGTCTGGGCGAAGAACCGGTGCGCAGCCAGGGACACGTGCATGCCATCGCGCCGCATTGTGGCTGGTCGACGCCGGAGCTGTTTGAAATTTGGGAAGGCCGCGCCATTGTTTACGCGCAGGAGTTTGCCGCCGATCGGCCTGGGCGCTGCATCGCGGTCGAAGCCGGTCCGGGCGAGCATGTGGTCGTGCCGCCAGGCTGGGCGCACTGCGTGATCAACGCGAACGAGACGGAGCGGATGGTCTTTGGAGCGCTGTGCGAACGGCAATACGGCTTTGTCTACGACGGCGTGCGCGCGCATGGCGGGCTGGCATGGTTTCCTTTGATTCGCGGCGGCGGTATCGCCTGGCAAGCCAACCCGCGCTACGAGGCTTCCACGTTGCAGGTCCGGCGCGCACGCGCCTATCCGGAGCTTGGCATTCAGCCGCGCGTGCCGATCTATCGCCAGTTTCAGAACGATCCCGACCGGCTGCAATGGGTGTCGGACCCGGCCCGCGCTGCGCAAATCTGGAAAACTATGGAGCCGTAATTCCCGCATGAAACCCATCGACCGACGCACCTTTCTCTCCGGCAGCGCGGCTGCCGCTCTGCTCACTGGATTGGAAACCGCTGCGGCCCGCGCCGCTAACAGCGAACCAGCCGATCCGGTTGCGACATCCAATGCCACCGGTGGCTTCAACGCCGCGGTTGATTTCCGCTACGCGCCCGAGGACTTTCAATCGACCATTTGTTTTCCCGACGATCCGGTGAAGACGCTGGTGGGCAAGTGGGGCGATCTGCGCTGCGACTTTCCGCACGACCAATTCGCGGGAATCAATGCGTTCGGCACCATCGTGGAGTTCACGCTGGCGGGCATGAATCGCGATCAATGGGTCGAACAGACCATGGAAGCGCCGGGCATCCCGATCGTGCATACGCGGATCGATCGTCCGGCAGCCACCATGGAGCTGACGACCTTTGCCACGCATCGGCCGGGCGAGGGGCGCGTCGACAATGTCCTGCTGGAGGTTCGCGCCCGCGGGGAAGACGTGACGGCGTGCCCGCTGGTGCGGATTCGCTCCTGCGACAGTTACGATTTGCTGCCGAAGAACGGATCGCCGACCGTGGTGGTGCGCAAGGGAGAAACGGCGCCGTGGATGCTCTGTCTGCCGCAGCACAATCCCGCGCATGACATCTGGTGGGTGGCGGAGGAGGGCGGCTTCCGGCTCACGCTGGAGCATGGCACGGCGACGCGCACGAAGCCACTGCGCTACTTCTTTCGCATGCCGCAGGCGGGCGCGGCGAACGTCGACGCGAATGCCGATCCGGGCGCGCTGCTCGACGAGGTGCGCGCATGGTGGAAGCAATGGCAGGCGTTTCACGCGCCGGTCGCGTGGACCATCCCCGGACGCGAAGGCGATTTCCTGACGGCGTGCGCGCGCAATATCCAGCAGGCGCGCGAAGTGAAGAACGGCCAGCTGGTCTTTGAGGTCGGACCAACGGTGTATCGCGGCCTGTGGATCGTCGACGGCAATTTTCTGCTGGAGGCCGCGCGGTACCTGGGCTTTGACGATGCCGCCGATGAGGGGCTGCTCTCGGAGTGGGGACGCCAGGTGCCGAGCGGGCAGATTATCGCCTCCGGCGGCAAGGAGCACTGGAAGGACACGGCGATCGCCATGTTCACGCTGGTGCGGGCTTGCGAGCTGAAGCAGGATTGGGGGCTGCTGCGCCGGCTCGCTCCAAACGTGGGCCACGCCATCGAATTTCTGATCGGGCTGCGCGACGAGGCCCGCAAAGGCGATTCGCCCAACGGCCGGTATGGACTGCTCGCGCCCGGATTTCCGGATGGCGGCATCGCGGGCGTCTGCAACGACTTTACGAATACGCTGTGGACGCTGGCCGGATTGCGCGCCGTCGCGGCGGCCAACGACCAACTGAAGCTACCCGACCTGGCCCGCGCGGCCGGCTTCTACACTGAGCTGCGGTCCGCCTTCGACAACGCGGCGCGCCAGGAGATGGTGCGCGATCCTCGCGGATTCACCTATCTGCCCATGCTGATGCACGACGACCCGCAGATGCACGCGGACGCGTGGGACCGTCCGCGTCCGCAAAGTGCGCAATGGGCGTTGTCGCACACCATCTTTCCCGGCGAGGTCTTTGCTAAGGATGATCCGGTGGTGCGCGGTCACATCGCGCTGATGCAGGCCTGCACCGAAGAAGATATCCCCGCGGAGACCGGCTGGCTGCGCCACGGCGGCGTGTGGAATTACAACGCGGCCTTTGTGGCGGAGGTTTATCTGTGGGCCGGCCTGCGCGACTGGGCGCATCGCACCTTCACCGGCTACCTGAACCACGCCTCGCCGCTGCACGCATGGCGGGAGGAGCAGCCGCTGCAGCGCGCTCTGCTGGGCGACAACTGGGGCGACATGCCGCATAACTGGGCGAGCGCCGAGTGCATTCGCTATCTGCGCCACATGCTGGCGCTCGAGGACGGCTCGACGCTGCGGCTTCTCGACGGCCTCGCGCCTTCCGATCTGCAGGAGCGCAAGCCGTTCGCGCTGGCGGGATCGCCAACACGCTTCGGGCGGATTTCCCTGGCGGGCGATCCGGAAGGACGCCGCGGGTGGAAGCTGCGCTTTACGCGCGAAGCGAGCGGGCCCGCGCCGCAAACGGTGACACTCCCGGAGAAGCTGGATGCCGGCGCGGCACTCACGCGGATCGAGGGCGCCGCGAAACGCAGCACCGCTGCGGGCATGGTCAGCATCGATCCGGCTGCAACTTCCTGGACCGCGACCTGGGAGAGCTAGACGCGCACGCGCGCCTGCACCGTTCCGAACTCGCGCGACGGGTTCGGCTGCGCAGGCCGGACGGTGTAAGGCCCAACGGCCGCGGGAACAATAAACGTCTCCGCGTAGTGGATGGGGAAGGGTTCGAAGGCGCCGGTAGGGCTTTCGACGACGGCTTCGTCGCCCTCCACCAGGTTCAGCACATGCACGGTGCCCTGCGTGTCATGCGGCACGGTTCCGGTGAACCAGTGGCGGCGCGTCTCAATGAACTCCAGCTCGTGCAGGCCGGTGCGTTCCTCGCGCCAGCCGTCGCCTGAGGCAAGATTCTCGACTCGATTGATGAGCGAGCGTTGCACCCAGCCGGTCGTGCGGTTCCACTGAATGTTGGCTTCGCCGTGCTGCAGGTGGATGGGGCGCGGCCGGCCGTCGAGGCCCACGCGTCCCCAGTCCCAGAGCTTGAACGTAAAGATGTAGGGCGTCGCGCTGATCTCGAGCACCATGCTGTCTTTCCCGGAGCAGTGGACCGTGCCCGCCGGGATCAGAAAATGATCGTGCCGGTGCGCCGGGAAGCGGTTCACGTAGGTCTCCGCGGGAAACTCGAAGCCATCCTCTTCCTGGGCGCGGTGCAGATCGCGCAGCATCGCCGCCCGGTCGACGCCTTCTTTCAGCCCGAGGTAGACGCAGGCTCCTGGCTCGGCGTCCAGCATGTAGTAGCTCTCGTCCTGGGTGTAATCCATGCCGAAATGCTTGCGGATATAGGACGTGAGCGGATGCACCTGCATCGAGAGATTGCCGCCGCCGACGGTGTCGAGAAAGTCGAAGCGGATGGGGAACTCGGCGCCGAAGCGCGCGATGATACCTTCACCCAGCAGTTCTTCCGGATGCGTCAGCACGAGGTTGATGGAGGGAATCTCCACGCGCTGCTCGCCAAAGCCGAGCAGCAGGCTGTTCTCCTCAGGAACGCAGTCAAAACACCAGGCGTGGTTCGGAGCGTTGCCCGGGGGCACGCCGCAGACGCGCTCCATCCAGTGACCGCCCCATGGGCCCGGATCGAAGAAGGGAACGACGCGGAAGGGCCGGCGGACCGCAACGCTCAGGCTGCGGCGCAGAACGTCGCCAGCGATGGCCTTCGGCGCGCCGGGCACATTTGTGTCCAGCAGCACGTCGATGCGATCGAAGAGGCGAACCTTCAGCCGGTCGGCCGATCGCCAGTCCACAAAGAAGGCCCGCTTGTATTTCAGCGAGGGCGTCTCGTCAAAGTTGCGCGCACCGAGATTGGCGATTTCCTTGCGGCGCTGGCGCATCTGGATTTCCCAGCGGGCCAGATCGGCGTAGACCAGCAGCGCCGGTTGCGGAGCGACCAGAGAGGCTCCCGTGCCGAACACGACGACCGGGGTCTGCGCTTCGGCGATCAGCAATTGCGCGGCGGCCAATTTGTGCGGGTCGAGAAAGTCCGCAATCTCCAGCGTGTTCATTTGACCGAAGACAGGATCGTCGCCGAGCAGCGGCTCGAGCATCGCGTCGATCTCTTCCGGGGAGCGCAGCAGCGTTTCCGTGTTCAGAAACACCGCCTCCGGGAAGGCCGGCCGGAGCCCGCGTTCCAGTTCTTCGAGGTTAACGCCGGGGTAGCATTCCACAACGACGACGGCCGAGCCGCCAGGACGGCAGCGCAGCGATGCGCCGATGGCATCCCACCCGGCAATGCATTCCTCTGCGCTGCCCGCCGTTATGTAGGGGAACCTATCGTACAAAGCCGGTCTCCTGCTGAAAGAGAGGAACCACGCCCAGCAGCGCGGCATCGTTGCCCAACTGCGCCGCCCGCACCTGCACCTTGCCCCAGGGCGTCCAGGCGTACTGGTTCACGTAGTTCTGAATGAAGGGAAGAATGACGTCGCCGCTTTTCATCACGCCGCCACCGTAGATCAGCACGTCGGGGTCGAAGGCGTGGATCGCGGCGACTGCCGTCGCGCCCCAGACGGAAAGGCAATGCTGCTGGACTTGCTGCGCCACCGGGTCGCCGTCCGTGGCAAAGGCAAAGAGATTCTGAAAGTTGATCTCGGCGCGGCTGAGCGGACTGTCCGCAAAGCCCGGCCATTCGGCGCAGACCAGGGGGAGCGACCATCCGGCGGCTTCGGACTCCGCGCAGCCCATACCTCCGCAGGTGCAGCGCCGGCCGTTGACGCGCACTGGCACATGGCCGCCGAGAACGCCCGCCTGGCCGTGCTTGCCCTGCAGCGGACGCCCACCCATCATGGCCACGCCGCCGATGCCGGTGCCGAGGGTGAACATCACCACGTCGGATTCTCCCTGCGCTGCTCCGGCCGCATACTCGCCGAGGAGCGCTAGGCGGGCATCGTTTTCGAGGCGCAGCGGCAGACCGAATCGGCTGCGCGACCAGGCGCCGAGATCCACATCGACTGCGTCCACAAACTTGCCGTTGGTGGAGGACACGCGCGTGTTGGGTGCATCGACCAGCCCGCAGAAACCGAAGCCCACACCCTGCGCCGATTCGTGACCCGATCTGTGACCCGATCCCTGCCCCAGCAGCCGCTGCAAAGCTCCTTCGAGCGCAGGCAGGATGGGCGCAAGCTTCAGGCCGTCGGGAAAGGTCACGACTTCCTTCGCGACCAGATGGACGCCATCCACAAGGGCGCAGGTCGCATGACTGCCTCCCAGGTCGATGGCGAGCGCTTTCACAGGCATCTCCTCACCGCGGCCAATGTCGCTGTGCTGCAGATCGATTTCGAGAGAGGCTGTTTGCCGGAGCAGCGGGCGAGCATAGTGTCGGGAGGGTATCGATCCTCAAGCAGGAATCATAGCACGATATGTTCGTTTTGCCACAAAAAGAACATTCTTAATGATCGAAATGCGCTGCATGTGGCACTGACGTGCAGAATTCCGCCACCCGGCCGCCCTCGCAGAGCTACATATGCAGTTCGTGCTGAATCTGTTCGAGCGTCTTGCCCTTCGTCTCCGGCACCATCTTCCAGATGAAGAGGAAGGCGACGACGGAGAGGACTGCGTAGATCCCGAAGGTGCCCGAAACGCCGAGGGCGCGCACCAGAGACAAAAAGGTGAGCGTGACGATCAAAGTGCCGGTCCACAGGGTCGAGGTGGCAATCGATGCGGCGCGCCCGCGAATTTTGTTGGGGAAGATCTCGGAGATGACCACCCACGGAATCGGTCCCATGGCAAAGGCGAAAAAGCCGGTATAGCCGATGATGCAGGCAAGCACCAGCAACGGCGAGACGCCTGGAATCCGGTAGGCGACGACGAACAACGCCAGCCAGACAGCCATGCCGGCTGAACCGGTGAGGAGCATGGTGCGGCGTCCCCAGCGATCAAGACAATAGAGTGCGACGAAGGTGCTGACGAGGTTCACCAGGCCGATGATGATGTTGGCCATGAGCGCGGTGCCGGTCGTCTGCCCTTTGAAGTGCTCGCTGATGATGATGGAGCCGTAATAGAGGACAGTGTTGATGCCGGTGATCTGGCAGAGGATGGCCAATCCCAGGGCAACGATGAGCGGGCGGCGCATGCTGGGGGAAAAGACCTCGCTCCAGGAGCCTTCCTCGGTCGAGGCCGCTTCCTCGACCAGGCCAACCTGCACGTCGGCCTGTTCAGGGCCGTAAATGCGAACGAGAACCTTGCGGCCCTGTTCGCGCTGCCCGCTGCTGATGAGCCAACGCGGACTTTCGGGAATGAACAGGAGGCCGACGAAGAAGGCGAGAGCCGGCAATGCGGCAACGCCGAGCATCCAGCGCCAGCTCACGTTGCCCAGGCCGGAAAGGCCCCAACTGACGACATAGGCGACGAGGATGCCGACGACGATGGCGAGCTGGTTCATCGAAACCAGGCGGCCACGGCTGCGCGCCGGGGCCACTTCCGCGATGTAGACCGGCGTCAGCACCGAGGAGAGGCCGATGGCCAGCCCACCGGCAAAGCGGCCCACGGAGAAAACCACGATCGAATTGGCCAGAGCTGCACCGATCGTGGAGGCGGCGAAGAGGATCGCGGCGAGCAGCAGCGATTTCCGGCGGCCGATGCGATCGCCGACCAGGCTGGCGCCAGCCGCTCCAAAGAGGCAGCCGAGCAGCAGAGCGCTGGCGGCGATCTCCGTTTGCACGGTGGAAAGCGCAAACTGGCGTTCCAGAAAAAGCAGTACGCCGTTGATCACCGCGGTATCGAAGCCAAAAAGAAAGCCGGAAATGGCGGCAATCACGGCGAGGAAGAGGACGTAGAGAGGCGACCTGGCGGGGGCGCCTCCCCGAAAGTGATCGACGGTTGCGGAGATGTGCATGAGAGGTTCCGTTTCGCAGAAAATGAACGAATCGGTTATATACGAAAATTACGAGTTGCGAAACAGGCAAAATCCGTCGTCTACGCGGCCCGGAAATGAGCGCGGGTTAGCTGACGCCGATGCCGGCCAGCAATCCTCCGTCGACCAGGATGTCGCTGCCGGTGCAGAATGCGGCCTCGTCGCTGGCGAGAAAAGCAGCCACAGCGGCAATTTCTTCGGGGGTACCGACGCGGCCCAGCGGATGCGCCGCACCGAAACGCGCGAAGACCTGATCGGTGGGAATTCCGGGCGCGAAATGTTGGGCTGACGTAGCCAGCATCGGCGTGGCCACCGAACCGGGGCTGATGGAATTGACACGGATACGGTCTGCCGCATGGTCGAGGGCCAGCGCCCGGGTAAGACTGTGCACCGCGCCTTTCGATGCGGCGTAGGCGACAACGCCTTTCTGGCAGGCATAGCCCTGCACGGAAGCGAGATTGAGGATGCATCCGCCGCCGCGCTTCTTCATTTCAGGAATGACCGCGCGTGCCAGCAAATAGACACTCCCCACATTGATGGCGAAACAGCGGTTCCAAATCTCCGGCTCGGTTTCGACCACATTGCCAAAGGGGTGAATGCCGGCAGCGTTGACGAGAATGTCGACGCCGCCACACCGCCGAATGGTCGCGGCCACGAGGGCCTGCACAGATGCGGCATCGGAAACATCGCATCGCTCGGCAAAGAGCGGCAATCCCCTCTGCCGGCTGAGCGCGTTCAGCTCGGCGTTGGCCTTTTCGTCGATGCCGGCGGCCACCACCTGGGCGCCATCCGCGGCAAAACGCAGGGCGATCGCCCGTCCGATGCCGGTAGTTCCGGTAACCAGCGCCACTTTGGCGGCAAAACTCGTCATGGGAGTGCCTTTCCTTCCTGCGAACTGCGATGGTCGAGACGCAACTCCGGGATTGCCTGCTGGAGCCCGCGCATAGCGCCACGCAACTCGGCCAGGCCCTTCAGCCGCCCCACAAAGGAATATCCGGCGTTGCCGGGCTTGCCGATGTCGTCGCCGAGTTGGTGGCCGTGATCGGGGCGCATGGGAATCTCCCAGTCTGCTCGGCCGGTCTCGGCGCGGCGGCGCTCTTCCTCGAGCATCACCCTCAGAATTCCGAGCATATCGGAGCTGCCGCTGAGATGGTCCGCCTCGTGGAAGGAGCCGTCGTCTTCGCGCCGCACCTGGCGCAGGTGCAGGAAGTGTATGCGCGCAGCATATTCGCGCGCCATGGCCAGCAAGTGGTTGTCCGGGCGGGAGCCGAGCGACCCGACGCAGAAGGTGATGCCGCTGGCGGCCGAATCGTATCCGTCGAGAATGCTGCGCAGATCGCCGGCGGTGGAGACGACGCGAGGCAATCCGTAGAGCGAGAAGGGCGGATCGTCGGGATGAATGCAGAGGCGCAGGCCCAGGTCTTCCGCGGCGGGCATCACATCGCGCAGAAAGGCGATGAGGTTGCTGCGCAAATCTTCTGCCGTGACGCCGTCGTAGCTGGCAATGGCGGCGCGCATGGATTCTCGATCATAGGAAGACTCGGACGCGGAGAGGCCCGCAATCAGGTTGCGCTCGAGCCGCGCCTGGGTCTCGGCAGACATTTGTTCGAAGCGGTGGCGCGCCGCCTGGATGCGTTCAGGCGTGTAGCTGGCCTCTGCGTTGCGGCGCTCCAGCACGAAGAGGTCGTAGGCGGCAAAGTCGACGGCGTCAAAGCGGACGGCATAGCCCGTGGAGGGCAGCCGCCAGGCGATGTCGGTACGGACCCAGTCCACGACGGGCATGAAGTTGTAGCAGATGACGCGGACTCCGGCCTGGGCGATGGCAGCCATGGAGTCGATCCACGCACCGATGGCCTGACGGTACGGGCCGGTACGCAGCTTGATGGAGTTATGCATGGGGATGCTCTCGGCCACCGACCATTCAAGGCCGGCAGCGGCAATCGCATCGCGGCGCCGCAGAACCTCTTCAAGCGGCCATGCTTCGCCGCGGTAGAGATGATGGAGGGCGGAGACAATCCCGGTGGCCCCGGCCTGCGCAGCGTAGTGCAGCGGGACGGGGTCGTCGGGTCCAAACCAGCGCCAGGTTTCTTTCACGCCGCGGAATCCTTTCCCGAGGAAGCGCGAATGCGGGAGCGATATTTCAGGCGACCCTGAATCCCGGCATGCAGACGATAGAGCGGCCCGCCGTTGAAGACGGCCGCGGGATCGTATCCGTGCGGCGCGAGCACGAGGGCGTTGCTCTGGGCCGCCGAGGTGACGTAGATCTCGTCGAGATCGGGCCCCCCGAAGGCGAGCGACGAAGTCTGGGCGGCAGGAAATAAGACGCGGCGCTCGCGGCGGCCGTCGGGATCGAAACGCGAGACGCAGCCGCCGAACCAGTGCGCGCACCAGATGAATCCCTCAGCATCGACAGCGAGGCCATCGGGGATGCCTTCGCTGCGATCGATGCGGGCGAGAACCCGGCGGTGGCGGAGAGCGCCATCGCTGCGCCGCCAGTCGTAGGCGTAAATGCAGCGGGCAACGGTGTCGGCGAAGTAGAGCGAAGAGGCGTCCGGCGAAAAGGCGAGGCCATTCGAAAAGCGGATGCCCTCGTCCGCAATGTGGACGGAGCCGTCGGTGTCGACGCGGAAGAGAAAGCTGGGCGCGGCATGGCCGGCGTCATCCAGGTGCCACGACCCGGAATAGACGCGCCCGAGGGGGTCGGCGAGGCAGTCGTTCATCACGCACTCCTGGCCTTCGGCTTCGCGAGCGAGCAGGGTGGGCTGCTCCGCGGGTCGCCAGAGCCAGATGCCGTCGTTGTTGGTGACGAGGAAGCCGCCATCGTCCTGGCGGGCAAAGCCGCCCACCTGGAAGCCTTCGCTCACGAGTTCGCTGCGCTGCTCGCGCCACCGATAGCGGAAGAAACGGGAGCCGGTGATGTCGGTGAAGTAGAGCGCCTGCTCCCCGTCATCCCAGAGCGGGCCCTCGCCGCAGAGCGTTCTTTCGTCCGCGACAATTTCAATTTCGTTGGGCCGTTGAGCGGAGGACACGAGACTCACCCGGTATACCGAGCAGCTTCGGCGGCTGTCAAGGCGAGCGCCGATCGAGAGCGAGGCGATTCCCGATGGGCGCAGGTTTTTTGGCGCACGTTCCCGGGCAGCGGCGTGCGGCGCCGGCTCTCACAGCAGCCGGATCAGCAGCAGGACGCCCAGCGCCAGCACGATGAGCGGCACCCACAGATGGCTGTCCGTCAGGATGGCTCGCATGATTCCTCAGCGGCAGTATACTCATCCCCGGCACATCCCATCTGCGCTGCGGAGCGACTGTTGACGACCGATTCGGCCTCCATCCAGGATCCGCTCCGAACCTCGACGCACCCGGTTGGACTTCCCTACTCTCTCGGCATCGTCTGCGCGTTGGCGGCGGGCGCGTGGCTGGGTGCAGCCGAGGCGCCCGCGCGGCTGGTCGCTTCCGGATTCTCGCCGTTCGCCATTTCCTTCTGCATGGTGTGGGGCGTGTTTCTCGCTCGCTGGACTTTGCCTGTCGCGATGAAAGGCACCAATTCAGTTTTTCGCGATCTGCGCCGCCGTCCGCATTTGGTGCTGTGGGCCGTTCTGGCTGGGGCGCTTTGGTCGGTCGCCAACACGCTGACCATCTTTGCCATCCGCAACGTTGGCCTCGCCATCGCGTTTCCACTGTGGAATACCAATACGCTGGTCGGGATCTTCTGGGGCTGGGCGTTGTTTCGCGAGCTGCGCGGCGCCTCGGCTGCGGCGTGGGCCAAAGTGGCGGGAGGCGCTTGCCTGATTGTTCTCGGCTCGGTGCTGCTCTCGCTGCTCTCGGTTCATGCTCTGGGCGGCACGCCTGGCCGCGCTCTGCTGGGCGTGGCTGCCGCGCTGGGAGCCGGGCTGCTGTGGGGCACGATGTATGTTCCCTATCGGAAGGCCTATCTCAGCGGCGTGAATCCGCTTTCGTTTGTCACGATTTTTACCTTTGGCGAGATTGGCTCCATGCTGTGTCTGGCCGGTTTGCTCCCCGGCGGCTTTCACGGACTCGCCGGTCAGTTGATCGCGATGCGGCCTTCGGTTTTCTGGCTGCTGCTGGGCGGATTCTGCTGGGTGATCGGCGATCTCTTTCAGCAATTCGCAACGAAATATGTCGGCATCAGCCGCGCCATTCCGCTGTCGAACACCAATCAGTTGTGGGGATTCGCGTGGGGCGTCCTGGTCTTCGGCGAACTGGCCGGCGTTCACGGGTCGGTGCGGCTGCTCGCGCTGCTGGGTTCGCTGATCACCATTGGCGGAGCCATGCTGATTGCTGGAGCCACTGTCTCCTCGGGTGAGTCAGCCTCGGTTTTGGACGCGATTCGCCGCGAGTGCGACCGCTACAGCATGAATTTCGACGATACGGTGCGCGATCATCGAGGTGGTGCGATGCAGGGCGATGCTGAGGCGCGCCCGTGGTGGGATTTCCTGATCCTGCTGGTGGCTCTCGCTCTCTTCGTTTGGGCGGGCGTCTATGTTCGCGTGCCGCGAGTCTTCCTGCATACCGGGTGGGCCGGTGTTCTGAGCATCGTACTGCTGTTGATCCTGGGCGGGTGCGGCTGGCTGTTGTGGAAGAGAACCCGTTTCGCCTGATCGCCCGGCCCTTGCCCGGGATCGTCTCCGCGGCGCATCGCGCGTCCGCTACCATGAAGGCTGATCTCGATAAGGAATGCTTTCGCACACATGGATATTGTCGGCGTCGGACTCAACGCCACGGACACGCTGATTCCGCTCTCGGACTTCCCTGCTTCCGGATCCAAGGTTGAGTTTCACTCGGCGTCGATTCTGCCGGGCGGCCAGGTGGCCACGGCCATGGTCGCCTGCCAGACCTGGGGACTCGCGGCTCGGTATATCGGCAAGCTCGGCGACGACGACGCCGCGCGCCTGCATCGCGAGGAGTTCGCCAAAGCCGGCGTCGACACGCGGCTGCTGACGGCTCCCGGCTGCCCCAGCCAGCAGGCATTCATCCTGGTGGAGGATTCCGGCGAGCGCACCGTTCTGTGGAAGCGCGATGACCGGCTCACCCTGCACCCCGAAGATCTGCGCCGCGAGTGGATCAGCGATGCGCGTGCCCTGCTGGTCGATGGACACGACACCGCCGCCGCTCTGACGGCGGCCACGTGGGCGAAGGAAGCGGGCATACCAGTGATCGCCGACGTCGATGAGCTCTACCCGGGCGTCGAGTCGCTGCTGGAAAAAGTCGATTACCTGATCGTCAGCCGCGATATCCCCGACCGCCTTGCCGGCACGCAGGATCTTTTCGCGTCCCTGCCCCGCGTGCATCGCCGCTTCGGCTGCCGGCTGACGGCCGCTACTCTGGGCAGCGACGGCGTCCTGGCCTACACCGACGCCGGCTTCTGCTATCGGGGTGCGTTTCAGGTCCCGGTGGTGGACACCACGGGCGCGGGCGATGTCTTCCATGCTGGATTCATTTACGGCTTGCTGCAGGATTGGCCGCTGGCGGCGACGCTTGACTTCGCTTGTGCGGCGGCGGCGCTCAACTGTACGGGAACCGGAGCGCGCGGTGGCCTGGGTCCGGTCGAGCGGGTGCGCGCTCTGGTGGCCTCGGGATTGCGTTACCCCGCTCCCGTTGGCATCAGCGGTCACCTCGTCCAGCAACCGGGCGTGCCGGCGCCGCTGATCGCTGAATGACGCTCACGCCGCACATTCGTTCGAACCGGGAGTTGCGTGATCCCGCTCCGCAAGGTGCCACGATGGGCGTTCGGGAGATGCCGAGACATTCCCGGCGTCTCATCATGACGAATAGTAAACTTCGAAGAGTCAGCGGGTTGTTGGGGCAAAGGGCCTGTAGCTCAACGGTTAGAGCAGGGGACTCATAATCCCTTGGTTGGGGGTTCAAATCCCTCCGGGCCCACCAGTTCCCTGCTGTGCAATTCGTTTGTCGCGAGCCTTCCGGCAATCGCTCCCCCCGCACCGCATCACCCGTCGGCGAATCCCTCATTTTTGGGCGCAATGTTGAAGGCCATGAATCATGGCCCCGCGCGTGGGGCTGGATTTCCGCCTCAGCTACCTTTGGCGGCTGCGGCTGGTGGATTTCGAATACCAGTACTGGCCGCCGTTCACCTTCGGCGCGACCTGAAACTACCAGCTCACATCGGGACTTCGCTCCGACCTCATCTGACAATCAGGCTCGAGCGATCAGGATGGCTCGGATGCCGGCGGTCCGTCGGCCGGCGGCGCAGATGTTTCTTCCGGTGCGCGGGTCTCTTCTCCGGCAGCCGAAGCCGGCTCGGCGGGCGTGTCGGCATTGCGAACCGGTGGCGCGTAACTCGTCACCGGCAGTATCTGCACCAGCGGCGGGGGCGGCGGCTCAGCATGCGCCATCGCTTCTTCGTGCTGGCGGCGTGCTGCGGCATCGATGTCGATCGGAATCCCTCCGGCGACAATCTCCGGATGCCCGTATTTGTGGTGCAACTCGCCCGTCGCCCGCACCATGGCAATCAGCAACAGGAAGCCGACGATCACCCCGAACGCGCTGCCCTCCGGTCCCTGGAGGTTGCCGGTGATCCACCCCGGTCCGGATGCGTTGGTAACGAAAACCGGCGAGTAGCTCAGGCCGCCGGCGACGGGCAGGCCGAAGAGCATTCCCATCACCGTCACCCACGCAAAATGGAATCCCCAGCTCACCCACAATGCGCGCGTTCGCAGCGCGGCCAGCGCCAGCACCCATCCCAGCAGAAACGAAACCACCACCGCAGCCGTCGTGGTCGGACCGGCATGGGTCCGCCAGATGGCAAATATCGAGGCCATGAAGAGGGTGGCCGTCGCCGGCCCCATGGCATCCACCAGGCGCTGCAGCGCAAAGCCGCGAAACGCCACTTCGATGGCCAGCGTACCGGCGGCCAGGGCGATCAAATCGTACAGCGCAACCCAAAGTTGATGGCTGTTGCCGAAGACCGTCACCACCAGCGAGCCGATGAGCGCCGCGGGCAGCACGCAAGCCACAACACCTGCCCAACCCAGCGCCGCGCCCAGCGCCCATTCGCGCAGCCAACCGGGACGCCGTTCGAGCCCGAGACTCTGGCTGCGCGGACCGCTCCGCCGGGCGAGCCGGCTCATGAGGCTATACCCGAGAATCAGCAGGAAGAGCAGGAAGATGCGGTAGAGCGGCTCGTAGAAATCACCAAACGTCAGGCCGCTGGCGGCGCGCATAGCAACCAGGTCGGAGGAGAGGAACCACGCGGCGGCGAGCAGAAACCAGCCCAGCGCGCCAAGGCGCTTGATGAAGCTCACGCGAGAACTCCGGGTGGCAAAGCGGCGGGAAGTTTTTTCATCAGGACTTCGATGCGGGCTCCCCTTCAGACGGTGTAGAACTGCCCGATATTGCGGAATTTGTCGTAGCGGCGGCGCAGCATTTCGTCGGTGGGCATGGCCTTCAGCTCGTTCAGATGCCAGCGCAGCTTGTCGGCTAGTAGCTCCGCGGCCCTGGGTGGATCGACATGAGCGCCACCCTCGGGCTCGGGGACAATATCGTCGACGCAGCCAAAACCGCGCACATCGTCGGCGGTCGCCTTCAGAGCGACGGCGGCTTCCATGCGTTTGGCCGCGTCGCGCCACATAATGGACGCGCAGGCTTCGGGCGAAATGACCGAGTAGATGGCCTTTTCCAGCATCAGCACGCGGTCGGCGACGGCCAGGCCCAGCGCGCCGCCCGATCCACCCTCACCGGTCACGGTGGCAATGGTGGGAATGCGCAGCCGCGACATTTCGCGCAGATTGCGTGCGATGGCTTCCGCCTGGCCGCGCTCCTCGGCGCCAAGGCCGGGGTTCGCGCCCATCAGGTCGATCAGCGTGAAGACGGGGCGATTGAATTTCTCGGCAAACTTCATGGCGCGCAACGCCTTACGGTAGCCTTCCGGATCGGGCATGCCGAAACGGCGGTGCACCTTCTCCTTGGTGGACCGGCCCTTCAGGTTGGCGATCACCATCACTTCCTGGCCGTCGAAGCGGGCCATGCCACAGGTCATGGCAGGATCGTCGCCAAAGGCTCGGTCCCCATGGACCTCCGAGTAGTCGGTGAAAAGGCGCTCCATGAAGGCGAGCGGATCGGGACGCTGCGGATGGCGCGCCAGCTCGGTCTTGGCCCACGCCGGAGGAACCGGTCCCGCCTGCGGTTTGCTGTCTGGCTGCTCGCTCATAGAGGAATCGCTGTCGAGTTCGATTGTATGGGGCACTCGAGAGCGGGGCAAATGAGAGGAAGCTCCGCAACATCCCGCTTCTCACGGAACGGTGGCTTATCCGATGCGACGACACGCAACAGCCCGCAGATTCAGGCCAGGAATTTCCGGAGAGGCTCCCAGTAGTGCGACTTCCACCCGGAGCTCAAACTGTCGAACTCGCCCGCGGGAAACCCTTTGTGATCCAGAACCAACGTGGTTCTCGCGCTGCCAGGCTTGAACTGGAACTCGACGATCGACCAAACGCCCGCATCCCAGTGGGTCGGGCGCCACGCCTGCACGATCCGCTGATTCGCCGCCAGTTCCACGTTGCGCGCCTGGATCATTCCGCTGAAAAGTGTGCAGGCCCCGCCTTCGCGTGCATCGATCTCCGCCGGCATTCCGGTGAACAAAGCAAACTGCTTTGCGTCCAGCAGCGCTGCGTAGATGCGCGCCGCCGATCCCGGCAAGTCGACTTCCTGATGCAGCGCCGTCGCCAACGGAACTGGTTTGTCTTCACCAGCATTCTCCTGCCCGAAGGCGTGCCGAGCGGAGGCAGCCGCGATTCCGCCCAACATTGTGGCCGCGCCCGTCACCATCCGCCGCCGCGTTAGCTGAATCTTCCCTGCACCGGGTGTCCTGTCCGTCGTCATCGCGCTCTCCGTGCTTCGCCGAGCTTTCCTGCGTGGTCCCCAATGGGACCACGACGACCGGGATTGTGCAAGCGCGCTTCGCACCGCAACGCGATGGTCATGAGCTGCCATCCCCCGGACCTCATGCGCCTCCATTCCAGCCCGGGTTCTGACTGCCTTTGAGGTTTCGCATCATGGCCTCGTACACCGGCGTCGACCAGTTGCGCTTCCCCAGACGCCCGTAGAACCCTAAGCCCGTAGTGACGTGAACCTCGGTCTGGCCGCCCTTCGATTCCAGAACGGCGGTCACGCTTTCTCCGCCATAGTCGTGGGGATTTTTCGCGGCCGTCACGCGCTGGCGCTTGCACTCGATGCGATCGGCGGTGGACGTCGTGACGTGGCACGGCAGACCCTCCATGCCGGCTTTCATCGCTGCCGCCACTTTGTCCGCCGGAAACGGAACTACCTCATCCACATCGACGCTCATCCAGGCGGGATCGAACGACAGCGTGACCGAGTCAAAAGTGGCGTCGGACAGCGTTTTGAGCCAGTGCGCCCGCGTTTCCGGCGCCAACTCGTGCACCCTCGCGGCGTAGACCACGAGGTAGCGATTGTATTTTCCGATGATCACGCGGCCGACTTCGTCCGCTTCCTGCATCGTGCCGCACTTGTCGATGTGCCCCTGAAACACAAGGCCGGTGGCATCGCGTGAGAGCACCGTCCAATGGATAGCGTCCGGGCAGCTATGATCGCGGATCGCCTCGTAATTCGTCACAGTGTCGTCTGCAGAGAGGTCGCTCATACCGAGATAGTCAGAAATCGACACGATTTCTTTCCAGTCGAGCAGGCTGGACCCTTTGGGGACCAGCGCGATGTCGTCGAAGCGTCCGTCCGGGCTCAGTTCGTAGACGGCGGTCCATTGCGGACCCAGGTCCCGCACCAATCCGTCATTCTGCACCAGCGGCAGAGGGCCGCCGCCGAACTGCATCCAGGACACGAGGCAAATAAGGTGAATCCATCCCGGCATCACATCCCTCCATTCCGTTGCGCTTCCTGGGCGACGGCATGCCCGAGCTTCATCAGTGCGCGTTCAGGCTGTACACCGTTTGGTGCGAAGGAAGCAGAGCACCGACGACGGCGCCCCCCAGAAGTCCGGCAACGGCGCCGATGGCCACGAAATCACTCTTGTCCACAATGTCGAGGCAGAAAGTCTGGGATGAGCTGCATCCCTTATGGCCCACTGCGCCGATGCCGGCTCCAACTCCCGCGCCAACCCCGCCGAGAATCGCCGCGTTCCGCAGGCGATGGCGGTTTCGCTGCAGGCGTACGCTGCGGACGTCGGGCATCTGGACCGTATCCGGCCCGGAATCCGCCTGCACCGAAATGGCCGCATCGGAGACGCTGATAAAGGCTCCGGTGATCTTCTTCGATTCGAGCGTGCGGACCTGAATTTGTTCCCCTGCCTGCAGCGTGTTCAGGTTGCCCCATGATGCTGCAGCACCCTGGGCCCACGACGCGGATGCCACCAGCAAAATGCACAGGCCAAACAGAATCTTTCTCATGCGATCTCCAGTCTTGATGGTTGTGACGGTCCAGCGCGCGTGACCGGACCGTGAGCGTGACCGCAGAGGGCTTTAGCGCCCCGCCTGAGACCGCGGTCACACGCACGACAGGTCAACGCGCCAGAATTGTCCCTTAGCGGCGCGCTCCGGTTGGAAGATAAGCAGAATCGTCGGCGCAGTCTTCATGCCCGTCAGGCGATTTCTGCCGGCCGGTTGCGAAGTCATCCCGGCAATCGCTCTGCGCAAGGATCTTGCCCGCCGTCGTCGCAAGGATGTTGTGGCCGCGCGTGGTCGGGTGAAGATCGTCCCAGAACAGGTAGGTGTCCGGATCCACCGCCATTCCCTGGGAACTCATGGTGATGTCCACCAGCGAGTACGTTGAAGGCGAAGCGACGATCTGGTTGAACAGTTTGAAGACATTGAGCTGCGACAGACTCAGCCGCCGCTCGCGATCGAGCCCGTGCAGCAGCGCGATGCCGCTGGAAAGGACATCGTTATAGAGGAGGCTCGCCTGGGTGGCGGGAACGGAAGTGGCCGGAGAACCGTTGAGGCGAGGGACTAATCCCAGCGGCGGCAGGTTGGGGATGATGAACTGCGTCGCGCCCGCGTCAACGAGGCGCTGGATGTTCAGAGTCTGATTGATGCCCGCGTTAATGATGTCATCATCCGACGTGGCGTAGAGAACGTCGATGGCGCCGCCCCAGACGACAAAGAGGGTCTTGTCGTCGATTTTGGGCTTGGTGGCGAGGTAGTCGGTGATCTGCTGGCCGACGTTTTCGACATTCACGTAATACGAATCGGACGGCCCGAAGGTGAACAACCCGGTCCCCGTGCCGGTGGTCGCGAAGCCGTAAGCGTAGTCAGTTCCGCCGTCGAGCGAATCCGTCACCTTCGGTTTCGACGGAAAGCTTGCTGCCAGTTGCTCGACCCAGACGCCGAAGTAGTCCAGGGCTGGCGGCTGAGTATCCGCGCCATCGGTGAATCGGCCGACGGTGTAGTCGGCAGCCGGGCCGGGAATCTGCACCCCGTATTTGGCCTGGGTGAGATGCGCGACGTTGCCGGTGTCGGAGAGCGAGTCACCGAAGACGACGATGGTTTTGTAATCCGGCGCATGATGCGCGTCCTGGGCGGGCGCGACGGCCGTGCCGAGTCCGATAAACAGCGCCGAAACGCAAAGCAGGAGGCGGAGGGAAGGTGCAGGCGATCCGGCCGGCCTGGTTGCGAACGGGGTGGTCGGACTGGATGCTGTGGAGAGCGTGACTGGCTGAAGGGTTTGAATTTTATGCATTGGGGACCTTTCCGTGGCGATCGAGACGGATTTCTCGTTCGCTGGTGAACAAATCCTCGCGTGGAATGTGCCGGCTCAATGCCCGATCGGACTGCGCACACAGGAAAAGCAAGCTTTGTTTGTGGTTGGGGCCGTTGGAACGGATTCTGCGCCTTTTGGGGAAAGCCTGGCGAATGGCAGAATCTGAATCAGGCCTGGATAAGGCAGCCAGGAGCTAATGTACGGCGATTGAATACCCATAGTCGGGGCGGGTCCATGCTGCCGACGTAAAGCTTGACATGGGCGCAACGTTTCCGCTCGCGCCGGCCGCAAACTTCAGGACGGTCGGATCGGTTCCCGTCCCGGTGGTTGAAACCACATAAATGTTGCCGCTGGCATCCAGTGCGATGCCGCCAAGGACGCCAATCCCGGTGAGAGCGCCGGAAATGGTTCGGGTGGGCGCGTCGTTTCCCGTGGCGCCCGGCGCGAAGACCTCAATCTCGTTTCCGTCGGTCATATACAGATTTCCGGCGCTGTCGAAGACCATGCCATTGTTGAATTGATTGAGAACCCGGGTGGGGGCGACGTTGCCGGTGGCCCCAGGGGCGAAGACCACCACACCTTTGTCGACGGTTGTGAACTCGTTCTCAACGTAAACATTGCCCGCGCTGTCCCACACTCCGTTGTTCGCGGAATACAGGTTGGAGAGGCCGCCGCCGGGCTGAACCGCACCGAGAATGAAGGATTGCGGGGCAACGCTCCCGTTCGCCGTCGCAGAGAATGTGCCGACGCCGCCGAAGTCGGTCGATACGAGGATCGCGCCTGCGGAATTGACGGAAATTCCCTGGATCGCGTTGATCTCCGTGGTCGCATTGAAGGGGATGTTGCGAACCGGGGTTGCGCTGCCGGTCGCGCCCGCTGCGTACGCAAGAATTCCGCCGATGCTCGTCTGCGTTCTCGTGGAGGTGTAGACGTTGCCAGCGCCATCCGCAGCAAGGTATTCGAACAGAGTGCCGGTCGGACCGGCGATGCTCGCGCTGGGGGAGACGGCTCCGGAAGCCGTTTGAGGAAACTGCAGGATGGTCCCGGATTCGGAACCGAAGTAGGTGGCTGGTTCCTGGATCACATAGACGCTCGGCGTTGCCGGCGGAGTGTGGGTGCCACCGGTCATCGACGCGTTGCCGCCGCATCCCACCAGGATGACGATCATGGCGAGGCAGATCACTACCTTGAGGATCAATTCGTTCTTCAGATCGGCCGAATTCATATCTGTCCTCCGATTCGCATGGGCGCCTGATACGCCAGGCCGCGACTGCCCCCGTCCAGCCTCCGGCCATCCGCAGGGACGCGCGGCGGATACGGATCCATTTGGAATTTCGGAAAGCCGGCGTGGGTGATCCGTAATTGGCATGACGGCGACTTTACGGAGAACGCCGTGCGCCTTCAATGACCTAAAAGATAGATTTGCAGTTTCCGGATGCTACAATCCCGCGAGGTCGTGCGCATGGCGATTTCCCGGCGGCCCGCGACATGGGCCGATATCGAGCCTGGCCTTTCGATGCAGGAGTGGAACCGCGGGAGTGCGCTTGTCGGGATGGAGGCCGCGCGTCAGTGCTGGCAGCGCTTGTTCCGCAGCCCGTTTTTCGGCAGCGCGGTTCTTGAAGCCCACCCACCCATCGAAGGCAATCGTCTGGTGGGATTCGGCGCATCGGTTCTGGTGACGTCGGCCTTCGCCGACGCCGAACTGGCGCATCCCCGCCCCGATATCAACGCGCGCATCGTGGCGGCTTTGCACGCGGGCGAGCCGGTTGTGCCCACGCGCGACCAGGTGGCGGAGGCCAACGCGGGTGCGGGCATCGACGTCGTTGTCCTGTGCGGCCGAACGTGGAGATACGAACTGCTGAGCCCGGAGCAGAGCCACGAAGCGCAGCACTTGCTGGCGTCCGGCTTCGCGGAGGGGCATGCCGGGTATCGCATGCACCGGGTTCTGTGCGAGAGCGCGGCGCCGCGCACGCGCGAGTACCTGCAGCGATCCCTGGTGTTTCGCATCGTGACCGAATTCCCTGCCCAGGGGCGGGCTCTGCACTGCATGACCCAAGAATCGGCCAAGACTGTGGCCGCTTCTCTGGGCACCGGACTCTTCAACTATCGAGAACCGCGGCTCCGGCTGCGGGAATCCGACCAGGAACTGCTGCACGCGGCCCTCAGTGGAGCCACGGATCAGGAATTGGCCGCCGTCCTCGGCCTGCAGCAGGCCGCCGTCAAAGCCCGCTGGCGCTCGGCCATTGCGCGCATCGCGGAAACCATGCCGGATCTGGTCGGCGACGAAGAAGATCACGAGGGCCGCGGCGCACAGAAGCGCCATCGCGTGCTGGCGTGGCTGCGTACTCATCCTGAAGAACTGCGCCCGTACGCATGGAAGGGATAGGTGCCTGAGGGGCTAGCTGAGCTTCGCGGCAGCGATTTCGATGGGCTGTTCCCTGGATTTTTCGCGGTCCGCGGCCGACGCCAGGCGCACTGCGTGGCGCGTGGCCGAATATTGCGCTCCGGCCAGCAGCAGCAATCCGGTCAGGAAGGCCCAGATCATCAGGCTGACCGACACTTCAAAAGGCCCGTAGACCGAATGCAGGTCGAGATGCGGCAGCGCCAGGATGTAGACGAGGCGGCCGCAGTCCCACAGCAGGCCCATGACGATGGCCGTCGGCAACACGGCGCGCAGCGGCAGGCGGCGGTTGGGCAGGATCCAGTAGATCGCGAGGAACATGCCGACGCCGAGAAACGCGACGGCAATCTGCAAAAACAGGTGGTTGAAGAACCCGAAGACGACGTTCTCGGTGTGTCCAAAAAAGACGGCGGTCAGGATGCCGGTTTGCGCAGTGGCGATGACGACCGTGAGCATGGTCAGCAGGCCGATGACCAGCGCGAGCCCCAGCGAAACCAGTTGATTCATCACGTAGGAGCGGTTCTTCCCGACAGCCCACACCCGGTTGAGCGCCACCTCCAGCGGCAGAAAGACCCCGGTGGAGGAGATGAGCAGCATGATGACCGACGCGGCTTGTACGCTGCCGCGCGGGTGCACGAGCAACGCCATGTTGCGGACGACAAAATCCTGGTTGGAGGGCAGCAGGTCGTGCAGCATGCCGCTGATGGAGTTGACCATCGCCGTGGAGTGGAAGACGCCGCGCGCGACGGTGAACATCATCACGATGAACGGGAAGAGGGAAAGGATGGCGTTGGCGGCGACGCTGAACGCGTAGGTGTGCACCTCGGTCTGGCCGAGATAGCGCGCCAGGGAGACCCAATCCGGCCACGCCCCGCGCCTCGTCGCTCCTGCGGAAGGAGCGGGAGGCAGAGGCGGCGCCGGACCGTGTGGAGACACGGGCGCCGGAGCCTGCGCCTCGCCGGATGCGGCGGCCTTCTGCGCGTCAGTCGTGACCATGGCGGGGATCTCCGCAGAAATCGTAGCAGAGGGGATTTCTCGGCGGTCTCGGGCTGGAACCCGTGGCCCGGAGGTTCCCCTACTTTCGTAACTTGCGATTGGTTAGCAGGGAATCTGGAAAAATTTTCTTGATTTCAAAACAGTTTCCTGCCATAACAGGAGGACGCTGCTCCTCCTCGAGGAAAAGCGAATCGGAAGGCCATTTTTGTCGTACCTGCATTATCGTTTCCGTGACCGTCTGCAAACCCACTAAGCTGCCGGAATCGCCCCCTCTGGCGGGCAATGGCAGCTTTCAGTGTCTCTGGGCTTTGTTACGTCAGTAATCGGGCAGAGGGATGCCGGCCGGGCATGGAAGCTCATGAAGGACAACCCGCGAAGGAGTACGCAGTGAAAGAGAATGGTGTAGTGAAGTGGTTCAACGGAGCAAAGGGCTACGGTTTCATTCAACGGTCGAGCGGCGAAGACGTCTTCGTACACTTTTCCGCGATTCAGGATTCGGGCTACCGGACCCTGAATGAAGGCGAGGCGGTCGAGTTCGAGTGTACGCAGGGCCCGAAAGGCCTGAGCGCGGCCAACGTTGTTCGCAACGGCGCCTAAAGTCTGACACAAAGCTGCAGCGGCTGGTGGCCGTTGCGAATCCTGGTTGGGTGCCAGCCGGGACACGGATTCCTGCGGCTATTTCGACGGTTGAGCGCGTTGACGCTCCGGGCCGGAAACAGCTGGCGGGGAGGGCGTGCCCGGATCGAGGCGATCCACGGCCCACCGCGCGGAGACTGACACGGCAGGATCGGGATCATGCGCCCACCTGCGCAGGGTGGGCAGGAATTTGTGCTCCCCGCTGTTCCCCATGGCGACGGCCAGGTTGCGCCGGAATCCTGAAAACCGAGATCGCCGCACCGGGCTGCCGTTGAACCATCTCTCCCAGGTGGGCTCATCCATCTCGGCCAGCCATTCGAGCGCGGGATTGACGAGAGCTTTGCGCGGTGTGAGCTCGGGATCGGCGGCAACAGGCGCGCGGCGATTCCACGGGCAAACGTCCTGGCAAATGTCGCAGCCGAAGACCTGCCGCCCGATGAGCGGGAGCAGCTTTTCGTCGATGGCGCTGCGTTTCTCAATGGTGAGGTACGCGATGCAGCGGGTCGCGTCCATCTGGCGGGGTCCCGTCAGCGCCTGGGTGGGGCAGGCATCGATGCAGCGCGTGCAGCTGCCGCAACGATCCGGCGCCAGTTCCGCGAGGGGTTGAGCGACATCGAGCGACGTCACGATGACGCCCAGGAAAAGCCACGAGCCGAGATTCTGATTCAGGATGCAGGTGTTCTTACCGGTCCAGCCGATGCCGGCGTAGCGGGCATAGACGCGCTCGACGACCGGGCCGGTATCGACGAAGCAGCGGGATTCGAACGGTTCGAGCGCTGCGGTGAGTTGATCCCGCAGCGCTTCGAGGCGGCGCTTCAGGACCTTGTGATAATCGGACGGCCGGTCGCCTTTGGAACTCCAGGCATAGCGGGCGATCCAGCCGGCATCCGGTGGGGCTGGATCGGTAGAGCGGGGCTCTGCGGAGTTGTAGTTGGCCGCGCAGACGATGACCGACCGTGCCCAGGGGAGCGCGATGCGGACTGATGAGCGCAGCAGCGCGCCGGCATCGTCGCGGCGCTTCAGATACTCCATCTCCCCGGCGTGACCGGCGTCGACCCACGCATCGAAGCGGGCGCGCTCCTCGTGGTCTTCAGGCGAGCCGGGCGCGGGAACGGCTGCGATGCCAGCGGTGGCGAAGCCCGCGTCCAGCGCAAGCGACTCGACGAACTGGGGAGTAAGAGCGGGCATGGCTCACTTCCAGCGTAAAGGATGAGACGGGCGGACGCCGGCTCGCGAGCTTCCTATTGACATTCGATAGGAGCGAGCGCAGTATTCCTATAGATTCTCGATAGGAGGGCTGGATGGGCTCGAAGCAGACCAATCTTCTCCAGGGAACGCTCGATTTGCTGATCCTGAAAGCGCTGGTGACCGGCGAACGGCATGGGCTGGGCGTTTCACGGCGCATCGAGCAGATGACGCGCGGCACGTTTCTGGTCAAGCCGGGGTCGCTGTTTCCCGCACTGCACCGCATGGAGGAGAGCGGCTGGCTGACGTCCTTCTGGGGTGAGAGCGAGAATAACCGGCGCGCCAAGTTCTATCGCCTGACGAAAGCCGGCACCCGGCAGCTGGGCGAAGAGACGGAGCAATGGCAGAAGATTGCGATGGCCATGACGCATGCGCTGAAGACCAGTCAGGAGACCCCATGACCCTGTGGTCGCGAGCGAAGAGCCTGGGCCGGAATCTCTTTCGGAAGCATGCCGTGGAAGAGGATTTGCACGACGAGGTGC
Source organism: Acidobacteriaceae bacterium (assembly GCA_036267295.1). Taxonomy (GTDB): domain Bacteria; phylum Acidobacteriota; class Terriglobia; order Terriglobales; family Acidobacteriaceae; genus Palsa-343. The sequence continues at coordinate 36,135 of DATAWI010000042.1, read as the reverse complement.
GCGCCTTTGTGGAGATGGCGACCGCAGAAAAGGTGGCGGCGGGATGGACGGAAGCGGAAGCGCGGCGCGCTACGCTGGCCGAGTTGGGCGGCCTGGAGCGGCTGAAGCGATCGGTGCGCGAAGAGCGTGCGGGAACGGCTCTCGAATCGATCGCCCAGGATCTGCGCTTCGGCGCGCGCCAGGTATCCAAATCGCCGGCGTTTGGGGTCACGGTGATGACCACGCTGGCGCTCAGCATCGGCATCACGACGGCGGTGTTCAGCGTTCTGTACGCCATGGTGATCCGGCCGCTGCCGTACGGCGACGTGTCGCGGATCGTGGCCCTCGATACGCACTCGGCGGGAGGTGGAACGCAGTTTGCGTCGTATCCGGAGTATGCGGACTGGCGGCGGATGTCGCATAGTTTCACAGCACTGGCCGGCTATCTGCCGCAGGGAACCGTGGGCATGGAGAGCAGCGCGGGGCCGGTGGTGTTGCGCGAAGTTGGGGGAACCGACAATTTCTTCACCGCGCTGGGCGTCAATCCGATCCTCGGCAGGACGTTTCTGCCCGGCGAAGAGACCAGCGGCCGCGGAGACGTCGTGGTGCTGAGCTATGAAGTCTGGCAGCAGGATTTTGGCGGCAAAGCCGACATTGTGGGGCGGCGGGTGCAAATGGACGGCAGCGCTTTCACCGTGATCGGTGTGATGCCCGCGGGGTTTCGGTTTCCCATCAACTTTGCGAATTCGATTTACGTCCCGTTGCACCTGGACAAAAGCCAGCTGGAGAACCGCGGCAATCACTGGCTGCAGACGCTGGCGCGGTTGAAGCCCGGCGTCACGGCGCGCCAGGCGGAAGCCGATCTGGACACGGTGTTTGCGGCGCTGGGAAAGGCGGACGCGTTCAACGCCGGACGCAGCGTACATGCCGTGGACCTGACCACATGGGTGGTGGGCAATACGGCCGGGTCGCTGCGGCTGCTGCTGATTGCGGTCGCGGCGATGCTGGTGATTGGGTGCGTCAACGTCGCAGGCCTGTTGCTGGCGCGCGGAGTGAAGCGCGAGCGGGAAATGGCGCTGCGCTCGGCGATCGGCGCGCATCGCATGCGGATCGTGCGGCAACTGCTCACCGAAGCGCTGCTGTTCGCCGTCTGCGGAGCGGGCGCCGGCGTGGCGCTGGCCTTCGGGTTGCTGCGGCTGATTCGCGTGCTGCTGATTGCCTCGCTGGCGCGCGGCGCGGAAGTGCAGGTGAATCTGCCGGTGCTGCTCGCAGCGCTGGGGGTGTCGGTGGCCGTTACCGTGGTTGCGGCGCTGATGCCGGCTCTGCGGCTGTCAGGTACAGCACCGGCGATGGCGCTCAAGTCGGGAGGCAGCACCGGCACGACGCGCGGACAGCATCGGCTGCGGACGGGCTTTGTCGTCACGCAGGTGGCGCTGGCGCTGGCGCTGCTGGTGGTCTCCGGCCTGCTGCTCCAGATGCTGGGGCAACTGCGCAGCGCCGAGCTTGGGTTCAATCCGGATCAGATCCTGACGGCGGAAGTGAACCTGCCGCGTGGGCGCTATGCCGGCCGTGACGTGCTCGCCGACTTCTACACGCCGATGATCGAGAAGCTGGAGGCGTTGCCGGGCGTGCGCGCTGCGGGCGTCATCCAGATGCTGCCGCTCCAGGCGTGGGGCTGGAACTCGGAGCACATCCATATCTACGGGACAGCGCCGCTAAAGAGTCCGCGCACCGACCCGGCGGAGGTGCGCTTTGTTTCGCCCGGCTACTACCGCGTTTTTCAGGATGCCCTGATCGAGGGGCGGCTGCAGGATCCGCACATCGACAAGCCGACGACCCAGCTGGTGGGCGTGGTCAACGAGGCCTTCGTGAAAAAGTTCATCCCCGCGGGGCGCGATCCGGTGGGCATGGAGATCGGCGACAACGACCAGACGCAGACGCTGGCGAATCAGGACAACCCGCGAATCCTGATTGTGGGCGTGGTGAAAAACATCCGGCAAACGGTGTATCAGCCGACGTTTCCGCAAATGGATTTCATGATCGCGCAGGTGCCGGCGGCAGAGAGCCTGAACGCGATTGGCAGCATGCATGTGGTGGTGCGCACGGCGGTTGCGCCGGCGAGCCTGGTGCCTGCGATGCGACAGGTCTTCCGCCAGGTGGATCCCACCGTCCCGCTGCGTGAACCCGAAACGATGCTCGAGGTGATGGCGGACGTGCTGACCTTTGAGCGGCTGGAAAACTGGCTGTTCGGGCTGTTTGCCGTGATGGCCGTGCTGCTGGCCGTGGTGGGGCTGTACGGATTGCTCACCCACGAGGTGGAGCTGTCGACCCGGGAAATCGGCATTCGCCTGGCGCTGGGCGCGACGCGCACGACCATTCTCAAAGGGATCTACCGGCGCGTCGGCTGGATGCTGGCGATCGGCGTCGGCCTGGGGCTGGTCCTGACCGCGGCCGCGCAGAAAGCCATCAGCGCGGTGGTCGCGCTCCGGATGCAGAAGGATGCCTGGCTGATCGCGGCGCTGGCGCTGGGGCTGCTGAGCGCCGGATTGCTGGCGGCCGCCTTGCCGGCGCGCAAGGCTTCCGCCGTCGAGCCGATGGAAGCGCTGCGCGAGGAATAGGACCCGCCGCGGGAACCTTCCGCCGAGTCGGCGTGTCTATTCTTTATCCGCAGTTCGGTCCCCCAGGACTTACCGCCAGGAAAACAGCACATGGACTGCCCGGCCAGTTACCGGTCGATCGGCCCTGAACGCCCCGTGCGTTGCCGGAACATGAAGGAGGCCGCATGCCCGTAGTTCCGCCGAATGGTGGCGAACGCGCACCCATGTTCCTGGTCGCCGTTGACGACGACGACTTCCGCAGAGCCTGCACGGTGGTCGCTGCCGGTTCGGTTGTGGCCTGCGTGGCGGCCATCCTGAATTGCCATCCCCCTTCGTCTCCGAGCCTGACCTGGGGCGCGTTGCTGCTGCGGCCGATCCAGTACCTGGCCGCGACCGCGGTCGCTGGCACGGCTGGGCTCTCGGCGACGTGCATGCTGCTGGCGACGCGTCCACGGGTGCGGCGGCGCGATCTGGTGGAGCACGCGCTGATGGGGTGGTTGTTCCTGCCCGGAATTGTTTTGCTCGACCGCAGCTGGCCGGCGTGGGCGCTGCCCTTGTTTGCCCTCGCGGCTGCGGCCATGGCGGTGGGAGTGCGCCTGCTTGCCCCCCGTGACCAGGACGACGAAGAACCTCTGCCGGATCTGCGCCGCGATTTTTCCAGTTTCTATGGCATCACCTGGGCTGGCGCTCGGCCGCGCCGTGCTCTCACCATTGCGCTCCTGGCGGAGGGCTCTCTGGCGCTCGCCTGCGCAGGCAGTTATCGGTTGGCGGGCTTCCTGCTGGGTGCAGGTATGTTTCTGTTGTTATGGCACTGGAGCGCGGAGGTGCGCATTGTTCTTTCTCCGCTTCAGCGGCGCATGCTGGCCAGCAGCGCCGCCACGCTCTCGTTTCTCGTTTGTCTCCTGGTGCTGATGCCGTGGCTGCAGCAATACGTTGGCGGCCTTCCGGTGGCGGCGAAGACGGTGGGCGCGGAGACAGCCCGGGCGCGACCCCACTTCGGCAGCGTCATTCTTTGGCCGCCCCGGCAGCGCTCGACGCAGCTCTACTTTCCCGTGCCCGGCGCGCTCCAGGAAAATGGGCATCTGACCAGGCCAATGCAGATTCCTTTCGACGGGCCTTACTGGTACTTCGAAGCTCCGGACGAATCCCCAGGCCCCACCGCACATGTGGCCACCGGCCTGCCCACCGACGCCCGCGTCGGTCTCAGCTCCGCAGCCGGCGGTCCTCTGCGGATGGAGGCCGTGCAGCGACTGGCCAAGCCGATCCGTTACGACTGCTGCGCGCACCTGGATGTGCAGCTGACCGACGCCGACCCGCAGGCCGGCGCCCTCCATCTGGGGGTGCTGCTCAGCGACTCGACCGCCCCGGACGCTCAATCGGTGCTGCTGGGGTTCGCGTCGCTGGCGGGGAGCGAGTCCATGAACTTTGGCCTGCGCCAGACACCGCTGGATGGCTCGGTGCGCTTCACATTTCCTCCGTCGCGGCAGATGCGGCGGTTCGATCGCATCACCGTGGTGATTCTGCCGACGTCCGACCCCTCCCGTGGGTCGAAGGTCGCGATCGACGGGTTCACTCTCTCGCCGCAATAGGCGGTTGTTCCCAGGATTACGGCGGCAAATCTCCTGAGCCTAAGGGACAACCCGCGCCCCGATAGCCCTTCAGGGGCATCGAGCGATTGCCAGGGTGCAGGCTTGCGCCTATACTTACAGCCAACGGGAGCCGTGGAGCGCCGTTTTCAGGCTTCCGCAGCGAGGTGCGCCTTCCGCAGTCAGAGTGTGTCCCTGACGAGTAACGCTGTGAACCCGGAGCGGGTTCAGCGGAGCGCGCATGGTCCGGAAAACACCCAGTCTGAGACCGCAGCATGGCGCGCGGTGGTGCGCGTCCTCCGAAGTAGCGCGGCGGGCGCCGTTCACAGCCTCACCTCCGTCATCTTCCCCGCCGACTGCCGCGTCTGCGGCCTGCCTCTCCCCGGATTTTCCCTCCTGCCTGTTTGCGAACTCTGCTGGAACAACCTGCCGGTGCAAGCTGGCGCCTTGTGCACGCGCTGCGGCGAATCTCTGCCGGGTATGCCGCCGATCCGGGACTCGGTCGCCGACGAAGCGGTTTGCCGGGTATGCCGCGCAGCGGCGCCCCCCTTTGAGAAAGCCGTGGCGCACGGTGTATACGCGGGCAAGCTGCGCGCGCTCATCCACCTGATGAAGTACGACGGCATGGAGCCGGTGGCGAAGCGGCTGGGCCTGTTGGTCGCCGAGCAGGCGCTGGCCATTCCCGCGCTGCCGGACGATCTGGCGGTCGTGCCGGTTCCGCTGTTTGCGGGCAAGAAGCGGCAGCGGGGCTTCAACCAGTCCGAAGCGCTGGCGCGGTTTGCCGTGCGAGCGATGCTGGGGCGGCGGCCGGCGATGCGGCTGCAGCTGGAGGCAGGCATCCTCGAAAGACGCCGCGCGACTGAAAGTCAGGCGGGCCTGAGCCCGCACCAGCGCCGCGTGAATGTCCGCGGCGCTTTTTTTGTCCCGCGGCCGGCCGCGGTCGATGGCCGGAACGTTCTCGTGATCGACGACATCTATACCACCGGCGCGACGGCGCGATCCTGCGCACGGGCGCTGAAGAGCGCGGGCGCAGCGCGGGTGTGGGTGGCGACGGTGGCACGGGCGCAGCGCGAGTTTGGGCTGCAACATTCGGATACAGCGGCGGAGCCGCTCGCCCATGAAGACCGGGAAATTCCGATGGACCAGGATGTGGCATTGTGGGACGAAGGCCGCTGACCCGCGGCACGGCACGATAACAGGGCCGGACTGGCAAACCGGGCCACACCGATGTGGGAGGCTACATGTCGCTGGGAAAAGCTGGAGTGCACGCGCGCAGACAATCGCTGGGACGTACGCAGGCGACCCACACCGAGACGCATGGAGAAGACGGACTCCGGGTCGTTACGACGACGCATCCGATGCAGACGCCGGTGCTGGTGCTGAATGCCTCCTACGAGCCGATCAATATTTGCGGAGCGCGGCGGGCGCTGGTGCTGGTCCTGAAAGGTGTGGCGCGCACCGAGGAGGAACAGGGGACCGAGTTGCACTCGGCGCGGGTGCGCATCTCCCTGCCGTCGGTCATCCGCCTGCTCGAGTACCGGCGCATTCCGCACCAGACGCGCGCACTGAGCCGGAAAAACATTTTGCTGCGGGACCGCAATACCTGCCAGTACTGCGGCGTGATCCTGCCTTCGGCTGAGCTGACTCTCGACCACGTGATGCCGCGGTCGCGCGGCGGCACCTCCACCTGGGAAAATCTGGTGGCCGCGTGCCATAGCTGCAACCGGCGCAAGGGCAATCATCTGCTGCACGAACTGGAGCACATGAAGCTGCAGCGCGAGCCGCGCTCCTTCACGCTGCACACCAGCCGCCACATTATGCGGATGATCGGCCACTCCGACCAGAAGTGGAGAAAGTACCTCTACTACTAGCGGCGAGCAGGCCCTGTCGTCACGGGGCCGGAGTTCCGATGGCGAGAAATCCGAAGAGCGTGCTGACCCGATCGAGCGGCGTCGGCTCGCGTTCAAGGAAAATCTCAATCATCGTCGTGGTGAAAGGGTAGAACAGCGTATCCGTGCCCTGTGCCAGGTTCGTAATGTCAAGGCGAATGGGTTCGGAGTCCGCGGTCAGCCGCTGCGGCGTCAGATCTGTGCCGGTGTAGGCTTCGTACTCGATGGTCGTGGTGCCGCTGGAGGCGATCAGCTCGATCCACAGGTACTGGCTGGCGTTACCCGCCGTGTTGAGCTTCAGCAAATCGTCGGAGAGCCGTACGTAGAAGCAGCGGTAGCTGCCATCCGCGCTGTAGGTGTCCGCGATCAGGTTGATCTCGGTAGCATCGTCGGCATAGAGCGTATCGCCGGCGAAGAACTTCAGGTTGTAGTCGCCGATCCCGTCGCCGTGGTCGTCGCGCACGCGCAGGACAAACTGCTGCCATCCCGCGCCGCCGAGGTTGCCGGAAACACTCTCTGTCTTCATCACCGCCAGCGCCGGAGCGGCATGGGTCTGCGCCGCGGCGAGCCAGGCGCTGTAAGCATCGGCGTTGTCGACGTTGTTGAGAAAGTCCGCAACCTCCTCGACGACATTGGGGTCGGGCTTTTGCAGGATGGTGCCGTGATCCCGTCCGTCGACTGCCAGAATGGGCACGTCCAGCCGATCGTTCTCCCACGGAGAGATCGAAGCGCGGACGGGGTTGTTGTTGGCGTCCACAATGATGTTATGGTGGCTGTCGCGGAGGCGCGGATGGCGGCGCAGGTCGAGGCTCACCTTGCGCGTGTTGAGCGCGCAGCCCGCCCAGCGGACGGTTCCGTCGGTGCCCGGCGAGCTGTCGAGCGCGCTCAGCCCGCCGTATCCCTTATTGCCGATAAAGACGGCGACATAGGGCGTATCGGCGCCGCGCGCGTACAGCGGATCGTCGCAGATGAGGTCGTGATGGCAGAGATCCCAGGTGTACTGGCTGCCCAGTTCCAGCCCCAGCAGCACTTTGTCGCCCGCGTTCAGAAAATCGGGACCGATGGTCTTGCAGCCTTTCACCAGCGCGCCCAGCCAGCTGCGTCCCTGCGCGGCCTGCGGCGAGCCGAAGGTAGCCGGCGCCAGACCCACCAGATGCCGGAGGCGCTTGATGCGGCTGTGCGCGTCGGTGCCCGGATACGGGTCGCCCACCAGCCACTGGCGCAGCACCAGCATCCCGGTGGAATGCACGATGGCGTCGAAGGGCCAGGTGAAGTCGTTCGGATCCGCATTCAAAGGAGAAATCGCCAGGCGCAGCGCGCGATCGAACGCCTCGCCGAGATCCTTAATCGTGACTTCATTGTTCAGCGTGACGTAGTTGCCCACGCTGATCATCTGCACGGCAAGGCCATTGGCAGCGAGAGCGTCGCGCCAGGGAAGGAACTCGGCGCCGTTGGCCGAATAGCCGTGAATCAGCAGCAACCGGCGTTGTTGCGGAGGGGCCGGTGCAGCGGGCGCGGGCGTCGGACTGGATGGGGAGGCGGACATGCGGCGTGTCTCCTGAAGGCTTCATCGGGGCCGAGCCGGGCGAGAACTTGCCGAGGAAGGGATGGAATTGGGTGCGCGCATCGCGGAGGCGATCCCGTGCAAGGGGATGATACGCGGACGCGCCACGCTTGGCTCAGGTTTTCTTTTGCGGCGCCAGGCGCCGCGGCGCGCACAGGGTTCCCCGCGAGCCTCTATTCCTGCTGCGTGCGGATCTGCAGCAGGTCGGGGCGCAGCGGAGCTAAGTAGCCCGCGTCCCATTTGGGAAATTGCAACTCCGGGAGGGGCTTCGCCTGGAACAGCCGCTTGCATTGACGCGCCGTCCAGCGCGCCCACTTCTTCGACTTTTTGCGGCGTGCGCTGTCGCTGGAGATGCCGGTGCCCGCATACATTTGCCGGTAGAGTTTCGACAGAAAGATAAAGGCGATGCGGGCACGCAAGGTCGGCGTGCAGGCCGAACGCTCCCAGATAGCGCCCAGGGTATAGAACCGGTCCCACACTCGCTGCGTGCGCTCGCGAATCTCGTCGGCGCTCATCGACGGATGCGGCGTGAACATCTTCGGCCGAACCTCGGTGGGAATGAGCCAGTAGCGCGTGATGGGGATGCCGTCCACCATGGCCGGATCGGCGGATTGCTGCTTTTCCCACTTCCCGAAATCGACGGTGCCGGGAAACGGAGTCATCATCACGAATTGCGCAAACGTGACGCCGGCTTTCAGCGCCATTTCGACGGTGGCGTCGAAGGTGGCCGGCTTGTCGGTGGGCAGGCCGAAAATAAACGATCCCAGCACATGCACGCCGTGCTGCTTAAACGTCTGCAGCTGTTTTGCGAGCGCTTCGCCGGAGTAGTTCCAGTCCTTGAAGACGGCTTTCAGGCCCTCGGGCGTGACCGCCTCGACGCCGACCAGCGCGCCTTTGATGTTCGCCCTGCGCATGGCATCGAGAAACTCGCCGTCTTCGCCGGCTTCCATGGTGATCTGCGTGAAGAAGACCATGTCTTTGGGCAGCCTCGCGAGTTCCTCCATCAGCTGGAATCGCTCGGCGCGGATGGCCGTGAGTTCGTCCACCTTAGCAAGATTGTTCTGCTCCCGGGCCAGCCGCAGATCGGTGAGCGTGACGGGGTAGAAATTGTCGTCAGCGAGCGCGATGAAGCGAAAGCCCATCCGGCGGAGGCTGACGATTTCGTCGATGACGCTTTGAAAGCGGCGCTGGCGGGGCTGCTGCCCGTCCGTGCGCCAGACGCTGCAGAACGAGCAGTGCTTGGGACAGCCGCGGATCGTCTGCACGGAGGCCCACATATATTTTTCGGGGCGCATCAGGTCCCAGCGCGCCGGCAGAAAATCGCTCCCAGCGATGCGGCCGCCTTCATATATGCGCTGCGGCTTGCCTGCCCGGCAATCCGCCACGACCTGGCTCCAGACGACGTCGCCGTCGCCTTTCACCACCGCGTGCGCGTGGCCCTGCTCCAGCGCTTCCTCAGGAAACAGCGTGGCGTGGATGCCGCCATAGACGACCCACGCGCCGCGCTCGCGGGCCATGCGGCCCACCTGGTATCCGCGCAGCGCGTTGCCGGTGTGGACGCTGATGCCGACAATGTCTCCAGGATGGACGCTGGCAGGAACGATGGGTTCAAGCGACTCGTCGACAAGAATGGGATCGCCGGCCGACTCAGGTGTGGCGGCGGCCAGCACGAAGAGCCAGCGGGGGGTAATGACAGCCGTGCCAAAGGAATTGTCGCTGGGATTGACCAGGTGAATGCTCATTGAGTCTAACCTTTCCTCGTACGAGTGCAGGGAGCTCAGAGAGCATATTCAGATGGACGATGGGACTTGCCAGGGTCGGTGGCAGGACGGTCGGCCTCGGAGTAATCTCGCCGGACTATTACCTTCATCATAGTCCGGCACAGCGGGTTAGCGGCACTCCCGGGCGGGGCCTCGGCATAAAAGTTCCAGCCGCCGGCGCTCAGTCCTTTGGCATTGGCTGGGCAGCCAGCATGGTGAGGCATTGCGCGATGCGCTGCGCGCGCGTCTCCGGCCTCTTCGCCTGTTCGATCCAGTCGACCCGTTCCTTCTGGTGCGAATAGGAAAATGCGGCAAAAGTTTTGCCCTTAGCAGGCGATTTCGCGAGCGCCTTTTTCAAGTCGGGAGGAATCGTGACCGTGCGGGGCGCGGTATCCGGCTCCATGACCACGGAGACGATCGTGCCCACGCCGGCCCCGGCGCCGTCCCGCATTTGCTTGTTGATGGCCATGTAAAAGACCCCGCCACCCCGAGGCACGAGCGAACTGCGAAAGGGAAATCCGTTGATCGTCCCTTTCACCGCCACGCGCGCCTTTGTGCCGAAGGCCTTTTCGACGCTGAAGGGGACATCCATGTGTGTCCACGCGCCCTGGGGACCGCGGCCGATGAGCTGGACGGTGAAGGTCTGCTTCATCGCTGCCCGGCAAGCAGGTGCGGCGTTTCTTCCTGCTGTGGAGGGTCTGCCCATGCCGTATCGCAGAAGATGCTCCAGCTGCGAATCTTGCCCGATTCCACTTCGGCCAGCCAGGCCGCGGCGACCGTCCATGACGTATCCAGGACGCGCTCGCCGACGCGCCACTTGCCGCCGGCTTCTCCAAACAGCGCGACCCGCGTGCCGTCGGTGAAGCTGCGGTCGACGTGAATCCAGTGGGCCGGATAAGCGCTGAAGAAATACTGCCAGCCAAAGATCATTTCCTCAATGCCGGAGAAGTTGTTTCCCCGGGCGTCGGTGAAAGCGTGGTCGTCGGTCATCAGGGCGCGCAGCGCGGCCAGGTCGCCTGCATTGATAGCAGCGACGAAGGCGCCCGCGGTTTCAACGGGGGAGTTGGGCATGCATCGGGCTCCGATCGGTGGAAGATGTTCGCTCACGGTCATTTCAATCGCTTTACTTCTTGTCTCCGAGTTGACTCATCAGCTCGGTCACGGCGCGCTCGATCTGCGAATCGGTGCCGTCGATGGTCTCGCCGGGCTGGCGGGTCACTTCCACGTCGACCGGGCGGGGATGCATCTCCATGTTTTCGTGATCCGTAGTCTGGATGCGGGTTCCCGGGACGCGGACGACGGAGCCGTCGATCAGCTCGCGGCCGCCGGTGTAGATGATCCATCCGGCGGTGGGGGTGCCGACGACCTTGCCCAGGTGCAGGTCCCGGTATCCCTGCGTGAAGTCCTCGGAATCGGACAGCGACGATTCGTTGGTCAACAGGATGGTGGGCTTGCCCAGGGCGCGCTGGCCGAGTTCCTGGCGCGAGGGTTCCGTGGGCATGCCGCGCGTGGTCATCAGCAGATAGTTTTTGCGGGTGAAGACGTCGAGCGCGTAGCCGTTGATATAGCCGCCGTTGTTGTTGCGGACGTCGACCACCACGCCGTCTTTGGCCTGGTTCTGCGCGTCGAGATCGATATAGAGCTGCTTGAGCGAGCCGTCGCTCATGTCCGCCAGATGCACGTAGCCGAGATGCCCATGGCTGAGTTTGTCGACGAGGGCGCGATTCTGGTCGACCCAGGCGCGATACAGAAGTCCGGATTCTTCGGCGCCGTCGATGGGCTGGACCGCGGCATCGCGCTGCTTACCGTCTTTGCCCGCGATCCGAAGAACGACCCGGCGGCCGGCCTGATCTTCCAGCAGTTCATTGAGATTCGTATGCGCGTCAAGCGTCTGGCCGTTGACGGCGACGAGAGTTTCGCCGGGCTGGATGCTCCCTTCGATTGCGGCCGGACCCAGCGGCACCACTTCACGGATCACCAGCCCCTTGCCGGATTCGTAGTCGGCGCGCACGAAGCGCAGGCCGAGGCGGCCGGTGTGCACCGCGGGCGGCTGCGCGTGATTGATGCCCGAGTGCGAGGAGTTCAGCTCGCCGATCATCAGGTTGATGTCGCGACGCATTTCGTCGCCGGTGCGGGCGCCTTCAATGAACGGCTCAAATTCCGCACGCAGAGCAGTCCAGTTGTGACCGTTGAAATCCGGATCGAAGAAGAAGCGGTTGAGCGTCTCCCACGCTTCGTCGAAGGCGACCTGCTTATCCTGGTCGAAGTCGACCGCGAACGTCGCGGTTACCGGAATCGGCTTGGCGTCGTGGCTTTCGAGCGTGAGGCGGCGCGGTTGGCCGTTGTCCAGGTAAACCAGCTCTTTGGAGTCGGGCGTGAACCAATACGAGCCCTTCCGCGACGCGGTGGTGGTGAGCTGGCGCGGGACCGGCGGCTCTTTGGGATTCTCTTCGAGCGAATAGGAGTACAGGTTGCTGTGGTTGGCGACGTCCGCCAGGAAGACGACCATCTTGCCGTCGGGACTGATGACTGGGTTGAGCACGCTGAGGCCGACGGGAACAAACGTAAGCCGGTCGCGGATTCCGTCGAAGGCGATGTTGATGGGCTCGAACTTTTTCGGCCTGGCGGAGGCGCCGGACTCGCTTGGCCTGGCGGTCTCTGCCACTGCATCGGATTTCTTTTCGGGCTCGGCCGGCGCCGGTTCGCCCGGCTTCGGCTGCGACTCTTTGCTCGGAGCACCCGGCGCCTTGAACAGATCGCTCAGTTCGTCTTCCCGGTATTTCGGGACGTGCGGGGTGAGGTCGACGCGGGCCAGATCGAAGTTCTCGCTGCGCTGCGCCGTCTCGAAGAGCAGAAACTTGCCGTCCGGCGACCACGCGATGTTGAAGGCGGTTTCCCCGTTCGCCAGGAACGAAACGGGTTGCGGATCACCGCCCGCCGCCGGCACAACCTTCAGATTGCGGAAGCCGTCGACGCCCTCCGCCGTGTAGACGATCCACTGGCTGTTGGGCGACCACTCCAGTTCGGGACGTTCGAGCGTATCGTGCGCCAGCACTTTGTCGGTCGCCGTGTCGCTCTTGTCCGAGAGCGTCAGCAGGTGCAGTTCGCGGTCGTCGCGCGTAAAGGCGATGAATTTTCCATCGGGGGAGTAGCGCGGATTTTCGCTCTCTGCCTCGCCGGTGGTCAGGGCGCGCTCTTTGTTGGTGGTGAAGTCATATTCGTAGAGATTGTGATGGCCGCCGCGCTCGGAGACGTAGACGATGCGGTTCGAGTCGGGCGACCAACGAACGTCTTCTTCCCGCTCCGGCGTGTGCGTTACGCGAAATCCTTCTCCGCCGTCTTTTGCCGGCGCGGCAAAAATGTCGCCGTGCGCGACGACTGCGACCTTCTTGCCGTCCGGCGAAAGCGCCAGATCGTCGAAGTGGTCCTCGTGCCGCAGTTGCTCATGCGGAGACGATGCGGCTCCGCGCAGCGTGATGGGCACTTCCGCGGCATGGCCGCCGGCCAGATCGAGTTTCCAGATCGTCAGGTTGCGCTCGAAGACGATGCTTTTGCCGTCGTAGCCGATGGAGGGATAGAGCACGCGACCGTGCTCAAAGTGGGTGATCTGCTTTGGCTCGCCGCTGGACACGGCCAGCGACCAGAGATTCTCTGCGCCGCTGTAGTCGCTCATGAAGTAGAGCGTCTTGCCGTCGGGAGACCACATGGGCCACGCGTGCTTGGAGTCGGCGGGGATGATGACGCGCGCCTTCTGCTCGTCGGCGATGGGTTTGAGCCAGACTTCGGTTTCATCGATGTGCGCGTGGCCGTTGCGCCACCACTGCGAGAAGCTGATGCCCTTGGCGCAGAGCGCGACGGTTTGGCCATCGGGCGAAGGCGCGCTTTCGAACTCGGAAAGGTACCGTTCGCGGCTGACTTCCAGCGGCGTGCCTCCCGCCGAGGAAACGCGAAAGACGTCGGGCAGGCGGCCCACGTCGTCGGCCGAGGAGGAGAAGTAGATCCACTTGCCGTCGCGCGACCATCCATCCAGCTGGTCGGGCTGATCGCTGTACGTCAGACGCCGCAGGTCGCCGCTGGCAAAGGTGAAGAGATAGATGTCACCGCCGCCGGTTCTGGTCGAGATGAACGCGAGTTGCGCCCCGTCCGGCGAGTAGACCGGGCGCGATTCGGTCGCTGGATCGGAGATGAGCAGATGCGCTTCGCCGCCCGCTGCGGGGACCGTCCAGATGTCGCCACCAGAAGCAAAAGCAATCTCGTGGCCGTCGGGCGAGAGCGCCGGCTCGGCAAGCGAAGGCTTCGGGGCGGGATGAGCCGGAGGTTGCGCGATTGCAACAGCGGCGAGAGACAACACAGTGAGAGCGGCAGGCCAGCGGAGGATGGTCTTCATGGACGCAGTTTTTCCTTTGCGCACCAGAATACCGCGAGGCGGGCACAAAACCGCGCAGGAGGGCGCGTTGGGGTACTCATTCCTGGAACAGCCCTGCACCCAACCAACCCGGCGCGCGCGCCACCCCCAGGGTGGTCCGTCCGCAGCGACGATCAGGCTTCGACGATGGTGAGTTCAGGCAGCCGCATCGGCTCGGGCGGATTCATCCAGGAGGTGTCGCAGAAAATGCTCCAGCGGCGAACCCGGCCTCCCTGAATTTCTGCCAGCCATGAGGCTGTGACCTTCCAGGCAGTGGGCATCACCTGGCCGCCGACCCGCCACTTGCCACCCACATCCCCGAAGAGCGCGACATGGTTGGCGCTGGCGAAATTGGAATCGACGTGAATCCAGTACTGCGGAAAGGCGCGGAAAAACAGCTTCCAGTTTTCAATCATGTGATCGGCGCCGAAGAATTTCGTCCCGCGCGCATCGGTGAAGACATGATCGTCCGACATCAGCGAACGGAGAATGTTGAGGTCACGGGAATTGATGGCAGCAACAAACGAGCCAGTAATTTCGAGGGGTGATCGTGCCATGGGTATTTCCTCTATGTGCAGTCAGCGTAGCACCGTTCCAGACAAGTGAAATGGGACGACCGCGTATCTGATTACCCTCGAAAGTTGTAGGGTGGACGCAAGACTTCGATATTCCAGGGGTCCTTCCCCGTGTAGGACCCCGAACCTGCGAAGGAGGCTCTGTGTCTGTCTCGCACCCGCGCTTCTCCGCGCGCATTGCGGGTCCCCCGGACAAGATCTTTGGCCTGATTGCCGATTTGCCGAATTACCACCGGTGGCTTCCCGGGTCCGGCTCTTTCGGCGGGACGACCGATGTGTCGCCCTATCCTGTCTGCCTCGGCACGACGTACCTCGATGCGGGGCCCGCGGGCGCAAGGCCGGGGATCGTCACGGAATTCGACCCTCCGCATCGAATTGCCTTTCATCACACCATGCAGTTGCGGAAAGGATTGCTGCGCGCGGACATCGATGTGCAAATTCGCTATGCGCTCGATCCCAACGAACGCGGAACCCTTGTCCTCCGCGACCTCGATCTCTCGATTCGGATGCCCGGCCCGCTTGCGATCGCGGAGCCTCTCGTCCTGCGTGCATTTCGTAAAGAGAACATCCGGATTCTGGCAGAGCTGAAGCGTTACATCGAGATGCAAAGCGCAGCATGAGCCGGCTGGCTTTCGATGGAAGCTATTCCCAGCGGCGGAAGATGAGCGAGCCATTCGTGCCGCCGAATCCGAACGAATTCGACAGCGCGTAATGCAGCTCCGCCTTTTGCGGCGTGTTGGGAACGTAATTCAGCACGCACTCCGGGTCGACATGGTCGAGGTTGGCCGTGGGCGGAACCGTCTGATTCTGCAGCGCGAGGATGGTGATGCCGGCTTCGAGGCCGCCTGCGCCGCCCAGCAGATGCCCGGTCATCGACTTGGTGGAGCTGATCAGCAGCTTGTGGCTGGTGGCGTGCTCGCCGAACAACCGCTGCATGGCCTTCGATTCCGTCGCATCCCCCACCGCCGTCGATGTGGCGTGCGCGTTCACGTAGTCGATCTGCGGCGGCTCGAGCTTTGCGCTCTTCAGCGCGTTCTTCATCGACCGGAAACAGCCGTCGCCATCTTCGGGCATGCCGGTGATGTGGTGCGCGTCGGCGCTCACGCCATAGCCGACGATCTCCGCGAGGATCTTTGCTCCGCGAGCCTGCGCGTGCTCCAGATCTTCGAGGATCAGGATGCCCGCGCCTTCGCCCACCACAAAGCCATCGCGATCCCGGTCAAAGGGACGGCAGGCGTGCGCCGGATCGTCATTGCGGGTGGAGAGTGCGCGCATGGCGGCGAATCCGCCAACGCCCATGGGTGTAATCGCCGCTTCCGATCCGCCGGCAATCATCACGTCCGCGTCGCCGCGCTCGATGATCCGATACGCGTCGCCAATGGAGTGTGCGCTGGTGGTGCAGGCCGTCGCCGTGGCTTCGTTGGGGCCTTTGGCGCCGTAGCGGATGCTCACCTGCCCCGCGGCCAGGTTGATGATGGCAGCGGGGATGAAAAACGGTGAGATTTTTCGCGGGCCGCCCTGCAGCATGTTGCTGTGCTCGCGCTCGATGATGTCGAATCCGCCGATGCCCGAGCCGATGAAGACCCCAATGCGTTCTTCATTCTCCCGCGTCACTTTAAGGCCGCAGGTGCGCATGGCCTCGTCCGACGCCGCCAGCGCCAGGTGGATGAAGCGCCCCATTTTGCGCGCTTCTTTTTTATCCACGAACTGCAGCGGGTCGAAGTTCTTCACTTCGGCGGCAAAGGTGACCGGAAAGCCGGTGGTGTCGAAGTGCGTGATGGTGGCCATCCCGCTCCGGCCCGCCAGGATGTTGGTCCAGACCTCGGGCGCGGTATGGCCAACGGCGGAGACCAGGCCGATTCCCGTGACCACGACGCGCCGCTGCAAAGTTACTTGCCGCCTTTCGCGTTCTTATCGATGTATTCGATGGCGTCCTTCACCGTCTTGATCTTCTCGGCGTCCTCGTCGGGAATCTCCAGATCGAAGGCTTCTTCGAACTGCATCACCAGCTCGACTACGTCGAGCGAGTCGGCGCCCAGATCTTCCTGAAAGGAAGCGGTGGGGGTCACTTCGGCCTCGTCGACCTGCAACTGCTCGACGATAATCTGTTTTACTTTCTCTTCCACACCTGATGCCATGCGTATCTCCTGTGTTACCGCGATATGGATGCTGAAAACCGGAGGGCGGGATGCGAGGCCGATTCCGGGCGCGGGAGTTGGCCAGGGTATAGACACACCCCGGCTTCACCCCGAAATTTCAAGTCTACTGAGGGCATGGTGTGGTGTAAAGCGACCCGCCGCTCAGCGTCCATCGTTCAGGGTACAGGGTTCCAGCCTTTGTCGCTCCATCGGTTTGTGCAGCGCACGGGTAGGGACCGCAGGAAAATCAAAACAACCCGCGCGGCGGGACCCATCAGGATTGGTTGCGGGCAATGATAGTGTGGAGTCTCCCCGAAGTTTCCCCACGCATTACCGCTGTCACAGGAGGCATTGCGAATGTCCGCGCCCCGGCTTCGACTCCCCGGTATTCTTTGCGCCATGACGGTTTTCGGTTTATCCGCTGCCTCACTGGCCGCGCAGGACCGCTCCTATGGGCGCTCCGTCGTTTCCACGCCGTACGGCATCGTGGCCACCACCTGGGTGCAGGCTTCGCAGGCGGGGGCGCGGGTGCTGGAAGAAGGCGGCTCGGCGATCGACGCCGCCATTGCCGCCAACGCGGTGCTGAGCGTTTCTGAGCCCATGACGAACGGCATGGGCGGCGACATGTTCGCCATTTATTGGGACGCAAAGACGGGCAAGCTCTACGGCCTGAATGCCAGCGGATGGGCTCCCCAGGCGCTGACCCTCGACCACCTGAAGGCGAAGGGCCTGACCGCGATGCCGCAGTCCGGCATCGATTCCGTCACCGTGCCGGGAGTCGTCGATGGATGGACCAAGCTGCACGACCGCTGGGGCCGGTTGCCGTGGCGCACATTGTTCCAGCCGGCCATCTTTTATGCGGACCATGGCGTGCCCGTGCCGGAGATGATCCACGACTATTGGAGGGGCGCAGCGGACGGCCTCGCGGCGAATGCGGAAAGCCGCCGCGTCTTTTTGCCGGACGGCAGCGTTCCCGCTACGGGAGAGATTTTCCGCAATCCCGACCTGGCGAAGGCGCTGCGGCTGGTGGCGGAGCAGGGGAAAACGGCGTTTTACAAGGGAGCCATCGCCCAGGCAATTCTGAAGACCAGCGCCGAGCAGGGTGGCACGATGACCGCCGACGACCTGGCGCAGTATTCCGCCGAATGGGTTGAGCCCATCTCGACGACCTATCGCGACTGGACCATCTACGAACTGCCTCCCAACGGCGACGGCCTGGCGGCGCTCGAGATGCTGAACATCATGGAGCAGTTCCCGCCGGCCGCGGAAGGCGCGCACTCGGCCGCCGAGCTGCACACGCGGATTGAAGCGATGAAACTGGCCTACGCGGACGTGAAGGCCTACGACGGCGACCCACGCTTCGCGAAGATTCCCGTCGCCGAGCTGCTGTCGAAGGACTTTGCGGCGAAACGCGCGCAGCAGATCGATCCCGTCCGCGCGAACTGCGATGTTGCGCCCGGAGCCCTCGGCCGCAGCGACACGACCTACCTCTCTGTGGTCGATCGCGACGGCAACATTCTGTCCTTCATCCAGAGCAATTACGAGGCATTCGGATCGGGCATCACGGTCGACGACATGGGCTTTGTGCTGCAGGACCGCGGCGGATTGTTCTCCTTCGATCCGCAATCGCCGAACGCGCTCGCCGGGCGCAAGCGGCCATTCCACACCATCATTCCCGGATTCATGGAGCGGGGCGACCAGCATATCGGCTTCGGCATCATGGGCGGCATGAATCAGCCGCTGGCCCACGCGCAGTTCGTCTCCAATGTCGTGGACTACCACATGAACATTCAGGCGGCGATGGAAGAGCCGCGGTTCACGGTGCATCCAAAACTGGGGTGCCACATCGTGATCGAGTCGCGCGTCGGCCAGGCTTCGCTCGACCAGCTCACTCGGCTGGGACACCAGCTTGAAGTCCGTAAGGAATACACAACGCGCATGGGCCGCGGCCAGGCGGTCCTTCACAACAGCACCACGGGCGTGAATTACGGTGCGTCCGATCCGCGTGCTGACGGCGCGGCGGTGCCCGAGTCACCCGCCGGCCTCCTCGGAACAAAGTACTGAGATCGATTGTTCCGGAAAAAATCCGGATTCATGCGGTAGCTGAAGCGCTATGGCGGATGGCAAGCAGCGTCACGTCGTCCAGTCCTGGGGTGGCTCCGGCGAAGCGGCGCAGATCCTCCAGGCAAGCGGAGATGACAGTCGCCGCGCAGGCATACGGTTGCCGCCCAACCAGATGCTTCACGCGCTCGATGCCGTATTCCCCGTCCTCGCCGTCCGCCTCCGAAAGGCCATCGGTGTAGAGGAACAACAGATCGCCCGCGGATAGCTGCAGGCGCGCGGACGTGAACGAGGCGTCGTGAAACATGCCCAGGGGAAAGCCGGTGGATTCCACCAGCCGCACACCGCCCAGCTCCACTACAATCACGGGCAGATGCCCGGCGTTAAAGATCTCGACGGCGCCGTCCGGTGCCGCGCGCCCGCAAACCAGCGTCGCGTATCGCCCAGCCAGTCCGCTCTCGCACAGAAAGCGGTTGACGTGCACCACAATCTCCGCCAGCGGAAGACCCATGCCAATGAGACTGCGAAAGAGCGCATGCAGCTGCGTCATCCGCATCGAAGCCGCCACGCCCTTGCCCGCCACATCGCCGAGCATGAAGAAGAGCTGCCCATGGCATGGGTACAGGTCGCAATAATCGCCGCTCACCGGCCCCACAGGCGCGTAGTGGTAGCTGGTCTCCCAACCGTTCACGGTCAGCTCCGCCGGCGGCAGCAGGCCTCGCTGTACTTCGGAGGCCAGATCCAGATCGCGCTGCAGCGCAGTCCGCTCCAGGTCGGTGAGATGATCCAGACAATAGCGAATCAGCGGATCGGCCAGCAGCCGATCCTGTTCGATGGTGTCGTGGCAACTCTCGCACAGGCCAAAAGTGCCGCCCGCAAATCGGGAGAGCGCGCCATCCACTTCGCGCAGCAGGGCTTCAATGTCACCCTGCCCCTGCGCGTCACCGGGCGTCCGCGCGAGGACGGTTTTCAGGCGGTGCTTTCGCTCCTCTAACTGGCCGCGCAGAAAATCCAATTCGACGGTTGCCATGCCGGTGCCTCACTTGCTGACTGCGTTTCTTTGATTCGCAGGACCGCCGCTCCGCGTCAGGAGTTTTTCGTTCTGCTGAGCTTTCGGGCGAGTCGGACAGAACTTCGCGGATCCGTGGAAAACACGGGCGTCCAAAAGGCGAAGATCGGCGTAAACTCAGGCCATGCTTCTGATGGGTGGAGGTCTTTTGCTCGCGGGGCTCGCCGTGGGCTCCGTTCTCGCGTGGATCATTGCGGGGAGTCGGGCCAGCACAGCCAGCGGCGATCTACAGACTCGGCTGAATGCTGCGGGAGCAGAACTTGCGCAAAGAAACCAGCAGCTCGACGCGTCTCGCGAGCGCGAGACGGGTCTGCGCGAGCAAGTTGCGCGCCTGGGGGTAGATGCGGCGAGAGTATCCGGTCTTGAGCAAGACCTAAAGGGTGAACGCGCAGCCAGATCCGGTGCCGAGCAATCGCTTGCCGCCGTCGAAACAAAGCTGGGCGAGAGAGCCGCATGGGAGGCGGCGATCACTTCGACGTTCGATTCCCTTGCCAAGAGGGCCTTGGGCGACAACAACGAGGCATTTCTGTCCTTGGCGAAGACAAGGCTAGAGACTCAAACTCGCGACGCCGAGGGCGTTCTGGGGGCTAAAGAGACAGCCATTGCAAACCTGCTCACGCCGGTACAAGAGGCGCTTAAGAGGCTAGGTGAGGAGACCCACACAATTGAGTCCAAGCGCGATGAGGCTTATGGCGCGGTATTGACCGAGATAAAGAACCTTCAGCAGACTCACGGCGAACTCAGACGAGAGACCTCGCAATTGGTGCAAGCTTTGAAGGCTCCGAAGACCCGCGGAAGCTGGGGCGAACTGCAATTGCGAAAATGTGTCGAGTTCGCCGGGATGATCGAGTACTGCACCTTTGCGACAGAGGTGCATATTGCTGGAACGCCAGACAATGAAGACGCGGTTCGGCCGGATGTCGTGGTCCGTCTGCCCAATGACCGCTGTATAGTCGTGGACGCAAAGACACCTCTTGATGCGTTTCTGACCGCGATGGCTGCCGATGACGAGACTGTACGCGCTGAGAAACTGAAGCTACATGCGCTTCAAGTTCGAAAGCACTTGGACCAACTCCAGAAGAAGCGCTATTGGGACAGACTTGAAAACGCCGCAGATTTTGTCGTTTGCTTTCTTCCAAGTGAGGTCCTTTTTAGCGCGGCACTGGAAGCCGACCCCAGCCTCATCGAATACGGCGTTAAAGATAATGTGGTCCTGGCGACGCCGACCACACTGATTTCATTACTGCGCGCGGTCGCGATCGGTTGGCAGCAACTTGAAATAACGCGAAACGCTGAAGCCATAAAAGAGGCAGCGAAGGACCTGTACGACAAGCTGGCGACAGCTCGGAACTATTTTGAGGGGGTCGGCGACGGGTTGAGGAAGGCCGTCGTCCAATACAACAACCTGATCGGGTGTGTCGAGGGCCGAGACAGTCTATTCGACCAAGCGCGCAAAGTTCATCAACTCGGCATCGGCAAGGCAGAGGTTGTCGAGCTCAAGCAACTGGAAGAATCGGGACCGCGTAAGTTGAAAGCTGCGCATTGGCGCGAACCCGGTGTAATTGAGCAGGAACTCGCGGCCGCCGCCGACGAGCCATTGACCGAGTAGGCGGTAAGTTATCCGTTTTTGGGCTTCCCCCTATCGCCCGTAAACGACCCAGTGGCATGTTGACCAGCCGCCGTCTCCGGATGCTGCTGCCGATCCTCGACGTTCAGGCCCATCACGCGGCGCTGCAACGAGCGGCTCGTCCCGGTGATCTGGGCGTCCTCCGGTTCAACGGGCGGCTCGACCGGATGCACCGAGGGCCCGGACTCCTGGGCGTGCACCTGGGCCTTGTCCTGATTCTGGTTCGCGCGCGCAGTGCGAAGATGCGCTTTGGATTGGGTTCGATCGCGGGCAGCAGACGCACGAGCCATGCAGAAACCTCTTGCGGGGAAACTGTGGGCGTGCACTGCTCGCCCTCTGCGCGATTGGATGCACAGACAATGTCGAACGCAACCTCATGCCGAACCGATGCGGCCGCCCGTTCGGCGTGGCAGAACTTGGCGCGGTTATCTCCCGGCGACATCCGCGAAAGCGGCGCGCATCCGCTCCCAGGTCACACTCAAATCTTCCGGCAGAATGCGCGTCTCAGCAATCACGGTGATGAAGTTGGTATCGCCGAGCCAGCGCGGCAGGGCGTGCAGATGAAGGTGCCCAGCGACGCCCGCGCCGGCGGCCTTGCCCAGGTTCAGTCCGAAGTTGAACCCGTCGGGACGGTAGAGGGAGGCCAGCGCGCACTCGGCGCGGCGCGACAGTTCCATCATTTCGGCGGCGGCAGCGGCGGGCAGCGCAGCCAGCGAGCTCTGGTGCTCATACGGGACGATCATGATGTGCCCGGAGGTGTAGGGGAAGCGGTTCAGGCAGATGTAGTTATGCTCCCCGCGCAGGACCAGCAGCGCCGCTCGCTCCGCCGTGGCCACTTCCATGCCGTGCGCAACGGTATAGTCCACGGCGGCAACAAGGTTGCAGAAGACGCAGCCTGCGTCGCCGGGGTAAGCATCCAGTTCGGGCGGGATTCCGGGGCGCTCTTTCGTTTCGGCCGCGGTGACGTAGGCATAGCGCCAGGGAGTCCAGAGGTAGTCCACGAGGTCATTCTATCCAGCGTTTGGCCGCACAACGGCGCAATTCCGGTCAGCTCCAGTAGCTGCGATCGAGGGTCCGGTATTGAATGGCCTCGGCGATGTGCGGCACCGCGAGATGTTCCGCGCCTTCGAGATCGGCAATCGTCCGCGCGACTTTCAGGATGCGGTCGTGGGCGCGAGCAGTCAGGCCCTGCTGCACCATGGCGCGCTCCAGCAGCTTCTCCGCGTCCGCAGCCAGTTCGCAGTGGGTGCGAATCTGCCGGGTGCTCATTTGCGCGTTGGAGTAGATTTTCTCCTTCGCGGAAGCGAACCGCAGCCGTTGCCGCTCGCGGGCCGCCAAAACCCGGGCGCGGATGACAGCGGAGGTTTCGATGGCAGCAACTCCGCGCAGCTCGCGGTACTGTACGGCCGGCACTTCAATGTGGATGTCGATGCGGTCGATGAGCGGCCCGGAGATCTTGGCCACATAGCGCTGGATCAGCGGCGGGGTGCAGTGGCATTCGCGGCTGCGGTCGTTGAAATAGCCGCAGGGGCATCCCTGCGTTGCCTTTTTGCCATGACGAGCTTCGGGCTCCAAAGCCGCTTTCCGAGCATTATCCTAAAGAAATCAACACGTTAGGCGACCACATCCGCACCCGCCGTCTGAACCTGAAACTCCGCCAAAAGCAGGTTGCGGAGCAAATCGGTGTGAGCGGTGCGACAATTTCGAACTGGGAACGCAACGCGTCCACCCCAGTGACCCGCTACATTCCGGCCATCATTCGCTTCCTCGGATATGATCTCCTCCCTTCCGCTGATTCGCTGCCGGAGCGCCTCCGTAGGGCGCGCACGCTTCTCGGCCTAACCCAGCGGCGAATGGCGGAGCGTCTGGGAGTCGATCCGTGTACGTTACGGGACTGGGAGGCCGGACTTCACCAACCCACCAGAGGGAGCTTGGAAGTGATTGGGAGATTCCTTCACGTTCAATGTCGGTGACCGACCGGACTCCCAACCGAGCACCCATCGGGACAGCTCGACCGGCCATAACGTTTTTTCCCTGCCCAATTTGGCGTTCCAGTCGAGTCGATGCTTCCATATTGCCGATATCCCATCCAGGTCGGCTTCAATGAGCGATTTGGCCTGTCGTCGTCGGATGACCACTTGAATGGCCACCACCGGCTGCACCACCGGCTGGCGGAGCGGCATTATAAGATCGCGCGGGAGGATCGATAGCTTCACACGGCACCTAAAGGCGATGGAGGGAAGGCAGCGTCAAACTAGTTTCGGGCCGCGTTAATAGAATCCCTGACGATCCAGCGCAAGTCGGATTCCAAGCCGTCAAACGGTCGCCTGGTGTACGCTGAATGCCAAATGACCTCCGGCTCGGAACAATTGGTTCCCTTCGCACCGCTCGCGCAACTGGCGTTAAGAGGGGCCGTGCCAAAACTGGTGGGCGCGGCAATCGACCGGCTTGAGAGTCGCCTCAAACGGGTGAAGGTCGAGATATCAACGCCGCCAGCCGAGATTGAAAAAGCTCTCTCTGATCACCAGACCGATCTGCGAAAGTGGGCTGCGGAAATTTCCTTTGCAGACAGCCCAGCGGGACGCAGACTAAAGGACGTCTTCATACCCTTAGATATATTCACTCCGAGAAAGCGAAACTCCCCCACCAAAAGCCGCGCCGTTACGGTCGATCTGGAGGACTCCCTCGCTTCTCACAAGCAAAGCTGGATCGTCTTCGGTCAGCCAGGCGCCGGAAAAACTACGGCAGTGAAGCACATTTGCGAGCGCTTCTTCGATGACCACAAGTTCCTCGCTGATTTCCAACTCATTCTTCGAATCAACCTGCGTGAGGTCAACGTTGCGCCGCAGACCAACGCGCCGGAATATTTGGCAAGGATAATTCAAGATCTCCTTCACCTTAGAATCGCCTATCCGCAGGAACTTGTCGGTGATCAAAATGTCGGTGCGCGAAGGGTAATTAGAGATCAAATAGTCGCGGACTGGCTTAGCGTCTCACGCGCGCTGCTCATACTCGACGGTTTCGATGAGATTACGCTTAAACAGCGGCGCGACCTCATTGTAGAGGAGCTTCGCCACTTCTCCGAACAGCTCACCGACGCCGCGTTCATATTGACAACTCGGACGGGCGAATTCAGCGCCCATATCGAGCACACCAAATCAATCGAGATTCAACCTTTCAGCCAAAAACAGATCAGCCGCTTCGCCAGTCTTTGGCTGGGTTCGGGTGACGGCCGAAGATTTATATCCCAACTGAACAAATCACCCTACCGCGACACCGCGATCAAGCCGCTCACGCTGGCTCATCTATGCGTCATCTTCGAAAAGAGCAAGAAAATACCGAGCAAACCGAAGACTGTCTACCGGAAGATAGTTCGATTACTTCTTGAAGATTGGGACCAAGAGAAATCGGTGATCCGTGAATCCGCCTATGCCAATTTCGAAGCCGACAGGAAAGAAGAATTTCTAGCAAATCTCGCATACGAATTGACCCGCCTATTTAAGACAACGACATTTAGCCGAGACCGGCTCATTCGATGTTACAAATCGATCCATGGGAACTTCGGCCTTCCCGAGAGCCATGCCGCAAAGGTGGTCGCAGAACTTGAGACGCACACAGGCCTCTTTGTGCAGAGTGACCAAGAAAACTATGAATTCTCTCACAAATCTCTTCAGGAATTCCTAGCCGCCGAGTTTATAGTCAGACTGCCTTCGATCCCGAATAACATGATTGCGCTCCAAATCATGCCGAACGAATTGGCGATTGCAACTGCTATCTCTTCTCAGCCAAGCGAGTACCTAACCCAGCTCGTTGTACACCACTTTAGCCAAATCAGGACCTCGTTCGAGTTCACCCGCTCATTTGTTAACCGCCTATTGCTTGAGGATCCAGAGTTTGAAGAAACACCTCGCGTTGGATATGCGCTCATCGCGCTCTACTCCCAATATCTGCGAGCAATAATGCAGCACGACCAGCAGCTTTCGCTTTTTGTCCGCGATCAGCTTGGAAAGGAGTTCTTTGCATTGGGGCAAAAGATTCGGCAGAGGGTTACCCTTAAGGAACTCGACAGCGAGTTCGACAGGGCTAAAGAGTCCTACACATTTGAGGGCGAGGTCGTCTGGCGCCTCACGAGAAAGGTGCGCAAACAAGCCAGGTTAGGTCGCGCAGATCTCAGCATTTTGCCAAGCGAGATTTTTTTGAGGGAGAACCTCCTTGCAGCGCAGCCGGGAGGTGCTCGTCCCATGTGAGAGTTCAACTCGGCGGGTGACCCGCTTACCGGCGCCGCCGCAGTGGGTGCCAAATCGCCAATGCGCTCATTGCGACTTTTGGGCGAGGCGACCCAGGGTTTCGGGCGTATCACCGGCATCCATGTGGGTCTTTGTCATCAGGAAAGCGCGAGTCTTCGGCAATCGTCCGTAGACGTGGCAACTGCAGACGCAGCCTATGATTACTGTCTAACGGTTGTCAGGGACGTATTTCCTAAACGCGACACGTTTATGGCCATCTCAGACTTGGCGCGCTCAATTTGGCTCCTTGCGTCGGCGTCAACAATCTCCCTGCTGCGGTTTACCAACTGGCTGGGTTGGTCTTGGGGTCATCCGAGGGTGATGGCCGAAGGTCTGTTGACGATCGGAGTTCTCAGCTACTTGGCTTGGCGTAGGATGATACGTTTCCGCAATTTGAGCGATGTAACAGTGTTCCGCGTGTTTCTTGCTATCAAGGCATCGGACGGCGCAGCGCCATCTGGGGAAAACGGAGCGGAAAGCGATTAAGAGCCTTGCTCTGAGGCTCTGAGAGGCTAACTAAGCGCATCCCGGTAGTGGCTCTAGCAACGCCCGCGAATTAAGTTCATTACCGACGGCAACGGCGCGGAATTTCAGGAGGGACGCTTCGAGGTCGCCTTGGCGACGGCGGCGTCAAAACCCGGGGTCAACCAGCTGAGCCTGCCCGCGCAGCCGAGAAGCTGTACGGTTCCAACACCACCAGCAGGAGTAATACTGCCAATGATGCCACCGCACAAATCCTAACATAAATGTTTCGCTTTGATATATTCTTTGGGCGGACGAAATGGCCGCAAATCTGAACGCGTTCTGGAGGTCAACATGCAGCGATACCTTTTGATTGGGCTTGTGCTTCTCCTATCTCTTTGCAACGTTGCGTACCCCCAGCCAGAGGCAGATGACTCCCCCCAAACTATCGAAGTGCGAAGCAGTTCTCAAGTTCGATCACAAATTATCCATCTCGAAGAACGCGAGGGGCTTAGCGTTACCGGAGAATCGACTGATCCCTCGTTTTCGGTTGACCTATATGTCTACAACAAAGATAAGACTCTCGTGGGGATGGACGATCAGGACTTAAGCAGCCCGGTCTTCAACTGGTCTGCGCCCGAAGCCGGTGACTACTACATCGTCTGCATCAATCCCACCAGCGGATCAGGATCAATCACCGTCACGGCGGAACGCACTAAGTCTCTTTCTGTTCCCGGAACCCCCACCTACGCTCAAGTTCAGGTCTTCTATGCTACGGATAGAATTGCCACGGGCGCGACCTTACCAGATTCACATTTCGGTACGGAATTAGACCAGTCGGATCGGCTTCATCTCGGAAGCTGTACGGTCAGCATTCCGCGCGACCACAGGATGGGGGAGTTGGAAGGTCCGAGTATTTTCAGATTGGAATTCCGTGAAGATCCTGCGAAAGATGTTGTTCTGCAGTCTGTAAAAGAGGAAAATGAATCGACCTTCTATCGAGACGTCGCAGACCGCATTCAACATTCTCCGTCAAAGCGGATACTCGTCTTTATTCACGGTTTTAACACGAGTTTCAATGATGCCATGCGCCGGACAGCGCAAATAGCCTATGACGTAGGATTTGAAGGTCCGGCGATTGCATATAGCTGGCCGTCTCAGGCTGAAGCGAATGTCGAGGCATACAATAAAGATTCTCGAAATTCAGCGCTAACAGCTATTCACCTAAAGAGCTTTCTTGAATCACTCGCAAGGCGCTCGGGGGCGACAACAATCGATCTGATCGCGCACAGCATGGGAAATCGACCGCTCACTACCGCGCTCGCGGGAATGGCAAAGAGTAACCCACATTCTATGGCGCGAACATTCAAGCAAGTGATATTGATGGCTCCGGATATTGATGCAGGTTTATTTCGTCAGATGGCGACAAGCATTGAGATCCCCAGTGACCGCATAACGCTATACGCATCGTCAAAGGACGTTGCACTTAAACTCTCGCAGGCCTACTCAGGGTATGACCGTGCAGGTGAAGGCGGCGCGAACATTGTCGTACTGAAGGGAATCGACACGGTAGATGCGTCAAGCGTTGACACGAGCACCCTCGGCTTTTACCATCAATATTATGCTGATAGCAGTACGATTCTATCTGACGTCTTCCACGTTCTAAATGGAGATCCTATTCAGGACCGATTTGGCTTAAGGTCAGTGTCTACTCAATTGGGAAGTTATTGGGTATTTGTTCCAACAGCGCACTGAGGCAACCCCGATGAATGCCATGTGCCGCCCGGTAATAATAATAATCGTGATCCTCGCCGCGGGCCTCAAGGCTCAAGAGAAGCGATTGCAGCCAGTCGATGGAGTGGGAAGACGGCTAGCTCTTATTATCGGGAACTCGCATTATCCCGATGCGGTCTTGCCGAATCCCGTTCACGATGCGGCCGATATGAGGCAGCTTCTTGAGTCGAAGGGATTTGCTGTTTCTGATTGCTGTGATGATGTAGATCAGCAACAACTTGAACAGGCCATTGACAAGTGGACGAGCCAACTACAGCATAATGACATCGCACTTTTCTATTTTTCCGGGCACGGAATGAGAATAGGTGGAGCTGACTACCTTGTCCCGATAGATTTTTCGGCCAACTATACTCAGGCGGACGTTCCTTATCGTGCCTATGATCTTGAGCGCCTTCAGGCCAAGATGCTTGAACGGGGCACCCGCTTGAATTTGATAATCATTGACGCTTGCAGAGACAATCCATTCGATAGCGCTAAGAGCCTCCAACAAGGATTGGCGCCAATTACGGCAGGGATAGGTACGATGATATTCTTTGCGGCGGCGGAAGGCCACAAGGCGGATGACAATAACGGCAGCCGAAATAGCCTTTTTACGAGCGTATTGATGAGGGAATTCGCGAAGCCGGGCATGACGCTGCGAGGTTTGGGGTTTTCGGTTAGAGATGATGTATATGAGGCCAGCAATGGAGCCCAAGTGCCGTATGTGTCAGATGGTTTGGTGTTCGACTATGCTCTCGATGGTGGGGTCGCAGTAGGCGGTCAACCCAAGGCTCCGACAACCAGCCTTGACGTCGCCAACGCGAACAGCGTGATACGCGCACTCAATGCGGATCTGGCGACGGCGCGCCAAGAAGACAAAAGGAAAGATTACGCCGATGCGGCAGCCCTGATGCTGAAAGACACGACCATTAAGCCGGACGCTGCGGTGTTGTGGATAGAGTTGGGTATGGCACAAGAGGGATTGGGGCTGTATTCGGCAGCGGAGAGGAACCTGTCGAAGGGTGTCAATATAGACCGAGTCGCCAAGCACCCCGATCCCTATATGGAAGGTGCAGCAGAGGACAAACTTGGCGAAGCATATGCGTCGGAAGGCAAGCTTTCCGAGGCAGCGGCTGCGTATGATGCTGCGGCGACTGTTAATCCCGCGTCGGCTGGACCCTATTACGAAAACGAGACGATCATGATGGATCGTGAGGCCGCGAAACTCCCCGGAGATGAGGATCGGGTGGTGACTGCGGCGGACAAGGCCATAGGCGCCGATCCGAATCGGTCGATCCCATATTATCTGAAGGCACGGGCTCTGATTCGGAGGGCGACGGTCGATCCTAAAACGCGGAAGATCGTGGTACCGCCGGGATGCCGAGAAGCTTATCAAAAATATCTTCAGTTGGCTCCTAATGGGCCATTCTCGGCAAATTCTATTGCAGTATTAAGTGAAATTCAGTGAGAAACAGCACGCGGTCTCCACATCGGGACGAATCGCGTCATTGAGTTTCGAGAACCTTCTTGACCAGGTTCAGGTTGGTTGGGGTGGGTTGATGGTGCCGATTCTCCCGGTCCCGTATCGCACAGCGGTCCGCCCCGTTCCGCCGTCTTTCGCTGGGCCACGCCGAGCTCTCGGCGGGCTGCGATTAGCCGTTCAAGGAGCGAAGCAGCGGACGCCGAAGGGGCCGTAGCCGGCGAACAGGATGATCGCCTCACTGCCTAATTCAACTGCATTTGGATGTGGCCTTTTCGAAAGACCTATGGCAGGTCAGTTGATGAGGATGAGATCCCATCGCCAAGTCTTCATAAGAGCCGGTTGGCATCAGGCGAGTCAAAAGCGTTAAGCAGTTGGGCTGCCGGGCCGGTAACTGGCTTAACCGTGAGCAGGCCCAGCTGCTGCTTGGAAAGTCGGACGGGGAAGGGTTAAGAGGCATCCGAGACGTCGCTATGCTATCGATCCTGCTTGGTTGCGGTCTACGCCGAGCAGAGCTGTCGGGCCTGCGAAGAGAAGACATTCAAGTTCGACAAGGACACTGGGCGATCGTAGACCTTGTCGGAAAGGGCAATCACGTCCGAACGGTTCCGATGCCGATCTGGGTAAAGGGTGCCGTGGACAGATGGCTTAGCGCCGCATCGATCACGACGGGACGAGTATTCAGGGCAGTGAGTCGGCACGGAACGCCTTGGGGAACCGGCATTTCGGAGAACGTTGTCTGGTATGTAGTCCGGAGTTGTGCACAGCGTCTAGAGCTCGACCACCTCGCCCCTCATGATCTCAGGCGAACATGCGCAAAGCTCTGCCATGTGAACGGCGGCGAGCTGGAGCAAATACAATTCCTACTGGGGCATGCCTCTGTCTTGACCACTGAGCGTTACCTCGGGTGCAAGCAGAACTTGGAAGAGCCCGTGAACGACCGCTTTGGCTGCTTGTTCTCCGGAGGTTTGGAATCGCGATAAGGCCTGAAGTCGGCAGCTGAGACGTAGGCGCGTATTTGAAGGAGGAGATACGATAGCGCCATCTCCAGTGAGTCGGCGGCGTTCCTACCTTAAGCATTCCTGAAGCAAATGATCCGATACCAGTACGGCATTCAAGCGTACGTTGAGCCAACTAATTGCCCACAGTTTGCTGCGCCTTCACCACGCCAAGCGTGTAAACAACGACGCTCTTATCTCCGAATTCAACAGTAAGCGGATAATTCCCGACCTGATTGTAGATCGAAGGCGGGAGGTCAACTTGGAGCTGTGCCGGACTTGACGGTGTTGCCGGCGTCACTCGTGTGTTGAGCTTACTTCCCGCATAACGAACGGACATCACCTGATCCAGACCTGAACCATCAATGAGGACACTTGTTCCTTTTCCTACAACGACTGTTTTGCCCGCCTTCAGACTAGGTTTGTCCGGAGTGGTCGTGTCCTTGGGAAGGTCGAGGAGAAGGGGCTGT
The DNA here is from genome assembly GCA_036267295.1 of Acidobacteriaceae bacterium. Lineage (GTDB taxonomy): Bacteria > Acidobacteriota > Terriglobia > Terriglobales > Acidobacteriaceae > Palsa-343. The sequence continues at coordinate 5,416 of DATAWI010000042.1, read as the reverse complement.
AGCGTTTGGTCGCAATTGGTGGTCTGTGGCTTGAGTTGGCAGACCACCAGTTCATTGACGCCCTTGGCGTCGGCGTCAGAAATGTCAATCGTTGCAAAATCGTCCTGTATTGCAACGTAGATATTGCCAGCGAGCTGTGGGTACATGAGTTTCGCCGACTTCAAGTTGGCACCAGAGAGTCCAAGATGCAGTCCGGGAGTGGACATCAGAGTTGTGACTTTAGAGACGGCAACTCGATCCGTCTTCAAGGGCCACTCTGCGCGGTAGAACTCCGGCGACCAAAGTAGCCGCTGAAGTGTGAGTTTGGAAGCCGAAGCCAAGGTGTCGCTTGGAAGCAACAATTCAATCGTCCCGGTGCTTTGGTTGAAATCTTCAGAGGACCTTAAAAATGGTGCGTCTGCGAGTCCATATGCCTTGCCACCGATCGTGACGATCCAGGGATCTTTATCGAGACAGGCGGGATCGGTCTTAGGTTGCCCCGGCTTCTGTACAGGCAAGGGATCACACGGTTCCGCTGGGAGATCATTTCCAAGTGGCACACTGTACGTCAATGTGAGCTTGTCTACCGAATTTGAAAAAGCTGCAGATGTTACGGTCTTGATTTCCAATCGTTTGGTGTGATCCGTTCCACCATGGTTTGCCAAAGCCACCGACTTGCCATCGCGGCTCACCAAAAAGGCCCCTCCCGCATTGATGAGATCTGCAGCGGCAACGGAAAACTCGATGGTTGTGGTATCTGGAAACGAGAGAGCACTGGTTGGTAGCACTGCTGCGCCAACACGAACTGCAGTACCGGGCAAGATCGCATTCGCTTTTGCCGTCACCCACAGATTTCCGTTTCCGATACCCATGGTGTCGACACTTGTCAGTTCGGGGGTCGTGTCAAAGTTGAATACCGGATAACAACCCTCCGAGCGCAATCCGCCATCGCCAAGTTCCTTTCCGCCCTTTTTGATCTTTTTCCAAGAGGCCGATACACAAGCGTAAAGCGCTACGCTGCCAGGGGCTAATGCCGTCCCGTCGCTTGGAAGTGAGAGCTGCACAAAGTTCTCCTGCGTCCCGGTGCGAACGTCGCTATTGCCGAGTACAGGCTGGATCTGCCACATGAATGAAGTGCCTGGAGTCGATGAGGAATCGGGGCAGGTGCCGGAGAGCGTCCGCAAAGCCACCGTCTCCTGTTGCCGTACCAGGTCATACCGCTGATGACTCCAGAGAAAGCCCCCGCCCAGGCTGAATACGCCGCCGATGACTCCACCGACGCTTGCGCTAGCGGAGTGATCGACTAAGCCAGCTACGTCGTATGTGCGCTCTTGAGGCAGCACCCGCATGATCGAGACATCCTTTGACGGGCTACATAGTGTCACTCGAACTTCTGCGACGCTGTCAATGCGTCTCGAATAATCTTCGGCACTGGGACGTTCGAATGAAATCGGAAACCCAATCGTGAGGGATTTCCTCGCTTTGCCTGTGCGTGCATCGATCTTGTCGTTCAGAGCACCATCCAACAAGAGCTCCATCCCGTTAATTTCGGCAGCGAGTTCAACCGATTCGGCCAGTGTGTCCTGAGACCCTAACGCAGGCGTTGGAAGAGTCAGTGAAGATGAAGAAACCGTAGGGTTCGTCGCCGGAAGCGAGACTCCGGTGCTCGTAACCGTCGGAGCGGTCGCGCTCGTATTTGTGACTGAAGGATTGGTGCCGGTGACCGTTGTCGTCGATGGCAGCGCGCCGCTCACAGTAGTTACAGCGGGCGTTGCTTGGCCACCACCTTGCACGGACACGCCTAGCTGTTGTAAGTCTGCTCCTTGCACATTGCCGATATGGCTCGTCAACGTCGTAGAGTTCACCACTTGCAAGGATTCAAGTTGAGCTCGTAATGCATTGAGTTGCTGCTGCAAATAATACGTGTCAAACACCTGGGGTGCGGCTACAGTCAACCCATCCTGGGACACAAGCGCTTCGGTCGATGAAGCTTGCGCTAGCACTGGGGCTTGGGTCGTCCCTTGAGCTTGGGCAGAGACCGCAGCGGAAACTAGAAGAAGCAATGAGAAATAGCAGCGTTTCATTGAACACCGTCCACGAACAGGACCGAGAGGGGTGATCCGTTCGAGGCCATATTCAACATGACTCCGGAAAGAGAGATGGGATCATTTTCGTTGAAGGAATTCCCCAGCCGCACTGCCGTCTGAGCTGCGGCGGTAAAATTCAAGCTTCCCGAAAAAGGACTATCAAATTGCAGTAGACTCCAAGTAGTCTGTGCGAGGTTCTGAAGGTAAGCATATTGTCCCCGGAAGTGAATCGTCCCAGAGAACTGCGTTGAGGGCGGATGCGGCGTAATCGAATCGGGTATCGGCATAGAGCTCCATTCCGAATAACTGATATCTATGTAGAATCAATGATCAACACCGAAAGCAAACGGGAAATTGCGAAACGAGGCCCAAAGCAAGCGCACAAATTCGGCACTTGGACGCACATGAAGATCCTGCGACGGTGCTAATACTCTAGACTCGCGGCGAATACTTAGCAATTTGGATGGTGTCTGCTTCGGTTGGAAGGCGATTGCCGTCGCTATTCGGGTCGCGAAGGTCGGGCTAGCGTTCACTGTACCTTAGGGCCAACCGGGACTGCCTTCGGCGACTGTTGGCCACCGTATCGAAGAATTCCGAAATCGAAACCCTTTTCAAACTGTCCGTAGAAGGTCACATCCCCGTTATGCTCTGGTAGAGCACGCAGGCGGCGTCCGGCATACTCGAACTCGACGACTGGCATCCCCGATGCAGCTGTCTGATTTTGCCCGATGTTGCCAGGTGCTGGACTAGATGGCAAAGACAAGTGAGTCTTGAAGAGCACGTTCTCGTTCAGTGTATCTCGGGTATTGAAGGCGAACGTGCCGTACAGCGTATCCCAGTAGACATCGACAAGTTCGCCTCCCGTATAGGCCGAGGACGGGCAGGCAAGTGTGACGGTGGCCGTGTTTGTGTTGCTCTTGGAGTTTGTCGTGGTTGCCGAATTTGTAATAGTGATTGATGTACCAGCTGAAAAACCCAAGTTGCCGGTGGGCACAGGCGGACCGGTCGGACTACTGGAGGAAGAGGATTTCACACCAACCGTGTAGCTTGTTGAGAACGAACCCACCGTTGAGCTCGTTTGATCTGAGGAATATGTGTTTGTGATTTGGTTCATGTCCACGAGACATCCCTGACCGGTGCCGGTTGGTTTGTACGCATAGCTCAATACGTTCGCAAAACGGGTCTTATCGAAGTTGCTATCTAAAATGGGTGTTCCGGTCGGAATGTCAGCAAATGGATCTGCCATCCTGATTGCATCGAAATCTGTCTGAGTGAGACCGGCGTCGGAGACGAGTTGCTGTGTGCCGGCGGTCATAAGGGTAGGGTCCTTCAACTCGGCAATCGTAAACGGAAAAAAGACTGGATTTGGTCCGAAGTATCCCAGTTGCCAATCGATCAGCCCAAACGCACTTGCTGTTGTGATCGCCGGATTCAACATCAGCAATATTTGATCCTGACTATGATCCACGCCGTCACCGACCGCTGCGAGTGAAAGCACGTTGCTGTTTGCTTTTGTGATTGTGTTTGACTGGCTGTCGGTCGTCGTGACTGAGAAGGTGTTTTGGACGCTGGTGGATAAGCTGCCGAAGCCGGGCAATGAAATCCCAGCGTCAACCGATTCCGTCACCCCCGTTTTTATAGAGGAAGACAGGGAAATCTTGGTTCCGCTCGAACTCTGAGTCAAATATTGGACTTGAGACTGAACACCGCACTTGAAGGTGGTTGTTGCCGTACATCCAGGCGGTGCATAAATGACGCTTGTGATTATGTATTTAGGAAACGTCACACCTCCAGTCGGCTGAATATTCTGGCACATGCGAGCAGCGCTACGGCATGAACCACCGTTAGGCCCACCCGTCTCGGGTGAGCAAAGGTCTTTGAGCTCCTGTTGTCTTGCCTTCATGCAGGTTCCCGAAGCGTTTAGGGCCAAGGCCGGGTCGGAAACTGGGACTTGTGCATATGCTACAGTTGTAGCCGCCGGAACCAGCACGAAGAGACAGCAAAAGGGGAGGGCCAAACGCCTTAGGACGGTAAGACTCTGCATGGTGCGCTCTCAAGACGAAGATGCGGCTTGGCCGGGTCCGTATAAGACTTGTGCGAGTTATGAGGTCTTTATAGCACGAAACGTCAGCATGAGGCCAAAAATGTTTGGATTCAATAGCCGGCGCTGTTTTGGGGCGATAACGTCTTTTACCAGTACTAAACCCAGGCGAACCCAATGGTATTTCACCCGCGGTTTTGTAGGAAATCAAGAATGGCAAACACCCATCCCTCCGGCAGGTCGCGCGAGTCTCTAGCTACTTTCTCGAAGAGTGACAAATCGGCGAGTCACTCACCGACGCAGCGTTCTGGACGGATTGCTGGCAAAATGCAGGTTTCGCGATGCACCGTACATTCAGATTCCCTCGGGATTCATGCTGATCGCCGTGGCTGACCTCCATCCCTGCGTTGCCTTTTTGCCATGCCGAGCTTCGGACCCTAAAGCCGAGATCCGAGTATTATCCGAAAGAAATCAGCACGTTAGGCGATCACATCCGCACCCGCCGCCTGGACCTGAAACTCATCCAAAAGCAGGTTGCGGACCAAGTCGGTGTCAGCGCTGCGACGATTGCGAACTGGGAGGGCAACGCAACCACCCCGGTCGTTCGCTACCTGCCGGCCATCATTCGCTTCCTGGGCTATGACCCTCTCCCTCGGCCTGATTCCCTTCCTGAGCGCGTGGCCGCAAGGCGCCAGGCTCGCGGCTTGACGCAGCGGGAAATGGCGGAGCGACTTGGAGTCGATCCCAGCACCCTGCGGGATTGGGAATCAGGCCACCATCAACCGACCGAAGCAAGCCTGAACCGGATCGCCGGATTTTTTGGATGTCGGTGAGCTTCAACGGGAGACTGCGCGATGAGTGCCTGAATGTGGAGGTCTTCTTCACCCTCGCCGATGCTCGCCGTAAGTTGGCTTCCTGGCGGCAGGACTACAACCATCAGCGTCCGCATTCGGCTCTGGCGGACAGAACTCCGGCAGAGTTTGCGGCCGCCTGCAGGGTGGAATTGACATAGGTAGGCGATCACTCGCTTTCCCTGTCACACCACCGTGCGTACGGGTCCGTACACGGCGGTTCGGTAGGATTAAACGCCGGGTGTGCAGCGTAACAGAGGAAGTCCCAAGCTCTCGAAGTAAGTGGACGGCATGGCATAGGAGAGAGCCTGTGTTCGGCTAGAGCCTGTTATTAACTTTGTTCCTGTATTTTGAAACAGATGAGGCATTTCGCTCCCCGTCGTGGATCCTGGGGTGGTGGGACGGCGTGAGCGGCGGGGCTATCCGAGCGATGTAACGGATGAGGAGTGGGCGCTGGT
>DATAWI010000041.1:0-253688 GCA_036267295.1 Acidobacteriaceae bacterium | reverse complement strand
GATCTCGCAGGCCGAGCAGAACGTCCTGGATCGCCTCACCCAGGCGGGTCTGGTGGCGCCCCCCAGCGACTTTGACAAGCTGCTGGAGCAGGTCACTAACAACATCATCATCGGCAATAACCTGCAGCTGCCCAGCGATATTCACTGCCGCGTCATCCTGACCGAGCCGCTGGAATCGCTCGCCGTCGGCAATACCATCCTGCTGAGCAAGGGCCTGGTTGACGTGCTGCCCACTGAAGAGGATCTGGCTGCGGTCATCAGCTTCCAGCTCGCGCAGATCGTTGAAGGCCATCACATCGACACGCGCTACGCGTTCAATGACCGCCTCCTCTTCCCCGACACTTCCACCTTCCAGCGCATCACCATGAATCATTCGAATGTCGATAACGAAGAGGCTGCGAAGAAGGCGGTGGAGCTCTTCGATCACTCCATCTACAAGGACAAGAAGGCCAGCGTGGGACTGTTTTTCGAACAGCTGGAAGCCCGCCGGCAGGACCTGACGGCGCTCCTGACTCCGCGGCTGGGCGACTCACTGTTGCGTCCTGACGGCCAACCCTGGCTGGCGGCCCTCATGCAGGGTGCGCCCCGGCTGGATATGGATAACCTGACGCAGGTGGCTGCGCTCCCGCTGAACAGCCGTCTCAAGATCGACCCATGGGACGACAAGGTCTTCATGCTCCACGTGAAGCCGGCGCCTCTGCTCAACGCGCGCGATAAGATGCCGCTGGAGATCACACCTGTGTACTTCCGGCTGCAGCGATATCAGGACACGCCCCTCCAGGTACCACCGGCGGGTGCCAACCCCGCAGCAGGTAACGCTGTACCACCGTCGGCGGAAACCAACCCGCAGCAGCCGTCGACGAGTGCTCAAACGCAGCCGCAGTCGCAGGCGTCACCACAGTAATTCGGGAAAGGTTCTTTCCGGCGGAGCGGTTCAGACGAGCGTGCCGCACGCCGCATTTGTTGCGGGTTGGATAGAGTTCTCAGAAGCACGAGCTGGAAACTGGCTGAGGCTCGCACGTGTTTGACCGGAGATCGCAACGTGGTCAAGAAGATCGGACTTCTCGCTTTTCTGCTTTTTCCTGCATTGGTGGTCGCGCAGAATTCCAAATCGGCCATCGGTGGTGAGGCGGCGCTGTGGGCGGGAGGTGGCATGTCCACCTTCAATCCGGACTGGGGCTGCGCGACGACGTCGCCGTTCTGCGGTAATCAACTCATTGGGCCCGCAGTGTTCGGTGACTTCAACCTGCATGATCAGTATGGCGTGGAAGCCGAAGCGCGCTGGCTCCATTGGCATCCTTATTCACCGGGATTCTACGAAAACAACTATTTTGCCGGCCCACGCGATCGCGTCATCCGCTGGCACGGTCTCCAGGCCTGGATCAAGCTGGAACTGGGCGGCGCCTGGATTCAGACGCCCGGCTATCCATCTGCGGGCAGCCTGAAGGGTAGTTATTTCGCCTTCGTGCCCGGTTTCACGGTCGAGTATCACCTGACGCATAATCTGTTGGTACGCGGCGATTACGAGTACCAGATCTGGCCGTCGTTTGCAGGCCCTCCCACCTACAGTTCCACCGGCGCCCTCATCCAGCACCAAGGTGGATTGACGCCGAATGGCTTCACCTTCGGTGTCGCCTATCGCGTACTCGGACACTGAAGCGGAGATCGTCGGCCCAAAACAGAAGGCTGGGCGCTATGCCCAGCCTTTCGTGTTTCTGCTCTATCGCGTATTAGAAGTGATAAGCGATGCCGATCACCGGGTCGTAAATGTTGTAGTACACATTCGTCCGAAAGCCGTTTTTCGGGTAGTTGAAGGTCGGCGTCTTGACCACCAGCCCGCGATATTCCGCGCGGATATCGAAGCTGGGGCTGATTTCGTACGCAAACCCGGCTCCATACATCAGACCGATGTCCGTATTGCGGCTGATGTCGAATGTGGTCGTCTTGGAATCGTCGATGGGCGAAAACATCACAGCTGTCGGTCCGGCTTCCACAAACGGATTCCAGTTGCGGAAATAAAAGCTGCGCACATAAGCGCCCGAAAATTCCTGGATGCGGTCATGAACGAGGTAAGAACCAAAGGAACAGCAAAAGCGCTGCTGGTTCTGGTCGTACTGGTAGTTCAGTTCCAGAGCGCTGTGCGGCGTCAGCATGTACCGGTAGCTGATCAGGGCTCCGTACCCGGGTGTGGAATGCACTTGAACGGCGTTTCCTGAGGCGTATGGCGCGTTGATCATCGAGCCGCTGACGCTGATGTCCTGGCGGCTTTCCTGCGCAAACGTCGGAGCTGCCATCACCGGCAGCAGGAAAAGTAACAGAAACAGCGATTTCTTCATTCGTCGGTCAACCTCGTTACAGCGCCTGTCGGAGCTTACGGCAGGCGCACACATCGGCGAGCCCCCCAAGTTCCGGGTTCCGTGAAATAGCAAACATCGTGGGGATGTCCACCTGGTCATTGTACCTGCCACGGGGCATTTCCACAGCCTCCGCGCCACTCTAATGCCTCCGGGAATGACCCATGTGCGCCGGCGCTGGCTCCGTTCGAAACGAGAACGGATGCCCACGCTCGGCCGCCAGTGCTTTGACGTTTCCCAGGAACGCCAGGGCAGCATGGGATAAACTCGCCCGGGCGCGGTGTACCAGCCACAGCCGTCGAGCGATCCTGAGCTCCGGCACCGGCACCTGCACCAGATCGCCGCGCTCCAGCTCCGGCTGCACCGTCAGCCCGGGTACCAGAGCCACCCCGTTGCCCAGCGCGACAAAGCGCTTGATGGCCTCCAGGCTCGGCAGCTCCACTCCCATGTTCAGAGGTGTATGGTGCCGCGCAAAAGTCTCAATCACACGCTGGCGCAGCGGCGAAGCCACCGTGTGGGCAATGAAATTCTGCGCGCCCAGCTCACGAATCGATACCTGCTTCTGCCGGGCCAGAGGATGCTTCGGATCCACCACAAACGTCACCAGGTCGGTATACACCGCGATGGCGTGGAGACGGTCGTCTTCCGGCCGGAACGAAAGAATGCCGAACTCCACCGCGCGCTCCAGAAGCTGATCCGGAATCTGGCTGGCCAGCGAGCGCTGCACGGTCACCCCAATGTGCGGATACACCCGCCGAAACGAATCCAGCACCGGCAACAGCCACAGACAGGTATATTCGTTGGCCATCATGGTCAGACGGCCGCGTTCCAGAGCGCGCAGCTCTTCCAGAGCCGCCACCGTTTCTCCTCGCAGGCGCAAAAGACGCTCGGCGTACCCGCGGAGTAACGTGCCCGCAGCCGTGAGCGTCCCGTCCCGTGAGGAACGCTCAAAGAGAGGCTCTCCAATCTCCTCCTCGAGCCGCCGGATGGTGTGGCTGATGGCAGGCTGGGTGCGGCGCATGCGCACCGCACCGCGCGAAAAGCCCTTCTCTTCAACCACCGCAAGAAATGTTTCCAGAGAGGAAAGGTCCATAAATCAAGAGCAGCATGCGCTGCCTGTGAACCTTAACTATGCACGAAATTTATGGAAATGCAAAGAATTACAAATTTGCTTTATGGGCGGACATTTGTGAAACTGGCCTTACGACGAGCTCAATCGCTTCGGGCCCGGGTTTTCCGATCTGTACATGGCGCCGAACGGAGAAAACCATATGTCGCAGAACCGCATTTACTTCTTTGATACGACGTTGCGCGACGGCGAGCAGTCTCCCGGCTGCAGCATGACGCACCACGAGAAACTGGCCCTGGCGCACTCCCTCGCCGATCTGGGTGTGGATATTCTGGAAGCTGGCTTTGCCATTGCTTCCGACGGCGACTTCGCAGCCATCTCGGCGGTCGCACAGGACGTGCGCGGCCCGAAGATTGCTTCCCTGGCGCGCGCCCGGCGCGAAGATGTGGAGCGCGCGGCGCAGTCCGTCGAGAAGGCGGCGCGGCCCAGGATTCACGTCTTCCTGGCCAGTTCCGACATTCATCTGGAATACAAGCTGAAGATCACGCGCGAAGCCGCCCTCGATCAGGCATCCGCCATGGTCGCGCTGGCGAAGACCTACGTTGACGACGTGGAGTTTTCCCCCGAGGACTCCACCCGTACCGATCCTGAGTTCCTGTGCCAGTTCGTGGGGGCGGCCATTGCCGCCGGCGCCGGAACCATCAATCTCCCCGATACCGTCGGTTACGCAACCCCGGAAGATTATTCGGCCATGTTCCGGCTGATCCTCGATAAGGTGCCCGGCGCCGATCGCGTGATTCTCTCCACGCATTGCCACAATGATCTGGGTCTGGCCGTCGCCAACACCCTGGCCGCCATTCGCGCTGGAGCCCGCCAGGTCGAGTGCACCATCAACGGCATCGGCGAGCGCGCCGGCAATGCTGCGCTGGAAGAGATTGCCGCCGCCCTGCATGTGCGTGCGGATGCCCACCCTTACGAGCACGGGCTCAATCTGGAAAAGCTCTACCCGGTCAGCCGCCAGCTATCGGAAACCATCAGCTTCGGGCCAGCGCCGAATAAGGCCATCGTCGGAACGAACGCATTCGCCCACGAAGCGGGCATTCACCAGCACGGCGTGCTCTCCAATCCGCTCACCTATGAAATCATGACCCCCCAGTCCATGGGCGTTCCGGCCAATCGGATGGTGTTGGGCAAGCATTCCGGCCGCCATGCCCTCCGCTCGCGGCTGGAACAGCTCGGCTATCGCCTCGGAGCCGAGGACATTGATATTGCCTATCGCGCCTTTACCGAACTGGCCGATCGCAAGAAGGCGATCTACGACCAGGACCTCATCAATCTTGTCGCTCATCACCAGCGCCACGAGGATCTGATCACCGGTGAAGACGTGGTCAGGCAGAAAACCGCCAGCTGAATCGCCCCTCCAGGCCGGTAGCTCACCGAAGGGCGCGGAGCCCGAACCCGAAGAGAGTTCATGTTGAAGAAACTGAAGATTCTAATTGTCGCCGGTGACGGCATCGGTCCGGAAGTGACCGGTGAGGCCGTCCGCATCCTGAAGTCGGTTGCCGAACAGGGCGGCTATGACTTCCAGTTTCGCGAAGAGCGTATCGGCGGCGTCGCGATTAAAGCCGATGGCTCGCCCTTACCGCAGCGTACCCTTGAGGCCGCGCTCGACAGTGACGCGGTGCTGCTGGGCGCGGTGGGCAGCAACGAGTTCAACGCCCTCCCCCCCCATGAACGCCCCGAAGCCGGACTGCTGAAAATTCGCGCCGAGCTGGGCGGCTTCGCCAATCTGCGGCCGTCGTTCGCGTGGCCGGGATTGTCGCAGAATTCCCCGTTGCGGCCGGAAGTCGTGGAAGGCGCCGACATTCTGTTCGTGCGTGAGCTGCTCGGCGGACTCTACTTCGGTCAACCCCGCCAGTGGGACAAGGCGAGGAACGAGGCGTGGAACACCATGCGCTACTCCCGCGCCGAGGTGGTGCGCGTGGCCAGGGTCGCGTTCGATCTCGCCTCGAAGCGCCGGAAGAAAGTCACCTCCGTAGACAAGGCCAACGTTCTGGAAGTCTCGCAGCTATGGCGCGCCACCGTGACCGAGGTCGCGAAAGACTATCCCGGCGTTGCCCTCGAGCATCAGTACGTTGACGCCATGGCCATGCATCTCATGAACCAGCCAAAAAACTATGACGTGGTTCTGACTGAGAATCTCTTCGGCGACATTCTCTCCGACGAAGCCGGCGTGATCACCGGCTCGCTGGGTATGCTGCCCTCGGCGACCATCGGCGGAAAAGTGAATCTCTACGAGCCGGTGCATGGCTCCGCACCCGACATCGCCGGCCAGGGCATCGCGAACCCGCTGGGCGCGATCCTCACCGCTGCCATGCTGCTGCGCTATTCGGCGGGCGCGGATGAAGAAGCGGCTGCCATCGAGTCGGCGGTCAGGCACGTGGTCGCCGAGGGGTGGCGAACGGCAGATCTGGCGCGCGGCGAAAAATCCGTGAAGCTGCTTTCCACCGGCGCAATGAGCAACAAGGTTCGAGAAATGCTGGCCGGAACAAGAACGGCCGCGCAGTGAAATGACACAAGACCCGCAGCACAGGATGACAACCGTATATGGCAGGAAACTCAAAAACGCTCTTTGAGAAAGTCTGGGAACAGCACATCGTGGCCGAGCCGCAAGGGGAGCCCACGCTGCTCTACATCGATCTGCACCTGATTCACGAGGTGACCTCGCCGCAGGCCTTCGACGGCTTACGCATGGCAGGACGCAGGGTGCGGCGAACCGACCGCTCCATTGCCACCGTCGATCACAACGTGCCCACGACAGCGAACCGCACCGTCATTGAGGATCCCATCGCCGCGACGCAGATCGAGGCGCTGCGCAAAAACTGTGCGGAGTTCGGCGTTCCGCTCTACGACATCGAATCGCCCCGCCAGGGCATCGTGCACGTCATCGGGCCGGAGCTGGGGCTCACCAAGCCGGGCATGACCATCGTCTGTGGCGACTCGCACACCTCGACGCACGGAGCGCTCGGTGCGCTGGCCTTCGGCATCGGCACCTCCGAAGTGGAGCACGTGCTGGCCACGCAGTGCCTCCCGCAATCGAAGCCCAAAACGTTCCGCATCGCCGTCGAAGGCGAGCTGCCGCAAGGCGTCACCGCCAAAGACATCGTGCTCAGCATCATTGGACGCATCGGCACCGATGGCGCGACCGGTCATGTGATCGAGTACGCCGGCTCGGCCATCCGCTCGCTCAGCATGGAAGGCCGCATGACGGTCTGCAACATGAGCATCGAAGCGGGCGCGCGCGCCGGCATGATCGCTCCCGATGAAACCACCTTTGCCTGGCTGAAAGGGCGGCCATTCGCCCCCCAGGGAGCAGCGTGGGACCGGGCCGTCGCGGAGTGGCGCAAGCTGGCCTCCGATCCCGGCGCCCACTACGACCGTGAGCTGATCATCCCCGCCATCGAGCTGGAGCCGTCGGTTACCTGGGGCACGAATCCCGGCATGGTGGTTTCCATCACCGGCCGCGTGCCCGACCCCGCAGCCGCGCAGTCCGACGCCGACCGCCGCGCCTGGACCCGGGCCCTCGAATACATGGACCTGAAAGCCGGTACCCCAATCGAAGAAATCGCCATCGACCGCGTCTTCATCGGATCCTGCACCAATTCGCGTATTGAAGATCTGCGCGCCGCTGCCAAAGTCGTGGCTGGGCATCATGTCCACAAAAACGTCCAAGCGATGGTCGTGCCGGGATCGCAGCTGGTCAAAGCGCAGGCGGAGCAGGAAGGCCTGCACCATATCTTCCAGGAGGCGGGATTCGAATGGCGCGAGCCCGGATGCTCGATGTGCCTGGGTATGAATCCCGACATCCTGCAGCCCGGTGAGCGCTGCGCTTCAACCAGCAATCGCAACTTCGAAGGCCGCCAGGGTCGCGGTGGGCGCACCCATCTGGTCAGCCCCATGATGGCCGCAGCGGCTGCCATCCAGGGGCGCTTTACCGATGTGCGTACCTGGGAATTCAAAAACCAGGAGGTGCCGGCGTAATGGAAACGTTCCGCACTCTCACTTCAAAAGTCATGCCGCTCGACCGCGTGAACGTCGACACGGATCAGATCATCCCCAAGCAATTTCTCAAGCGCATCGAGCGCACCGGCTACGGCGAGTTCCTCTTCTTTGACTGGCGCCGGGATCCGGCTTTCGAGCTGAACAATCCGCGCTACGCGGATGCAAAGATTCTGGTGGCAGCGCGCAACTTCGGCTGCGGATCGTCGCGCGAGCACGCAGCCTGGGCGCTCAGCGACTATGGATTTCGTTGCGTGATTGCCCCGTCCTTTGCCGACATTTTCCATTCGAATGCCGGCAAGAACGGCATCCTGCTGGTCACGCTGCCTGAAGAGCAGGTGCAAATGCTGCTCGATCGCGCCGCAGGCTGCGACAACTACCAGCTGGCCGTCTCGCTGGAAGACAACACGATTCTCGACCAGCAGGGCTTCAGCACCCGCTTCGCCATCGACCCTTTCCGTCGCGATTGTCTGCTGCAGGGACTCGACGATATCGGGCTGACACTGCGTCATGCCAATGATCTGGACAAATTCGAACAACAGCACGACGCGGCCTTCTGGGTAGCGCCGCGAGCAGGAGAATCGGCGAACGCATGAGCAGCAACGGATCCAACGGCAAGACCGCACCCGGCAAACTCTACTCCATCGCGCTGACGGAAGGCCCCAACCGCGCGCCCGCCCGCGCCATGCTGCGCGCTGTGGGCTTCACGCCTGAGGACCTGCGCAAGCCCATCATCGGGGTGGCCAACACCTGGACCGAGATTGGTCCCTGCAATTTCCATCTGCGGTCCATCGCGGAAGCGGTCAAGCAGGGCATTCGCGAAGCGGGTGGCACGCCCATGGAGTTCAATACCATCACCATCTCCGACGGCATCACCATGGGCACTGAGGGCATGAAGGCCTCGCTCATCAGCCGCGAGGTCATCGCCGACTCCGTGGAACTCGTCACGCGCGGCAATCAGTTTGACGGCCTCGTGGCCATCGCCGGCTGCGACAAAAACATGCCCGGCACCGTCATGGCCCTGGCCCGTCTCGATATCCCCGGGCTGATGCTCTATGGTGGCTCGATTGCGCCCGGCCATCTCAACGGCAAAGACCTCACCGTGCAGGACGTCTTTGAAGCCGTGGGCGCGCATGCCGCGGGCAGGCTGGACGATGCCGGCCTCGAAGCCGTCGAGGCCAACGCCTGTCCGGGTGTCGGCGCCTGCGGCGGTCAGTTCACCGCCAACACCATGGCCATGGCCTGCGAATTTCTTGGCATTTCGCCGATCGGCCTGTCGGGCGTCCCCGGCTTCCTTCCTGAGAAGCTGGAGGCTTCGCGCGAAGCCGGCCGTATGGTGATGGAACTCGTGCGCCGCGGACTGAAGCCCAGCCAGATCATCACGCCCAAAGCCATCGAGAATGCCATCGCCAGCGTCGCCGCATCGGGCGGCTCCACCAACGCGGTGCTGCACTTCCTGGCCATCGCGAATGAAGCCGGCATTCCGCTCACCATCGATGACTTCGACCGCATCAGCAACAACACGCCACTCCTCTGCGATCTGAAACCCGGCGGCAAATATGTCGCCGTCGATTTCCAGGCTGCCGGCGGCAGCCGCCTGCTGGCGAAGCGTCTCATCGAGGCGAACCTGATTGACGGCTCCTGCCTCAACGCCACGGGCAAAACCCTGGCCGAAGAAGCCGCGCTCGCCAAAGAGACGCCGGGGCAGGATGTGATCCACACCATCGTCGGCGCGCTCAAGCCCACCGGCGGCCTGGTGATCCTCAAAGGCAATCTCGCGCCGGAAGGCTGTGTGATCAAGGTCGCTGGACATAAACGCCTCGAGCATCGCGGACCGGCGCGCGTTTTCGATACGGAAGACGCAGCCTTCCATGCCGTCGAGTCCGGACAGATCAAGCCGGGCGACGTCATGGTCATCCGTTATGAAGGCCCCCGCGGCGGACCCGGCATGCGCGAGATGCTCGCCGTCACCGCCGCTGTGGCCGGCATTCCCGAGCTCACCGACACCGTCGCGCTGCTCACGGACGGCCGTTTCTCCGGCGCCACGCGCGGTCTGATGGCCGGGCACGTGGCCCCCGAGGCCGCTGTGGGCGGCGCCATTGCTGCCGTGCGCGAAGGCGACACCATTCATTTCGATATCCCCAGCCGCAGGCTGTCGGTCGAGATCTCCGATGCGGAGCTCTCGGCGCGCATGGCCACCTGGAAGAAACCCGAGCCTCGGTTCGCTCGCGGCGTCTTCCGAAAATACGCCGACTCGGTTTCATCGGCGTCCCAGGGAGCAGTGACCCACTAGCAAGGAGGGGATGGGATGAGTACAGGAAAGAAGAGCAGTCTCGCCGCGGCGGCAACGCCGGCGCGCCTTACCGGATCCGAAATTCTGTGGGCCACGCTGGAGGGCGAGGGCGTCGACGTCGTCTTTGGCTATCCCGGCGGAGCGATTCTGCCCGTTTACGACGCGCTCCGGAAGTTTCCCATCCGCCACGTGCTGGTGCGCCACGAACAGGGCGCGTCCCATATGGCTGACGGCTATGCGCGCGCCTCCGGCAAAGTCGGCGTGTGCGTTGCCACCTCAGGTCCCGGTGCGACCAATCTCGTCACCGGCATCGCAACCGCGATGCTCGACTCTGTCCCCATGGTCTGCATCACCGGCCAGGTCTCGAGCAAAGTCCTGGGCACCGACGCCTTCCAGGAAGTGGATATCACCGGCATTACCCTGCCTGTCACCAAGCACAACTACGTGGTCACGCGCGCTGACGACGTGGCCAGGACCATCCGCGAGGCTTTCATGGTCGCGAAGTCCGGCCGGCCCGGCCCCGTGCTCGTTGACATCACAAAAGACGCGCAGCAGGGCCTGGCCGCATTCGATTTCGAGGCCGCAGCGCCCCGACCGCATCGCCCCCACCCCATGCTCAAGACCGAATCAGCGTCCATCCTGCAGGCGGCGGAGCTGATCCGCAATGCAAAAAGACCGGTGATCCTTGCCGGCCACGGTATCGTGCAGTCGGGCGCAGGCGCCCAGGTGTGCACCCTGGCCGAACGCATGCGCATCCCCGTCGCCTCCACGCTGCTGGGTCTCGGCGCCTTTCCCGCTTCGCATCCGCTCTCCCTCGGCATGATGGGCATGCACGGCGAAGCCTGGGTCAACCATGCCATCCAGCAGTCCGATCTGCTCATCGCCTGCGGCATGCGCTTCGACGATCGCGTAACGGGAACGCTGGCCACCTATGCGCCCAACGCAAAAAAGATTCACATCGAAGTCGATCCAGCGGAGATCAACAAGAACGTCAAAGTGGATGTCGCGCTCATCGGCGATCTGAAAGAGGTGCTCGAGGCATTGCTGCCCCATCTGGCCCCGCGCGACACCCGGAGCGAAAGCCCCTGGGTGAAGGAGATCGAGGCGAGCAAGGGCGAATGCGCGGTGCGCGACATTAAGAACCTGCCCGACAGCGGCCATCTCTATGCAGCCCACGTCATCCACGATCTGTGGCGCGCCACCGAAGGCAAAGCCATCGTCGTGACGGACGTGGGTCAGCACCAGATGTGGGAGGCGCAGTATTACAAGCACGATCAACCGCGGACGCTCATCACCTCCGGCGGCCTGGGCACGATGGGCTTTGCCCTGCCCGCTGCAATCGGCGCGAAGATCGCCTGCCCTGACAAGGAAGTCTGGGTGATCGCCGGCGACGGTGGTTTTCAGATGACCGCCTCGGAGTTGTCCACCGCCGCGCAGGAAGAACTGGACCTGAACATTGCCGTCGTCAACAACGGCTACCTCGGCATGGTGCGCCAGTGGCAGGAGTTCTTCTACGAGAAGAACTACCAGTCCTCCCCGCTGCGCAGCCCGGACTTCGTCAAGCTGGCCGATGCGCACAGCATCGCGGGGCGCACCGTGAAGCAGCGCTCCGACGTTCTGCCCGCGGTCGCGCAGGCGCGCGGCCACAAAGGACCGTTCCTCATCAATTTCCTGGTCGAGAAAGAAGACTCGGTCTACCCGATGATTCCCGCCGGTTCGGCGCTGCATGAGATGATCCGCCGTCCCAACCAGAATCCGCTGGTGGAAACGGCGCAGGATAAGTGAGACGGAATGCGATCCTGCTTACCGTCTCTGCGCTGATCGCTTTATAGCCGACTGCTCGAGGTACTATGCTGCACACATTTGTTGCACTCGTCGAAGACAAGCCGGGCGTGCTCACGCGGGTAGCGTCGCTCTTTCGCCGGCTCAACATCAATATCGTTTCGCTCACCGTGGGCCACTCGGAAAAGCCGGGCGTCTCGCGTATGACCATTGTTTGTGACGCCTCGTCGACCTCCAGCCATCGCATCGCCGCCAGCCTCTATAAACTGGAAAATGTCCTGCAGGTGGACGATATCAGCCAGTTGTCGCATGTCGCGCGGGAGCTGGCTCTGATCAAAGTAGCGGCCACGCCCACAACCCGCTCCCAGGTCTTCGAGCTGGCCGAAGTCTTTCGGGCGCGCATTGTCGATCTGGCTCCCGAGTCGCTGATGATCGAGATCACCGGCGTGGAAAGCAAGATCGAGGGCCTCATTCAGGTTCTCAATGAAAATGGCGACCGCATCCTCGAAATCTCGCGCACCGGCCGCATGGTCATGCGTCGCGGCCAGCACACCAGCAGGGTACTGGAGGCCATGCGGGTTCCGGGGCTCGAGACACCGGAGGAACTCCACGCCGAAGAAGGCAGCGACAGCGATGTGCTGATGGCGGAAGAAGCAGGGTTTTAACAGCAGCCGCCAGTTGCCGGTTTCCAGTCCCAGTCCCCAGTGTCAAAACCTGGGGGCAACCGGGGACTGGCAACTGGAGACTGGCGACTCTCGTTCGCTACACTGAAATTCGAAAAGGATACCCAATGGCAAAGACCTATCATGATCACGACGCCGACCTGTCCCTCATCCAGCAGAAGAAAGTCGCCGTCATCGGCTACGGCTCGCAGGGGCACGCCCATGCGCTCAACCTCAAAGACTCCGGCGTCGACGTCCGCGTCGGCCTTCCCTCCACCAGCAAATCCGTGGAGAAGGCAAAGAAGGCCGGACTGCAGGTGAGTTCGGTCAGCGATGCGTCGGCCTGGGCCGACGTCATCATGATCCTCACCCCCGACCACTCCCAGGGCGACACCTACGCCGAAGATATTGCCCAGCATATGAAGAAGGGCAAGACCATCATGTTCGGACACGGATTCAACATCCGCTTCGGAGCCATTGTGCCTCCGGCAGAGATTGACGTGTCGATGGTCGCCCCGAAAGGTCCCGGCCACCGCGTCCGCGAAGTCTTTATCGAGGGCGGCGGCGTGCCCTGCCTCATCGCTGTGCAGCAGAACCCTTCCGGTCAGGCCAAAGAGCTGGCCCTCTCCTACGCCAGGGCCATCGGCGGCACGCGCGGCGGCGTGCTCGAAACGACTTTCGCAGAAGAGACAGAAACCGACCTCTTCGGCGAGCAGGCCGTTCTGTGCGGCGGTACCTCGGCTCTGGTCAAGGCTGGCTTTCAAACGCTGGTGGACGCCGGGTATCAGCCGGAAATCGCCTACTTCGAGTGCCTGCACGAGCTCAAACTCATCGTCGACCTCATGTATCGCGGCGGCCTCGCCTACATGCGCTACTCCATCAGCGACACAGCCGAGTACGGCGACTACACCGCCGGACCCCGCATCGTTACTGACGCCACCCGCGCAGAGATGAAGAAGCTCCTCACCGAGATCCAGAACGGCACATTCGCCAAAAACTGGATCGAGGAGAACAAGACCGGCCGGAAGAAATTCACCGAGATGCGGAAGAACGAAGCCGGGCTACAGGTGGAAAAGGTCGGTGCCGAGCTGCGCGCCGCCATGCCCTTCCTCGACCCCGTCGAAGTCAAGGACGGGACACCCCAGCCGGCCGGCCATAAGGAGCCTGTGAACGCGTAATGAAAATCCGGGGGGCGGACGCACCACGCGTCTTCCCCCGCCGTCCAATCCTCATCCTGCCCCGTTCGCTGCCATGCACAGGCCAGCGGGCAGCGGTTTGGATACTATTCTGGCAGGGGGGTTCCCCATGGATGTCGCAACATCCCCGGCTCCTGTAGCCGTCGCCCCGGCCCTCACACCGGTGCCCGCAATTATCGAAGCCCTGCGCCGCGTTTCCGCCTTGCACGGGCTCTCCGACTCCGAGCTGGAGTGGCTGGCCACGCACTGCGAAGAAGTTTCCTACCCGGTCGGCGCACCGATTTTTAGAGAAGGCGACCCGGCCACAAAGATGTATTTCCTCCTGCGTGGCGAGGTCCACGTGCGCCGGCAGCAGGGCGGACTCGCGCTGTTCATCGGGCGCGCCGGACAGATCACCGGGTTATTGCCCTTCTCGCGCATGAAAACCCATGGCGGACAGGGTTTCGCCGCCTCCGACGTCTGGGGTCTGCAGATCGACCGCGCCCTGTTCCCCGAGATGTTGGCTGCTATTCCCTCCATGGGTCAGCGCTGCGTATCCGTCCTGCTTGATCGCGTTCGCGAGATGACCCGCCTGGAGCAGCAGACCGAAAAGCTGAACGCGCTGGGCAAACTGGCCGGTAACCTGGCGCATGAGCTGAATAATCCCGCCTCCGCAGCGCAGCGAGCCGCCGCCGGCATGATCGAGGAACTACGCACTTACGGCCATCAGAAGTTCCTGCTGGGCAGCCTTTGCCTCGACACGGCGCATCTTGAACGCATTCGCGCATGGCGCAACGGCATGGAAGAGCAGGCGCAGGCGCGCCCCGCGGACTCCGTCACCCAGGCCCAGCGCGAAGATCAGCTCCAGAGCTGGCTCCGCGAGCACAACGTCGGCAGCAGCTGGCAAATCGTCCCCGATCTCGCTGAACTCGGCATCACGGCGGACAACCTCAACGAATTGTCCGACCTTCTCGGGGGCGAACATCTCGAGATCGTCCTCTCCCAGTTTGCTTCCTCGGCACGCACCGACCGCATGGCGCGCGCTATGCTCGACGCCACGACCCGCATCTTCGCCCTCATCGGCGCGGTCAAGGACTACTCCTGGATGGATCAGGCCCCCATCCAGCAGGTCGATATCCCGCAGTCGCTGGAAACCACCCTCACTATGCTGCAGTCGCGCCTGGAGAACGTGCAGATCGAGCGCCGCTACGAGCCCGGCCTGTCCCGGATCGCCGCCTACGCGAGCGAGCTGAACCAGGTGTGGATGGCCCTCCTCGAGAACGCGCTCGATGCCATGCACGATCGGGGAAAGCTCACCCTCGGTGTCCACCTCTCCGGCGAGTTCGTCGTCACGGAAATCTGGGATGACGGCCCCGGCATTCCCGAGGAGATCCAGGGACGCATCTTCGAGCCGTTCTTTACCACTAAGGCCCCCGGCCGCGGCCTCGGCCTCGGCCTCGATACCGCCCAGCGCATCGTCCGCCAGCACCGTGGCTACCTCTACGTGCAGTCGGAGCCGGGCAGCACCTGCTTCGGAGTACGGCTTCCAGTCGAAACTCTGCAGGCCTACTGATCCCGCCGCAAATAAAAAAGACCCGCAACCATTGCGGGTCTTTTTGTTGCGTGGAAACGCTCTCTACAGCGCGTTCATCGTCGCCAGGAACTCAGCGTTGTTGCGGGTCTTCTCCAGGCGGCTGACGATCAGCTCCATGGCTTCAACCGGCGACAGCGGGTTGAGGACCTTGCGCAGCACCCAGGTTCGCTGCAGCTCGTCCTTCGGAATCAGCAGCTCCTCCTTACGCGTGCCGGAGCGCTGGATGTCGATCGCCGGGAAAACGCGCTTGTCCACCAGCTTCCGGTCGAGAATGATTTCCATGTTGCCGGTGCCCTTGAACTCTTCGAAGATGACCTCGTCCATGCGCGAGCCGGTATCCACCAGCGCCGTCGCAATGATCGTCAGCGATCCGCCTTCTTCGATGTTTCTCGCTGCGCCGAAGAACCGCTTCGGCCGCTGCAGAGCATTCGAATCCACGCCGCCCGACAGCACCTTGCCCGAAGGCGGCACGATCGTGTTGTAAGCGCGCGCCAGGCGCGTGATCGAATCCAGCAGAATCACCACGTCCCGCTTGTGCTCCACCAGCCGCTTCGCTTTTTCGATCACCATCTCGGCCACCTGCACGTGGCGCGCTGCCGGCTCGTCGAAGGTCGAGCTGATCACTTCGCCCTTCACCGATCGCTGCATGTCCGTCACTTCTTCGGGCCTCTCGTCAATCAGCAGAACGATCAGCACCACTTCCGGGTGATTCGTCGTTACGGAATTGGCGATCGATTGCAGCAGCATCGTTTTGCCGGTCCGCGGCGGAGCGACAATCAGCCCGCGCTGCCCCTTGCCGATCGGCGTCAGCAGATCCATCACCCGCCCGCTGATGTTCTCCCGCACCGTCTCCATCTTGATGCGTTCCTGCGGGTACAGCGGCGTCAGGTTGTCGAACAGAATCTTGTTGCGCGTCTCTTCCGGGGACTCGAAGTTGATGGCCTCGATCTTGACCAGCGCAAAATATTTCTCGCCCTCGTGCGGAGGCCGCACGTTGCCGCTGATCGTGTCGCCGGTCTTCAGATCGAATTTGCGGATCTGCGAGGGCGAAACGTAAATGTCGTCCGGGCCGGGCAGATAGTTGTAATCGGGCGAGCGAAGAAAACCGTAACCGTCAGGCAGAATTTCCAGCACGCCTTCCGCGAAAATGTGCCCTTCTTTTTCGCTCTGCGCCTGAAGAATTTTGAAAATCAGGTCCTGCTTCCGGAGCCCGCTGGCCCCGGGGATTTCGAGCGTGCGCGCAATGCGGCTCAGCTCGGTAATGTTTTTTTCTTTGAGTTCAGCGATAGTCATGAATCACCTGCGGAGTTTTTTCGGGAGGGTGCCTGGGTGGGAAGGAATGCTGGGAAAGACTTGCGGAGTTGCGGAGTTGGCTGGAGTTGCGGAAGCCGGCCCGGGGGGAGTTGCGGTTGTTTCCTGTTGCTAGTCTACGCTGCGCGACGCTGCTGGTGCTGCGAAACGGCGATGGCCTCCGGGCGGGCTGCCTGTGCGGCCGCTGCCGGGCTTTGCTCCCGGAAGCGGACCAGCACTTCGTTCATCGTATCCTGCAGCCGCGTGTTCGGCTTGTGCAGCTTGCGCGTCGCCTTCGAGGCCAGCTGGCACAGCTGATACCGGTTGTTCACATGAGTCAAAGCGCCAAAAATCAATTCAGAACGCATAAAATCCGTCTCCTGACTTTTTACTGGATGTCCAGCCTTTTTCTGTTCACAGAACAACCGCTGAACCAGCTTGGGGCCCAAAGCAGTTTGGGGAAAATCAATCCCGGAAGGCTATGTTTCATTTAGACGCACGAACATGCGCTTCCGGTCACACTTTTTTTTACTGTTCCGGGAACCTTTTCGAGCCGCCGGATCTTCGTCTTCCGACTCCCGCAACCCTGCTTCCCGGCCGACAGAAACGGCGTTCTTCCCGCAGGAAGCGTCGCCATGCAGATCGACGGAATGTTGACTCAGGGCGGCGAACAGGTGCCGGGGGGTCAATCGACATTGTTGAAAATAACCTCCCTCCGTTCCGAGGTCAACCTTTTTTTTCATAGGGGGTGCCGTGGCAGGTTACCGAAAATGGAAACGTGCCCGTAACTATCTGATTACGTTCGGCGTTGCCTCGCCGGAGTCTGTCCATTTTCGGACAGGAACCCCCGGAAACCCTCCAGAATTTCATAGACGTGTTGTCCCAATCGATCCGCCAGCGGCGTTTTATCTCTATTAGGATCAACAACTCAAGCCTGTCGGTGCCGGGTGGACCCGTCGCGGTGGATTGGCCCCTGTCTTTTGGCTTACTCGTAGCGCAGCGCTTCAATCGGGTCCAGATTGGCCGCGCGCACCGCCGGAATCAGCCCGCTCACCACCCCCACAAACCCAAGAATCGCCGTCGCCACCAGGACGATCAGCGGAGAGATCAGCAGCCGAATATCCGCGTTCTCCGCATGCGCCGCCATCGCGCTGTAAAACGTGATGCGCCCCACCCCGACCGCTACCGCATACGCCAGCGCAATCCCGATCACGCCCCCGGCCCCCGAGATCACCAGCGCCTCGGCCAAAAACTGCAGCAGAATGTGCCGCTTCCGCGCCCCCAGCGCCTTCTCGATCCCAATCTCCTTGGTCCGCTGCTGCACCGCCACCAGCATGATGTTCATCAGCCCGATGCCGGCAATCCCCAGCGTCAGCGCCCCAATAAACAGCAACAGCCCCTCCAGCGCGATGGTGATGATCTGAAACTGCCGCAGCTGATGCATCAGATTCGCCACAAAAATCGCGTTGTGATCCGTCGGCTGGAAGTTGTGCATGGCCGCCAGCGTGTTCCGCGCCGCCTGCTCCACCGCCTGGTTGTCCCCGTGGTACGTCATCCAGATCCCGCCCAGGTATTTCGTGCTCCCAAAGTCCTCGAACGTATTGAAGGGGATATAGATCTGCCGGTTGACGTCGTCGTCGCCCTCTTGCATTTTCGGCTCGAGGACCCCGATCACCGTGAACCCGATCCCGTTCAGCCGGATTCGCGACCCTAGCGGGTACCGCCCCCCAAACAGCTTCGTCTTCGCCTCCGACCCAATCACCGCCACATGCGCGCGGTTCTCGTCGTCCTCATCCGTATAGAACCGGCCATAGTCGATATCCAGTTTCAGGATGTTGGCAATCTCCGCCCGGTATCCGTTCACCTGCCACGAGAACATGTGCTCATCGTTGCCGACATTCACCTGCTTGAACATCGCCGGCGAAATGTGGGTCACCCCCGGCACCGTAGCCCATAGCCGCTCCACATCGTCCTGGGTCAGCCGCACGGTGACGCCCGCCTTCGACCCGCCCGCCTGCTCCGACGTCTTGCCCGGGAAGACGCCAATCAGATACGTCCCCCATTGCTCAAAGATGTTCTGGATCGCCTTGCCAAAACCCGCGCCATAGGCCAGCAGCAGCACGACCGTGGCAATCCCCCACGCCATGCCCACCACGGTAATGAACGTGCGGCGGCGGTTGTAGACCATCGCCTCCCACGCCTGAGCCCACACATCGCGCAACATACTGGTAGTCCTCGGTTCCTGGTTGCTGGTTCCTGGTGTGACTAGCCACTAGCAACTAGCCACTGTCGTTTCACTCATCTGGTTGCTGGTTTGACTCGCCCCTGGCAACCAGCAACGGTTCTCTCACTCTCGCCTCAGCGCTTCCACCGGCTCCAGCTTGGCCGCCTGCGCTGCCGGATACAGTCCCGCCAGAATCCCGCACACACTCAGCGCAATCATCGCCACGGCCGCCGACCACGGCTGCAGCCGCGGCGGATCGAACCCCTGCAGGCCGTTGCCCGCCACTTTATCCAGCGCAAACATAAACAGCGCGGCGCCGCCAATCCCGATCAGCCCACTCACCCCCGTCAGGGTCAGCCCCTCGAGGAAAAACTGCATCAGGATGCTGTGGCTCGTCGCCCCAATCGCTTTGCGCAGCCCAATCTCCCGCGTCCGCTCGCTCACCGAGACCAGCATGATGTTCACAATCCCCACCGCGCCCAGCGCCAGCGTCACCAGCCCCACGCCGCCCAGAAAAATGTCCATCGCGTCGAAAATCTTGCCCACCATTTCCTGCGACTGGATCGAGTCCCACTCTTCAAACGCATCGGCGGAATTGGGATCGAAACCATGGCGCCGCGCGATAATCTCGTGCACCTCGCGCACCGCCGCCAGATGCTGGGCCGCCGTCACCGGCTGGTATTGAATGGAACTCACCGTGTCCTGCGGATTGTTGCCCCAGTTCAGCGGAAACATATCCATCATGATGCTCAGCGGAATAAAGACCTGCTGGCTCTGATCGTCGTTATCGCCGTGTCCCATCTTGCCGGCCACGCCCACCACGGCAAACCGCGTCCCGTTCAGCGTCACCCATTCGCCCAGCGCCGGACGCCCCGGAAACAGCAACTGCGCGCTCTTCAATCCCAGAACGATCACCCGGCTCTTGTTCGCCTCGTCGTCCTTCTCGATAAAGCGCCCCTGGGTGATGGGCACAAAGCGGATGCTGGCAAAATTGGGCTCCACCCCGATCACCTGCCCGCCGGCCGTCTCGTACAGGCTTTGCTGCTTGATATCGTTGCGCCGGATCATCGCCGTCGCGTCGCGCACATCCGGCGCCTGGGTTCGCACCGCCGCCACATCCTCCATGGTCAGGTAATACGGACGCATCGAGGTGTGCTGGCCGGGCACGGCAGGAATGTTGCCGTTCCACATCATGATGACGTCGTTGCCCAGCTCGGCGAACTCCCGCTTCTGCCCGGAGCGGAAGCCCTCGCCCACGCCCACCAGCAGCAGCAGCGAGCCCACCCCCCACGCAATCCCGAACATGGTCAGGAACGAGCGCAGCTTGCTGGCCCGAATGGCCAGAAACACCTGCCCGAACGTGTCCCCGAGGCTCTGCATACGCTGTTCTTAAAGTACGCGCGGGCCGCGACGCGGGTTCCGTGCCCGATACCGGACACGCAGAAGCCAGCCCCACCCCGCAAGCTGGCTTCCTCGCCATATGCCGTCACCCGCATGGCCCTTGTACCCTTTTGCCCTTGCGCTGTTGTGCCTTTGTGCCCCGTGCCCGGCAGGCTGCGCGCTGCGGCCCGCACGCTGCACGCTGTCTTGGACCTTCACTCCGCCCGGGTCGTCACCACATACGAGCCGGCGAACAGCGCCACCCCGATCAACAGCACGAGGACCCCCGTCAGATACACCGGCTCGTCCGTCACCAGCCCCTTCAGCAGGATGACCACGCCCAGGCCCGCCGCCGACACGACCATGCCGGCGATCTTCAGCCCCATGCGCATGCGGATCAGGGTAATCTTCGCTTCCTCGCGCAGCAGCTCCAGGGCCGAGGCCGCCCCGGCGCCCTGCGACTCCGCCAGCTTCTTCAGCATGTCGTTCTTGTAATAGGCCTCGCGCTCCTTTTGCCGGGCCCCCGACCATGACGCCACCGCGATCATCGAAAACATCGCCACCGACGCCACTGCCAGAAACACAAACACCGCAACCCCTGGGCCAATCCCGTCCATGGTGCTCCTCCCTTGCGCGGTTCCGGGATCGCTTCCCCGTCCGCTTCACCCGGTACGACCAGAGCTCCCACGCCGCGGTTGCAAATTCTTCCGCGAGCCGATTCACCAGCCCATCTGCCGCATCCGTTCGAGGATCAGCCCGCTGTAGCGCGTCATGCGCTCCGGCTTGCGCTTGCGCGGCGCCGGCAGAATCGCCGCCAGCCGTGCCGACGGCTCCCGCCCAATCGTGCGCGCGGACGTTCCATCCCAGGCGCGGCACGCCGCCTCGGCTCCATAAATTCCCGGCCCCCATTCCACCTCATTCAGGTAAAGCTCCAGAATCCGCTGCTTGCCCAGCACCAGTTCCGCCACCGGCACCAGCGTGAACTCCGCGCCCTTGCGCAGCAACGACCGGCCCGTTCCAAAGAACAGGTTCTTCACCAGTTGCTGCGTCAGCGTGGATCCGCCGCGGACGCGGCCGCCCTCCATATCCCCCTCTGCCGCGATTTCCATGGCATGCCAGTCGAATCCGTGGTGCTGGTAGAAACGCCCGTCCTCCGCGGCGATCACCGCGTGCTGTAGGTCGGGCGAAATCTCCCGCAGCGGAACGAATTCGTACCGCTCGCGATAAGGCCGATCGTGGATCCACGCCTGCACCCGGCGCTCGACATGCACCGCCGTGGTCGGCGGGTCGATCCAACGCAGACCCACCAGGCTCAGGGCCGCCAGCAGCCACAGCAGCGCCAGTCCGACAGCCAACCATCGCAGCGTTCTTCGGAACGGAAAGGATTGCAACCGCCCCTTCCAACGCGGTAATTCGACAGCCGGCTCGGGGCTCTCCATCACATTTCAGGATATCCGCCGAAACCGGTACTCGCGCCTGCCACCTCCCTCTCGCCAGATTCGCCGAGGGATTCGTCCGGTTACGAACGGTACCTCTCGCGTGCGCTGCTTCGTAGCATGTCTTTTCCATTCGTGCTACGGTCGTAAGCGTCCTGGCAGGAATCAGCGTGCCGCGGGAGGCCACTTGAGCGAATTAAAACGAATCGGCATTGCCCTGGACTCCGATCTTCTCGATCGCTTCGACCATTCAATCGCCAGCCGCGGCTATACGAATCGTTCTGAAGCTTTCCGTGATTTGATTCGCGATCAGCTGGTTTCAGAACGAACTGCGTCGCCCGACGCCATTGTCGTCGGCACGGTAACCCTGATCTACGATCATCATGCTCATGGAGTCTCCGAGAAGCTGACCGAGTTGCAGCATCAGCGCCATACCCTGGTCGTTTCCACCAGCCACGCCCACCTCGACCATGACTCGTGCCTCGAAGTCCTCATCGTGCACGGGAAGGCGTCGGCCATCGAGCAGTTTGCCGGCCGGTTGATCGGTCTCAAGGGCGTGCAGCACGGCCGCCTCGTCATGACCATGCCCGCAAACACCCTTCAGCACGACCACCCAATCGAGCGGGGCCACGCGCAAAAATAATCGATGAGAGCGAGAATCATCAACCGAGCCAGAACCATGGCCCTTAGTAGCACGAATCTCCGAATAGTAATACTGCTGCTGTTGGCCTCCACCCGCGTTATCGCCAATGCGCAGACCGGGGAACTGCAGATGACAGGCACGGTGCTCGATGCCCAGGATCACCCGCCTGCAGCGAGCGATCAAGGCTATCTGATTCAGCTATCGGGAACCGTCCTGGACTCATCTGGCTCCGTCATTGCGGGAGCTACTGTGCAGCTTCGGAGTGCGACCGGTACCGTCCAAAAAACAACCCAGTCGGACGGAAGCGGCGCATTCGTTCTTTCCGGCCTGTCGGAAGGCAATTATCAACTCGTCGTATCCAAACCCAGCTTTGAATCCAAAGAAATTCCCGTCACCCTGGGGAGTACCGAAGCGCCGGCCCCGCTGCGCATCGCTCTGGCAGTGGGCACTGTAAATTCCACCATCAACGTGCAGGGCCGGGCGGATGACCTCATCGGAATTGCCGATTCCGCCGGCCAGGTAACCGTGGGCGCAGAGGAACTCAAAAATCGCCCGCTGCTTCGCTCGGGAGAAATTCTGGAGACGCTTCCCGGCCTCATCATCACGCAACACGCCGGCGGCGGCAAGGCCAACCAGTACTTTATGCGCGGCTTCAATCTCGACCACGGCACGGATTTCGCCATCTTCCTCGACGGCATGCCGCTCAATCTGCCATCGCATGCGCACGGCGAGGGCTACTCCGACATGAACACAGTTATCCCGGAGTTAGTGGAGCGGGTGGATGCCGAGAAAGGTCCTTATTATGCCGAAGTCGGCGATTACGGCTCAGCCGGTAATGCCGAAGTGGTGACTTACAAGACGCTGCCCCGAAACTTCGTCCAGGTCGACGGCGGTATGTATCAGTTTGCCCGATACGTCTTCGGCGGTTCCCGTAAGCTGGGCGCGGGCAACCTGCTCTGCGGCGGGGAGGCATATCACGATGGCGGCCCGTGGGCGCATCCGGACAACTACTACAAATTCAATGGCCTCCTGACTTACAGCCAGGGCGGGGACGATAACGGTTTCAGTATCACGGCCCGCGGCTACGCTGGAACCCGGTGGAACTCGACCGACCAGATCCCCTATACGGCGATACCGGTCGTCGGTTTCTTCGGAGCGCTCAATCCGGAAGACGGTGGCCATTCCCATCGGTACAGCTTGCAGGGCGAATGGCATCGCCAGGGCGCAAACTCCCTGACAAAGATCCTGGCCTACGGCTTCTATTACGATCTGAACCTGTGGTCGGATTTCACCTACTATTTGGTCGATCCCTATCAAGGCGATCAGTTCGAACAGCAGGACAGGCGCTGGGTGGCTGGGTTCGACCTGCGCCATACGATTTTCAGTCAGTTTCTGGGCCGCAAATCGGAGACCACCTTTGGCATGCAGCTCCGCAACGACTGGGTCCACAACGGGCTCTTCCGGACGGAAGATCGCGTGCGTACCAGCAAAACCGACTACACAGCGAACTATCTGGACGAGCCCTCCGCGCTCGATCAGGTCGCCGTTTTGCCCGCGGACGCAGACCTGAATAGATTTACGGAGACGATCGGAAGTCCCTGGGTGTCCAATAAAATCCGGTGGGCGAGCAAGTTCCGGTCGATGCTGGCCCTGCGCGGCGACTACGGCAAAGGAATCATCACCAGTTTTACCAATCCCACCAGCCCCAATTATCCCAACGATCCCTACCCTGCCGACTTCAACCCCAACACCGCCCACTCGATCAGTAAGTTCCTGCCCAGCCCGAAAGCGAGTTTGATCGTCGGCCCGTGGGCCAATACCGAGTTCTACCTCCAGGGCGGGATGAGCTACCACACTAACGACGTGCGTGGCTCATCGCAGCTCTATGAGCCGGTTTCGCCTGACTATCCTTACTACAATTCACCGAACCCGATCAGGATTCCCTTCCTGGTCCAAACCAAAGGCGCGGAAGTCGGCGTGCGGACTGCGGCCGTCTCGCACCTGCAGAGCACCGCCGAGATCTGGTATCTCCACAGCAATTCCGAACTGCTGCAGGATGGCGATACCGGAGGCACGAGTGCTTCGGTTCAGTCGAGCAACCGTTACGGCATAGAAGTTGGGAACTACTACACGCCCGTGGAACATCTCGTTCTTGATGCCGATTTTGCGGACTCCCGCGCACTCTTTACCGAGGACGATCCGGACGACTCGACCTTCTACCACGCGACCCCGGCGGGCGCCCAGCGGCTGTGTCCGAAGAATTCGAGTTGCTTCGGGCTGATTCCAACCGGCGGCGGCACTTACCTGCAAAATCAGTACGGTAAGGAAGTGCCCGAGCAAGTCAGGTGGGTGGTCTCAGCGGGGGCCACGGTCGCGGATTACAAGCGCCTTTCGGCGAGCTTGCGCCTGCGTTACTTTGGCCCGCGCCCTCTGACGTCCGACGCAATCTATACCTCACCCGCAACTGCTTTGGTCAACCTGGGGGCCACATATAAATTCAGCAGGAACTGGAGCCTGGTGGGCGAGGTGTTGAATATGCTCAACCGCCGGGATCACGACGTCGATTACGCCTATGTCTCGCAAATAACCCCGGCAGCCGGGCTGGGGCTGCCGTCGACACCGCCATCAACCTTAGCTGGGCAGGAGATGGTTGCAAGTGTCGTGAACGCCAGCGCGGCATTCACCAGGGTGATGCACCCGGTCGAGCCGGTCCAGGCGCGATTCACATTGCGTTACAGTTTCGGTCGCTGACGCGAGCACGCACGTAGCCAGACCAATCGCGCGGTCGGCGTTCGCATGGAGTCCTGGATCGGCGGATCCATCTCCTGGCGGCCTGGCGATACCCGGTAGCGGCGCTTTTGCCCTCAAAATTCCCCTCGACAGAAAAAATGAAACCGCGCACCATCATCTCGGGTCCCACCGCACAGGAAGACCATCATTGAACGAGCATCCCAGTTCCGGCGAAGACGCCGCTCTCGTGGCCAGAGTTCTGGCCGGCGACACGGCTGCCTTCGCCGGTCTGGTGCACCGCTGGCAGTCGCCACTCGTCAATCTGGCCTGGCGCTTCTGCCGCGATCGCGGCCGCGCTGAAGAAATGGCCCAGGAGGCCTTCCTCCGCGCCTTCCGCAATCTTGCCCAATGGCGCGGCGACGCCGCCTTCTCCACCTGGCTTTTTGCTCTCGCCGCCAACGTCTACCGCACCGAATTGCGCCGCATCCCCGCCACCATGCTCTCGCTCGATGAAATCGCCGAGCCCCCGGACCAGCGCCTCTCCGCGGCCGCCGCCTTCGACGACGCCAGCCGCGACGAGGCGCTTCGCCGCGCCGTGCTCGCTCTGCCCCCCAAATACCGCGACGCCGTCCTCCTGTTTTATTTCCACGACCAGGATGTTCCCGCCGCCGCCCGCACCCTCCGCGTCCCCGAAGGCACCATCAAGGCGCGCCTCTTTCGTGGACGGGAGCTGCTGCGCAGCAAGTTCTCCCGTTCCCACGCCAGAATGGAAGCTGCCACCGCCGAACCTGCCAGCCTCGCCGCTGCCCGGCCGAAGGAGGTCCAATGAGCTCGCATCTGCCCACCCCCCCGCTCACCGACGCGCAACTCGACGCCGCGCTCGCCTCCCCTGCGGACGGCCTGCTGCCTTCTTCCGGATTCGCCGACGCCGTCATGCAGGCCGTTCACGCCCAAGCCGCCGGTCCCGCGCCCATCCCTTTCCCCTGGAAACGGGCGCTTCCCGGCTGCATCGCCATCGTGGGCGCCCTCCTCCTGGTCGCCATCGTCTTCGGCGGATGGCTGCGCCGCGCCTCGTTCCTGCCGGCGCACTCGGCCGCATCCTCACTCCCTCTGCCTCTGAGCCTGGAGCTCCTGCTGCACAACCCCGCCGGATCCGACGCGCTCTGGGTGCTGTTCTCCCTCGCCATCCCCGCCGGCTGTCTCCTGCTCATGCGCCGCCTGCTCTTTTCGCGGTAAGGCCGCCCGGCCGGTTTTCGCACTCAATCAACCCGGCCTGGCTCCGTTCCCCCGGCCCTGCCTGCATTTCTTTCCGATCTCTGTGCCCTCGGCTCCATGCTCTGCCCTATAATCTCTGCGATATGTCCACCAATCCCATCCCGCTCTCCTTCGTGCTCGTTGACGGGCCCACCCGGAGAACGGGCAACATCACCCACTCGCCCTTCACGGTTGGCCGCCTGCCGGATAACGACCTGGTCCTCGCCCACCCCTACGTCTCGCGCCGCCACGCCGAAATCATCGTTGGCGAAGACGGCTGCTATGTCGTCGACCAGCGCAGCACCCACGGCACCTTCGTGAACGGCAAGCCCGCCACCTCTCGCCACCTCATTGGCGAAGACGACGCCGTCCAGTTCGGCGCCCTCGACGGCCCCTCTCTGCGCATCGGCGCCCTCGAATCCAATTCCGGATCCACCATCCGCGACATCATCAGCCAGATTCCCGATATCGGCAGCACCGGCACCGCGCTCGAACGGCTGCGCTGGTTCTTCGAGTCCGCCCGCAAGCTCAAGAGCTTCGGCGCCGTCGATCAGATTCTCGGCGCGCTGCTCGACACCACCCTCCAGCTCACCCAGGTGGAGCGCGGCTACGTCTTCCTCACCAACGATGCCGGCCAGCTTGAGCTGGCGCTCGGCCGCGACGACCACGGCGAAGCCCTCACCGACGAGGCCACGCTCTCCCATGGCGCCATCCGCCAGGCCGTCAGCAACGCCAGCGAATATATCCTCACCGACACGCTCAGCGCCGATCCCGAGGCGCGCTCCGCTTCGATCGTCGCCCACAGCATCCGCTCCGTCATCTGCATCCCGCTGCGCAAACGC
Source organism: Acidobacteriaceae bacterium (assembly GCA_036267295.1). Taxonomy (GTDB): domain Bacteria; phylum Acidobacteriota; class Terriglobia; order Terriglobales; family Acidobacteriaceae; genus Palsa-343. The sequence continues at coordinate 226,901 of DATAWI010000041.1, read as the reverse complement.
CGCCCGGGCGCGGAGCGCGTGGCTGACCTGCTCGGCCTGCTCTATCTCGACAGCCGCCTCAAGCCCGGCAGCCTCACCCAGATCGACAACGATCTGCTGCGCACCATCGCCACCGATGCTGCCGCCCTCATCGACAACGCCCGTCTCGCCATGTCGGAGGAGCGCGAGCGCCGCTATCGCGAAGAGCTCAACATCGCCGCGGAAATTCAGCGCAACCTCATGACCACGCGCATGCCCGACCTTCCCTGGGCTTCCGTCTCCGCGCGCTCGGTCGCCTGCCGCGAAGTCGGAGGCGACTTCTACGACGTCGTCGAGGACGGCCAAACGCTTTCCGTCGTCGTTGCCGACATTTCCGGCAAGGGAATTTCCGCGGCCATTCTTGCCTCCACATTGCAGGGACTCATCTGGTCGCTGCTCTTCGCGCGTCAGCCCCTCGGCACCATCGCCGAAGTCGTCAATCGCTACATCTGCGGGAAGGACATCGAGAAGTACGCCACCATGGCCATCCTGCGCATGACCCCCGACGGCCAGACGGAGTACATCACCTGCGGCCATGTGCCGCCGTTCCTCTACGCCGAGGGCTGCGTGCGCCTGCCGGAGTCCAACCTGCCCGTCGGCCTCATCGAGGGCGCGCCCTTCCAGTCCGGGTCGCTGCTCCTCCAGCCCGGCTCGCGCGTTCTAATTGTCACCGACGGTGTTACAGAATCGCAGATGCCCGACGGCGAATTCTACGGCGAAGAGCCCCTCACCGCGCCGGAGATGGCCAACGCCTCGCTCGACGACATCTGCAACGTCCTCATGGCCAAATGCGGCTCGCTCGCCGCCGATGACGACTGCACCCTGCTCGACGTCCGCTACCTGGGAAGACCCGCCGAATAGCGCCCCACACAATCCAGGGATTCACGCCCGTCCTGCCGCCTGGGGTTCCTCCCGGCGGCCCGGCGAGCCGATAATGCCAACAGTGCCCTTTACCCTGGCTCACGCTGCGGCCGCCTGGCCCTTTCGCCGGACTCGCCTGATCCTGTCCGCGGTGGTGATGGGCAGCTTTGCGCCCGATTTTGAATACTTCCTCCGCCTCGCTCCTGGCGGAGAGTTCGGCCACACGATCCTCGGCGCCTTTGTCCTCGACGTGCCGCTCTCCCTGGTCGTGCTTTGGCTCTTCTACGCCTGGATGCGCGAGCCGATGATCGTGCTCCTGCCGGAGCCGATCCAGCGCCGGATCCCCCGCGGACCCTGCTCATTTCCGTTTTGGGGTCCGCGACGGCTGGCACTTCTCGCCGCATCCGTCCTGGTCGGCGTGGCAACGCACCTGCTCTGGGACTCGTTCACCCATCCGGCCTTTTGGCCCTGGCATCCCTGGACGCTGCTGACCGAGAGGGTGCGCCTGCCGATGGTCGGGTCGGTTCCGTACTACAAATTGTTCCAGCAAGGCAGCACCGTCGCCGGCATGGCGGTTCTCCTCGTCTGGCTGGCGTATTGGTATCGCACCACCCCGGAACAGCGGGCCGTCGCGCCAGCCTTCCCGGCGCCAAAATGGGGGCTTGTCGCCCTCCTCGCCTTCCTTACGGTGGCGGCATCGCTCGTTCGCGCATGGATCGGAGTGGGCATACCGAACAGCCCGCGCCTGTTGGAAATCTTCATGGAGTACGCAGTCATCACCGCCATCGCCCTGACCTGGCTGCAATGGCTGCTCTGGGGAATCCTCTGGTCCCGACGGCAGAAATTCCGCAGCGCCTGGCCGCACGGTGAATAACGGACGACCGAGGGTCCCCGCTCTCAGCGCCGCCACGGGCTGAGCGATGGGCATCCGGCGACCCTCACTCGCAGCGGATCGCCGCCATGGGATCGATCCGCGCGGCGCGCATCGCCGGCAGCAGCGAGGCCGCGCTCGCGATCAGCGCCAGCGCCAGCACCGACCCGCCCAGCACCCATGGATCCCGCACCGACGTCCCATACAGGAAGCTGGCCAGCGCCCGCGACGCCAGCAGCGCGGCCGCCAGGCCGGTTGCCGTCCCCAGAATTGCCACCAGCGCATTTTGCCCGCAGATCAGCCGCACCACCTGCGCCCGCTGTGCGCCCAGCGCCATGCGGATCCCGATCTCGCTGGTCCGCCGCGCCGTTGCATACGCTAGCGTTCCATACAGGCCGATCCCCGTCACCAGCAGCGCGCACGCCGCAAAGAAGACCGACAGCAGCGCCATCATCCGTTCCGCGCTCAGCGAGTCGTTGACCGTTTCCATCATCGACGTGACCACCGGCGCGGGAATTCCCGGCGCCATCCGCCGCGCCAGTTGCCGCACCGCGCCTGCCAGCGGACCTGCCGGCCCGCTCATGCGCACCACCGCAACATACGAAGGATCGTGACCTTCGGCCTGGGGCAAGGCAAAGTAGGCCTGCGCCGGCGGCGCGGCATGCATGTCGTCGTACTTTGCATCCCCCACCACGCCCACCACCTGATAGGAATTCGCAGTCGGCGCATCGGCCTGCTTCACGATGCTCCCCACGGCGTCCCCCGCCGGGAAGAACAGCTTCGCCGCGGACTGGTTGAGGATGATCTTTCGGCCCGAAGCCAGCGTGTCGTTCCAGGTAAAATCGCGGCCTTCCAGCAGCGGAATCCGCATGGTGCGGAAGTAATCCGGTGCGACGCTGTTCAGATCGATGTCGCGGCTCGGCTGCCCGGCGGTCGCCAGGCCCTGGTCCCATTCGAACCCCGTGAGCGGAACCAGCCGCTCGATGCTCACGCCGGAGACGCCCGGCAACGCGCGCAGGCTCCGACCCATGTTTTCGTAGAACTGCATCAGCGCATCGCCGCTCAGCCCCTGATCGTCCATGCTGAAGGCGATATTCTCGACGCCCCGCGGATCGAAGCCTTCGCCCGAGTCGTAGAGCCGCACCAGGCTGGTCGCCAGCAACCCTGCGCCCACGACCAACACCAGCGCCAGCGCCACCTCAAACGACATCAGGATTCCAGGCAGCAGCTTTTTCCGCTCGTGCGCCTGGGTCGCATGTTGTCCGCTCTTGATCTGCTCGCTCAAATTGCTCGACGCCGACTGCAGCGCCGGCACCAGGCCGATCACCGCCGTGGACAGTACCGCCGCGAGGGCAGCGAAGACAAACACCCGAATGTCCAGCGATGTGTCCAGGTGCGCCTCGCGGGCGCCGCTCAGCAGCAGCGCTGCCAGCGACTTGCTCACCAGCGGCGCCAGCCCCAGGCCCAGCGCTGTGCCCGACACCGCGATCAACAGGCTCTCTGTCAGCAATTGCTGAACGAGCCGTCGCCGCGTTGCTCCGACCGCCAGCCGTGTCGCCAACTCCCGCTCCCGCGCCGCGCCCCGCGCCATCAGCAGGCTGGTCAGGTTCAGGCAGGCCAGCAGCAGAATGCCGCCGCACATAATCATCACCGCAACCAGCGGCTGCCGGAACTGCAGGCGGGCGTAGGTGAATCCCGTCGAACCGCGCTCCGCCCCGAACCGAAAATGCGCCTTCAACTGGGTGTTGATCCACGCTGCATCCGGCACCCGGGCGTGCAGCACCGCGCTCGTGGACGCCATGACCTGCGCGCTGGCCTGTTCAACGGTGACACCGGGCTGCAGCCGCCCCATGACCGTCAGCCACCAGCCGTGATAGCCGGCCAGCGTCATGCTCCGCACCCCGTTCAGGATCGGCTCCGTCGCCAGCGGCAGATAGATCTCCGGCCGCTCCAGCGGGTCCGCCCCTATAAAGCGCTTAGGCATCACCCCAACCACCGTGAAGACGGTCTTGTCGATGGTCAGCTTGCGTCCCACCACATCCGGCGCGCGGTTGAACCAGCTCTTCCAGAATCCTTCGCTGATGACCGCAGCAAATCCCGCCGGATCGCCCCCTTTGCGATCGTCTTCCGGGGTCAGGGTGCGCCCCAGCAGCGGCGCCGTCTCCAGCGCCGGGAAAAACTCCCCACTCACCAGCTGCCCTGCAACGTTCTCATTCCCCTCCCGCCCCTGCACCTGGAACTGCGCGTGGTCGAATGCGAATACCTGGGTAAAGGCCTCGCTGTGTTCCAGACCGCGAAACAGCGGCTCGGGGAAGCTGTAGTTCGGCTTCGGCCCGCTCCGCCCGATCTCCAGCAGGGCCAGCCGGTCGCTCCCCGGCACCGCCAGCGGCCGCAGCAGCAACCCGTTCATGAGGGAGAAAACCGTCGTGTTCGCGCCCACGCCGAGCGCCAGGGTCAGCAGCGCGATCACAGTGAATCCAGGCGACTTGCGCAGCACCCGCGTCGCGAAGCGCAGATCCCGGCCAAAGTTCTCGACCGTCCGGAACTGCCAAACCTCGCGCAGCCGTTCCTGCCAGCGATCCGCGCTGCCGAACCGCCGCCGTGCCGCCGCGTTCACCTCGCCCGGCGCGGTTCCTTCACGCAGCAGTTTGGCTGCCAGCATCTCCTGGTGGAAGGCCAGTTCTTCCGACATTTCGCGATCCATCCGCTTGCGGCGAAAAAGCCCCTTCGCCCGCAGCAGGACCTCGTGCATCCGTCCGCTCATGCGTTCTCCTTCCGCCCAGGCCTCACGAAGCCTGCATCACAAACGCCACCGCCGCCGCCAGCCGCGCCCACCGCTGCGACTCCGCGTTCAGCTGCTTCCGCCCATCGGCCGTCAGTTGATAGAACTTGGCCCGCCGGTTGTTCTCGGACGTTCCCCACTCCGACCGCAGCAGACCGCGCAACTCCAGGCGGTGCAGCGCTGGATAGAGCGCGCCCTCTTCCACCTTCAGCACCTGCTGCGATACCCGCTCGATCCAGTCCGCCACGCCATACCCATGCATCGCCCCACGCATCAAGGCCCGCAGAATCAGCATTTCCAGCGTTCCCTGGATCAATTGCCCTTCTTCGATTGGCTCCACGTTTTTCCCCTAAATGCTTTATGGGAACGTAAACGCATTTCCGCCTCTTGTCAACAGGAGAATGCCGAGCCGAGCGTAGGTTGTCGCCTCGGGATGGGCCGGGGCCCTGGCGCGGAGGGGGTGGCAGAGACCGCTGGGCGGGGCGATTTTCAGGATTTGGAGCGCCGCGGGAAAAACGCGGACAGCGTGCGGAAGAGAGAGCGTAAAATCCACAAAATTACTTGTTCTTCACGCCTTGGATCAATAGCTTGCGGAAAATTTATGGAGTTTATGTCTTTGCACCCAGCATTTCGAGGAGACGATCGAACTCTTCAATTTTCCCGTATTCGATGATCACCTTGCCGCGGCCCTTGCGATCCTCAATATGCACCTTCAGCCCCAATGCCCGCTGCAGCGTCAGCTCGACTTCCTTCACATTGGGATCAACGGATTTCTCCGTTTGCTCGCCCTGAGATTTCTTCTTCGACTCCGGATTCAGGATCCCCTGCACATAGCTTTCCGTCTGCCGCACGCTCATCGAGAGCGCCCGCACCTTCTGCGCCGCCTTCAGAATCGCCTCAGGATCCTCCAACGGCAGCAGGGTACGCGCGTGCCCGAAGGCCAGTTCGCCGCTCTCCACATAGCCCTGCACCTCGTCGGGCAAACGCAGCAGCCGCAGAAAGTTCGCCACCGAGGTGCGGTCCTTCCCCGTCCGCTTCGCCATCTGCTCCTGGGTTAGCTGGAAATCCCGCGACAGCCGCTCATACGCCCGCGCCTGCTCCATCGGATTCAGATCGGTCCGCTGCAGGTTTTCGACGATGGTCATCTCCATCGCCTGCTCGTCCGAGGCATGCCGCACAATCGCCGGCACCGTCTCTTTGCCCGCGCGCTGCGACGCCAGCCAGCGCCGCTCGCCGGCGATCAACTGGAAACGCCCGCCCGCCACCGGCCGCACCAGAATCGGCTGCACCACTCCAGTTGCGGTGATCGACGCCGCCAACTCGGCCAGTTGGGTCTCATCGAACCGCGTCCGCGTCTGGTACGGGCTGCGGTCAATCTCCCCCACCGCGATCTCCCGCGGCTTGCCCGTCTCTGCGTTTTCCTGACTGGGCGTTTCGGCCACCGCCTGCACCCGCGGCAACAGGGACTCGAGCCCCTTTCCCAACGCTCTTCTCTTTGGAGCTTCTGACCCTGTCTGCATGAACTTCCTCGACCTCAAATCCGGCGCCGGGGGTGCGCCTAACCCTCAACCCTGCCGTTCGTGCTCACGTCCTGCACCCTGTTTTTATCCGTAGGGCCAGAACCGCACCTTGATTTCCGGTTTCGGCTTCTCGGCGACCACCGATTCCCTCGGCAACTGCGCGTTGGGAGACACCATGCCATTCCGCGCCAGCAACTCCAGCGCGAGATCCCGATACGCCTCCGCCCCGCGCGACTTTGGATCGTAGAGCATCACCGGCTTCCCGTAGCTCGGCGCTTCCGCCAGCCGCACATTCCGCGGAATCACGGTCTTCAGCAGCTTGTCCTTGAAAAAGTCTTTTAGATTCTGCGTCACTTGCTGCGCCAGATTGGTCCGGTCGTCGTACATGGTCAGCAGAACCCCCTCGATATCGAGGTCCTTGTTCAGCGATTCCTTCACCCGCTGCAGCGTCTGCACCAGTTCGCTGATCCCTTCCAGCGCGAAATACTCGGCCTGCATCGGCACCAGCAGCCGGTCGGCCGCCACCAGCGAGTTCAGCGTCAGCAGGTCCAGCGCCGGAGGGCAATCCAACAGAATGAAGTCATACATTCCGCGGACTTTATCGATCGCTTCCCGCAGCCGGTTGGCCCGGCGCTCCATCTGGATCAGCTCCACGTTGGCCCCGGTCAGATTTTTATGGGAGGGAACCAGCCGGAGGGTCTTGATTTCCGTGGGCAGCGCCACTTCTACAATGGTCGCCTCGCCCATCAGCACATCGTAGGAAGAGCGGCGGCTCTCTTCGCGCCCCACCCCGAACCCTCCCGACGAGTTCGCCTGCGGGTCGCAATCGACCAGGAGAACGTGTAATCCCTCCAGAGCCAGCGCGGCCGAGAGGTTGATAGCGGTGGTGGTTTTACCAACTCCACCCTTCTGATTGACCACCGCCAGCACTTTCCCCATGACCAACCAAGGGTATCGTCCCGAAGGCTTCTCGGCAATGGAAGCTGCCTGTGCGAAACTAGGACGCTACTGTGGAAGGCCCCGCACGTCAGATCGCGCCACCGGTCTTAACCCTCATGCAATCCGGCACATGGGGACAGACCCCCTGGCGGGAGAGATCGCACCGGCAAGCGGGACCCGCGTGGAAAACTTCCTGAATGTTCCACGTGGAACGACGGCCCGAGGGACATTTCCCGCATGATTCCGAACCGAAGCCGCCATCGTGGGGACTTGTGACTGATTGGCTCCACAGAGCTGTGTTCCACGTGGAACATCCTTCCCGTCCAACGGTCCCGGATGCGCCACCACCCCTGCACCCACAGACTCCCCGCCATCCGCAAAACTCCGCTTCAGTTCTGCGACGGCATCTCCACACGATCGATCACGATCGTGTCGAGCGGCCCCCGCGTCGCCGTCAATTGCAGCCCCAGTTGCTCGCGCAATGCCGTTCTCAAGTCAGGGGCAGTAGAACCCTCCGTCGGTGTCGCGTCCAGCGGCGTCCGCGACCACCGGAGCTCGAGGCTGTAGCGGTCCGTCAGTCCCGTTCGATCCACAATGACCCGCCCGAGCTCTCCGTCGGCCGCCGAATTCAGCACACTCGTCAGGTCCTCGACCGTGCACCCCTGCATCTTCAAATATCCCCGCCCCGATCTGGAGATGGAACACATCGCATGACCGTCGAGCGAGCTGTGGTGTACCTCATCTGGCTTCGATTGGACGAGCTTGAGATCCTTCTTCGTTCGCCTCAACTCGAGGAGATCGTACTCACGCTGCTCATGGTGGATCGCCAGATGGAACCGATCCGCCAGCAATCCCTGCAGCATCGCCTGGCGATCTTCCTGCGAAGGATGCGGGTACCGCGCTGGATCGAACTTCGCCTCGATATTGAATCTCGTGGTTTCGAGCCAGCCCGGGCCGGGTGCCCATTGCTGCGCCGCGTTCTCGAGATAGGCTTCGTGCATCACCCAATCCAGCGTAACGCCCGTGGCCGTGATGCCGTCCACCGTCTGCTCCATCCTCCATCGAATCTCCGGGCTGGTGTTCACGCGGATGCTCGCCACGTCGAACGCCGGAGGCACCGCCGCCGGAGGAACCGCCTGGGCGCCGGCCATCGCAGCGAATATCGCTGTTGCGGCGAATGCAAGGGGCACGCGTGACAAAAGTTCGCTAAGCATCGGAGGTCGCTCTGGTGGGCGCGAGGTTGAAAACGGGACGCAGCGGACGCCCGTTCGCTCCAGCCTGCGAAGTTTTTATCCACCGCATCGCCGTTCCACGTGGAACACCCCTCCGCCGCGCGTCCTCCTAATGCTCCGTTGTGCCAATTTTCTCCTTTAGAAAGTCCAGGAATATCCGCACTTTAGGAGAAGAGTTCAACCGTGAAGGATAGTACGCATAGATCTCCACCGGGTCCAGCTCCCAGTCCGGCAGCAGGCGCACTAACCGGCCAGCCTCGACATCGGTCCGGACCATCCCCTGCGACAACGCCGACAACCCAACCCCCGCCACCGTCAACTCCTGATGGATCGCCGGATCGGGAACCGAGATGCGCGCCTCCATCTGCACCTCCGCCACTTCGTCCCCGCGCCGCAGTTTCCACGTCGTCGAACCGATCGACTCGCCGCCCACCATGTCGCAACGGGTGGTCACGCAGGGCAGGCTTCGCAGCGCCGCCGGCGTCCTCGGACGGCCGTGCCGGTCCAGATATCCAGGGCTGGCATAGATCCCCTGGCGAACCTCCATCAGCCGCCGCACCAGCAACCCCGCGTCGCCGACCGACCCGGCGCGCACCAGGATATCCAGGCTGCCGTCCCGGGGAAACACATCGCCGTTCAGCAGTTGCACGTCGACCTGGAGCTCAGGATACCGAGCCAGAAAATCGCCCAGGATCGGCGCCAGCAGCCACCGGGCAAACGGCACCGGCACGCCCACACGCAGCCGGCCGCGCGGCACCGCCTGCAGCGCTCCCACCGCCGCCTCCGCCTGCTCCGCTTCCTCCATCACGCGCCGGCAATGGTGCAGATAAATCTGACCCACTTCCGTCAAAGCGACTCGCCGGGTCGTCCGCTCCAGCAGCCGGATTCCCAGCCTCTGCTCCAGCCGCTGCAGCCCCCGGCTCACCCGCGATTTGGGGATGTGCAGCCGCCGCGCAGCCTTTGTAAAGCTCTGCTCCTCGCAGACGCGGACGAAGTATTGCAGCTCGTTAAGGTCGGCTTCCATTGTCCTGTGAATGCAACAGTCTGTTCTTTGCAAAATGATTGTCCCACAAATCGCTTCTTTTGCTTCCGAATCTTGAGCCAGGAATGAAGCAATCACCATGATTCTCGTAACGGGAGCCACCGCATCCTGGCCAAGCCGATCGGGTGATCGATGTCCCCGCGGAGGCAGCGGTCGACGACCTGGTGCGCAATGGCATCCCGCCCCAGGTGGCGAAGGCTCCGGGCCAGTCCTTCCAGGCCCTTCGCGAGGGCCGCGTGAGCCAGGTGACCGGCCAGATCACCGGCACCGTCGAGCGCGTGACCGGACGGCCCCCGCGCTCCTTCGCAGACCGGGCGCGGCAACATGCCCAGCGCTTCGCCTGATGCCCGGCAGCCGAGTGCCGAGTCCGGCGGCGAACACGAGCGCATCCCCGTCCGGGAACGATTCCCGCCGGGCCTGCGTACTGCGTGTTGGCGCGACTCCCGGCCCTCCCCTGGGCCGCGCCACCCTGGAAGGAGCCTTCCTATGCTGAAGCTTGCCAAGTCCGCCCACCGGTCCATCGCCGTGGCTGCCATTCTCCTGGCTGCTCTGCCGGCCGCGTTCGCCGCGCCACGCCCCGCCCAGCCCGCCTCCGCCGGCAACAATGTCGTCATCGTCTTCAAGGACGGCCACCGCCAGACCATCAGCCTCGGAGATATCGAGCGCCTTGAGTTCTCCGGCCCGGTCCCCGTCGGCCTCATCAGCATCCCCGGCCCCTCGCGCGAGCACTTCTTCGGTCAGTGGCAGGTCGGCGATGGGAACGGGAGCAACTTCATCATCACCCTGCGCGACGACGGGACGGCGCTCCGCTCCATCGGTCACGAGCACGGCACCTGGGAGTACGTGAACGGCGAGGCCCAGGTCACCTGGGATGACGGCTGGCAGGACTGCATCCGCAAAGTCGGGTCGTGGTACAAAAAGTACGCCTACAGCCAGGGAAAGACCTTCGCCAGCGACCCCGACAACGTGGCCAACGCCCGCAATGTCACCCAGAACCCCCGAGGCGTCGACTAGACGGGGTGAAGTAAACTTTTCAGAAATATATGAACCTGCGTCGCTTAAGGGTCGAACATTTTGGCATGTTCGACTCCTTGGATCGCTTCGGAATCACTCTTTCCTGAGTCGGTGCCCCAGCTTCAGGATCCCCTGCTGCGACCCCGGCAAAGGGAGCGCCGGTTCCCACTGCAGCCCGTTCGGCTCGGCAAGGGTGTCGAGCGCCGGCTCCGTCTTCCGGGTCGCAAACACCATCAGCCTGCCCTCGGGCGACAACCTCAGGATCGCTGACCCGCACGCCTCGGCCATCTTGTCGACCGCCCGCAGCATCACTCTGTCGAAGACGCGCTCCGCAGGCAGCGCCTCGACGCGGCCGGACCAGACCTCAGCCTTCAATCCCAGCGTCCGCACCACCTCGCGGAGGAACGCGGCCTTCTTGCCCTGCGATTCGGCCAGGGTGACAGCGATCTCCGGCCGGACGATCGCCACGGGGATGCCAGGGAACCCGGCTCCCGAACCAAAGTCCAGCAGGGTCTTCACGTTAGCAGGGATTTGCCGCGCAGCGAAAAGGCACTCCACAAAGTGGCGGCTGACGATCTCCTCCGGCGTGCGCACGGCCGTAAGGTTAATGCGGGCATTCCATCGAACCAGCAGAGTGAGGTAGCGATCGAAGTCGGCTGCCTGGTCCGCGTTGAGCCCGAAGCTTGCCGGAAGCCCCGCCCCCAGGTCCATCAATCCGCCACAGATTCCCGGATCATGCGCGGCTCCCATGCGGCGGCTGCGTCCACGAAGGCCTGGAAGAGCGCCTCGGCACAGCGGTTCGCTTCGAAGGTTCGCTCCGGGTGCCATTGCACGCCCAGCAGGAACTGATCGCCATGGCCCTCCGCCGCCTCCACCACGCCATCTTCCGGCGACCAGGCGGCACGCACCAATCCGTCGCCCAGAATGCCGACGGCCTGATGGTGGCTGCTGTTGACCGGCACTGTGGTCCGCGAAGTAAGCCCCAAAATGCGCCGCAGCCGCGACCGGGCATCCACTTCCACCGGATGCGCCTCGAGGACCGCGCGGCCCGCCTCATGGTTCACCGCCGTAGCGAGGTGCTGGACCAGCGTACCCCCGCGCCAGACATTCAGCGCCTGGAAACCGTAGCAGATCCCAAGCAGCGGCTTGTAAAGGTTCGAAGCATCCTGCAGCAGCAACTCGTCGACAGCTTCGCGGGCGGAATCGGCCGGGTTGCAGTCCGGCACCGCATCTTCGCCGTACTTTTGCGGATTGACATCGGCGGGGCTCCCCGGCAGCAGCACGCCTTCGCAGGAAGCGACCAGTTGCGCGACCCCGGCGGGCGACTCGCTCAGCGGCACCATCACCGGCACGCCGCCGGCTGCCTCCACGGCACGCGCATATTGCGGCCAACTGGCCGCACTGTACTCGTGGTCGGTCGAGTTCGGTTCGGGAATCGCAATGCGGGGGACTTTCATCGTTTCCCTGCTTCCTCAGATTGGCCGACGGCGCCTTGTTGCGGTCCCGCGGCCATCACTTCGATCGTATCTCCGCGCTCGGTGGCAGCGCCGCCCGGTTGGGCGGACGCCAAATTCTGTCCCTGGCCCAGGGGGCCGCGATCCGGCCGGTCCAGCCACGAGTGCTCATAATATATCCCTTCAATCCGCTCATGCAGCCGGGCGGTCAGGGCGTCTGCCTGCTTCATGGTCATCCCTTTCGTCTCGATGGGTTCGGAAACGACCAGGGTCACCGGACCCGGGTGCAGCTCAGAAGCGTGGATAGGCAGCAACTCCCAGGTCCCGATCAGGGCCATGGGCACCAGCGGCACCTGGGCCTTGATCGCCATGAACGCCGGCCCTTTCATGAACGGCTCCAGATGCCCGGTCTCTGTGCGTCCGCCTTCGGGAAAGATCACCAGCGGCATGCCTGACTTGAGGGTGCGCACCGCGCCCAGCAGGCTCGCGACCGAGGCGCGCGGATCGGACAGGTCGACGCCGACTTGCCCGGACCTCTCCAGATACCACCCGATGAACGGCAGCTTCCACAAATCATGCCGCGCGACGATGCGGAACTGGAAGGGCAGCGCGCCGAAGATCGCGGGCGTATCCATATAAGACAAGTGGTTGCAGGCATAGACCGCCGGCTCGCCGCTGAGCCACTCGGGATGGACGATGGTCATTTTGGCGCCGCTGATGAGCACGCCGGCGCGCGCCCACGCCTGCGCGATGCGGTGTTGGCGGCGTCCGGACCTGTCAAAGAGCGAGCAGGCCAGCGCCAGGCTGCCGAAGAACGCCGTCGCCAGAAAGAACAGCGGGGCGCGGACCAGATAGCTGGCCAGCCGCTCGCCGAAGGGAAGCCGATCTGGACGGGGACCGAGGGGGGCCTGGGGGCTCATCACGCGCAGCCTCCCGCATAACCCTGGGCCACCAGCATTGCGCGCACTTCGCCCACCAGGTACACCGAGCCGGCGACCACGATCAGGCCATCCGGAGGAGCCGCGACGCGGGCCCGTTCGAACGCATCGCAGCCATCGGTCGCTGCGACGGCGCGAACCCCCGTTTTGGCCGCCGCCTCCAGCAGTTCAGCCGCAGTGGCCGAGCGAGGCGAGGCAACCGGGGTGACCACAACCAGGTCGAAAATGGGAAAAAGGATCTGCGCCATCTCCTCGAAGGCCTTGTCCTTCATGCAGCCGAAGACCAGCACAGCGCCCGCCGTGCTCTGTCCCAGGCTCAACGACGACAGGGCGGCGCGGAGAGTCCACGCCCCGGCGGGATTGTGGGCCACGTCGAGAAGAACCGATTGCCGGCGCTCAGCCCCGGAAGCGCCGCCGGCGAGCGCGGGAACGCTGAAGAACTCGAGGCGGCCTGGCCACCGTGTCCGGCAAATGCCGTCAGCAATCTGCGCCGGCATGATTTTGTAGCCGTGGTGGTTGCGTAATTCGACGGCAGCGGCGATCGCCAAAGCCATGTTGCGGCGCTGATGTTCGCCGTAGAGCGGCGAGTCGATCTGGATCGTCTCGCCGAGGACGTCGAGCGGGTAAGGCATTCGCAGTCCACCCGAATTCGTCGCGCCGAAGGGCAGGTATTCTGCGGCGTTGACGCCCCGCACATCCAGCTCGACGGCAACTTCGCCGATGGCCTGATTGGCTTCCGGGTGCTGGGGCAGCGTGACGAGCGTGCCGTTGCGGCGCAGGATGCCGGCCTTTTCGCGCGCGATCAGCGTAATCGTGTCGCCCAGCCACTCCGTGTGGTCGAGGGAGATGTCCGTAATCACGGAGAGCAGCGGATCGACAACGTTGGTGGCGTCGAGGCGTCCACCCATGCCAACTTCGAGAATGGCGACGTCGATCGACGCTTGGGCGAAGGCGAGAAAAGCCAGAGCCGTGAGCGCCTCAAAGAAGCTGGGCGCAGCGGGCAGCCGGCCAGCGGCGATCAGCTCAAGGGCGCAGTCGTCGACGCGGAAATAGTGGCGGGCAAAGTCGTGGTCGGCGATCGGCTGGCCGTCGATGCGGATGCGCTCGTTGACGCGGCTCAGGTGCGGCGAGGTGTACAGGCCAGTGCGAATGCCGGCGGATTGCAGAATCGATGCGAGCGTCGCGGCCGTTGATCCTTTGCCGTTGGTGCCGGCGATCAGGATGGAGCGGAAATGGCGCTCCGGGTGTCCCAGGGCCTCGACGAGGGTCTGCATCTCTTCGAGGCGGAACTTGCGGCGCGGCTGACCCGGCGCGGCGTGCAACTCGCCGACGCGCAGGTGCAGACTGTCAAGCGCCGCAGCGTAGGACATAAAAACAGGGTACAGGGTGGAAGCGACAGGGTACAGAGGACGGCGAGCGAGAGACAAGCCGGAAGAAGCACGCTCGCGCGGCCATGTACAATCGGCCCATTCCTCCACCGACAGTGAACGAAGAACCGAACGCGGGCATGAGTCTGGTCGGCAGCAGTCTCGGGCACTACAACATTACCGGGATCCTTGGATCCGGCGGGATGGGCGAAGTGTATCGCGCGACCGATGCGCGCCTGGGCCGCGAGGTGGCGCTGAAGGTGCTGCCCGCGTCGATGGCCGGCGACCCGGACCGGCTGAAGCGCTTCCAGCAGGAAGCGCGCGCGGTGGCGGCGCTGAATCATCCCCACATTGTCACGCTGTACTCGGTCGAGCGCGACGGCGACGTGCAGTTCCTGACCATGGAAGTGGTGGACGGCGAAACGCTGGATCGCGCCATTCCCGAGAGCGGCATGACGGCGGCCCTGGTGGCGGAACTGGGGCGCGCGCTGGCCGAGGCGCTGAGCGCGGCCCACGAGCGGGGCATTATCCATCGCGATCTGAAGCCCGCCAACATTATGGTGACGCGCGACGGGCGCGTGAAGGTGCTGGACTTCGGGCTGGCGAAAGCCATCGCGCCGGACTCCTCGCCGGACGCCAACGTAACCCAGATCGGCCTGACGCGCGTGGGCACGGTGGTGGGCACGCCGGAGTACATGTCGCCGGAGCAATTGGTGAGCGCGTCGGTGGATCACCGCTCGGACATTTTCTCGATGGGGATTGTGCTGCATCAGATGGCGACAGGGCACCCGCCGTTTGCGGGGAAGACCTCGGCGCAACTGGCGACCGCGATCCTGCGCGACGTGCCGCCGCTGCTGACCGAGGTGCGTCCGCAGGCGCCGCGGGAGATGGCCGCGCTGATTCGCCGCTGCCTTGAAAAGGAGCCGGCGCAGCGGCCGCAGAGCGCGCGGGAGGTCGCCGGAGCCCTGCGGGACATCGGGGACGGACTGCGCATGGCCAGCGCGGTGAGCTTTCAGAATGCGACGTCGCCGAGCGATGCCGGGAGCGGGACGCGGGGCATCGGAGCGGGCGAGAGCCGGACCGGAGCCAGCAGAACTTCAGACAGCGGACCGTCCATCGCAGTGATGCCGTTCCAGAGCCTGAGCACCGATCCGGAGAACGAGTATTTCAGCGACGGACTGGCGGAAGAAATCCTGAATGCGCTGAGCGGCGTGCAGGGGCTGACGGTCGCTTCGCGCGCCTCCTCCTTCTGGTTCAAGGGCAAGCCGGCGGAAGTGAGCGAAATCGCCGGCAAACTGCGCGTCGCAAATCTGCTGCAGGGCAGCGTGCGGCGCTCGGGCAATCGCCTGCGGGTGACGGTGCAGATGGTGGACGCCAGCAATGGATTCCAGCTGTGGAGCGAGCGCTACGACCGGCAGATGGAAGACGTCTTCGAGATGCAGGACGAGATTGCGCGAGCCATCGCCGGCAGGCTGCAGGTGACGCTGGGCGCGGCCCGGCCGGTGACGACCAACACGGAGGCCTACGAGCTTTACCTCAAGGGCCGGCATTTCTGGCATTTGCGCGCGCCCAATTCCATTCGATCGGCGATGGAATGCTTCGAGGAGGCGATCCGGCTCGATCCGGGGTTTGCGCTGGCGTATGCGGGTCTTACGGATTGCTACGGGATCTTGCAGTTTTATGGATGGGTGCCGGCGGAGGTGCACCGCGAGAAGGCGCGGGCAGCGGTCGAGGAGGCGCTGCGGCTCGATCCGCAGCGGTGGGAAGTGCAGTACTCAGCCGGTCTGTTTAAGTTCTATTTCGAGCGGGAGTGGCGGGGGGCGGAGCCGCACTTGCGCGAGGCGATCCGCACCGCGCCGCGCGCCGCACTGGCGCAGGTGGCGCTGGGGCTTTTTTTGATGGTGGCGGGGCGCACGGAAGAGGCAGCCGAGCACACGCAGTTGGCGTGCAGGCTCGACCCTCTGTCGGCGCTGATTCACGGAATCGCGGCAGGCACCTTCAATGCCCTGCAGCAATTCGACGAAGGCCAGCGCGTCGCGGAGCGCGCGCTGGAGCTGCAGCCGGAATACCTCTTCGGGTTATGGGCGCGCGGGGTGGGGCTCTCGTATGTGGAGCGCCACGAGGAGGCGATCCGGAGTATCGAGCGAGCGGTGGGCATTTCGCGCGCGCCCGTGTTTCTGGGATTGCTGGGCTGGGCCTACGCCCGCGCCGGACGCATCGTCGATGCGCAGTCGATCCTGGGCGAGTTGGAGGAACGCCGTTCGCGCGGCGAGTATGTGCCGGCGTTCGCGCGGTTCAACCTCTACCTCGGGCTCGGGGATCTGTCGGCGATTCGGACCGCCATGGCGCAGGCCATCGCGGAACGCTCGGCTCCCCTCTCCCTCGCCTTGTGTGGCCTGGATATTCAGAAGATTCGGAACGACGCGGAGATCGACCGGATGTTCCGCGAGCTCTTTGGGTGGTGAGGACCGGCAGACCGAGACAGCTTGCGCAAGGCGCTTCGATGAGAAAACCCTGGATCCTGCTGGTGGCGGGGGTCGCGGCACTGCTGCCTGCGTGTCTTGCGCAACATAAGCCGCGAGGGCGAGATGGAGGGTTCGAAGTCAGGGGGCGGGCGTCAACCCATGGCGCAACATCACGGCCGCGATGGCGGCGTGGTCCGGCGGACCGCCCTGGGCGGCTGCCAGGACACCGCCGATCTCGCGGAAGTAGTCGGGACCGAGAATGCCGGGCGTGATGACCGCGAGCGTGCGGGCATCAGCAGCGTGATGATTGTCGAATCGGTGGATGGCGCCGCGCGGAATGCAGAGGACGTCGCCAGGACCAATTTCGCACACCCGACCCTCAACGGTGAAGGTGAGGACGCCGCTGAGCCCATAGAGCGTTTCTTCATACGCGTTGTGGCTGTGCGCCATGGGAACCCGGGCCCCGGCCGCCACGTCAAATTCGAACATGGCGACGGAACCGCCTGACTCGTGGCCTTCCACAAGGAAGCGGATGGCCAACCCTCCCAGACGGATTTCTTCGGATTGCTTTGTCGACGTCACTGAACCTCCTGTGCCGGTCACAGCGCACGATACCTCGGCGTTTGCAGCCAAGCCGCCCTGTACCTGGCGAGGTGGCACCATCTTAACCGCACCTCCGCGCAAACTGCGATCGAACTCCCACTGCTAAACTTGAATTGGCATGATCCTTCCCTTTGTCCGCGAGTTGCTGGCGGACATGGAACACACCCCCTCCTTTGAACAGGCAAGACGGCACCTGGCGCTTGCCCGCGGGCGGCGTCGTGTCTCCGGACTCACTTCCACAGCGCGCGCCCTCTATATTCCGCTGTTCGCGCGAGCGGCCGGCGTGCCCACGCTCGTCCTGGTGACCGACAACAAGGCCGCCGACGCGACCCAGTTGGCGCTGCAGGCCGGGTGCGACCTGACCGGCGCGATTCCTGCGGACCGCGTGCTGCGCCTGCCCGCCCACGATGTGCTGCCCTTCGAGAACCTGTCGCCGCATCCCGACATTCAGGAGCAGCGCGCCAAAACGCTGTGGAAGATCGCCACCGGGGAGGCCTCGATCGTCGTTGCCCCCGTCGAAGCGGCCGCCATGAAGCTCTTCCCCACGCCGTTCTACGCGGGCCTGGCGCAAATTCTGCGGCGCGGCGAAGAGGTCGACGTCGACACCCTGCTCCAGCACCTGACCAGCATCGGCTACACCCGCAACGACATCGTGGAGATGCCGGGCCAGTTCACGCGCCGCGGCGGCATTCTGGACATTTATTCCCCGGAAGCGGACCGGCCCGTGCGCTTCGAGTTTTTCGGCGACGAGATTGAATCGATCCGCAAATTCGACCCCGAGACCCAGCGCTCGGCGGCGCCGCTGGATGAAGCGCGGCTGCTGCCGTTGACCGAGACGCCGGTGACCGAGCGGCTGCTGGCGTCAGTGCATGCGCGGCTGAGCGGCGCGCGCATCGAGGCGACCGACGATCCCGAGATGGTCGAAGAGGCGATTGCCGCCGGCGGCGTGAGCGTGTTTCCCGGCTGGGAGTTCTTCGCCGGCGTCAGCGGGGCGACCGGCACGCTCCTCGATCTCTTCGCGAAGAGCACCCTCTTTGTCGAGGAGCCGGCGATGATCCGCAACCAGATCGATCGCTGGTGGAACAAGGTGGAGCAGCGCCACGAGCGTTCCAGCATGGGATCCTTGATCCGCCCGGAAGACATCTACGTGCGGCCCGAGCTGTTGCAGGCGCGCCTCGCCTCGCATCCTGGCCTCGACATCGATCAGCTCGGCGCGGTCGATGTCCTGGAAGAGGACGAGACCCTGGGCGAGATCGAGTTTCACTCCCGGCCAACGCTGCGTTTTCACGGATCGATTCCCGCCCTGGTGGAGCAAATCCGCACCCTCATGCAGCAGGAAGTGCGCACTCTGCTGGTGGCTCCCAACCAGGGCGAAGTGGAGCGGCTGGCAACGCTGCTGCGCGAATACGAGTTGCCCTACCGCCTGGGCAGCCGCATCCAGCACGCGGGCAGCGAGAACGTCTACGACGAATCGAGCTACCTCGCCGGCGACATGCGGACGCCGGTGATCCTGCGAACCGCGCTGGCCAATGGCGTGAGCCTGCCGGACGCGCGGCTGGTGCTCTTTGGCGCGCAGGATTTCTTCGACGAAGCGGACGTGACAGCACGGCCTGCTCCGAAGAAGTCGAAGACCGCGGCCTTTGTTTCCGACTTTCGCGACCTCGCCGTCGGCGATTATGTCGTGCACGTGGAGCACGGCATCGCGCAGTACCAGGGCTTGCGCGAGATTGAGCAGGATGGCGTCTCGCTCGAGTTCATGATCCTCGAGTTCGCTGAGAAGGCGCGGCTCTACATTCCCCTCACGCGGCTCGACCTCATCCAGAAATACCGGTCGACGGAAGCCGGACCGCCGCCCATCCTGAACCGGCTGGGCTCGCAGCAGTGGGCGAAAACCAAGGCTCGCGTGAAGAAGGCCATGGAGGACATGGCCGATGAGCTGCTGAAACTCTACGCGCAGCGCAAGGCTGCGGAGGGACACGCCTTCCCGCCGGACAACGAATTCCAGCGCGAGTTTGAAGACGCCTTCGATTACAACGAGACCGACGACCAGATCTCCGCCATTGCGGACATCAAGCGCGACATGGAATCGACCCTGCCGATGGATCGGCTGCTCTGCGGCGATGTCGGCTACGGCAAGACCGAGGTCGCCATGCGCGCCGCGTTCAAGGCCGTGCAGGATGGGCGCCAGGTCGCCGTGCTCACGCCGACCACGATCCTCAGCTTCCAGCATTTCGAGACTTTCAAAAACCGCTTCCGTCAATTCCCGATCAACATCGAGATGATCTCGCGCTTTCGGACAGCGAAAGAGCAGAAGCTGATTCTCGAAAAAGTCGAGTTGGGGCAGGTCGACATCCTCATCGGCACGCACCGGCTGCTCTCGAAGGACATCCAATTTCAGAACCTCGGCCTGCTGGTCGTCGATGAGGAGCAGCGCTTCGGCGTACGCCACAAAGAGCGGCTGAAGCAGATGCGGCGCGAGATCGATGTGCTCGCCATGAGTGCCACGCCGATTCCGCGCACGCTGCACATGTCGCTGGTGGGCCTGCGCGACATGAGCGTGATTGAAACGCCGCCCAGGGATCGCATGGCGATTCAGACGGTGGTGGCAAAGTTCGACGAGAAGCTGATCCGCTCCGCGATTGAAGTGGAGCTGGAGCGCGGCGGCCAGATTTATTTCGTCCACAATCGCGTCGAAACAATCTACGAGCTGGCGGCGAAGATTCAGGAGTTGGTGCCGGTGGCGCGCGTGGTCGTGGGCCACGGCCAAATGGGCGAGAGTGATCTCGAAAAAGTAATGCTCTCGTTCATGCATCACGAGCACGATGTGCTGGTGGCGACCACGATTATCGAAAATGGCCTGGATATTCCCCTGGCCAACACCATCATCGTGAACCGCGCGGATCGGCATGGGCTGAGCGAGCTGTATCAGTTGCGCGGACGCGTGGGGCGGTCGAACCGGCGCGCCTATGCGTATCTGCTCATTCCGCCGGAGCAGGAGCTGACCGATGTAGCGCGGCGGCGGCTCGCGGCCCTGAAGGAATTCTCCGACCTCGGCGCAGGATTCAAGATCGCGGCGCTCGATCTGGAGCTGCGCGGCGCGGGCAATCTGTTGGGCGGCGAGCAGAGCGGACACATCGAGGCGGTCGGCTTCGAGATGTACACCTCGATGCTCGAAGAAGCGGTCAGCAAGCTCAAGGGCGAAGAGAAAGTCGAGCGGCCTTCCGTGCAGCTCTCGCTCGGTATCGCATTACGTATCGATGAGAGTTACATATCCGAGGAGAACCAGCGGCTGCGCATGTATAAGCGCATCGCCGGCGTCGAGAACGAGCGCGCGGTGGAAGATGTGCGCACGGAGCTGACCGACCGTTACGGCCCGCTTCCAACCAGCGTGGGGCATCTGCTGCAGGCGGCGACACTGCGCATCGCCTGCGAGCGGATCGGGGTCGCGCAGGTGGATCGCAAGCGCGACCAGCTGCACATTAAGTTCACCGAGTCGGCAGCCGTCGACCCGGGACGCCTGATGAAGCTGGTGGCGAAGAACGCCAAACGCGGAGCGCAGTTCACGCCCCAGGGGGTGCTGCGCTTCCCCATCGCGGGGGTGAAGCCGGATGAGGTGCTCCAGGAAGTGCGCGGGCTGCTGGAGCAGTTGGCGGACAGGGCGCAGGGATCGGAGCTCAAGGCTCAGGAAACGCGGTAGGCGTTCGTCAGGCCGAAACCGACGGATACAAGACGGCTACTTTGCCAGCTCACGAAGAGCTGCGCGGCGTTTCCTCATCACCTTTCGTGCAAGAGTCATCTGTTCCTCAAAGTCCGCATCTCCGGCCGTAATCCGAAACCGGTCCGGTGTTTCAGTGAGGAAAACGTGATCCCCTTTCGTCAAATGCAGTGAAAGCACACGCCTGGGAATAACAATTCCCGCAGATTTCCCGATGCTTCTGATTTTGAGTTTCATTCCCGGCGAGCCTCCCAACTCTGGTCTCCCAACGCTGAAGAAATTGCCCTCAGAAATATCGGAGGAGATGGGCGAATTCCGAAATTTCCAGCAGCCGCTGCCCCGCCGGCGCCGCATCCAGCTCGTCGTGTTCCAGTACCCACGTATGCGGATGGTGGATATAAACGGCGTGCAATCCGCAGGCCAGCGCCGGGTTGATGTCCGAGCGCGGACTGTTGCCGATCATCCAGGTGGTGTCGGCGGCCAGTTGGTACTTCTCGCAGACTGAACGGTAGGCGCCGGGGTCCTTTTCGCGGGGGACCTCGACCGCGGCAAAATGATGGGCCACGCCGGAGCGCGCCAGTTTGTCCAGTTGCTCGTCCTGATTGCCCTTGGTCACCAGAATGAGCTTGTGGCGCGAGGCGAGAATGGGCAGCGTCTCCGCGACCCCCGCCAGCAGGTCAATCTCCTCGTCGGCAATGGACTGCGCAAAGCTCTCGATGCGCTCGTGCTTCTCCGGCGGAATGGGCCCCTGCGTAAGCCGCTCAAAGCACGTGACCAGGGCGCGCCGAAAACTGACCAGCCCGTATCCATGCAGGCGCACGTTCTCGCGCTCCACCTCATTCAGCGTCGCCCGCACCTGCTCGCGCGTGTACTCCTTGTGGTCCAGGTAGGAGATAAACGCGGCGATGGCGCGCTCAAAATAGATGTTGTTTTCCCACAGCGTATCGTCCGCGTCCATCAGCAGGGTCTGCCCGGCAGCAAACGCGGGTGCCCCGTTCGACGCGAAGTTGAGCTCAACCTGGGGCTTCTCGGCCATCTCTCAGCAGGCTATCAGCAAGCCGGAGCAAACCATGGCGAAGAGCCGCCGAATTCCCGCTCGGGCCGCCCCGGTCAGAACCCCTCCAATCAGAATTAGGCAGCGCCGCGCGCCGCCGCCTGCCCTCTGAACCGCGCCCCATCCTCTCGCGTATCATGATGATTCGTTTTCGGGAGGAACCATGCGCCGTCTGCTCGCCGCCGCCTGTCTGTTGTCCGCGTCCACCTTCGCCGCATTTGCGCAAGCGTCGCCGACCCCACCGCAGCAGCAGCAGTTCCTGCCGGTACCGGGCTTTGACCCCGCTTCGATGGATACCGGCGTCGACCCCTGCTCCAACTTCTATCAATACGCCTGCGGCAATTTTTCGAAACTGCATCCGATCCCGTCAGACATGCCGGAATTCGATGAGTTCGTGAACCTCTACGAATTCAACACCGCGGCGCTGCACGAACTTGTGGAACAGGCGGCCAGCGCCCGAGCCGCTGCGGGCACCAACGAGCAAAAAATCGGCGACTACTACCAGAGCTGCATGGACACGGCTGCGATCGACAAGCAGGACACGGCGCCGCTCCAGCCGGAACTGGACTCCATCAATACCCTCAGCCGGCGCAGCGACCTGCCCGCCCTCATCGCCCGCCTCAACCGCATGGGCGTCGGCGTCTTCCTCGACTTCGGATCGCAGCAGGATTTTAAGAACGCGACCCAGGAGATTGCCTACATCGACCAGAGCGGCCTCGGCCTGCCGGAGAAGGACTACTACTTCCGTACCGACGCAAAGAGCGTCGAGCTGCGGAAGCAATATGTGGCTCACGTGGCCAACATGCTCAAGCTGCTGGGCGACGCGCCCGATGCCGCCGCGGCCCAGGCGCAGAAGATCATGGACCTCGAGACCGCGCTGGCCAAAGCCTCGCAGGGCAACGTCGAACGGCGCGAGCCGGAGAACATTTATCACATGACCGCGCTGGCCGCGTTCTCCGCGAAAGCGCCGGCCATCACCGCGGCGCAGTACATCCGGATGATGGGAGCCCCCGCGGTCACGGAGCTGAACGTCGTCTCGCCGGATTTCTTCCCCGCATTGAATACGGTGCTGGAAAACACGGACATGGCCACGCTGAAGGCCTACATGCGCGTGCATCTGGCGGATTCGTTCTCGTCGCGGCTGCCCCATGCCTTTGACGACGAGAACTTCGACTTCTTCGGCCGCAAGCTCACCGGCACCCCCGAGCAGCAGGCCCGCTGGAAGCGCTGCGTCAACGCCACCGACGGAACCCTGGGCGAAGCGCTCGGCAAACTCTATGTGGCGAAGTACTTCACGCCCGACATGAAAGCCTCGACCCTGCAGATGGTCCACGACATCGAGGCGGCGATGGGGAAAGACATCGAAGGCCTCGACTGGATGAGTCCGGAAACGAAAAAGCAGGCCATCGACAAACTGCACATGGTGACCGATAAGATCGGCTATCCCAACAAGTGGCGCGATTATTCGAAGCTGCAGATCGAGCCGGGCGACGCCCTGGGAAATGCCGTGCGCTCGCGGCAGTTTGAGACGGCCTACCAGCTCGACAAGATCGGCAAGCCGGTGAACCGCGACGAATGGCAGATGACGCCGCCCACGGTGAATGCCTATTACGACCCCAGCATGAACGACATCAATTTCCCGGCGGGCATCCTGCAACCGGCCTTCTACGACAAGAACGCGACGGATGCGAGCAACTACGGCCACATCGGCGCGGTCGTCGGCCACGAGCTGACCCACGGCTTCGACGACCAGGGCGCGAAATTCGACGGCAACGGCAACCTGCACAACTGGTGGACGCCTGAAGACAAGAAGCAATTCGAGGCCAAGACCGACTGCCTCGTGAACGAATACAGCGCATTTACCGCGGTCGACGACGTGAAGGTGAACGGCAAGCTGACCCTGGGCGAGAACACCGCGGATAACGGCGGCGCACGCATCGCGCTGATGGCCCTGATGGCCCGCGAGGCAGTCTCCGGAGTCCAGACGGCGTCCACGGCAGAGCAGGAGTCAGAACACGCCTACACGCCGCAGCAGCAATTCTTCATCGGCTACGCGCAGAATTGGTGCACCAGCGCGCGGCCCGCGTTTATGCGCATGCTGGCCCAGGTGGATCCGCATTCGCCCGATGCTCTGCGCGTAAAGGGCGTGCTGGTGAACATGCCGGAGTTCGCGCAGGCCTTCGGCTGCAAAGCCGGCCAGCCCATGGCCCCGGTAAAGAGCTGCCACGTCTGGTAGCCCATGGGCCTGCATCCCGGAAGATAGCCGGCTCGCCGCCCGGGGCTAAGTGCGGCTATCTATCTCCGGTCTCACCGCTCATCGCAACTTAGTCACGTTTCAAAAAGAAACCCGGAGACGATCCGGGTTTCTTTTTGCGCGCGACCCCGGATTTCGCACGCCTGCCCAACAAATATTTCGCCGAACCCGGCGCCGTTTGGGGGTAGTCTCGAACTTACTGGAGAGCCTGCTCTCCGTAGACCCGGGTCCCAATGAAGAAATCGCTGCGATTTCTGACGGTTTTCGCCACTCTGACTCTCTGCGCCGGATCGTTGTTCGCGGACGGCCCCGGCGGGTCGGATCCGCCGCCCCCGGTCAGCACCGCAACCCAGTCCGCCGCAACCGGCGCCAACACGATGGGCGCAGCCCTGGCCGCGCTTCTCGCCTGTCTCGGATGATAAGCACGCTCAATGGAGCAGTAACTCAGGTATGGATTCAATGACCCACCAGGGCCGCCCTCCCCAAAAGGACAGGCCGCTGATCGTCAGGAGCGGACGCGCGCGATGAAGTTCTCCCTGCTGGAAAGAGTTCTCTGGGCCTGCGGATTCTATTCCACGCTCGGCCTCGCCTTCGTGCTCATCGTCCGCGGCCGCTCCCGAACCTTCCCCGTTCTCACCGCGTGGCTGCTGTTTACCACCGCGCGGACCATCCTGCTCTACACGCTCTATCAGCATGGCGCGGCCGTCTGGTATGCGCGCGTCTACTGGGGTGCGCTCATTCCCGATTTCGCTTTTCAGGTCGCCGTGGTCATCGAGATTGCCCGCATCGTGCTGCGGCCCACGGGCACCTGGGTGCGCGACGCGCGACGCACATTTGCCGCGTGGGGCATCGCCGGAGCCCTGCTCGCCGCCGGTCTGGCCGTGTGGGTATCGCCCCCCGCGCGCACCTGGATGGCCGCCTGGCAGATGCGCAGCGGCCTCTTCACCAGCCTCGTGACCTGCGAGCTCTTCGTGGCGATCAGCATGACCGCCAACCGCCTCGGCCTCGGCTGGCGGAATCACGTCATGGCTGTCGCCCAGGGACTCACCGTCTGGAGCAGCGTGATGGTCGTGACCTCGTCGCTCCGAACCCTCCTCGGCGCACAGCACCGCGGCTTCGACCTGGTCCGCGCCTGCGCCTACTTCCTGGCCACCTTCTGGATGTCTGCGCAGTTATGGATCGCCGAGCCTGAACGGCAGCCTCTGGCGCCCCAGTTGCGGAACTATATTCTTGCGCTGCACCAACGCGTCGAGTACGATCTTCGCAGAATTGACGCTCAACCCTGAGCGACCCGCCGCTTCGTGCGCTCGACCCGAACCGGCCGTTGGGAAAGGCTGATTTCTCGTGCTGGCGTATGTCCTCCTCGGACTGGGAATCTGCGGTCTGCTCGGCCTCGCTCTTCGCTCTCAGCTTTCTGCCCTGCGGGTCAATCCGCGCAGCTGGGACGACCTGGTCTCCGCCCTCAGCCCCCTCGAATTCGATCGCATCGAGTCCGTAGCCCGCGACTACCTCGACCCCCGCGGCGGCCAGATTTCCCTCGAGCCCACCGACATGTGGCTGCTCCTCGGAGGCAAGACCGGCCTGCGGCGCATGCGCGCGAATGCCGGCCTCATGCTCGCCCTCGCCGCTCACGCCCAGCGCTGGAATTTCGACGAGGGCATCATCGTCACCGAGCGCATGCGCCGCGACGCCGTCCGCCTCCGCCACTCCGTCCGCCGCGTGGAGATGGCGCTGGCCTTTCACTCCGTCCTGCGTGGATCCGGCGCCTTCATTCCCTTTCATCTGCACGAAGCCGCGTCCGCCTACTTCCTCATGCGCCAGCGGCTCCTCGCCCTCTACCAGACGAGCCACTCCGGCCTGTATCCACGGCTGGCCGCGGTTCTTTAGCCCATTTTTTGAAAGCTTCCACTTTCTCAGCCGCGGAGCGTGCCGCCCACTCCTGCGAGCCCGGCGACAATCTGCCGCGACCACCCCTGCACCTCTTCCTCGCGCAGCGTCCGCTCATTCGACTGGAAGACGACCCCCAGCAACAAGCCGTAATGGCCCGCGGCCACCAGCTTGCCCTGGGCATCGCGCAAAATCTCTTTGGGCGCGAAGCTCTGCAGCTCCGGAATGGCCAGCGCGTCCACAGCCGCAGCGACCGCGGCATACGTAACCGTATCCGGCACAATCAAGGAAAAATCCCGGCGCACCGGCTGATAGCGCGAAAGCTCGCGGATGGCGGGCTGCCGCAACGCCTGCCTGTACAGGCGGTCGAGCCAGACTTCGCCGAGCAGAATCGCCTGCTTCAGCTTGCGCCGCTCCGCCTCGGCGGGATGCAGTTCGCCGAACCACGCCACCGTGGCGCCCTCGATGACCGCGCGCGCGCTGCGGCCAGGATGCAGCCACGCGGGCATCAGTCCCGAGGCCGCCGGGAAGCGGTCTACGTAAAAAGAGCGCGCGCTGAACTGGCCCAGCAGTTGCTCCACCGCGCCCTTCAGGTCGTAGAAATCGGGCTGGTGCTTGCCGAACACATGCCCGCTTGCGCCGACGGCCAGCGCCGGGCGTTCCGTGACTCGGTTGATTTCGGGGCCGCGCGCGCTTTCTCCGGAAAAAACCGTGCCCATCTCGAAGAGAGCCGCGCCTTCGACGTCGCGGCTGATGTTGAGCGCCAGCATTTGCAGCATGCCTGGCAGCAGCGAGGGGCGCAGCATCCCGGCTTCCTCGCTCAGCGGATTGCCCAGCGCCACCGCGGAGCGCGGCTCGCGCACAAAAAGCTCAGCGTCCGCCGCGGAACAAAACGTGGACGCGATGGCTTCGTTGAAGCCGAGAGCCAGCAGCGTGCGGCGCAATGTGGACTCTTTTTCGGCCCAAGGCAATTCGACCACCGAGCCGGCAAAGGACGGCAGCGTGTTGCGGAAACGGTTGTAGCCGTAGACGCGGGCGACCTCTTCGATCAGGTCAATCTCGCGCTCGAGGTCGAGACGCCAACTCGGCAGCGTAACTGCCTGGCCCGCGTCTGCCTCTGTCAGGACGCAGCCCAGCCCGGTGAGGATCGACTCGCAAACCGCAGAAGTGATGCCTTCCGGCTCTTCCGTGGGGCCGAGAATGCGGTGGACTTCGCCCAGCGAGAACTGAATGGCGGTGCGGTTGGCCGTGCGCGCCTCGACCTCGGGAATGACGACATCGACGAATTCGCCCACAGCCGTCCCACCGGCTTCGAGGATGATGCGGCTGACCAGCGCGTTGGCGATGGGCGCGGCATTGAAGTCGGCGCCGCGCTCGAAGCGATGCGACGCGTCCGTGTGGAGGAGGTGTCGTTTGGAGGAGCGGCGCACGGTGCCGGGATCGAACCAAGCGGCTTCGACAAGGATGTTTTTGGTGGTGGCGGAGATGGCGGTGTCGAGTCCGCCCATGACGCCGGCGAGGGCGACCGCTCTCTTCTGGTCGGCAACGACGAGGTCGTCGGGATCGAGGGTGCGCTCGATGCCGTCGAGGGTAACGAGCTTTTCGCCTTTGCGGGCGCGGCGAACGACAAGGCCGCCGTCGAGCTTGTCGAGATCGAAGGCGTGGGTAGGATGGCCCATGGCGAGAACGACGTAGTTGGTGGCGTCGACGGCGTTGAAGATGGGCTTTTGCTCGAGGAGGCGGAAGCGGTGGGCGACGGGTTCGTTGCGGACAAGATCGTTCGAGGAACCAATGGTTACGCCGCGCAGAATTCTCGCGGTGAACCTTCCGCAACCATCTCTCGCTTCGATGTGAACTGGATAACCGGGACCCTTTTCCGCCTGAGGGAGCGTCGCGTCGAGCGCGGCCAGCGGCAATTCATAAATCGTCGCGGCCTCGCGGGCGATGCCGTAGTGGTTCATCGCGTCGACGCGGTTGGTGGTGATGTCCATCTCGAACAACGAGCCGTGTTCGCCGAGATCGAAGACGCCTTCGACGGCGATGCCGCGCAGAGTAAGGTCGTCGGCCAGCTCGCGATCGGAGATCGGCTTTTCGCCCTTGAGAATCGACCAGCTATCGATGCCAGTCACATATTTGCGTAGCCAAGAGGAGAGAATCTTCATAGCAAGCTCTTGTGGGGCTCCGTCGGAATTGCATTCGGGTCTGGCGCCGCATCGAACTGCTCAGGTTTCATGACCATCAGGAACTTATTCCAGGTATGCGCGCCCCAACCTTCCGGCAGGAAAGTCGCCAGGGAATAGCCTATTGCAGCGAGCCAGACAGCACTGAAATGGACCTGCAGCGGGCAGGCATTACCGTTTGTCAGCATCGCGAGGAGGTCTTTGTTGGTGGGATCGCAGCCTGATCCAAAGAACGTCCTGAAGAAGTCCGACACGCCGGGATTTGGGAAGTTGGCGACGACGCTGTGATGGGTGTTCGTGGCGATCCAGTCACTGACGCCGCGAAAGAAGTGAATTGTGTAAAGGACACACACCCATGCCTGCGGCCGACGCCACGGGCTCGGGGCGAGTGGAGCATCCGCGTTAATTCGCAGAAACACAATCCGCAAAAGCGCAAGGCCCGCAACGCCCGCTGCCAGACCGCAGGCAAACTGCACAATCAGGAAATGTTTAATGAGAACTGCTAAGCCGAGATTAGCGCCTGAGCGATCCGCCAGCCTAGCGCACGTCTGAACGATCGACCGGATCAGCCCGGTGCCAAACTTGAAAACGACGACTTCGAGAAGAAACAGGCCAACCCATTTCGCGACGGCA
Source organism: Acidobacteriaceae bacterium (assembly GCA_036267295.1). Lineage (GTDB taxonomy): Bacteria > Acidobacteriota > Terriglobia > Terriglobales > Acidobacteriaceae > Palsa-343. Next base: position 198,072 of record DATAWI010000041.1, on the reverse strand, counting down.
TAGGCGCGAATCATGCGAATTGCTCCAGGAAGCGGAGGTCGCCGGAGTAGAGGAGGCCGATGTCGCCGATGCCGTACTTCATCATCGCAACGCGGTCGATGCCCATGCCGAAGGCGAAGCCGCTGATCTTTTTCGGATCGTAGCCGGGCTGCTTGCCCTGAACGAAGGCGAAGACCGCGGGGTCGACCATACCGCACCCGAGCAGCTCAATCCAGCCGGAGTATTTGCACTTGCGGCAGCCCGCCTGTCCGCAGAAAGGGCAGCTGATCTGCACATCGGCGCTCGGCTCCGTGAAAGGAAAGAACGACGGGAAGAAGCGCGTTTTGACGCTCGACCCGAACAGCGCCTTCATGGCGAAGTCCAGCGTGCCCTTCAGGTCGGCGAAAGTAATGTTGGTGTCGACGCAGAGTCCTTCCACCTGGTGGAAGATCGGCGAATGCGTCGCATCGGCCGCGTCGTTGCGGTGCACCTTGCCGGGAATGACGATGCGCACCGGCGGCGGCTGCTGCTCCATGGTGCGGATCTGCACCGGCGAGGTATGCGTGCGCATCAGCAGGCGGTCGCGCAGCGGCTTGCGCTCCTGGCCGGCGACGACGAGGGTGTCCTGGGTGTCGCGCGCGGGATGGCCGGGGGGGAAGTTGAGCGATTCGAAATTGTAGTAGTCGGTTTCGACTTCCGGCCCCACGCCCACGGAGTAGCCCATGCGCGCGAAGATCGCGACCAGCTCATTCCAGGTTTTGATGAGCGGGTGCTCAGCGCCGACGAGGCGGCGGGCACCAGGCAGTGTGATGTCGATCGCCTCGGCGTCCAGAGCGGAGGCGGGCATCGAGGATTCTGCCTGGTCGAGCCGCTGCTCGACGAGAGCTTTCAGTGTGTTGAAGCGCTGGCCGATGAGCTTTTTGGCTTCGGGCGGGGCGGATTTGAGCCACGCGTCGCCAATCAGCTTGAGGCGACCCTGCTTGCGTCCGAGCCATTCCAGGCGAAACCTCTCACGATCTTCGGGAAACCCGAGAAAAGTGGCTTCGGCCAGGACTCGGTTTGTAAGCGCCTGGAAGGCACTGTCAATTTCGGGCTCGGAGAAACCGCCGAGCGGTGGGATGAGGTCATCCGGCATGATTCTATTGATTGTAGCGGGAAGGCCTGACCGGGTTGACGCTCGTTGGGGCTTGTTCCGGTTCGGCGGTCGCGGCGCCCGACTCGCAAGTCCAGGCCCCCTGACCCTCCTCGCACACCCATGACTTTCGTACCGCCTCCCCAGTCGATTGTCCTTGCACCTCACTCCTCGCGCTGCCTATCCTAATATCCAGCGGAGCCCTGTCCTTTGGATTGGGGCTTTTCCTTTTACACGCATTTTGTGCCACGCGTTTTCTGCCACCCGTTTTCCGCGACCCTGTCGCCCGCTTTCTGAGTGCCAGACCGCCTTGGGTGCATACCGGGTATCATCCGCTCCGTTCCGGCTCAGGCCTGGACCGGCTTCTCCGTTCTTTGAAATCCAGTCGCATCGGCGTCCAACTTCCCGCGTAAGTGCCTTATTTTCCACACTTACACTTGAGAAGCTCTCTAAGTGCCTTGTTTCCCACACTTACGCAATCGGGAAACGCTAAGTGCTTTACTTTCCACACATGCGAAATTTAAATATTTTTTTTGCACGCTGCGCACGCGGGATCCGCCTTATCCGTCTCCCCGGCGAGTGTGGTGTTTCTCAATCTCCTCTACCCCGGAAGGCTGTCATTCTGAGCGCACGTGGCCCCAAACGCCGTTCAGTTTGGGGATCGTAAGCGAAGAATCTGCGGTTGCTCTTCCCGACTGACCGGAAAGGAACCTCCGGAACACCACACCAGCGGGTCAAATTTCGCCGCCCAGGACAACGACTCCGGCGGTCTACACTAATCCCATGATTCGTGCGTATCAGGGCAAGACGCCGGTGATTCCGGCCTCGTGCTACGTCGATGGTTCCGCGCAGGTCATCGGCGACGTGGAACTCGGCGAACACTCCAGCATCTGGATGAACGCCGTCGTGCGCGGCGATGTGCACTCGATCCGCATCGGCGCCCATTCCAATGTCCAGGATTGCGCGGTCCTCCACGGAATGCGCTACAAGTTTCCCGTCATCGTCGGCGACTGGGTCACCATCGGGCACAACGCCACGGTCCACGGATGCGTCGTCGAAGACGCCTGCCTGATCGGGATCGGCGCAACCCTTCTGAACAATGCGCGCATCGGCGAGGGGTCGATCATCGCCGCCGGCGCGGTGATTCCCGAAGGCATGATCGTGCCGCCGAAGTCGCTCGTCGCCGGCGTTCCCGGCAAAGTGCGGCGCAGTCTCACCTCCGAAGACCACGAAGACATTTTGCAGTACGCGCGCAATTATCTGGATTACGTGAAGATCTACCTGGCGGAGCGGAACTCCGGACAATAACCGCCTGCGGGCTGCCGAAGTCCGCGCACCGCTTTACCGAATTCCCCCGCGTGGAAGAAAATGATGGAAGAGGTCAACTAAAGTCTATGCCCCTATCCGGCGAAGCCATTCGCGTGATGAATCTGGTGGACGACGTGGCAACCACGATGCGCCGCATGCTCGCCCTCATCCCTGCCCTGAGCGCGGAAGAGCGCACGCGCGTGAGCGAATATCTGAAGGCCTCGCAGCCGGGCGCAGAGTCCGTGATCGAGGCGCTGGCCAAACCGAGGTAATTCCCTCGTCAGCATTGACCCGGCCACGAACGTCCCTGCGCTGAGCGCGGACTTCGGGTCCTGGCCGGACTGTTTTTGGTCGTCCCTTTCTCTTTTCCCCCCGAATTCTGCCGATGAAGCAGGCGTCGATCCGCTCTCTTCGCATGCGCGCGGGGCAACCTGCGCCCACCTGGTCCGCGGAGCCACGCGACCCAGGTCGCGGAGAAGCGGGCTTTCCGGGCACAGCGAGGACGGCGGAGTGGACGGAACGCGGCAGGCTGCGACGCAGCCAGGGCTGCGCTCGCAACAGGGAGCGGCCATGATGGAAAAAGGCGCGGTGCCGGGACTGGACGACGCGGTTGCGCTTCTGCGCGCCGTGCTGGACGATTCGGGCCGCGAAACCGGCGCCCTGGCGAGCGGCTTTCAGATGTTGGCGCGGCAGACCGAAGGCGTTCTCGACCAGGCAACAGCGCTGCTGCAATGCGATGAGTGCGTTCGCGCCCTGAGCGTCGCGGGCGAGGTGCAGCAACTGGGAATCGCGGCGCAGCGGTTCATTGCCGACCGTCTGCAGGGGTCCGGCCGAATTCTGAGCACCGTCGGCGCGGAAGCGGCGCTGCTCGATCGCCTGTCGCAGTTGACCGTTGCGCAACGAGCGATCGTGCGCGAGACCGAGATGCTGCGGGTGCTGACCAACATTGAAGTGGCGCGGCTGGGCAATGTGGGCGCCGGCTTCGAAAGCCTGGCGCGCGAGCTGGACGATTTTTCCCAGGCAGTCGCGCACAGCCTCGCTGAGGTTTCGCTGCGCGTCGAAGAGCGGCGGCGGGCGGTCACAGAAACGCGGCGCATCCTCACTGCGGAAGTGCCGCGCATGCGCACCCGCTTCGCGGAGGCGGAAACCAGCCTCAAGCAGACGCTGGCCGCGATGGGGCCGGCGCTCCAGGGCATTGCCGAGGCGCCCGCGCGGCTGCGCGCCGGCGCGGAAGCCATCTCCGCCGAAATCGCCGGCGTGGTGGCCGGCATCCAGTCGCAGGACATCACGCGCCAGCAGATCGAGCACGTTTGCTCGGCGCTGGCGCTGATCGGGGAAATGCAGCAGGCTGCCGCGCCGCCGGGCGAAGCGCGCGCCGGCCTGACCGTGCAGCGCTATCAGGTGGAGGCCGTTCGCACTGCCGTGCGCAGCTGGACGGCGCAGATTCGCGGTTGCCTCGCGGCCACCTCGCAGATCACCGCCGACGAAGTCACAGCGCTGGGACCCGGCATGCTGACCCAGGAGCGGGCGCTGGCCGCTCAACTGGACAGCATCGAGCGCCTGCAGCGCGAGTCGCTGGCGGATACCGAAAAGGTGCGGGCGTCTCTGGCCGGCGTTACCGGCCTGATGGAACTGGTCGGCGAGCATCTGCACCGGTCGAAGGCCGTGCGCGACCGGCTGCAGTTGCTCATGTTCAACTCCATCATCGAAGCCAGCCACCTCGGCCACCGGGCGGATGGCATTGTGGCGATCTCGACGACCATCAACCGCATCTCCCAGGCGTGGAGCGCGCTGACCGGCAAATCCGAGGAAGCGATGCGCGAGATTGCGGAGCTGGTGCGGGAGAACGCGGCGACCCTCGAGACCTTCGCGGGCGCGGCATGCGCAGCATTGCGGGAAGCGCAGGCGCGGACGCGCAGCAACCTCGGGATTCTTCGCGAGGCGGCGCGGTCGGCGGAGTCGCGCGGCGGCGAGATCGAGCGCGCCACGGCCGGGCTACAGAAGAAGACTGCGGAGATTGAGGGCGCGGACCGCCGTCTCGAAGCGTGCTTCGACCGGCTGGAGGCGGTGGCGGCGGCCATTGCTGCGGCCGAAGCGGCGATGAGCGCCGGGACGGCGATCGATGCCGCGGCGATCGAACGGCGTTTCGCCACCGCCTACACGACCGAGCGGGAACGTGAGATTTTGCGGGCCGCGCTGAGCGGCGGGCCGCTGCCTGCGACGCAGGAATCCTTTACCGGCAACGGCGTGGAACTCTTTTGAAACGCCTGCGGAAATGGGGCGAGCCACGTCCGCCGCAATCGTACGGATTCCGGAAAGCGCGAGCCGGCCCAGAAGAAAAGCGGCGCGATTGCCGATGAATGCCGTAGCTTTTCCCGCGGGCAGGGCAGCCGCCGCGCCGAAGAAGGGAATACGACGAACACAATGAAGCAGGTATTGGCGGTCGACGATTCGACGAGCGTGCGGCAGATGGTGACCTTCACGCTGCGCAAGGCAGGGTACGAAGTTGCCGAGGCCTCGGATGGCTGCGAGGGACTGGAGCGCGCGGGACGGCAGAAGTTCGACCTGATCATCACCGATCTGAACATGCCGCGCATGGACGGGATTGCGATGATCGCGGGCATTCGCCGGCTGCCGGGTTACGGATACACGCCCATTCTGATGCTGACGACCGAATCGCAGGCGGAAAAGAAGGATGCCGGCCGCAAGGCCGGAGCAACAGGATGGATCGTCAAACCGTTCCAGGCGGAGCAGTTGCTGGGGGTTCTGGGGAAGCTGATCCGGTAGCGTCGGATCCGGCGCCCGCGCCTTCCGCGAACCGGTCCGCTAAAGGTATTGCGCGTGCGCGCCGATGCAGGGCTTATGCCGGTATTTTTCGATCGCAGCCACCAGCCTCCACAACTCCTCCTCGAAGGGGCGGTGGACATCGGCTGCGCGGGCGAGCTCAAGGCGGCGCTGGCCGAGGCAGTTGGGAGCGGAGCCGTGGCGCACATCGTTGCGGAGAGTGTGACGGCGCTCGACGTGACCGCGATTCAGCTTTTATGGGCGGCGGAGCGGGCGAGTCAGCCGGGCGGGTCGAACCCGCCGGACGGCAGCGGGTTGCGCCTCGCGGCAGCGTGGCCGGCAGCGCTGGCAGCCAACCTGCGCGAAGCGGGTTTTCGACGCGTTCCTTTTGCGCCGGAGAGGCAATAACGAAGCGAGGCGGACGAGTGGCCAGCGCAAGCGGCATCGACTTCAGGCAGAGCTTTCGGGAAGAAGCGCGCGAGATCCTGGTGGATCTGGAGGCGTGTCTGCTCGAGCTGAATGAGCGCCGCGACGATGGCGAAGTGGTGGGACGCGTCTTTCGCGCGCTGCATACCATCAAGGGGTCGGGAGCGATGTTTGGCTTCGACGATCTGGCCGCTTTCACGCACAATCTTGAGAACGCGTTCGACGAGGTTCGCAAAGATCATATTGCGGTCACGGCGGAGCTGGTGGATCTGACCTTATCCGCTCTCGACCAGATTCGCGGAATGGTGGAGGGAAGCGGCGACGATCCCGCGGCCTGCGCGCGAATTCTGACTGCGGTGGGTGCGCTGATGGCCCGGCCGCAGTCGCCGACCACGACACATGCCGACCCTGCCGGGAACGCAGGGTCCGCCGCCAATGCAGAGCGGGTGACCGCCGCGCCGCCGGCAGGGACGGCGGAGGAGGGTGAGCGGCGCGTCTGGCGCATCCATTTTGCTCCGGGTCCCGAGATGCTGCGCAACGGCGCGGATCCGCTGCTGCTGCTGCGCGAACTCGGGCAGATGGGCACGCTGGCGGTGGAAGCGGAGCTGGCGGCGATTCCGCCCCTCGCCGAGCTCGAACCGGATCGATGCTACGTGAGCTGGGAGATGACCCTCGCGACCGGCGCCGGGCTTGACGCTATCCGCGATGTTTTCATTTTTGTCGAGGACCTGTGCGAATTGCAGATTGCGCCGGCGGCGGGAGAAAACGACGGCTCCGCCGATGCGACGGCGCGGAGCCTCGAAGACCCGCGCAGCACGGCGGGGCGCCGCTCGTACGATCGGCCCGACAACGCCGCCAGCCTGCGCGTCCCGGCCGCGCGGCTGGATCAGCTGGTGAACCTGGTCGGCGAACTGGTGACGGTGCAGGCGCGCCTGAGTGAAATCGCCACGCGATCGGAGGACGGCGCGGTGGGAGTGGTCGCGGAAGAGATCGAGCGGCTGACGGCGGCGCTGCGGGAAAACTCGATGAACCTCCGCATGATGCCCATTCGGGGCACCTTCGAGCGCTTCCGGCGGCTGGTGCACGACCTGGCGCGGGACCTGGGCAAGAACGTGGAACTCACCATCGAGGGCGCGGACACGGAGCTGGACAAAACCGTGATCGATCAGCTGGGCGACCCGCTGATGCATTTGATCCGCAACAGCATGGATCACGGCATCGAGTCGCCCGCCGAGCGCGCGGCGCAGGGCAAGCGGCCCATGGCCACCATCCACCTCGCGGCACGCCATTCCGGGGCGAGCGTGGTGGTCGAGGTATCGGACGACGGCGCCGGAATCGACAGCGAGGCCGTGCGGGCGCGGGCCATCGAACGCGGCCTGGCTGGAGACGATACGCCGCTGAGCGACGAGGAGATCTTCGCGTTCATCTTTCAGGCAGGATTCTCGACGGCGCGCCAGGTCACCGATGTGTCGGGCCGCGGGGTGGGCATGGACGTCGTGCGCCAGCGCGTGGAGAGTCTGCACGGCTCGATCGACGTAGCCAGCCGCCGCGGAGAAGGTACGCGTGTGGCGCTGCGGTTGCCCCTGACGCTGGCGATTATCGACGGACTGCTGGTGACGGTGGGCGACGGGCATTTCGTTCTCCCGCTGCTCTCGACGCTGGAATGCGTGGAGCTGACGCGCGCGGATGTGGAGCAGGCCAACGGGCGGCATGTCGCCTGCGTCCGCGGAGAAATCATTCCGTATATCCGGCTGCGGCAATACTTCCGCCAGAACACGCCGCCGCCGGAGCGGGAACAGATCATGATCGTCGAAAGCGAAATCGGGCGTTGCGGGCTGGTGGTCGATCAGGTGCTGGGCAGTTGCCAGACGGTGATCCGGAACCTGGGGCGGTTTTACCGTCAGGTGCAGATGGTGTCCGGCGCCACGATTCTGGGCAACGGGACGCTGGCGCTGATTCTCGATCCGCAGCGGCTGGTGCAGGAGGCGACGCGGGCGCAGGGAACTCGCCGGCGGCCGCCACGCTCCTCGATTCCGGGAAAGGGCGGGGAAGTTGCCGCCGGCACTGAAGCACACGGCGAAGTCAGCCGATAACGATGCAGTCAGAGAAAGGGCAGGTTCATGGCGAACACGATGGCGAGCGAAGGCCGGAAGACGAACGGCCATAAGGCGAATGGGCATGGAGGCCTGGACCACCCGGTCGGGGCCGCTCCGCGCCGGGAAGGCGAAGAGTTGCTGGTTTCGCAGGAGATCCTGCGCCTGGTGGAGGCCTCGAAAGAGGGCCGGCTCGCCGAGCGCGGGCGAGCGGACCAGTTTACCGGGGTCTACCGCGCCATGGTTGATGGGATCAACGAGATGCTGGACGCCATTCTGCTGCCCATCGGCGAGGGCAACCGCATCCTGGCGCAGATTTCGTCGGGCAAGATCGACGAGCTGATCGCGGCTACCTACAAGGGCGACCACGAGAAGATGAAGGTGGCGGTCAACCATGTGGGGATGGTACTGCAGTCCCTGCAGAAGGAGCTGATACGGCTCACCGACGCGTCCCGGGAAGGGCAGCTCGCCGACCGCGGCAAGCCGGAACAGTTCCAGGGCGCCTATGCGGAAATCGTGCGCGGCGTGAACGCCATGCTGGACGCGATTCTGTTGCCGATCGGCGAAGGCAATCGCATTCTGGCGCAGATTTCGTCGGGCAAGATCGACGAGCTGATCGCGGCTACCTACAAGGGCGATCACGAAAAGATGAAACTGGCCGTCAACCATGTCGGCTCCGTGCTGCAGTCGCTGCAGAAAGAGCTGGCGCGGCTGATCGAAGCATCGCAGCAGGGCCAGCTGAGCGATCGCGGTAAGCCGGAACAGTTCCAGGGCGCGTATGCGGAAATCGTGCGCGGCGTGAACACCATGCTGGACGCGATTCTGCTGCCGATCGGCGAAGGCAATCGCATTCTGGCGCAGATTTCATCGGGCAAAATCGATGAGCTGATCGCAGCCACCTACAAAGGCGATCACGAAAAGATGAAGCTGGCGGTCAACAACGTCGGCGTGGTGCTGCAGTCGCTGCAGAAAGAGCTGGCGCGGCTGACGGATGCGGCCGGCGCGGGCATGCTGGCAGAGCGCGGGCATGCCGAACAGTTCCACGGCGCGTATGCGGAGATCGTGCGCGGCGTCAATGCCGTGCTGGATGCGGTGATTGGACCGCTGAATGTGTCGGCGCGCTATGTCGATCTGATCAGCAAGGGGGATATTCCGTCGCAGATCACCGACGAGTACAAAGGCGACTTCAACACCATCAAGAACAACCTGAACACGCTGATCGTGGCGATGAACGAAATCACCGCGGCAGCCGAGGAGATCGCCAACGGCGACCTGACGGTGACGCTGCGCGAACGTTCCGCGCAGGACAAGCTGATGCAGGCGCTGACGGCCATGGTCGGCGGGTTGACGCGCACCGTCTCGGAGATTCGGACGGTTGCCGGCGAAGTGGCGGCAGCCAGCCAGTCGATTTCGACCGCGTCGGTACAGGTGTCAAAAGGAGCCAGCTCGCAGGCGGCGGCGGCGGAAGAAGCCTCGTCGTCGATGGAGGAGATGGTTTCGAACATCCGGCAGAACGCCGACAACGCGCAGCAGACGGACAAGATCGCCAACAAGAGCGCCCGCGATGCGCAGGAGAGCGGCAAGTCGGTGCTGGAAGCGGTGGCCGCGATGAAAGAGATCGCCAACAAGATCTCGATCATCGAGGAGATTGCGCGCCAGACGAACCTGCTGGCGCTCAACGCAGCGATCGAGGCGGCCCGCGCCGGCGAACACGGCAAGGGATTCGCCGTGGTGGCGGCGGAGGTACGCAAGCTGGCGGAGCGCAGCCAGAAGGCGGCGGGCGAGATCAATCAGCTCTCCGGAGCCACGTTGCGCGTTTCGGAAAAGTCCGGCGAGATGCTGGACAAGCTGGTGCCGGATATCCAGCGGACCGCGGAGCTGGTGCAGGAGATTTCCGCGGCCAGCAAGGAGCAGGACACGGGCGCGGAGCAAATCAACAAGGCCCTGCAGCAGCTGGAACAGGTAATCCAGCAAAATGCTTCGGCGGCCGAGGAGATGGCGTCGACCACGGAAGAGCTGACCGGGCAGTCGGAACAGTTGGTCAGCGCGCTGGGCTTCTTCCGCACCGGAGACGAAGAGAACATGCCGCCGCGCCGGGGGCCGAAGAGCGTGCGGCCCGCGCCGGCGGCTCACAAGGCGCAGCCGGTTGCGGCGGGGGCCAGGCCAACAGCGAAGGCCGGCGTGCATCTGCGGCTGGGCGATAAGCGCGACAGCCAGGATGGGGAGTTCGAGCGCTACTAACGGTACGGCCGATGCGGCGCGGGCCGCCACAGGGGACCGCGCCGCTGTCTCGAACAGCGAGAGGAGCGGAGCATGACGGTGAGTAACGCAATTACGGAGACACGACAGTACCTGACCTTCCGGCTGGGCAACGAAATCTTTGCCATCGACGTGGCCAAGGTGCGGGAGGTGCTCGATCTGACGACGATCACGTCGATCCCGCGCACGCCCGATTTCATGAGCGGGGTGATCAATTTGCGGGGCAGCGTGGTGCCGGTGGTGGATCTGCGGCTTTGCTTCGAGATGTCGAAGACCGAGAGCACGCGGAATACCTGCATCGTGGTGGTCGAGGTGATGCTGGAGGACGAGCCGACGGTGATCGGAGCACTGGCCGACTCGGTGGAAGAGGTAATCGACCTCGAGCCGGAGCAGATCCAGCCCGCGCCGCGCATCGGCACGGAAATCCGCACCGATTTCATTCGCGGGATGGGCCGGCGGGACACGCAGTTCATCATGATCCTGGACATTGACGGGGTCTTTGCCGCCGATCAACTGGCGGCCATTCACGCGCAGGACACGGGCAAGCTGACGGCAGAAGCAGCGGCCTGAGCGGGGAGGACAAAGAGTGAGGGCGAAGTACGGCGGCTTCGAACAGCCATGAGCGCTGCGGATGAAATCCTGGCGAGCCGCGATTTCTCCCGGCTGACCTCTCTGATCTATGCCGAGGCGGGCATCCGCATCGGCCCGGAAAAGAAGACCATGCTGGAGGCGCGGCTGAAACGGCGGCTGCGCGCGCTGGGAATCGATTCCTGCGCGCGCTACTGCGACTATTTGTTCTCCGGCGACGACCGAAGCGAGGAAACGATCCGCTTCATCGACGTGGTGACGACCAACAAGACGGATTTCTTTCGCGAGCCGGCGCACTTCGCTTTTCTGGCAGGCAGGGCGGCGCCGGAGTGGCTGGCACAGTGGGGGTCGTCGCGGCCGATGCTGGTGTGGAGCGCGGGATGCTCGACGGGCGAAGAGCCGTACACCCTGGCGATGGTGCTGAGCGAATACGGGGAGGCGCACCCAGGATTCCGCTTCGGCATTCTGGCGACGGATATTTCAACGGCGGTGCTGGCGCGGGCGGAGGCGGGGATCTATTCCGCCGAGAACGCGGAGCCGATTGCAGCGCCCCTGCGGCGCAAGTATCTGATGCGCAGCCGCGACCGGACTTCAACCCAGGTGCGTGTGGCGCCCGAGCTGCGCAGGCTGGTCGAGTTCCGCCGGTTGAATTTTATGGACACCGATTACGGAGTCGCCGAGCCGGCCGACGCGATCTTCTGCCGGAACGTGCTCATTTACTTCGATCGCCCCACGCAGGAAAAGATCTTGCGCAGGCTGGCAGAGTGCCTGGCGCCGCAGGGATATCTCTTTGTCGGCCATGCGGAGACGCTGCACGATCTGCGCTTGCCGCTGGTCCCGGTCGCGCCGGCGCTGTACAGGAGGCTGGATGGCCGAAGCTGAGATTCGCGGCGTCTACGTGCAGCCGGGCGAGTCGCACCTGGTGCGGGGGACAGCGATCCTGCGCACCGTCCTCGGGTCGTGCGTGGCGGCGACCTTCTGGAACCGGCGGCTGGAGATTGCTGCGTTGTGCCATCCCATGCTGCCCCGCTGCCCGCAGACCGGGCGGAGGCTGAGTGTGGAGGCGGCGCGGCGGTACGTGGACTTCACGATCCACGATCTGGCGGCTCAGTTCGATGCACTGGGGGTGCGGCGCAGCGAGACCGAGGTGAAGCTGTTCGGCGGCGCCGATGTGCTGGTGGTGAGCGACCCCTGCGGCAGGCCGACGGTGGGCGCAAGCAACGCAAAGGAGGCATTGCGGATGCTCAGCCAGGAGGGCTTCGCGGTGGCGGCATCGAGTCTCGGCGGCCAGGCCGGCATGCACATAGAATTCTTTACCGCTACCGGAGAGGTTCATCTGCGGCGGTTAAACGCCACGGGCGCCGAGGGGTGGGCCGGGCGCGCGAATCGGAGCCCGCGGACTGCGGAGACAGCAGGCCGGGGAGCGAGGCTGACGAAATGATCGCGGACAAAATTCGCGTGCTGGTAGTGGACGATTCAGCGGTGGTTCGCCAGGCGCTTTCGGCGGTGCTGTCGTCCGATCCGCAGATCGAGGTCGTGGCAACGGCCGCAGATCCCTTTGTGGCCGCGGAAAGGATGCGCGAGGAAGTGCCGGATGTGATCACGCTGGATATCGAGATGCCGCGCATGGATGGGCTCACCTTTCTGAAAAAGCTCATGGCGCAGCATCCGATCCCGGTGGTGATCTGCTCGAGTCTGGCGGAAGAGGGTACGCAAAGCGCGATGCGCGCGCTCGAATATGGAGCGGTGGACATTGTGGCTAAGCCGCGGCTGGGCGTCAAACAATTCCTCGAAGAATCGCGGGTCACAATTTGCGAGGCGGTGAAGGCCGCGGCAGGAGCGCGGCTGCGGGCGGGGCCGGTGGCGCGCGCTGTGGAACCGAAGCTGACCGCCGATGCGGTGCTGGCGCGCGCGACCTTTGCGATGGCCGAGACCACGGAAAAAGTGGTGGCCATCGGCGCATCGACGGGAGGAACGGAAGCGCTGAAGGCGCTGCTGGAATCGCTGCCCGCGGATACGCCGGGCATCGTGATCGTGCAGCATATGCCGGAGTTGTTCACGCGGGCCTTTGCGGCGCGGCTCGATGGCCTGTGCGCCATCAGCGTGAAAGAAGCGGAATCGAACGATACGGTGATTCGCGGGCGCGCCCTCATTGCGCCAGGGAATCATCATCTGCTGCTGCAGAGGAGCGGGGCACGCTACTACGTCGAGGTGAAAGATGGGCCGCTGGTGTGCCGGCATCGCCCGTCGGTCGATGTGTTGTTTCGCTCCGCAGCGCGGTATGCAGGGCCGAATGCGGTGGGCGTGATCATGACCGGGATGGGCGACGATGGAGCGCGCGGCATGCTGGAGATGAAACAGGCGGGCGCCACCACCATCGCGCAGGACGAGGCGACCTGCGTGGTTTTCGGGATGCCGAAGGAAGCGATCAAGCTGAACAGCGTGGACAAGATTCTGCCGCTGCCGTCGATCTCCGGAGCCATTTTGAAGTACGCGCCCTAGCCCAATCAGGCAACGGATTCCTATGGGGCCGCGGGCAGGCTCATGGTGGCTTCGACCAACGGCGTGACGTAGCCGCCGACGTCGATGTGCACGGCATCCGCGATGCGGGCGATCCGCACGTGGAGCAGGCTGCGGCGACCCATCTTCGTACCCTGCTCGCTGATGAAGCGATCGCTGTGGGCAGCTGGAACCAGTCCGTGGCGCAGCATGAACGAAGCCAGGGGTCCGGTGGCGCTGCCGGTCGCGGGATCTTCGATGATGCCGAGCTCCGGCGCAAACATGCGGGAATAGGCGCCTGCGGGCGTGGGCGCGAAGACGAAGATGCAGGTGGGCGGCGCGTCCGGTCCGAGAATGGACTGCAACCCGCGCAAATCGATCGAGGTGCGGTCGACGGCTTCGGGATTTTGGAGCGCGACGAAGACCGCGGGATTGCCGGCGCTGACCAGTTGCGGATCGATGGGCAGAAGGTCGTCCAGATGTACGCTCAGAGCGGCAGCGCAGGCTGCGCGATCGAACGTCTTGCCACGCGTGATGGGCGGCGTGCGCAGCCAGATGAGCGGCTGCTCGCCTGGATCGACGCGCACGGCCACCGGCCCGATGCCCTCTTCGAGGACGAACTGCGGCGTTTGCCGCGGAACAAGATTTTCGTCGAGCAGCACGAAGGCCGCGCCCACCGTGGGATGACCGGCAAAGGGCAGTTCCCTGCCGGGAGTAAAGATTCTGATCTTCGCGGCGCATTCCGGGCGCGTGGCGGGCAGGACAAAAACCGTCTCCGAGAGATTCAGCTCGCGGGCGATCTTCGGCATCAGGCGTTCGTCGATGCCGGCCGCGTCGGGAAAGACAGCCAGGGGATTGCCTTCGAGGGCGTTCTGCGTGAACACATCGACCACGCGGTAGCGATGCTGATGGGAAGCGGGCATAGCGAGAGTCTACTGCGCGGAGGGCCGCACGATCTTGGCGGTAGTCACGGCCTGGCCGGTGTGGCGCTGCGTGTGGTCGGCACAGTGAACGAGCAATCCGCCGACGGTGGTGGGCAGCGCTTTGCGGCCGACATCGCGAGGCTGCTCCAAATCAGCCCCTTCGAAGGCCCGAACCCGGAGCAGAGCCTGATCGAGTCCGGCGCGCAACTCGGCAAAGACAGACTCCGGATCGGCATCCGGATCGAGTTCAGTCTTGAATGCGGCCATCTGCTCGGGGATGAGCCGGCGCCCTTCAGCGTAGGTCAGCAGGCGGTCGAGCGAGCGCACGATGTGGCGCAGGTGAAAGGACACCGGGGCGATGCCGGAGGGGCGCGCGTTGAGCGCTTCGCGGCTCAGGGGAGCGCACCACGCTTCCATATCTTCGCGGCAGAGTTCGAGAGCGTGGACGACGGCGCGGATCACGGAGGAGCATTCCGCGTGGGTGCCACGGAGCCAGGGCTCAGGTTGGGTGCTCATTGCATTGACGGGCCGCGCGATCAGATGCGCATGGGCATGATGATGTAGCGGTATTTGTACTCGTCGGAGGCGTCTTCGGGGCGTATCTGGCCGGCCGACTGAGCGTCTTTGAATTCGAGGCGCACTTCGCCGGAGTTGCCGATGGCTTTGAGGAAGTCGATCAGGTAGGCCGAATTGAAGCCGACCACGATGGGATCGAAGCTGTACGGCGTCTCAATGGTGTCCTCGGATTCGCCGGCGTCGGTAGAGGATGAAGAGACCTTCACTTCGTTCTGCTCGAGACGCATCTTGATGGCGCCGGAGCGCTCGTCGGCAAACTGCGCCACCCGCTGGATGGAGGCGAAGAGGTCTTCGCTGCGCACGATGACGAACTTGTTGTTGTCACGGGGCATCACGGCTTCGTAGTTGGGAAACTGGCCGGTGAGCTTGCGGCTGGTCAGCACGCGATGGCCGATGCGGAAGAAGAGCGTCGAATCGTCGTCGGCGAAATCGAGCGACTCGGCCTCGGTGTTTCCGAGGAGCGACTGCAACTCCTGCAGGGCCTTGCGGGGGATGAGCGTCTTCTTTTCGCCGGTCACGGCCGGGAAGTTCTCTCCGGTTTTCTCGATGTGCGCGAGGCGGTGGCCGTCGGTCGCGACCATGGCCAGCGATTCGGCCTTGAGGATGAGCAACGCGCCGTTGAGCGTGTACCGGGATTCCTCGTTGGAGATGGCGAAGATGGTGCGCGCAATCAGGGCGCGCAGCGAGGCCACCGGAATCTTCATGACGCCGGCCTCAGGGAACTGAGGCACCTGCGGGAAATTGACGCGCGCCATGCCGACCATCTTCGTGTTGGAGCGGCCGGAGCGGATCTGGACCCAGTGGTTCTCCAGCAGTTTGACGGAGATGTCGCCGTCGCCGAGCAGTTTGATGTAGTCGTACAGTTTGCGTGCGGGGATGGTGCAGGAACCGGGCTTCTTGACTTTGGCGGCGCAGGATGTGCGGATGCTCTGATCCAGATCCGTCGCGGTGATGACGATGCTGTCGCCGTCGGCCTCGAGGAGGAAATTGGAGAGGATGGGAATCGTCGTTTTGCGTTCGACGACACTTTGCGTGGCAGTGAGTTCGCGCAGCAAATCCTGGCGGCTAACGCTGATCTCCATAGTCGCTCCCTGGACCGCTTTTTCCGTTTCCACTCCAGCCGGCATGTCAATCCCCCGTCGCGGTTTGACCCAATGTACACCAAGCAGGGCGAACGCCCGACGGGTCATTGGAGCCGCAATCCATTCTAGTAATAAACAGCCGTCGAGCGCTCTCTGGAAAACGCGTACCCAGTGTGGAGCGGGTGCCGCGATGTCCTGCGACGGGTACTACGGAGTACTTAAGGTTTCTTATCTCTAGTAGCCGTAGTCGTTGTCGGCGGAAAAGTGGAAAGGCGAGGGGAAACCGCTGCTGAGTGGGGTTTGGCTGGGGTACGCGTTTTAGAAAACCGGGTACCGCGGAAAGGAAAAGCAGGAAGACAGGGGTGGAACTCCCGAACTGGTGACGTGATGTCCACGATACGAACAGGGCCAGCGAAAAACGGTGTGGAAAGAGATCACGCAGAGTGGAAAGCTGGGTTTGGAGCAGGCAGAATGCGGGTCTGCGGGGGACCGGTCCTGCACAGAGGACGAGTTATCCAATGCTTGCACAGCGCAGTCCGAGCCTGAGGAAACCGGGGGAGGGATAACTCTCAGGACCGGAAGGCTGACTACTCGCCGCTGTCTGAATCGGCGTCGGCTCCGCCATGGCTGATGGTGACGCCTCCGTTGACGGTCTCCACATGGACGGTGGCTCCGCCACTGCCGAGGTCGGTATCGAGATGGTTCTTGATTTCGCCCTGGACGGTGATGGGGAAGCCGATGGAGATCCCGCCATTCACTGTGCTGCTTTCGAGGTGCGCCGAGTAGTGGTCGGGCACACGCAAGTCGATGCCGCCGTTGGTGGTGTCCGCGCGCAGGCCTTCACCCTGCCAGCGATCTCCGGCGAGCGTGATGTCGAGACCGCCATTCACGGTGTTTCCCTGGACGTCGCCCGATAACTGGCTCAGTTGAACGCCGCCATTGGTGGTGGAGAAGCGGACCTTGCCGTCCAACCCCGCCAGCTCAATGCCACCGTTCATAGAATGGAATTCAGCCGCCAGGTGGCGCGGCACGCGGAGACGGTAGTCGATGCTGTAGCCGGACCGGCCAAGGAAGGAAAACTTCGGACCGCGATCGCGAATGTCTCCGTTAGCGGTGTCGATGGAGACCTGGTTCAGTACGTTATTGGCCGCGGTGGTGGAGGCGCCCCACGCCTGGACGCGCGCTTCGAGGGCAACGTCGGAGCGATCCTCGCCCGTGACCTCAATGCCGCCGTTGGTGGTGTTGACGCTCATGTGGCCGGAAGCGAGAGCCACCGTGGTGGTGCGCATCTGGCAGACATGGGCCTGGCCCCAATGACCCCAGTGATTGGAGTCATCCGGGCATTCGCCGCCGTGCCAGTTGGAGGGAAGCTGCGCGGCGGAAACAGCGCGGGCGCGAAAGCGCGATTGCGGAAGCAGAGCGCCCAGAACGACGACGGCGCAGAAGGCCAGAACAAACACGACAAAGCGGCGCATGGCACGGACCTCGATCGGAGAATACGCGGAGTGCGGCATAACGGTTCCCAGTGGGGAAACGGGGCCTGACGGGGAAGAAGCACGCCGTCTGCCGAAGAATCGATGGAATAACTCACCCGGATTCAGGGGTTTCGGGAGGGAGAAACTGAGGGAAAGTGTCCGCGGACCGGAAAACTGTTCGGGAATGGACAGCGGACGCCCGGGTTCGTGGCTGGAACCGGGGCTACTTCAAGCCGAGCTTCTTTTTCAGGATTGGGACCCATGCCGTCTGAAGCTGCGGCTCGACGGTCCGTGCGAGGGCTAAGGCGCGCTGATAGCAGACCCGGGCCTCGGCAGGGCGATGCAGAGCCGTGAGGGCGTCTCCGAGCGCCGCTTGCGGGTTGACCAGGTCAGGCGCCAGAGCCACGGCCTGCTTCGCGGCGATGAGCGCCTGGTCAGGATGCTTCGCCTTGAGCAGGGCGTTGGCCTTCTCGGCGTCATTCAGCCCGGCTGCCAGCGGGATGTCGAAGCGGCCCTCGTAGACATAAACGCCGTAGTCGATGACGGCGACGGGCTGGATGTGGCGAAACTGCTCGTAGGGGTTCAGCGGCCCTTCGCCGAACTCGATTCCGGCGAGGTCGCTGTCGCTGATCAGGACCAGACCCTGGACGGCTGGGGGGACCTCTCCAGGCTCGTGCAGCCACCACAGGGTGTCGGCGGTGGGCAGCCGATGGCAGGGCACGCCGTAATCCGAGGGATCGACCACGCCGTCGGGGAAATAGACAAAGTAGCAGGACGGCGCGGGAAGCTTAGAGCCAACGGGCGTCGCGACCTGGCTTTCGACGGGGTTCGCCTGGTCTCGCAGCACCCAGTTCGGATCGCGTATCCCGCGCGCGGCGAGGTAATCGCGGACGTCATTCAGCTGCTGGCCCCAGTCGACATTCGCATCGCTGAGATACAGGTGGACCTGAGTGGGACCGCCCCAGAGGTCGTTGCCGAAGGCCATGTACGCGGGATACATCCAGACCGCGTCGGCAGCCTGCCACGCAACCAGGGCGAGAATGGCCCAAACCACGCGGCGATCGAGCGCGATGAGCGCGGCGGCAGCTCCGGCGACCAAAATGTACAGGAAGGGATAGATCGGCAGCAGATGGCGGAAGCCGATGTTCATGTTCGACGTGGCGGCGATCAGGAAATACAGGAGAGCAGGGAGAGTGAGGTAGAGGATCTCGCGCGAGGCGTGGAACTGGCGAACCACGATGAGGACGAGGGCCATCAGCAACAGAACAAGAAACGGCGGCGTCGACTTGATGGCGAAAGCGGCCGGGAAGTACAGAAAATGTCCGTGGGCAAAGACGTGGCCCCGGAAATAGCTGGTGTAGCTGTCGGCGGTGATTTTTGTATCCGCGAGGCCATACAGCCAGGATTGGGGAAGCAGATACCAGCGGGCGGCCAGGGTGATGAAGCGGCTGGACATGTGATTGCCGAGCTGGCCCACGTAGTCCGCAAAGGCGGGATGCAGCGCCAGAGCCCTGGGGCGCGCAGAGAAACGAAATCCATAGAAGGCCCAGAGCACGGCGTACGCGATGACGGCGATGACCGGCAGACCTTTGATGATCCTCCAGAAGACGTCTCCGCGATTTTCAGACCAGAGGGCGCCAAACGGGGCGAGACCATTCGGGAACATGACTTCGCACCAGGCAAGCAGCAGGAGAATGGGAACCACCAGGATGCCGGTGAACTTGGTGACCAGCGCGAGACCAGCGGCGAGGCCAACCAGGAACAATCGCCCGCGCGTAGGCGCCAGGCGCCAGCGGTAGAACGCGTACACCGTGGCGAAGAGGGTGAAGGCCGAGGCGACGTCGGTGGTGACCAGCGCGCCGTGGGCAAGGAAATTGGGGTCGAAGACAAAGAGAGCCAGCGCGATCAAAGCGGCCGTGGTCGAGAACATGCGGCGCGCCGCGAAGAAAATAAGCAAAGCCAGCGCGAAGGAGAAGACGGCGGACGCCATGCGCGCGCGGAAGAGCACGCTCTCGAAATCGTTGTCGAAGAGGAAGTCCTTGCCGCCCAGAAAAGCTTCGTCCTTGAAGAATCGTCCCTGGAGAGGCGGGACAGTCAGCGGCATATTCAGCAACGGGAGAGCCGCGACCATCTTTACCAGCGGCGGCACTTCAGGATTGAGGCCGTAGTCGAAGTGCGTCAGGGTGCGGTAGCCGGAGTAGAGGTGATGGCCTTCGTCCCAGGTAACGGAGTTGCGCTGTGACGACAGGACCAGTTGCGTCCCGAAGGCCGCCAGAAGGAGGACGACCGCCGCCACTTTGGCGGCTGGAGCGACGGATGCAAGACGGCGCAGGAAACGATGCATGGGCTAATCCGTGGCCAAACTATAGACGAGCGTCCAACCCGATGAAAAGGGAAATTCTTTACTTAAACGTTTGATCTGCAACAACACCAGCGAACGGCGGCGTTCAACGGCGCCGCTCCCAGAATTCTTCGTGGCGGTCGTCGCGAAAGCGAATGCCGGTAAGGCGGCCGTCCTCGTCGCGTTCAAAGGTGAGGCGTCGGCTGCCGCCGGTCGGGTAAAAGAAGGTTGTTGCGTTTTCCGGCAGAAGCTCTGTCGTCTCGCCAATCGAGTTGCGCTGCATGAGCTTGTCGCCCTGGCGCAGGATGGTGGCAACCACGACCCCCTGGTCCTCATATTCACCGGCGTAGGCGTTGTACAGGGCAGGGTCAATGGTCGCCGGAACCGGATGGATGGGCACGAGAATCTCTTCCGACGCAGCGCTGAGTTTGGGGATGGCGCTGAGGCGCTGCGCGAGAAGCCAATGCGGAAGTTGCGGCTCCGCGTAGGCCCGATCCCAGACGGAGTGCTTGACGCCGGCGTACTCCCAGAAGCGGACATCGCCGCCAGCGGCCTTGAGCGCCTCGAACATGAGCTGCGACTGGCGAGGGATCACAATAGGATCGTCGGCGCCGTGAAAGATCCAGGTGGGCGTGCGGCCGACGACGTGGGCATATTCGCCGGGCAGCGTGTTCACTTCGCGCCAGCGGTCCGGCTGCCACGACCAGAAGACGCCTCCGCAAACCGGCACGAGCGCGGCAAACCGGTGGGGGTAGGCTTTGGCGATTTCCCAGACCCCATAGCCGCCCAGCGAAAGGCCGGTGAGATAGAGGCGGCCGGGGTCACCGTGGAACTCTTTCACTTCATCGCTCAGCGCGCCCATCGCCATGGCCATCATGTCGGGATCGCTCCAGTGATGGTGGTTGAAGGGAACCTGGGGCATCACGACGACAAAGGGCCAGCGCTCGGGATGCAGGCGAATCGCCTGGGGCAGGCCGATCTGCGTCTGGTCCATGCCTTCTTCACCGCGCTCCCCGGAACCGTGGAGGAAGAGAATGACCGGCCAGGCCTGATTGGGGCTCCAGTTCGCCGGCAGATAGACGACGTAGCGGTGAAGGACGCCGTTGACGTCGATGGTGCGGTTGAGAAAGCCGGTGTCCTGACGGCGTGGAGCGGCGTAAGCGGGGAGAAGGAGCGAACCGAGACACAGGGCCAGCAGGATGCGTGGGATCATCGTGTGGGTTGCGGACAGGATAGCAAGGTGCGATCCGGAGGCAGCGAAAATTCGGCCCGCCAGCCATCATCAACAGGAGCATTTTAAGTGCGGGCCACGCCAACGTCGGCGAGAGATCGGCGCCGTTGGTCGTTGAGGTGTCCGGGAACGGACGATGGATTTGAAATTTGGACAACACGCCGCGATTCGGAGTTGCGGCGTGCTCCGTAAGTAACGATTTTCCCGTCACATGGCCGCGTGGGCGTATGGCGCACGCGGTGCTGGAAGGAAGCCTGCGAATTTCTGTCCGAAAGGCGAGGCCTCTATGCACAAAATCTGGATGGATCTGAAAGTAGCGGCGCGGCGGCTGCGGCATTCGCCGGGATTTGCGCTGACGGCGGTGGTCTCGCTGACCATGGCGATTGCGGCGAACCTGGTGGTGTTCAGAGTGCTCAACGCGGCGGTCCAGCGGCCGATGGGGATGGCCGCGCCGGACCGTGTGTGGCAGGTGGAGCAGAAGCCGCAGGGGGGCACCAGCCAGTCGTATCCGGATTATGAGGATTACCAGACCCGCAACGCCACCTTCAGCGGCATGGCGGCATACCGGCTGAGCCAGGCGGCGATCCGGGCGCAGGGCACGGCGCGGGAAAGCTGGGACTACGAGGCGTCGGGGAACTATTTCGACGTGTTCGGAGTGCGGCCGGAAGTGGGCCGATTCTTCCACGCGAGCGATGAGCACGGGCCAAATTCGGCGCCGTATCTGGTGCTGAGCGATGCATTCTGGCGTTCGCAGTTTGGAGCCGATGCGCGGGTGGTCGGGACCACGGTCGATGTCAACAAGCACTCGTTCACGATTGTCGGCGTGGCGCCGGCGACGTTTCACGGGAGTGAGCTGTCGATATGGCCGGACTTCTGGGTGCCGATGGTGAATGCGCCGGAAATCAACGGCTACAGCTATCTGGAGCGGCGGTTCACGCACTCGATCTCTGTGGCGGGGCGCCTGAAGCCGGGCGTGACGACGGAGCAGGCGACGGAGGATCTGAACGCGATTGCGGCGCAACTGGCGAAGCAGTATCCGCAGACGGATGAGGGGCTGGGTGCGCGCCTCGTGCGGCCGGGGATGTTCGGCGACCAGTTAGGAGACGTGGGACGGAATTTTCTGGCCGGGATTCTGCTGCTGGCGCTGCTGGTGCTGGCGGCAGCCTGCGTGAACCTGGCGAGCGTGTTTGCAGCGAGGGCGGCAGATCGCGGGCGCGAGCTCGCGGTGCGGATCGCTATCGGGTCGAGCCGGTGGCGGGTGCTCCGGCAGGTGCTGATGGAAGCAGCGGTGTTTTCTGTGGGCGGCGGTGTGGTGGGCGCCATTGCTTCGTCGTTCCTGTTGCAGGGTCTCAGCGTGTGGCAGCCCATTGCGGAGTTCCCGATCCATGTAACGGTAGCCGCCGACGGGCGCGTCTATGGACTGGCAGCCTTGCTGGCAGTGGCGAGTGGGGTGTTACCCGCGGTATTGACAGCGCGCCAAATCTGGACGGCGGATGCGATGCAGGCGATGAAGGGGACCAGCCTGACGGTAACCCGGCGGCTGACGGTTCGCGATGGGCTGCTGGGCCTGCAGGTGGCGCTCTGCGCCCTGCTGGTGACCTGCGCCCTGGTGGGGTTGCGTGGCATGGAACGGTCGCTGCACGCGCCGATCGGATTTCAGCCGCAGGGCGTGATGCTGGCGGAGATGGAGATGAAGATGGCGGGCTACAGCGATGCGTCGGCGCTGCCTGTGCAGAAGAGGATGATCGAGGAGGCCGAGCGGATTCCGGGCGTGACGGCGGTGGGGACGATCGACGAGGAGCCACTGAATGGCGGGGGCAGCACGACGCCGGTGTATCGCGCGGGCACGACCGACTTCCGGAACTCGAACAGCGTGGCAGCGGCAAAATATTTCACTATCTCGCCCGGGTATTTGCAGGCGGCGCAGACGCGGCTGGTGGCGGGGCGCGACTTCAACTGGACCGACGATGAGCATCATCCGCGCGTGGCGCTGGTGAACCGGACTTTCGCGCAGATTCTCTTCGGCAAAACTCCGGCGGTGGGGCAGCATTTCACGCTGCCGGGCCCCACGACGTATGAGATTGCCGGCGTGGTGGAGGACGGCAAATACGAATCGCTGACCGAGAATGCGGAGCCGGCGATGTTCTGGCCGCTGGCGCAGAACAACGAGAACGAGGCGACGCTGGTGATACGGTCCGCTCGTTCGCCGGAGGAGACAGCAGCGGCATTGAGCGGGATGCTGGAGAAAATCGACCCGACGTTGCCGGCAAGAATTGAGAGCTGGCCGGAGGCGATGGCGCTGGTGCTCTTCCCGATGCGCGTAGCGACGGTGGCGCTGCTGGCGCTGGGGCTGCTGGCTGGGATGCTGGCAGCGACGGGGATCTTTGGCATGGCCAGCTACACGGTGGCGCGACGGCTGCGGGAGATGGGGATTCGCGTGGCGCTGGGTGCGCAGAGGATGCGCGTCCTGCGCGCGGCTATGAGCCGGACAGTTCTTCTGCTGACGGGGGGATCGGTGGCCGGGCTGCTGCTGGGAATTCTGGCGAGCCGGGTCCTCGCGAGCATCGTGTACGACGCGACAATGTACGATCCGATCGTCATCGTGGGCGCTCTGGCAGCCATGGTATTGATCGGAACCGCGGCGGCGGCGGTTCCGGCGCGGCGGGCGATCACCGTGGATCCGGCCGTGCTGCTGCGCGACGAGTAGCCGCCGAGGAACCCTTCGCTCGAAAAAGCCCGAAATGAGTATTCTTTCTGCGATCATCCATGCTGGCAGGCTGGTTCGCCGAGAGGGACCCATGAGGATTGTCGTTTTTGGAGCTTCGGGAGGAACCGGACGGGAGTTGCTCCGCCAGGGCGCAGCGCTGGGCCACGAAATCACGG
Source organism: Acidobacteriaceae bacterium (assembly GCA_036267295.1). Taxonomy (GTDB): domain Bacteria; phylum Acidobacteriota; class Terriglobia; order Terriglobales; family Acidobacteriaceae; genus Palsa-343. The sequence continues at coordinate 174,493 of DATAWI010000041.1, read as the reverse complement.
CGTTCGTGCGCAATCCTGGGTCGGTGACCGGGGGCGAACGGCTGCGTGTGGTGGTGGGCGACGCACGGGACGGCCAGGCGGTGGCGCTTGCTGTGGATGCACAGGACGCCGTGATGTCGGCGCTGGGATCGCGGTCGCTGGCCGATGCAACGCTGCTGCCCGAATCGATGACGCATATCCTGTCGGCCATGCGGGAGCACAGCGTGCGGCGGATGATCGTGCTGGGCGCCTCGGGCGTCTGGCCAGGAGCGGAGAAGCGGCTTTCGCTGGCGGCGCGGATGTTTCTGCGCGTGATTCAATCCACGGTGCTGAAGAAGCCGTTCGCCTCGCAACGGAGAATGCAGGAATTGGTGCGGATGAGCGACACGGAGTGGACGGTGGTGCAGCCTCCGCGGCTGCTGAATCAGCCTGGTAAGGGTACATGGCGTGTGGACGCGGAAGCTCTGCCCGCCGGCGGCACGACGATCGCACGCGCCGACGTGGCCACCTTCATGCTGGAGCAGCTCTCCAGCGATGAATGGGTGGGCAGGTCGCCGTTCGTTGCGTGGTGAATTCCGCGCTGGATTGCGCCGGAGGGAGAGCGTTGCCTCCACGTCCTACAATGGCCGCGGAGGATTTTCCCGATGCAGGTGACTCGCCGCGATTTTTCCCGTCTGGGCGCCATGGCCGCGCTGTCGACCACATTGCCGCGTCTCGAGGGGCAAAGCGGTGAGAACTCCGGACGCAAACTCGGCTGGGGCATTGTGGGGCTGGGGCGCATCTCGATGGACCACTTCATGCCCGGTGTGGCACTCTCAAAATCCGGCAAAATCACAGCGCTGGTGAGCGGGCACCGCGAGAAGGCGGAGAAGCAGGCGGCCATGTACAACGTGCCCTCGCCTTCCATCTACAGCTACGACAACTACGACGAGATCGCGCGCGACAAGGACATCGACGCGGTGTACATCGCGCTGCCGAACTCGATTCACGCTGAATACACGATTCGCGCGGCGAAGGCGGGCAAGCATGTGCTGTGCGAGAAGCCGATGGCGACCAGCGTGGCCGATTGCCGGGCCATGATCGAAGCGTGCGCGAAGCATCGGGTGAAGCTGATGATCGCCTACCGGTGCCAATATCAGCCGCAGCATCTGCAGGCCATCGAGATCATCCGCTCGGGAAAGATCGGGCAGGTGCAGGTGATCGAAAGCGCGTTTGGCTTTCCCATTGACGCCGGGGAGTGGCGGCTGAACAAAAAGCTGGCGGGCGGCGGACCGCTGATGGATGTGGGGATTTATTCGCTGAACGCGTGCCGCTATCTGACCGGTGAAGAGCCTGGCGACATCAAGGCCAACGCGTCGGTGATCGATCACGATGGGCGCTTTGGCGAGGTGGAAGAGAACGTCGGGTGGACGATGAAGTTCCCTTCGGGGATTCTGGCAAGCTGCAATACGACCTACGGCGGCGACATGGGCGGCGGCGGATTCTTCAAGGTGCATGGCGCGAAGGGATGGGTGGCGATGGAGCCGGCATTTCCGTACAACGGGATGCGGCTGACGGCCCACTCGTGGGACGGGATGGATCTGGATGTGCAGGATGCGCAGAAGGATCCCGCGCAGTTCACAACCCAGGCGGATTATTTTGCGGACTGCGTCTGGAACAACCGCGAGCCGAAGACGGATGGGCAGGAAGGACTGCGGGACATGAGCCTCATCTCGCAGATTTATGAAGCTGCGGGGATGAAGGGGCTGTAGGGAATTCGGTCCTGCGCCGCAAGGCGCGTCCGCCCGTACGGCCAGCGCTAGCCGTTCAGCGTTTCCTGGAGTTTGTTGAGCGTGCTGTTCAGGTTCTTGTCGTTGCGGCGATGCTCGTCGATTTTGGCGATGGAGTGCATCACGGTGGTGTGATGCTTGCCGCCGAACTGGCGGCCGATCTCCGGCAGCGAGGCTTCCGTGAGCTGCTTGGCGAGATACATCGCAATTTGGCGGGGCACCACCACGGCGCGCGAGTTGTTCTTCTGCTTGAGCTCGGCGACGCGCATGCCGAATTGCTCAGCAACGGCGCGCTGGATCGACTCGATGGTGATCTTGCGCACCTGCGTGTCGATGAACTGCTTCAGGCACTGCTGCGCAGTGGGCAGCACAATCTCGACGCCGTTGAGGCCGCACCATGCGACCAGACGCACCAGGGCTCCTTCGAGTTCGCGAACGTTGGTGCGCACGTTCGAGGCGACGAAGAGCGCGACATCCATGGGCAGCGTGACGTGCTCGCTCTCGGCCTTCTTCTGCAGAATGGCGACCTTGGTCTCGAGGTCGGGCGGCTGAATGTCGGCGATCAGACCCCACTCGAAGCGGCTGCGCAGGCGGTCTTCGATCTCGGCCAACTCGCGCGGGGGACGGTCTGACGCGATGACGATCTGCTTCATGTTGTCGTGCAGCGCGTTGAAGGTGTGGAAGAACTCTTCCTGGGTGCGCTCTTTCTGCGAGAGGAACTGGATGTCGTCGATGAGCAGCACGTCCACGGTGCGGAAGCGGTCGCGGAAGCTGGTCATCTTGTCGTAGCGTACCGAGCTGATCATCTCGTTGGTGAACTTCTCGGCGGAGACGTAGGAGATGGAAGCGCCAGGATTGCGCAGCTTCACCTCATGGCCGATGGCGTGCATGAGATGCGTCTTGCCCATGCCAACACCGCCGTAGAGGAAGAGCGGATTGTAAGCCTTGGAGGGCTGTTCGGCGACGGCCTGCGCGGCGGCGCGCGCGAACTGATTGCCCGGTCCGCAGACGAAACCGTCGAAGGTGTAGCGGGGATTCAGCTGCGCGGCTGTGGACCAGTCGAAACGCGCCTGCTGCGGACCCGCCAGAGGAGCATTTCGCAGCGATGCGCCGTTGGGATGGTGCGGCGACGGATGCGTGGACGAGGCCGGCGCAAAGCCGCCGTCTTCGCGAATGCGGGGCAGCGTCGGATCTTCGTCGGGGGTAATGAAATTGACGTCGTCGAATTCGAGCTGGAGATTCTCGATGGCTTCCTGGATGAGATCGCCGTAGCGGTCGCCGACGTGGCGGAACTCCGGCGTGGGGATGCGCACAAAAAGAACGCGCTCGCGCGTGTAGCTGTAGCGGGTCGGCTTCAGCCAGGTGTCATACGACTGGCGATTGATTTTCTTTTCGAGTGCCGCGAGAATCTGGACCCATGGATTCAGCGTGATTGGCGGGGTAACGGCGAAAGACATGCGCAATCCTTTTTGCCTGACGACCTGGAGCGGAAGCGACCAAACGCCGAAATACGAAAATGCCCAGGGTTAACCCTGTCTTGTGGAAACAGGGCGAGTTCAGGGGCAAGTCCGTATTGGCCGGGAGTGGCTCCGCTCAATCAGACACCGGAGCTTCGGTCAAGTTCTTCCGACTACCGCAAGGCGTCGAAAAATCTTAAGTGAACGTTGCCGATAGTAGCACAATCCCGGGGTCGTGCAAACGCAATGCGCGCGAGAAAAATTTTACTGAAAATAAGTTGCACAGAGGCTGGTGAAAATCGATCGGCGAGGTCATGAAAAGCGACCGAGGCGTGCAATTTTTGCGGGTGCGCAGGCCATGGGATATACTTAATACTTGCCGCCCGAAGGCAGTTGGGAGCAGTAGCGCGGCCCATGGGATTCGGTTGTGCATTACAAAGCCGGGCTGATGCCCGCGACGCGCAACCCGGAGAATCCGATCCAAAAGTTCAGGAGTTAAGGGTTCCATGCCGAAACGTACATTTCAACCCAATCGCCGCAGCCGTTCGAAGACACACGGCTTTCGCAGCCGCATGAAGACAAAGAGCGGCGCAGCGGTTCTTTCGCGGCGGCGCGCCAAGGGCCGCAAGCGCGTGTCCGTGAGCGCGGGCTACCGCGACTAGTTGTTCCTGCTTGTTCTTTCCGATCAGCCAGCGGCTTGCCGCTGAGCTTCCCCAGAGTGAGACGGAATGAAGATATGCCGGAGACCAAGCTCGACTGGCGGCGCGCCCGTCTGCGGAAGCACGCGGACTATCAGCGCGTGTATCGGGAGAGTCGCAGGTATTCATCCGCTTCGATGACCTATTTCTTTCGCATGCGGGAAGACGGCGAACCGAACGGCGCCGAGCCGCGTATTGGTTTGACGACGGGGCGCGTGCTGGGTCCGGCGGTGGAGCGCAACCGAATCCGCCGGCGTATGCGCGCGGCCGCACAGATGCATCTGGGCGAGCTGCCGTCGCGAGTGGACGTGGTTCTGCATCCGCGAAAGACGGCGCTGGCGATGGAATTTGCGCGGCTCGAAGCGGAAGTCGCCCGGATTTTTGCAGCCGTCACGACAGCCGGAGCGAAGAAGTGACGCAGGCTGCGCATTCATCTTCGACGATGCGCGAGGCAGCGGCGCGGATGCTGCTGGGGTTCTACAAGCGGGTCGCGTCTCCGCTCCTTCATGCGATTCCGGGCGCGCAGGGCGCGTGCCGTTTTCAGCCCACCTGTTCGGAATATGCGGGCATTGCGATCGCAGAGCATGGCCTGCTGCGCGGCAGCGCCATGGCGGTGAGCCGCTTGCTGCGCTGCCACCCGTTCCATCGGGGTGGTTTCGACCCCGTGCCGCAGCGGTGCACTTCGAGTACATCCGATTTTGGCTCCGGCCACGGAACACTGGCTCCGCAAATCAAAGATTAGGAAAAGGAAGTCTTGGCAGAGATACAAAATCCCAATCAACAGGGCGGAGGCGGCGGGTTTGACTCGCGCTCGCTCTTCGGGTTCATGATTGTCTTCGTACTGCTGATCGTGGCTTTCCAGATCTGGGGGCCGAAGAAGCCGGAGACGCCCGCGGACCATCCCCAGCAGAAGACGCCGGCCGCACAAAGTGCGGCGCCGACGCCGATCGCCACCCCCGCGCCGGTAACGGAATCACGCGCTGCCCGGTCCTCCACGCGCCACAAAGCCGCGCCGCCGGCGGCGAACACGGTGCAGGCCTCGGGAGCCACCGAAACCATCGTCGAGAACGAGTTGTATCGCATCGTCTTCACGAATCGGGGCGCCGAGGTGAAGTCGTGGATCCTGAAGAAATACAAGAACGACGACGGCAAGCCGCTGGACCTGGTGAACGCCGATGCGGCCGGCAAATTCGGCCTGCCGCTCTCCTTGTTCGCCTATGACGCGGGGCTGAGGAACCGGCTCAACACATCGCTTTATGTGCCGTCGGCCACCGGAACAATCGCTGCTCCAGGAACTCTGAGCTTCGACTATTCGGTGGACGGGCTCGCGGTTCACAAGAGTTTCACTTTCGATTCGAGCTACGTAATCCATGCCGACGTTTCGGTGACGCAGAATGGAACGCCGGTGGCGGCGTTTCTGTCGTGGCCGGGCGGACTGGGCGACCAGAACACGCTGCAGCAATACGCTACCGCGGCTTTTGCCGACTCCCTCAGCGGCAAAACCGACCAGGTGCAGGGGAAGAAAGTGGTGGGCGGCGATACGCTGCACGGCACCTTCGACTACGCCGGCGTCGCCGATTTGTACTTCGCAGCCATCTTCATGCCGGATTCGCCCAGCGATACCAGCGTGGTCACGCTGCATGACCAGATTGACATCCCGAAGGACCGGCAGCACCCGCAACCCAACGCCGTGGAGCCGGAACCGCTGCTGGGCGCAGCCATTGGTTCGAACGACGGGGTGTTGCATACCAAGCTGTTTGCCGGCCCGAAACTCCTCGATCTCCTGCAGACGGTTCACGCTGCGAATGGCGAGAATCTGGAGTCCGTGGTCAGCTTCGGCTGGTGGGGCTGGGTTGCGAAGCCCATGCTGCTGGTGCTGCGCTTCTTTGTCATGCACGGCATTCCGAACTGGGGCTGGGCGATTCTGGTGCTCACCATCATCCTGAACGTTGCGATGATGCCGACGCGCGTGATGATGATGAAGTCGTCGCTGAAGATGCAGCGCATCCAGCCGCAGATCGACGCCATCAAGGCCAGGTACGCGAAATACAAGACGACCGACCCCCGCCGGCAGGACATGAACAAGGAGATGTTCGACCTGCAGCGCAAGGAAGGCGTGAACATGTTCGGCGGCTGCCTGCCGATGCTGCTGCAGTATCCTCTGCTGTTTGGCTTCTATCGCATGCTGATGTACGCGATTGAGCTGCGCCAGGCGCACTGGATGTGGCTTCCGGATCTCTCGGCTCCCGATCCGCTGCACGTCCTGCCGGTTTTCGTCATCGTCTCCATGTTCCTGTCGCAGTTCTTCACGCCGTCTCCGGGGATGGATCAGAGCCAGCAGCGCATGATGGCCTTTATGATGCCGGCCATCTTCGGCGTAATGATGTGGAACATTGGCTCGGGCGTGGCGCTTTACTGGGCGGGGAGCAATCTGCTGGGCGTGGCGCAACAGATGGTAATGAATCGCACCAGCATGGGACAGGAGATGCGTGCGATCCAGGCACGACGCGCGGCAAGGAAAAAGAAGTAGCCCGCGTGAGCGGCCCCGTCCGCCGGTCCGGAGTTGTGATTTAATTACGTCGGGATGCGAGATCGATAGCCATCAATGCCGATCGAAGATTACTCCGCAGCAGCACAGAAAATCGCTGAATTGATCAAGACCCTCACTACGGTGGGTGGCCTTCGGCTGAAGTACCGTATTACCGCGGGCGCGGGGGCAGCCGATCCTGCGGGCCTGGAAGCACGCGAGATCTACGTGGAGCTGGCAGGGCCGGATGCAGGCCTGCTGACGCAGCGAGGCGGAGAATTGCTGCGAGCTCTGGAACACGTGGCGGCGAAGGTGCTGCGGTTGGAGAACGAAGAGCACGATAAAGTCTCGTTCGATGCCGAGGACTTCAAGGCGCTGCGGGCGCGCGAGCTGAAGCTGGCTGCGGAAACCGCCGCCGAGCGCGTGCGTCACAGCGGACAGCCGTACAGCTTTGCCCCCATGAGTTCGCGCGAGCGCAGGATGCTGCACCTGGCGTTTCGTGGCTATGAGGATCTCGAAACGGCATCCAGCGGCGAAGGGCTGCAGCGCTTTGTGGTGGCCTATCCGAAAGGGCACGCGCATCGCGTGGAAGCGCCGCGCGAACGGCGGCCTTCGAGCCGCCCTGGCGATCGCCGCCGGTAATTCTCGCCCTCTAAAATCAGACAGCGGCCTTCAGCGAGGGGGCATCGTCCTGCAACCTCATCCACAAACAACGGAGCGCGAGTCCGTCGCGCAGGAGACGATCGTCGCCATTTCTACGCCTCCGGGGCGCGGCGGCATCGGGATCGTGCGCCTGTCCGGGCCGCACGCCCGCGAGATCGGCGAAGGGATGATCCGGCTGCGTGCGCCGCTGGAGCCTGCGCGCGCGCACATGGCGGAGATTCCCGATCCCGAGACGGAAGGCAAAATTGATGAGGCGGTGGTTACGTATTTTGGCGCGCCGCATTCCTACACCGGCGAGGACCTGCTGGAGATCGCTGCGCATGGCTCACCGGTGATTCTGGAAATGCTGGTGCGGCAGGCTTTGCGCGCAGGCGCGCGTCTGGCGCGTCCGGGCGAATTTACTGAGCGGGCCTTCCTCTCCGGCCGCATCGACCTGACGCAGGCGGAGGCAGTGCGCGATCTGATCGAAGCGCAGACCCTCTATCAGGCGCGCATTGCCGCCGAGCAAATGGGGGGCGCCTTGTCGCGGCGCCTCCAGCCCGCTAAAGACAAGCTGGTGGAACTCATCGCGCTGCTCGAGGCGGGCATCGACTTCGCCGAGGACGACGTGGATGTGACGCCAGACGACGATATTGTGACGCGGGTGGATACTATTTCCGCCGAATTGCAGACTTTGTTGCGGACATTCGAACACGGGCGGATGGTGCATGCGGGTCTGCGGCTGGCCATCGTGGGGCGGCCCAACGTGGGCAAATCGTCGCTCTTTAATCAACTCCTCGAACGGGATCGCGCCATCGTAACGGCCACTCCGGGAACAACACGCGATCTGGTAACAGAGCGGCTCTCGCTGGGGGGCATTCCGGTCGAGTTAGTGGATACCGCCGGCCTGCGCGATGCGGCCGACGAAGCCGAAGCTCTCGGCGTGCGCAAATCACGCGAGGTGCTGGCCGAGGCGGACGTGGTGCTGGTGGTTCTGGACGCATCAGTTCCCGTGCGAGACGACGAGCGGGACCTGATCGCTGCGCTCGCCGGCCGCCGGGTTCTGGTGGTGCGCAACAAATGCGATCTGGAGCCCGTGGCGGGTCCAGAGCAAAATCTGCTGATGAAGGTGGTCGCGACTTCAGCAGTTACCGGTGCGGGACTGATTGCGCTGCGCGACGCCCTCGCTCAACTGGTACGCAATCCGGCGGGGGAAGCCGAATCGGGCATGCTGACCACCCTGCGCCACTTCGAGGCGGTCGGCGGCGCGCTAACGGCCATGGCGGCGGCGCGGGAAGCGGTCTCGGCGCGGACCCCGCATGAAATGCTGCTGCTCGACCTCTACACGGGACTCCGCCTCATCGACGGACTGACCGGAGCGACCACGGCGGACGATATCCTGAACCGCATCTTCTCCAGCTTCTGCATCGGCAAATAGATCGCTGAATTTCACTTATAAGTGGCGGAATTTCCGCGGATGTATGAGTATCTTGACATCTCCACAAACCAGGAACCCGCGAACGATGACCAAGGGCCTTCAGGTCGAATATTTCGGATCTTCCGATACAGGCTGCGTGCGTACCGGGAACGAAGACGCGTTCGCCATGCATGCGGACGATGGACTGTTTGTGGTTTGCGATGGGATGGGTGGAGGCGCGGCCGGCGAGGTAGCCAGCAGCCTGGCGGTCGAAGCCTTTATGGCGGGCATGCGCAACACCAAAGTCGGTTCCGTATCCGCAATTGACGACGTGACCAGCGTGTTGTACGGCGCGATTGTCGAAGCCAATGGACAGGTGCTGCAGCGATCACGCGTGAGTGCCGAGTTCCACGGCATGGGCACAACGCTGGTGGCCATGTGGCTGCGCAGGGCGCGCATCGAAGGACTGGTGCGCCTGGCGGTCTGGCTGGCGCACGTGGGCGACAGCCGGTGCTACCGCCTGCGTGACGGAGGTATCGAGCAGATGACCGCCGATCATTCGCTGGTGGAGCAGCAGGTGCGTATGGGCCAGATGACCGCCGAAGAGGCGGAGCGCTCCAACATGCGCCACGTGATCACCCGCGCGGTGGGCGTCGACTCGCAGATCGAGCCGGAGATCGCCGTGGTCGATGCTCTTGCCGGCGACCTCTTTCTGCTCTGCAGCGATGGACTGACGCGCGAAGTGACCGATGCGCGTATCGCCGAGCTCATCAGGAATGAAGAACGGGTGGAAGATGCGTGCCGGGCGCTGATCGCCGAAGCCCGGTCCAACGGCGGCAACGACAACATCACGAGCGTGCTGGTGCGGGTGAACTGAAGGCTGCTCCGTCAGGCGGAAACTCGACTTCCATGCCATTCCGTTCCACCGAAAGATACGCCGCGTACAGGACCACCATCGCGTCCCGCGCGAGGTCGAGCGTTGCCAGCGGCTGGCGATGGTGGGCGATCGCTTCCATAAAATCCTGGAACTCCTGCGGATACCCGTGCTGCCAGGCTTCATCGGCGGCAGGTTGGCTCCACCCCTGCCTGGTCTCGATCTTCTCCGTCACGTATACGTCGCGGAGGGCCTCTTCGCGCGGTGCGAAGGTCTCGACAGCATCCACGGGGTTGAGGCTGCAATTTGTCCTGTGATTATTAGCCACCACCTCGAGCCAGTTGCTGACGCCGCCCAGCATCAGTTCGGATGCAAAGATGTCCGCGACGGTGCCGTCAGCAAAAGTGACATGGAGCTGACCATAGTCTTCAACGTCCTGATAACCGCGGCGCAGAAGGCCCTCGTCGCGATAGCCCGGAAGGCGCGTGATGGCGTGAGTGCGCGCGCTGACGCTTGCCGGCCGGATTGACGTGCCGTTGCGCCTCTCGCCCTCGACGCGCTTGAGATACAGAGCCGCACTGAGCGGATGGCAGCCCTTGCCGACCAGCGATCCGCCGCCAGAGTGACGCCAGATGCCGTAATAGGGCGAGTGGGAACCGGAGTGCGACTGGTTGCCGAGCATCCAGAGGATTTGCGCGCCGCTCTTCGCGACGATTTCTCGTTCCTTCTGAATGGCCGGCGCATAGATCCAGTTTTCGGCGTAGCAGACGATCCGGCCGCTGGCCTTTGCGGCCGCCAGGATGCGCTCGCAACTCAAGAGGGTCTGCTGCAGCATTGTTGTCTTCGGGAACGAATCGCCGCGAAAGTCGGGAGCCCCGTCGCCATAGTAGCCGGTGAGGGGCTTTTCGATGATGACGTGGCGGCCGCGCTCGAGGGCTGCGATTGCCAGTTCTTCATGGGTTGAGGGCGGGCAGCAAAGATCGACGACATCGACGGCGTCACACAGCGCCTCGAAAGAAGCGAAGGAAGGCACGCCGGTTTCCTGCGCGAATTTTTCACGGCTGGCCGCGGACCGCGCTGTGACTCCGGCGACCTGTACCGGCACGCCGTAGACGCGCTCGATGCCGCGCAGATGAAAGCGCGCGGCGAAGCCCGCTCCGACCAGGCCAACGCGGACGGGCTCGGTCATTGGGCGGCCGGCGTGGATTTTTCAAGCGCCAGGGTTTTGTCCGTGACGAAGCTGACGACGTGATAGGTGGCGGGCGTGGACCCTGCATTCTTCACGCCGTGCAGGGAATTGGATGCGTTGAAGATGACGGAGCCAGGACCGACCGTCTTCCATACACCATTGCCAAAAACGGCGAGCGTTCCCCGGTCGACGATGATCAATTCTTCGTTGGCATGCCGGTGGGGCGGGTGTGAGGCAAGGCCAGGCTTGAGCGTGGTGGCATGCACTTCGAGCTGGTCGAGGGTGGCCGTGGGCGCGCGCAGGAACTGACGGGATTCACCTACGTCGGTCTTCTGCACGGGAATCGAATTCCAGTCATAAACAGTGAAGCCGAGGACGGCGGGCTTCGCATCGATGGCGGCAAAGGCGCAGCAGCTTGCCGCGACCGAGATGAGGGCAATCGTGAGATCGCGGCGCGTGAGCCGTTTCATCGTTTTCCTCCAGAGACCGGAAGCGTTTCGGCGCCACCTTTCGATCGAGCGAGGCTCACCGAGTCATGGCGTAGTGGACCTGCTCCTCAATGGCGGCGATCTTCAGGGGCTGGCGGTTTGCTTTCACCAGCGCGGCATTCAGCGCCGCCAGATCGGTTTTTTTAAACTGCTCCCATGCGGCCACCTTCTCCCGCTCGATCTTGCCCATTTGATCGAAGATGGTGACAGCCGAAGCCGGAGCGGCGCGGTCGCCGCCCTCGACGATGCGCATTACGGTTCCCAGAGCCGAGGCGGACTCGGCGAGGCCAGGCGCAGCGCCGGTCGTGGATGGGTGCCGTCCGCCGCCCCGAATCGCATCCAGCTTGCTTTGCACCGTACGAATCGCCTCGGCCACGTCCGCGGGTGTCGACGGATCCTTCGCGTCGAGTTTGGCAATCTGGCTCTCCACGCTTTCCAATTCCGCCATCGCCTTGCGGCCCGCGAGCATCTGGGCGTAGATCGAAGTAGCCAGCGCGTACTGCGTGTTCAGCACGGCCTGCGTGCAGGCGCAGCGCGGGTCCATCGTTATCTGCAACGGCTTTTCCATTGCCGCCCCGTCGACGGTGAGGCGCACCTTGTAAATGCCGGGCGCAACGCGCGGGCCGGCCGGCGCGCCCGCTTCGTCATCCTGATCATCATCGCCCAGGCCCGCGCTGGAGCTGCCGGCTGCAAGGTCCCAGACGAAGCGATGCTCGCCCGCGGTCGTTTCCAGCATCTGCGGCTTGGGGAACCAGCGCTCGGCGATGGGCAGCATGGGGCGAGGCGGGGGCTGTTTCTCCGCACTTGAGTAGTGGCGGATCACTTTACCCTGCGCATCGAGAATTTGCAGCGTGACCTTTGCCGCCGAATCGGCCAAATAGTAGTCGACAATGGCGCCGTTGGGCGGATTATCGGCCTGGGGTTCCTCCGGCGGCAGCGGCGTGCCGAGGAAGCCGTCGTTGTCCACGCGAATGGCGGGCGCGGGCTTGTAGAGGTAGCTTTTTGCTTTGGCAACCTCAGCCGCCTGGCGCAGCGGCGTGATGTCGTCGAGCACCCAGAACGAACGTCCGTGCGTCGCGATCACCAGATCGGTGTCGTGCACGTCCATGTCGCGCACTGAGGTGATGGGGAGGTTCATCTGCAGCTGTTGCCATTCCGCGCCACCGTTGAACGACACATAAATGCCAAATTCCGTGCCGGCAAAGAGCAGGTTCTTCTGCTCGGTATCCTCACGCACCGCGCGCAGAAAATGATCGGGAGCGATGCCGTTCACGCTCAGCGTCCAGGACTTGCCGTAGTCGTGCGTGATGTAGAGGTACGGCATGCGGTCGTCGAGACGATGGCGGTCGACCGCGGCGAATGCGGTCGCCGGATCGAAGTGCGAGGCTTCAATGAGAGATATCTTGCTCCACGGCGTCAGTCCTGGCGGAGTCACGTTCGCCCATATCTTGCCGCCGTCACGGGTCACGTGGATGAGTCCTGTATCGCTTCCGGCCCAGATCAGATTCGCCTGCAGCGGCGAGGGCGCAATGGTGTAGACCACGCCGTAGCCGCGCTGCATCGCATTGTCGGGCGTGGTTGCCCCGTCCTGGCTCGTGCCCTTCACAGCGCCAGTCAGGTCGGGACTGATCGTTTCCCAGTGCAGGCCGCCGTCGACGGTCTTCATTACATATTGTGTGCCGAGGTAGAGCGACGTCTTGTCGGCTGGCGAGAAGACGAGAACCGGCGTCCAGGGGTCGCGATACCTGCGCTGGTTGATCTCTGTGCCGAAGCCGCCAAGGGGCCAGGGTGCGACGTCCTGGCCGAAGGCGGTGCGCTCGTCGATGCGCGAGGGGCCGCCGTAGGTATCGGTGACGTAGACGATGTTCTCGTCTTTGGGATCGATAGCGATGTAGCCGCTCTCGCTGCCGCCGGGCAGGAACCAGTCGCGGGTATCGATGTGCCCGTGGTCGGAGCGGCTGTGGACGGCGATGGCGCCCGAGTCCTGCTGCGCGCCGTAGATGGTGTAGGGGAATTTATGGTCGGTGGTGACGTGGTACAGCTGCGCGGTCGCCTGGTTATACCAGGTGGTCCAGGTTTTGCCGCGGTCGAGGCTCACGCTGGTGCCCTGATCGACGCCCAGCACCAGGTGATTCGAATTCTTTGGATCGACCCAGATCTGGTGATAGTCGTCGCCGCCGGGCGCGCCGCGCACGATATCGATCGTCTTCCCGCCGTCGCTGGTGCGATAGAGCGCGACGTTGGGCATGTAAACCACGTCCGGATCGTTGGGATCGATGGCGAGCGCGTTGAAGTACCAGGCGCGGCTGGTGATGCGCGGGTCGCTGCTCGCGAGGGTCCATGTTTCGCCGCCGTCGTCGGAGCGATAAAGGCCCGCGTGGCCCTTGCAGTCGATGGTGACATACACGCGTTTGCCGTCAGCGCCCACGGCGATGCCGGTGCGCCCCCAGGTTGCGTCAGGCAGGCCGTGACCGGCGATCTGCGTCCAGGTGCTGCCGCCATCCGTCGAGCGCCAGAGTCCGTTGCCTGGGCCTTCGAGCGGCGCATAAGTGCTCCATGGCGGACGATGGGCATTCCATGTTGTGGCGAAGAGGATTTGCGGCTGCGCGGTGGCCATGGCAATATCGGCGATGCCGACATCCGGACCCTTATCGAGCACGCGCGTCCAGGTGTCGCCGCCGTCGGTGGATTTGTAGACGCCGCGTTGATCGCTCGGTCCATACGCGTGGCCAAGCACGCCGACGTAGACGGTCTTCGCGTCGCTGGGATCAACGAGGATGCGGCTGATCTGGCGAGAGTCTTCGAGGCCGATGTGCTGCCACGTTGCGCCGCCGTCGGTGGATCGATACATGCCGTCGCCGGAGGCGAGATCGGAGCGGATGTCGGTCTCACCCGTTCCCACATAAATCGTCTTTGGGTCGGAGGGTGCAACCGCCATGGCACCGATCGAAGCCACCGGTTCCTGGTCGAAGATGGGCTGCCAGACGGTGCCTGCGTCGGTCGTCTTCCACACGCCGCCATCGACGCCGCCAAAGTAAAACGTGCCATCGCTCCCCGGCACGCCGCTCACGGCGACTACGCGCCCAGCGCGAAATGGCCCGACCAGGCGCCATTTGAGTCCATTGAACAACTGGGGCGAGACTTCCTGTGCCTCCGCCACCCGAGGGGTGGCCAATGGCAGCATGAGAAGGACGAGCGAGGCGCAGAGAGAGAGCAGCGTGCGAGGGCGGAGGGTCTTCATCGGTGATTCAAATTGTGACGGCGATTCCCCGGATAAGCAAGCCGAGGAGCGCGCCGTTACAATGACCGCTGTGCGCCTGTGCTGCGTGCATTGGCCTGAAAGGGATACATTTCGCCATGGCAAGCTCGTCAGTTTTGCGTCTTCTCTTCGCCGCTGCCGCCTGTGTGGCATCGCTGTTGCCCGCTCCGCTGCTCTGCGCCCAGGCCGCGCCCACCCTGCCGGATATGCACTGGCGCATGATCGGGCCGTTCCGCGGAGGCCGCACGCGCGCCTGTGCCGGCGTTCCCGACCAGCCCAATGTCTTCTATATCGGGCAGGTCGATGGCGGTGTATGGAAATCGACAGACTATGGACGCACCTGGTTCCCCATCTTCGACCACGAGGGTACGCAGTCGATCGGCGCCATCGCCGTCGCTCCTTCGAACGACAGTATCGTCTATGTAGCCAGCGGCGAAGGCCTGCACCGGCCAGATCTGTCGGTCGGCGACGGCATTTATCGCAGCGATGACGCCGGCAAAACCTGGGTTCACCTGGGTTTGCGCGAAGGTCAGCAGATTCCCGCCCTTGCCGTCGATCCTGCGAATCCTGACATTCTCTTTGCCGCGGTGCTCGGCCATCCATACGGACCAAATGCGGAGCGCGGCATCTATCGGTCGCAGGATGGCGGCAAAACCTGGTCGAAGGTTCTCTATAAGGATGCCGGCACGGGCGGATCCGATGTGGTGATCGATCCGAAGAATCCGCACATTGTCTACGCCTCACTTTGGCAGGACACTCTCGGCCCCTGGGAAGACCAGAATCAGTATTCGGGCACGAATGGCGGCCTCTTCAAGTCCACCGACGGCGGCACGACCTGGAAGAAACTGACCAGCGGGCTGCCAGCCAATCTGGTGCAGATTAACGTGACCATCGCCGCCAGCCGGCCGGATCGCCTTTACGCGAGCCTCTCTACCCAGGCAGAGAGTGGCTACGCGTCGGCGAAGGGACTCGGCGTCTACCGCTCGGACGATGCAGGGGCGACGTGGCAAAAGATCACCGACGATCCGCGCCCGGCGATGAAGATTGGCGGCGGCGATTTGTCCGTGCCGGTGGCCGATCCGCAAAATCCGGATACCGTCTACAGCACCAGCATCGTCACCGAGCGCTCGACGGATGGCGGCAAGACGTGGATCAGTCTGCGCGGCGCTCCGGGCGGCGACGATTATCAAAATATGTGGATCAACCCGCGTAACGCAAAGATCATTCTGCTGGTCAGCGATCAGGGCGCGGTCATCAGCGTGAATGGCGGCGAAAGCTGGGGCTCCTGGTATAACCAGCCGACCGCGCAGCTTTATCATGTGGCGGCTACCAACACCTTTCCCTATCAGGTTTGCGCCGGACAGCAGGAGAGCGGCTCCGTATGCATTTCAACGCGCGGCAACGATGGCGAGATCACCTTCCGCGAGTGGCACCCGGTGGGCATCATTGAATACGGCTATGCCGCGCCCGACCCGCTGCACCCGACGATCATCTACGGCGCGGGCCGAACGGAGGTCTCTCGCTACGACAGCGTCACTGGCGAAGTGCAGAACATCACGCCGCTGCCCATGCGGAAGCCGGGATTTCGCGGCGATCGCACCGAGCCGCTTCTGTTCTCGCCCGTCGATCCGCACACGCTGTATTACGCGGCGAATCACCTCTTCAAAACCACAAACTACGGCCACACGTGGGAGACGATCAGTCCGGATCTGAGCCAGGATAAAACCGGCCAGCCGGCATCGGTTCCAACGCTCACCACGGCTCAACAGGAGCAGCGCCGCGGCGTGATCTATGCGCTGGCGGCCTCGTACAATACCACGCAGACCCTGTGGGCAGGCACCGACGATGGCCTGCTGTGGATCACACGCGACGGCGGCGCGCACTGGACGAATATCACGCCGCCGGGGGTAACGCCGTGGAGCAAGATCGCGCAGATTGACGCATCGCGCTTCGACGACGACACGGCATACGTTGCCGTCAGCCGCTTCCGCATCGACGACGAGCACCCGTATGCTTTCCGCACGCATGACGGCGGCAAGACGTGGCAGTCGATCAGCGCCGGCCTGCCGGACGACGCGCCGGTGAATGCGATCCGCGCCGACCCCGTGCAACCGGGCCTGCTCTACGCGGCCACGGAGCATGGCGTATTCGTCTCCCTGAACGACGGGGAAGCCTGGCAGCCGCTCCAGTACAACCTGCCGCACACCTCAATGCGCGACCTGCTGGTGCACGACGATGATCTCGTCGTCGCCACGCATGGCCGCTCGTTCTGGGTGCTGGATGACGTGGCGCCTCTTCGCGAATTGACTGCCAATGCCGGGAAGCAACTGCCAGAGCTGTTTGCGCCTGCCCCTGCGTGGCGCGTGCGCCGCAGTAATTACACCGACACGCCCATGCCGCCGGACGAGCCGATGGGCGAGAATCCGCCGGACGGCGCGGTCATCGACTACGACCTCGCGCAGTCCGCGAGCGGGCCGGCTACGCTGGAGGTTCTCGATCCGGCGGGTACGGTCTTGCGCCGATACTCCAGCAACGATCCGGTGACGCCGACAGCGAAGGAACTGCGGACGAATCTCATCCCGGCGTACTGGCCGCTGCGGCAAGGTCCGCTGCCCACGACTCCGGGGATGCATCGCTGGGTGTGGGATCTGCGCATGACCGCGCCTGCGTCGGCCCACTACGACTATCCCATCTCCGCGGTGCCCGGCCGCACACCGCTCACGCCGCAGGGACCCCTGGTTCTGCCAGGCACGTACTCGGTGCGCCTGACCGTAAACGGCCACAGCGAGGCACAGCCGCTGACTGTCAAGATGGATCCGCGCATTCTGACCTCGGCTGCCGATCTCGAAGCGCTGCACACGGCGGAGGTCGCGATGTACACCACGTTCGACTCCGCTTCAAAGGCTGACCTCGAGGCGCACTCTGTGCAGGAGCAGCTCACTGCTCCCGGCAATGCCGCGGTAGCTGCGCAGCTAACCTCGTATACCGACGCGTTGAAGAAGATCCTCAGCGGCGAGAGCCCGGCTGCGGGCGAAGAGGAATCGGCGAAGCACGCGCCCGGCCTGGACGACGTGACCGGTGAAGCTGGGCAGGTCTACGGAGAATTCGATATGGCCGACGAGCCGCCGACCCAGGCGCTGCTCGATGCCGCCACGGAAGTACAACGGGAGAGCCAGGAAGCGCTGCCCGCATGGGAGGATTTCCAGGCGAAACAGTTGCCGGCCATCAATGAGGTGCTGCGCAAAGCGGGACGTCCGGCGATCAACCCCGCGAGGCA
The DNA here is from genome assembly GCA_036267295.1 of Acidobacteriaceae bacterium. Taxonomy (GTDB): domain Bacteria; phylum Acidobacteriota; class Terriglobia; order Terriglobales; family Acidobacteriaceae; genus Palsa-343. The sequence continues at coordinate 156,917 of DATAWI010000041.1, read as the reverse complement.
GGCGACCGATATGCCGGATGCAGGAGATGAAGACTGAGCCTCTTCGATCTGCGAGAACGCACAGCCCTGGTGATCGGCGGAACCTCGGGGATCGGCAAGGCGATTGCTCTTGGGCTGGCCGACGCCGGTGCGGATGTGGTCGCCAGTTCTCGCCGCGCGGAAGAGGTCGCTGCCGTCGCCGGTGAGGTTCGTGCGCGGGGCCGCCGCTCGCTCGAAATTTGCGCTGACGTTCTGGATCGCAGGTCTCTTGAAGATCTGCACGCCGCGACCGTCGCCGAGTTCGGGAGGGTCGACATCCTGGTGAACGCGGCGGGGATCACCAGGCCGGTGCCGACGCTCGAGTGCTCCGAAGACGACTGGGACGGCATTCTTGAAACGAACCTCACGGGAACCTTTCGCGCCTGCCAGATCGTTGCCCCGGCCATGATGCAGCACGGCTGGGGGCGCATCATCAACATCGCATCGCTGGCGACATTCCGCGCGTTCCATGAAGTGGCTGCCTATGGCGCCAGCAAAGCTGGGGTCGGCGCGCTCACCCAATCATTGGCGGTGGAACTGGCGCGCCATGGAGTGTGCGTCAATGCCATCGCGCCGGGTTTCTTCCCCACCGCACTCAACGAAGAGTTGCTGAACCAGACGCCGCGCGGCCGCGAAGTTCTGCTGCGCACGCCGATGCAGCGTTTCGGCCACCTTGATGAGCTGACGGGCATCGCCGTCTTTCTCGCATCGGAAAGCGCGTCCTTCATCACCGGGCAGATTATCGCCGTCGATGGGGGCTTCCTCGCCAGCGGCGTGAATCAATAACAGCGTTTCGACAGCGGGCCGGCCAGCCCATAACCACGGTGTACAGTGGTGGTGCTGGGGTCGCCAGGGCATCGAGGAGGAAAGACGGTTGGTGCGGCGTGCGCACGGCATTCCATCGAAATCCCAGGGCCCTGCGACCAGCCAGGTCCGCGGGATGCGCCACGTTGATCTGACCGATGTGCAGCTGGCATCCAGCGAAACGGCGCGCCGCATTAACCGCGACATCCTCCTGGAATTGGTGCGCACCGGGCAGCCGATCTCGCGGGCCGATCTGGCACGGCGCTCGGGTCTGCAGCGCAGCACGGTTTCGCAGATCGTCGAACAGCTCCTCCGCGAAAAATGGATTTGCGAAGGCCTGGTGGCCTCGGCTCCGCGCGGGCGCCGTCCCACGCTGCTGGGGCTGAACGAGAACCTGGTCGCGATTGCCATCGATATTCATCCGCGCCGCGCCATCGTCGCGGTCGTGGACCTGAGCGGTCGTCTGCTTGCGCGCGCCGAGGTTGCGCTCACCGCGGATCCCGCAGCTTCGACCGGTTTGCTGACCGACGCGGTGCGGCGGATGCAGAGCGAGCATCGCAGCAAATCCGTCGAAGGCATCGGCATGAGCCTGCCTGGCCGCGTCGACCCCGCCACGCAGCGGCTCACCTTCGCTCCTAATCTTGGATGGCCTGAATATGACCTGAAGCGCGCGGTCGAAGCGAAGCTCGGCCTTCCCGTGAAGATGGAGAATGCCGCCACCGCGAGCCTGCTGGCGGAGCTGACCTTCTCGCGCATGGATGGGGTCCGCGACGCGGTGCTGGTCACCGTCTCGGAAGGCATCGGCACCGGCGTGTTCGCGCACGGACAGCTGATTTCCGGACATCACGGGATGGCGGGAGAATTTGGGCATATCCCTATCGATCCAGCGGGACCACGCTGCAACTGCGGGCAAAAAGGCTGCTGGGAAACCTTTGCCTCCTGCCGCGCCGCGCTGCACTATTACCGTCAGGAGCAGCCCAAAAGCCGCAACATCACCTTTTTTCAGTTGCTGCAGATGGCGGAGGCTGGCGATGCGGCGGCAGCGGAAGCCCTTACGTGGCAGGCCGTCTGGATCGGACGCGGCCTGCGCATGATCATTGCGGGCCTGGCGCCCAGCGTGATCCTGATTGCCGGCGACATTACGCTTGCATGGCATCGCATCGGTCCCTTAATCGAAAAAGAAGCAACCGCCTTCACCCTGGCTGGGACTCCGCCGGTTATCCGGCCCACCCACGAGAGCGAGGTCGCGCGTCTGCGCGGCGCCGCCGCTCTGGTCTTCCAGCGCGGACTGCCGCACGAGCCGGTTGCTGGCGCCGACGCTCGCTGATCGGCGCTCGCATTCCGCCCGATTTAAGTCGCACCACGAACCCAGGCCGTCCCGTTCTGCGAGAATGAATCGTCGGCGATGCGACCCATCATGAGGGAACGAATCTCACGGCGCGCCATCCGCGCCCTTGTTTTGCTGGTTGTCGCAACGCTGAGCGCTTCGGCCCTCCCGCTGCTGGCGGAAGATGGGTCGCAGGCCTGGCTCCGCTACGCTCCGCCGTCGCGCGCGGGCATTCCGCCGACCTATCAGGCGATGCCCGCGGCCGTCGTGAATCTCGATTCCTCAATCGTCTCCTCCAGCGCCCGGAATGAGCTGATCCGCGGCGTCCGCGACCTGCTGGGACGAACGCTGCGTATCGAGGCGAGTGCGAATCTCGCTGACGAAAACGCCTGGGTGCTGGGGACCACACAGGAATTGCACGCGGATTTTCCGGGCTATCGCGCACCGGCGCTGCGGCCTGAGGGATTCTCGATCAGCGTGTTAACCGTGCGCGGGCGCACGTTCTGGGTGATTGCGGGCGCCGACGCGCGCGGCGTCCTCTACGGGACATTCCATGTGCTCTCGGGAATCGCGCGGGGGGTGAGCTTCACATCGCTCGAAGGCACCGAATCGCCGGCAGCGCCCATTCGCTGGGTCGATCAGTGGGACAACCTCAATGGGACCATCGAGCGTGGCTACGCTGGACGTTCCATCTTTTTCGACGACGGGCACGTCCGCGGCGATCTGACCCGCGCCGGCGACTACGCCCGCCTGCTGGCGTCGATCGGCATCAACGGATGCACCATCAACAACGTCAACGCCGATCCGCGCATCCTGCAGCCGGAGATTATCGAGGCGGTAGCGCGCATCGCCGATGCGTTTCGACCATGGGGCGTGCGGCTGGCGATCTCCGTGCCCATCAGCGCGCCGAAAGATACCGGCGGCCTCGACACCTTCGATCCCGGCGATCCGAAGGTGGCTGCATGGTGGCGCGCGAAGGCCGACGCAATCTATGCGGCCATCCCCGACTTCGCCGGCTTTGTGGTGAAGGCCGACTCCGAAGGCCAGCCCGGACCGTCGAGCTACGAACGCACGCCCGCGGACGCGGCCAATATGCTGGCCAGCGCGCTCAAGCCGCACGGCGGCATCGTGCTCTACCGCGCCTTCGTCTACAACCACCATCTTGACTGGCACGATCTGAAGGCGGATCGGGCGCGCGCCGCGTACGACATCTTCCATCCGCTGGATGGAAAGTTCGCCGATAACGTCGTGGTGCAGATCAAGAACGGCCCTATTGATTTCCAGGTGCGCGAGCCGGTCTCCCCGCTGTTCGGCGGCCTGACGAAGACCAATGACGCCGTCGAACTGCAGATTACGCAGGAATACACCGGGCAGCAGCGGCAGCTCGTATATTTGCCTGCGATGTGGGAAACGTATCTCGATTTCGACCTGCGCGCCGAGAATCGCGCGACCCCGCTCAAAGACATCGTCGACGGACAAACTTTCCACCTTCCGCAGGGCGGTTTTGTAGGCGTGGCCAATGTGGGCCTCGATGCCAACTGGCTCGGCAGCCCGTTGGCGATGGCTAATCTCTACGGTTTTGGACGGCTGGCGTGGAATCCGAACACGACAGCTGCCGCCATCGCCAGCGACTGGACGCGGCTGACCTTCAGCAACAATGAAAAAGTCGTCGCCACGGTTACACATTTGCTGTTGGAATCATGGCCGACCTACGAAAAATACACCGGCCCGCTCGGCCTGCAGACGCTGACCAACATCACCGGGCCGCACTACGGGCCGGCGCCGCAATCGCAGGAGGAGAACGGCTGGGGACAGTGGATCCGCGCACAGAAAGACGGCGTAGGTATGGATCGGACCCCAGCGACGGGGACGGGTTTCATCGGCCAATACCCGCCTGAGGTCGCGCGGATGTACGAGTCGCTCAAGACATGCCCCGACGATCTGCTCCTCTTCATGCACCATGTGCCATGGACCTACAGGTTGCGCAACGGCAAGACCGTGATCCAGACGATCTACGACGATCACTACGCCGGCGCGCAGGAAGCTGACGATTTTACCGTGCAATGGAAGTTGCTCAACGGCCTGGTCGACGAGCAGCGTTATCAAAAGACGCTCGCGATGCTCACCTATCAGGCGGGGGAGGCGATCGTCTGGCGCGACGCGGTCACGCGCTGGTTCGCGAAGATCTCCGCTGTTCCCGATGCGCTGGGGCGCGTCGACCACGATCCCAACCGCATCACCGCCTCGCAAATGGGGCTTGACGGCTACACGCCCGTCAAGGTGACGCCGTGGGAGACGGCGTCCGGCGGCAAGGCGTACGTGTGCCAGGGCCACACGGTCTGCGCGGCGTCTGCCCAGGTTCACCGGCCTGTGGGCTGGTACACGGTGGCCATCCAGTATTTCGATTACCTGCACGGAGCCTCGACATTCCGCCTGCTGCTGAATCGCCAGCCGATCGCCGCGTGGACCGCAGGCAATTCGCTGCCCGGGGACGCGCCCAACGGGGATACTTCCACGCGTTACACTTTGCAGGGCGTGCCGCTGCGCCCCGGAGACGTGCTGACTGTCGAGGGACACCCGGAGGGCGGCGAGCCTGCACCGATCGACTATTTGGAGATCGTGGCGGAGAATCCGACGTCCGCCAAAACCAGACCACCGTCAGGCACTCGAGTGAACAAGTCACCATGAAGATTACAAAAGCGACGATCAACATCTGCTCGCCGGGGCGTAATTTTGTCACGCTGAAGATCGAGACGGATGAAGGGATCTACGGCCTCGGTGATGCCACGCTGAATGGCCGCGAACTGGCCGTCGTCAGCTACCTCAGCGAGCATGTCGTCCCCTGCATCCTCAACCGCGATCCGTTTCAGACCGAGGACATCTGGCAGTATCTCTACCGCGGAGCGTACTGGCGGCGCGGGCCGGTGACCATGTCCGCGATTGCCGCGGTCGATATGGCGTTGTGGGACATCAAGGGCAAGGCGCTTAACACGCCTGTCTACAACTTGCTGGGCGGTCGCAGCCGTGATGGCGTGCTGGTCTACTGTCACGCGCATGGAGCTGACATCGAGGAGGCCCTCGACGACGTCGCTCGCCACCAGGAGATGGGCTACCGCGCTATTCGCGTGCAGAGCGGCATCCCCGGGCTGGACGCCACCTACGGCGTGCCCAAAGGCGCGCAGCCCTACGAGCCGGCGGAACGAGGCCTGCCGTCGGAGAGCCGCTGGTCGACCGAGAAGTATCTGAACCACGTGCCCAAACTTATGGCCCGCGTCCGCGAGCGATTTGGCGACGATCTGCACCTGCTGCACGACTGCCACCATCGCCTCACGCCCATCGAAGCGGCGCGCCTCGGCAAAGAACTGGAGCCGTTTCACCTTTTCTGGATGGAAGATCCGACGCCGGCAGAATGCCAGGAGGGGTTTCGCCTGATTCGCGAACACACCACCACGCCGATTGCCACGGGCGAGGTGCTCAACTCCGTGTGGGACGCGCATGAGCTGATCCGCAACCAGTGGATCGACTATGTGCGGCTGACTCTCACCCATGCCGGAGGCTTCACGGCGCTCAAAAAGATCGCCGACTTCGCGGCGCTCTACCAGGTGCGCACGGGCTGCCATGGGCCCACCGATCTTTCGCCCGTATGCATGGCCGCGGCGCTGCACTTCGATCTCGCCATTCACAACTTCGGCATTCAGGAACACATGCCGCACTCGGCGGAGACGGATGCCGTCTTCCCTCATGCGTACCGCTTCGAGGCGGGCTACATGTACCCCGGCGATGCGCCCGGCCTGGGCGTCGACCTTGACGAAAGCCTCGCTGCACAGTATCCGTATCAGCGTGCCTATCTGCCCGTCCTGCGCAAAATGGACGGTACCGTCACCGACTGGTAGGCACCGCTGCTGCCTTCCCCCATCACCCTGCAGGAGGAGTTGCCCGGTGGTTCGAAGCTTCTGGATTCCGAGTCTGTGCGCCGCCCTGACGTTGTCCGTCCCAGCCTCGCCGATGCACGCTCAGTCCGCGCCGGCCCCTGCGACCCAGCTCTGGTTTGACGCGTCGCAGCCAGTCGAGAAGCGCGTGGACGCGCTGGTCTCGGCCATGACGCTCGACGAAAAAGTTTCCCAGATGCAGAACCACGCCGCCGCCATCCCACGCCTCGGCGTTCCCGCGTACGACTACTGGAGCGAGGGCCTGCACGGCATCGCACGATCCGGCTATGCCACGCTCTTTCCGCAGGCCATTGGGCTGGCAGCGACCTGGGACCCGGCTTTGCAGCACCAGGTGGCGACCATCATCTCCACCGAGGCCCGCGCCAAGTACAACCAGGCGATGCGCGACAATCTGCACAGCATCTATTACGGGCTGACGATCTGGTCGCCGAATATCAACATCTTCCGCGATCCGCGCTGGGGCCGCGGGCAGGAAACCTACGGCGAGGACCCGTTTCTGACCAGCCAAATGGGCGTCGCGTTTGTCACCGGCCTGCAGGGCGACGATCCCCAGTACTTCCGCACCATCGCCACGCCGAAACATTTCGCGGTTCACAGCGGACCCGAGTCGCAGCGCCACGCCTTCAACGTCGATGTTGCGCCGCACGATCTCGAAGACACCTACCTGCCCGCGTTTCGCGCTACCGTGATGCAGGGACATGCCGACTCGATCATGTGCGCCTACAACGCCATCGACGGAGCGCCTGCCTGCGCCAACACGATGTTGCTGCGGCATTATTTGCGCGACGCATGGCATTTCCATGGATTCGTGACGTCCGATTGTGGGGCGATCTCCGATTTCTTCACGCCCATCGGACACCACTATTCGCCTGACGAGGCGCATGCCAGCGCGGCAGCGGTTGAAGCCGGCACCGACACCAGTTGTGGCGACGAATACAAATCGCTGGTGGATGCTGTCCGCCAGAACCTGATTCCGGAGGCCAGGATCGACAAGGCAGTGCAGGCATTATTCACCGCACGAATGAAGCTCGGCATGTTCGATCCGCCCTCCGCTGTGAAGTACGCGCAGATTCCCTTCTCCGCTGTGGATGCGCCGGAACATCGCGCCATCGCACTCAAAGCTGCGGAGGAATCCATCGTGCTGTTGAAGAACGACGGGACGTTGCCGCTCAGGCCCAGCCTGCGGCGCATCGCCGTGATCGGCCCGAATGCTGCGTCGCTGGCCGCCATTGAAGGCAATTACAACGCCATCCCGTCGCATCCTTCGCTGCCTGTCGATGGCATCGAGCAGGCACTGCGCGGGAAGGCCTCCGTCACGTATGCGCAGGGATCCACTTATGTCGATGACCTGCCCATCCTTGTGCCGCGAACCGCGCTGCGTCCAGCGCGCGACGTGCGGGAGCACGGGCTCAAAGGCCAGTACTTTGCCAATCCAAATTTCACCGGCGCACCGGCATTCACCCGCATCGACAAGCAGATTGACTTCGACTGGAACGCGGCGCGTCCCGGTCCTGGCCTGCCTCCTACCGGGTTCAGCGTACGCTGGACCGGCGTCTTCACCCCCCCGGCCGCGGGAACCTATCGGCTTCTCATTCGCCGCCCCGGATGCTGGCGCTGCGGCGATCAGGAATCGTACGATCTGTGGCTCGACGGCAAAAAGACCTACGACAGCCGAGCAGAGGTTGGACCGGCAACCCGCGGAAATCCCCGGGATGTGTTCGAAGTGAATCTGGCCGACACCTCAGCCCACGATGTCCGGATCGACTACGTCTATCAGGCGCCGCAATTCGGCGCCGGCATCACCTTCGAATGGCAACCGCCGGTTGAGGTTCTGCGCGCCGAAGCCGTTGCGGCCGCGCAGAAATCCGACGTCGTGCTGGCGTTTGTGGGCCTCTCGCCGAATCTCGAGGGCGAAGAAATGCCGGTGCACGTCGCGGGCTTCAGCGGCGGCGACCGCACTTCGATCGATCTGCCGAAGGCGCAGCAGGACTTGCTGGATGCCGTCGCCGCGACGGGCAAGCCGGTTGTGGTGGTGCTGATGAGCGGTAGCGCCGTTGCCATGACCTGGGCGAAGGAACATGCTGCGGCGTTGCTGGAGGCGTGGTATCCAGGCGAAGCCGCCGGCGAGGCCATCGCCAACATTCTCACCGGCAAGGCCGACCCATCGGGCCGTCTTCCCGTCACCTTCTATGCGTCGGATCACCAGTTGCCGCCTTTTACCGACTACGGCATGCAAGGCCGGACCTATCGCTATTTCTCGGGAGAACCGTTGTACCGCTTTGGCTACGGTCTCAGCTACACCACGTTCCGGTATTCCGGGCTGAAGCTTTCGTCCTCGAATGTCGCCGCTGGGCAACCCCTCACCGCCGAAGTCACCGTGTCGAATTCCGGCGATCGAGAGGGGGAGGAAGTGGCCCAACTCTATCTCATCCCGCCTGCGGGGAACGGTTATCCGCTGCGCAGTCTCGAATCGTTCAAGCGCGTGCCGCTCGCGCCGCACACCAGCGCGCTTGTGCATTTTGAGCTAAGCCCTCGAGAACTGAGCGAAGTGGACGCTGCGGGGCATCGCGTCGTGCGCGCCGGGGAATACAACATATTTGTCGGAGACGCGTCGCCTGGCGAGGACCTTTGGTCCGGAGGCGTTTCTGTGCCTCTCACGATTACCGGATTACAGGATCTGCCGGAATAGCGCGCTCCGGCGTGCGAGGCGATTCCTGACGCAAAGCTTCAGGCTGCCGGGCCGCCTTTGCGCCGAAGCGCCTGCCACAATGTGGCCAGTTGAGCGCTCGCTTCGGGATCGGCCCGGAGGCGCTCCATGCCGGACTGCGAGAGAGCGACGAGAATTCCCAGGAACAGACCGGCAATCGTCGAGATGATCACAATTACGGCTCGTTTGGGAGAGGATCGCCGATCGGGAGGGACCGCTCGATCGACTACCTGGATCAACGCGCCCTCTTTCGCCTCGTCGAGTTTTGCCATCTCGAACTGACGGGCGAGGATATCGAAAATCGTTTCGTTATACTTCACATCGCGCAGCTTACGAACATATTCCAGGTCGGCTTCGGGAACCTTGCCCTTGGGCACGATCAGAGAATCGGCGTTCTCTTCCGATCCTCCCAGCCGCGCCAGTTGCTCCCGCAACGAATCGAGCTCCTGCTGGGCCTGCATCAGTTCGGCATTCTCGCCGGTGGCATAAGTGCGCATCGCCTGAATCTGGACTTCCTTGGCGGCGACCTGGGCGCGCAGGCTGGCCGCGGACTCGATCAACGCTCGCGCCTGGCTGTCGAGCTGAATCAGACCCGTCGTTTGTTCTGTGCTCTTCATCGCCTCTTCCGCATTGGCCAGATTGTCTTTGGCCGCCTCCAGCTGCCGCTGGAAGAAGAGGCGCCGCTGCGCGGCTTCCGTGATGGCCAGGCTCGCGGAAAGCTTGCGGAACTCGTCCACGTATCCGTTGGCCAGATCGGCGGCGCGCTGGGCGTTACGGTCTTCCACAGCAATGTGGATCAGGCCGTCCTTGCCATCGCCGTCGATCGTTACATAGCTCTCGAACTTCTTGCGCGCCCATGAAAGATACCGTTCACGGTATTCGCGCATCAGCTCGAATTTGCTCACCATGGCATCTTCGACGGTTTCGCTCTTCAGCATGCTCACGTACATGTCGTTGGGATTCTTGAATCCGAAACTACCTCCTCCGGCGAGCGCCGCCATGGAACCGAGCCCGCCGAGCTGGCTCGCCAGCAACGAACTCATCGAGGAATTCTGCTGGGGCGGCAGCAGAATCGTCGTTGCCGTGTAACGGGTGGGAAGGATGAAAGAAATCACAACCGCCAGCCCCGCGCACACCGCCGTGACTTTCAGAATCGTCCACTTGCGCTGCGCCAGAGCGATCAGAAGCTCGATGATCGAGACCTCCTTCTCGCCGGACGACGGTCGTGAAACCGGGCTGAGCCGGGCAGCTTCTCGCGATGCGGGCGACTGGCTATCTGTTGGCATGAGGCTCCTGGCCCTGGTCCGCGCAATGACCGTATCTTACCAGGCGAAGCGCGCCTGGATCGTTTACTGAATCACGCTCAGCGCCGCTGCGCCCAGCGCGAACTGCGAGAACAACTGCGACCAGTCGAGGAATCCGCGCAGCGCGGAAGGCTTGAATCCCTTCTCCGGAACTACGATCGTATCGCCCGGATTCATGCGCAGGTGATCGAATTCGTCGCCCCAGACTCCACTGGTTGCGGTGCGGCTGATGACCGATCCATCCGCGCGAATGATGAAGATCTGCTTCCGGTCGGCATCGCGGTTGGGACCGCCCGCGAGGTGGAGGTAGTCGCCGGTGCGGCGCGTCCCCTGATACAGGAATGAATTTTGATCGAAGACGGAGCCGACCACATTCACGCTCGCGGGTCGAGGCGGAACGATGAAATGGTCGCCATTCTCCAGCGTGATGTCCGGCAAAGCATTCACGCCGGCGCTGCCTCCCTGCAATTCAAGGACGATGCGTCCCGTAGCGCGCATCTGCCGCAGTCGGCTGAGCATTTGCTGTTCGCTGGTCTGGGCCGATGCCCCGTTGGCAAGGTCCAGCGACGAACTGGTCGCTGAGGAAGCCAGCGCCAGATTGCCGCGCTCCATCTGCATCTCCAATGTCTGGATATATTCATCCATGCGACTCTGTTGCACGGCCCGCGTCGACTCGCGGGTGAATTCCGAGCCGTAAAGGTATGCGTTGGGCGTGAATCCGCCGGCCCGCGCTACCAGTTCCCGCAGAGTCTCGCCGGGCGTGACCGTGTACACGCCCGCATGGACAAATTCGCCGTCCAGCCGGACGAATTTTGTTTGCTGGCCGATCGGCACCTGGATGTCCGCCTGCGAGAACACCGTCACCACATCGCCGGGCTGGAGCGCCAGATCCTGGGTCACGTCGTGCTCCAGAACCAGCCCGCCAAGGTCGAACGGGATCAAAACAGTCTTCAGCGTATCGGGGTCCTGTCGCTCGATGACCGCATAGTTCCAGTCAATCTCCGGCGCGATGGAGCCCACCCTCGTACGCATCGTGGAGGACGATCGAGACAGGAGGTCGCCTTGTTCCGCAGCCAATGTCCCGGCGCCGGCTCGCTGCGTGGGGTTCAGCCGCTGGTTTGCCCTCTGGCTTTGATCCGGAGTTCCGTTCTCGCCCACCCCGGCGACCGGGTTGCCGCTCTGGTCGTCATCGTTGTATTGGTCGTAACCACTGTTCTGGTTGTAGCCGCTACCGTTGGTCTGGTCGTAGTTATTGGTCTGGTCGCTGTTGTTTTCATTCCCAGGGGCGGACCCTCCATTCGGTGCCTCGGCCCCCGACCGTGAGTTTCCGTTTCCATTGGCTCGCTGCCCGAGGAATCTGCTCCGGGGCAAATCCAGGGGAGACATCGGTTGTACCAGGCCCGGAAAGTTCTGGAGTGGCTCGAATTCGGGCTCCGGCAATCCCAGTTGTGCACGCTTCCACCAGTAGTTCCGCGTAATCAGAGCTTCTTTGTCCGGTATCAGGTCGCTCACGTGCATGCCTGGCTTCCATGCGAATCGACCAGGATTGGCGGTATTGCCTCGCAGAATGACCGTCTTCTGGTATCGCGGAATAATCGACAGCACCTGAACCAGATCGCCGTCGGCCAGCGGCGTGGCCAGGCCCGCCGCATCCCACGCGACTTCCATTGCGTGCCGGTCGCGATGTTCGTCGATCCGTTCGATCGAAACGCGCGCCTCGGCTGCGACCGCCGAGACGCCCCCCGCATCCGCGACCGCGTTGGACAGCGGCTCGTCGGGGCGCAGCTCGTAGATTGCCGGGCTTCTCACGCTGCCGGTCATCGCCACCTGGGGGCCGACCGGCGGGATAAAGATTACATCGCCTGACTGGAGAGTCGCGTCATGGGTCTTATCCCCGTGCACCAGCAGAGAATACAGGTCAAAATGTGTGACGACGGTGGCGCCGCGCCGCAGCTCGATGTCGCGCAACGACCCGCTGGCCGAGGGTCCGCCGCTGGCAAACAAGGCGTCCACCAGGGTACTGAGCGAACTCACCGTGTAGACGCCCGGACGACTCGCCGCTCCGGCCACGTAGACCTGGACGGAGCGAATCTGCCCAACCTCCGCGCTCAGATCGAAATTCCGATAAATCCGCCCAACCGCCGTGCGCAAATGCTCATCGAGAGATGAATAAGGAATGTTGGCGACGTGGATCTGCCCAACCTGCGGCAGATAAATGTCTCCGGTGCGATCCACGCGGAGATCTGCGCGTTGGTTGACCTGACCCCAGATGCGGATGCGCAGTTCGTCCCCCGGGCCGATGGTGTAATCCGGCGGGACCGGTCCCAGGTCGAGGGGAGCGAATGTGGAGGGCACCTGGCGAAAGAGGTTCGCTCCATAGATCGGCAGCACCTGCCCGGTCGTCGAGGCCACAAATTTCTGGAACTCCGTCAACGGTTCAGGGGGCAGAGTCTGCCAGAGCCGAATGCGGGCTGCATTTTGACGCGCCAAAATCTCGTTGTCGGTATAACTCGGATTCAGGGGTTGTTGATTTAGTAATCCCGGCGAGGGAGTCGACTGTGTCGTCGGAAACTGTGGAGTGGTTCCCGGATTTTGCAGCATGCACTGCGGAGTTTGCGCCTGCAGCGGATCGCTGCAATCCGCTACGGAATTATTGTTTCGGTTCTGCGTGGCGCTGGAGGGAAAGTCCTGGGAGTCCTGGCTCTGAGCCGAGACGGATAGCGTTGCGGCAAACAGGGACGTGGCAAGAAGGGGGACGAGGTATCTTTTCATACTAAGGGTGTCTCGCAGAACAACAGGCGGACACAAAAGATCCGCGACAGGCGCGATCCCGTCTCGAGAACCGGAATTCCGGTGGCCTGATTTTAGCATGTCGGGGCCCCATCTCCGCAGGAAATGGGCAGTTCCCACTCTGGTTCGAATTCCTTTTGTGACCCCGGGCCACTCTTTTTATGCGCAACAAAGTCCAACGATGCGGGTCGACACAAGTTGTTCGCCGGTATACTACTGGCAGCAACAGAGAACAAATACGGTTACACTTTAGTAATAATTCGATTCAGCCAGCAATAATCGATACGGGCACGATTTGTTTGTTCCGCGGCGATGACAGAATTCCGGGTGGAACGACGTGAAGTGGTCTTTTTCCTCTCTGCGTACGTCAACAATTCCATCAGCCGCATAGAGATGGGTGGCATGAGTTCGCTTTCATTCGATAGTCTTTTTCCTGCGGAGACCGACAATCCGTCGCGTCCGGCGCACCAATCTGAACAGGCCGCCGTCGACGATCCGATGCAGACGGCGAGGCGAGACCGGGCAACTCCGGCCCCCTGGAAGGCTCGCACCGTCAGCGAGGCGAGTCCGTGGATACTCTCGGCGGTCCGGAGAACCTTTGACTGCTTTGCCGCGCTGGCCGCCCTGCTGGTTTTCCTGCCTTTCATGGTGTTCGCGGCGGCGCTGGTGCGCTTCGGCTCCCAGGGACCTGTCTTCTTCCGCCAGAAGCGCATGGGGAGGGGCGGCAAAGAATTCACTCTGTACAAGTTTCGCTCGATGGATCAGATCGACGGCTCTGCGTCGAACATTACTGTTGCCGGCGATGCTCGGATCACTCCGGTCGGAGCATTTCTCCGCCGTTACAAACTCGACGAGCTGCCGCAGTTCTGGAACGTTCTCACCGGCGACATGAGCCTGGTGGGCCCGCGCCCCAAGTTGCCGCACCATGAAGCGCTGCACATGGCCTGCCGTCCAGGAATCACCGGCGTTGCGACGCTGGCTTTCCGGAAGGAAGAAGAGTTCCTGTCGGGGATTCCCGAGCATGAGCTTGAGGCTTTCTACGAGCTGTTCGTAAAGCCGGCCAAAGCCAGAATGGATATCGACTACATCCGGACCGCGACATTCGTCTCGGATTTCCTGGTTCTTTGGCGCACCGCGGCGTCCTGCGCGTTCGGTTCGGCGGAGTCCCTGGCCATCCCTGCGGAGATTGTCGCGCGGCATGCCTCGACCTGGGCCGTCTCCGGGAACGCCGACTCATCGGGCGCGCTGTTGTCCCGCTCCTCGCAGCAAAACAGCCTGCACGCCGCAGGACTGCGTTCGGAGATCTAGCCTCTGGCTCGACGCCTGATCCGGTAAGTCGCTCCATCTGCAGCAGAACGATCTGTCGCGGATTTCCCCCGAATTGCGCGGCCCACCAGGCGCGGCTGGTGCGGTCCATCATCCTCCCAGCTGGTTCGCCTTCGGTACTGCGCTTCCGTTTCGGTACAACGGGCACCAGTTTCTGACCTAAGTAACCTGCCCCTTCGTCGCTCCTGATCGGGATAATCGACCTGTCTCGCCGGACCGTTTCCCCGCCTGCCCAAAGCCGGCTGAGGGGCAAGGGCCGCCGGGTCGCACGAGGGCCCCGCTTTGACTTTTCGCACCGAGATTGCTTTCGTTTGCGCCGCGCGTCCCGTGAACGAGGATTGCGACCGGCGCATCCGGCAGGGCTCTCTCTCGCCCCGGAATCGCCATCCACGATGGAAGGTTGCGATCCTGTGTGCGCTGTTGGCATGCCTGCCGCTGCGCGCCCAGCAGGCAGCGGCCATTCCCGGTCCGCAGGTTGCGGTGCGGCATGCAAAAACGAACCGCTCTCTCGCTTTTCTCAGCCGCCGCGGCATTGTGCCGCGTCCCGGCCAGCCCGTTCCGGCTGCCACTCTGATGTCAGCACGAGCGGCGCATGCAAATCTGTTGCGGGCGCGCGCCGCCGATACGAGCGGCCAGCCTCCTCCCGCCTGGCAGCCGGTTGGCCCCACTCAGGTGAACACCTCAGCGTGGAACCAGGTCACGGGCCGGGTATCCGCCATTGCAGCCGACCCCGCGGATTCTTCCGGCAACACGGTGTACATCGGCACCACCGGAGGCGGCGTATGGAAGTCGACCAATGCGGCCGGCAACGCGGCTGCGGCAAGTTTTCTCCCGCTCACAGATGACCTGAGCGCCTTTTCCACCGCCAGCCTGGCTTCCCTCACCGTCGGCGCGGTGAGCGTGCAGCCCGGAGGAACCGGCGTCGTGCTGGCCGGCACCGGCGACTCCGATGTGGCTACCGACGCCTGGTACGGCGCGGGGTTACTCCGCTCCGCCGACGGAGGCAATACATGGGCGTTGATCTATCACACGACCCCGGGCACCGGAGGCTTTACCTACAACTTCATCGGGAATGCCTTCGCAGGATTTGCCTGGAGTACCTCGGATCCGAACCTGGTGGTTGCCGCCGTCAGCCAGTCCGCATACGGCGCTCTGCTGGGGCTTCCCAACACACAAAGCATCCTTGGGCTCTATTACTCGCAGGACGCAGGAGTCACGTGGCAAATGGCGACCCTCGTGGACGGCGCCCTGACCATCCAGTCGCCCCAGGCGACCATCGCTTTCGGCAACGCCGCCACGTCGGTCCTGTGGAACCCGGTACGGCGGCGTTTCTACGCAGCGGTTCGCTATCACGGATACTACGAGTCCGTCGACGGCATCACCTTCACCAGGCTCCAAAATCAGCCTGGAACCAACCTGACCACGACGATCTGTCCCGCGAAACAATACACCATCGGCTCGCCGGCCTGTCCCATGTTTCGCGGGGTTCTGGCGGTGCAGCCCGAGAGCGGCGATCTCTTCGCCCTGTCGGTAGACCAGAACAATCTGGATCAGGGATTGTGGCGTGATGCCTGCAACCTGATCAATGGAGATTGCGCGTCGTCCACCGTGCAGTTCGGAACGCAAATTGACGATCAACCCCTCGAATCGACGACGGGGGATGGCACCATTCCCGAGGGCGATTACAATCTGGCGCTCGCGGCAGTCCCATCGCAACAGGACACTCTCCTCTTTGCCGGAAGCAGCGATCTGTGGCGATGCAGTCTGGCGAACAGTTGCACCTGGCGCAACACCACCAACACGCAAACATGCGCATCCGCCCAGGTAGCTCCGGCGCAACATGCCATCGACGCCACTTTTGGCGGATCGGGTCTCCTGTACTTTGGCAACGACGGCGGGCTGTGGCGTTCCACGGATGCCGTCAGCCAGCAGTCCCCGCCCTGCTCCGCAGACGACGCCCAACACTTTCAAAACCTGAATGGCGGACTGGGTTCGCTCGCGGAGGTGGAGAGCTTCAGCGAGGATCCGAACAATCCGTCCACCTGGCTGGCCGGCCTCGGAGCGCTTGGGACTGCGGCGCCCGCTTCCACGCCGGGTGCGTGGAACCAGGTCCTCGACGGCGAAGGCAATGCCGTCGCCGTCGATCCGGTGAATCCTGGAAACTGGTACGCCACCTCGAAGTTTGGCGTGGGCATCAACCGCTGCACAGACGGCACGTCGTGCAACCGGGTCGGATTCGGCGCCCCGGTCATCGGCGAAGCGCAGGTAGACAATGATGTGCAGCTGATTCCAGCGCCGTGGATTCTCGACCCTGCGGACACCAGCCGGGTGATTCTGGGTACCTGCCGGGTCTGGCGGGATGCAGCCACCGGCGCAGGCTGGGGCGCGGACAGCGTGCTCAGCGGATTCCTCGATGGCGAATCCGGTACCTTCTGCGATGGCAACGCGGAAATCCGCTCCCTGGCTGCGGGCGGCGGCTCCTCCAGTCCTGACGGCAGCGAAGAGGTTTATGCAGGCATGGCGGGTTCCGCCGACGGAGGCGGCCTGCTGCCGGGCCACCTCTTCACCGCCTCCCTGAATGACGCATCCGTCGCAGCCTCCACTGTGTGGACCGACGTCACCGCGTCTCCGGTCATCAACGATGCGTTTCTGGCCTCGCGTTTTAATCCCGGAGGCTTCGACATATCCAGCATCTACGCTGACCCGCACGATCCAACCGGGGCGACGGTATACGTCACCGTGCAGGGCGTATACGCGCCGCCGCAAACAGAGCCGGTGATCTATCGTTCGACCGATGCGGGCGCGCACTGGGTCGATCTCACCGCGAATTTGCCACACATCCCCGCCAACAGCGTGGCCGTCGATCCGAACGACGGCAACACCGTCTACGTGGCTCTGGATACCGGCGTCTATTACACCAGGAATGTTGCCGGCTGCGGCGCAGTCGATTCGGAATGCTGGAATGTTTACGGCAACGGCCTGCCGAACGCACCGGTCGTCAGCCTGATGACCTACAACGAAGGCGCGACCCAGGCCCTGCGCGCGGCCACCTACGGCCGCGGAATCTGGCAGGTCAACCTGGTGACGGCCGGCATCACCCCGACCGCCGCCGCGCTCGCGCCGTCCTCACTCAGTTTTGCCCCGCAAACCGTGCAGACAGCCAGCGCGCCGCAGGCGATCGCTTTGACCAATACCGGCACGCTCAACCTGAACGTCGGCAGTGTCGCCATCACCGGTGATTTCAGCGAGACGGACACGTGCAGCGCGCAGTCCATCGCGCCCCAGTCAAGCTGCCAGATTTGGGTTATGTTCGATCCCTCGCAGGCAAACGGGCGCACCGGTACGCTCACCGTCTATGCCAATATTTCTGGCGGCGAAATCACGGCATCGCTCTCCGGGACCGGCCTGACTCCGGGAGATATTATCCTCACCCCGTCGTCGCTCGTTTACGCGACCACGACAGTCGCTGCATCCACAGCGGCCCAGAGCATCAGCGTTGCCAACACCGGGGAATCTGCAATTGCCCTAACCAGCGAAACGGTGGAAGGCGACTTTGTCATCGGGGCCAACACCTGCGGCAGTGTGCTCGCCGCCCAGACTGCCTGTGAGATCGCCATCGTCTTCACGCCGTCGGCGTCAGGCGCGCGCACCGGCACTCTCATCGTAACGGACGCCCTCGGCACACAGTCCGCAGGACTATCAGGAACCGGCCAGACCTCGGCAAACGACGCTCTGGCTCCTCAAACGCTGGCTTTCGCGCCACAGCAGATCGCCACCACCAGCACGACACAATCGGTCACGCTCACCAACACGGGTGATGAGTCGTTAACCGCGATTGCCGTTTCCATCGCCGGCGACTTTTCGGTTGTGAACAACTGCGGGGCGTCGCTCCAGGGCCATGCAAGCTGCAGCATCCTGATCGCCTACACACCGACGGTGGTCGGCGCTGAGCCGGGCAAGCTTCAGGTCACGGATGAATTCCGTACCCAAAGCGTCGCGCTCAGCGGCTCCGGTGTCGCTCCTCCGGGAATCTCGGTCACGCCCGTTTCGATCGATTTTGGCGGTCTGGCTGTCGGATCCACCAGCGGCGCGCGGGCGGTCACCCTCACCAACAGCGGCGGATTTGCGCTCGGTAATCTCGCAGTCAGTGCGACGCCGGGTTTCATAATCGCCTCGGACTCCTGCCCGGCTACGTTGGCCGTGGGCAGTGCCTGCACCGTCACGCTGACATTTTCCCCGAGCGCTGCCGGTGCGGTTAGCGGCACGCTCAGCATGATCGCCGCCAATCTTCCGAGGACGCTGAACGTCGCTCTCTCCGGCGACGGCGTAGACTTTTCAATCGTTGTGACCGGCTCTTCCTCCGCAATCGTTACCAGCGGACAGACGGCCACTTTTATGTTGCAGTTGACGGGCCTGTCAGGCTCCGCCGGCATGGCGGCTTTGGCCTGCAGTGGCGCTCCTGCAAATGCTGGCTGCTCCATGAACCCCACTAGCCTTGCCATCGGCGCAGCGGGTACTTCGACGGCCACACTTTCGATTGTCACAGGCGTCGCACCCGCCTCCGTGCGCAACGACGGCGTGCCGGGGAAGTGGGAGGCGCCCATCCTCGCGCTGCTCCTGCCTCTGTCGTGGGCCGGCCTGCGGCGCCGGCGCACCGCGGGCTTGCTCATGCTTCTGCTTGCTGCACTCCTGCTGCCCACCGGCTGCGGCGTGAGCGCGAGCAGCGGGTCCGGCGGCAGCGGTGGAGGAGGTTCAGGCGGTTCGCAATATCCGACACCGCCCGGCGCCTACGTCATCACCATCACCGCGACCATGGCGAACATCACCCACAGCACGGCGGTGAACCTCACCGTGCAGTAGCAAGGCCACAGCGGCAGCCATCGGCGACGAACCGGCGCGTTTCCGTTCCCGCGGCGCCAGACGGCCCTTTCCCGATGCGGTACGCTCTAGCTTCGATACACCAGGAAATAGGCGAGAAGCGCCACGATCAGGAGGCAGGACCCTTCGATCACAGCGGCCCACATAAAGCCGCGCAGACAGCCCCCGTCGAGTGGCCCTCCGAACTTGTCGGCGGGGACCGGCGGGAGCTCGTGGATGGCAGCCAGACTATCGGGCGCGAAACCCGCGGGCAAAGCAACCGTTTCCGTATCAAAGGCAGTCAAGCGAGGATCCTCCCAGCATGTTCGGGACCTCAGGAAAAATTCAGGACAACGCCGCGTACTATCGCATCCAGCCAACATGCCTGGCAACTATACTTTCGTGCTATCCGAAGTGCGCATGGGCCTGGTTACTCCACGCAAAGGAAAAGCCGCCCCGTTGCCGGAGCGGCTTTGCGCTGCAAAATTCGCGGCGACTTATTCGTGGGCGGTGTCCACAAACGCTCGCAGCTTACGCGAGCGGGAAGGATGCCGCAGTTTACGCAGCGCCTTCGCCTCGATCTGCCGGATGCGCTCGCGCGTCACCTGGAAGCTCTGTCCGACCTCTTCCAATGTGTGTTCCGAACCGTCCTCCAGACCGAATCGCATCTTCACCACGCGCTCTTCGCGCGGAGTCAGCGTGCGCAGCACCTGCGAGGTGTATTCCTTCAGGTTCACGCTGATCACCGCGTCGGACGGCGAAACCGCCTGCCGATCCTCGATGAAATCGCCCAGGTGCGAATCTTCCTCTTCGCCGATGGGTGTCTCCAGCGAGATAGGCTCCTGCGCGATCTTCAGTACCTTGCGCACCTTCGCCACCGGAATATCCATCCGCTTCGCTATTTCTTCCGAAGTCGGTTCGCGCCCCAGCTCCTGTACCAGTTGCCGCGAGGTGCGAATCAGCTTGTTGATGGTCTCGATCATGTGCACCGGGATGCGGATCGTCCTCGCCTGATCGGCGATGGCGCGCGTGATGGCCTGCCGGATCCACCAGGTGGCATAAGTCGAAAATTTGTAACCGCGGCGGTACTCAAATTTGTCCACGGCTTTCATCAGGCCGATATTGCCTTCCTGAATCAGGTCGAGGAACTGCAGCCCGCGGTTGGTGTACTTCTTCGCAATGGAAACTACCAGGCGCAGGTTGGCTTCAATCAGCTCCCGCTTGGCCTGCTCGGCGTCCATATCGCCCTGGATCATCTCGCGCTGGGTGCGCTTCAGCTCGGCGATCGCCACGCCGGCCTCTTCTTCCAGCTTTTCCAGGTCGATCTTGCAGTTTTTCTGCTGGCGCCGGTATTCCTTCTTCAGCTCCTCGCTGCGACTCTGCTCAAACTTGGTATCGAGCGAGCGAATCTGCCGTTCGAGCGTGCGCATGGCCTCGACGGTCTTGTTCACCTTTTCGAGCAGGCGCTTGCGCTCGCCGTTGGTGTACTTCAGCTCGCGGACGATACGCGAGACCAGCACCTTCTCGCGGGCGATGCCCCAGCGCAGCTTGCGGTGGTCGCGCGGCTTTGCCTTCTGGTTCACCGTGGCCAGCTTCTCTTCCAGCAGTTGCGCCTTTTTCTGGTGCTTCACCAGGGTGTCGACGCGCGTAGCCGTCTGGCGCACGCGGGCCTGCACCACTTCTTCGGTGAGTTCCTCATCGTCGAAGATCACCACTTCCTTGATGTTGCGCACGCCGCGCTTCAGGTCTTCGCCCAGCGCGACAATCTCGCGAATCACCACCGGCGAGCGCGAAATCGCCTTCAACACGCGCAGTTGACCGCGCTCGATGCGCCGCGCAATTTCGACTTCGCCTTCGCGCGTCAGCAGCGGCACGGTGCCCATCTCGCGTAAATACATACGCACCGGGTCGTTGGTTTTTTCCAGCGTGCCCGGCGTCAGATCGAGCTCAACGTCCTCGCCCTCTTCGGGCTCGAAGTCGTCGCGATCGCCGCCGATCTTCGGGCCGCCTTCCAGAATGTCAATGCCCTGCGTCCCGATCGTCGTGATCAGGTCGTCGAGGTCGTCGGGCGAATTGACGTCTCCGGGCAGAAGGTCGTTGACCTCGTTGTAGGTCAGGTATCCCTTCTCCTTGCCCGCGTCGATCAGCTTCTGTATGTCCTGTTCGTACTTATCTTCAATGGCCAAGCGGATGTCTCCCCCGCAGTGAATTTTCGGATCTGTCTCACCTGGAGTGGACGGGGTGCGGTCGGGCCATAAAAGGCGCAATCCCGGTACGGCTCAGGGGCCGGCGGGTAGAAGGCGCACGTCTGCCCAGGATGCTCAGAATATCACGAAAAACCCCTAACTCCGGCAATTTCTGCCATTTCGGAGCGTTTCGAGGCGAACACCCAAGGGCCCTTTGGGACAAATCCTCAACAACTTAGATGTGGAAAACCTCCTTTTGCTTCACGAATTCGGCCCGCCGTTCGACTTCGGGGAGCAATCCCAGGGGGATTGCCCAATCCGGCCACGGAGGTATCCGAGCGCGGGCGACGCCGCGCTCCCTCAAAGCTCTCCGGCCGTGGAGCCTGGACCGCGCAAACTGGGATGACCCTATCCTGCTCTGCCGGATATACTTAGCCACCCTAACTTGCGGCACTTTGTTCTTTTTCTTCTCAAGCCGGTTGGCCTGGGGAATTCTCTGCCAAGGAACCTGCTGTGCCTATCCGGTCCTTTGCGTTCTGTACGCGGATACTGCCCCGTCGCTATCCCCGCGCGGCCGTCCATTGCGCGCTCGCGCTGCTATCCGCCGCTGGGCTCGTCGTCGCCGGCTGCGGAGGCTCTCAAAATCAGACGAAATCGCCCACGCCGCTAACGATTACGACGGCCTCTCTGCCGAACGGACAAATTGGGACGGCCTATAGCGTCTCCCTCGCCGCCAGCGGAGGCACGGCACCCTACACCTGGGTCGTGAAATCCGGGGCGTTGCCGGCCGGCCTCTCGCTCAGCAAGTCGGGCACGCTCGCCGGCACACCCGCGGCGCCCAGCAACGCGAGGGCCCTCACCGTTACGGCCACGGACTCCGCCAGCCCCGCGCAGGCCAAATCGGCATCCCTCTCGCTCACCATCACCGTTCCGCCGCTGGCCATCACCACAACAGCCTTGCCGAACGGCGAGGTGGGCACGCCTTACAGCGCAGCGCTTGCGGCCGCCGGCGGCCTCGCTCCCTACACCTGGGCGCTGACCAGTGGCTCCCTGCCGGCCCAACTGACCTTGAGCGCATCGGGTTCGATTGGTGGGACCCCCACGGCCGCCGCCAGTTCCACGCCCCTCACCTTCACCGTCAGCGATGCCAGCAGCCCGGCGCAGATCCTGCCGGTGAACCTGACGCTCACCATCGCCGCGTCCTCTGCAACCGTGACCGTTGTCCCGCGGCGCGCCTCACTGACAACCGGCCAGGCGCTGACGGCGACCGCAATCACGAATAACGGCGCCGGCGTCAAGTGGTCGGTAAGCGGCTCCGGATGCAGCGGCAGCGCGTGCGGCACCTTCTCGTCGGCAACCACCGAGAGCAGCGTTCCTGTCACGTTCACGGCAGCCGCCGCGGCCGGGCTCTACACGCTGACGGCGACCAGCACAGCGGACAACACAAAGGCGGCGACCGTGGCCGTCGCCGTCACCGATCTGGCGGGCGTCTTCACCTGGCACAACAATCTTTCGCGGAATGGGGCGAACACGCAGGAATACGCGCTCTCAGCCGCAACTGTCACTGCGGCGACCTTCGGCAAGCTCTTCTCGTGCAAGGTCGACGGCGCCGTCTACACCCAGTCGCTGTGGGTTCCCAATCTCACCATCGCCGCCGCGCACCACAACGTGATTTTCGTCGCCACGCAGCACGATAGCGTCTACGCCTTCGATGCGGACAGTAACACGTCGCCCTGCACTCCCTTGTGGCACGCCAGTCTGCTGGACGGCGGGCATGGCGGCACCGCAGGCGAAACCTCAGTTCCCGATACCACCGGAGCGCAGTTCATTGGCAGCGGCTACTTCGACATCGCGCCGGAAGTTGGCGTCACCGGGACGCCGGTCATCGACCCCACAACCGACACGCTCTATGTCGTTTCGAAATCGGCCAATTCCGGAGACACCGCGTTTTTCCAGCGCCTGCATGCCATCGACCTGATCACCGGCAAGGAGAAATTTTCCGGCCCGGCGACCATTGCCGCGACCTTCCCCGGCACAGGAGACGGCAGCTCCACCACGACCTTCGCAGCCCGCGCGCAAAACCAGCGCGCCGGGCTGGTGCTGGCGAACGGCGAGATCTACATCGCGTGGGCTTCGCACGAGGACAACGCGCCTTACTACGGCTGGATGATGGGCTACAACGCCGCCAATCTCACCCAGGTCAGCGTCTTCAACGACACGCCGAATGCAGGCTGGGGCGGCATCTGGATGGGCGGCGCTGCACCCGCCGTCGACGGCTCCGGAAACCTCTACGTGCTGACGGGCAACGGCAACTTCGATGCGACCAGCGCCACTACGCCCAACAACGACTACGGCGATTCGCTGCTCCAGTTCAACCCGGCGCTCCAGGTCACGCAGTTCTTCACGCCCTCCGATCAGCAGGCGGACAACGACAACGATGACGACTTCGGATCGGGAGGCGCTGTGGTGGTCGCCGACATTCCCGCGCATGGGACCAACCCCACGCATCTGCTCATCGGCGGAGGCAAAGATGGAGCCCTTTATGTCTTCAACCGCGATCGTCTCGGCGGACTGGGCGACAGCAACGCGTGGCAGGTGCTGAGCGTCAGCAGTCCCATCTTTACCTCCGGAGCCTTCTGGAACGACAACTACTACATCGCGCCCACCGGCGGCCCCCTGCAGGCGCTTTCGCTCAACCTGACCAAAGCGCAGATGACGCCAGCCGCGGCGTCCACCTCCTTATCGTTTTCGTTTCCAGGTTCGACGCCTTCGGTTTCGTCGATGCCCGACAACAGCAACGGCATCGTCTGGGCGCTCGACAACAGCCAGTACTGCACCCCCCAATCCTCGGGCTGCGGTCCCGCGGTGCTGCACGCGTGGGACGCGGGCAACCTCGCGAACGAGTTGTGGAACAGCACGCAGGGAACCGGCAATGCCGCCGGCAATGCGGTCAAGTTCACTGTGCCCACGGTGGCCAATGGCAAGGTCTACATCGGCACGCGCGGCAACAACACCGGCAATCCCGACAGCAGCACGGCTACGCCCGGAGAACTCGACGTCTACGGCTTATTGCCGAACTGATTCGCGCCGGCTTCAACTCGATCGGAGCGTCGCGATGGCTTGCGCCCAAGGGCGGTTGATGCGACACCGGACACTGTACCCTGTATCCGGAACCCATGGACGCTGATTTCTCCCGCCGCGTGAAAGAGCAGGCTGACATCGTCAAGATCGTCGGCGACTATGTCCGCCTGCGCAAAGCCGGCGCCCAGAATTACAGCGGCCTCTGCCCCTTCCACAAGGAAAAGACACCGTCCTTCTCCGTGCACGCTGGACGCCAGTTCTATCACTGCTTCGGATGCGGGCAGTCCGGCGATGTCTTTTCGTTCGTCCAGAAAGTCGAGAATGTCGGCTTCCCGGAGGCGGTCCGCGCGGTCGCGCAGAAGTGCGGCATCCCTTTGCCGAAGCGCGATTTCGCCTCGCCGGAAGAAGCCGCCGAACATCGCCAGCGCGCCAAGCTGCTCGATCTGCATGAGACCGCGACCGCCTGGTTTGAAGAGCAACTGCGCTCCGCCGAAGGCGCAACCGCCCGCGAATACCTTACCGGGCGCGGCCTCACGCCCGAGGGCATCGCCAAATTCCGCATCGGTTTCGCGCCGGACAACTTCAATGTCCTGCGCGACCGCCTGCAATCCCAGGCCGATCCCGAAACTCTGCGCCAGTCCGGCCTGTTTTCCTGGAAGGAGCAGGAGGACGGTTCGCCCGGCCCGCTCTACGCGCGCTTCCGCAAGCGCGTGATGTTCCCCATCGCTAACGAAGGCGGTCGCGTCATCGCCTTCACCGCACGCACGCTCGAAAGCGGTGAAAAGGCCGGCCCCAAGTACCTCAACTCGCCGGAGACGCCGCTTTACTCCAAAGGCCAGGTGCTCTTCAATCTCGACAAGGCCCGCCAGCCCATCCGCAACGACGGCGGAGCGGTGCTGGTCGAAGGCCAAATGGACTGCATCTCCGTCTTCCTTGCCGGAATCCCCAACGTCATCGCCACCAGCGGCACCGCGTTCACCGAATTTCAGACCCGCCTGCTCAAGCGCTACGCGACGCGCGTCATCGTCAACTTCGACCCCGACACCGCCGGTGGAAACGCAGCCGAAAAATCCATTGCCCTGCTCACCGAGGAGGGATTCGACGTTCAGGTGCTGACACTGGAGGGAGGCCTCGACCCCGACCGTTTCGTGCGCGAGCGGGGAGCACGCGCCTACGCCGACGTTCTGCGCAGCGCGCCGACCTGGCAAAGCTGGCTGATCGAGCGCGCGCACCAGCTTTTTCCGGGACGCGATCCGAAAGCCAAAACCGAGGCCCTCAATTTCCTGTTGCCGCACATTCGCCGCATTCCCGGCCGCATCGCCCGCGACTCCTTCGCCAACGATGCCGGCCAGGCTCTCGGCATCGACTCCGGGCTGGTGCGGGCCGAACTGAAGGACGCGGCGGCGAAGCGGCGCGACTCCATCGCGCACCACGACCACCCGCTCAACCATGCCGAGCAGATTCTGTTGCTCGCTTTTTCCGGGCCGCGCTCCGGCGAAGCCTATCTGGTGGCCGAGGGCGCGTGGCAACAGCACAATCGGGAGTTTGCCACGCTGCGCTCCGACCTGTGCGCGATGGTCGAGCAACTCCGCGCCCGCCAAGATGGCGCCGACCCCCTCAGCGCGCTGGCCACAGAAGAACAGCGCCAGATGCTGGCTTCCATCTTTGTCTCGATCCACGACGCTGAGCCGCAATCCGACGCAGTCGACGACGCTGTGCACGCGATTCGCGTCGCATTTTTCGAGCAGGAGCAGCGCCGTTACCGAGCCGAAATCGATCAGGCCGAGCGCGCGGGAGATGTCCAGGAATGTGCTCGGCTCACTCAGGCAAAACTGGAGATCGACCGCCGCTTGCGCGAGTTGGGCTAACCTACCCTCGCGCGTTCTTTTCCTCGACGATCCATTTCGGAGAATCGCATGACACAGACGCAGACCGTCATCTCGCGCGACGGAACGTCGCTCGCCTGCTGGCAAACCGGCGCCGGCGCTCCTCTGCTGCTGGTGCACGGAGGATTGTGCGACCACCTCTCCTGGTACTTCGTTGTGCCGCTGCTGGCTCAGCATTTCGCGGTGTGGACGTACGACCGCCGCGGACGCGGACAATCCGGAGATGCACGCCCGCATTCGCCCGAGCGCGAAGGAGAGGATATCGAGGCCATCCTTGCAGCCATCGCGGCGCCGGCGCATCTGCTGGGCCACTCCGCCGGAGGCATCGCCGCACTGCACGCCGCGCTTCGGGTCCCCAACCTGCTGAGCCTGATGCTCTACGAGCCGCCGTACATTGCCACCGGAGCGCGCGCCAAACCCGGCCCGGCAATTCTGCAGGAGATGGAGCGGCGGCTGGCGGCCGATGATCCCGATGCAGCGCTGGCGATCGCGATGCGCGAGACCGTGGACATGAGCGACGCGGAGATTGACAGCCTTCGATCATCCCCTGGATGGGAGCATCTGCGTGCGGCGGCCAGGGCCATTCCGTACGACTGGGCGTTATGGGACGATCAGCCCTCTCCTGAGGCCCTCGCCGCAATTTCCGCGCCCGCGCTGGCGCTCATGGGATCGAACAGTCCCGCGTGGCTGCAATCGGCCACCCGCGCGGTTGCGGCTGCATTGCCGCACGCCCAACTCGTCAGCATGGAAGGCGAAGGACACAGCGCCATGATCACGGCTCCCGAGCGCTTCGCCGCCGAGGTCGTGCGCTTCGCGTCCGCGCATGGGAGGACCGGGAGCTGAACGTGCCAGCACAGTCTTTGCAGGCGTAAGCTCCAGGGAGATGGCCTGATATGAAATCGCCCCGCATCTCTCGCCGCAACTTCCTCACGCAAAGCTCTCTCGCCCTGGCCGCGGCCGCTGGCCGCCGCACCGGCTTCGCCGATACCCTGGCAAGCCCTGCTCCTCTTGAGGAGTTCGACTACGGCGACGTCTTCATTTCCAGCGACGCGCACGAGTCGCAACTGCGCAACACGCACTCCGTCCTGATGGACCTGAGTGACGACAGCCTGCTCAAGCCGCTGCGCGCCATGTCCGGCTTGCCCGCACCAGGCGAGGAACTCGGCGGCTGGAACCAATACGTTCCCGCGCCGGAGTGGGACTATCGCAACGGCGACGTCGGCTTCGCGCCCGCCTGCACCTTCGGCCAGTGGGTCTCCGCGCTGGCGCGCACCTACGCCATTACCGGCGACGAAGCCACGCGCGACAAGGTGCTCCGCCTCAATCGCCTCTACGCGGAGACCATCAGCGCACGCTTCTACGAGATCAACCGCTTTCCCGCTTACACCTACGACAAGCTGCTGCTGGGACTGATCGATTCGCACACCCTCGTCCACGATCCGCAGGCGCTGGCGATTCTGGAGCAGACCACGAATACCGCGCTGCCGCATCTGCCCGGGCATGCCGTGGAACATGGCGTCCCGTGGCGCACCAATCCCGATAAGCAGGATCCGTCATGGACCTGGGACGAGTCCTACACCATGCCGGAGAATTTGTTCCTCGCCAGTCGGCGCGGGGCAGGCCGGCGCTACTACGATCTCGGCCTGCAATATCTCGACGACAAACCGTGGTTCGATCCGCTCTCGCGCAACCAGAACGTGCTCAATGGACGCCACGCCTACAGCCACGTGAACTCCCTCTGTTCCGCCATGATGGCCTATATGGTGGCGGGCAGCGAGAAGCATCTGGACGCCGCGCGCAACGCCTTTGCCATGCTGGAAGCACAGAGCTTCGCGACCGGCGGATGGGGTCCCGACGAAACGCTGCGCGCACCCGGCAGCAATGACGTCTACGCGAGCCTGACCAACACCCACCACAGCTTTGAAACGCCGTGCGGTTCCTACGCGCACTTCAAGCTGACGCGCTATTTGCTCCGCGTCACCCGCGAAGCGCACTACGGCGACAGCATGGAACGCGTGATGATCAACACCATCCTGGGCGCGAAGCCGCTGCAGGACAACGGCCTCACCTTCTACTACGCGGATTACAACTTCGACGGGAAGCGCTTTTACAAAGAAGCGCGCTGGCCCTGCTGCTCGGGCACCATGCCGCAGGTCACGGCCGACTATCGCATCAATCTGTACCTGCGCGGCCCGCAAGCCGTTTACGTGAACCTCTATGTGCCCTCGACACTGCGCTTTGTCGAGAATCGATCTGCTCTCTCGCTCACCCAGGAAGGCGACTATCCCTTCGAAGATCGCGTTTCCTTCACATTGACTGCATCGCGGCCCACGGAATTCACGCTGCACTTCCGCATCCCTGCATGGGCGGACGGCGCCTCGGTCTCGGTGAACGGCCAGCGCCAAAAAGATTTGGCGATCCCAGGAAAATTCGCGGCAGTCCGCCGCACATGGGCCGATGGTGACCGCGTCGAGCTGGAGCTCCCGCTCCGAATGCGCCTCGAATCCCTCGATCCGCAGCACTCCAATACAGTGGCGTTGCTGCGCGGTCCGGTGGTGCTGATGGCGGTAAAGCCGCAGCCGGCCAGCCCTTTGCCCAGCATCACGCGCCAGCAACTGCTAGCCGCCCGGCGTGTGAGCGAGCGCGAATGGCAGGCGCAAGCGGCGGCCGGCCCGGTCACCTTGCTGCCATTCACATGGCTCGGCGACCGGCCTTACACTACCTATCTCAACGTCACCTAATGCGATAGAACTGCTTTGCACCCTGCGCGCCTTCGGGCGATCGACGAGCTTCGGAGGACTTCGAATTCATGCGAAATGTGATTTTTCTGGCTGTGGCTGCGCTGTGTCTCGCCGGAGTGACCGCAGCAAGCGCGCAAATGGGATCGGCGATGCCGCCCATGGAAGGCATGCACCCGTTTCCGCCGCCGGATCAACTCCCAGCACCCATCCACATGACCGGCATCGGCAACTCGCACATCGCTATCCAGGCGACTCCCGAAGCCCAGGCGTGGTTCGATCAGGGACTCAGCCTGCTGCACGATTTTTGGGATTACGAATCGGCGAAGGCGTTCGAGCAGGGCATCCGCGTCGATCCCGATTGCGCCATGTGCTACTGGGGTCTTGCCCAGGCCGAGGAGATGCGCGGCGACGATGAGAAAACCTACGGCGATGCGGCCCTGGCGCAGGCGGTGAAACTCGAGAGCCGCGCCAGCAAGACCGACCGGCTCTATATCGAAGCTGCTGAGGCTGAAGCGCGCTCGGGAGATCCTGTCCAGCAAAGAAGAACGGCCGACGAGCAGGCCATCGCCGTCTACCGCAAGCTGGTGAAGAAGGCGCCGCACGACATGGAGGCGCGCATTTACCTTGCGAACGCCGTGGGCGACGGTTACGACGACAAGGGCGAGCCCAAACCCGGCATGAAGGAGAAAATTTCCATCCTCGAAGGCGTGCTGAAGGACTCACCCAACGATTCCGCCGCCAATCACTACTGGATCCACGCCATGGAGCCGGGCCTGCACCCGGAGCGCGCTATTCCCAGCGCAGCGCTGCTGGCCAGCCTGGCGCCGACCAGCGGGCACATGGTCCACATGCCCGGGCACATCTATTACCGCGTGGGCGACTACGCCAGCGCCGATCGCTGGTTCACGGCCTCCACCGTAGCCGACGAGCGCTACATGCGCGAACAGCACGTGAGCGTCGACGACGACTGGAACTACGTCCACAATCTTATGTACGGCATCGCCAACCTGATGGAGCAGGGCCGTCTCGAGCAGGCCAACGCGTTGTCGGATCACCTGGCCGGCGCTCGCGGCGAGCTTTCCGCGACGCTCTACATCTGGAGCGCCCGCGATCAGATGTCCCGCGTGAGCCGGCGTCTGCCCGTGGCCCTGCGCGTCGGCGACTGGGACGCCGCTCTGGCCATGCTCGACCAGGCCAGCCTGCCCGACAGCGGCAACACGGCCAACCTGCGTTTCCTCCAGGGTGAATTGCGCGACTTTGCGGCCGGGATGCGCGCGCTCGAACACGGCGATCTCGCCTCCGCGCAAATGTCCTCTGCGCAGATGGACGCGGGCCTGTGGCGGCAGAGTCAGGACGCCCGCGCGGCAGCCGAAGCCAAAACAAAAGCTGATGCGGACAAAGCCGCCGACGGAAAGACGGATGCAAAATCGAAAACACCCTCAGCCCCCATCAATCCCGATGCGAGTGCTGAGCCGCTGGTGGGCGCTCTTACCATCGCCTCCGCGGAGCTGCGCGCGGGTGTGTTGCTGCAGCAGGGCAAGCTCGATCCAGCGAAAAAGCTCTATGCGGAAGCCGCCGCGGCGGAGAAGAAGGCCGGCTACCACGAGCCTCCGTTCTATATTCGCCCCGTAGCGGAAACGGAAGGCGAGGCGCTGTTGCGCGCGAAAGACTATGCCGGCGCGAAAACCGCCTATCAGGCGGCTCTCGTGGAGCGGCCGCAATCGGGTTGGGAGTTCTACGGCATCGCCCGCGCAGACGAACTGGCCGGCAATCTGGCGCAGGCAATGCCCGAATATCGGGCGTTCCTCAAAGCCTGGCCTTCCGCCGACCCGAAGCTGCCGGAGATTCTGCACGCGCAGGATGCGCTGCACGCAAACATCACTCTGGCAGCGAAGTAGCGATCGCGCTACGAGGTTTTTTCCGGGTACAGGCGGTCGAACTCGGGATCGCCGTGCAGCGGCAGCAAATCGGGATCCCGGCGCGCCCACACAGCATCGCGGAAGCCTGCTTCCCATGCCTTGCTCAGCGCATCCAGCGCCTCGGCCTTCTTCTGCAGGTCGCAATACAGGCAGGCAGCGTTGTAGAGGATGGACGCTTCGTTCGCGCGCAGGGTCACCGCCAGATTCAACTCGCGCAGCGCGTCTTCCGTTCGCCCCAGCGAAGCGTAGTCGCCGCCCACCAGAATGCGCGCCCGCGCATCTTCCGGTACCTGCTTCAGATGATTCTCGAAGGCCGCGATCCGGCGATGCTTCATGTTGCGCACGGCTTCTTCCTTGCCCAGTGCGCCCATGCAGTTCACGATTGGAATGTAGACGTTGTAGTCCTCGCCGCTCGCCTCAATCGCGGGTTCCGCGATGTCCACCACTTCCTGGTAGCGCCCCCCCGCGAACAGCGCGCGGCACAGCAGGTACCAGGCGCCCTCGCAGTCGCGCTTGCGCTCGATGGCCTTCTTCACCATCCGCACCGCTTCGTCGTGCAGGTCGGCGGCGTACAGTACCCACGCCTGGCTCACCTGCACTTCAGGCAGATCCCAGCGCAGCGCCACGGCTTTGCCGCTGGCCTCGCGCGCTCGCTCCACCCACACCGGATCGCGGCTGTAATTGCAATAGAACATGGCGCAGGCATTGGCGCAGGCCGCATAGGCCAGGGCGAATCCGGGATCGATGGCCACGCCGTTCTCGAACATTTGCAGCGCGAATTCAAGGTCCTGCCGCGTCTGCCGCCGCGCGTACCGTTTGCCGCGCAGATACAGATCGTAGGCCTGCAGGTTTTCCGTTGGCTTGGTCGCCAGCGCTTCCAGCTCTTCCGGCGAGAGCGTCACGCGCAGCGCTTCGGCAATCTTGCGCGCCATCTCGTCCTGCACTTCGAAGACGTCTTTCATCTCGCGGTCGAAGCGCTCCGACCACAATGGAAAATCCGTCTTCGCATCCACCAGTTGCGCGTTGATGCGCAGGCGAGCGCCGGCGCGCCGCAGCGTCCCGGTCAGGACGTAGGCCGCGCCCAGCTTCTGCCCAACTTCCTGCGGCGTCACCGGCTTGTCGCGGAAGGCCAGCACCGTGGGCCGCGAAAAAATATTCAGCCCACGAATTTTCGAAAGCTCCGTGATCACATCCTCGGTGATCCCGTCGCGCAGGTATTCGTCTTCCTTGGCGCCGCTCAGGTTCTCAAAATAGAGAACCGCCACCGACTTCCCCGCCGGCTTGTGCATTCCCGAACCGGGTCCCGAACCCGGTCCCAAACCGGTTCCAGGGTCGGAGTCCGTCCGGGCCTTCGTGCGGCTCTTGCTCGATTCCAGATCGCGGCGCAGCCGATTCAGATCGGTCTTCAGCTCGGTCGCTGTCTGGCAGCGCAGGCTGCGGTCCTTCTCAATGCATTTGTCGAGGATGCGCACGAACTCCGCCGGCAGCGACGGATTCACCTCGGAGGCCGGCGTCGGGTCGCGGTTGAGGATGCCGTCGAAGATCACCGCGGACGTATCTCCCTGGAACGGCAGAGTCCCTGTGGCCATCTGGTAGAGCACCGTCCCGGTTGAAAAAAGGTCGGTGCGCGCATCCACCAGTTGCCCGCGAGCCTGCTCCGGCGACATGTACGAGATGGTGCCGACCGCCACGCCCGGCGAGGTCAGATCGCTGCCCACCGCCTGGGTGGCGCCGTGCTCCGGCTCGCGCACTTCATGCTGCAGCGTCACCTTCGCGAGGCCGAAATCGAGAATCTTGAGCTGCCCGCGCTCGGTCAGAAACAAATTCGCCGGCTTGATATCGCGATGCACCACGCCTTTGGCGTGCGCCGATTCCAGCGCGTCGGCAATCTGAGCGGCCAGCGGCAGAAGCGTCTCCACGGGCATGGGCTGCCGGTTCATGCGCTCGGCGAGCGTCTGGCCCTCCAGCAGCTCCATCACGATAAAGTGGCGGCGCTCGAATCGCTCGATGGCGTGAATGGTGCAGATATTCGGATGATTCAGGGAGGAAGCCGCGCGCGCCTCGCGCTGAAAGCGCTCCAGCAGTTGGCTGTCCTGGCCCATCTCTGCGGGCAGGAACTTAAGGGCGACGCGGCGTCCGAGCTGCGCGTCCTCAGCCTCGTAAACCACGCCCATGCCGCCCGAGCCCAACCTGCGAACAATGGTGTAGTGGAGGAAAGACTCCCCGATGAGCGGTTCCTGGTTCATGCTGGCCAGATGATCGTATTGAAGCAGCCGCGTGGCGTCAATTACACCAAATGCCCATGCGCGGTTCCGGCGAAATCACCCAGGTCGCGTGTGTGAAACACTACGCCACCTTCGGCGTTTGCATAAAATCCAGCGCCCGCGTCAGGTACGCCTTCATCTCCCGGCGCGGCACCACCGCGTCCAGGAATCCATGCTGCACCAGAAACTCCGACCGCTGAAAGCCCTCCGGCAGCTTCTGCCGGATGGTCTGCTCAATCACGCGCGGCCCGGCAAAGCCGATCAGCGCCCCCGGTTCGGCGATATTCAGATCGCCCAGCATGGCAAAGCTCGCCGTCACGCCGCCGGTGGTCGGATCGGTCAGCACGGAAATGAACGGGACCTTCGCATCGTCCAGCCGTGCCAGCCCCGCCGAAACTTTGGCCAGCTGCATCAGGCTCACGATGCCTTCCATCATGCGCGCTCCGCCAGAGGACGCCACCGTGATCAGCGGCTGCCGCTGGTCGTGCGCCCGGTCGATGGCGCGCGCGATGGTCTCGCCCACTACCGCGCCCATGCTGCCGCCGATAAAGCTGTACTCCATCACGCTCACCACTACGCGATGCGGGCCCAGCAGTCCCTGCGCGTTCACAATGGCATCGTTCAGCCCGGAATCCGCCTGCGCCTTTTTTAGCCGTACTTTATAGGACTTGAGATCGGAGAACAACAGCGGGTCGGTCGACTTCAGGTCGCCATCGACATACTCGTAGCCCGGCTCCAGCAGGCTCTCGATGCGTGCCCGCGCTCCGATCCGCTCATGCCGGCCGCATTTTGGACAAACCTGCAGGTTCGCGTCCAGGTCCGCCTTCCAGATCGTCTGGCCGCACCCCTCGCACTTGGTCCACAAGCCCTCGGTGCGTACGCGGTTCGCTCCCGACTGAATCTTGTTGTCTTCCCGCCTGAACCAGGACATCCGTTCTCCGTATTCCCGAACCCGCGGCCGCCGTTCTGGCCGCCGTTCAACAGATTATCCTGTCTGCGCGATGACCGAAAGCTCGCCGGTCTCCGGCCCACGGCCTCCCGCGCCGCGCTGCCTGCCTCGCAAACAATTGGTATTCGTCTGCCGGCGATGCGCCCCGTGTCCGGAACCGGACGGTAGCACCCTGCGTACTACTATTGTCCGGAGGTGCGAACCATGTATTGCAGCGCGTGTGGTCAGCCTATCGATGCCTATCAGCCGTTCTGTCCGCGTTGCGGACGCCAGGTGACCCCCATCGCCATGCCGACGCCTCCCCCGTGGATCTGGACCCGCGTCCATCGCCACGTCCATACCCTTGGCATTCTCTGGATCGTCTACGCGGGCTGGACCCTGCTGCAGTGGATGATGATTGTCCCCTTTCTGTCCGGGACGTTCCGCGGCTGGGGCTTTCCCGGTGGCCATTCGTGGGATGGCTTCATCTTTCCCTTCGAGCGCCTGCCCTGGCTGGTTCCCATGATTACGGCGATTCTGGCGCTCCGCGCAGCTCTCTGCCTGGTTACCGGGATATCCCTCCTGCGCCGGGTGCGGTGGGCGCGGCCGCTGGCCATCGTCGCCGCTTTTCTCACCCTGATCAAGCCCCTGACGGGAACCGCTCTCGCCATTTACACGCTCTGGGTGCTGCTACCCGGCGCCTCGGGTCAGGAGTACGACCAAATCGCCACCACCTGAGAGCCCAGCTGGCCGGTTCTGCGCTGACCGGCCCTCCGCTGCCCCCTTTGTGCGCGATGTCACAGCTTCGCCGTTGCACCCCGCTCGTACAATAGCCGCATGGAATTCCCCATTACCCGGCTGCGCCGCCTGCGCCGCAATGAGCCCATGCGCGCGCTGGTGCGCGAAACCCATCTGGAGCCGGGAGCCCTGATCCTCCCGCTCTTCCTGTGCCCCGGCGAAGGGGTGCGGCGCGAAATCGGCTCCATGCCCGGCGTTTTCAACCTCTCCGTCGACGAAGCCGTGAAGGAAGCCGAATCCGCCGCCGCGCTCGGCATCGGCGGCCTGCTGCTCTTTGGCCTGCCCGAAACGAAAGACGAGGAAGCCAGCGGCGCGTGGGACGACAACGGCATCGTCCAGGCCGGACTGCGCGCGCTCAAACAGTCGCCCGCCGCGAAGAAGCTGGTCACGATTGCCGACGTCTGCCTCTGCGAGTACACCTCGCACGGACACTGCGGCATTGTGAAGAAAGATGGCGACGATTACGAGATTGAGAATGACTCGACCCTCGGCTTACTGGCCAGGACTGCGGTCTCACTGGCCCGCGCCGGCGCCGACGTCGTCGCGCCCAGCGACATGATGGACGGCCGCGTGGCCGCCATCCGCGACGCTCTCGATGAGGAAAGCCTCGATGCGGTGCCGATCCTGTCCTACGCGGCTAAGTTTGCGTCCGCCTTCTATGGGCCTTTCCGCGAAGCGGCCGACTCGGCTCCGCAGTTCGGCGACCGCCGCAGCTATCAGATGGATGGGGCCAATCTCCGCGAGGCGATGCGCGAGATCGATCTCGACCTCGGCGAAGGCGCGGACATGATCCTGATGAAGCCGGCGATGCCCTACCTCGATGTCATTCGCGCGGCCCGCGAGCGCTTTGAAGTGCCCATCGGCGCCTACCAGGTTTCCGGCGAATATTCCATGTTGCAGGCCGCCTTCGCGAAAGGCTGGCTGGAACCGAAGCGCGCCATGCTCGAGTCGCTGCTCTCGATCCGCCGCGCCGGCGCGGGCTTCATCGTGACCTACTTCGCCCAGGAAGCGGCCAGGGCGCTGGCCTAAGCTCGGTCCAACTCGGCAAAAAGGTCGCTCAGCACCACGCGAATGGGTGCCCGAACCTACGGCTTGCTGAACTGCTCCTTCGGGAGCATCCGTTCATGCAGAACGCGGATCACTTCGATTCCTTCTCCGCTGGCCGGGACACGATAGAACACCACATGCCTGCCGTGCTCCATCCGCCGATAGCCTTCGCGAATGTTGTAGCACGCACGACCCAGCGCCGGGTTCGCCGCCAGCAGGTTCAGGATCTTCTGCAATTCTTCCAGGTAACGCTCGTTTTGCTCCAGGCCCCATCGGCGCACACTGTATTCGCTGATCGACTTCAGATCGGAGACCGCCAGCCGTGTCAGCCGGTATTCAGACACTGCTCGCCCTGGAGAGTCCGCGTGCAAACGCGCGCACCTCCTCAAACGGGTCACCCTCACCAAAACCGCTTTCCTCGCCGGCGGTCAGAGCCGACCGCAGCGCCTCCAACCGAGCGGCATTTTCGCGCTCGTCGGATTCGAGGGCGCGCAGTCCGGCGCGCACCACCTCGCTGGCATTGGCATACTGACCGCTCTGGATCTTCGCTTTCAGGAATGTATCCATCTGCGGGGTCAGGTTGATATTTCGGGTTGGCACAAGATGACTCCTGACCCCACGGTAGCGCCATTGGCAACAGTTGGCAACTGCCTGCATCCTCAGATGCTCACCGCGAATCCCAGACCCTCCCAGCCGCATCTTCTAGTCCGGCGCTCGCTGCGTACAATAAAAAGGGTCCTGCCAGAGTGCCGGGTTCCTGCGCCCGTGCGCTGGTCATCCAGACCTTCTCAACACCGTGAACGGAGTTTCCCTTGGCAGACACGATTTACGACGTAGCCATCCTCGGTGGCGGTCCCGCCGGTTATACCGCGGCCATCCGCGCCGGACAGTATGGCCTCAAAGCCGCCCTCATCGAATCGTCTGAGAAGCTTGGCGGCACCTGCCTCCACGTGGGCTGCATTCCCACCAAATCCCTGCTCTTCAACGCCGAGGTGTACGACTACCTGAAGCACGCGAAGGAATACGGCATCGAGGGCCTGGGCGAAGGGACCGTGAACTGGCAGGCCGTGCTCGACCGCAAGAACGGCATCATCGCCAAGCACGTCAAGGGTCTCGACTTCCTGATGCGCAAGAACAAGGTCACCGTCATCTCCGGCTGGGGCAAGCTGACCGGGCCGGCAAAAAACGGCGTGCTGACGATCTCTGTCGACGGCGGCAAGGGCGTGAGCAGCGTGCAGGCGAAAAATGTCATCCTCGCCACGGGCTCCAACGCCAAGCTCCTCCCCGGCCTCACCGCCGACGACACCGTCCTCACCAACATCGAGATCCTGTCGCTGAAGCAGATTCCGAAGTCGCTGGCCATCATTGGCGCGGGCGCGGTCGGCGTCGAGTTTGGGTCGATCTACCGCACCTTTGGTTCCGAGGTCAGCATTATCGAGTTCCTGCCCCGCGTCGTCCCCAACGAAGACGAAGAGGTGAGCAAGGAGCTGGCCCGGACCTTCAAAAAGCGCGGCATCGACATCAACGTCGGCGCCAAAGTCGAGAAGGTGGAGAAGACGAAGACCGGCGCCAAGGTTACCTTCACCGCGTCCGACGGCCAGCAGGTCGTAAAGGAAGTGGAAAAGGTCCTGGTGGCTGTCGGCCGTGCCCCGCGCACCGAAAACATTGGCCTCGAAACCACGAAGATCCAGCCGGACCGCGGCTTTATCAAAGTCAACGAGTGGATGCAGACCGACGAGCCGGGCATTTACGCCATCGGCGACATCGTCGCGGGCCTCCCGCAACTGGCGCACTCCGGCGCCATGGCGGGCATGGTAGTAGCGGCCAAAATCGCGGGGAAATACGCGCGGCCCATCCGTCGCGATCGCGTCCCCGGCTGCACCTACACCGAGCCGCAGATCGGAAGCGTGGGCCTCACCGAAGCCCAGGCCAAAGAGAAGGGCTACACCGTGAAGGTGGGCAAGTTTCCCTTCTCGGCCAACTCGAAGGCCTCCATCGTCAACGCCCACGAGGGCTTCGTCAAAGTCGTCGCCGACGCAAAGTATGGAGAAATCCTCGGCGTCCACATCATCGGCCCGCAGGCGACCGAACTGATCGCCGAGGCGGTGACCGCGCTCGAACTCGAAGCGACGGTCGAGGAGATGATGTTCACCATCCACGCTCACCCGACGCTGGCGGAAGCGATGCTCGACGGCTTTGGCGCTGTGGAGGGCATGGCGATCAACGTCTAAAGGCAGCGATGAAGCGGTTAGCGATCAGGCGGTTAGCAAAAGCATGATCTGGCACAACATTGCATCCGAAACCGCTGACCGGATTTCAGCTGGCCGCTTTTTAGCTGGCCAGTTTATAGCGCATCCATGATTCTCAACCTTCTCCAGCTCGGACGGGTTCCTTACGCGGAAGGCCTGGAGTTGCAGCGGCGCCTCGCCGATGCCGTGCACGGCGGCCGCGTCGGCAACACGCTCGTCCTGCTGGAACACCCGCCCGTCCTGACGCTGGGGCGCAATGCGAGCCGCGCCAACATCCTCGCCAGCGACGAATTTCTTGCCTCTCGCGGCGTCGAAATTCACGAGATCAACCGCGGCGGCGATGTGACGTACCACGGCCCCGGTCAGCTGGTTGGCTATCCCATCTTTGATCTGCGCAGCTTCACCCCGCGGCTGGGC
This sequence comes from Acidobacteriaceae bacterium, assembly GCA_036267295.1. Classification (GTDB taxonomy): domain Bacteria; phylum Acidobacteriota; class Terriglobia; order Terriglobales; family Acidobacteriaceae; genus Palsa-343. The sequence continues at coordinate 118,318 of DATAWI010000041.1, read as the reverse complement.
GCGGTCGACTTCGTCCGCAAAATGGAAGAGGCGCTCATCCGCGCCTGCGGCGATTTTGCTGTCCCGACCGTGCGCGTTCCTGGCCGCACCGGTGTCTGGACCCCTGCGGGCGGCAGCGTGCTCGAAAAGAAGATCGCAGCCATCGGCGTCCACATCGCTCGCGGCATCACCTCGCATGGATTTGCGCTGAACGTCGATCCCGACCTGCGCGATTTTGACCTGATCGTTCCCTGCGGCATCGCGGATCGTGCCGTCACCAGCCTCGAATGCGAAGCCGCCTCCCCGCCAACCCTGCAGGCCGTGAGCAACGTCGTCGCCCGCCAGTTCGGGCGCGTCTTCGCGAGTCAGGTGCTTGCGGTGGAATCGCTCAATCAGCTACTGGCCCCGGAAGCGGCCCCAACAACGCGATAATCCGCCTTATCCCATGACGAATCATGTATTACGACCGTTGCGAAGAACGATCACACCATATGTCGGTCAGACGGTGATCCTTGCCGCGGTGACGGTGTTTTGCACTTACGTCGCGTTTGATAAGCATCAGTTGGGCTTTTTCTGGGCAATAGCTCTCATCTGGGTTCTGTTCGCGCTCTATGCAGTTCTATTCGGATTGAGATACGTAGTTCTTTGGGACGATTCGGGCATTGTGATGCGTGCCAGCGGTCTCAAGGAGGACAGGCGTATCCGGTTTGAGGAGATTCGCAAAGTCGACTACGAGCTGGCCAGCGGAGGAGAAATGCTCGCGCAGGCAAGGCCGTTTCGGCGCCTTGTCATCCACAGCCCCCGCCGCGATGAGCCCATCGACATCTCTCTCCGCCATTTTCGCCTCGATGATATCGATGCACTCATGGCCGTAATCCAAGCCAGGAGGCCCGATCTGGATATTCCTGCGATCCCAGCCTAGGGTCGAGCCCGCTCGTAGCTCGTCCCTGATGCCCCGCATGCGGATTTATAATCGGCTGTTGCACCGAACCATCCGTTTTCATCAACCTGCGCATACCCACCAGTCGCAACGCGGAGAGAGAATTTCATGCCAACCGACGTACTGATGCCCCAGATGGGCGAGTCGATTTTTGAGGGCACCATCACGAAATGGCTCAAGAAGCCGGGCGACACGGTGCAGCGCGACGAGCCGCTCTTCGAAATCTCGACCGACAAAGTGGACGCCGAGATTCCCTCCCCCGCGGCGGGCGTCCTCACCGAGATCAAGGCAGCGGAAGGCTCCACTGTTCAGGTGAATACCGTGGTCGCCATCATCGGCGAAGCCGGATCGGTGGCCGCGCCTGCTCCCGCAAAGGCAGCACCCGCGAAATCCGAATCCGCTTCGGCAAAGGCCGAGGAGCCCAAAGCCGCCCCCGTCGCGCCACCCGCCGCCGGTCCAGGGCAGGACGTCATCATGCCGCAGATGGGCGAGTCCATCTTCGAAGGCACCATCACCAAGTGGCTCAAGAAGGTCGGCGATACCGTCCAGCGCGACGAGCCGCTCTTTGAAATTTCGACCGACAAAGTGGACGCGGAGATTCCTTCGCCCGCGGCTGGCGTCCTAACGGAAATCAAGGTCCAGGCAGGCGAAACCGCGCAGATCAACGCGGTCGTTGCCGTCATCGGCGGCGCAGCGGGAGCACCTTCCGCGAAGGCGCCGCTCACCGCCGCGCCCAGGGCTGAGCCTGTCCCGGCGGCCAGCGCGCCCGCGCCGCAACCTGAGGTGGAAGCAGCGACGGCAGAAAATGTCCGCTCCTCACCCCTCGTCCGCAAAATCGCTCGCGAGAACAACGTGAACCTCGGTGCAGTGGCCGGGACCGGCGCCGGCGGACGCGTCACCAAAGAAGACATCCTCGCCCATATCGAAAAAGGCGCGTCAGCTCCGGCTCCCGCGAAGACGCCGGCTGCGCCCGCGCCCAGCACGCCGAAATCGCCTGCTCCGGCCGCTGCCCCCATACCCGGCGAACTCGTTCCGCTCACCCGCATGCGCTCCATCATTGCGCAGCGCATGGTCGAGTCGAAGCACACCAGCCCGCACGTCCATACCGTATGGAAGGTCGACTTCACCCGCATCGTTAAGCTGCGCGAAAAAGAGAAGAACAAATACGAGCAGCGCAATGGCGTCAAGCTCACCTACATGCCGTTCATCTCGCGTGCCATCATCGCCAACCTGCGCAAAATGCCCATCGTCAACGCTTCGATGGAAGGCGAGGCGATCCGCTACCACCAGCACATCAACCTGGGCATCGCGGTGGCGCTGGAGTGGGGTCTGATCGTTCCCGTCATCAAACAGGCGGAGGAGAAGAACTTCCTCGGCATCGCGCGCGCCATTGCCGATCTGGCAGAGCGCGCCCGCGGCAAAAAGCTCAAGCCCGACGAAGTGGGCTCCGGCACTTTCACCATCACCAACCCTGGCATCTTCGGCGAGCAGTTCGGCATGCCGATCATTAACCAGCCGGAGAGCGCCATTCTCGGCGTCGGCGGCCTCTTCAAAGAGCCGGCGGTGGTCACCAGCGCTGACGGCATGGACTCCATCGCCATCCGCCACTTCCTGCACCTCACGCTCGGCTTCGATCACCGCATCATCGACGGCGCCGATGCCGGCAGGTACATGGCCGAGGTGAAGAAGTATCTGGAGAACTGGGACGAAGAAATCGGCTGAGGACTCGCCGTCCAGGGGGACGCGCTGCGCGCAAAAGCAACCGGGCCGGAGGATTCATCCTCCGGCCTTTCATTCGAACTACGGGCGCCTCAGTTCAGCGTCCTGCGATGTTCCGACCGAAATGGAACGCCATGCCAACGCTGAAGCGATTGGTCCACGTGCCCTGGGCCAGCAGGCCGTCAAAGAGCTTCCAGTAAACAAAATCATCCTGCGCGCGCAGAGAGAAGCGATGCGTGGCGTTCCAGTCCAGGCCGCCGCCAAACCCGTAAAAGCCTTCCCAGTCCACTTTGGTACCAGAGGGCACAAGCTGCGCGATGATTGCTGTCGCGACCGGGTCGGTCGGATGCGGCGTCACGCGCTGCCGGATCGTTCCGATCGACGGCCGCACGAAGAACGTCACCGGCTTGTAGTGCCGGATCATCAGTTGTGGGCCCAGCGCAAACGTCTCGGAGAAGGCGTGGGTGGGCACCACGAGCTGATAGTCGGCCGGGATAGCTCCCTCCAGCTTCAGAGCCCCGATCTCCAGAGCCAGTTCCTGCTGCAGTGCCGGCGTCAGCACCCGGGGCGTGAGCGAGTTGTTGCCCGTACCCTCGGAGAAATCGAAGCCGGCCGCGACCCACGGCTTCCAGTTGTAGCCTTCCTGGGTGTGAAAACCGAGTTGATTCAGGTTGAGCCAGGGGGTCTCGAAGTTGGCGAAGCCGCCGTAGACGTCGTAGCGGGGAATCTCTTTTTGCTGCGCCAGCGCGGGCAGCGCCAATGACAGAAACAGGGTCAGCAAGATCGTTCGGCTGATTTTGGGGGAAGGGCGGGACATAAACAGCTCCGTAAATCAGGTGGTCTCCGGGCGCCCTCATCCAGCGGAAGCAAAGCGGCACGACGAATGGCCCAGGTCCTGGAATTCTCACGTAGCAGACGCGTCGGGATCATGGGTTGTCAAGAAGCTTTTGCGCGGCGGGAACTGCCCGGGTTACCAGGCTACAGCAACGCCTGCGCTTCCAGCACCCGCTCTACCGCTTCCTGCGGCGTGGCGCCGACGGCGGAGAGATGCCCCATCTTGCGCGCCTTGCGTGGCTGGTGCTTCTCGTAGAGGTGCACACGCACGCCCGAGACGGCGAGGGCGCGGTCGAAGTGCGGCGCATGGTCGAGCCACAAATCGCCCAGCAGATTGACGATGGCGGCGGGCTGCACCACGGAGACGTCGCCCAGCGGCAAGTCGCAGACAGCGCGCACGCATTGCTCAAACTGGCTGGTGACGCAGGCGCGCTCGCTCGCGTGGTAGCTGTTGTGCGGCCGCGGCGCCAGTTCGTTCACCAGCAACTCGCCGTCGTGCGTCAGGAACATTTCGACGGCCAGCAGCCCTTCGAGTGTGAACGAGTCCGCAATGTCGCAGGCCAGCTTTTGTGCGCGCGCTTCAATCTCGGCCGAGACCAGCGACGGAATCACGCTCCAGACCAGAATCTGTTTTTCGTGATGATTGGTCGCCGAAGGAAAGCTCTTCGTCTCGCCGCGCGGCGAACGGGCCACCATGACCGAAATCTCAAGGTCGAGATCGAGCGCCTGCTCCACCACGCAGGGCTGCTGGCCGAGCGACTTCCACGCCTCAGCGACCGTGATGTGGTCGCCGAACCCGATCTTTGCCTGACCGCGGCCATCGTAGCCGCCGTGCGCGCTCTTCACGAAGCAGCGGCCGCCCAGCGCCGTCACCGCCTCGGCCAAATCCTGTTCAGAGCGCGCGGCGTGCCACGGGCCGAGCGGAAAGCCGCGTTCGCGCAGCCACTCCTTCTGCCGTATCCGATTCTGGATCACGCGCAGCAGATCGGCCGAGGGCCGCACCGGCGCAAACTTTGCTGCGGCTTCCAGCGATTCCAGCGATACCTGCTCGATTTCCAGCGTGACCACGTCACAGCCCCGAGCGAGATCGGTCGCCGCGCGGGCGTCGTCCCAGGTGCCCTCAAAGCAGGCGTCGACGACGAAGCGCGCCGGGCACGACGGGTCGGGATCCATCACGTGGATGCGGTAGCCGAGCGAGCGCGCCGCCATGGCGACCATGCGGCCCAACTGCCCGCCGCCGAGGATGCCGATGGTCGCGCCCGGAAGGATCGCCGTCATTCCGGCAAACCCTGGTCGAGGACTTCTTTCCTCCGCGCCTCGCGCCACACGCGCAATTTGTCGCGCAACTCAGTGTCGCTGAGGGCCAGAATTTCAATCGCCAGCAGCGCCGCGTTCGCCGCGCCTGGCTTGCCGATAGCCAGCGTTCCGACTGGCACGCCTTTCGGCATCTGCACGATCGAGAGCAGCGAATCGACACCCTGCAGCATCGTCGCCGGGATCGGCACCCCCAGCACAGGCACCAGCGTCTTCGCAGCCAGCATGCCCGGCAAATGCGCCGCACCCCCGGCTCCCGCAATGATGACGCGCAGGCCGCGCGCTTCCGCCTGCGACGCGAACTCGAAGAGCAAGTCAGGCGTCCGATGCGCGGAGACGACCTTCGCCTCATACGGCACCTGGAACTCGCGCAGGATTTCGACCGCGGGCGCGAGTGTTTCGTAGTCGCTCTTCGATCCCATCACCACCGCGACAAGAGGACTGGTTTTCACGAGGTCGATTATAGTGGGGCGCTCCGCTTTCCAGCGCAGGAGGGCGAGTTCGCTACTTCCGCCGCAGAAAGTCGATCAGGAATTGCACCAGCGTCAGCACCGCTCCAAACGCAATGGCCACGCCGCGCATGTTCTGGAAGCGCTCTTCGTGTTTCGTCACGCGATCCTCAATGGCGCCGATGCGTCCGGAGTTGCCGTCGCCCACCAACACCGTCATCTGGTTCTTCAGCACGGAGAGATCGGCGAGCACCTGGGCTTCAAACTCGGTCATACATTCAATTTCCTCTTCATAAGATATTTTTTGGGTAGCCGCTGGCAAAGCCGCGGACCCTCGTCATCCCGCGACGAGTCGCGGGCAATGCTCAGGCATTCTGCAGTGGCAAATTCACAAACACCGCGCTCGAAAACCGCGAATAGTTGGGCGGCGTCGAGCCGTCGTATATGCGGATGTAGTACTGCTCAACCGCCGCCTAGCGCGCAATGGAGAAATTAGCCACGGGTGAGCGCAACACCAGATCGGGGCCCGGCCCCGGCGTGAAGGCCCAGTCGCGACGCCGCACCTCGAAGCCTCCTCCAGTCGGTGGCGTTATCCCCGCGGCGACTTGAATTTCGCTGCCCGTCATCGACGTCACTGCGAGGGCATTCAGATTCGCCAATGGCGGCGCGGCTTCCGGTTGCTGCGGCAGCCATGCATCGTCCGGAACAGCCGACGAAGTCCTGATTGCCAGCTCATCGGCCCAGTCGTTTGCGAAGGAGATGGTGTATTGCGCCAGGCTCGGCGCTGTTGAACTCAGCGCGATCTCGACTGTGCGGACCACAAGGTTGGCGGCAACGCCGGCTGAGGCAGAGCTGACTGCGAGGACGTCCCCCGGCCAGATGTCTCCCTGCAGTTCGGCATTCCACGCCGTATAGCGGCCACTCCATGCTGCCGCGCGGCTGGTAGCGACGGCGAGGATCGCCTGCGCTGCATTCTCGCAGTCCGCAGAGCTGCGCGCCGCCGGAACTGCAACCGACCCCATCCAACAGGAAGTCCCGGGCAGCAAGCCGCCCTGGGCCTCGCTCGCAATACTGCTTGCGCTTGCCCTGCGCGCAACCGAGCGGTGGCTGGTCCGATACGCAATCGCAATCACTTCGCCGGCCTGCGGCGTGCTGGCCGGGTAGAAGCGCAGCTTGCCGGTGCGCTCCACCACGCAGTCGGCGCCCTGCGCAGCCGTGCCCAGGCGGCGTACCACCGCCGTTCCGCTGGGAGGAGTGCCCATCACCCACACCGGGCCTTGCTCCTCCACCGTGACGCTGCCGATGCTGCACTGCAGGTAAGCGGAGTTGAGCGGTGTGAACAGGCACCACGGCGGTGGCGCGGGAATGTTGCCGGAATAAAGCACTACGGCCGCTCCCGCGACCCCGTTGGTCGTGTCCTGCACTTCGATCTGCGCGGTTGCGCTGGTCCCGACGAAAGTCGAACCGAAACACTCGGTCCCATTGTCGGCGCCCACGGCATAGTACGCCTGCAGCACGCGCTGCGGCTCATTTGCATAGAAGCGTAACCGTAACGTGTACAAATGTCCGGCGACCGGCGCGAAAGAGCTGCCCGCGGCCGCTCCGCTGACCAGAGGAGCGATGGTGGTGACGCCGTTTGGCTGCGTGATCTGGAAGCCCAGCAGGCAGCTTTCCAGCACATTCATGTCGTCGCCGTAGAGGCCGTTAATGATCCCGGTTGTTTGCTGGCCAAACTGGACGTTGCTCGCTTCAATCACCAGCGAGCCGCCCAACTCGAGGTTCGACAGCGCCGAAAGCGTCACCGATCCGTACGATCCATTGCCACCGCCGCAGGTGAGGCCGGCGGAGGTCAGCGAAAGCGATGCGCCCGGATCGCCGATCGTCCAGATCTGCGTGTTGACGGTCGGCCCCTGGAAAAGCTCGACCAGCGGCTTCTGCTTCGCGGCTGCCGGGATCCACGGATCCTCGGTCAGGTCGAAGAGAACGGTCGTGCCGTCCCCCTGAAAGTACTCTGTCACATAGGCGCAGGCTTCCGTCTCGCCACAAACCGTCACGTCATTGGCCAGCGCCTTCACCATGGAGAGATTGAGATTGCTGAGCGAGAGCGTCCCCTGCGCTTCGCTGAGAACATGGGTAACGCTCCCCACGGGCAGCAGCGTGAGCGTGCCATTCATCAGGCGCCACGCGTTACGGGTGGCATTCGCCAACGCTCCCGTGTTCTCGGCCCAGGTGCGGCCGCTATCCAAAAGAAACTGCGAGATCGTCGCCGTCGCCTGACTGAGGGATTGCGCGATCCCCGCCATTTGCAGCCGCGCCAGCAGCGTCTGCAACGTCTGCGCCGCGCTGGCGCCGTACGTCGCGCCAGCCTGCGGCAAAGGCTGACGGCTCAGCAAAATGTCGTCGCTGATGGCCGACAGGACCGCGCAATACACAGCGCCCGTCGTCCCCTGGCCGGCGAGTTCGAGAGCCGGCTCCGCGGCGATATAGCCGGTGAAGAGAAGGTTGCCGCTGTCGTCGGCGACGATGACGCGGCCGTTGCGCGCCGGCACGCCCAGCCCCTGCGTCGGGAAGATTGTCACCGTACAGGTGACAGGTTCGTTGAGCCGGCGGACGATGCGCAAGGGATGGCCCGCAACCACGCAGCCGGAGTAGTCGACTGCGTCCTCGCCGTCGTGATTATCGATGGTGATCTTCAACTCAGGCCTCCCGGCTATACCAGCGTGATGGCGCTGGGCAAAAAACTGCGGAAACAAACGACCTGCGCTCCGTCATTGGCGTCGGTGACCGGCAATGCGCGGAACGACGCGCTCAGAGCGATGCGCTCGAGGGGGGCCACCAGGGTGCTCGCGCTCTCCGCAGACCCCGCCATCGACTGCAGCCGTGGATAGTGGAAGAGAATGCGCTCGCCCTGCTGCCCGGCAATCAGGAACAGCGCGGACCATTCCTGGAAGAAGCTGCCGCCCTCACGATCCACAAAGCCCCCGATGGGCTGAACGCGCATGCCGGTCGCGGGAATCCCCGCAATCAGCGGCTGCGCCAGTTGCAACCCCGGGTTGGCGCCGGCGACGATCGAGGCAACCCGCGCAACGTTGAACGAGACGCGGCGAATGTAGTCGGGGTCGCTGTTCACCGCAGCCGCGCTTTGCACGTAAGCGGCTGAAACTCCGCTGCCGACGTAACCCGTTTGCCCGGCGTAATCCACGTCGACGGCAACCAGCGACCTTGCGCTGAAGCCGGCCGCGTCGTTCGCTGCCATCGCCAAAAAACTTGCCGTCGACCCCGTGGTCAGGTTCACGGCAGGCACACCCTTGCTGCCCGATCCATTCGCCGTTCCGCCGGCCGCCGGCGTAATCAGATTCATATGCTCGGAGCCAGCCGCCAACGCCATTGAGAGCTTGCTCCACGCTTTGAAACGGAATGCGACGGTCGCGTCGACGGTCTCGCGCACCTGGAATTGTGTCGTCGCGGGACTGCCGGTGACCAAATCGCCGAACTTGCTTGCCGACTTGCGCGCGAAGCCTTCGATCCAGCCAAGATCGATCCACGGTGCAGGCGGCGCGTCTGGAGCAAATTGCCCGCTCACCGAAGGATCGAAGAGGGTCGCCTGGCGCTGGGCGCGATTCACCGGCGCAAAATAGGCGCGTACACGCCGCCCGATGGGCGGCAACGGATTCATGGGAGTGACAGCGGTTGTGCTCATGACTCGATTTGCTCCTGCGGCCCCAGCGATCCTTGCCCACTGGAATATCCGGGCTCCTGAAATGCGAAAACAGTGACTTTGGCGGTGCGGCTGAGCCGGTCGCGCAGTGTGACAACAGCACCGAATTCCGGCTCCGACCAAAAGATCATCGTCTCCATGGCGGCGGCGGGATTCTGTGTGTAGTTCATCTTTTGTGCCGAATACGGATACAAAAGGTTCAGGACCTCATAGTCCATTTCCTCAAGCGCCCGGCCGCGATCCAGCCCTGCATTGTTCTGCGTGCCGGCCGTGGAGTAGCGGATCTCGCAGGTCATCTGCGCGAGGATGGCGGGTAGCTGGTGGTCCGCCTGGAGGCCGGTCCAGATCAGGGCGAAGGCGTCCAGAACGGGCTGTGCCATAGGCGCTTCGGCCTCTTCGACCAGGATGCTAGGGCGCGCGACCGAGCGCAGCGTCATGGTACGCAGAGGATTGAGCGCTGCCAGCCGGCTGCGCAGCGTGATGTAAAACGTGTCTTTTGCATTCTGCATAGGAAACCTCGATTTCAACGGTCAGCCCGCGGAGAACGACAGGCAATCGGCGCTCCCGGTTCCGGGTCCATCCGTCATTCCTGCCATCCGCCGCAGGATTCCTGTAACAACAACCGATATAAATAGGCCGCGCCCTGGGATTCCGACGCGGAGATGGCTTCGATGAGAAACAGTCTGCCGCTTACCACGACTCCTGCGGCGTTGGCGAAGAGCGCCTGCGCGGAGCTGAGCTGCAGCTGCGAAACCTGCGTCGCCACGGCGTCGGCGGAGACCAGCAACTCGTATTTCGGGAATTCGCCGTCTTCCATGGCCACGCGGGCTCTGCGGAAGACCACTGGCGACAGCGGCAGCGAGAGGAATCCCGGCGCATCGAGGCCCAGTTGTCCCGCGTCGGTTGCGTCTCCCACAAGGGGAGGCATCTGCAGGCAGGCGGTCGTGCCGCCGCCGGCGCGCAGCATGGCATCGGCGACACGTTGCGCCATGCCGCTGGGAATTTCCGTGCTCAGATCGGCCATGGCTCAGCCCATCCTCACGGCGACCCATGGCTTCAGCATCGCCTGCACCGTCGCGTCGATCAGCGATCCGGAGAAGTATTGAAGCTGCAGCGTGTCCAGCTTCGACGACTTCACGTTCAGGCCGGGCGTGGCCTGCGCATTCTTCACAATCTGCGCGCAGGCGCACTTGATGGCGCTGGGCAGCGCCGCCAGGCCCGCCGTGTAGGTCACCTCGACTTCGTTGTAGGGCAGGCCAAGAATGTTGAGGGGAAAGATGAGCTCGCCGGTGTCAGAAACAAAATCGACCGTGGCTGGATCGACGGTCGTCCACGCGCCCGGCAGCGAAAATGCCCACAGGACTTCTTCCTGGATCGGATACGCCATCTGGCCGCGCCGCGGTTTCGAGTAGCGCGCCTGGATGGAAGTAAACGGCAGCGTGGCGGGAGCAACCGGGACCAGCGGCAGATAGCTCAGCCGCACCGTCTGCGATCCCGCAATCAGGCGCAGGCGCTCGGTGTACTGCGTGGGGTTGAGACTCACACGCCGGCAATGCGTGTCGATGAGCGACGACGCGGCCAGCACCCAGTCGTCGGTAGTGTCGGGTGCGAGGCCATACGTCTGGTATTCAGTTGGTTGCAGATAACAAGCCATAGCAAATCTCCTGAGGGCAGCGAAAATCCGGTGAGCTGAAAGACGGTCGGCTAAGCAGCGGTTGGCGAGTCAGCAAGTCGGCTAACTGCTGACTCGCTGCAGAGGGACTGGCCCAGGTTCGAGCCAGTCCCCACTGCGGTTGCGGACTACCGGTCGACCAGCACCTGGTAATGCGCGTAGTTAGCGCCCTTCACAACCGGCGCGCCGAACTTGACCACCACATGCTGCGAAGCCAGCGACCCGGGGACGCCGAGTTGGAAGACCCGCGGATTGGGATCGCTGAGCCAGTGGTACTCGATCAGGTCTTCGGTGATGATGTAGGCGGGCAGCACGGCATTGCCGCTGCCCGGCGTGCCGGTGTAGGCCAGCGACCATTCGGGAATGAGCGGCAGCTCGCCGGCCTGCGTGGTCAGCGTCTTCACCGTGAACCCGGCGGCGATTTCCTTCGTGTTCAGCACCACGTTGAACTCCGCTTTCATCTCGCGATCGATCAGGTCCAGCAGCACCGGATTCGCGTAGATGGCCGTCGGCCGCACCGCGTAGCTGGTGTTGGCCACCATCTGCGCGATCGTCGATTTCAGCCCGTCGGTGATGCAGCCGGTGGTCGGGATGGTCGTGGTGTTGCCGCCGGCGGCAATCTGCGCGGCCGCGCCGAAGTACTGCATCGTGGTGGGCGTGCTCAGCGACGTATCGTTGCCGTTCCACAGCGCGATATCGTGCGCGAGCATCACGCCGTCGATGGTGTCCACCAGGTCCTTGGCCTGCAGATAGGCGAACTGCTTCTGCTGCGAGCCCAGTTCCATGTCGAACAGGTTGTAGTTCAGCTGCGCGACGATAGCTTTCAGCGGGACGCTGCGCTCGATCCGTGTCGGCGTCACCACCGGCGGAACGATGTTGCGCGGATCGACGAAGCCGGCGGTCGACGGATTCGGGATGGCCGTCTGCTCGAAGTAGCGCGACGGATGCCCGGTAGCCGGCACCTGCTTGATGCGCTGGCCGAACATGTTGCGGCGGCGCACGATGTCGACGATCTCGGTCTGGTAAAGGGGAACTTCAATCGCGCCGGGCCCGATGTAGTCCGCCGCAGCGTGAATGTCCTGGAAATTGGCTGTCATGTCTTCCTTTCGTTGGAGAAATCCTGTTGACAAAAAAAGCCGGTCCGCGCCGGCGTCAGGTCCGCGAGGGGATCGGCGATTAGCCGACGACGCCCGCGCGCAGCAGCTGCGCCTTGACCGCGATGCGCTGTTCGAGGCTCAGTCCGTTCAGCGCCGCGTCCAGCGCGCCCGCTTCCACCTGCTCGAGCGTGTTGATGCCCTGCTTGGCGAGGAACTGCGCGGTCACTGCCGGAATGGTTTTGCGCGGCGACACGACTGGCGTCTCATTCGAGTTCGCCCGGCCGGCTTCGACCTGCGCCTGCAGCTCTGCGATCTGCTGCTCTGCGGCTTCGAGCTTTTTCTCGAGCTCCGCTTCGCGGCCGCTTTCGACGGCGGCCACGATCCTGCGCACTTCGCCGCTCCGCTCGCTCTCGCGCTCTTCCATCAGCGCCACGGTCCGCTCAAAGAGCGAAGCCGCCGCTTCCAGCCGCGCTTCCATACGTTCCAGGCCCGCGCTCAGCGTGCCAGGATTCTCGCCTGCCCGGTTTTCCTCTGCATGTGATTCCATGTTTCTTCCTTTCTTCCATCGGTTGTCCGAAGCGCTTCTTCCCGGACCGTTCTGTGGGACCGCGGCGCGGCCTGCGCTATCAGGTTCCTGCAGCGCGTGGATCCCAGTTCGAACGATGTGTTGCGATACGCCGCCTTGTTGCGCAGCAGAATCGCCGCGCCGGTGAAGGTGGCGCGGGTCAGCGTCCAGATGTCGGCGCGCATGTCCTCGACGTGCGCGTCGGCCAGCTCCCAGCTCATCCCCATCGTGCCAGCGCTGCACTGCCGCATCTGGCGCTCAACTTCGGGGAAGTCTTTGGAGTAGAGATAGCCGGAGACGCGCAGCCGCGTGCCGCTCACATCGGCCTCGGTGATGATGCCGCACTTGCGGCGCGCGTCGTGCCCGTCCCAGGAGGGCGCGTAATCCACCGCCATCCCTAGCAGGCTCGGCAGGGCTGCCAGCGCGGCCGCCCGCGTCAAAATCACGCGATGCCCCCGCGCTCCCGAAGGCGCCTTGGTGCTTGGCTCGTCCACCAGCGTCAGCACGCCGGTAAACGGCGCCCGGTTCGGATGGTCCGCCACGTCCGGCAGGTGCACTGCCATGGCTTCCAGTTTCATTCGATCTCCCGTCATGCTTGGTTTCATGCCTCGTTTTCGTTCGTCAGCGTGATGGTGTCGTCGACCTCCTTTTTGGTTTCGCTCCCGCCGCTCTCCGGCAGCGGGCTCAGCCCCCGCATGGCGCGTACCTCGTTCACCGTGAGCACGCCCGCCGCCAGCAGCGCGGTCTGCATCTGCACCTCTTCCATCTCGTCGGTGGTGTCGAGGTCGTTGAAGACGAACTCGAACTCCGTCCATCCCAGCCGCTTTGCGAATAAATCGCGCGTCAGGTGCTCGGCGATCAGCCGCGCCAGCGGCACAATGGCCGAATGAAACGCCTCATCCAGCAACTCGGCCGCGGTCGAGCGATTCACGTCCTGTTCCAGACCGAGCAGAACCGGCGGCAGAGAAAACGCGTTGGCCACCATGCGAATCAGAAATTCCTGCCATGCCAGCCGCAGATCGGCGTCGGTGCCCGCGGCGAAGCGCAGCACTTCCGGCTTCTGCTCCGTGCTCAGCAGCGGGACGCGCCCCGTGCCTTCGATCTCGTCCTGCCACCACCGGATCAGCCGTTCCTGCTGCGTCGGCGTCGCCTCATTCAGCCACAGCGCGTACTGCACCACAGCATTGCTGGCCAGCTTGCCGGCGAAACGATGCGCGCTGAGGAACGAATTCACTGTCTCAAAGGCGACCTCCAGCGGTCCCAGGCCAAACGGCGTATGGCTGCGCGGATTCATGCGCACGTAGATCAGCTGGTTGTCTTTGAGAGGGATCACCGCGTTCGTCCCCGCCAGTCCGGTTGCCTGGGCGAAGCGCACCGCGTCGGGGCGGCCGTCCCACTGCGGGTCGATGCGAATGGTCGCCCCATCCACCGGCCACAGCTCGATGGGACGCGCCGCATCCCCGGTCAGCTCCATCTCCATGGCGCCAAAGCCACCCACCAGCGCGTCCTCGATCACCTGCTCGATCAACGTGCGGAAGGAGTCCGAGGCGTTCGGAAACTCCAGCGACCGGCGCAGAATCAGCGCGCGCTTTGCTGCAAAGGCCACCTTTTCCGGATCGTGGTCGCGCTTGAGCCGAATCTGCCAGTCCATGGCCGCCACGCGGTCCTTGATGAGGTTGATGGCGCGCCGCACCAGCGGCGTCTCCGCAAAATGCCGCAGGTTGACGGGCGTCGGCTTCGGCAGCGCCCGCGAGGGAAACGCATACGGCGAGAGCACGGACGGCAACGCCACAGTCTTTCGCTGCGCGGCCTGCGCCGGCTCTTCCTCGTTGCGCTTCGTCTCGCTGCGTCTGCCTCCCAGCAGCGACCGCGCCTGCTTCCCCACCGCCTCTTTCAGTTCTCTGATCTTCACGTTGTCCTTGCTCCTTCCATCCGTCCCGCAAAACTCGCCCCAATGAAAAAGGCATGGCGTATGCCATGCCTCCCCGTGTGCCCTTCAATTTGCCCGGAACTCTGTCTTTACACCCTCAACTCGCGCCGCGCAGACTCGGCGACGCGCTCCACGTCGTTCACCGTCAGCACGCGAATCTGCTGCGCCTCCATAGCTTCCACGCCAAAGCGGTACTGCGCCACACGATCTTCGTTGGCCGCCACGTCCCCATGCTCATCGCGCAGGGATTCGACGATCGCCGTCAGTTCCAGCTCCGACTTCTCTACCCTCTCCACGCCTGCCCGCAGCGCCGGGGCGCTGAACGCCAGCACTTTGGCCAGCTCCGCGTCGCCCTCCAGCGAGACCGCGTGAAACAACCGGATCACACCGTTGGGGCGATAACCGCAGTCGATCTTCAGCGAATCCCCAGGCCGCGTATACTGCGCCGCCGGAATACGCTTGCGCATCAGGTCCCAGACCCCCGCACGCTCAAAGTGCGTCCGCATCCTGCGCACAATCGCCTGGCGCCCGCTCAGCGTTGCCCGCGCTTTCTCCCGGCGCGGCTCCACGTACAGGCGCATCAGCTGATCCATCTCCGCTGCCAGGTTCTCTGCCAGACATGCTTTCGCTTCCGTAATTTGTAACAAATGCGAGAACGAATCCTCCATCGTCGCCAGCAGCGGCTTCGTTTCGTCTCCGGTCTCCCCCAGACGCTGCCGCATCTCTGCCTCCAGCGCCTCGAGCATGGCAAGATCGGCATCGGGATCGACGCAGCGCACCCGCGACCAGTCCTTCGTAAAACGCACCGCCGCCGCTCCCGCCGCAACATCGGAGCGCCCCGCTGCGCGCAGCAGCACGCCGATATTGACGAATTCGTTCTTCATCGGGTCCGGCACATACCGCACCAGGAAGAACTCGCACTGTTGCCGCTCGCTCACATCACCCTTCCAGGGATACTATCGCCCCATTCCATCTCAGGAAACAGCCCCGTCCTTCGCTCGCCTGCTTTCCGATTCCAGTTTGGAAACGGCTGCCGCGACGATTCCCGGAATGCCGTAATCAGATCCCGCACCCCCGAGCGCCGGTCCATCAGCCGATTCACCAGCTCCTCCAGCAGCGCCGCGTCGCCGTCATACCACTCCGGCGGAATCGTCTCCGCGATCTCCCACACCTGCTGCGCCTCGACCTGCTCGATACGGCTCATCCACGGCTCGAAGTTCTCCCACCCGCTCACCTCGCGATACACGGCATTCCGCGCATAGACGCCGCGCAGCGGAGCATCGATAAAGCGCCACTCCCCGGCGTTGAAGCAAAAACCCTGATCGATAAAGGTCGCGCTGTACCGTTTCTCCCGGCCTTTCCGGTAGAACAGCGCCTGCCGCCCGTTGGCGTTGCAGGTCCATTTGTCCAGCGCCAGAGCTCCGGCAAACTCCTGCAGGTTGCGCACCTCCAGCAACTGCTCCTCCGGCAGATAATCGGCGACGTGCCCGGGCAGCAACCCGCCCACCAGCTGCGAGCCAAACTGCAGGCCGGCGCGGCAAGGTTCGCGGCGCTGCCCAAAATCCATTGCCAGCTCCGCCGTCCGCTCAATCAGCCACGGTGTCACTTCCACCACGTCACAGCGCGGGACAGTCAATCCAATCAGCGCGCCCAGCCGCGTCGCCAGCAGTTCGTTGGGCAGCACGCGCAGATGCTGCGGGTTGTTCTGAAATTTCACCACCCACGGATTGCCGTCCGCCCCCAGCATCAGATGGCTCTGCGCGCCGCCCCGCATTTTTCTGATCTGCTGAACCGCCTGAACCGGCATGCCGCCTCCTGGTCTCCGGGCTCTCCAGGTTCCCCATGCTACCGTACCGGCCGCCGCTCAAGATGCAGCTTGCGTGCCTCGACCGCGATGGCCATGGCCAGCACCAGATCGTCATGCTCGCCGCCGCGCGCCTCCAGCCGCCCGTTTTCCAGACGCACAAAGCTGCGGCACTCGCGCAGCAGCCGTTCGCTCATCAGCTTTTTCGGCTCCTCCACCAGCAACGAGTACAGATTGCTCAGCATCTGGCTCCGCGACGACGATGTCGTCAGGAAGCCGTTTACCTTGTCCTCGTGCACATACAGGTTGTCGTAGGCCTCGCCATCCTCCAGACACGTCAGCACGGTCATTCCCATGTTGTTCCGCTCCACCGCCACCAGCGCATGGTTGTACTCCTGCGCCAGCAGCGCCGCATCGTGTGCCGCTTCCCGTGGACCCAGATGGTCCTGTAGCTCGGCGCACTGCATCGCCGTCTCCAGGTCGATCACCTGCATCGCCGTGAAGTCGCCTGCCGTGCCCCCACCCGCCGGATCGACAGCCAGCAGATATTTTCTGCCCGGCAGCGGCGGAAGCCAGATCTGCAGACTACCGCGTCGCCGCGTCCAGGCCGGCTCCCCAAGCTGCTTCAGCCGCCTGTCGATGGCCTCCGTGTCGAAATAGCAGGAACCGCTGGCGAAGAAGCAATCGTCAGCATCCTCGGCATATTCCTGTTTGGCCAGCCCGCGGAATTTCTCCTGGATTTGCCGCCGATAGCCGATTTGCTCCCGGCTCAATCCCTGGGTATCCATCAACATTCGCTCCGCCTCCGTCAGCGATTCCTCCGCCGCCGGTTCGCCGGTGTAAGCGTCTTCCAGCCACCATGGGAAAAAGTGTTGCACCGTTCCCGTCCTTTCCGCGTCCTGCCATTCTCTCCAGAAACATCCCGAAGCCCCCATCGGCGTCGACTCCATCGCCAGCGTGCCGGCAGGGGAGAGCGTGGCTATCAGGCCACACAGCGTCTCCGCCGCATCGCCGGGCCAGCGGGCCAGCTCGGTGCAGTGCAGATGCGTGATCGTCATCCCGCGCCCGGCGTTGCGATCGCCCGCCGTTTCCACCAGGTATTCGCTGTCCAGTTCAGGAATCAGGATCCGCCGCCGGTTCGCCCTGGCATTCTTCAGGGCTCCGCCGCGCAGCTCTTCCGGCAGGTTCGCCAGAAAGCGATGCACGATACGGAAGATCTGCTCCGCCGCGTCCTGGGTATGGGCCACCTGCACGGCCACCGTCCCGGGATGCGTAATCATTTTCAGAAAATACTGCCCCGCAATCCACGTGCTGACGCCCATCTGCCGCGCCTTCAGCACGATGTTTCGCTTTGCATTCTGCGCACGGCTGGCAAATTGTGCCTGCGCCTTGTTGGGGATAAGGGCCACCTGCTGCCCCAGTTTGTTTCTGATCGTCAGGACCTTCGTTGTCAGGATCAAAGCGTTCCCTGCGCTCTTATCCATGAATTTGCCCAGCTTTTCGAGATCCTCCCTCGTGCCGTTTCCCAGAGTGCATTCTTCCGGCGGCATCATTGGTTCATCGTGTATTCCATGGTGAGCTGGGCCGTGCCGGGATTCGTCGTGCAGCCCACGCCCGCGGTTTGCACCCCCATCGACAGGTTGTGCCCCGCGGTGATCGCCACGCTCGCAGTATTCCGATAGCTGTACGTCGCCGGCGCCAGCGTAACCGTCTTCAGCCAGCTCGACGATGTGCCGTCGTAGATGCCGATGACCGGATACGTCGTGCACCCCGCCGGCGCCGTCCCCACCGCGATGTCGAGACGCGTCATTTTGATCGCCGCCGTCGGGCTCCAGATCGCCCCCAGGGACGTATTCGTCGCGGTCCCAAACGTTCCGGAGAAATTGCCGTACCAGGTAAAGTGCCAGGACTGCAGGCAATTTGCCGTACCGCCGGCTGTGACCCCCGTCGCGTAATAGCCCGTCGCGCATTGCGTCGGCGCAGCCGCCAGCGCCGTCGCGGTGGCTGCGTTGCCTGAGGTGGGAGCCGTCAGCGTCGCCGGCAGCTGCGCATTCGTCGCCTGCCCGCTCAGCTGGCTAAAGCTGTAATCGCTCGCTGCCGGGCTCACCGCTGCGGTGCGTCCGTTAAAGGAAGTCACGCCGCCGGAGCTTCCTGCGCCGCCTGCGCTGCCCGCAATGTACCAGTTGTAGTCCGGACCGCAGACCAGCGTCTGGGTCGACGGCGCCGACAACACCAGCGTCGGGGCCGCATTACCCTGGTTGTAGATCATCTGGGAACTGGTCGTCTGCAGAGTCACCGCATTCGAAGATGTATCCGACTTGACGATGGTGAATTCCAGCCCCGCCGGGGACGCATTGTCCGCGAGGGGCGTGTAGCAACTCGGCAGCGTGATGGTCTGCGGACCGCCGGACGCATTGGCAATCACGTTCTTGTTGGCCGCGGTCAGAGTCAGGCTCGAGGCGGTATTGACGATCGTCCCCAGCGCAATGCCGCCGTTGGTCCGGATCGTTCCCTGGTACGTCACGTTGAAGAAGGGTGTGATGCCGGAGAAGTGCGCCTGAAAAGCGTCGCCCAGATACCCGGTGTACAGCTGCGCGGAGTAAGCGGGATAGCTTGAAGCCGCGGCGATCGGCGTCGACCACACCCGCGGCACTGCGCCGCTGGGGTCGTTAATGTTCGCGCCGCCGCTCGAGAACCCCGAAACCTCCGCAGGTTCCAGCGCCTGATAGTAATTGCCGCAGCCGGTCAGGTGATGCACGCTCGCATAGGTTGGCGGATTCCCCGCCGTTCCCGCATAGGTGATCCAGTTCACGCCGCTGTTCATCTCCAGACAATCCACGTCGGCGATCAGCAGGTTGTTGCTGACGCCCGCCGCCACGTAGGCCAGGTTCGCCCCGGGAAAGCTGGTCAGGTCCGGCCACTGGATATGTCCGCCGTGAATCGCAATCCCGTTCGCGCCAATGTAGAAGCCGGCGACGGCCGGGCTGTCCGCGTACGTGTCCGTCCACACGCTCCCTGCGCCGCCGGTGTCGTAGACGACATAGTTCGTCGCGTAGGAGGCGTTCGAAGCCGAGCCGGAACTCGCTGTATTGCTGCAGGGGCCAGTCGCGCATGTGTATGGATACCCGAAGCCATGGATCAGATAGCCGGTGTTGCCCGTGCCCTCGTTATCGATTGCCGCCGTCAGCGCGTTGCGCACCACGATGTTGTCCAGGTGGCTATCCATCGCCGTCTGTTGCAAATGAATGCCCCACGCGGGCCGGTTCGCGGGCGTAAAGGCTGCGCTCGAGTAGCTCACCGTTACGGTCCGCAGCAGGAAGCTTGCCTGGTGGCCCGAAGCGGTGTTCTCTTCGCCCAGCAGTATGCCTTCCGCCGAAGTATCGTTCACGGTGACGTTGTCGATCAGCAGGCCGCGGAACCACTGCATCTCGAACCCATGCGTCGCATTTCTCGCCGTCATGAGGTTCAGGTCTCTGAAGGTGCATCCCTGCGCCTGTGCCGCGTTGCCCAGGAAAAAGACGTCGCCACTCAGCAAGGCCGGAACCGTGAGCGTCGTAGCGATCTGCGGGCTGTCCGCGTTCATCGTCGTCCCCGCCGATCCAAGCAGGCTTACGCACCCGCCGTTTCCCGGTTCGGCCAGCGTCGCGTTCACCGGGAACGTGCCCGGTCCCAGGCGGATGGTCTGGTTCTGCCCGCTCACCGCCGCCAGGCTGGCCGCTGCTCCCCATGCCGCGTTCAGCGTCGGGTAGACCGTTCCGTCCACAGTGATCTCGCCGTTGATGCTGGCTCCGGACACAGCTCCCTGCACGTTGGCCGATCCGGTTACGCTGAGATTGCCCGGCAGGCTCGCCAGTCCGCTTTGCAGCGACGCCAGCAGCGACCAGCTTTCGCTTCCCTCCGCCGCCTGCGGCGATCCGTAAAACGACAGCTTTGCCGGCGAACCATTCGTGCAGGTCATCGACGGGGACCACAAACCGGGCGTCCCCGCATATTTCCGGCTCACCCAGCAGTTGCCGTAGCTGCTGGAAACAAAATTCTGAAATTGACTGTCCCCGGAAGATCCCGTGTCGCTCAGTGTGGTTGTGCCCGCCAGCTCCCGGTTCGCACTCTTCCCGAGACCGACCAAATCCCAGGTGGACGTGGAATCGTTGTACTGGAAACTCGCTGTTTCTCCGGAATTGAGCGTGAGCGTCGGCAGGGTATCCAGGTTGAGATTGCTCGACGCACAACCCGCTGCGGCAGTCTGCAGCGTCACGCCTGCCGCCGTCGCCCTCAGCGTGACCGTCTCTCCCGGCATTTGATAACCCGTGAGCGTGCAGACCGGCGCCTTGCCGCTGATATCGGCGGTGGAGAAACTCTGAACGGAGAGCGTCGCTGCGGCCACAAGGGACGGAACCACTCCGCTGCTTAAACCGGGAGTTCCGTTCATGGGTGGAAAATTGTGAGAGAAGCGCAGCGCCTGCGAACTGTTCCCCGGATTGCCCAAAACCACGTTGGTGGGGCTGCCCCAGGCAGAATCAACGACGTTCAGCGTCAAAGCCGTTCCGGAATTATGCGTATTGAAGATGTACCCGGGTTGCGGATCCGTGGAGGATGCCGTTCCGATATTGCCGGCAAAATATGCGCCGTCTACGGTGATGGCCTTGTTTTGCGAGCCGCCCAGCGTGAAAAGGTAGCCGTTCGTGATGGGTCCGACCCCGCCGCTGGTCACCGTCAGCCCTGTGATCATTCCCCCGCTGACTGTCGCCGTCGCCGTTGCCCCCTGCCCGAGGCCGCTGATCGTCACCGTCGGAGCGGCGACAAATCCGGAGCCTCCGCCGGTCACCGACAAGCCCGTCACATACCCGCCCGCAGTCGTCGCCGCGGCCGTCGCACCGGTGCCGCCCCCGCCCGCAATCGTCACCGCGGTGGTTGAGTTGTAGCCGCCGCAACCCTCGTGGTGAACGCCGTGCAGCAGAATTCGCTCGGCGCCGTTGAAGTGAATCAGTACGCTGCCGCCCTCAATTGTCGTGCCTTCAAACAACAGCGAATACGGATTGAAGGTCCCGCTTCCGTTCGCGCCGATGTAGATGTCCGCTCCTCCGTTCGGCCCGGTCGTATCGCACCACAGGCCCCAGGCCGTGTCGAATCGACCGCCAAAAAACTGGTTGTTGCCAACCGACCCTGCGACGTAAAGGGTGTATCCCGCGCCAGGCTGTCGCACCGCCGTCACGCCGATGAACTTGATGTACTGGATCGTGCTGCTTCCCGTTCCCGCGGTGGGCGATCCTGCCAAATGGATCGAGTCGCCCATAAATCCAAGAAACGTCACGTCCTGCCACACGCTGTCGCCATACTGCGCGTTGCTCAGGGCGGTCAGTTCGAGGTCCGCGCCATCCTGGGAGGTGTTGCCCGCCGCCCCGGCGAACGTAACGCCCTGGATGAGCCCGTCGGTGACATTTTCACCGTTATTCTGCGGCAGGACGAGGCATGGGTTGGCGCTGCTGTTGCAGGTGATCACTGTGCCCGGTGTGCCCGCTCCGTTGGTGGCGGTGCCGATCAGCTTCATGCCCGCTTCAAGGGTGATCGTTCCCACCGTGTAATCGTTGAAGGGACCCAGCTCCAAAGTCAGTGGCACCGGAGTGCAGTTCGTCCCTGAACTCGAAGTCGTGCAGCGTTCCGGATCGAAGCTCCCAATCACGTCGGCTGCCGCTCCTGCGGCGTTTCCGGCTCTCCCGCTTCCGCGAGCGTCGATGGTGCAGGCAGCGCTGGTGCTTGCCAAACAGGCCTGCAACGCGCTGGCCACCGACGCGTAGACCGTGCCGTCCACCGTGTAGACGCCGCTGAGCTGGGGCGCGGTCATCGGCCCGGTCAGAGCCCCTCCGCCCAGGGGCAGCACCGACGCGGCCAGTTGATCCGCATAGTGTTTTGTGGCCGCCTGATTCGCCGCCGCCGGATCGCCGCTCAGCGTCAGCGCGCCGGTAAGCGTGCCCCCTTCCAGAGGCAGATAAGTGCTGCTGAGCGCAGAGATCGCGCTCTGGACGTAGGCTGAGGTCACCGACGGCTGGACCGCAACGGTCGACGGCTGCAGCATCGCTCGAACCGAGGCAATCGATGCGGTTCCCGACGCGGGAATCACCCAGTATTCCCGATTCACCGTTCCATCGTTCAGGTGATAGACCACCGTGTAGTAGCTGCCCGTCGGTAAAGCTCCGGCGTTGGGTGTCAGGTTGATGCTCACAAACCCGTTGGCGCCAATGGCTGCGCTCAAACTGCCGGCTGCCACGGCTTGATTCTGGGGTGTCGAAAACGCGGGCCAGTTGATCAGCAGCGTGCCGCTGGCCGCTGTCCCATTGGCGCGATAGATGGTGCCCTGTACCGTCGTGGTGTTCATTTGCGCCGCAGCGCGCATAGGCAGGATGACCGCCAGAAGCGCGATGGCTCCGAGCGCGTTCCGGCCCGCGCGCACAAGTACACGCGTCCGCTTATCGCAGCTTTTGTTCTGCATATTCCTCGTTCCTGGAATCGACTGGATTTGCTGGTGCGCGGCTCTCGCGCCTGCGCACCCCGGACGGCCGGAATCCATCGCCGCTCTGCCCGGGTCAGAACCAATAAGAAAGGGGACACCGTTGGGTGTCCCCTTTTGTTTTTCACTCTATATATTCAGAATAGCAGGTTCGAATAATTAGACTGCCAAATATCTTTGCCCTATCCGTCCCGCAACCCTTTTGTTTTCAGGAGTCATGACTTTAGTTTTCGGCCTCCCCCCTTGACAAGTTTTCCACATTTACGTTCAGCAGCCGATAATCCAGAAAAAGACGGGTCAGCCGATCCAGCGCAGCTCCGTAAATCCGCGCCACCGATCGCTCACTTTCGCCCATCATCGAGGCGGTTTCCGCGATCGAAAAATCCTCGAGAACCACGTGTGCGACGACAGCCTGCGACACCGCATCCAGCTGCTTCAGGCATTTTTCAACGTCGAAGATGAAAATCACCAGATCCTCGAAACTGCTGACGCGATAGCTGGAAACACGGCCCCGGAAGACCATATTTCCCAGCACACACGGTGTCCGACCCATTTCCATCGAAACCTGCAGATACCGGCGCAGCAGGCCGATGCAATGTTTTCGGTAGAAGGCGAGACTTTCAGCCGGCCTTTGACGCCAGACCGGCCTGCTGGGCTCCGCCGCGGCCGCCAGTTCGAGGCGCGGGGCGCAGGGCAACGCAAGCGCAGCGCTCATGCTGCACCTCCGCAGGACCTGTGTGTTCGGCTGGCGGCTCTCCTCGGCCGTCCCGGCCGCCGCGAGGGACCCGGCCGCGGAAGTGCGCGCATCTTCGTCTCGCAGCCCGAGCAATAGACTTCTAAGCAATCCTGGTCGCGGAGCCAAAGACCCCCGCATCCTTCGCACACCTTCAAGGAAATTCGTACATACAGCATGGTTTCTCCAGAAATAAGGCTTGCCCGCAATTCGATTGCATCGGGCTTCGCCGGGGGAGGGAAAGGCCCTGCCGCTCTTCGTGCCAGGCGGTATGGGCCTTTGTTTTGTGTCGAGTTGGAAAAAATCAGCCGCAACTGGGAAAGTGCTCCTTCACCCGCCGCCAATGCCGGCAGGACTCCAGCGATAAATTGCCTCGGCGCGAACCCGTGTTTCGCTCGTCACGCCTCCGCGCAAAGTTGTATGTCTGGCTGGCGAAATTAGTCCGACACTATTCGTGCGGAGATGCAGGGTCAACAACCGCAGGTTATGTATCGCGCGCAGTTTCAGATCTGAGTACTGAAGTATTTGCCGGTTCCTGAGAGATTCGTGAAATGCCTATTCTTTCTGCAACCCCGAAAGTAATGGGTGCATAGCTCGTTGAAATATTCTGACCGATGAAATTTGAAGAGTTACACGAGCGCCTGCGCCTTGAAATCTGGCGCCGGGTCGACAGAGGTGTTCTTTCGGGGACCCTGCTCGCTCGCCAAACCGGCCTCGCTCAGGCACACATATCGAATTTTCTTCATCGCCGTCGCCGCCTCAGCTTGCCGACGCTTGATCGTATTCTGATGGCACAGGCTCTCAGCATCGAAGACCTGGCGGCCGCCGGTCTCTCGTTTTCCCCTCCCCCGGAAGGGAATCAACAAGAACCCATGCATATCGTTCCCATCGTCTCTGCGACCGTGGCCATGACCGCCCCGGCTATCTCCGGCAGGGCCACACCCGATGTCATCCACCTTCCCGCGGGCCTCCTCGCCCGCCTGCCTGTGCGTCGCGCCGTCAGCCGGCGCAGTTGGGAGCGCTTCGTTGCCGTGCGCATCACCCCCGCCCAGGCACATTCCATGGATCCGATTCTGCGTGTGGGTTCCATCGTGGTGCTGGACCGGCATTACAATTCCCTCGCCGTCTGGAAGCCCCCCCAGCCCAATGTCTATGGCGTCCGTCTCGGCTCTCACCTTGCCTTCCGGCACGTCTGTTTTGAAGCCAGCCGCCTCGTCCTTCGTCCCCGCGCTCTCGATTACCCCGTCGAGCTCGTGGAGCTCGCCCCCCAGGAATCTCCCTCCGACTTATTGGTCGGCCGCGTCTGCCTCTGCATCTCCGAGATCTAGTCCGTGGCGATCGTGAACTCCCGGCTTTGATAGCATCGCCCTGAGAGGTTTTTATGGATCAGGTCCCCGCTCCTGGCAATGGCGCGCGACGCAACGAGGACATTGCGCTCGATCTTCTGAAGTTTGTAGCCGCCACCGCGGGCGTCGGCCGCGCCACCGCGCCGTCCACCGGCTTCACCGCTCCCAGCGCCTCCAAACCCGAAGATCAGGTAACGCATTTGCTGGAGCTCTACACCCGCTGCCTGCGCGCCGTGGAAGGGAAACCGGCCTAAGCTCCCCGCGCCACTCCCCCCAGCGATTTCCGGTGCGTCTCAGGACTGCCAGTTGCCCAGTTCGTCCCAACTCGGCGTGATCGTCTGCGGAGCCGGCGTCTTCGGCCGCAACCATCTGCGTGTCTACCGCATGCTCGAGCGCGAAGGCGCTGCCGTCCGCCTAGCCGCCATCGTCGAGCCGGCCCCGTCCCGCGCCCAGGCCGCCGCCGCCGAGTGGAGCGTCCCCGTTTTCGCCTCCCTTGAGGAGGCTCTCGCCGCGCGCCATCGCGGCGACTTCGCCCTCGCCGCTGCCTCCGTCTGCACCCCCACCTCGGCGCATTTCCAGACTGCGCACTTGCTTCTCGAAGACGGAATCGATGTCCTGGTGGAGAAGCCCATCGCCACCACCGTAGCCGAGGCGGATAAGCTCGTCGGCCTGGCGAACGCAAACCGCCGCATCCTCCAAACCGGCCATCTCGAGCGCTTCAACCCCGCCGTCGCCGCCACCGTGCCGCTGCTCAACCACCCCATGTTTTTTGAGGCTCATCGCCTCAGCGTCTTCAGCCCTCGCTCCCTCGACGTCGATGTCGTTCTCGACCTCATGATCCACGACCTCGACATCGTTCTCTCCCTGGTCGGCTCGCCCGTGCGCTCCCTCCACGCCGTCGGCCTGCCCATCCTCTCCGGCAAGGTCGACATCGCCAACGTTCGCATCGAGTTCGACTCCGGCTGCGTCGCCAACTTCACCGCCAGCCGTGTCAGCACCGAGCGCGTGCGCAAGCTGCGCTTCTTTCAGCCCCATCAATATGTCTCGATCGACTATGCGCGCCAGGATCTGCTGCTGATCGATGTGTCGCGCGCCGCTGAGGCCGGCCCCGAGATGCTCGCTGCGGCCAGTGCGGCGGCCCAGGCTCACCCGCTGGGGGGATTTCCGGGACTGCACATCGAGAAGCCGACGGTCGAACCGGGCGAGCCGCTGCGGCTCGAAATCGAGTCATTCCTCGAATGCGTGCGCACGCGGTCAAAGCCTCGCGTTTCAGGGGTCGACGGGCGCGCAGCTCTTGCGTTGGCGCTCGACATCAACACCGCAATCGCCGAGCATGCGAAACGTGCTGGACTGGACCAAGTGAGTAGCTAGAAGCCGGCGGCCATGTCCTGAGCGTTCATGCGCAGGGATGCTGTATTGCAGGCGATGGGCGCTGTGCCGGAGACAAATCCATCCAACCGCTTGACGCTGTGCTGCTCGACCAGGGTTTCGAAGACCGTGAAGGGCATCGATCCCGACGCTCGGGCGCTGGAGTTCGCGGGCGCATAGGCAACGATGACGAACTGCGCTGGTTCCGCGGTGCAGCTTCCTTTGAAGGGCGCCGTGGTCATGGTGAAATTCCAGTTGGGGCCGTACGGGTCGACAACCGCGCCGGTTTCGAACCACGCGACCTGAATGTTCGCCTGGGTCGAGCCGTCGCTGTAGTGGCCGGTGGCGGTGTAGGCGATGCCAGACGTGCCAGGAACGACCGTGATGGACTCGAGAGTTCGGCCTGAGCCGCAACCGGTCAATACCAGAAATGCGCCCAGGGCTACAGCCCGGAAACTAACTTTAGCTGGCATATTTGCCTCCCGCGGCGATCCAGGCGCCGCGCGGTAGCCGGGACTGCCGAACCTGCCGTGATTCTGATGGTGATCCGGCTGATTGGACGTGTCAAGCAGGGCTGGCGTTTCGGCTAAAGTGCGCCTTCGGCAGAGAGTTCTTCGCGGACCTTGCGCATGGTGTCGAGGTAAAACGCCAGGTTGTGCAGGCTGTTGAGCACCGCGGAGAGCGGCTCCTGCGCGCTGATGAGATGCCGCAGGTAAGCCCGGCTGTAACGCTGGCACACCATGCACCCGCATGCCGGGTCCGCTGGCCCCTGATCCTCGGCATACTGCCGGTTCTTGATGTTCAGCCGCCCCTCCGAGGTGAACAGCAGCCCGTGCCGCGCCGCCCGCGTCGGCAGCACGCAGTCCATCATGTCCACGCCCATCCGCGCGTATTCGGCGATCTCGTCGGGATAGCCCACGCCCATCACGTACCGCGGTTTGTCGGCCGGCAGCAGCGGCAGCGTCGTCGCAATCATCTCCCGCGTCAACTCCCGCGGCTCGCCGACGCTCAGCCCGCCGATGGCATACCCTGGAAAATCCATCTCCACCAGCCGCTCCGCACACTCGCGCCGCAAATCCGCAAACATCCCCCCCTGCACAATCCCCAAAAGATTCGGCGTCAGGCCCGTAAATTCAGTCCCCCACGGACGCTGCTCTTTGTGCCTATCAAAGTGGTCCTTGCTCCGCTGCGCCCAGCGCAGCGTCATCTCCAGCGATGCCCGCGCGCGTGCGGAGTCCGCCGGATACTCCGTGCATTCGTCGAAGGCCATCGCAATATCCGACCCCAGCGCGATCTGCACATCCATCGAATGTTCCGGCGAAAAGAAATGCGACGATCCGTCAATGTGCGACCGGAACGCCACCCCCTCCTCCGTCACCTTGCGCAGCTCGCTCAGGCTGAAGACCTGAAACCCGCCTGAGTCCGTCAGGATCGGCCGCTGCCAGCTCATGAACCGGTGCAGTCCGCCCATCCGCCGGATCGCCTCGTGTCCCGGCCGCAGATACAGGTGATAGGTATTGCCCAGCAGAATCTGCACGTCCAGCTCTTCCAGCAGATGCTGGGGAATCGCCTTCACCGTTCCCTGCGTGCCCACCGGCATAAAGACCGGCGTTTCGACGGAGCCATGCGGCAGCGTCATCGTCGCGCGCCGCGCCGTACCGCTTGTCTGATGGATGTGAAAAGCCAGCGACACTCCGCTGATTGTAGCGTTGGCCCGCTCATCCATTCCGATGCGCATCCTCAGTTCCGGCGCGAGCTGTTCGAGGGGAATGTCACCAACACCCGGGCCCTGGGCGGTCCTCGTTACGTTAGAGACGCCAGGCTGCGCAAAATCCTGTGCCGTCGACAGCGCACGGGCGTACAGTTATCCCGGGATTTCCCACAACAGGATTCAGGAGGCTGCCATGTTGAAGCCTTTTCTGATAGTTCCGGCGTTGTTCTTTTTGGGTGCGCCGGCTCTCTTTCAGCAAGCTCCAGCGAACCCCGCTCAAACTCCGCCGCCCGCGGGGCAAACTACGAATGCTGTGCCTGCCGAGTACATGGGCAAACCCAATCCGGTCAAGCCGACGCCCGAATTGCAGGCGCGCGTGAAAAAACTCTACGGATGGGACTGCGCGATGTGTCATGGCGATAAAGGTGACGGCAAAGGCGACATGGCCGCCGACCAGAAGCTCGCGATGAGCGATTTCCACGAATCGCTGGCAAAAATGAGCGATGGCGAAATCTTCTACATCATCCAGAACGGCAAGGGTAAATCGATGCCCCCGGAAGGCGCTCGCGCCAAGCCGGACGTCATCTGGAATATGGTCACCTACCTGCGCACCATGTCGAGTACGCCCCCCACTCCCGGCGCCGCGCAATAGCGCGCTGGCAGGCGCGGGACCTGGGAGGCCAGCCCGCGCCTCGCGTCCTTCGCTCCTCTAAACGCGCGCTCCCGCGCTCACCGGCAATTCCATCTGCTCCGTGGCATGTTCGTCCACCCACGGCTGAAAGCATGCCCGGCAGCGCGCTTCGTACACCCCAGCGGCGCCCACCACCACCAGTTCCTGATTGCTCCCCAGCCGCTGCGTATGAATCGCCGGAGCTCCGCACACCATGCACACCGCCGAGAGCTTGATCACCTCGTCGGCCACAGCCAGCAGTTCGGGAATTGGCGCGAACGGTTCGCCCGTAAACGTCGTGTCCAGCCCGGCCAGAATCACACGCTTCCCCAGATGCACCAGCTCATTCGCCAGGTTCACCAGCGATGGATCCAGAAACTGCGCCTCGTCGACGCCCACCACGTCGATCTCGTCGATCCGCGGCAGCAAAATCCCCTTCATTTCCTCAACATTGGCCACCGTCACCGCTTCGAGCGTCTGCGAACTGTGCGACGCGATGGCGGTCCGATGGTAGCGTACGTCGAGGTCTGGCTTGAAACACGCCACCCGCAGCTTCGCAATCCGGGCGCGCTTCAGCCGCCGAATCAACTCCTCCGATTTGCCCGAAAACATCGGTCCGGTAATCACCTCAATGCGTCCCGGGGCGATCCCCGCAAACACTCCCGGATGAACGCGTGCCCCCTGTGCCGTCCCCATCGCCGCCCTTCCCTGCCGCGTGAATTGTCTGCAAAGAATCCAGTGTAGGTCCCCCTCCTTCGCGCCGGATGTGGAAAGCTGGGCCGGATTTTCCGCCGGTGCGATGGGTACAAACGCGCCCGCCCTGGCCCGTTTTCCTTGACACTCCCTCTGCCCGTACGCGATTCTATGAATCAGGCTTCCCAGCGGAGAAGTTCAGTGTGGCTGCTTCGGCGGGGAGCCATTTCCAGGTATTCAGGTCTCGGGCGCGGCGTGCTGTCTCAAACCATGCGCTTCCGGGTGCCCTCCATGGAAAATGATTAAGTCTTGCGCCGCTTTGTCGGCCAGAAGGACCGTGTGCTGATCTCCATCGCCTTGTTTGCTCCTCTTGCTCTCCCGACAGGATATGCATCGTTCCTGCCCATCCTGCTCATGATCGTCGTCTTCTATTTTCTGCTCATTCGCCCGCAGCAGACCCGCCAGAAGAAGTGGCAGGAGATGCTCGGCAATCTCAAGCCCGGCGATCGCATCACCACCACCGGCGGCATTCGCGGCGTCATCCTCACCATCAAAGACGACGCCATCCAGCTCCGCGTCGCCCCGGACAACCTCCGCATTGAAGTGGCTAAGAGCGCCGTCGCCTCGGTAACCCAGGACGAGACAAAGTAGATACGCCTAT
The DNA here is from genome assembly GCA_036267295.1 of Acidobacteriaceae bacterium. Classification (GTDB taxonomy): domain Bacteria; phylum Acidobacteriota; class Terriglobia; order Terriglobales; family Acidobacteriaceae; genus Palsa-343. Next base: position 88,610 of record DATAWI010000041.1, on the reverse strand, counting down.
GCAGAAGAACCTCAAGACCAAAACCATCGTCATCCTGACCATTCTGGTCGTCTTCATTTACGGCATCTTTCGCGTGCCCGGCGGAATCTCCGGGACCGCCCTCAAAGAGGCCGTCCTGAAGAACATCAACCTGGGCCTCGATCTCAAGGGCGGTACGCACCTCGTTCTCCAGGTCATGGTCGACGAGGCTGTCAGCACCGCCAGCGACAGCGACGTGGGCGCGATCCAGGCGGACCTCACCCAGAACGGCATCGCCGGTGCCACGGTCTCCAAACCCGATCCGAATCACCCCGAGACCATCCAGATCACCGGCGTTCCCGCCGATCACACCAGCGACGTCAGCAGCCTCCTCAATTCCCGCTACAGCGGCAACTACGACATCACTCCCGGCGTGAACAACACGTGGACCCTCACCATGAAGTCCACCGCCGTGGCAACCATCAAACAGAACGCCCTGGATAAGGCGATCGACGTAATCCGTACCCGCGTCGACTCCTTCGGCGTCAAAGAGCCTGCCATCGAGCCCTACCAGCTCGGCAGCTACCAGATCCTTGTCGAGCTGCCCGGGATCGACGATCTCGGCCGAATCAAAGAGGTCATCCAGTCCACCGCGCGCCTCGAAACCCATGCCGTGCTTGGCGGCCCCTGGCCCGACAAACAGACCGGCCTGCAGGCCATTGGCGGCTATGTTCCACCGGATGCCGAGCTTCTGGAAAGCCTTCCCGGCGCTTCCAGCCCCGACAGCATCGGCCAGTGGTACGAGTTGAAGAGGATCCCGGTCTGGGGCGGCACCGACATCCGCGACGCCCAGCCTGGCCACAACCCCAACACCAACGAGCCGGAAATCGATTTCACCCTCACCAGCGCCGCGGGTGATAAGTTCGCGCAGTTCACGTCGGCGAACATCGGCAAGGACATGGCCATCGTTCTCGACAACCGCGTCCGCGAAGTGGCCACCATCAAGGGTGAAATTCGCGACCAGGGCAATATTGCCGGCGGCGGCATCACCGAGCAGTACGCAAGCGATCTTTCCATGCTTCTCCGCACCGGCGCCCTCCCGGCGTCCATCCACTTCCTGCAGGAGAGCACCGTCGGGCCTTCGCTTGGAGCGGACTCCATCCATCAGGGCGTGGTCGCATCGATCGCCGGCATGCTCGCCGTCATGGCCTTCATGCTCTTCTACTACCACGGCGCGGGCATCAATGCGGATTTGGCGCTCTTCCTGAACCTCGTCATCCTGCTCGGGTTCATGGGCTTCAGCGGCGCCACGCTTACCCTGCCAGGCATCGCCGGCGTCATCCTCACCATCGGCATGGGTGTCGACTCCAATGTGCTGATCTTTGAGCGCATTCGCGAAGAGCTGCGCGCCGGTAAATCGCCCGCCGCGGCCGTCGATCAGGGCTTTTCCCACGCGCTGACCACCATCATCGATACCCACGTCACGACCATCGTTTCGGCCGCCATCCTCTTCGTTTTCGGAACCGGCCCGGTCAAAGGCTTTGCCGTTACGCTCACCTTTGGTCTGTTCGCCAATTTCTTTACGTCGGTCTTTGTTTCCCGCGTCATTTTTGACGCCAGCCTCAGCCGCAAACTGCACGGCGAGCCCATCTCCATCTGAACAGGCGGAACTTCGTGGAACTGTTTCATGACCCTAAAATCGACTGGCTCGGCAAGAAGTGGTATTTCCTCGGCTTCTCGCTGATTTTCAGCATCTCGGGCCTGCTCTCCATCTTCTTCTGGCATCACTTGCCTCTGGACGTCGACTTCCGCGGCGGCACCGTCGTCCGCGTTAAGTTTGCCGAGAAGCCCAACATCGACCGCATCCGCGCCGCCGCCGACAAGGCCGGCCTCCGCGAACCGCAGATCACCAGCTACGGCGTGGCCTCGAACAACGAAGTCCTCGTCACCCTCTCGCGCCAGGAAACCAGCGAGGCTGCTCTCGACAAGGGCCGCGCTACCATCGTCGCGGCGCTCGATCAGAACTACTCCTCCACCGGCCCGCAAAATCAGGGCAAGCTCGACCTCGACAATGTCAGCCGCGACACCCTCGCCATTTGGCTGGAACAGAAGGACCCCGAGCATCTCGGCGACACGAACGAAGCGCAGACCCGCTACGCCGGCCAGGCTCTCGCCTTCGAGCATGATCGTGACGATCTGCACAGCGGCATCGTCGATTCGATCGACGCCTTGCGTGGCGTCGTCGATCCTGCGGTCTTTCAGGCCTTTCAACAAGGCGCGTATATCTCCGGCTTCTCCGTGCGCAGCGTGGAAATCGTCGGTGCCCAGGTCGGCAAGCAGCTCCAGAAGCAGGCCGTTATGGCCACCCTCTATTCGCTGGGCGGGATGCTCGTCTACCTCTGGTTCCGTTTCGAGTTGATCTACGGCGTGGCCGCCGTGGTCGCCTGTTTCCACGACACGCTGATCACGGTGGGCGCCTTCAGCCTCAAGAACCAGGAAATCTCGCTCACCGTCATCGCCGCCATCCTTACCCTCGTCGGATACTCGATGAACGACACCATCGTCGTCTTCGATCGCATCCGCGAGAATCTGCGCCTCAGCCGCCGCGAGCCGCTGGCCGACCTTGTCAATCGCAGCATCAATCAAACCCTGAGCCGGACCGTCTTAACCTCCGGCCTCACGTTTCTCACCGTCCTTTCGCTCTACCTCTTTGGCGGCGAAGTGCTGCGCGGCTTCTCCTTCGCGCTGGTCATCGGCATCCTGATCGGCACCTATTCCTCCATCGCCGTCGCCGCCCCCATGCTCGTGGCCTACCAGGACTGGCGCGCCGGCCGGGGCCGGGCAGCCAGCCTACCCGCCGCCCGGAAAGCCAGGGTATGATGTTGGCATTCGCCGAAAGCACCTCTTTTCTGCATCCAACTTTGAGGCAGCAAAGCCTTTCGGATCCTTCACGGCTTCATCCGTCCTTTGAATTGTGGTATAGAACGAGAACCGGCCCTGTCAGCCGGCTGGGTTGGTGGCCAGAGTCCATGCCAATTGCGCTGGCAGGCGACGGAGTAGCGGCTGAACCAATCGCACCACGCTCTGCCGCGCTCCCGGGGGCTTCAGCAGACTGATTTGGATCGGGAACAATTCGGGACCCCTGCGGTGTCTATAGTTGGTGTCAACTACTGAAAGGTCCGAGGTAGGCCATGGCCATGTTTGAAGACATCCTGCTCGAGTCAGGCCACAAGATCAAGACGAAGAGCCGGTACTACACCATTGTGGGGTTGATCCTGAATGGCTCAGTACTCGCCGCCCTGATCCTGTACCCGCTCATCTATCCTGAGGCGCTTCCCGCGGCAATGATGACCACCCTGCTCGTGGCGCCGCCGCCGCCCCCGCCGCCGCCCCCCCCTCCTCCCCCCGCAGCTCCCGTTCACGTCCGGGTAGTCTCGGAGATGCTCAATAACCAGCTCACCGCTCCCACCAAGATTCCGCACGACATCAAGATGGTGAAGGAAGAAGCGGCGCCCCCGCCTGCGGGCCTCGGCGTCGCCGGCATGGAAGGCGGCTCGGCGGGCGGCGTGATGGGCGGCATTCTTGGCGGTCTGGGCACCGGTCCGACTCCAAAGGTTCAGGTGGAAACTCCCAAAAAAGTGGCCGTTTCGTCCGGCGTTATGGCCGGTAACCGCGTCGGCGGCGAGAATCCGCAGTATCCGGCCATCGCCAAGGCGGCAAGAATTCAGGGAACTGTGGTTTTGCAGGCAACGATTTCCAAGACGGGAACGATCGAAAACCTGCGGGTCATTAGTGGCCCTCCGATGCTGCAGTCTTCCGCCACCGAGGCCGTTCGCGGTTGGCGCTATAAACCGTATCTCCTCAACGGCGAACCGGTTGAGGTTGAAACTCAGGTCAACGTGGTCTTTAGTCTCGGCAGCTAATCCCGTCGCCCTTCCTGTCCTGCCTGGACCCAGGGCGGCTGGGCAAATAGTTTTTCCGGCCTTCCGTCAACTTTTTTGCGGCGAGGCATTCCGTCAGCGCTTTTTGGCATCCATCGCAGCATTCGTGTCAGGAGGAAAGATTCAGTGATTCTCGCTCAGTTCCACCAACTCGTTGCAAACCCGGCGTCCCTTGGCTTCTTTCAGGAAGGCCAGGCCGTCGGATTCAGCCCCATCGACCTCTGGAACAACATGGGCTGGCTGGCCCGCGGCGTCGTGTTTGTTCTGTTCATCATGTCGATCTGGTCCCTCGCCGTCATGATTGACCGCTATCTCTACTTCAACGCTGCCCGCAAGCAATCCCGCGAGTTCGCCCCGCGTGTCGCCGGCGCCCTCAAGGAAGGCAAGCTGGATGAGGCCGTGAAGGTCGCGGATCGCAACAAAAAATCGCACCTTGCTGAGGTCGTTACGGCCGGTCTGCAGGAATTCCGCAACTACGGCGGCGGCGGCGCGGTCAGCGTCGAGCAGATCGAGTCCTCCAAGCGCGCCCTTGAGCGGGCGGAAGCGATCGTCCACGCCAAGCTGAAGAGAGGTCTCGGCAGCCTGGCCACCATCGGTTCCACTGCCCCCTTCGTTGGACTGTTCGGCACGGTCGCCGGCATCCTCAAGGCCTTCCAGGAAATCGCTACCCAGAAAACCCCCGGCATCGGTGCCGTCGCCGGCGGCATTTCTGAAGCCCTGGTCACCACCGCCTTCGGTCTCTTTGTGGCCATTCCGGCGGTGTGGCTCTTCAATTACTTCACCAATCGCGTGGAGGCCTTCGACGTCGAGATGGACAACTCCTCGAGCGAACTCATCGATTACTTCATCAAGCAGAGCAATCGGCGGTAGTCGCAGTGGAGTCCTCGGCGCGTTCCTGGCGTCGGGGCCAAGTGGGACCCCTTCGCACCGCTATCGGAACGAGGGGGACAATGAGCGGAATCTTTACCGGGGGCAGGGCTCATGCCGTGCTCCCGGCTCCTGATCGCCGCCCCGCCCCACCAGAATTTCGATCGACGGAGTTTATCCAATGGCAATCGCAAAACGGAACGAAGGCAGCAAGGTCAACGCCAATATCAACGTCACCCCTATGGTGGACGTCATGCTGGTGCTGCTGATCATCTTCATGGTCATCACGCCCATGCTCCAGAACAAGGTGAACGTCGATCTGGCAAACAGCTCTACGGCCACGCCCATGGACGACGCCAACAAGGAAGACGCCGTCGTCGTCGCCATTACCCGTGACAGCCGCATCTACCTCGGCCAAAACCAGACCACCCTCGCCAATCTCGGTTCCCAGGTGAGCGATGACCTGTCGAAGCAGACCAGCAAAGTCGTCTTCTTCCGCGCCGATTCCCGTGCCCACTATGGAACGGTGATGGATGCCATCGACGCAGTCCGGACCGCTGGCGTTGAGGAAGTCGGCATGCTCACCCAGCAGCAGCAAGCCATCAATATGAAAGCTCCCAGCGCCGGCGGCGAATAATGCAAGAAACGAGGAACTGAACCATGTCAATGAGCGTAGGCGGATCCAGCGCCCTGAATGCTGAGCCGAACGTAACGCCCCTGATCGACGTGCTCCTGGTACTCCTGATCATCTTCATGGTCATTGTGCCGGTCACTCCACGCGGACTGGATGCGCTCGTGCCGCAGCCTCCCAAGAATCCCAATCAGCAGCAGCCCAACGACCGCACCATCGTCGTGCAGGTCATGGCAGGCGCCAACGGCATTCCCAGCTATAAGATCAACGACAAGGATTTCCCGAAAAACGGACTGGAGACGGAACTGAACGAGATTTACTCCACTCGCGCCGAAAAGGTGATGTTCGTGAAGGGCGATCCCAACGTAGACTTCCAGGACGTTGCCAGCGTGATTGACATCGGTCACGCCGTCGGCGTCGATCACATCGGGCTCATTACCCCCAAGATCGAGGCTGGACAATAACCCGTTCCGCGGGCGTCGTGAGGTTCTTCCGCCAGGCGGACTCTGCACCCTGGTGACCTTGTGAAAAGCTGCGGAAACATTACAATCACTCTCACGAACGCATTTTGCGCCCGGCTTACTTTTTGAGGCTCCTGGCGAGCTGTAAGGAGAAGATAGACAGCATGAACCGAATCGCACGTTTACCGGTGCTGGCCGCCGCCACGATCGCCCTGGTGGTCTCCGCAACCGGCTGCAAACGCCTGGAGGCCCGCGATCAGCTCAACAAGGGAGTTCAGGCCTATAAACAGGCCCGATACGAAGAGGCCATCGACCACTTCCAGAAGGCCGTCAATCTCGACCCGACCTATCCCATGACCCGGCTCTACCTCGCCACCGCCTACGCCAACGAAGTGGTTCCCAATCTCGACTCCCCTGAGAATCAAAAAACCGCGCAGATGGCAATTAACGGCTTCATGCAGGTCCTGCACGAACACCCGACTGACATCACCAGCATGAAGCAGATTGCTGCTCTCAATTTTGACCTCAACAAGTTCGACCAGGCGAAAGAGTGGCAAAAGAAGGTGTTGCAGGCGAATCCCAAAGATGCCGAAGCCGCTTACACCATCGGCGTCATCGACTGGACCCTGGCTTACAAAAACGCCGTAACCGACCTGAAAACCGCCAACCTGCAGGATGACGGTCAGGGAAATCCAAAGATGTCCAAAAATGTCTGCAAAGATATTCAGCAGCAAAACACTGACCTGGTCAGCGAGGGGATGACCTACCTCCAGCAGGCCGTGGATAATCGATCCAATTACGACGACGCCATGCAGTACCTGAACCTGATGCAACGCCGAAAGGCCGATCTTGACTGCGGCAACGATGCCGCTCGCAAGGCCGACCTCGAAGCCGCCCAGGACTGGGTCCACAAGGCCATGGGCGCTCGCAAGGCCAATGAAGAAAAGGCCAACTCCAAGGTCAACGGCGTCGTCATGCAGTAGGTCGCCGTTCATCTCTCCGCATGAGCCCTCGCAACTGCGAGGGCTTTTGCTTTGTTGGGCAACGAGACGAGCTTTCCTGACGCTGCCTTCGCAGGCCGCGGCCGATCCCAGGCGCTATACTCTTTACTTCGTGCGCAAAGTCCTCATTGCCAATCGCGGCGAAATTGCTCTGCGCATCCTCCGCGCCTGCCGCGAGCTCGATATCGCCACCGTCGCCGTCTTTTCCGACGCCGACCGCGCTGCCCTGCACGTCCTCGAGGCCGACGAAGCCTACCGCCTCGGTCCAGCGCCTGCCAGCGAGTCGTACCTCCGCGGCAGCCTGATTCTCGACATCGCCCAGCGCGCCGGTGCCGACGCGATCCATCCAGGCTATGGATTCCTCTCGGAAAACGCCGATTTTGCCCAGGCCTGCAACGAGAGCGGGATCAAGTTCATTGGGCCGCCCGCTTCGGCCATGCGCGCCCTCGGCTCCAAGACCAACGCCCGCCAGGCTGCCGACGAAGCTGGCCTCCCGCGGACGCCCGGATGCGTCCACGGTCTGGCATCGCCCGAAGAAGCCCTCTCCGTAGCCGCCGGCATCGGCTTCCCCGTCATGCTCAAAGCGGCTGCAGGCGGCGGCGGCAAGGGAATGCGCGCCGTGTCTCGTCCCGAAGACCTGCCAGAGGCCTTCGTCGCCGCGCAAAGCGAGGCGGAACGGGCCTTCGGTTCCGGCGAGGTTTATCTCGAGAAACTGATCGAACGTCCCCGCCACATCGAAATTCAGGTTCTCGCTGACGAGCACGGCCACTGCGTCTCCCTCGGCGAACGCGAGTGCTCCGTCCAGCGCCGCCATCAAAAGGTCATCGAAGAAGCGCCCTCCGCCGTAGTCGACCCCGATCTCCGCCGTCGCATGGGCGATGCCGCTGTCCGCCTCGCTCTCTCCGCCGGCTATACCAATGCCGGCACCGTCGAATTCCTCGTCGACGACGAACAAAACTTCTATTTCCTCGAGGTGAACACCCGGCTCCAGGTCGAGCATCCGGTCACGGAACTGGTCACCGGCTACGACCTCGTCCATCTCCAGATCCGCATCGCCCGCGGCGAGCCGTTGCCGTTCACCCAGCAGGATGTCCATCTCCGCGGTCACGCCATCGAGTGCCGGGTCTATGCCGAAGACCCCGACGATCATTTCATGCCGTCTCCTGGCCGCATCACCCGCCTTCTCCAGCCCGGAGGCCCCGGCATTCGCGAAGACTGCGGCGTCTACGAGGGCTGGACCGTCCCCATCGACTACGATCCCATGCTCTCCAAGCTCATCGCCTTCGCCCCCACCCGCGACATGGCCATCGCCCGCCTCCAGCGCGCTCTGGGCGAGTACGTCATCGGCGGCATCCGCACCAATCTCGGCCTCTTTCGCCGCATCCTGCGCGATCCTGATTTCCGTGCAGCGCGCATCGACACCGGCTACCTCGATCGCCTCCTGATCGCGAACCCTCCAGGTCACGACGCGCCCCTCGTCAACGGTGCCGAGCACATACCCGTGGTGGCCGCCGCAGTCTTTGAGGCCACAAAGCCGGCCGCCGCCGCATCGCTGCCGGCAAATGGCAGCGCAAGCACCTGGAAATCCACCGCCCGCCGCGAAGCCACCGGTGGAGCGTCCTGGAAAGCGCGCGCATGAAGCTCGACCTGGAAATCGACGGTCAATTGCGTCACGTCGAAATCCTTGCCGGCCAGGCGGCCGGCCCATGGTCAATCCTGATTGACGGTGAGCCCGTCGAAGCGGATGCCTGCCTCGTGCGCCCCGGCGTACTTTCCCTGCTCATCGCCGGCCAGTCGCATCGCATTGTGCTTGACGCGAATCTGTCGCACTCGACGGCAACCGAGGCGGCCCTCCATCACGGTCAACGGCGCATTCCATGGCAGGCCGGAGATCCCCGTTCTCTTCGCAGCCGTCACCGTGCCGCCGGAGCGACCGGTCCGGTTACCCTCAAAGCCTCCATGCCCGGCCGCGTCGTCCGCGTGCTCGTCGATCCCGGCGATACCGTCACCGCCCATCAGGGCGTGCTGGTGCTCGAAGCCATGAAGATGCAGAACGAGCTCAAATCTCCCCGCGAGGGCCGCGTCACGCAACTGCGCGTCATGCCCGGAGACACCGTGGCCGCCGGCGACATCCTCGCCATCATTGAGTAGGCCGTCCCTGCCTCACTGCTGCTGCTGCTGGCTCTGCTGAATCAGCAGCAACGGCTCCGCCGGCGGTGGGGGCGCCTGTGCCTTCTCCACCAGCATCGACCAGTCTTCCGGAATGGGCAGCTCCCGATCCAGGTCCGGAGCCGTGTCCGACGCCGTCACCTGCACAGCGACGAACAGTTCGCTGTCCGTCCTGCCGCGAAACAGTCCGCGCGTCGGCGGCACATCCGCATAGTCCCGGCCCAGCGCCGTGCGAATATGCCGATCCCGCGCCACCAGTGCATTCGTCGGATCGAAGCCCACCCACCCCAGCGCCGGCAAAAACGCCTCCACCCACGCATGCGTCGCGCTGGAGGTCGACCGGTCGTGATCGTCGCGCCCGTGATACAGATACCCGCTCACATACCGGCACGGAATCCCCACATGCCGCACCAGCGCAATCATGATGTGCGCAAAATCCTGGCACACCCCGCTGCGCGCCTCCAGCGCCTCGTCGATCGGCGAATCGACGTCCGTCGTCTCTTTCGCATAGCTGAAATCGTCGTACAGGCGCCGGTTGATTTCATGCAGAAGCTTGAGCGGGTCGTCACGCCGCTCGACACGAAACTCCTTCGCCAGTTGCAACAGCGCTGGCGTCGGCTGCGCAAACTCGCTGGGCAGCAGCATCTCCCAGTAATCGCCCTCGGCGACGAGCGAATCCAGTTCCTCCCACGCTCCCGGCCCCAGCGCATCTGGAATCGTTGACAGCGGCTGATGCTCCACGACCGACTCCGCCACGATCACCAGCTGGCCGTGCCGTCCCGGAATATCGAAGTGGTGAATGTGATTCCCCAGGTGATCGCGGTAGGTAAACACGCGGCACCGCGGGCTTACCGAAAGCGAAAAGGACAAACACCGCTGGTTGCTGTCGCTCCGTGGGTGCATGCGCACTTCCATCGCGCTCTCGCTCACCGAGCGGCTGTAGACGAACTTCGTCAGATGGCGCACGAAATAAAAATGCATGTTTCTCCTAGATCGCCAGCGCCGTTTCCACCGAGTACTGGATATACACCGCGTAAATCAAATCGTGAATTTCCCGGCACTGCTGCAGAATCTGCCGCAGGTATCGCACCGGATCCTGCGTCAGAATCTCCCCAATCTGCGCATACCCCAGCATCGACTTCAGCCGACCCGCCACCCGCATCAGCTCGCCGCCATGCTGCGTCCGCGTCTGCTGCTGGATCGCCTCCAGCGCCTGATGCAGCGCATCCACCGCGTAGCGCACCGAATGAGGAAAGTCCGGGTCGAGCAGCAGAAAATCCAGAATCCGCTCGTGCGTCAGTTCCGCCGTGTGCACGCGGCAAAACGCCTCGAACGCCGTGCAGATGCGCAGCAGCCCAATCCACTCCAGATACTCGCCCGCGTCGCTGGTGTCTTCCCCGCGAAAAACTTCCCGTTCGTACAAATCCAGCAGCGTCGTAATCGACCACGCCCGCTCCAGACACCGCCCCACCTGCAGAAACCGCCATCCCTCGCCGTGGCTCAGCGTGGTGTCCGTCACGCCCTGGAACAAATGCACGCCGTCGATGATGGTCGGCAGAAACTCCGCCAGGTTCCGTTCCGAAGGCTGGGCGGTTCGCAGGCGGCTGATCTCGTGGAATAGCCCATTCAGCCGCTGCCACTGCTCCGTGCTGATCTCGTCGCGGATCTGCCGCGCATTCTCGCGCGCCGCAAAAATGCACGCCGTAATCGATGTCGCTCGGCTCGTATCGAAGCACAGCGCATGCACCAGCGCGGTCACGCCCACCCAGCGCGCCGGTTCGCCGGCCGCGCCTGATCCCTCGTCGCTCCACGAGCTTTGCGGCGTACCCACAGCGGCCAGCACCCGCTGCCAGCGCCCCTCCGCGCTCATGCGCGAGCGGTCCAGCATCAGGCCCATGTTGATGTCGATCAGCCGCGCCGTGTGCTCCGCCCGCTCCAGATAGCGGCTCGTCCAGTACAGGCTGTCAGCTACCCGCGAAAGCATCTCTGATCTCCCGATCCCGACCCGGCAGCGGTTTTGCTGCTGACCGTCTCACCGCAGCGTTCATGCCCCCAGCACCCACGTATCTTTGCTGCCGCCGCCCTGCGACGAATTCACCACCAGCGATCCCTGCCGCAGCGCCACACGCGTCAACCCGCCAGGCACGATCGTCACCTTGTCGCCAAACAATATGTACGGCCGCAAATCCACGTGGCGCGGTCCAATCGATCCGTCCTCCAGCAAGCAAGGCGCGCGCGAAAAACTCAGCGTCGGCTGCGCAATGTAATTTCGCGGATCGGCATCGATGCGCCGCCGGAATTCCTCCCGCTCCGCCGCCGAGCTCTGCGGGCCCACCAGCATCCCGTATCCGCCGCTCTCGCCCACGGCTTTCACCACCAGCTTGTCCAGGTTGTCCTTCACGTGCTCCCGCTGTTTGGCATCCGTCAGCAGATACGTCTCTACGTTGTTCAGAATCGGATCCTCGCCGAGGTAGTACCGGATGATCGCGGGCACATACGCGTACAGCGCCTTGTCGTCGGCCACGCCCGTTCCAAATGCATTCGCCAGGGTCACGTTCCCTGCGCGATAGGCATTGAACAGTCCCGCCGCTCCCAGAATCGAGTCCCCGCGAAACGCCAGCGGATCGATAAAGTCGTCATCCACGCGGCGATAAATCACGTCCACGCGCTTCAGCCCCGCCGTGGTCCGCATGTAGACCACGTTGTCGTGGATGGCCAGATCGCGGCCCTCCACCAGTTCGACGCCCATCTGCCGCGCCAGCCAGGTGTGCTCGAAATAGGCCGAGTTATATACGCCCGGCGTCAGCACCACAATTGTCGGCTCCGGCCGCCCCTCGGGCGCAAGCGAGCGCAGCGTGCCCAGCAACGCCTGCGGATAATGATCGATCGGCCGCACCCCGTAGTCGCGGAACAGGCTCGGCAGCGTCCGCTTCATGATGCGGCGATTGGTGAGCATGTAGCTCACCCCGCTGGGCACGCGCAGATTGTCCTCCAGCACCACAAACTCGCCGTTCTCCAGCCGCAGCAGATCGGAGCCGGCAATCGCGACGTACACATTCCGCGGCACGCGCAGCCCGCGCATCTGCCGCCGGAACTGCGCGCAGCTATAAACCACCTCGCGCGGCACCACGCCCTGCGCCAGGATTTTCTGGTCGTTGTACACATCGTGCAGAAAGAGGTTCAGCGCCGTGATCCGCTGCGTCAGACCGCGCTCGATGCGCGCCCATTCATCGCCCGTCACCAGCCTCGGAATCAGATCGTAGGGAAAGATCCGCTCCGTTCCCTCGTCGCGGCCGTACACCGTGAAGGTGATGCCCTGCATCAGGAAGGAAGCATCCGCCGACTGCTTCCTGCGCCGAATCTCCTCCGGCGGCAGCGTCGTCAATTCCGTAAACAGCGCCTGGTAGTGCGGGCGAATCGCCCCGGCCCCGTCGAACATCTCGTCGAAGGCGGCGTCCATAAAATATTCGCGGAGCAGCGGGTGCTCGAAAGCCCCCCGTACAGGCGTAGTCGTCATACCAGTCCGTTATTCGGATGCGGAATTCGAGTAGGGTCGATCCGTTTCGGACAGGGAAACCGTTCACGCCTCAGACGGGGAAACGTACTTAGCTTGTATCACGACCGGAGTCTGCGGGAAAGGACGTGAGAAGGCTACTTCCGGTAGATCACCCCGCCCTTCATCACAAAGGAAACCCGCTCCACCGCCGTAATATCTTCCAGCGGATTCCCCGGCACTGCGATCACGTCCGCGTAGTAGCCCGCCTTCAGCTGCCCTACCTCGTTCTGCCACGTCAGAATCTTTGCGCCATTCAGATAGTCCGCCCGCAGCACGCCCACCGGCGTCATCCCGTACTGCACCATCAGCTCCAGTTCCTTCGCCTGGGTGCCATGCGGAAACGGCCCCACATCCGACCCCACCGCCATCGGAACGCCCGCCGCGACCTGCCGCTTGAACTCGTGAATCTTGTAGTCCAGCATCGCGCGTTCCCGCGCCGCCGCTGCCGCATTCGGCGCGTGGTCCGCGAAGTACGCAAAGATGGTGAAGGTCGGCACCGCCGGAACCCCCTTTTCCTTCATCAGCTGCATCGTCCGGTCGCTCAGTTGGGACGCGTGGTCGATGGAAGCCACGCCCGCCTCGACAGCGAACAGCGCCCCCGGCTCGCCCTGATCGTGAACCCCGACGTTGGTCCCCAGCCGCGCCGCTTCCGCCACCGCGGCTTTCAGCTCGTCCACCGTGTATTGATACGGTGTGTGGAACGCCCAGAACTCAGGATCGGCCGTCTCCCGCCCAAGCTGGTTCTGTGCGCACAGCGCCTCATCGTCTTCGCACGGAACCGCCTGCTCTCCGCCAGGAGCCGCGGAATCCGGCCCTGTCTCGTAAATCTTGACGAAGTTCGACCCCTCCTTGTGCTGCTCGCGGATCGTCTCCACCAACTGCTCCGCGTCGTTCGCGTAATCGGCATTGCCCAGCACATGCTGCGCCGGGTTATAGCCGATCGCATCCTCATGTCCGCCCAGAATCGAAATCGCATTTCCACTGATCCGCAGCCGCGGCCCCGGAATCAGCCCCGCATTGATGGCTCGCATTACCGCCGTGTCTGCCGGTCCCGCGCCCTCTGTGCCCATATCGCGCTCCGCCGTGAACCCTGCCAGCAGATCGGCCTGCGCGGCCAGCGTCGCCAGAATCGTCCGCTGCGGAACGCTTTCCTGCACGGTCTGCAAATCCTCCGCGCCCGGATGCAGGAACAAATGCACGTGAGCGTCGATCAGCCCCGGCATCAGCGTCATGTCGCCCAGATCGATCGTTTCCGCTCCCGCGGGATGATCCACCGCCGTCCCCGCCGCCACGATCCGGTCGCCGCGCACCAGCACTTCTCCCGGCGTCACGATCTTGCCCGCTTCCACATCCAACAGCCGCGCGGCATGCAGCACGATGGGGCGCGCAGCGCTCGCCGCCGTTTCCGGCGCAGCTTGTGTCCACGCGCGCCCCGGCATAATCGCCAGAATCGTGAGTACCGGCGCCAGAAAATCACGCTTCTTCATGCAGTCCTCCCCGACGGTTTCCCAGAATAGCAGGCAGGCTGTCCCGTCGCATCGAACGCGTCTGCAAATTGAAAAGGCCCGTCGCCTCTCAGGAGCCAGATCGATCCGGCCGACGGCGCGCATAGCGCAGCACAAGATTCTTCAACATGGCCCATCGCCAGCGCAGCATCTTGCCCCACGCAGCGTGCGTCGACGGGGACTCATTCGCACCATGCCGCCGATAAAACAGCAGCGGCTCGGGGATGAATCCCGTTCGGCCCCTGAACTGATTGACCAGGCCAATCCATTGATCATGCATCGGGATATCCGCCGGGAAGGGAAGACAGCGCTGCAGGACCGACCGCCGAAAAGCCATCGCGCTGCCCTGATACCGATTCCGCACCAGGTTGCGCAGCAGCCCCGCGTGAAACTTTTTGTCTCCGAATCGCGGCTCCGAAACCACCGTACCCGACGCATCGATGACGACCAGGTCGCTCATGGCCACCGTCACTTCAGGATGCTCGCGGAACAGTTGCAGAAACTTCTCCACCTTATCCGCCCGCCAAATATCGTCGTGATCGGCCAGAAAGACGATGTCGCCCCGGGCCTCCTCGAGCGCGTGAGCAAAACTGCGGACCACTCCCAGATTGCGCTCCTGGCGAACGACGCGTAGTCGCGCATCGCAAAAGCTCTCGATGATCGCGCAGGTGTCGTCCTGCGAGGCATCGTCGACAATCACCAGTTCGTCGTGCTCGCCCAACTGGGGCAGGATCGAGGCAATCTGCTCGCGAATAAACCTCGCGCTGTTCCACGCGGCCATGCAGACCGACACAGTCATGGCCGTTTTTGCTTCATTATTCAAGAGGGGGTGGTGGCGCCCCGGAGTGCTCCCCGCGACGTCCCAGAATACTACCAAGCCCGAGGACCGGAACGCGGACGCAGTCTCCCGAGCCCAGCTACCCGCCCCCCCGGCGGCCCTCAGCCCGGAGGCGCCCCAGATGCTATCCTGCCTCCACATGGAAGCCCCCGCCGTCGCTACCCACGACCTCACCCGCCGCTTCGGTCAGTTCACCGCGGTCGACGGCATCACCTTTAGCGTTGCCCAGGGGCAGTTTTTCGGATTCCTTGGCCCCAACGGCGCCGGCAAATCCACCACCATTAAGATGTTGACCGGTCTGCTGGCTCCCACCTCGGGCCAGATTCAGCTCCTCGGCCTCGATTTTGCCGCGCACCCCCTCGAAATCAAGCGCCAGATCGGCGTCGTTCCTGAGGGCCTTGCCCTCTTCGGTCGCCTCACCGCCCTGGAATACCTCCGCTTCGTCGGCCAGATGTACGGACTCGACCGGCCAACCACCCATCAGCGCACCGACGAACTGCTTGACTTCATGAGCCTCGCCGACGAGCCCAAAAAGCTCATCGCGGACTTCTCCCACGGCATGCAGAAAAAGCTGGCTCTTGCAGCGGCTGTTATCCACGGCCCCCGCGTCCTGTTCCTCGACGAGCCCTTTGAGGGAGTCGACGCGATCGCCTCCGGAACCCTCAAAGCCATGCTGCAGCGCATGATCGAGCGCGGCGTCACCATCTTCCTCACCTCCCATGTGCTGGAGATCGTCGAGCGCCTGTGCAGTCACGTCGCCATCATCCATCAGGGACGCCTGGTCGCCAACGGCTCCCTCGACGAACTTCGCGCCGGCGTGGCAGGCGTTTCTCCCACCGGCGAGAAGCTTACCCTCGAGGAGATTTTCCTCCATGTCGTCGGCGGAGCCACACCCGACAGCGCCAGGGAAGCCCTCCAGGAGTTGTCGTGGCTGACCTAGCGAGCGAGCCTCGCGTGCTCCCCGGCGGCAATGGACCCTGGTCTCCCCTGGCGCGCCGCCAGTACGCCGCGCTGGTCTGGGTCCAGACCCGCCTCTTCGTCAACTCTCTGCGCTCCATGCGCGGCAGTTTCGAGCTGGGAGCCCGCGTTCTCTCCGGTCTCATCTTCTCCGTGATCGCGCTCGGACCGGCCATCGGCATGGGCTACGGCGCTTATATCGGGGCCGAACATGCTCGTCGCCTCTCCATCGCCATCCTGCTCTGGGTGCTTTGCGTCGTCTGGCAGTTCTTTTCCGCGTTTGCCCCTGCGCTTGCCGGTCAGAACCCCGACCTCACCAACCTCCTCCGTTTTCCGCTCAGCTTCGGCTCCTGGATCTTGCTCTTCCTGGTCTGCGGCGTCATCACGCCCTCCACCCTCATCGGCCTGTTCTGGACTCTCGGCATCGGCGTCGGCATTACGGCCGCGCGTCCCGACCTGTTCCTGGGGACCGCACTTACCCTCGCTTTGTTCGTCGCCTTCAATGTCCTGCTCTCCCGCACCATCCTGGCCTGGATCGAACGCTGGATGGCGCAACGGCGAACGCGGGAAATCGTCACCGGAATCCTCCTCTTTCTCGCCCTGGGAGCTCAGGCGTTCAACCCCGCTTTCCATCACTATGGTCATGGGCTGCCCTTCGGTCTCCAGCCCGCTTCACTGATCCGGCTCTCCAAACGCGTTTGGGCCATCCAGGAAGCCTTCCCGCCCGGTCTGGCTGCCGAATCCGTCACCGCGCCCATGCGCGGCGGCGGCCGGCTCCTGCCCTTCGCCGGGCTCGGGCTCTATTCCTTCGCCGTCGCCAGCCTGCTGGCCCTGCGGCTGCGCTCTGAAAGCCGCGGCGAAAGCTTTGGCGAGGCGCCACGCCGCCAGCCGCCCGTCAAAGGCCGGTCGCTTCCCACCGTGCCCGCCTGGCGCGCTTTCTCCGGGCCTGGACCGGCCGTCTTCGAGAAAGACTTCCGCTATCTCCTGCGCAGCGCGCCCATGCTCTACAGTCTCGCCGCTCCGCTGGTGATGGCGTTCCTGTTCACCAATACCTTCCAGTTGGGGCGCCTCTCCAGTTTCCGCCTCGCCTACGGCCTTCCGTTGGGCGTGGTGTGGGCGTTTATGGGGCTCACGCGCCTCGCCAACAACAGTCTCGGCGGCGAGGGCCAGGGAATCTATTTGTACTTCCTGTCGCCTACGCCCCTGCGCACCGTCATGCTCGGCAAAAATGCCCTGCACCTGATCGTCTTTCTGCTGGAAGCGGCGATCATTTCCGCGATGGTCATCCTGCGCCTGGGCCTTCCGGCGCCCAGCATCGTCGGCGCCACACTGGCCTGGATTCTCGTCGCGGTGCCCCTCAACTTCGCTGCCGGCAACCTGCTCTCCATCCTCATGCCCTATCGCACGAATATGACGCGCATGGGGCGAGAACAGGGCGCCCTCGGCAATGGGCTGCTCAGCCTTTTGATTCAGTTCGCCACCGTCGCCGTTGGCGCGCTGGTCGTACTTCTGGTTTCAGCTCTTGGCCATCCGTGGCTGGCGACGCCCGCGCTCCTCGCCCTGTCCGGCGTCAGTATCTTCGTCTATTGGAACATTCTCGCTCGTCTCGATGGCATCACGCACTCGCACCAGGAATCCCTGATCGACGTGCTGGCCAAAACAGCGCCGCAATAGGCGGCCTGAAGGAGCAGCGCTGGGGAGTCGCCCACCGTGCAGCCCTCAAAGCCCAACGCACGGAGGGTTGACGTTCATTTCTCCTCGGGACTATCGTGTCCACCCGATGGAAATCTCTGGCAAAATTCGCTCTCTGCTCCGGGGAAAAGGCGGCGAAGTCTGGTCGCTGGCCCCCGCTGCCACCGTCTACGATGCTGTGGCCATGATGGCCGACAAGCGCGTCGGCGCGCTGCTGGTCGTGGAGGGAACTGAGATCGTCGGCATCGTCTCCGAGCGCGATTATGCCCGCAAAGTGATCCTGCGCGGCCGCTCCTCGCACGATACGCCGGTCGCGGAAATCATGAGCAGCCCGGTGGTTACGGTCACCCCCGATGCGACCATCGCCGAATGCATGCGTATCGTCACCGAGCACCGCTTCCGCCATTTGCCCGTCGTCGAAAACGGCAAAGTAACCGGCATGGTCTCCATCGGCGATCTCGTCAACTGGGTCATCACCGAGCAGCAGGAAACCATTCGCCACCTGGAGGCCTGGATCGCCGGAACTCCCGGGAACTAGGGCGAACAGCTCCTAAGCCAGTTCGTAGCCCGCGAAGAAATAGCCGATCTCGAACTTAGCCGTGTCCTCGCCGTCCGACCCGTGAATCGCGTTTTCCTCAATCGATGCCGCGAACTGTTTCCGAATCGTCCCCTCGTCCGCATTCGCCGGATTCGTCGCGCCCATCAGCTTCCGCAGATCGGCGATCGCGTTGTCCTTCTCCAGCACCAGCGCCACAATCGGTCCCGACGACATGAACTCCGTCAGCGACCCAAAGAACGGCCGCTCGTTGTGGACGTAATAAAACCCCTCGGCCTGCGTCTTCGAAATCGAGACCTTCTTGATGGCCGCAATCCTGAATCCGGCCTTCTCCATCTCGGCCAGAATCGCGCCGGTATAGCCCTTGCGGAACGCGTCCGGCTTAATGATGCTGAATGTGCGCTGCGACATGTGACCTCTGATTTCCTGTTATCGATTTTTGCCCCGGGGGACGGGCATCTTCTCAAGGCGGCAACCCAGGGATTGAGCCAAGGTCCTAAACCCTAAGTCCCAAACCCTCAACCCTAAACCCTAAACCCTGTCTTTCCCCTTACTTCCCAATCGCCCGCGCCACCGTCTCCCCAATCGCCGCCGGCGTTTCCACCACATGAATCCCTGCCGCCGTCAGCGCCTTCATCTTCTCCGCCGCCGTTCCCTGGCCGCCGGAGATGATCGCGCCCGCGTGTCCCATCCGTCGCCCCGGAGGCGCCGTCTGTCCGGCGATGAAGCCCACCACCGGCTTCTTCACGTGGTCCTTCACGTACTGCGCCGCCGTTTCTTCCGCTGTGCCGCCAATCTCGCCGATCAGAATGATCGCCTCCGTCTCCGGATCCTCGTTGAGCAGCTTCAGCGCGTCCACGTGCGTCGTGCCAATCACCGGATCGCCGCCGATGCCGATCGCTGTCGACTGCCCGATCCCGCGCTGCGTCAGTTGATACACCGCCTCATACGTCAGCGTCCCTGAACGCGAAACGATCCCAATCGACCCTTCCTTGTGAATGCGTCCCGGCATAATCCCGACCTTCGCCTTGCCTGGCGAAATGACGCCGGGGCAATTCGGCCCGATCAGCCGCGAGCTCGAGTGTTTGAGCACGCTCCACACCTTCACCATATCGTTGATCGGGATGCCTTCCGTGATGCAGATGATCAGCGGCACGCCCGCGTCGTTGGCTTCCAGAATTGCATCGGCGGCAAACGGCGGAGGCACAAAAATCACCGTGGCATTCGCGCCCGTCTCCTCGACCGCCTTCTGCACCGTGTCGAACACCGGCCAGCCCTCGTGGATCGTTCCGCCCTTGCCCGGCGTCACGCCGCCCACCACCTTCGTCCCGTACTCCGCGCAGCCTTTAGCGTGAAATGTCCCCTCACGTCCCGTAATCCCCTGCACGATCAACCGAGTGTTTTTATCAACCAGAACAGCCATCTCTATGCCGCCCCTTTCGCGGCCTTCACCACCAACTCTGCGGCCTCTTTCATCGTTGAACCAACCAGAAACTTCAGTCCTGAGTCCTGCAAAATCTTCCGGCCCTCTTCCACGTTCGTGCCTTCCAGCCGCAGCACCACCGGGACTTTCACGTTCAGATTCTTCGCCGCCGCCACTACGCCCTGGGCCAGCGTATCCACACGCAGAATGCCGCCGAAGATGTTGATGAACACCGCCTGCACATTCTTGTCCGACAGCAAAATCTCAAACGCGTGCTCAATCTGCTGTTGATTCGCGCCGCCGCCCACATCCAGAAAATTCGCCGGCATCCCGCCCGCGTACTGGATGATGTCCATCGTCGCCATCGCCAGGCCCGCGCCATTCACCATGCACGCAATGTTCCCGTCCAGCTTGATGTAGTTCAGCGCGTATTTCGACGCTTCCACCTCGAGCGGATCCTCCTCCGCCACATCGCGCAGTTCTTTCAGATCCTTGTGCCGGAACATCGCGTTATCGTCGAAGTTGATCTTGCAGTCCAGCGCAAACAGCTTGTCGTCCTTCGTCGTAATGAACGGATTGATCTCCAGCAGCGATGCATCCGTTTCGATGTAGACCTTGTACAGGCCGGTCATGAACTTCACCGCCTCGTTGATCTGCGTCGGCTTCAATCCCAGCGCAAACGCCAGTTCCCGCGCCTGATACGGCTGGAAGCCCACCGCCGGGTCGATATAGGTCTTGAAGATCGCCTTCGGATCCTTCGCCGCGACCTCTTCAATCTCCATGCCGCCCGCCTGCGACGCCATGAACACCAGCTTCGCCGCCGCGCGATCCAGCACGATCCCCAAATACAGCTCGCGATCGATCGCCGCCGTCTCCTCGATCAGCAGCCGCTGCACCTTCTGCCCCTGCGGGCCGGTCTGGTGCGTCACCAGCTGCATGCCCAGAATCTGTTTGGCATAGTGCTCGGCTTCCTCGAAGGTCTTCGCCACCTTCACGCCGCCGCCTTTGCCGCGGCCTCCGGCGTGAATCTGCGCCTTCACCACCACGCCCTTCGCCCCGCCGCTAAACAGCCGTTTCGCCACTTCCAGCGCTTCGTCCAGCGTGTTCGCCACTTCACCTTTAGGGATCGCGACGCCATATTTCGCCAGAATGTCTTTTGCCTGATATTCGTGAATTTTCATATAAGGTTTTCAGCAGACTTTGCTTCTCGTTACATAAGGTTTTCGGCAGATCTTGCTTCTAATCACAAAGAGGTTTTCAGCAGACTTTGTTTCTAGTCGCAAGAGGCTTTCAGCAGATCGCTATCAGTTTTTCCCGTCTGACCACGCGAGAAAATGGTTCCTGAAGCCGAATACTCAGTGTAGCGAACCCCTGCCGACACTCGCAAACCGCACCGCCGCCGTCTCAGCCCTGCAACCCAACCGCTGCCCGGTTTGCGCTACACTGGCGCCCTACCCTCGAATCACCCGCTGGCACTTTCCTTTCTCGGCCCCCGCATCACTCCCCCCGGGTCCCTTCACCAGCTTTCCATCGGCAAGGTCGGTGTCCTGCGCAGTTCTCTCTGGAGGAAACCCATGAGTCTTACCAAATGCATCATCGCCGAATTCTTCGGCACCGCATGGCTGGTCTTCGGCGGATGCGGTGCCGCCGTCCTTGCCGCTGGCTATCCCACCCTCGGCATCGGCTTTCTCGGCGTCGCCCTCGCCTTCGGCCTCACCCTGCTCACCATGGCCTTCGCCATCGGCCACATCTCCGGATGCCACATCAACCCCGCGGTTACGTTCGGACTGGTCGCGGGCAAGCGCTTTCCCGCGTCGCGTCTCATCCCCTACATCGTCGCGCAGGTCGGCGGCGCAACCGCCGGCGCCTGGGTCCTCTACATCATCGCCAGCGGCAAGCCCGGCTTCGTCCTCGGCAGTTTCGCGGCCAACGGTTACGCGAATCATTCGCCCGGCGGCTACTCCCTCCTTTCCTGCTTCGTCGCGGAGGTCGCCCTCACCTTCTTCTTCCTGCTCATCATCATGGGATCCACTGACGTGCGCGCGCCCAAAGGCCTCGCTCCCATCGCCATCGGACTCGGGCTCACCCTCATCCATCTCGTCGGCATCCCGGTGACCAACACTTCGGTGAACCCGGCGCGCAGCACCAGCCAGGCGCTTTTCGTCCATGGATGGGCCTTATCGCAGCTCTGGCTCTTCTGGGTAGCGCCCATCATCGGAGGCATCCTCGCGGGCCTGCTCTACCGACTGTTCTTTGCGGAAACCCCCGACGCATCGGTCCAGGCGGTTCCCTCCAAACCAGCCTACGAGCCGCTGCCTGGAACGCAGGCCGGCGACTGATTCCCGCCTAACCGGACTGAGGCGACCGTTCATTTGCGCGGTCGCCTCCTCATCTTCGAATCGCACCGTCGGATAGCATGGAATCACCCCATGCTCGCGCTCAAAGACCTCGTTCGAGAAGTGGCCGAAGCGCATCGCACCCTCGCGCGGGACGAAGCGCGCGCCGCACTCCACGCCATCCTCACCGGCGAGCCCGATGCCGCCTCCGATCTGGCGATTGCCGCCCTGTTGACGGCCATGGCCACCCGCGGCGAATCCGTCGACGAACTCACCGGCTTCGCTGAAGCCATGCGGGCGCTTTCCCTTCCCATCCCGCTTTCCGCAGAAGAGCGCGCCGCCCTCGTCGATACCTGCGGCACCGGTGGCGATGGTCGCGGCACCTTCAACATCTCCACCGGCGCGGCTCTCGTCGCTGCCGCCGCAGGAGCCAAAGTCGCCAAGCACGGCAACCGCAGCGTCACCTCTAAATGTGGATCGGCCGACGTCCTTGAAGCCCTCGGCGTTCCTGTCGCGCTCACGCCGCAGCAGTCCGCTGCCTGCCTCCGCGCCGCTGGTTTCACCTTCCTCTACGCGCCTGCGCTCCATCCCGCCATGAAGCGCGTCATGCCCATCCGCCGCGCCCTCGGCATCCGCACCATCTTCAACCTCGCCGGCCCGCTCACCAATCCCGCCGGAGCTCCCGCCCAAATCATGGGCGTCTATGCGCCCGAGAAGCTCGAAGTGGTCGCCGGAGCCATGGCCCAACTCGGCGTTCGCCATGGACGGGTCGTGCACGCCCGCAACGGCATCGACGAAATCGCGCTGTCGGAAACCGACTGCATGGTGGTCACTGCCTCGCTGCCCCCGGCCCGCACCGTGATCCATCCCGCCGATGCCGGTCTCGCCCACGCCGCCCTCGGCCATTTCGGCGGAGGCGACACCGCTCAGCACAACGCCGCCATCCTCGAAGCCATTCTCACCGGTCAGGAGCACGGACCCCGCCGCGACGTGGTTCTGATGAACGCCGCCGCCGCCCTCGAAGTGGCTGGCTTGGCCTCCAGCCTCAAAGAAGGCGTGGCCCAAGCCGCGGAAGCCATCGATGGCGGAGCCGCGCGCAAGACCCTGCAATTGCTGCGAGAATTCGGCGCTGCGCATCCCGCCTGATGTCTCCTCCACGCCGCGCCAAAACTCCTCCCATTTACGAGACAGCCTCTCCGCGATACAAATACTGTGGCTTTTCGGTCCATCGCGGATGGTAGCGAAACTGCTCAGGAGGATGACGGTATGCGGCGATTCCCATGGATGGCGCTCCTGCTCGCAGGCGCGATCGTGCCCGCAGTGGCGCAGAGTGTCACGCAGTGGCCTGACCCGACACAGCAGCAGAGCTACACCTGGCATCTGGTCTCCAGCGCCGAATCCACCGGCGGCAACGCTGACTTTCGCACCGTCACCCCTGGCCAGACGCTCACCGTTTTCGACGCCGACGGCCCCGCCGTCATCTCCCACATCTGGTTCACCATCGGCGATGGCGAGCCTTACCACCTCAAGCGCATCGTCCTCCGCATTTACTGGGATGGCGAAGAAAACCCCAGCGTCGAAGCCCCCATCGGCGACTTCTTCGGCCTCGGTCTCGGCGAATATTTCACCTGGCATTCTGAGTGGCTCTCCGTCGGCGGCAGCCGCGCTCTGAATTCTTTCTTCCCCATGCCGTTTCAAAAGCACGCGCGCATCACCATCACCAACGAGGGCAAGATGACGCTCTCCAACCTCTACTACAACTTCGAATACCGCAGCTACCCGCACCCGCTGCCCACAGGCACTTTGTATTTCCACGCCGAGTATCGCCAGGCGCAGCCCAACAAGGGCTGGACCAACCAGTGGTACGAAAATGGCGATCCGATCGTGAACTTCAAACGCAATCTCGACGGCAAAGACAATTACGTCTGGTTCGACGCGAAAGGCCGCGGCCAGTTCGTCGGCGTCACCATGTCCGTCCTGCAAAATCAGGATGGCTGGTGGGGCGAAGGCGATCCCATGTTCTTCATCGACGACCCCGACAAGCCGATCATTCCGAGCGGCACCGGTTCTGAAGATTATTTCCTCGGTGCGTGGGATTTCGGCGGCGCTGCATTCTCCTATCCGCTCTACGGAGCTCCGGTCATCGGCCGCGAGCTCGCCGGCGAGCGATGGAGCGTCTACCGCTTTCATCTCGACGCGCCCATCACCTTCACCAAATCGATGAAGGCGACCATCGAGCACGGTCACGCCAACGACCGCTCCGACAATTTCTACTCCGTGGCCTACTGGTATCAGACCGAGCCGCACGCCCCCTTCCCGCCGCTGCCCCCGATGGATGACCGCATCCCAACCCTGCAAATTGTCGGTGGACCAGGGAACGCCGGGGCCGGTCAGCCCTCCACGGGCCTGAGCCCCAAATAGCACGCTGCAGTTCAGGCCGCCGAAACAGCGATGTTCACGAGCTCGAGTCGACGCCTACCGTCTAAGCAGGAGAAGTAACGATGCGCCCCTTCGCTGGTTGTCTCATCGCGCTCGTCGCGCTCACGTGCCGAGCGCAAAATCCCGTGCAGATCAGCGTGGACCTCAGTAAGACCGAAGGAAAGTTCACGCCCATCTACAGTTGGTTTGGCTACGACGAATCCAACTACACCACCACGCAAAACGGCCGCGCCCTGCTCC
This sequence comes from Acidobacteriaceae bacterium, assembly GCA_036267295.1. Classification (GTDB taxonomy): domain Bacteria; phylum Acidobacteriota; class Terriglobia; order Terriglobales; family Acidobacteriaceae; genus Palsa-343. The sequence continues at coordinate 64,040 of DATAWI010000041.1, read as the reverse complement.
GCGAATTGCACGACCTCACCCCCGTCCCGGTGCACATTCGCGCGCATTTTCTCCTCGCAACCGGCAACGGAAAGCCGGAACTGAAATGGAGCTCGAGCAACGTCTACACCGAGGATGCCCAGGGCCACCCCGTCTACAGCTGGACAATCCTGGACCAGATCTTCGATGCCTACGCCAAGGCCGGCGTGCGCCCCATGGTCGAGCTGGGCTTCATGCCCGAGGCTCTGTCCAACCATCCTGAGCCCTATCACATCCCCTGGCCGACTCCGCCGGGCGCCGTCGAGGGATGGTCGTTTCCGCCCAAAGACTACGCGCGCTGGGGAGAGTTGGTGCATCAGGTCGCCGCGCACATGGCTCACCGATACGGCCAGGAAAAAGTCGCCGGCTGGTACTGGGAAGTGTGGAATGAGCCGGACATCTTCTACTGGCACGGCACCCAGCAGGATTACAACAAGCTCTACGACTACGCCGTTGCCGGCGTAAAGAAGGCGATTCCCAACGCCCACGTGGGAGGCCCCGCAACCACCGGGCCGGCGCCCGGAAGCCGCTCGTCTCAGTTCCTTCAGGCCTTTCTCCGCCATTGCGCTCACGACAAGAGTGCGGCGACGGGCGCGGCCGTTCCCCTCGACTTCATTTCCTTCCATGCGAAAGGCAATCCCGAAATCGTTGCCGATCATGTGCAGATGGGCCTGGCGAATGAGCTGCAAAACGCCGCGACCGGATTCTCGCTCATCAAAAGGTTTCCGCAATTCGCCAAACTGCCCATCATCCTCAGCGAGGCCGATCCAGAGGGGTGCGCCGCCTGTTCCTCGCGCAACCACCCGCACAACGCCTACCGCAACGGCACCCTCTATCCCTCCTACACCGCTGCCGCCTTCAAATCGGTCTTCGAGCTGCGCGACCGTTACGACGTCAACCTGATCAGCATGCTCACCTGGGCCTTCGAGTTTGAAGATCAGCCTTACTTCGACGGCTTCCGCGATCTGTCGACCAACGGCATCGATAAGCCCATCATCAATTTCTTTCGCATGGCGGGAATGATGTCCGGCAACCGCGTGCGCGCAGAAAGCAGCGGCCGAGTCGCGCTCGATGACATCCTGCAGTCCGGCGTTCGCCAGCAGCCCGACGTGGATGCCTTCGCGACCGCGGACACCAGCCAGGCCGCTGTGATGCTCTGGAACTACCAGGACGAGGACGTCCCGGGTCCACCGGCCTCCATCAATTTGCGGATCAGTGGCTTTCCGCCGTCGCAGCGCCGCGCCCTGATGCAGCACTACCGCATCGACGACACCCACAGCAACGCCTACACAGCGTGGAAGGCAATGGGCTCGCCGCAAAGTCCCACACCCGACCAGATCGCCCAACTCCAAACCGCGGGAGGCCTGCAGCTACTCGAGTCTCCCCGCTGGCTCGACCTCGATGCCGGCTCCGTGAGCATCAGCTTCGATCTGCCGCGACACGGTGTATCTCTCGTTCGATTCAGTTGGTGAGGGTGCTGTGAAAGAGGGAATGGTGGAGGTGGCGGGAGTCGAACTTGAGCCGTTGTGGTGGCGTCCGAGCCCCCAGGCGAAATCCCGAGCGAACGCGAGGGACCTCAGGCGCAACTGCTGTGAAAGAGGGAATGGTGGAGGCGGCGGGAGTCGAACCCGCGTCCGAAATCGTTGTCAGCCAGGAAACTCCATGCTCAGTCCGTTCAAAAGTTTCGCTCCCGGCGCTCAGAGCGGACAAGAAACGCCGAAAACTAGTCCGATGATCTCGCTGCCGTCACACGGACCGAGCGTCGGCAGCCAGCCCCCTGTGCGACGTCCTGCCGCAGCCCAGGGGCGAAGCTGCGGAGAACGGCAACCTAACTAATTAGGCTGCGTATGCCAGCTGATTGGTGTTGGCAATTATGTTTTTCCAGGCGATTACGGGTGCCCAGCCCCCGGCATGCCTCCTTGCCGCAAGCAATCCCGTCGAAACCGTGACGCCCCCAACCTGCAGGAGATGGATCCCTGTGACTACCTCCATTATCGCATTGTTTACCGCTGCGCCCGCGTCACCAGGCCCTTAGCTGTTTCCGCGCACGTATTCGCGCATCTGCTGGTTGATCTCCGCTGCCTGCTGGACGCCGCTGTCCAGCATCCGCCGCCACTTCTGCGCGTCCTCGTCCAGCGCCACCGTGCCCAGCAGAAAACTCGTTTGCAGCACAATCTCCAGCGCGTTGCTCAGGTCATGGGACAGCCGGCGAATCTCTGCGGCCTGCTCTTCGGGGATCGGCCTGGCCGGCGGGGGCGTCGTCATCAATCGGGCTCTTTTCTCGCTCATACCGCAGCGGGCGCGCCTCGCTTTGGCGCGTTTGACACGAGTGGATGCCTTTGTAACACTAGGAGTTGCTGCCCGTCCAGCGCACCCCACCTCCTGCGAGCTTCCTTCGCCGGAGACCCCGGGCCCCGCGCAGGATCACCGTGCCGAAGTGGCGGAATTGGCAGACGCGCATGGTTCAGGTCCATGTACCCGCAAGGGTGTGGGGGTTCGAGTCCCTTCTTCGGCACCATTCTCGCAGCAAGTCCAGTGAAATCAGCCACTGCCGAGTGGCTGCTCTGCTCCTGGTAGCCTTGGGCAGTCCGCGCCCGCAGACGCTGACGATTTTGCCGTAAGCCTCCCGGGTCGATAGACAGGGCGCACGCCCAATAACCAGCCGACGCCGTTGCAGTTGGTTTTCAGGTCCACTCTGATTAAATACATCGTTGTATACAATCCCATCTGAGGTGATCTGTGCCTGGAAGCCGTCGCGAGTTCTTACTGGGAGCGGCCAGCGTTGCGGCTGGTCTTTCATTACCTTCGCTGGTTGCGGCTGCTGAGCCTGCCCAGGCAACCGGTTCGGTCACGGACGCAAAGGGCGCCTCGCCGTTTCTTCTCGAATTTGACGGGAGCGCTCTGACGAGCCTCCGCTTCGCCGGGGATACGTTTCCGACCAACTATGTGGCGACGGGGCAGAAGCTTGGACATATCGAGATCGCATGGCGGCGTCCAAATGGATCGTGGCACAGCTTCCAAACCGCGGAAGCCACTGAGTCCCAAACCTCCATGGGGACCTATCGCCCGCAGGATGATCGCGGCAATGCGCTCGAGGTTGCGGTTCGCCTCAAGCCGCAGGGCAACCTGCTGCACTGGACCCTTGCATTACGAAACACCTCCTCCGAGCCGATCGAAATCGGTGACCTGGCGCTCCCGCTGCCGATGCATTCCACCTATAGCCCCAAAGGGTCTCCCTCCATTCCGGTCCTGAAGCACAGCTTTATCTCCGGGCATGGCTCGTTTTTGTTCTGGATGCGCGCCAACAGTGTGGGCCCGTATCTGGTGATGACGCCGGAGCGCGACACGCACCTGGAATACTGGGACCATCTCCCGTCAGCCAACGGGGGGAGAGCTTCGTTCCGCGCCTTTGTCCACGCAGTAGCCGTGGACGAGGAGGTGCGGGCTGCCGGGGGCCGTTGGCGTCAGCCTCTGTCGAGCGTGACCCTCGCGCCAGCCGGCAAGCCAGGTGACCACCGCACGTATGGCTTTCAACTGGCCTGGGCGCAGGATTACGCGGGCATACGCCAACGGCTGGTCGACGCGGACCTGATCGATGTGGAGGTCGCGCCCGGAATGACCGTGCCGGCCGATCTGTCTGCCTGCATCGCCGTCCGGTCGCGCGACCCGATTGCAGGCATCGTTGCCGAGCATCCCGAGCAGACGACCATTGAGTCTCTCGGCGTGAGAGAGGGACGCAGCCTCTACCGCGTGAAGTTCGACCGCCTCGGCGAGAACATGCTGACGGTGCGGCACGGTGCGGGTCGCGCAACCAGGCTGGAGTTCTTTGCCGCTGAGCCCCTGGAGACGCTCATCCACAAACGCGCCGCCTTCACCACCAAAAATCAGATTCGCGATGCCGCGAAGTGGTACAACGGCCTGCTGGCCGAGTGGAATATGGACTCGCAGGTGCTGCTGAGCCCGGACAACTACGATCGCATCAAAGGCTGGCGTATTTACGAGGTCACCTGCGACGACCCGGGGTTGAGCAAACCCGCGTACCTGGCCAGCAAGAATGCGGAGTTCCCCAATCAGGGCGAAGTGGAAGCGCTGGACTACTACATCGAGCACTTCGTCTGGGGCGGCTTGCAGCGCACGACCGAGGAGAGCCACAGCTACGGCATCTACGGCATCCCCGACTGGAAACAGAATCGCGACAGCAGCGATCCCGGTCCAAAGGGCAAGCTCCACATCTGGCGGTGCTACGACTACTCGCACATTGTGGTGATGTACTTCAGCATGTATCGCATCGCCCGTGATTATCCGGGGATCGACATGAAGCTGGATCGCGCCACCTACCTCGAACGCGCCTATGGTACCGCGCTCGCTCTGTTCACGGTTCCCATGGAGGTCACCGGCTGGTCGGCGTACGAGACCGGCTTCTATAACGAAATCGTCATTCCTCAGCTCATCGAGGAACTCGATCTTGTCGGCAAGCACGACGAAGCTTCACAGTTGCGCATCCACTGGGAAAAGAAAGTGACGTTTTTCGTCAGCGGCAACCCGGACCTGTATGGCTCGGAGTATGCCTTTGACTCCACGGGATTCGAGTCAACCCAGGTGATCGCTCGGTACGCGCTCGATCACCCGTCGATGCCGGGCATCACCCTCCCGGCGGCCACAAAGTTTGACGCCCGGCAGATCCGCGACAATCTCTTCTGTCGCGGCGTTGTCGAGAAGGCCTACTACTACTACGGCAGCGACTATCGCGGCGGAGGGGGTGACGGCTTCACCCTGAGTTACATGTCTCCGATGGGCGGCTGGGCCGTGCTGAACCACGCGCTCCACAGTCCCAGCCAGCCCGACGCGACCATTCGCCTGGGTTACGCCTCCATTCTCAGCTCGTGGGCCCTGATGAATACCGGCACGCCCGAAAGTGGTTTTGGGTATTGGTTTCCCGGAGAGGCGAACGATGGCGGAACCGGTGGAGGCTTCGAGCCCGCGGCCTACGGGATGACCTGGCTCGGCCAGCCCCATCACCGCGGCCCCTGGTACTATTCCTGCGAGACCGATCTGGGCTACTGTGGCGCGCTGCGCAGCGCTGCGACCGTCGTTGCCGACGATCCGGTCTTCGGGCGGTTCTGCTTCGGCGGGGAACTGCGCGACCAGAGGACATCCCTGCGCATCATCCCCCGCGACGGAGTGCGCCGTCGCCTCCACCTGCGTGTTGCGGGCCAGAAGATCGACATTGAACTGACGGGCGCGCGCTTCGCCAAAGAACAGCCGATCGAATGGTTCACGGAGCAGCCACGCTTCCTTTTCACGCTGGAGACGGAAACCACAGGGAGTGGTGAGGTGCAGGTTGCGGTCGCGGGCCTGCCGGCGCACCGCTACAAAATTACCTGTGGTCAGGAGACGACCGAGTTCCAACCCGGCGCAACCAGGCCTCTGCTTCTGCGCATTCCCGCAGGGAGCGCGAAGACATCGGTGGCGATCATCGGAAGTTAGTCGCGACGAAAATCGATCTCTCGCGCTGGTCTCTGGTTCTACCGGTGCTCCGGCGCTCCTGGCGAAGCCCCTCGCGTCGGGTTCCGCAATCGAAAAGACTTCTTGTCACCTCACGACGTGCACATCCGGCCATAGTAGCGAAGCGAGCGACGAGGATTCGCGAGCACCCATCCTGGCCCCGGCAATCCTCGCACGAGCCACCCGCAAACCCCACGCTGTATCCTGTCCCGTGCAGCAATCCAAACGGCGCGGTGCAGTCTGTGCTCTTCCCGGATAAGAGGTGCAAAAGTATGAAGCGAATCATTGTCGCAAGCGCGAGCCTTTGTCTCGCGCTTGCGTGTTCAGCTTTGCGCGCGCAGCAAGCAGTCCCCGCCCAGACCGAGTCGGCGGATGCACAGAACCCTCCCCCGCGTCTTGAATTCAAGCCCCCAACCGTCCTCTACGGCGCTGCCTACTACAGCGAATACGAGCCCTACGACCGGCTCAATCAGGACGTGGCCATGATGAAGGCGGCCGGCCTCAACGTCGTCCGCATGGGCGAGTCCACCTGGAGCTTGTGGGAGCCGCAGGACGGTCACTTCGAATACGCGTGGATGGATCGCGTCGTCGACGCCATGTCCAATGCCGGGATCAAGGTCATCATGGGCACGCCGACCTATTCCATTCCCACCTGGCTCTACCGCGAGCATCCTGAGGTGCTGGCTCGACCGCTGGGCGGAGCCCAGACGTTCTACGGCATGCGCCAGAACATGGATTTCGACAACCCCATTTTCCGTTCTTACGCGCAGCGCCTGATCGTCAACCTGGTGGAGCATTACAAAAACAATCCCGACGTGATCGGCTGGCAGGTCGACAACGAAACGGGTCCCAACGGAGCGTCCAACCACGACGTATTCACCGGCTTCGTCGATCACCTGAAGGCGAAATTTGCTACGCCCGAGAATCTGAACAAAGCATGGTTCCTCAACTACTGGGGCGAGGACGTGAATACCTGGGAAGACCTGCCCACCCGCGACGACGCACAAAGCACCGGCTACAAGCTGGAGTGGTCGCGCTGGCAGCAAATGCGTGTCACCGATTATCTCGGCTGGCAGGCGGCCCTCGTGCGCCAGCATCGCGGTCCGACGCAGTTCGTCACCACCGATCTTTCCGGCGCAATGCACTCCGACGTCAACGAGGAAGCGATCGCCGCCACCCTCGATATCCCGGCCGTCAACAACTACCACGGTACCCAGGATCACTACGATGGATCGTCGCAAAGCCTGACCGAAGACTTCACCCGCTCGCTCCGGCACAGCAATTTTCTGGTAACCGAAACGAATGCCCAGACCATCGGGTGGAGTTCGGCGTACCAGTACCCGCCCTACGACGGGCAATTGCGCGAGGACGTTTATACGCATCTTTCCAATGGTGCGGATATGGTGGAGTACTGGCACTGGGCGTCCATTCCAGCGAATCAGGAAACCTACTGGAAAGGTGTCCTCTCGCACGACTTCGAGCCCAACCGAGCCTATGCCGAGGTGTCGCGTACGGCGCACGAACTCCAGAAGATCGGCCCGCAACTCGTCGGTCTTCAAATCCAGAACAAAGTTGCCATTCTGTGGAGCCGCGATTCTCTGAACGCCATCAGCTTCATGCCGTTCACCGCAAATGGGCCGCAGTGGTCGCAGACATCGCCGGTGGCTGACTACAGTTCGCTCGTCCGGCAATTCCACCACGCGCTGTATGCGGCGAATGTCGGTTCGGACTTCGTGTTTCCGGAATCCGCCGACTTTTCGCAGTACAAACTGCTGATCGTCCCGGCTCTCTACATCGCCGATGATGCGCTGCTGCAGCGCATCTCCGACTACGTGAAAAACGGCGGCCACGTGGTCATGACCTTCAAGAGTGGCTTCGCAAACGAAAACTCCGCCGTGCGCTGGGTGCGGGCTCCGGGTCCTCTGCGCGACGCCGCCGGCTTCAGCTATCAGGAATTCTCGAACCTCGAGCATCCGCTCGCCCTCAAGGGCGACCCCTTCCACGCCGGACCCGACAATCAGGTCATGTACTGGGCCGAATTCCTGATGCCGGAGCACGCGAAGCCTCTCGCCTATTACGACCATCCTTTCTTCGGACGCTGGCCCGCCATCACGGAAAATCACTTCGGCACGGGAACCCTTCTCTACGAAGGGACCTACCTTTCCGACGGATTGCAGCGTGCCATCATGAAGCAGGCGCTGCAGGACGCGGGGCTCTGGGGAGCGGAGCAGCAAGTGCCCGCGTCGATTCATCTCGTGAACGGTGTGAACGGGCTCGGCCGGCGCCTGGAATATTCCTTCAACTACTCAGGCGCACCGGTTTCGTTTGCCTACACCGGTCCTTCCGGCAGTGACTTGCTCACGGGGAACAGCGTCTCGACCGGTCAGCGGGTGACCATCAAACCCTGGGACTTGATGATTGTTCAGCAGCCCTGACCCTGTCACTGGTCGCGCAATACATCGCGCGAAAACGGGTCGCTGTTGCCGGATGACGCCGCGCTTCTCCTGCCTGGCAATCACGCGCCCGCCCCGCGCCGCTCCCCCGTTCGCGCTCGATCCCCCTCTTTCGGCTATCTTTTAGTCAACACTCGGCCGCCATGCATCATTCGGATCGCAACCTCCCCGGCTCTCTCTACAATGAGGGTGGACTCCGCTCGTCGACCCAACATCGCGGGGCGCAAATGTACGCAGCATTCTTTCGGGGAAGCAGACGGACCGTTCTCCTGCGTTCAATGGTCCTGGTCGCGGCCATCGTCCTGCTCGACTGGCGCGTCGTCGGTGCGATTCCTCTCGGCTTTCTCTACCTCCTTCCCATGCTCATGGTGGGCAGCCTGCTCTCCCGCTGGCAGATCGGCTGTGTCGCGGTCCTGTGCACCTTTCTCGCGGAGGTGTTCGACGACCTGGAATGGAATCTCCGCGCCGGAATCTCGCGCGACGTGCTGTACTTCACCGCCTTCTTCGGAGCCGGCTTGTTTGTCCGTGAGGTCACTCGGAATCGCCAGGTGGTCCTCCAGCATCTCGAAGAAATCGAGCGCCAGAACGATGCGCGCCGTGACGCGGAAGAACAACAGAGTCTGCTCATCGAGAGCAGTCCGGCCGCCATTATCACAGCGGACGCCGATGGCACCATCATGATGGCCAACGAAGCAGCCCACCGCATCCTGGCTCTGCCCTCAGACAGTCTGCCCGGCCAGTCCATTCATCGTTTCTTCCCCTCGCTTCTCAATGTGTCGCGCGCAGAGATTACCTCACGCCTGTACCGCACCATGATGCAGTCGCGCGGTCAGCGGGCGGATGGCGAAGTGTTTCTCGCCGAGATTTGCTTTTCCACCTACGCCACCCGAAGCGGCGCTCGTCTCGCGGCCATGATTCTCGATACATCGGAAGAACTCAGAACTCGCGAAGAAACCAGCCTGCAGCAAATGCTCACCGGTTCGCGCATTGCCGCCGCCGCCGTCTCCCACGAAGTCCGCAATGTCTCGGGAGCCATTTCGGTCGTTCACCAGAACTTGACCCGCAGTGGCCTGCTCTCGCAGAACAAAGACTTTGAGGCCCTCGGCAATCTGTTGCACGCCCTCGAGCGGATCGCCTCGGTCGATCTTCGCCAATATACCGACCAGACGGCCGAAACCGACCTCGCGTCCGTTCTCGACGACCTGCGCATCGTTGTGTCCCCCGCTCTCCGCGAGGCGGGCATCGAAGGATCGTGGCGCATCCCTGACCAACTGCCCCCCGTTTGGGCGGACCGCCGGAGTCTGATGCAGGTTTTCCTGAATGTGGCGTCCAATGGCATTCGCGCTCTCACGCCGCGCGACCTGCCGGAATTCTCCGTCTCTGCCGCCTCCCGCGATCGCTGCGTGGTCGTCGAATTCACTGACAACGCCGGCGGCGTCATCAGCCCCGAGCGCCTGTTTCGCCCTTTTCAGCAGCAGGCGGAATCCACCGGGATCGGCCTCTTTCTTTCCCGCGCCCTCATGCGCGCCTGCCGCGGTGAACTCCACTATCGACCGCTCCCCGGCGGCTCCTGCTTCATCGTCGAAATGCCCATCGTCGATTCATCGGAGAATCTCATATGACCGCGGCGACGCGCATTTTGTTGATCGATGACCACGGCCTGTTCCGCGAAAGTCTCGTTCGTTTGCTTGAATCGGAGCACGATCTGCACGTTGTCGCGCACTGCGCCGCCATTTCCGAGGCTCTGGCCGTTCTTGATCGCCATTCGATTCACGTCATTTTGCTCGACTACGATCTCGGCGACGAGCGCGGATCTGACCTGCTCCGCGAGTTGCGGACCCGCGGCAATCCCGCGAGAGTTCTCATGGTGACCGCCGGCATGAGCGAGCGCATTACCCGCGACGTGCTCAACGACGGAGTAGCCGGGATCATTCTGAAGCACAACGATCCCGAGCAACTCATTGATGCGATCCGTAAGGTCGCCGCGGGCGAAATGTGGGTGGAGGGTCAGATCCTCCGTTCCCTCCTCTCCACCCCGGCGCAGCCTGCCGACGTCCGCACCAGGCGGCCCCTCACCGAGCGCCAGAAGGAGGTTCTGGCCGGCATCCTGGAAGGACTCCGCAATAAGGAGATTGCCTGGAATCTGAAGGTCTCGGAGAGCTCAGTCAAAGCCGTCATCCAGGAGTTGTTCCAGAAAGCTGGCGTGCGCACCCGCAGCCAGTTGGTGCGCATCGCCATCGAACGGCACACGGACGACTGGTTGAACCAAACCAACACCAATTAGACCCTGCACACCCCGGCGATGGCTGAGCCTGCGCGGGCTCCGGCACATCGGGCGCCCGCTTCCGAACGCCTTCCTTCCTGCAACCGTGGCTGCGATGAGAAGTCCCGGCGGAGCGCCTCCTGGCCCTCAACTCCCCCCACTTCCCGATCTTCCTCGTTTCTCTTGACAGGGGTGTCCCCCCTCTTTACCATTCCGGCACGAGATTTGGGATTCCACCGCGATCGCTCCCACGCCTGAATCCCGATTTCGCAGCGCGATTCACTCTGCTCGCCATCGCAGTAATGCCTCCGGGATGGAAAAGTGGGAATTCTTCGGGGGCCCGGACCTGATTCAAAATCCGCGCTTGCGCATTTGAGGTGGACCGAAAGGACGTCATCGATGAGCACGCCCTATGTTGGCGAAATCAGGATGGTCGGCTTTAATTTCGCTCCGGTGGACTGGATGCTTTGCAACGGCCAGCTTCTCGCAATTTCTGAATATGAAACGCTCTATAATCTGATCGGCACCACCTACGGCGGCGACGGCCAATCTACTTTCGCATTGCCGAATCTGCAGGGGCGCATCGCCGTTCACCAGGGAAGTTCATATGTAATGGGAGAGCTTTCCGGCACGGAGGTTGAATCCCTGCTCCTCAAGCAGATTCCAAAGCATACCCACACCCTCAACGCGCAGTCCGCCGTCGGGCATATTCCCGGCCCTGGCGGAAACATCTGGGCCGACTCGTCCCTTGAGCAATATTCCACCGCTTTTCCCGCATCCACCATGACCGCGGCTCTTGAATATACGGGAGGAGGCGAGCCGCACGAAAATATGCCTCCGTTTCAGGTTGTGAATTTCATCATTTCGCTTTTTGGCGTCTATCCAAGCCAGAGCTAAGCCGGCGCTGCAGGAAGGGGTGCAATCTTGAGTACGCCGTATCTCGGGGAAATCAAACTTGTCAGCTTCGCATTCGCCCCCAAAGGCTGGGCCTTTTGCAATGGCCAGTTGCTCCCCATCACCCAGAACCAGGCGTTGTTTTCCCTGCTCGGCACATACTACGGCGGCGACGGGATCCGCAATTTCCAGCTGCCCAACCTACAGGGGGCCTCGCCTCTCCACATGGGAACCGATCTCTCCGGCAACGGTTACGTTCAGGGGCAGGCGGGCGGCGCGACCACCGTTACGCTGGTCGAAGGCCAACTTCCTGCGCATACCCATCAGGCGCAGGGAGTCTCGACCGTCGCCAACCTCTCCTCCCCGGCCGGCAATGCGTGGGCCGTTTCGCCCTCCGATCCCTATGGAACTCATTCCACCACGACCATGAATTCGAAAAGCGTTGCTCTGGGTGGCGACGACCAACCACACTACAATCTGCCCCCATACCTTGTCCTGAATTTCGTGATCGCGCTTCAGGGAATCTACCCGTCCCGCAATTAGAAAGGAAGCAACGAAGTGGCGAATCCATTTCTAGGGGAAATCAGGGTCTTTGGTTTCAATTTCGCCCCCGTCGGCTGGGCTCTGTGCAACGGTGAGGTGTTGCCCATCTCCCAAAACACGGCGCTCTTTTCGCTGCTGGGGACCTACTACGGCGGGGACGGCAGAACCACTTTTGCCCTCCCGAATCTCCAGGGGCGCTTCCCCATTAACCAGGGTACTGGTATTGGGCTATCGTCGCGATCCATCGGCGAAACGGGCGGTTCCGCGACTGTGGCGCTCACCGTGTCCGAGCTTCCCGTCCACACCCACCTCGTCAACTGCGTCAGCAAGGCAGGCAACGTCTCCAGTCCGGCGGGGGCCGCTTTCGCAGAGACGCCAGGCGGCAAGCCCGATGCCTACGCTCCGGCGACCTGGCCGAAAACCAAGCTCAGCGCCGCCGCCGTGGCGAACACCGGGGGAGGCCAACCTCATGAAAATAGGCCGCCCTATCTGGTGCTGAACTTCTGCATAGCCCTCCAGGGAGTCTTCCCCGCACGGAGTTGAGACGCGAATGCCCCCGTGCTTCACTCTCCGCGAGGCCCGCAGCGAAGACCAGTCGTTTCTGTTCCGCTTGTACAGCGATGTCCGCGGTCCGGAAGTATCCGCCTGGGGTTGGCCATCGGAACAGCGCGAGGCCTTCCTCCGAATGCAGTTTGATGCCCGGTCGAGATCCTGGCAGGCTGCTTATCCGGACGCAATCGATAGCATCGTTGTCTGCGACGGCCAGCCGATTGGCCGCAGGCTCGTCGCCGGCGTCTCAGAAGGCTCGCACCTGATCGACGTTGCCCTGCTGGCGCCGTGGCGAAACCGCGGCATTGGTTCGCTGCTGCTGCGTCAGCTCATGGAAGAGTGCGCCGTCCGCCAGCATCCACTTTCGCTGCATGTTCTCGACGGAAGTCCGGCTCAGCGTCTTTACGCCCGGATGGGATTCGAGAAAACGGAGACGAGCCAGATCTATATCGTGATGCAATGGACGCCGGGCGTCCGGGAACTTTCACAGCGGCTTCCCGCTCGCTGAGAATCAGGAAAGGGCAATCGTGGAACTGCCGACCAGCAGGAGCTTTGTTCCCTACCTCCACGCTACGTTCCGCGTTGAGCGGCCTGTTGCGCTTGATCTGGAGCTGACGGACGTTCGCGACCTGTCCAATCCCCAGCTTGAACAGTTCTCCCTCACCTTCGCAGGGCCGCTGTCGCCTTCGCTGCCGCAGGGTACTTATTCCCTGCAGCCTCCGCAGAGAGAAGAACTCTCGCTCTTCCTTGTCCCGCTGGGGCCGCGCGGCGACGCCATGATCTACGAAGCCGTCTTTACCCGCTTCCCCGCAAACTAGCGGTTCTCCGGGCCGCCGGCAAAATTGAAGACCGCGGTGTACGTGGTGGTCGCCATTCCCGGGCCCGAGGGAACCAGCAGCAAAGGCAGGCTGCCGATATTGTGGTTGCGCAGCGTGTACGTTCCCTGCGGCAGACCCGGTCCCGGCCCCTCGAAGCGCAGCGTGAATCCGCTGAGAGATTCGCCTGCCGATTTCGGAACCCGCCCTGCCGTCCCCTCTGACGATGCTGAACCGGCTTTCTGAACGGAGATCAGCACCAGCGAGCCTTGCGGCCCGCGCGCGGATTTCACTGAAAAATTCTCCCCCACCAGGGGTTCGAAGGTCTTCACGGAAATGCCGTTGTAGAGATTCAGATTGTCGGGGCTGAATGTCTCGTCTTGCGCATCCGAGACAGCCTGCGCCATTCCGGAGCGATAGGCTGCGCTGGCGATCAGCGTCAGCGAGGCTGCCTGGACAAAGTGACGCCGGGTGAACGACATGATCCTGCCTCCTGATCCGGGGTCGCCAATCGGGGCGCCGGCACGATGCCGGTCGCACGCTCAGCCGGGCGCCCATCCCGGAGATACCGAGCAGTGATACTAACCCCTTCCGGCTCGCCTTTGCATCAGATATTTTTGCTGATTTCCCTCCTCCCCGGGGACGGAGCGGTCACCGCGGCCCGGTTCTGATTCCCGCGATGGCTGCGCCTTCCGGCATCCATCGCTGACCGCTTGAAACGTCGACTATGATGGATACCAGCGGGCAAACAATTGCCCCCGGCCGCCTGCGGCAACAATCGTACAATGTGGGCAATCCGATTTCGACGGGGGATAACATGACGGCGACAAAGACCCGGCGGCAGCCGAGCGCGGGCGGCGCCAAGCGAGAGCATGGCACCAGTGTGCTGACCGCGCTGCATCAGGTCCGTGAACTGATCGTGCAGGGGAAACTCGCTCCCGGGACATGGATTGTTGAAGGCGAGCTCGCCAAGCGTCTGCACCTCAGCCGCACCCCGGCCCGCGCCGCTCTGCAATGGCTGCAGCAGGAAGGCTATGTCCGCGTGCACCGCACCGCGAATAAATCGCGGATGATCGTCAGCCCCCTCACCAAAGAAGACGCCAACGAACTGTATGCCATGATCGGTCGGCTGGAAGGCCTCGCCGCCCGCATTACGGCCTCGCTGCCTAAAGCCGAGCGCGCCGTCATCGCGCATAAGCTGAAAAACCTGAACCAGCAGCTAACCCAGATCCAGACCAACCCCAGCGAGCAGGGAAAAATATTCGACCTCGATCGCGACTTTCACCGCCTCATTCTCGACTCCGGTGCTGGCCCGCGGCTGAAAGCCTTCCACAAAACGATCGAGCCTCAGGTTGAGCGCTACTGGCGTCTCTACGCCAGCTCCATCATCGGCAACCTCCAGCTCTCCATCGACGAGCACAACGAGATCATCGCCGCTCTCCTCGCCGGCGACGCCGATCGCGTCGAACGCGCCCTCCAGGTCAACTGGGAAAACGGCTGCGTGCGCCTCGGCCATGTCATCGATGTCTTTGGAGAGCGCGGAAGCTGGTAGTCCGGCGCGCTTAGGTCAGTTTTACTGAGACCGGACGACCCTCGAACCGCACCATCCGGGACGCAGGGCTGCCGGCGCGTTCTATGCGCAGATCGATCCTGCCCGGTCCCAGCATGCGCGTGCCCTGCGCAAGACGCAGCTCAAGCCGATGCGATCTGTCCTCCCAGCGCATCTCCATCCGCATCGATTCCCCCTTCCGGAAATCGAACGTCTCTCCATCGTCCTGGTAAACGAATCCGTTTCCATCAGCTCCCGGAAATACAGTGAGAGTCAGAGGCTCGTCGACCGGCTCGCCCGTGTATTGCCGAACCGGCCCCGTCGGCAGAATCGCTCCCGCGCGCACATACAGCGGAATCGTCGCGAGATCGACGGCCCGTGTGACTTCCCGGCCACCCGCAATGCGCTCATTTGTCCAGAAGTCGTACCACTCCCCGCGGGGAAGATACAGCGTGCGCGCAAATGCGCCCTTCTCCACCACCGGGGCTACCAGCAGGTCCCTGCCAAAGAGGTATTCATCTCCGCGCGCCACGGCCACGGGATCGTCCGGATAGTGCAGCCACAACGCCCGAATCATCGGCAGTCCCGTCTCGCACGTCTCGCGCAACGCGGAATAAACGTAGGGCATCAACCGGTAACGCAGCTCCAGATACCTTTTGCAGATCGGTTCGATCGCGGGATTCCGAATCTCGGCGGCATCCGGATGGTACGAGGGGGTTTCCGGATAACCGATCTCGCCCGTGTCCCATCCCCATGGCAAATGCAGCCGCCAGTCCCGGCCGTGCGAGCGGAACAGCGGGCAAAACGCAGCAAACTGAAACCACCGCGCATACAGTTCGCCTGTGAATTCGTCCGTCGGAATAAACCCGCCGATGTCTGTTCCCCAGTACGGAATCCCGCTCAGGCCCGTATTGATCGCATTCGGCACATGCGTTTTCAATGTCTCCCATTTCGAGAGCACATCGCCCGACCACAGAAACGCTGCGTACCGCTGCATCCCGGCGTACGCATTGCGGTGCAGGGCATAGACGCGCTGATTCGGCCGATACATCTGTTGCCCGTCGAAATACATGCGATTGCGCGCCAGCCGCGAGGCCGCATCCAGGCCATCGCCCTGATCAGGCCACCATCCATCGATGCCCATCTCCACCAGCGGCCGATGCACCGGCCAGTAGCAGGCGACCTGCCGGTCCGGCGGCCAATGATGGTCGGCCGTTCGTCCGCTGGGCAGCGGAGGAGCAGTGCAGGGATCGTGCACAGTTCCGGTCAGCCGCTCGCCTTCCAGCACCACATGCAGCGCCACCTTGAAATGCTCATCGTGAAGCTGCCCAACAGCTCCCGCAGCATCGGGAAATGCTCCTGTGTTCCACGTGAACTCGCCGTTATCGGTATTCCAGCCGTTCGGGCAGAAGCCGGTACCGAGATAAATCATTGCGTCGCACGGCAGCTTCTTTTCTCGAAAGGTCCGCGCCTCGGCCATCGTCTCCTCGGGCGTGCCCAGCGTGCGATGCGATTGCTGATAGCCCAGCGACCACAGCGGCGGCATCTCCGGATACCCGGTGATCTTCGCGTACTCTTCCAGAATCCCGGCCGGCTCCTCACTGGCGATTACAAAAACGTCCAGCGGCAGTGACAAATTCGCTGTGTCGGCCTTCAA
Source organism: Acidobacteriaceae bacterium (assembly GCA_036267295.1). Taxonomy (GTDB): domain Bacteria; phylum Acidobacteriota; class Terriglobia; order Terriglobales; family Acidobacteriaceae; genus Palsa-343. Next base: position 47,794 of record DATAWI010000041.1, on the reverse strand, counting down.
CCGGCCCTCATGGCCGCGCAGGTCGAATGCTCCCAGCGGCGCATGCACAAACATGCCCCAGCCGGCGCTTCCCACCAGCAGTTGAATGGGCACCCGCGCGCCGTGTGTCCCCAGGTGGTACCCGCCCTGCCCGCTCACCATCGCATCCGTGCTGCCGCGCCGATCGAACTGCGGACCACCCTGCCCCAGACCAAACAGCGGTCCCTCCCCCAGGTCAAAGACCCAGTCGGATGTGCCCCTATCGAGTGACAGGCGCTGCACCGTCTCTCCCGTCTTTCGTTGGATCGAGAACGATAGCGGATCGAAGGAAACACCGACGCGCAGATCGCCCGCCGCCACGGTTCGCGGAGCCTCGGAAGCGTTCATGCGCGCCAGCAGCGTCCCCGGCTCATCCTGCGTCAGAGCGCCATCGGAATTAAGGCTCGTCACTTTGCCACTTGCCGCGCGCTGCACCGTGATGCGCACCGTGCGTGGGCTCACCGAGAAAAGCGAGACCTCCACGTCCCCCGGACCCGCCAGCAGTGCAGACGCTGGCCGCACCAGTGCCAGCGTCCCCGCGGTCACCATCCCCTTCAGTGCATCCCGGCGCGTGAATGAATCGTGCATGCGGGCCTACGCCGTAATGTTCCGCAGGTACACCGAGTACCGCTCGTCCATGACGCGGTTCATGGGCACCAGAGTATGCGTCGGCCCCCGTCCCAGCGTCCGGAACTGCATCGGATACTGCCGTGACGCTTCCGCCCGCTCGAACCAGATGGCATTCGGATCTGGCGGCGGCGGCGGTATCACCTTCCCGTCGGGACCGCGATGCGGATGCGAACGCAAATCCACCGTCGGCATTGGATACCCATCGTCCCCGTAGCCGCGCGGGCCCGGCTCGCCGTAGATCATCCCATCCGTCAGGCCTTCCGTCCCCAGCACGGCCGCCAGCACCAGCGGACCGTACATCGCCGCCTGCACCTGCTTGTCATCCGGCGTCGTTGAGATATGCAGCGTCAGCGGCATATCAATCGTGATCACATCGCCGGCTTTCCATGCATGCTCCAGCGCTGCATACGTTGAAGGAGCCGCCGTCACATTCTGCGCCTCGCCGTTGATGCTGTATACCGCGCCCTGCGTCGCCCAGTAGGGCACGCGAATCTTCAGCGTCGTCGGCGACGACGGCGCGCCTTGCACCGTCAGCGTAATGCGCTCCTCTTCCGGGAACTTCGTCGTTTGCTCCAGTTGCAGCCCACGCTCCTTCCAGTCCAGCGTCGACGGAACGAACAGGTTCACATAAGCGGAATCGTCATCGTGAAAGTAGATCGAGTCCGTCAGCTTCGAGTACTCTTCCGACCCCGTTCCCGTGCAGCACCAGAACGCGTCGAACTCCGTGCCGAACGTCTTGTACATCCCCGGCTCCAGCGGAACGTAATACATCAGCATCCCGCCGCGGTCCTGCGTTCCGTAACGCACATTGATCATCAACCGCTCGTAGTAGTCGAAGTAGCTCGCGTCCGGCTGCTGCCCGAACAGGTGGCGCGTCAGCTTCATCATGTTGTAGGAGCAGCAGCACTCCTCGGCAGCCGGTCCCAGTTGGCTCGCAATCGCGTCCGGCGCATGCCACATCTCCCCGTCGCTCGTGCCGCCGGTGCAGTAAGCATGATGCTGCGTCACCATGCGATAAAAGTTCTCGCTGATGTCGCGGTAGCGCGTGTCGCCGGTCAGTTCGTAACCGCGCGCAGCGCCAATCACCTTCGGAATATTTGTGTTGGCGTGGTTGTCGTTCAGCATGTCCTGCTTCGCGGCCAGCGGATCGAAAATCTTGTGGTGCTCGAATCGATAGCCCAGATCGCGATATTTCGGATTGCCGGTGATCGCGTACAGATTGAACGACGCCTCGTTCATCCCGCCCTGCTCCACCAGCAGCACCCGCTGCCAGTCCGCGTCGGCAAAGCTCCGCGAGTACGTATCGGCCCAGTCCGCCATGCGCACCGCCATCTCCAGAGCCTGCTTATTGCCGGTGTGCTGATACATGTCGATCAGCCCCGCCATGATCTTGTGATACGTGTAAAACGGCGCCCACACACGCTGGTGCGCGCGCAGCCGGTCATAAAACGTCGTCGGATAAGCGCCGAGGTAGCCGTCTTTCGCCTGGCACTCCGCCAGCATGCCCACCAGCTCATTCGCCTTATCGGCGATGAATGCATCGCCCGTGCTCGCATGCATCAACGCGCACGAAGAAAGATAGTGCCCAACGTAGTGGCCCCGCAGTTCGCACGCCGGGGCTTCCCATCCCCCCAGCGGATCGGCATCCGTCGGAATGCCCGCGGTCACGCGAAAGTTATAAGCCAGCCGATCGTTGGGCAGCGAATAGAGGAAGCTGCGATTCAACTCCATCGTGTCCTTCCAGAAGCTGGGAAGCAAACGCACGTCCGGCATCGGGAAGGGCTTTGCCTTCCACGCGACTTTCTCGACCGCCGCCGCCGTGAGCGCCTGGTTCTCGGTGTCCTCCGCTGCCGCCTTTTTCACGTCGCTGCCCGTCAGCGCAACCGCTCCGGCAGGTAGAAGAGCGACCGCTCCCGCGTACGCCGCTGTGCTGAGAAACCGTCTGCGACTCACTCCGCTGTTCATGAACTTCCCCCTCTTTTCAACCGATATCCTGCGCCCGGGCCAATCCGCTGGTTGGCGTCATCATTGTGCCGTCGCGCTCGACGATCGATCCGCGCGCGGCCTGCAAACGTTCAGATCAAAGTGGCCACGACCGAAAATCTGCGCTCCCCAGCGGTGGGAAAAATCGCCGAATCACTCTTCCGCCCGCCTGGCGCCACCGATTTTCCGTTGACCTGGAGCCCCTGTAAAGATCGACCCTCCGGAACGCGAAAAGTCACCTGGAGTTCTCTGGGCAAATTGCCATTTTCCGGCAGCGTAATGGTCGCTGTCAGCTTCTTGTTGCTCTCCGGCGCGAGCTCGTAATTCACGCGCCCCCAGCGTGTCGGTGCCTGTTCGATGCCGATCGGCTTGCCCGACCCGACCCATCGCCGCGGCAACCCGCGGCCAAAATAAAGCCGCTCTGCATCGGGATCTTCAAAAACCAGCATCCACCGCACCAGCAAAGGAATCGTCTGCTGCGCCGGGATGCAAAACAGGGCATCGTCTCCGGTTATCCCCGAAACCTCGCCCGCCGTCCAGCTCCCCCGCGAGTGATCGTGATACCGGTGCGCATACAGAAAAAGTAAATACTCCTCGATGCGGTCCAGCCGCAACAGCGCCTGCGCATAGCCATAGGAAATAAATCCCAGAATGTCGCGGCCTTCCGGATGCGGCCGCTCGACATTCGCGACCACGCCCAGCGTCGTCGCTCCATATGCCCGCATGCAATCGATCACGGTGTTGGTCTGCTCGTCCGTCAGCACCCCCGGCTGCAGCAGTTCTGCATAGCAGCGGTGGACCCATCCCTGCTCGCTGGGATGTTCCTTCTCCAGCGATTCCCGGAACGTGAGCTTCGCGCCCGGCAGCGGTCCAATGTACGCGGGCTGTTGATCGCGCTTCGTGTTCGCGTCAATACTCTTCACCAGCGCGGCCTGCAGTTGATTGCCGCGCCGCGACCACCCTTCTGCCAAGGCCGTCCCACCGGGCACATCCAGCTTGCGCCACACCGGCGCCAGATCGCGCCAACCCCGCACCGTGAACGCGCTGTTCGAAAAATACGGCTTCCACCAAATTGAAGGATCGAGCGTCAGGCACGAATCCGACTCCGACCATCCATGAATCAGCCCATGGCCCGGATCCGTCTCCGGCAACTGCAGCGCCTCCTCGTGCAATTCCGCCAGCAGCGTCGCCGTCGCTTCGATCTTCTCGCGATGCTTCGTCAGCAGCGCCGCGTCTCGCGTGTAGTGGTAGTACCGCGCAATCAGCGACAGCGTCAGCCCAAACTGCGCGGTCTCCGGACCCCGCATGTTGATCATGCCCTTCGCATCCACGAAGCTGGTGAAGTAGTTGTCGAAGATGTCGTGCGCCTCGGCAAACCTTCCCCACTCCAGATTCGCGTACAGCGCCATCGTGAAGATGTCCTGAAATCCGTCGTACTCGGGACCGTAGTAGTCGCGATCCACCGCCCCGTATTTCGGATACACGCCGCCCGGCCGCACCACCTGCTCCTTCACAAACGCATACCGCGCCATGTTGCTCCAGCTCGCGTCCGGCAGAGTCAGCGGCGTCATATCGTGCATCACGCGATCCCAGTACTCCGCGAACTCCAGCAGGGCGCGATAGAATTCCTCGGCATCCGGGTCCTGCCGACGGCGCGTGTACGCCGGATAACTGTAGCCATACACAACCTTCAGAATCTTTCCGTCCTGCACGTGCGCCGTCCGATGCCAGGTCTGCACGATAAAGCGATCCCGCGCCAGCACGTCGCCGAAAACAATCGTCTCGAAATAAGATCCCTCGTCGCCCGGAAGTACTTTCCGCACCGCTGGCATCCATCCCCCGGCCAGCCCTTCATGCCGTTTGCGCGCCTTCTCCTGATTCATCTCCGGAAAATATTGCCCGGGATGATAAGTCCGCGTATTCCCCGCCGGATAGACGGGCATGGTGTCGCTGCATTCGCGCGTTCCCACGATCGTGTTCCATCGCGGCCGAAAACCGCGTCCGCCGTGTTCCGCGGAATCCATCGGCGGCGCGGCTCTCCGCACCTCGTCCTCGTCAGGATCTCCCTGCGCCAGCAGCTTGTCCGCCAGCAGATCATTCGGCGCCATCCCAATCTTCGCTAAATCCAGCCCGAGGTATTGCGGACCCTCCTCGGCAAACACGGCCTCGGCGTTCTTTGGCAACACCCGCGCATGACCGGTCGACGAAACGTACGTGATCGCGCCATCCCGCGTGCGCAGATCCTCGTATACCTTCCACGTTTCGCTCCCGCGCGCGAACGTGCTCAGCAAAGTGTGTCCCTCGACCGAGGTTTCGCCTGCAGCCAGCGTGCCGCGCAGCAGCGCGTGCGGAATCGCCTGCGCCCCTGGCTCCTCGGCAAGCGCCGCCAAACCATGCAGCGCCGCGGTTCCAGCTGCCATATTCTGCAGGAAACGCCGTCTGTTCATTCCTGACCTCGGATCGTGGGTGGCATGCCAGGGGGGCTTGCCCGTATTCGCTGAGTTATATCGCAATTCGCGAATGTATACAACTTCGTATGCGCTCCGGGCGTGGCCCGCCGCTCTGGCGTGATGGCTACAATAGCGCCATGCGCGACCCGCGACGCTTCTTCGGCTTACGCGCAGCGGCATGGTTCTGCCTTGCGCTGCCTGTCGCGCTTACAATTGCGCCCGCTGCCGCGCAGGTCCCCGCTCAACAGCACGCTCCTGCGTCTGTGGCAGCGCCGCCCCAGGAACCATCGGCGGCCGTCTCGGACCCGCAACAGGATCTGCATGCCGGAGCCGCTCTCACGCGCCAGGGCGATCTGCAGCGAGCGATTCCTCATCTGCTCGCCGCGCAGCATGCGGGTCTCGATCCTTATGCCGTCGGCGTCAACCTCGGCATCTGTTATCTGGGAACCCTGCAGTACAAGCAGGCCATCGCGATCCTTTTGCCGCTCAGGGATTCTTCCGCACGGGCGGTCACCGTGAACAATCTCCTCGCCCAGGCGTATCTCGGAGACGGCCAGCCCCGCCTGGCCTATCAGGCTTTTCTTGACGCCGCGGCAGCCGCGCCCGGCGACGAGAGTCTCTACGCCTACATGGCGGATGCCTCCACCGATCATCAAAACTACGCGCTCGGTCTCCAGGTAGTCGACCGCGGTCTCCGCAATCTGCCCAATTCCGCGCGCCTGCACTATGAGCGTGCTGTCTTTCTGGCACGCCTCGGCCGATTCGAAGAGTGCAAGCCGGAGTTCGATCGCGCTGCCCAACTCGCTCCGCAGAACTACATCGGCTTCCTCGCCCTCGTGCAAAAAGATCTCTACGAAGACGATTTCCCCGCCGCCGATAAGGTCCTGCACCAGGCCCTCCTGGCCGGCCAGCGTGACTACCGGCTCCTGTCGCTCCTGGGCACCGTTCTCCTCCACGAGGGCGCCGCGCCTGGCCAGCCCCAGTTTGCCGAGGCGCAGAGTGCCCTCGAGGAATCGGCCAGGGAACGCCCCGACTACTCCGCGACCCAGATCGCTCTCGGAAAAATCTATCTCATGGAAAACCGGCCGCGCGACGCCATCGATCACCTCGAGATGGGCCGCCACCTCGAACCCAATAATGCTTCCGTCTATGCGAACCTCGCCTCTGCCTGGGAGCAGCTCGGCGACCCCACAAAAGCCCGCGCCATGCGGGCTCAGGTCGGCCGCATCCTCGCTGAGAAAAAGACTGCCCCGGCCCCGCCTCAACCCTGAGTGCGGCAGATGCCCAATATCCCTTGTGTAATTCGATTTCGATCCCCCCAAAGCTCCCGTTCCTGCATTCCTGATCTCGGGATACCGTCCGGCTGACCATCCCCTACTTGACAATGCATACAATTTGCAATACAAGAAGAGACTCAATGTGACAGCAGAGCCTGAACCCCAGAAATTCAGTCCTGCCGCCACCGGCTCGGCCCACAACAGAGCAGGGAATCGCGTCCCCGAAGAGCGTTCACAGAAACCCTGGCTGGGAAAACGTTTCATCCGATTTCAGGAGGCATTCTATGAAGACCAGTGGCTTGCAGCGGCTACTTCTCGCAGCGCTCCTTCTCGCGGTAACGCTGGGACTCTCCAGCCTCCCCGCCATGGCCCAGTCCGGCACCCAGGGGAAAGTCGAGGTCACGGTGGACGATGCATCGGGAGCCGTCGTGCCCGGCGCCACCCTCAAACTCGTCGAACACCAGACAAACGACACCTTCACTGCCCAGACAAACAACAGCGGTGACTACGCGTTTGTGGCCCTCCCCATCGGGGTCTATACGCTCACCATCAGCCGGTCCGGATACGCCACGAAGGTCTATTCCGAGGTCATCGTCCAGTCAGCCCAGGTCACCGACCTTACCGCGCAGTTGACCGTTGGCAGCACCACCCAGACAGTTCAGATCTCAGCCGCGACCTCTCCCGTCCTCCAGACAACCTCGAACGCGATCGGCACCGTGGTCGACATGAAACAGATTCAGGACCTGCCGCTCAATGGCCGCGATGTCACTGCCCTGTCCACCATCGTGCCCGGATACAGCGGTCAGAACGGCGAGGGCACCTTCAACGGCCTGCCCATCGCTGACCAGGGAAGCAACATCGACGGCATGGTCGGCAACTCGCAGCGCATGAAGTTCGACAGCAATATTGAACCCTCCGTTGAGCCCCGTCTCGAAAACATCGAGCAGATGAGCGTCCAGACCGACCAGTTAAGCCTTGATTCCGGTTTCGGTCAGGCCACCACCCAGGTCAATTTCGTCTCCCGCCGCGGCAACAATCAGTTCCACGGAAGCGCCTATGAGGACTTCCGCAACAGCGGACTGAACGCCAACAGTTGGTTCAATAATGCCGTCGGAGAGCGCAAGAACAAGCTCATCCTCAATGACTTCGGCGGCAGCGTCGGCGGTCCCATCCTGCATGACAAGCTGTTCTTCTTCGGCACCTTCGCCATGAGCAAGCAGCCGGGCAGCTCTACGGCCACCAATGATTTCTTCACCAGCGCCGCTCAGGGGGGTACCTTCACCTATACCGGCACGGATGGTGCCAGCCACACCGAAAACCTTCTGACCATCGCGCAGAACCATGGTCTCCCCTCCACAGTCAATGCGGAGGTTGCAACCCAATTTTCGGCGATCAATTCCGCAGTCGGCTCGGGTAAAGTCGCCGCGACCTCCGATCCCAACTACAACCAGGTTGCCTTCCTGAATGCTGCGCCAACCACGCAGTACTTTCCGGTGGCCCGCCTTGACTACAATCTCTCGGAGAAGGCGAGGACGTACCTCTCCTTTATGTATACGCAGTCGGATCAGCCCGGAGTCACTGCGCCTACCTTTCCCGGCAGCGGTTTTGCCGATCAGAAAGCGGGTAATCAGTCGAAGAATTTTATAACTTCGTATGGCTTCGATTACGTATTTTCGCCCCGGCTGATTAACCAGTTCAAAGCCGGTTATCTCTACGACGTCAGTCTCTACGCTTACAACGCGTCGCCGCTCTATGCGACCGAGCCAACCGTGAACTGGAATTATCCTGGCGCCACCGGTAACATGTCCGGTCAGACCTATCAGGAGCCAATTAATACCTATTACCCTGTCTGGGACTTCTCAGATTCCATGACCCTGCAGCGCGGAAAGCACACCTTCCACTACGGCGCTTCGTGGTACAAGGAACAGGATCACTACTGGAATGCTCCGGGGGGATTCAATAACTACAACTTCGGCCTGGCGAGCGGCGATCCCGCGATCAACGCGTTCACGAACTCAGGAGGCAGTCCGACACTGCCCGACGCCACCCAGGCGGAAGTGACCAGGGCGGATGCGCTATATGCCATCCTGACCGGCAGGCTCAGCGGCGTCACCGGAGAAAACTCATATAACATCAAGTCGAAGAGCTACGCCGCTACTGGCACGTTGAGCGAATATCCGCTCGACGAGGCGTCGTCGGCATGGAGTCTGTTTGGGGAGGATTCCTGGCGGCTAACTCCGACACTAACCCTCAACTACGGCTTGCGGTGGGATATCTACAGTCCCGAGACAGATCTCACTGGCTTCTATCATTCCGCGGATGAAACCGCCATTTATGGACCCACGGCGGTGGGGGATTTGTTCGATCCCGGCTCCCTCAAGGGCGATCTGAATCCGGCTATTTCCGTTCACACGCAGCCGTATGCACCCTTTAGGGTAACGCCACAGCCGGCCATCGGGTTCGCGTGGAATCCGCGCGTCACGGATGGTCCCCTGAAGAGCATTTTCGGCGGGGATCAAACGGTGATCCGCGGCGGCTATGCACTGCGCCGTTTCAGCCAGCCCTATCAGTACTTCTGGGACTACGCAACGGACTTTGGACAGTTCTATTACCAGCAGTTCAATCTCATCCCGAATACCACCGGCCAGCAGGGAACCTTCGCGCCTGGCAGTCTCGCGATCGGCGACACGCTGCCGTCGCCCGTTCTGTCGCCCGCTGGGTACCAGGCATCGTCGCCCGAGTCAGAGTTTACTTATGAGAATGGGCCTGGGGTGAACGGCATCGAGCCCAACCTCAAGCAGCCCTACTCTCAATCCTGGAACTTCGGCATTCAGCGCGGAATCGGCCGTTCCATGGCGCTGGAGATTCGCTACAACGGCAATCGCACCATCCACAACTGGATTGGCGTCGATCCTGACGAAGTGAATGTCTTCGAAAATGGATTCCTCAAGGATTTCAAGAATGCTCAGGCCAACCTGGCAGCTTCGGGAGGTAATTCCTTCTCCAGCAGTTATGGCAACCCCACGCCGATTCTTGACGCTGCCTTTGGCGGCGCAAATGCCGCTGATTACACCAACACCCAGTTCATCAATTATCTGAATACGGGTTCAGTCGGATCGATGGCGAGCGTGCTTGCCGGCATCAACGGCGACGTACCGTTCTTCTGCAATCTGGTCGGCGCGGGCTTCGGGCCCTGTGCCACCAACGCCGGCTACGCAGGTGCGGGCGCGGGCTATCCCATTAACTTCTTCCAGTCCAATCCCTACAGCGGCGGTTATTCCAGCGGTGAGATGGTTTCCGCTGGCTACTCCAATTACAACGGCGTGCAGGTGGATCTTCGCCAGGGAGCCTGGCACGGTCTGCAATACGACGCCAACTACACCTTCAGCCACAGTCTTGGCGTTTCGGGCAGTAACTCCTGGACCGGCTCCTACAACGCCTTCACCTTGCGCAATCTTCGTGAAAGCTACGGGCCTACCATGTTCGACATCCGCAGTGTCCTGCATGCCAACGGCACGTACGATCTCCCGATCGGCAAAGGCCGGTCTTATCTTTCCGACAACCGTGTCGCGGACGCTGTTCTGGGCGGATTTACCGTGGGAACGATTGTGACCTGGCAGAGTGGCGCGCCGGCCATGCTGGGCGGCGGCTACGACACCTTCAATGACGTCGGAGACGGCGGCATCCAGTTGCACGGAGCGACTGCGAGTCAGCTGCAAAGTGCCATCGGCGTTCACCAGGTTGCGGGCCAGCCTTACGCCAACCTGATCAATCCAAAATACTTGGTCAGCACAGGGGGCGGCGGGGCGAACACCAGTTACATCACGCCGAACATCACCCCTGGAGTTTTCGGTCAGCATCTCTACCTCCACGGGCCGCGACAGTTCTTCCAGGATATGGAACTAACCAAGCGAATTCCCATCCACGAGGAGCTGAACTTTAACCTGCAGGCCTCCTTCATCAACCTCTGGAACCACCCGGTCTTCGGAAATGCGGATGGCTTCGGCTCGAACGTTGCCGGGTTTCCCTCGAATTTCGATTCCGGAGTTCAGGATTACAACTTCGGCGAGGGCTCTGCCACCAATGAGGGGTCCGGCTTCGGACGCATCATCGAGATGCGTGGGACGTTCATCTTCTAGCTTGATCCTCCTGGCCGGACGCCCTCTACCAGCGTTCGGCCGATTTTTATCATTCCTCAATCCCGCCAGGCCCCAGAGCGCCTGGCGAGACTCTTTGGATTCCATGAGAGCGCTTTGATCACGCGTGGTTGGAACTCCGCACGCCTGCGGCTCGAACATCGTCCCATCCCCGCGATCTCCGGTCTGCTGCGATCAGGCCTCACCGCTGGTTTGGTCTGCGCTGCCTGCTGTAGCCCTGGCGCGCACAGTCAGCAACCCGGCCCCAAACCCCCGCCCGTCCCCGGACCGATGCTCAGCCAGGGCACGATGAGCCTCGACACTCCTCAGTTCACACTGCGCCTCGTCCGTTCCTCACAGACCGTGGCCGCGCTGCTGCCGAAGGGCGCGGACGGCTTCGACTTCACGCCCGGTGATCTGCTCGTCCATCGTTCGCACGACGGCTACTACCACCTCGGCGATCTGGACCTCCGCCTGCGTCTCGCCGGCTCCGCTGCGTGGCAAAGCTATTCCACGGCCCTGGCGCGCCAGCCTGTCACCGCTCTCCCGGTATCCGGAAACCAATTAGCCTCCGCCGACCTCGCAGCGACTCTGCCATCCGAGATTCCCCTGCAAATCGTCCGCACCTGGGTCATCGACCACGGACAACTCGTCCTCCGCTTCACCCTGAAAAATAAAACTCAGCAGCCCGTAGAAATCGGCTCCCTCGGCATCCCCATGGTCTTCGACAATGTGATGTCCGACCGCACCCTCGAGCAGGCCCACGCCATCTGCAGTTTCTACGACCCCTACATCGGCGAGGACGCCGGCTACCTGCAGGTCACGCGCCTCAGCGGCCATGGCCCAACGCTCGTCGTCGTGCCCGACGGCCACACTCCCTTTGAGGCCTGGAACCCCATCCTCGGCGAGGGTCCCGGCCATCTCGAGATGGCCCACGATCCCACCCCCCGCAGCGTCACCTTCGAAGGCTTCTACGAGTGGATGGTCCACAGCGGCGCCTATCAGCAGAATGAGTGGAAGAACGCCGAGCCCTGGAACCAGGCTACGACGTTCACGTTGCCGCCTGGCCAGTCGCGCTCCTACGCCTTGCGTTTCCTTCTCTCCGACTCCATCCCCAATATTGAAAAGACCCTGGCCGCCAACCGCCGCCCTGTTGCCGTCGGCGTTCCGGGGTACATCCTTCCAACGGATTTGCAGGGTCATCTCTTCCTGCAATATCGCGCGCCGGTCCATTCGATAACCGTCGATCCGATCGGCGCGATCGACATTCACAGCGCTCCCCCCACGCCCGCAGGCTGGCGCAATTACACTCTCACCGGCAAAGCGTGGGGCCGGTCGCGCCTCACCATCACCTACAACGATGGCCTCGTCCAGACCATCAACTACCGCGTCATCAAACCAGAGAGCGAAGCGGTTGCCGATCTCGGACATTTCCTCACCACAGCTCAGTGGTTCACCGATCCCAGCGATCCCTTCCACCGCGCCCCTTCAGCCATCACCTACGACCGCCAGGCCAATCGCCAGGTCACCCAGGACAGCCGCGTCTGGATCGCCGGCCTCAGCGACGAAGCCGGCGCAGGCTCCTGGCTCGCGCTCGCCATGAAAGAGTTTGGCGAGCCCGATCCCGCCGAGGTCGCCAAACTGGAACAGTTCATTGATGGCGTCGTCTGGGGGCACCTGCAATACAGCGACGGCCCGCAGCAATATGGCGTCCGCAAAAGCCTCTTCTTTTACCAGCCGGATCTGCTGCCGCCAGGTTTCTACGACAGCAACCGCTACTGGAAGAGCTGGACCAGCTGGAACCAGAAGGCCTCCGAGGCCGACGACCGCTCCTTCAACTACCCCCACGTCGTCTCGGCCTACTGGGTCATGTACCGCCTCGCGCGCAATCATCCCGGCCTCGTCACCCATCATCCCTGGGCCTGGTATCTCGACCACGCGTATCAAACCTCGATGGCCATGATTCGCTTCGCGCCCTACTACACCCAGTTCGGCCAGATGGAAGGCGATGTCTTTGTCTATCTCCTCCAGGACCTGCAGCGCGAAGGCATGACCGAGCAGGCCACGGATCTCGAAGCGGCCATGCGCAAGCGCGCCGATCACTGGAACACCGAAGAATATCCCTTCGCCAGCGAAATGCCCTGGGACTCCACCGGCCAGGAAGAGGTCTACGCCTGGACTAAATATTTCGGTTTCGACGCCAAGGCGCAGACCACCCTCGATGCCGTCCTCGGCTACGATCCCACCATTCCCAACTGGGGCTACAACGGCAGCGCCCGCCGCTACTGGGACTTCATCTACGGCGGAAAAATCCAGCGCCTCGAGCGCCAGCTCCACCACTATGGTTCCGGCATCAATGCCATTCCTGTCCTTGCCGCCTATCGCGAACATCCTGACAACCTGTACTTCCTGCGCGTCGGCTATGGCGGAACCATGGGCGAACTGAGTAATATCGACCAAAACGGATTTGGCGCAGCGGCCTTCCACTCGTTCCCCGATATGCTGGCCTTCGATCCGTATTCCGGAGACTATGGTCCAGGCTTCTGGGGTTTTGCGGCCAATACGGCGACTTATGTGGTGCGCGATCCCGCTCTCGGCTGGTTGTGCTTCGGCGGCAATCTCGAGAACCGTGGCGGCCTCATCCGCATCACGCCCCTCGACGCATTCCGCAATCGCCTCTACTTCGCGCCCGCTGGCCTCTGGATCACCCTCGACGCCGGCCGCCTCCAGCAAGCCGTCTACGATGTGCGTACCGGCGTCGTTCGTCTCTCGCTCGAACCCGCAGGTCAGTTCACGCCCGCGGCGCGTCTCCGCATCGAGCAGCCCGCAAAAATCGCCGGCATCGGCGCCTATCGCCCCGCGGAGTCGCTGCAATCCGAACGCGGCGCCCTGGTCGTCCCGCTCAGCTCAAAAGCAACAGAGGTCGTTTTTCGCCCCGGCGCCGGTGAGTCGCATTGACGGCGTGATCCAGGGAGTCTGCGCGTGATGGCCCTCCGCTCGGCGGCATTTCTTGTCCTGGTCGCTTGCGCATCGGCCTTTGCGTCCTTCGGATTCCCAGCATCGGCGCAAACCGCGCAAGCCACTCCCCAGGCTTTAGTCCAGCATGGTGTGCAGCTCGTCGAGAGTGGTCACTGCGCCGAAGCTCTGCCTCTTCTTCAGCGAGGCCTGCCCCACATTTCCGACAAGGCTCAGCGCTATCACGCGCAGATGGCGCTCGTCCGCTGTGCCATGGCCCTCGGTCAGGAGCAGGTTGCCGCCGACACCCTCTTCCAGTTGCAGCGCGATGCACCGGGCGACCCGGAAGTCCTCTACGTCGAGACGCATCTTTTCTCCGAGATGGGCGAGCGCGCGGCCCAGGAACTCCAGGCGAAGGATCCCGCCTCCTATCAGCAGCGCAGGCTCGAGGCAGAAACGCTGGAATCTCAGGGCAAGAACGACGAAGCGGCCGCCCTCTATCGCGAAATCCTCAGGCAAAATCCGAAGCTGCCGGGGATTCACTACCGCCTCGGCCAGATTGATCTCGCCATCGCCGGCGACTCCGGCCCCACCGACGCGGCTAAACAGGAATTCGAACAGGAACTCGCCATCGACCCCACCGACGCCTCCGCGGAATTCATTCTCGGCGAACTCGCCCGCCGCAAAGGCGACTGGGATCAGGCCGTCGAGCATTTCACCCGCGCGGCTCACCTCGATTCCGGGTTTTCCGAAGCCTATCTCGCGCTCGGCATGTCTCTCGCCGCCTCGGGAAAGTTCGCCGACGCGAAGGCGCCGCTCGAACACTACGTCAAGCTTGAGCCGGACGATCCCTCGGGTCACTACCAGCTCGCGCAGGCTGATGCGCACACCGGCGATACAGCGGGCGCGCAGCGCGAAATGGCGCTCCAGGCGCAGGCCGCGGCCCGCGCAAAGTCGTCAACGGACTCCACCCAGGGACACCCTGTCCAGCCATGACATCGGTCCCGGAGCCTCCACACACTTTCGTGGATTCTTCCGCGACGGGGACGACGACAGCCTGATGCCCGGAACTCCTTTGCGACGGCCACCCCTTCTTTCGCGCAGAAAATTCCTCGGCGCCGCCGGCACGTCCGCGCTCGCCTTGGCCACGCAGCGTCTTGCCCTGGCGTCCGGCGCACCGCCGTACTTTGAAGCGCTCCCCGCTGCGCGCACCGGCATCGCCTGGTCACACACCGCCGGCCTCTCGCCGGAAATGTATCTGCCCGAAACCGTTGGCTCCGGCTGCGCCTTCTTCGACTACGACAACGACGGCTGGATGGACATCTATCTCGTGAACAGCGGCCCCTGCGACTTTTTCAAACCCGCGGCGCCCCTGCGCAACGCGCTCTACCGAAACAATCGCGACGGCACCTTCACCGACGTGACAGAAAAGGCCGGCGTCCCCGGCAATGCGTACGGCATGGGCGTGGCCGTCGGAGATTACAACGCCGACGGACTGCCCGATCTCTACGTCACGCAATATCCCCACAGCATCCTCTACCGCAACAATGGCGACGGCACCTTCACCGACGTCACCGCCAAAGCCGGAGTTGCTGCTCCCGGGTGGGCCACCAGCGCCGTCTGGTTCGATTACGACAACGACGGCCGCCTCGATCTCTTCGTCTGCCGATTCGCCGATTTCAGCAAAGAGAAGAACGTCTTCTGCGGCGGCCACGGCCCCGGCGAGCGCTACTACTGCAAGCCCAACGTCTATCAGCCCATGCCCAACTGGCTCTTCCACAACAACGGCGACGGCACGTTCACCGATGTCAGCCGCGAGTCTGGCATTGCCGCTTCGCTCAACAAAGCCTGGGGCGTCGTAGCTGCCGATCTCAACAACGACGGCTCCATGGATCTCTTCGTCGGCAGCGACACCGCGCCCAACCCGCTCTTCATCAATCAGGGCAAAGGCCGATTTGTCGACAATGGCTTCCTCGCCGGCGTCGCCTACAACCCCTTCGGCGTGGCCCGCTCCGGCATGGGCGTCGACGCTGCCGATTACAACCAGGATGGCTGGATCGACCTCTTTGTCGCCAATGTCGACCACGAAATGTACTCCCTCTATCGCAACAATCATCACGGCGCGTTTGACGACGTCTCGCTCCAAACCCCCATTGGAGACATCACGCGACTCATGAGCGGCTGGGGCTCAAAATTTTTCGACTTCAACAACGACGGCGATCTCGACCTCATCATCGCCAACGGTCACCCCGATACCACCATCCAGGCGCATCATCCCGAACTCCGCTACCTCGAGCCGATGTTGCTGTTTGCACAGTCCAGCGGAACCTGGAAGAATGTCAGCGCCCAGACGGGCTCCGCCTTTGCCCAGCCCATCGCCGGCCGCGGACTCGCTCTCGGCGACTTCGACAACGATGGCGCCGTCGACGTCCTCGTGACCACCAACAACGGAGCCCCGCTGCTTCTGAAGAACAATGCCGCAACCGGCAATCACTGGCTCGGACTCAGGCTCATCGGCACAAAATCCAACATCGATGCCATCGGCGCCAAAGTCACCTGGCAAAGCGGCGACCTCACCCGGCATCGCAGCAAAGTCGGCGGCGGCAGCTACCTCTCCGCACAGGATCCCCGCATGGTCCTCGGTCTCGGCCCACGCAGGCAGATCGACTGGATCGAGATCGAATGGCCCCGCCCCGGCGCCGCGAAACAACGCTTCACCGGCCTGCCGATCGATCGCTACATCACCATCGTCGAAGGCCAACCGGGCTGGAAATAGGATTTCCCGCCCGGCCCTGCCATCGCTCCTACTGCCCTGCCGGCGGACTCGCGGGCGTCGCATTCCAGTCCGGAAGCTTCTCGCCCAGCAGATTCTGAACGAAATAATCTTCCAGGTTGCGTTCCGTATATTCCGAATACGGCCCGCGTGTTCCGTGGTCCGCGTTCGGCACTTCCAGCAGAGAAAACGTCTTGTTCGCCGCAATCAGTCGGTCCGCCACCTGCAGCGTCGACGAGGGATCGACATTCTTATCCATCCCCCCCATCACCAGCATCAGCTTGCCCTGCAGCCGCCACGCATTGTCCACGTTCGACGACGCGGAGTACCACGGCCCAATCGGCCAGCCCATCCACTGCTCGTTCCACCAGATTTTGTCCATGCGGTTGTCGTGGCATCCGCTGTTCGACACCGCCACCTTGTAGAACTCCGGGTGAAACAGCAGCGCACCCATGGCGCTCTGTCCCCCCGCCGAGGTCCCAAAGATCCCCACCCGCGAAATGTCGTACCACGCATACTTCGCAGCCACGGCCTTGTGCCACAGGATCCGATCGGGAAATCCGGCATCCTTCAGGTTGCGCCACGCCACATCGTGAAACGCCTTCGACCGATTGTTGGTGCCCATCCCATCCATCTGCACCACCACAAAACCCAGTTCCGTCAGCGGTTCCACCCGCGTCGTAAACGTCTTCGGCACGAA
The DNA here is from genome assembly GCA_036267295.1 of Acidobacteriaceae bacterium. GTDB lineage: Bacteria > Acidobacteriota > Terriglobia > Terriglobales > Acidobacteriaceae > Palsa-343. The sequence goes on along the minus strand of DATAWI010000041.1, from coordinate 30,872 downwards.
CGATCCCTGCGGTCCCGCATAGATGTCCTCAATCACCGGGTACTTCTTTGCCGGGTCCAGATGGGCAGGCTTGTAGATCACTCCCCAGATGTCCGTCTTGCCATCGCGCCCTTTCGCCGTGAATACCTCCGGCGCATGCCATCCAGCCGCGACCAGCTTGCTGATGTCGCCTTTTTCCACCGTCATCAGCGACTGATTGTCGTCAGCGCGATACAGCGTCAGCGTCGGCGCCACGTCGATCCGTGAATCCAGATCGGTGTAGTACTTCCCGTCCGAAGAGAACTCCACATTGTGATTCGTCGCCGCCGGAGTCAGCGGCGTCAGCCCCGTCCCGTCGAAGTTGATACGGTACGCGTGGACGAAATAAGGATCCTCCCCCGCGTTCATCCCGCTGGCTTCAAACCAGATTTGCCGCTTCTGCTCGTCCACGTGATTCACTGCGCGGACCACCCACGGCCCCTTCGTGATCTGGTTCTCCACCTCGCCGGTCTTTCCGTTGAGCAGGTAGAGCTGCTCCCACCCGTCGCGCTCCGACGCCCAGATGATTTCTTTCCCATCCGCAACGTCGTACCGAAACTCCTTGCCCGTGTCGAATTGGTCCATCACCAGCGGCCGGTAATCGATAAACGTCTCGCTCTGCTCGGTAATCAGCGCCCGCGCGGCGCCGGTCGCCGCATCCACCTCGATCACGCGATAAACCTGGTGCCCGCGCTGGTTATATTCGAATGTGAATCCGCGGTTATCCTTCCACCACACCGCCTCGCTCAGGTCGAACGGGTTCGGAAACAGCGTGTTGTCGATCGCAATTTCCTTCTTTGTCCCAACAGAAAACAGCACCGGCTGCTGCAGCGCCAGCACATCGCCCGGCTTCGGATACACCATCGTCGAGGCGATTGGCTGAATCTGATCCGGCGGCGCGGCCTGCACATAATTCACCACCCGCCGATATCCCGGCCGAATCCGATACGCTGCCAGATGCTGTGAATCCGGCGACCAAACCACCGTCGGCAGCGCATAGTAATTGCCCTCCGACCCGTCTTCGCTCAGAGCAAACTTCTCCTTGCCGTCCGCGGAGCGCAGCCAGACATTGAAGTTATCGATGAACGCCAGCCATTTTCCGTCCGGTGACGCCTTCGTCTCCTTCGGATTGTTCATCGCCGCGGGCGTGTCGTCGTAGCCGTCATCCTCGTCGAACCGTCCCCGCTTCGCGCAGGTGTACGCCTCCAGCGAGCACCGCCACCGCTCCCCATCCGCCATAAACTCCACCGCCGTGTGCTTGTCGGCATAGCGAAACCGCGCAAACGGCAGCGTCACCGCCGTATAACTGTGTCCCCCCGCCGTAGAAAGTGCCGCCGCCAGCTTTGCATGGTCGAACGCCGGCTGTTTCGCCTGCGTATCGGCGTCCACCTCCATGAACGTGCTGCCGCCCTCCACCGTCTTTCTGTATACGAAGGAATGCGTCCCCTCTTCCCAAACCGGGGCGTCCGCCACATTCACCGTCAGCCCCCGGTATTTCTGCTGCAGCTCCATGGAGCGCTGGAAGTCTGCCGAAGTTACCTGTGTGTATCCGATAATGGCGCTGGATGCCAGAACAAGGACCGGCAGCAGCCGGATGGCGCAACGACGCATATCCTCTTCCTCCGTGTTGAGTCGGTTGGCTTTGCGAATAGCTGTAGATTTCCCTGCATTGGCCCGGGGATCAACGAAACGCTTTTGAGACTCTGGGAACGGCCGCCTCTCGACCGGCGGCGCGAAATTTTCGCGATTCGGTTCGCTCTTTAGTATTCATTATTGTAGACAATCATGGTAAAAAAAGCTGTGCCCCTTTCTGCCGTTCACACCGTGGATTCCCACACCGCCGGTGAGCCCACGCGGGTCGTCATCGATGGGGGCCCCCCCCTCGGCAATCACTCGCTCGTCCACCGCCTGCGCAGGTTTTCTGCGGAACACGACGACTTCCGCTCCGCTGTGGTCAACGAGCCCCGCGGTTCCGACGTCCTGGTCGGCGCTCTCCTCTGCGATCCCATCGACCCTGCCTGTGCCGCCGGCGTCATCTTCTTCAACAATGTCGGCTATCTGGGAATGTGCGGCCATGGTGCCATGGGCGTCATCGCCACCCTCGCCCACATGGGCCGCCTGGGCGTCGGGCAGCACCTCCTTGAGACCCCCGTCGGCGTTGTCCGCGCCACCCTCCATCCAGACGGCAGAGTGACTGTGCAGAATGTCCCCAGTTACCGCTATCAGGCTGCCGTTTCCGTGCCCGTTCCCGGCTTCGGCTCGGTCACCGGCGATATCGCCTGGGGAGGCAACTGGTTCCTGCTCGTGGATGCTCCCCAGCTCACTCTCACCCCGGACAACACCGAGGCCCTCACCGAGTTTGCGTGGGCCATTCGCAAGTCCCTCACCGCCTCCGCCATCACCGGTGCTGACGGCGAGGAGATCGACCACATCGAGCTGTTCGCGCCTTCCGCCACTCCCGGCGTCGACAGCCGCAATTTTGTCCTCTGCCCCGGCAAGGCCTATGACCGATCGCCCTGCGGTACCGGAACCAGCGCCAAGCTGGCCTGCCTCGCCGCGGACGGCAAACTCGCCCCCGGCCAGGTATGGCGGCAGGAAGGAATCCTCGGCACCGTTTTTGAAGGCTCGTATGAGCTGCAGCAGGGAAAGGTCATTCCCAGCATTACCGGCGCCGCTTACGTAACTGCCGAAAGCAGGCTCATCCTGCAGCCCGACGATCCCTTCCGCGCGGGCATTCGCCCATGAGCGAGGGTTGGGATGTCGTGATCGTGGGCGCGGGAATCGTCGGCGCAGCCTGCGCCGCGGAATGCTCCAGCCACGGACTCCGCACCGCGATCGTCGAAGCCTCCGGAGTCGGCAGCGGTGCCACCGCCGCCGGCATGGGCCACATCGTCGTCATGGACGATTCCCCCGCGCAGATGGCCCTCACCCACTATTCCCAGGACCTCTGGTACGGCTTGTCTCCCAGCCTGACCCCGTCGGTCGAATACGACCGCTGCGGCACCCTGTGGGTAGCTGCCGACGATGAAGAAATGGACGAAGTCCAGCGCAAGCATCACGTCTACGCGCAGGCCGGCGTCCCAACGGAGATTCTCGACAGCCGCAGCCTCGCCGAAGCGGAGCCGCACCTGCGTCAGCCGCTGGCCGGGGCCCTGCTCGTTTCCTCCGACGCCGTGCTCTATCCCCCCTGCGCCGCCGGATACCTTCTGCAGCAGGCGCAACACTTTGGCGCCCATCTCCACGCCCCTCGAAAAGTCGTTACGGCGGCCGCCGGCAAAGTCGTCCTCGACAACGGAACGGAGTTGCACGCCCCCCACATCGTCATCGCCAGTGGCGCCGATGCCGTCCAGCTCCTTCCTGAACTCCCCATCCGCAAGCGCAAGGGCCATCTCATCATCACCGACCGCTATCCCGGCATGGTTCGCCATCAGCTCGTCGAGCTGGGCTACCTCAAAAGCGCGCACTCCGTCACGACCGACTCCGTCGCCTTCAACGTCCAGCCGCGACGCACCGGCCAGATCCTCATCGGCTCCTCGCGGCAATTCGACTCCGAGGATCCCGCCGTCCACCATGGCATTCTCTCGTCCATGATCGAGCGGGCGCGCTGGTATTTGCCCTCCATCCCCAGCCTCTCCGCCATTCGTGTTTGGACCGGCTTTCGCGCCGCCACGCCCGACAAGCTGCCTCTCATCGGCCCCTGGCCCGGCGATGAAACCCTCTTCCTCGCTACCGGCCATGAGGGATTAGGCATCACCACCTCCCTCGCTACCGGGCGCCTCGTCGCCGACCATCTGCTGGGCCGCAAGCCGGAGATCCCCTTCGAGCCTTATCTGCCCGTACGATTTTCGCGGAGCCTGGCGCATGCCTGACTCCGGGCGATCGAAATCAGCAGTTGCGCCCGCCGTCGTCCTCTCGGTCAACGGCGTTTCCGTCTCCGTCATTCCCGGCTCCACGGTCGCCGCCGCTGTCTGCATCGCGGGCGCGCCCACCCGCACTTCCGTCACCGGCCAGCCCCGCGCCCCGCTCTGCGGCATGGGCATCTGCTTGGAATGTCGCGTCACCATCGATGGAACTCCCCACCGCCGCAGCTGTCAGATCCTCTGCGCTCCCGGCATGGACGTCCGCACCGCATGAACACCCACTTCCAGGTCGTCGTCATCGGCGCAGGTCCTGCCGGCATTGCCGCGGCAACCGCGGCTGCGCGCGCCGGACACACCGTTGCGCTCCTCGACGATAATCCCGCTCCCGGAGGCCAAATCTGGCGTCATGGCGGTCACCTCCCCGCTACTGCGCAAGCCCGGCTCGCCGCCCTCCGAGCATCCTCCGCCGTCCCCTTCTATGGCTGGCGAGTCATCGACCACCCCGCCCCCCAGGTCATACGCGCAGAGCATGATGCCGGCTGCACCGACCTCGACTACGACCGTCTCATCATCGCTACCGGCGCACGCGAGCGCTTTCTGCCGTTTCCTGGCTGGACCCTCCCCAACGTCTGCGGTGCCGGAGGCCTCGACGCCCTGGTGCGCGCTGGCCTCCCCATCGCCGGCAAGCGCGTCGTCGTGGCGGGTACCGGTCCGCTGCTCTTTGCCGTTGCCGGCCACCTTGCCGCCGCCGGAGCAAAAATCCTGGCCATCTGCGAACAAGCCCCGCTCGCCCGTCTCGCTGGCTTCGCCGGAGGCCTGCTCACCAGTCCGTCCAGGTTGCTGCAGGGAGCCGGATTCGGCTTCACCGCCCGCGGTGCCCGCTTTCACACTTCCTGCTGGCCCGTTGCTGCCCAGGGAACTACGCGCCTCGAGTCCGTCATCCTGCGCAAAGGCAGCCGCGAGTGGACCGTTCCCTGCGATTACCTCGCCTGCGGATTCCACCTGGTCCCCAACGCTGAGCTGGCGGAACTCCTCGGATGCCGCCTCGACGACGGTTTCGTCGCCACTGACGACCTGCAGCAAACCTCCATCGAAGACATCTACTGCGCCGGCGAGCCCACCAGCATCGGCGGCGTCGACCTGGCGCTCATCGAGGGAGAAATCGCTGGCCTCGCCGCCGCCGGCAACCTCCCTCAAGCCCGAAGCTTGATCGCCCGGCGCAACAGCATGCATGGATTCGTCCACGCTCTCGACCGAGCCTGCGCGCTCGATCCCCAATTGCGCCAGCTCGCCCGCCAGGAGACGATCGTCTGCCGCTGCGAAGACGTGGAATGCGGCGTCCTGCGCGCGCACGATTCCTGGCGCTCGGCCAAGCTGCATACCCGCTGCGGCATGGGCCCCTGCCAGGGCCGCGTCTGCGGCGCCGCGGCCGAATTTCTCTTCGGCTGGACCGCCACCTCCGTCCGGCCGCCGCTCTTTCCCGCTCTCGTATCCAGCCTCACCGCTGCAATCCCCCAGGATCCAAAGGAGAACGTATGAAGTGGTACGGCGTAATGCCTGCAATGACAACCTGTTTTGATCAAAAGCTGCGTGTCGATCACGCCTTTATGACGCGCCATGTGCAGTGGCTCCTCGCCAACGGCTGCACCGGCATCGTCGCGCTCGGTTCGCTCGGCGAAGCGGCGACTCTCACCTTCGACGAGAAAGTCGCTATCCTGCGCAACGTCGTCGCCGCCGCCAAACCCGCGCCCATCGTTGCCGCCATCTCCGCGCTTTCCACTGAAGAAGCCGTCGCCCTGGCCAAAGCAGCCGAGCAGGCGGGCTGCGCGGGCCTCATGGTGTTGCCTCCCTACGTCTATCAGGGCGACTGGGCCGAGATGAAAGCCCACATCGCGGCCATCATGCGCGCCACGCCGCTCTCCTGCATGCTCTACAACAATCCTGTTTCTTACGGAACCGATTTTCTCCCCGAACAGATTGCCGAGCTCACTGCGGAGCACCCCAACTTCGCCGCAGTCAAGGAATCCAGCACCGACGTGCGCCGCGTGACCGCCATCCGCGCGCTCACCGGCGACCGCCTGCAAATCTTTGTCGGCGTCGACGATGCCATCGTCGAGGGCATCGCCGCTGGTGCGGTCGGCTGGATTGCCGGCCTGGTCAGCGCCTATCCTGCCGAATCGGTGCAGCTCTTCAACCTCGCCATGGATGGCAAAGCCGCCGAAGCCTTCGCGCTCTATCGCTGGTTCCTTCCCCTGCTGCGCATGGATACGGTGCCGAAATTCGTCCAGCTCATCAAGCAGGTCCAGCAGGAGGTCGGCGTCGGCTCAGCGCGCGTCCGTCCGCCGCGCCTCGAAGTCACCGGCGCAGAACTGGAAGCCGTTCGCTCCGCGGTAAAGCAAGCACACGCACATCCCCCGTCCGTCCGCAGCACGGCTTTCCCCGGCTGAGCTGCGGCAACAGGTCACCGGCCCGGCTATCGATCAGCGTCTTCGAAGAGAAGGGATCAGACAGTATGTTGAACCGAAATCCCGCGTCGCCGGAGCTTGCCCGAACCATTCCGCTGCGTCTGTTCCTTACCGTCATCGGACTGGCGGGCGCAGCGGCCATCCTTGCTGCCTCCGCAACCGCGCAAAACCCCTCCCAGGACGCGTCCGCGTGGCAGCCGGGCCGCACCATCGTCAATCCCGCTGTGCACTCCGATCGCTCCCAACCGCTCTCCGCGCTCGCTTCGTTGTACAAAGCGCCAGCAGCGCCGTCCCACCATCGCCCTGGCGCCACGCAATCGCAGCCCGGAGAACCTTCCTCCGTCGTTCCGCCCGCCGCCATCAGCCCGGAGGGAGCAGCCGTCGAGCAGACCACCCCAGGCTCGCGTCCCCCCGCCACCCAGGTCGCCGCCTTTGACGGCCTCGGCGACGGATTCTCCGGACCCCAGGGCACCATGAACGCCCGCAATCCCTCCGACAACAGCCTCGGCGTGGGTCCCAACGAGATCGTGCAGATCGTCAACTCGCGGCTGGCCATCTTTTCGAAACAGGGCAAGCGTCACCCCCAGACCGGCACAACGCTCTTCGGACCCGTCATCACCAACACCCTCTTCGCCGGCTTCGGCGGTCCCTGCGAAAACATGATCAGCGGCGACGCGGTCGTTCGCTTCGACCAACTCGCGCGCCGCTGGCTGTTCGTCCTGCCCATCTTTCGCCGCATCACCGATCAGCCCGACGCGCCCTACGCCATGTGCTACGCAGTAAGCGTCGGTCCCGATCCGCTCGGCGCGTATTTCCGCTATCAGTTCAATCGCCCGCTCTTTCCTGACTACCCACGCCCCGCCATCTGGCCCGACGGCTACTACCTGCCCACCAGCACCGGCGACACCGTCATTCAGAAACAGCTTTGCGCAGCCGATCGCATCAGCATGCTGCACGGCAAGCCCGCTCGCGAGCAGTGCGTCATCGTTGACGGCGTGAACTTCCTCAACGCATCCGACATGGACGGCCGCCGCCTGCCCCCCGCCGGCGCGCCCAACATCGTCATGGCTGCTGGAGGCACCCAGCTCCACGACCAGTTCGAAGCCGATGCCATTTCCGCCTGGAAGTTCCATCTCGACTGGAGCGATCCGGCCAACACCACCCTCACCGGCCCTGAAAAAATTCCCGTCGCGCCCTACCACTATCTCTGCAATGGCCAGCTCAGCAAATGCGTCCCCCAGCCCAACACCGAGGTGCGCCTCGACGCGCAGGGCGACAAGCTCATGCAGCGCCTCGTCTATCGCAACTTCGGCTCATACCAATCCATCGTCGTCTCGCACTCCGTCGACACTAAAGCTGGAGGCGGCGGCGTCCGCTGGTACGAGTTTCGACTCGACCCCGCCGGAACGCCCAGCCTCTATCAGCAGGGAACCTATGCGCCCGACGCGAATTTCCGCTGGATGCCCAGCATCGCCATGGATCGGCACGGCGACATCGGCGTTGGCTATTCGTTTGGCGGCCCGCATGACTTTCCCGGCCAGCGTTTCGCCGCACGTCTCGCCGCCGATCCCAAAGGCCAGCTAACCCTGCGTGAAGCCGTTCTTGCCGACGGCCAGGCTGCGCAAACGAATACGCTTCGCTGGGAAGACTACACCACCCTCGACATCGATCCCGCCGACGACTGTACCTTCTGGTACGTCGGCGATTATCTCAGGAAGGACGCGGCCAGTTACTCCACCCGCATCGGGGCCTTCCGCCTGCCCGGCTGCGCCGCGCGCCACAAATGGTGAGGGATCTCTCAAGACCCCCTGACCTCCGCCGACGCATCACTCCTGGTCCTTCGGAGCCGCCGCCGCCGGAGCGCCCGCCGCGCTGATTGGCGTCAGCTTGTGCTCCAGCAAAGTCCGGTTGAACGACGGCACGTCCTTCGTCATCAGGCCGTTGTAGTCGCCCTCCGCCTTCGTGAGCTGTTGTTCGATCTCCCCCAGCAACTGCATCTCCGTGTCCGTGGGCGCATAGTCCGCGCCGCCCGCCACGTCGCCCGCTCCCGAGCCGATCTCTGCATCCAGCCACAGCAGGTTGTAGTACACCTTCCACGCGGAAATGTAAGTCTTGTCGTCGCTCGCCGCCAGCGGTTTTGACAGCAGCTCGTACTCCACGTCCTGCATCTTCTGATCCTCGTCCACGGCCGCCTGATGCAGCGCCTTCTCCGCGGCCTCGTCCGCCAGCATCTCCTCCACATCGTTCAGTTGCTTCCGCATCCACTCAATGCGGTTCACCATGTCAGAGACCCGGTCCACATCGCCGCTGATCCGCAACTGCGTCTTCACGGACGCCTCCAGATCTGCCTGTGTCCCGTGGCTGTGCGGGTCCATCACGATCGTCAGTGGCTGCGTCAGAGTCTGCCCATCGACCGTTAGCCGCGCCGTATATTTCCCCGGCGCCGCCATCGGCCTCGGCGCCGATTCCATCCCCCAGTGCGTCACCGGCCGCGAGGTCTCCCCGAAGAACCGGCCCTCCTGCCAGATGTGCGGATCCTCCGGCGGAATCGTGCGCAGCACGATCTGCCGCGGCGCATCGTAATGCATATCCCACCCGATCCGATTCATGCCTGCTCGTCCCGGCGCAGTCAGCTTCCGCACCAGCTTTCCCTGAGCGTCCAGAATTTCCACGTCCACCGGCTTGGCCGCCGCCGCCTTCAGAGCGAAGTCCAGAAACGCGAACTCGTCGTGCAATAGCCGGTACGTCGGCCGCGGCGCAAAGAAGCGAACCTTCTCCTCCGTCTTCTGCGTCGCCATTTGTTCCAGCGGCGTAATGTCGTCCAGAATGTAAAACCCGCGGCCGTACGTCGACACCACCAGATCGTGGAATCGTTTCTGCACCACCGTCCACGTCACCGGCGAGGGTGGCAAGCCCTTGTTGAAATGCGTCCAGCTCCCGCCATCGTTCAGCGAGTAATAGAGAGCATTTCCCGTTCCCGCAAACAGCAGCCCTTTGCAGTTCGGATCCTCCGAAACATCCCGCACATACGCCAGCGGCCCCTTCGGCAAATCGCTGGAGATGTTCGTCCACGTCTTGCCATAATCCGTCGTCTTGTAGATGTAGGGATCGCGGTTGTCCACCAGATGCAGGTCGATCGACACATACGCTGTCCCCGCGTCAAAGAACGACGGCTCAATGCTGGTCACCGTGCCCCACGCCGGCAGTCCAGTCACGTTCGCGGTCACATCGTTCCAGTGCTGCCCCGCATCGCGCGTATTCCAGATCTTGCCATCGTTCGTGCCCGCCCACAGCAAGCCCTTCTCCACGGTCGACGGCGCAATCGCAAAAACCACTTCCCCGTAAAACTGCCCAAGATTGTCCGGAATCAATCCGCCCGAGGAAACAATCCGTGAAGGGTCCTGCGTCGAAAGGTCAGGGCTGATCACGCTCCAGCTTTGTCCTGCATTGCTCGTTTTGAAAATGACCTGGCAGCCGTAATACACCGTGTTGTTGTCGAAGGGATCAATCGCCAGCGGCGGCGTCCAGTGGCACCGGTACTTCGCCTGGTTGGGCGCGGAATCCAGCGTGTGCATCCACGGGCTTACCGATCGCGCCTCCCGCGTCCGCGCATCCCATCGCGTCACCTCATCGGCGTAGCACGAAGCCCACACAATATTCGGATCGCTCGGATCGGGCAGCGTGAACCCCGACTCACACCCGCCCATCCCGTGATCCCACCCCGCATCCGCGCCCGCTTCGCGCAGCGGCACGCTCGGTCCGCGCATCGTCGAGTTGTCCTGCATATTGCCGTAGACTTCGTAGGGAATCTGATCGTCCACCGCCACGTGGTACATCTGCCCAATCGGCAGCGTCACGTTGTGGAATCCCCGCCCCCCCACCGTCGTAATCCCCAGCCCTCCATCGAACGCGATGGCAAAGCGATTCGCATCCTTCGGATCGATCCAGATGTCGTGATTATCCCCACCCCAATACTTCGCCTGAAAGGTCCTGCCCCCGTCCTCCGACACCAGAAAGCTGCTGTTGGACACCAGCACCCTGTCCTCATCAACGGGAGAAATCGCCAGCCGGATGTAATACCCCGCGCGCCCGATCAGCGTCCGGTCCCAGCTCACCACGTGCCAGTTCGCTCCCCCATCGTCGGAGCGCCACAGCGAGCCTTGCTTGTCTGTCTCAATCAGCGCGTAGACCCGATTCGAGTCCGTCGGCGCCACCGCCACGTCGATCTTCCCCACCGGCGACTTCGGCAATCCGTGCCCTTCAAGGTGCGCCCACGTCGATCCGCCGTCGTGCGATACATACACCCCGCTCCCCGGACCCCCGCTGAATTCGCCCCATGTGTGCATCGCCACCTGCCACATGCCGGCAAACAGCGTGCGCGGATTCTCAGGGTCCATCCCAATGCCCGAGCACCCGGTGTTCTCATCCACAAACAACACACGATCCCAGGTCTTGCCGCCGTCGAGCGTGCGATAAATGCCCCGCTCCTGCTGCGGCCCGGTCAGCCGCCCCAGGGCGCACACATACACGCGTTCGGGATCTGCCGGGTCGACCACAATCCGCCCGATCCGTCCCGTCTGGTCCAGCCCCATGTGCTGCCAGGTCTTGCCCGCGTCGTTCGATTTGTAAACGCCATCCCCCGTCACGTCGATATCCCGAATCGCCCACGCCTCGCCGGTTCCCGCCCACACTTCGTTCTTGTCTGAAGGCGCCACCGCCAGCGCGCCGATAGCCGCTACGGGCTCCTCGTCGAAGATCGGCGACCATCGATTGCCGCCGTCCATCGATTTCCAGATGCCGCCCGATGCCGCTCCCGCATACCAGGTGCTCGGATCGCCAGGAATTCCCGCCACCGCGGCCACCCGATTGCCCGCCGCGGGTCCCAGAAATCGAAATTCAAACTCATTGGGGAAATCGCCGCGCTGCCGCCGCTGAGCAAGAGCCCAGCCGCCGCCGATCGCGACACACAACGTGACAACAACCAACTTCCGGATCGATGCGATTTTCAAGGACATTTGAGGAGGGCTCCACGCTGAGGTCAGCCAGGGTGGGAAAATTGTATACCAAATCAAATGCAATTCGACGCTGAGACGGCCTCGCGTGTATTTCTCTCCTGCTCGCCCGTCAGACCGTCACGCTCTCCTGGTATTCCCCAAAGACGTCCCGCAGCGTCGCCGCAATCTCTCCCACCGTCGCGTAGCTCTCCACCGCCTCCAGAATCACCGGCATCAGATTCGCCCCCGCCCGTGCTGCTTCCCGCACTGCATCCAGCGACGCCTGCCACCGTATCCTGTCCCGCTTCATCCGCAGCGCCCGCACCCGCTCCACCTGTTTTCGCTCCAGCGCTTCATCGATGCGCTGCGTCGGAATCCCTGGCTCATCCTCCCGCACGAACCGGTTCACGCCCACCACCGTCGCCTCGCCCCCGTCGATGGCCCGTTGCGTCGCGTACGCTGCGTTCTGAATCTCCTGCTGCACCCACCCCCGCTCGATGGCCGCCACCATCCCGCCCAGCGCCTCAATCCGCTCGAAGTACCCGGCAACCTGCTCCTCGATTCCCGCCGTCAGCGACTCAATGGCATACGACCCCGCTACTGGATCAACCGTATTCGCCACGCCCGACTCGCAGGCGATAATCTGCTGCGTCCGCAGCGCAATCCGCGCCGCCTCCTCCGTCGGGAGTGCCAGCGCCTCGTCGTACCCGTTCGTGTGCAGCGACTGCGTGCCCCCCAACACTGCCGCCAGCGCCTGAATCGCCGTTCGCACAATGTTGTTCTCCGGCTGCTGCGCCGTCAGCGTCGACCCCGCCGTCTGTGTGTGAAAACGCAACATCCACGACCTCGGATTCTGCGCGCCGAATCGCTCCCGCATCACGCCCGCCCAGATCCGCCGCGCCGCCCGGAACTTTGCGATCTCTTCCAGAAAATTGTTGTGTGCGTTGAAAAAAAACGACAGCCGCGGCGCAAACTGATCGACATCCAGGCCTGCATCCACCGCCGCCTGCACGTACGCAATTCCGTTCGCCAGCGTGAACGCCACTTCCTGCGCCGCCGTCGATCCCGCCTCCCGCATGTGGTACCCGGAAATCGAAATCGTGTTCCACTCCGGCACGTGTTCACCCGCCCACGCAAACACGTCCGTCACAATGCGCATCGCGTGCCGCACTGGATAGATGTACGTCCCGCGCGCGATGTATTCCTTCAAAATGTCGTTCTGCACCGTCCCCGAAAGTTTCCGCACCTCGGCGCCGGTCCGCCGCGCCACCGCTACATACAGCGCCAGCAGAATGCTCGCCGTCGCGTTGATGGTCATCGACGTCGAAATGCGGTCGAGCGGAATCCCCTCGAAAAGCCGCTCCATGTCTTCAATCGAGTCGATCGCCACGCCCACCTTGCCCACTTCGCCCAGCGCCAGCGGCGCATCGGAGTCGTACCCGATCTGCGTCGGGAGGTCGAACGCCACCGACAATCCCGCCGTTCCCTGCGCCAGCAAAAATTTGTAGCGGCGATTGCTCTCTTCCGCGTCCCCCATCCCCGCATACTGCCGCATCGTCCACAGGCGGCCGCGATACATGGTGGGCTGGATGCCCCGCGTAAACGGAAATTCCCCCGGAAAGCCAGGATCCCTTCCCGCCTCGAAATCGGCAAGATCGCCCGCGGCGTAAACCGGCTTGTGTTCGCTGGTCATACGAGAACAGTCATTTGTATCAGGATCCAGGTGGCGGGAATCAAGCGCAATACCATAAACCATGTCCAGCCGCCGGCCAAAATCAGTCCGCTGCATCCGCGATCCCCAATGCCGGCAAGAACGCCGGAGTCCGCGCCTTCCTCACCGCCTCCAGCCTCGATCTCCGCCCGCAATAAAACTGCGTCAATGTCATTGACAGCGATCCGTTATCGGAGATACAGTCTTCGCGCAATGGCTGGGGGTCAGCTAGGGGGCCGCTATGCCGGGCATTTCCTGCCAACTCTTGAACACGGGCAGCACGCAGAATTTCGACGGTGCCGCTGTCGTTCTCGTTTCGGGACTATTCTTTGTATCGCCCGGAACGCTCTCCGGTCCGCCGGGCTTCGACGCGGGCAATTCCGACACTTGGAGCTTTCCCCTTGCGATTCCCACTTCTGGCTCTCCCCAGGGATGCATCTCCGCGATTTCACCGCAGGGGATGACAATTTTCAATTCCGGCCAGATCTCACTCCCAACATCTCCCGGTTCGTATCCACTGGGATTCTTTGTCAAAGATCTTTCCCAGACCATCGCGGCTTCGCAGCTCACGCTGCCAGGTTTCCCCATCGACAGTGGGAATGTGACCATCAATTCGGGAGCCCTGACGCTGAATGCCGGCTCGATCACCATCGCCGGGACATTTACCTATCACCGCTTTATTGACGGCTTCTTTATCGGCAGCATCAGCGGTAATTATTCGTACAATTTCAATCTGACTCCTCAATCCCTCTGTAGTAATCCCTTCGCCGCCCTGAAGGTCGTTACAATCTCGCTCGGGCTGAATACCAGCTATGGCTGGCTTGGAGATTTCCTCACCAGCATCATCTTCGATATATTTTCGGGCCACATAACCTCCCTGGTCACGGCACTCATCCAGCAAGCGGTCAACACCGCCCTCATGCAGGCCTTTGCGGCCCAGAGTCCCCCCGCTGGCACAACCGCTTGTGTCACCGCAGTCACCATCGCTTCCGGCGGAATCACGCTCGCGCTCACCGCAGCGGTGCCCACCAGCTCAGTTTGTCCATCGAATGTGAGCTCAGGATAGCCTTATGGCCATTACTCTTCGCCCCGCCGAGCAGGTCACGCAGCTCCGCCAATTTCGTGCTGAGGTCCTGATGACCTCGGTTCAGGGTCAGGCTTACGCCAGAACCTTTGAGACCTTTAAAGCCGAGTTGCTGCGGCTGGTGCTCCAGAACCAGCAGCTTCTCACTCTCGAAGACCAGATCATCGCGCAGGCTCTCAGCGATTTCCCGTCGGGTTCCCAGGCGACAGCCCAGCTGTCACCCGCCCTCGTGGCGCTGATGAATCATGCGATGGATTTCCTTCTGACGGTTGCCTCGCCGGAGCTGGCGGCAGCCGTAAGAACCATGCGGTCCGATATCGATTCGCTGGCAGGAAAGCCGCTCCGGCCAACTCTGGAAGCCAGCAATCAGCTTTTTGAAACCGGAGCTTCCCTCGGCTGATACGTCGTTCTAGCCGCGCTCTTTCCGCTTCGCCCGCCAGAACGAACTGATCGCGAACCAGCCAAACAGCAGCATCATCCCTGCGTACATCTCCGTGTGCCGGTCGCGCCACCCGGCGGCTCGCCACGTCTGCCACGTATGGCTTAGAAAGAACACCGCGAACAGGGAAAAGAAGACGCCGGAAATCTGCAGCACCAGAATCCCCCCGGCCCGCGTCACCGGCTGCAGCATCGCTGCCCCAAAGCGTCCCGCGCCTCGCGCCAGCCGCCGTCCGCCGCCAGCCAGCGCATTCCCCGCGCCCGCCGCCGGAACCCGATTCGCCGCCCCTGTCGCCGCTCCCGTCGCCCGCGGAGGGGACGCAACCCCTCGCCCGCCCGATCCTGCCGCGCCAGGTTCTGCCTTCCGTCCCGTGGCCGAAGAACCCGCAGCCTGGCCCGTCAGACCCGCCCGCTCGCGGAGTTTTTCCGCCGCGATCCGCGTTCCGATGCCCAGCACCCGCCCCACACGATTTGGCTGCATGCAAAAAGTCTAGCAGCGGCGCTCCCGCCCCCCTCGCCGCAGCGGATTGCCCGCCAGCAACATCAGACGATAAGGTAGGGGAATCGGGCATCGCGGCTTCCACTCCGCAAACCCGGGGAAAACGAGGTCCTGACTTGAATCAAAAACTCCGCAAACTGGTCCAGCAGCTGGGCGAGGCGATTCACGAGAGCGTCTCCGAATCGACGCAGATTGCCGGCGTGGTCGCCGACATTCGCCGCCACGGCTTCGAGGTGTTGCTCATGCTGGAGGCCACCATCGGCCTCAATGAGGTTGAGCAGCAGCCCGCCGCCGCGCTCGAAGCGCCCGGCACAGCGGTGACCTCCGCATCCGGCCAGAAAGGCACCTTCACCCCTCAGGACCTTCACTTTCTCAAGTCGCTGCGCATCTCTGTCAGTGGAGAAAAAGAATCCCGGCAGGATTCCCTCGCCGGCGATCAGGGGGAGCAGGAGGACGCCTGACGCGAGGCGCGCGTCGCCACCAGGTTGTGATATATCTGGCCTTCGCCACGGCACAAATCTGGCGAAGACTGTAAACTTGCCGGTCAGAAACCGCGAGGGACGGTCATGCCGATGAAGGATACTTTGGGCGTACTTTTGGCAGGGGGAGCGGGCGAACGCCTCTTTCCGCTCACCCGCGACCGCGCCAAACCTGCCGTGCCTTTCGGCGGCCAATACCGCATTATCGATATCACTCTCTCCAACTGCATCAACTCCGACCTCCGGCGCATTTACATCCTCACCCAGTACAAGGCGCTCTCCCTCAATCGCCATATCCGCGAAGGCTGGACCAGCGTTGTCGCCCAGGAACTGGGCGAGTTCATTGAGATTCTTCCCCCCATGCAGCGCGTCAGCGCCAACTGGTACATGGGCACCGCCGACGCCGTCTACCAGAACATTTATTCCATTGGCTCCGAGCAGCCGAAATACGTCCTCATCCTCGGCGGCGATCATATTTACAAAATGAACTACGGCAAGATGCTCCGCCAGCATGTCGATTCCGGCGCCGACGTCACCCTGGCGACCCTGCCTATCGAGCCCCACGAGGTTTCCCGCTTCGGCGTTGTGGAAGTCGCTCGCAGCGGCGAGGTCATCGGCTTCCTTGAGAAACCGAAGCAAACCGATCTGCGCTCGCCCTTCAATCCCAATATGGTCGATGCCTCCATGGGCATCTATCTCTTCAATACCGACGTCCTGCTCCCCGCCCTCATCAAGGACGCCGAAGATCCCGACTCCCAGCACGACTTCGGCCACAACATCCTCCCCGCCATCCTCGGCAAGTACAAGATGTACGCCTACAACTTCGTCGACGAGAACCGCAAGGAAGCGCTCTACTGGCGCGACGTCGGCACTCTCGAAGCCTATTACGACGCCAACATGGACGTGGCTTCCGTCTCGCCCATCTTCAACCTCTACGACGGAGGCTGGCCCATCCGCACCCGCGCCCGCCAATACCCGCCCGCCAAATTCGTCTTTGGCGAACCCGGACGCACCGGCATGTCCATCAACTCCATCGTCTCCGGCGGCTGCATCGTCTCCGGCGCCGTCGTGCGCAACAGCGTCCTCTCCCAGGATGTCCGCGTCAATTCCTACTCCGAGGTCGACTCCAGCATCGTCTTCACCCACGTCAACATCGGCCGCCACTGCCGCATCCGCCGCGCCATCATCGACCGCGACGTGCATCTGCCCGAAGGCACGGTGATTGGCTACGACGCCAGCGAGGATCGCAAAAATTACTTCGTCACGCCCAGCGGATTGACGGTCGTCACCCGCGACTACTCCCTGTACGAAAACCCGGTCGCCCCCGACTTCCTGCAGGAACGCCGCGAGTAGTCCGTTTCACACACCCATCGAAGATTGCCGTTAGCGAGCCGGCCACTCCCACCGCATTTTGTTCATAGGGGTGGTCCCGGCCAGCACCGTCTCGCCATACGACTTCTCCAGATGCAGCCGCGCACAGGCGCCGGACTCTTCCAGTGCCCGCAGCAGCAACTCCGCATGCGAGACTACGAGAATCTGCGTGCGCTGCGCCCCCGCCACAATCAGCCGCGCCAGCGCCGACAGCAGTTCCGGATGCAGGCTGGTTTCCGGCTCGTTGAGGACCATCAACTCCGGCGGGCGCGGCGTCAGGAGCGCCGCCGACAGCAAGAGAAACCGCAAGGTCCCGTCCGAAAGCTCAGCCGCGCTCAGTGGCCGCAGCAATCCGTGCTGCTGTAGCTGCAGTTCAAACCGGCCGTTCTGTGTCTGTACCCAAAGCCGGCTGCCAGGAAACGCATCGTCAATCGTCCGCGCCAGCGCTTCTTCGTCCCCAATCTCGAGAATCGTCTGCAGCGCGGCCGCCAAATCGGTCCCGTCGTTGTTCAGCACCGGCGTGAACGTTCCAATCTGCGGCGTACGCACCGGCGATGTTGCATCCGTTCGAAAGCCATCATAAAAACGCCAGCCGCGAATCGACTCGCGCACCGCCAGCATCTCCGGAGCGCGCTGCGGATCGGCGATGCTCCCCAGCATGCTGTCGAACGGATGCAGTTCCTTCGTCAACATTGCCGACTCATCGCCCGCTCCGCCCGGCAGCGTCACCAGGCGCTTCCGCCGATCCACCAGCGCCGCGGCCCTGCGATAGCGGCCGCCGTGCCAGATGCACTCCCGTTTGATTTCAGGATCGAGGCTGAAAAGACTGCTGCCCGGGGACGGATATTCCAGTTCGATGCTGTACCCGTATGCCTCGCCGGCAAACCCCAGCTTCAGGCTCACCACCTTCTGCCGCACCGTGCCTTCTACTGCGTGCTCGCCCTGTCGCACCCCGCGTCCAATTTGCTCCGGCCCCGCCCAGAGCGTTGATGGCAGTCCGCCCTCCCGCGCCAGCGACGCCACCACCGCGTTCTGTGCCGCGTCGCCCAGCAGCCGCAGCGCGCGATACAGGCTCGACTTGCCGCTCCCGTTCGCGCCGGTGATGACGGACAGCCGCCCCAGGGGCAGCACCAGTTCCCGCAGCGACCGATACCCCGAGATGGCCAGCGTCTCAATCAACATCGCCAGCATACCGCGCCCCGCGGAACTGGAGGTCCCGCGGCAAACTCAGGACCGCCCCCGCCGATCTCCGGATCGCTCGCGTCTCCTGTTGCTTTCCCACTGAAAATATGCCATCCTTCCTGTGGGATACCAAAATGACCGCCGAAAAACAGAAGACCGACGTCCAGCAGGGCACTCTGGCCCTGATGGTCCTCAAAACCCTTGAAGTTCTCGGCCCGCTCCACGGCTATGGCGTTGCTCGCCGCATCGAGCAGATCAGCGGCAACCTGCTGGCCGTGAACCAGGGCACCCTGTATCCCGTGTTGCTCCGCCTGGAGCAGGAAGGCTCCATCGCCTCCGAATGGGGCGCCTCGGAAAACAACCGCCGCGCCCGCTTCTACCGGCTCACCCGCGACGGGCGCCGGCAACTCCAGGAAGAAACCCGCGACTGGAAGCAGACCGCCGCGATCATCGACCGATTCTTCGCTGCTAAATCAGAGGAATTCTCATGAAAGCCATCCGCCGCCTCGGCGCCCGCCTCCGCAACTCCGCTACACGGCATAGCTACGACCAGCGGCTGCGCGAAGAGATGGAAGAGCATCTCGCCCTGCAAATTGCCGAGAATCTGCGCTCCGGACTGTCCCCCGCCGAGGCGCGCCGCCAGGCCATCCTCAAATTCGGCTCCCTCCAGGCGATCCGCGAAGACCATCACGCCGAGGGACGCCTGTTGTTCATCGAGACCTTCGTCCAGGACCTCCGCTACGCTCTCCGCATGCTGGCGCGATCGCCTGGCTTTACCCTCGTCGCCGTGGTGACCCTCGCCCTCGGCATCGGTGCCAACGCCGCCATCTTTTCCGTCGTCAACGCCGTGTTGCTGCGGCCTCTGCCCTACACCGACCCTGGTCGCCTGGTCGTCGTGCCCGAAGCCCGGCCCTCCGCGAACATCGCCGGTGCCGGCATGTCCTGGCCCGTCTTCACGGAGTTGCGGGCGCACAGTCGCGCATTCAGCGCTTTAGCCGGCCTCGCCGCCCACGCCCTCACCCTCACCGGCCGCGGAGAGCCCGCCGACATCAGCACCGTTGTCGTCACCGGAGATTTCTTTTCCCTCTTCGAGACCAAACCACTCCTTGGCCGCGTCCTCGCTCCCGGCGATGGCAAACAAGGTGCCGCGCCCGTCGTCGTCCTCAACGAAAACCTTTGGCGCAGCCGCTTCGGCGCTGACCCCGGCATCCTCGGCACTCCGGTCACGCTCGACATGCGTTCCTTCACCGTCGTCGGCGTTATGCCATCCAGCTTCCGGACCCCGTTCTTCACCCAAACCGATCAGCTTTGGATTCCGCTCGTCGACGACCCCCTCTTCAGCGGCTGGACAACCCATCCTCAGGAAACGCACTGGATGCCAGTCCTGGCCCGTCTGCAACCCGGCATTTCGTTTGCCCAGGCCCGCACGGAAATGGCCACCTTCAGCGCGTCGCTCGCCATACAGTTCCCTGAAGAACACGGCTGGCGTCTCGGAATAGAGTCGCTGCAGTCAGCCATCGTGGGCGATGCAAGAACGCCTCTGTTGATTCTCCTCGGCGCTGTTGGCTTCGTCCTCCTTATCGCTTGCGCGAACATGGCCAACCTGCTGCTGACCCGCGCCACCGCGCGCCAAAAGGAAATCGCCGTGCGCATCGCCCTCGGCGCGAACGCGCGTCGCATCGCTCGACAACTCCTCACCGAAAGCTTGCTCCTCAGCCTGCTCGGCGGCCTCGCGGGACTGCTGCTGGCCGCTTGGGCCGTATCCTCGCTCGCTTCGCTCCTGCCCGCCGACCTGCAACAAATGCGTGCCATCCACGTCGACGGCCCGGTCCTGGCGTTTGCTTTGATCCTGTCCCTCATCGCCAGCCTCCTCTTCGGGCTGGCGCCGATTCTCTTCGCCGCCAAATCGGATCCGCAAGCCCACCTTCGCGAAAGTGCCCGCGCCGGAGAAACCCGCGGATCGCAGCGGGTCCGCAGCATGCTGGCCGTCGCCGAAGTGGCTCTCGCCGTCATCCTTCTCGCCGGAGCCGGTTTGCTGCTGCGCAGCTTCGCGCGGCTTACCTCCACCGGTCCCGGCTTCGTACCCGATCACGTCGAAAAAGCCATGGTCTCTCTCCCGCAATTTCAGTACCCCAAACCGCAGCAGTGGACCGCCTTCTCCAACGATCTCCTCGCTCGCCTCCAGGCCCAACCCGGTCTCACAGATTCAGCCATCGCCGCGCCCCTCCCCATCGCTGATACCTTCGTCAACCTGCCCTTCACCATCGTCGGCGCTGCGCCGCCGCCCCCTGGGTCCGCAAACACCGCCCACTTCGCGACCGTCAGCCCCGATTACTTCAGCGTCATGCAGATTCCCATGCTGCGCGGCAGGCTCTTCTCTGCCGACGACTCTCCCGCAACAACGCCCGTCGCGCTCATCAGCGAAGCCCTGGCTCGGCGCTACTTTCCCCATCAGGACCCCATCGGCCAACAGCTCACTTTCGGCTTTCCGCCCAACGGCCATGTCTCCAGGGAAATCATCGGCGTCGTCAGCGATATCCACGACGCATCCTTGAGTTCCGCCCCCGGTCCCATGATGTACGTCCCGTTCGCCCAGGCGCCTTTGTGGGGCGGCGAGGTCGTTGTCCGCAGCACGCTCGCCCCCGCAGACGTCGCCGCGGCGATCCGCGCAACTACCCACAGCATCGACAGGAACCTCCCGGTCACCGCCATCGAATCGCTGCCCCAGGCCGTGCAGGCCTCCTTCGCCGCGCCCCGTTTCCGCACCCTGCTCCTGGCATCATTCAGCGCCATCGCGCTGCTGCTTGCCGCCATCGGCATCTACGGCGTCATCGCGTTCTCTGTATCCCGCCGCACCCGCGAAATCGGCACCCGCATGGCCCTCGGAGCCTCGCCCGCGAGCATCCTGCGTCTGGTCATTGGCGAATCGGCAAAGCTGGTCCTCCTCGGGCTCGCCATCGGCATTCCCGCCGCCCTGCTGTTCACGCGCTACCTGTCGACTCTGCTCTTCGCCGTACGCCCCACCGATCCCCCCACCTTTATCGCGGTCGCGATCCTGCTCGTATTGGTGGCTCTCACCGCGGCATGGATTCCCGCGCGCCGCGCCATGCTCCTCGACCCCATGGTCGCTCTCCGCTGCGAATGAAAGCGAACGTTTCACGAATCCACAGTCTCGCCGGCAATCCGATCGCTCTCCGGAAATGCTTGGTCCACGACGCCACCAATCGTAGACTGGATACCGATGGGCGCCGGCTTCGCATCCACCGACCGCTTCCTCGCGGATCTCCGTGACAACAAGCTGCGTCCCGGCTACGTCCTCATCGGCGACGACGTTTTCCTCTTCGATCGCTGCCGCAAAGCGGTCCTCGCCGCCCTCGTGCCCCCCGACCTCCGCGACTTCTGCCTCTCCGACATCGATCTCTCCGAGACCAACATCTTCGAAGCCCTCGACCGCGCCCAGACGCCCTCCCTCATGGCGCCCTTTCAGGTCCTCTTCATCCGCAACCTCAAATCCCTCTACACCCGCGGCGCGAAGAAAGAAGAATTCGCCGCCATCGACGCCTATTTCCACTCGCCCAACCCCCAGGCGCTCGTCATCTTCGTCGCCGACCACATCCGCATCCCCTCCGATCCGCGCCGCATGGATATGCAGGATAAAGACCGCTTCGAGCGCATTCGCGAAACCCTCGGCGATGTCTGTAGCCTCATTGAGCTGGCCCGCGTCGACGAGGCCGACGCTCTCAAATGGATTGCCGCCGAAGCCAAACGCCGCGAAATCCAGATCGACACCGACGCCGCGCGCGAACTCGCCGACGCTCTCGGCGCGGACATGATGCTCATCGCCTCCGAGCTCGAAAAGCTCGTCCTCTTCGTCGGTGCGAAGAAGCACATCGCACTCGGCGACGTTGAAACCATGGTCCTCGCCGCCAAACAGCGCTCTCTCTACGAACTCACTGACGCCATCTCCGCAAAGGATCGCGCGCGCGCCCTCTCGCTCCTCCATGGCCTGCTCAACGCCAGCGACGGCGGCGAAGACTCCGCCATCGGCCACCTTTACATGCTCGCCCGCACTTTCCGCCAGATGCTGGTCATCCTCGAGAAAAACGTCCGCGACTCCCGCGCCATCTGGCAGGCTCTCTGGCAGGGCTTTCGCATGCCGCCCTTCGCCGCCGAGGACGTCATCCGCCAGGCGCGCCGCTACAAATCCCGCCGTGACCTCATGCGTTGCCTCCGCCTTATCGCCCGTGCCGACCTCGAGCTCCGCTCCCAGCCCCCCGACAAGCGCCTCGTCCTCGAGCGCTTAGTCCTTGAGTTAGCCAGCGACCCCAAACCAACCGCCCTCGCCGGAGTCTCCCCGCAATACGCCATGGAGTGGTAGGGTTTCCTTCGCGGCCCTGAACGCCTTTGCCGTTACCGACTAAGCCTTCTTCGGCGGAGGCGCTTTCTTCTGCGCGTCCACAAACCGCCGCACCCGATCCAGCGTCCGCGCCTTGCCGAACACGATCATGCTCTCCAGCAGCGGCGGACTCATCGTGCTGCCCGTCAAAATCGCGCGCAGCAGCATGAAGTTCTCCTTCACGCTCCATCCCTGTGCATCGCCCAGCTGTTTCAGCGCGATCTCCAGCGCCGCATGCGTCCACTCCGTCGTTTCCAGCACGGTGAGCTGCTCAGCGGCGAACGCCAGCGTCTCCTCCAGCGTCCGCTTCTTCGGCAGAAACACATCCTGCGGCGGCGCAACGTTTTCGGCGAAAAAGAACCCGGTCAGGTTGCCAAACTCCCCCAGCGTCTCAATCCGCGTCTGCACCAGCGCGGCAATCTCTCGCAGATAAGCGTCCGACAGAACCGTCGAGCGCAGCGCGGCATAAAACCCCTCCGGCGGCAGCGCGCGCAAATATTCCCCGTTCAGCCAGCGCAGCTTCGTCAGATCGAACACCGGCCCCGCCGGCCGAATATTCTTCACGTCGAAGTGCTCCACCATCTCCGCCAGCGTGAACTTCTCCGTCGCGTTGTTGATCTCCGCCGGCATCCCGCCGCCCATCAGACCCAGAAAATTCAGCATCGCCTCCGGCAGAAAGCCCGCCTGCCGGTAATACACCAGCGATACCGGATTCTTGCGCTTCGAAATCTTGCTCTTGTCCTGGTTTCGCAGCAGCGGCATGTGCCAGAAGCGTGGCGCCTTCCATCCGAAGAACTGGTACAGCAGCACGTGCTTCGGCGTCGACGAAATCCACTCCTCCGCGCGAATCACATCGCTGATCCGCATCAGGTGATCGTCCACCACGTTCGCCAGGTGGTACGTCGGATACCCATCCGACTTCATCAGCACCTGATCGTCAACGTTCGTGTGCTCAAAGGTGATGGCCCCGCGCAACTCGTCGCGAAAGCTCGTCGACCCGTGCGCCGGCACCTTCATGCGGATCACATAAGGCTTCCCCGCCGCCAGTTGCGCCTCCACCTCCGCGACCGCCAAATGCCTGCATGTCCCCGGATACCGCGCCGGCAGCTTGGCCGCCATCTGATGCTTCCGCGCCGCCTCTAACTCCTCTGCGGTGCAGAAGCACCGGTAAGCCGTGCCATTCGCCAGCAGCAAATCGGCATGCTCGCGATAAATCTCCGTCCGTTCGGACTGCCGGTAAGGCCCGTACGGCCCGCCCACATCCGGTCCCTCATCCCATTCCAGGCCCAGCCAGTGCAGCGCCTCGAAAATCATCTGCTCCGACGTCGCCACAAACCGCGCGCGATCCGTATCCTCGATCCGCAGCACGAACTTGCCCTGCCTCTGCCGCGCGTAGATGAAATTGATCAGCCCAATGTAGGCCGTCCCCACATGGGGATCGCCCGTCGGCGAAGGGGCAACGCGAACGCGAATCTCTTCCGTAGTCTGTGTGTCGTTTTCAGTCATATCCGCCAATCTTCGATGGTAGCAGCCTGCACATTCCGGATTCACCGCCGGCAAAGCCGCGTGGCGGCCGCTGCCTTTCGACCGCCACGCCCGTTTTATGCCACTATGGCTGCACCCCGTCTCACACCATGCCGCCAACTGAACGCCCGCAGGGCCCCAACGATCACCACCTCCACCGCCCGCTGCGCCTCCGCGATCTCGTCCTCGCGCAGATTCTCTGCGTCGTCGGCAGCTCCTGGGTCGGCGTGGCCGCCGGCCTCGGCCGCGCACAATCCATCGTCTGGGTCGCGGCCATGCTCCTCTTTTACCTCCCCATGGCCGCCTCCGTCATTTGCCTCAATCGCCTCATGCCCCTCGAAGGCGGCCTCTACGTCTGGGCGCGCGCTGCCTTCGGCGACCTCATCGGCTTCCTCACTGCCTGGAATCTCTGGGTCTACGGCATCGCCGTCACCGCCACCATCCTCTATGCCATCCCTACCGAGATCTCCTACCTCATCGGTCCATCCGCCGCCTGGCTCCCGGACAACCACCGCGCCTCGCTCGCGATCGTCGCCGTTCTCGTTACCGGACTCACCTGCGCCGCCCTGCGCGGACTCGAGCTGGGCAAGTGGATCCATAACATCGGCGGCCTTGCCATCCTCATCGTTTTCGCCGGACTCATCCTGCTGCCGCTGGCGGCCGCGGCTCACCACGCATCCATTTTCTACACGCCGTTTTCCATCGCCATGCCGGCACTCGATTGGCGCACGCTCGCCCTCTTCGGCCAGATGCTCTTCGGCGCCCTCTGCGGCCTTGAGTACGTTTCCCTCACCGCCGGTGAAGCCCGCGATCCGGCCCGCTCCATCGGCCAGTCCGTGGTCATCGCGTCGCCCATCATCTGCGTCATGTTCGTTCTCGGAACCGCCACCATCGTCGCTCTCGTCCCCCACGCCCACATCGACTTCATCGCGCCCATCCCCCAGGTCATGCGCCTCACCCTCGGCGCCAACGGTTTCGGCAACATCGCGGCCATTCTCGCCATCCTGCTGGTAGAAGTGCGCCTCCTCGGAGCCACCAGTTTTCTCTTCACCGGCGTCACCCGCCTCCCCATGGCCGCCGGCTGGAATCACCTCGTCCCCAGCTGGTTCACCCGCCTTCACCCCAAACGCCGCACCCCCACCAACTCCATCCTCTGCACCGGAGCTCTGGTGCTTGCCCTCATCCTCCTCGCCAGTACCGGTGTCCACGCGCAGGAGGCCTATCAACTCCTCACCAACGCCAGCCTGACCCATTACGAAGTCGCCTATCTCGCCATGTTCGGCGTCCCGCTTTTCGGAGCCGCCGCCCTCCGCCGCAAGCTGCCGCGCTGGCTCCAATGGACCTCCGCCGCGGGCTTCGCATCCACCCTCTTCAGCCTCCTCATCTCCGCCTACCCTTTCGTGACCGTGGTCAGCGCGCGCACCTACGCTGCGAAGATTCTCAGCACGATCGTGGTGAGCAATCTCCTTGCGGTGGCCTTTTATTTCTTCCGCACGCGAGGCCGCACGGCAGCCGAAACCGCCACGACCGACGCAGCCGGAGATTCGCGCAACGGAGTAAATAATTGATTACAAATGGCTTATCCAACCGCCCAAATTTCTTCAGAAAATACTGAAGTATCCACTTGACAATTCAATCCGCCTGCCCCACACTCCATAGTGAAGCTGATGCTTCACTATTCTCCCGAAAGGATGCACCCCATGGAACCCTCTACCGTTCACAACACCTTCGTCATCGAGCAACTTTACCCTTACCCCCCGGAAACGCTCTACGCTGCCTTCTCCGACCCCGCCCGCAAGCGCCGCTGGTTCGCCGACAGCGAGGAGCGAGTCGCCGAGCAATACGACCTGGACTTCCGCATCGGCGGCCTGGAGCACGTCATCTACCGCATGGGCACGAACACCCCGTTTCCCGGCATCGCACTCACCACCGTCGGCACCGTCCAGGACATCATCCCCAACCAGCGCGTCGTCACCTCGCAGACCATGTCCCTCGGCGATCGACGCATCTCCTCGGCTCTCATCACGGTTGAATTTCTGCCCAACGCCGCCGGCACCGACCTCGTCTTTACGCACCAGGCCGCGTTTTACGAAGGCTCGGGCGGCCCCGAGATGCGCGAACAAGGCTGGAGAGGAATCTTTGGCCGGCTCGAGAAGGCCCTCGCGGCTCAGAAGTAATCCACCATCCCCAACCCAAGCCTGTTGACCGTGGCGCCGCGGTCCGCAGGCAACGAACGGACCCCTTGACCGATAACGATCCGCAAATCGACCGCCTTTTTCACGCGCTCGGCGACCCCACCCGCCGCGCCATCCTGGACGTGCTCAGTCGCGCGCCCACCTCTGTCTCGCGTTTGGCGGACGCCCTCGGCATCACCCTCACCGCCGTCGGCCAGCATCTCCAGATCCTCGGAGAATGTGCTCTGGTGAAAACCGAAAAGGTGGGACGCGTCCGCACCTGCAGCATCGACGCCGCCGGCTTCGATCGCCTCGACGCGTGGACCCGCGCCCATCGTCACGTATGGAAGAATCGCCTCGAACGCCTGAGTCAGATGCTTGAGGAAGAAAATAGCGATTAGCGCGTTCGCAAGCCGCCCCAGGATCAGTGTCCCGCAGTTTCCGCCAGCGCCTCGTCAATCAGTGTGAACAGCTTCGACCGATCCACGACCTCAACAAAAGGCGCCCCGCTGGTCTTGTTCGTCACCACCCAGATCGTGGGCGTGTGCTGCACGCCAACGCTCTGCCCCAGCGCCGAATCCGCCTTCACCATCTGCGCCAGCCGTCCCTGCGGATCGACGACAAACGGAAAACTCAGCTTGTGCCCGGCGGCAAACTTCTGCGCAAAGGCAGTAATGTCGCTCTGGCTCTGGATCGTCGCCTGCGCCGCAAAAACCGCGTCCCGAAAATCGTCGCCCAGCGTCTTCGACCTGGTGTCGAACCACCGCGCGTCCACCGCCCCGTCAAAGCTCCACGTGTGAAAGGGCAGCGGAAAATCATGCCGCACCCAGGGAACGTGGTACTTCTCAATCGCTTCCTTGATCACCGGATTCGCCCGCGAGCAGTCCGGGCACTCCAGGTCCTCAAATTCCACCACCGCCACCCGCGCCCCCGCCGGTGGACGCAACGCCGCCGCATTGTGGACCACAGTCCTCTGCGATTGCGGATTGGAGAACTGCGCATGCGCGCAGGCGCCAGGCGCAAGCGCCACGGCCACAGCGGACAAAAGCAATCGAAGGCGGAAGTTCATGGCAATTGCCCTCATTGTACGGCGACCTGCCTGCACTGCAGCATACTGACGGCGACGCGAGGGCCGCTGCGTCAAACGCAAGTCACACCCCCGAAAGAAAAAAGAGCCCGCAGACGGTGCTCTCCGGAGCCCGCCTCGCGCAGCATCCCAATGGAGGCCACCCGACACGGCAGGTTCGACGAAGCTGACCAGCTCGATCCTTCTACATCGGTTGCACTTGCATGTATGTGCCGCCTTCGCCGCCCGGATCGTCCGGGGCGAAATTGCTCGCCGCCGAGGATTCGGTCAACTGGCCGCTGCTCGAGACGTTGTAGACCGCGAATGAGCCGCAGCACGCTTGCCCGAGCCAATAAACATTCCCGTTGTCGTCCCACTCAATTTGCTGGACGCCCCCCTGAATCGACGCACTGTCGGACAGGTTCAGCGTGCCGTTGGCAAAGTGATAGAGATGCAGTCCCGCCCCATCCCCGGCCGCCAACCAGCTTCCGGTGAGATCAAATGCGTACGCCGAGAGGAATTGCGCCGAAACCGGCAGGGTCCGGGTGCTCCTCCGAACCAGAGTTCCATTGCTCTGAATCGCGTAAACGGCCAGCAGACTCCCGGCGGAAGACTGGCTGGGTGTCATGCCGATGACCACAAATCCGTGGCCGTTGGCGGCAGCGCCGAACGGACGCCATACGTTTCCCTCCGCCCCCGCGGGCGAGGAGGCCTCCGTGTTGAAGGGGGCCAGGGCCCCGCTCGACGACCGGGCGAATCCATAAAAGACTGGCGCGTCGTTGAGACAAGTGGAGCCGTAGGCATAGTCGTTGTTGCCGCTGAACGACAGTTGCGCCTGTGGCCACGGCCCGTTGATGCTCGCCTTGACCTGGTTGATCAGTTTGAGCGCGCCATTGGCGCCGATGGACCACGATGCGAAGGTTGTGGTTCCGCTGCCGCCCCAGGAATAAAGGGTTTTCCCCGTGCGGTCGGTGAACAGCCATACCGGATAGCCCTGCCTGGCCGTGGAGGTGGCCGCCGCCGGCGTGAGCGCGGAAGAGCTAATCCGGAACGCATCAATGCTCTGGTCGTCTTCGTCAGCCACGAACAAATAGCTCGTATTGCTGGTGATGCCTGCGGGACTGCCTTTGAGCGTCGTGCCGGGTAGGTTGGAGATCGATCCGTTCGCGTCCATCACGAACTCCTCAAGGCCGGCCGATGAGCTGGCCGAACCTGCGTAGCCGAAAAAGGCATACGCCGGAGCACCGGGCGAGGTTGCCGATGCGTCGGGGTTCGCGGCGATGGTCCCGGCGTGGTTGGCCGAGCCGCATCCAGCGGCACAGGCGCTAAGAAGAGACACAAAGCAGTAGCAGAAGGTAGGGCGGATCCTCATGGGGCCTCCGAGGGGTCGTCCTTGCCCTCGATTGGATGCGGGGGCGAATTGGGGAGAGGTTTGTTTGCGGCGAACGAGTAAAAAGGCCACCCGTCTCCAGGTGGCCTTTGCTCTTGGATTGGCGGCGAAGCCGCGTATCGCTGGACGCGCAGTCCCTAATCGCCCATGACGGGTTCGCCGGTTTCCGCTTTGGCGACTGGCTTGGCTGGCGCGATCGAGTCGATGCTCACCAGCCCTTCCACCGGCTTCTCGCCCAGCACATGCTCGCGATACAGCTTGGCCATCTTCGCGTTCTCCGCATCCACCTTCAGCTTCGCCTCGCGCGCGCGCAGTTTCTCTTCCCGCGCGTTCTTGGCGATGCCGCTCTTTTCGAAGGTGTCGTTGGCCGCCGCCGTCACATGCTCCTGGTTCAGAACCAGCGTGTGCTGCGACGATTCCATCCCCACCTTCTTGCCGCCCGCGAAGATCTCATGCCGCCCATGCTCCTCGTACCACTTGGTGAGCGTGGCCGTCATGTGCATCTTCTCGATAATGTTCCGCCAGCCCACGCCCGTGTTGTACGCGCAGAAGCTGATCTCGCCTTCCTGCGTCGCGTACGGAATAATGCACTGCTCGGTCCGCCGGAAGTCGTAGTTGAAGAGATCCTGGAACCACATGCCGGCGATGAACAGGAAGTTCCAGCGATCCGCGCGGCGCTTCTCAATGTCCTGCATGGTGCGGTCGCCCGTCACCTTGCCATAATTGCGGCCAGTGGCGCCAAAGCACTTGTCGAACTTCTGCAGCAGGTCGACGATGCGGAAATGCTGCGGCGACTTGGTCGGATCGTAGTTGCGCAGCAGCGCCAGCGCGGCTCCGATAACCGAGAGCGTCTTGCCGCGGGAGGCGTCGTTGATCTTCGCCATGTCCTTCGCCAGGCGATCGGCGTTCAGGAACGCGGTCACCGGCACGGCTTCCTTGGTTTCCTTATCGATCATCAGCGCCATGCCGATGCCGCAGTTCGGGTGGCATCCGCAGCTCAGCTGACCCCACTCGTGGTTCGGCCCGTGCACCAGGTCGGCCCAGTCGCTGAAGGTGCTCATAAAGCTGATCGGGAACCAGTCGCGCGTCGGCTCGCCCAGCCCCGTCTGGTTCTTCACGTCGTGCGCCATGTGGCTCAGCGTGTAGCGCTGCGCCGTGCGCCGCTCGTCCGTCACCGCTTCGTCGCGGCCGGTAAAGCTCACCGGCTGGAAGCTCAGGAAGTTGATCTTCTTCGGATTGTCCAGCGCGAACTGGATGATGTGGCCGACCTGCTCGTTGTTGATGCCGTTGATGATGGTCGTGACGGGAACGATGTCGACGCCGGCTTCGTGCAGGTTGTGGATGGCCTGGAGCTTCACGTCGAACAGGTTGCCGACCTTGCGGTGCGAGTTGGCCGCATTGCCGATGCCGTCGAACTGGAGGTAGGCATAGCGCAGACCCGCTTCGGCAGCCGCGCGGCAGAGTTCCTTCGACTTCGCGAACTCGATGCCGTTGGTTGCCGCCTGCACCGAGTTGTAACCGACCTTGCGGGCGTAGGCGACAGCATCCAGGAAGTAGGGCGAAAGCGTGGGCTCGCCACCGGAGAACTGGACGGACATCTGACGCCGCGGCTTGATGGTGATGGCGTTGTCCAGCATGGTCTTGATCTCGTCCCACGTCAGCTCATGGACGAAGCCAACCTGATTGGCGTCCATGAAGCAGGGATCGCACATCATGTTGCAGCGGTTGGTCAGATCGATTGTAAGCACCGAGCCGCGCCCGTGGGTCACGGTCGAGGTGCCATGGTTGTGCAGCTTCTCATCGTTGTGCGCGCGCATGTCGCGGCCGGGGAAGCTTTCTTCCAGATGCTTGAAGAAGGCGGTGTCGATCGACATCACATCTTCAAAGTGCCCGTGCTTGGGGCAGTCCTTGACCATCATGATCTTGCCGTCGCGCTCAATGATCTGGGCCTTGATCTCGCCGACTTTTTCGTTCAGCAACACTTCGTGGGGCAGCTTGCCGTCCAGAATCTGCTTGCGGATCTCGGGAACGCACTTGGGGCAAAGCGAATCCGTGGTGCGCGGCCAGCCGAGGGGCGGCTTCTCCTTCTGCCAGCTTTTCTGCAGGGGCTTATCGGCCCACTTGGGCGTAAAAGAGGGGTTCGGGCTAATGCGGTTGAGCCGCTCATACACCACCCACGCGCCTTTGGCGGCGTAGACGGCTGCTTTTTCGACGTACTTGA
>DATAWI010000040.1:0-196488 GCA_036267295.1 Acidobacteriaceae bacterium | reverse complement strand
AAGCCGTAGCCCTTCGCGTCGTTAAACCACTTCACTGTTCCTTGTTCCATTGTGTTGCTTATGTCCTGAATTGAATTGCGCTGGAGTGAATCGGAGCGAAACTGGAAGGGCCTGCTGTATGGGCGAGGCGATCGACCGCGCTTGCCCGGTTCGGATCTAACGCACACACAGTGTAACAGAGTCGGCAAATCGGCGCAGAAACCGGCGGGGGGGGGAAATTCTTCGTACGACGCGATTTGCCGGGACTTTCGGGGATGCGGAGCTTCAGCCGATGGGGATCGGCTGGCCGGAGTAGGGCACAGCCGCCTTGGGGTCTGGACCGTATTCATTGGGGCCAGGAGTGCCGTCGAGCACGAAAAAGATAAGCAGGACGAAGCACCCGAAGGGAATGAAGTCGATCAGGAGCCACCAGCCGGAGCGGCCGATGTCGTGCAGGCGGCGCACACTGACGGCGAGGCTGGGGATGAGGGCCGCGAGACCATACAGAAAGCAGACGATTCCGAAGGCGATGGCGAGGATGGATCCTCGCGCAGCGAGGAAGCAAAAGGACAGCGCCACGCCAATGATGAGGTTGACCAGGGCGAACATCCAGTACTCTTTGCGACGGGAGCGGCCGTCGAACTGCGCGTACTTCTGCCAGACCATTCGATACCATTCCATGGATTTGTCTCCTGTGTTGATCCAGCGGCCGCCGGCCGCTGGGGAATTTGCCCGCCAGCATACACCGTCGCAATGCCGTCCGCGAAGATATATTTCAGCGGGATGGGCTCAGTCGGAGCAGAGCGGTCGCGGCGTATTCTGGAACTTACGTTTTCTATGAACGATCCCATGCTGGAACTGCTGGCCGAGGCTCTGGGGACGCTGCAGGGCGAGTTCGCGGGGCTGCCGGAGCCGCGCCTCGACCCGCCGGGGATGGAGCGAGCGGCAGCCGTGCTGGATGAGGCGGCGCGGCGGCTGGGCGACAACTTCCCCTACTTTCATCCGCTGTATGCCGGGCAGATGCTGAAGCCGCCGCATCCGGCGGCGCGGGCGGCGTATGCGCTGGCGATGGGGCTGAATCCGAACAATCATGCGCTGGACGGCGGGCGGGCGAGCTCGCGCATGGAAGTGGAGGCGGTGCGGGAGATTGCCGGGATGTTTGGGTGGGCGGAATTTCTGGGGCACCTGACCAGCGGCGGGACCTTCGCCAACCTGGAGGCTCTGTGGGTGGCGGGACAAATGGCGCCGGGGAAGAAAGTGGTGGCGTCGGAGCAGGCGCACTACACGCACAGCCGCATCAGCGGAGTGCTGAAGCTGGAGTTCGCCAGCGTGGGGACGGACGCGCGGGGGAGGATGGATGTGCGGGCACTGGAGAGCGCGCTGAAGGCTGGTGATGTGGGGACTGTGGTCGTCACGCTGGGAACGACGGCCGTGGGCGCGGTCGATCCGCTGAATGAGATTCTGGAGCTGCGGAAGCAGTACGGGTTTCGGCTGCACGTGGATGGGGCGTACGGGGGGTATTTCCGGCTCGTTTCGACGTTGGGAGAGGAAGCGGCGCGGGCGTTTGGGCGGATGAGCGAGGCGGATTCGATCGTGGTGGATCCGCATAAGCACGGGCTGCAGCCGTATGGGTGCGGGTGCGTGCTGTTTCGCGATCCGTCGGTGGGGCGGTGGTACAAGCACGAATCGCCGTATACGTACTTCACGTCCAACGAATTGCATTTGGGAGAGATCAGCCTGGAGTGTTCGCGCGCGGGGGCTTCGGCGGTGGCGTTGTGGGCGACGCAGAAGTTGCTGCCGCTGGTGAGGGGCGGGGAATTTGCACGAGGCCTGGAGCAGGGGCGCGCCGCGGCGCTCCGGCTGTACGAACGAATCGCCGGGGATGAGCGTTTCATAGCCGGGCCGCAGCCGGAGCTGGACATTGTGGTCTGGGCGGTTCGCGCCGGCACGCTGGCGGAGTCGTCGCGCCGGGCGCAGGAGGTCTTCGATCGCGCGGCGCAGGACGGCCTGCATCTGGCGTTGGCGCATTTGCCGGCGGGGTTTTTTGCTGGGGCGGAATGGGCGCAGAGCGGTGAAACGGTTACCTGCCTGCGGTCGGTGCTGATGAAGCCCGAGCATCTGGCCTGGGGGGACGAGATTTGGGAGCGGCTGGATAAGGCAGGGAACAGGGAATAGGGAACAGGGAATAGGGAACAGGGAATAGGGAACAGGGAATAGGGAACAGGGAATAGGGAATAGGGAATAGGGAACAGGGAGCGGGACGGTGGCAGAGAGCAACGAGAAGATGCTGGCGGCGAGCCTGGTCAGCGAGATTCACGAAAAGCATTTCGGAGGCGATCCGCGCGTGTTCCTGGCGCCGGGGCGGGTGAACCTGATTGGCGAGCACACAGACTACGCCGGAGGGTTCGTGATGCCGGCGGCAATCGACTTCGGCACCTTCGCAACTGTTTCGGGGCGGCGCGATGGGCGGGTGGAGATCTGGTCGCAGAATTTCAAAGAGGGCGTGACGTTTGCGCCCGATGAACTGCCGAAGGCGCGGCAAGAGCACTGGTCGGATTATCCGCTGGGCGTTCTGTGGATGCTGCGGCAGGGCGGGATCGACGTTCCACCGTTCAGCATGGTGCTGGACGGAGACGTGCCGCTGGGGGCGGGGCTGAGCTCGTCGGCGTCGGTGGAAGTGGCGTCGGCGCTGGCGCTGCTGAGCCTGGCGGACGCGGAGATGGAACGCAGCGCGATCGCGAAGCTGTGCCAGAAAGCGGAGAACGAGTACGTTGGCGCCTCGTGCGGCATTATGGACCAGTTCATCGCCTGTCACGGCAGGGAAGATCACGCGCTGCTGCTGGACTGCCGGTCGCTGGAGTTCCGGCTGGCGCCGATCCCGCGGCATGTGAGTGTGGTGATCGCCAACACGATGGTGAAGCACTCGATCGCGGGCGGCGAGTACGGGATCCGGCGCGCGGAGGTGGAAGAAGGCACGGCGATCCTGAGGCGGTACAGGCCGGAGATCGCGCTGCTGCGGGATGCGACGCCGGAGGATCTGGAGAGGTGGGGAGACGAGATGCCGGAGACGGTGATGCGGCGGTGCCGGCACATCATCACCGAGAATCTGCGCACGGAGGCGGCGGCCGATGCGCTGGCAGCGGGGAATCTGAAAAAGCTGGGCGATCTGATGGCGGCGGCCCACGTGAGCTATCGCGACGATTTTGAGGCGAGCTGCAAGGAGGCCGACATCATGGTGGACGCGGCGCAGAGCCTGCCGGGACTGATTGGGGCGCGGTTGACGGGCGGAGGATTTGGGGGCTGCACGGTCAATCTGGTGGAGGAGGGAGTGGCGGCGCAGTTTGCGGAGCAACTGCGGGAAGAATATCGTGCCGCGACGGGAATCCAGGCGGAGATTTATCGCTGTCACGCATCAGCGGGAGCGCACGCAGTGGAAGACGGAGGATGAAGGCGATGCGCCGGAGAGGGGTTGAATTTGGGCGCGGGCTGTACAACGGCAGCGGAAACAATTCATTCTGAAGGTGCAATTGCCGGTGGTGGCTTTCCCACAAGTGGGTGATTCCCATCACAGGGCCGGCAGATGTAAGAATCACAAGGGCTCCTCCGGCCAACGTCCCAGGAGCAATGATTGTCTTATTCTGGGAAGCGGCGCTCGGACAGGCCAGGAAAGAAAAACAAGAAATGCGATTTATCAATCGTTCGCAATACTTTTCCCCGGGCGGCCCCAGCGAGAACGGGATCGTCGCGTATTTTTCGATGGAGATCGCGGTTTCTCCGGAGATGCCGACGTACAGCGGCGGTCTGGGCGTACTGGCCGGCGATACGCTGCGCGCAGCGGCAGACATGGGGCTGCCGGTTGCGGCGGTGACGCTGGCGGATCGCAAAGGGTACTTCAAGCAGCATCTGGATGGGAGCGGGACGCAGACGGAAGAGCAGCAGCCGTGGTCGCCCGAGCAGAGCCTTGTGGCCGAGGAACCGGTGGTGACGGTCACGATTGAAGGGCGCCCGGTGGCCATCCGGGCGTGGCGGTATGCCATGGAGGGAGTTGCGGGCCACAAGATTCCCATCTACCTGCTGGACACCGATCTGGAGCAGAACGATCCGCGGGATCGGGCGCTGACCGATCACCTGTACGGGGGCGATGCGGATTACCGGCTGC
The DNA here is from genome assembly GCA_036267295.1 of Acidobacteriaceae bacterium. GTDB lineage: Bacteria > Acidobacteriota > Terriglobia > Terriglobales > Acidobacteriaceae > Palsa-343. The sequence goes on along the minus strand of DATAWI010000040.1, from coordinate 192,350 downwards.
GCCAGGAAGCGGTGCTGGGCATAGGGGGAGCGCGGATGCTGCGGGCCCTGGAGTACGACCCGACGGTCTACCACATGAATGAAGGGCATGCCGCGCTGCTGACGGTTCCGGTGCTGGAGCAGGAACTGCGCGGGGCAGGGCTGCAGACGGCGACGGAGAAGAATGCGGAGGCGGTGCGGCGCAAGTGCGTCTTCACGACGCATACGCCGGTGCCGGCGGGACACGACCGCTTTTCCGGGGAGCAGGCCTATCGCATTCTGGGGGCGGAACGAGCGGGCATGCTGGAGCGCTTCGGGTGCTTTCACGACGGGCTGCTGAACCTGACGTATGTGGCGCTGCGCTTTTCGCGGTATGTGAACGGGGTGGCCATGCAGCACGGCAAGGTGTCGCGGGAGATGTTTCCGGAGTACCGGATCGACGCCATCACGAATGGAGTTCATGCAGGCACGTGGACGGCGCCGTCGGTGCAGGCGGTATTCGACCGGCACCTGCCGCGCTGGCTGCAGGACAACGTAACGCTGCGCTATGCGATCGACATTCCGGAGAACGAGATTGTGGAGGCGCACACCGCCTCCAAGCGCGAGCTGCTGAAGGCGGTGAAGGAGCGCTCCGGCGTGGAGATGCGCGAGGAGATCTTCACGCTGGGGTTTGGGCGCCGCGCCGCGACCTACAAGCGGGCCGACCTGCTGTTTGCGGAGCCGGAGCGGCTGGTGCGCCTGGCGGAGCAAATGGGCGGGATGCAGGTGCTCTACGCGGGCAAGGCGCATCCCGCGGATCAGCCGGGGAAGGCGAAGATTCGCCGCGTGGTCGAACTCTCCAACGAGCTCCGCAATTCGGCTCTCCAGATTGTTTACCTCGAAAACTATGACTGGAAACTGGGCGCGCTGCTGACGGGAGGCGTCGACCTGTGGCTGAACACGCCGCGGCGTCCGTATGAGGCTTCAGGGACGAGCGGGATGAAGGCCGCGCTGAATGGCGTGCCCAGCCTGAGCATTCTGGACGGCTGGTGGATCGAAGGCTGGATCGAAGGCGTGACCGGCTGGGCCATCGACGATCACGACGATGAATCCGGCGAGGCCAACTCCTTGTATGAACACCTGGAGCAGACGATTCTGCCGCTGTACTACAAGGATCAGGGACAGTGGCGGCGCATCATGCGCTCGACCATCGCGCTGAACGGATCGTTTTTCAATACCCAGCGCATGCTGGAGCAGTATGTGATCAACGCGTACTTTCCTGAGCGGCGGGTGGAGAAGTCCACGGAGCCGGCTGAGGCCGATCTGGAGAACACGCTGGCGCGGTAAACAGCCGCGCCCGCAGCACCTGTCGACCGCATTGGTCTCCGGCACAGTTCGGCTTTGCAGGGTTCACAGAGTTCCGTTAGCATCGAAATAACTCTGGATTGCAGGCGCCGCGGCGAGCGGAGAGCCTGCCGGCCGGCAGCATTAAGGGCTGCCGGCGAGATTCACTCGAGGAGCCCATCCGCGGGAGCACTCCGGAGAGGGTTGGGCCGAGGGAGCGGATGGCGCAGAAATACCGGTACCACGGGAGTGCTGATTATCCCGGGCCATTCCAGTCGGCGACCATCGTTCTGCCGGTGATGAATGAGACGGTTTCGCTCGAACAGACCGTAGCAATCATGCTGCGCGACATTCGTCCCTGGCTTCGCGAAATCCTGATCGTGGTGTGCAAGCGAACGACGCCGGAGGCGATGGCGGTGGTGCGGCGGCTCAGCGAAGAATTGGGCGAGCTGGTAGTGGTGCATCATCAGACGCTGCCTTATTTGGGCGGCGCAATGCGCGAGAGTTTTGCTCTGGCCCGGGGCAGCCACACGGTTCTGATGGCCAGCGATCTGGAGACGGAGCCGAACGACCTGGCGAAGCTGATCGAGCAGGCGCGCAGAACGCCGTGGGCGATCGTGGCGGCCTCTCGCTGGCTGCAGCGCGGGTCCTTTTCCGGTTACTCGCAGGCAAAGCTGGTGTTCAACTGGATTTTCCAGGGTTTTTTCGCGGCCCTCTATGGGGCGCGGCTCACCGATATGACCTTTGCTTACCGGGTGTATCCCACGCCGGTGTTGCAGAGCATTCGATGGGAGGAGCTGCGGCACGCGTTTCTGTTTGAGTGCCTGATCAAGCCGCTGCGGCTGGGAGTGCCCGTCCTCGAGATTGCGTCGACCTGGAAGGCGCGCATCGAGGGCGAATCGCAAAACACTTTTTTCCGGAATTTCGTGTATTTCCGCACCGGGCTGCGGACGCGGTTCAGCAGTATCGATTCGATTCTGCTGCCGGACGCGCCGCTGACGGGGCTGCAGGAGGTCCACTCCTGATTTCACCTGGGGAGCAAACATGAAGAAGGTCATCGTAACCACCACCATCAACCCGCCCACGGAGGCCATTCGCCGTTTTCAGGCGATGAAGGACTGGGAGCTGGTGGTCATTGGCGATCGCAAGACGCCCGAATACCGTCTGGAGCGGGGAATCTACGTCAGCCCGGAAGAGCAGGAGAAGTACGATCCGGCGCTTTCGGCGGCGATTGGATGGAACTGCATCCAGCGCCGGAATTTCGGTTTGCTGTGGGCGCACGATCTGCACGCCGATGTCGTCGCGGTGGTCGACGACGACAATATTCCGCTGCCGGGCTGGGGCGAAGACCTGCTGGTGGGCCGCGAAGCCGAAGTGAATTACTACGAGACGGAGCTGCCGGCGTTCGACCCGGTGGGCGCGACGAATCACTCGCAGTTGTGGCATCGCGGATATCCGCTGCAACTGCTGCCGAAGCGGGACTACTCGAAGAAGAGCCGGCGGAAGATCAGCGTCGATGTGCAGGCAGACTTCTGGAACGGCGATCCGGACATCGACGCGGTGTGCCGCATGGAGCACGCGCCGGAATGCGATTTCGATGCGGCGGCGTTTCCCATGGGCGCGAACAAAATGGGTCCGTTCAATTCGCAGAACACTTTCATGAGCGGGAAATGCCTGAAGGATTATTTCCTGTATCCGCATGTGGGGCGCATGGACGACATTTGGGCGGCCTATTACGTTCAGGCTCGCGGATACGGTGTGGCGTGGGCCAAAGCTTCGGTGTATCAGGAGCGCAACGTGCACGACCTGGTGCGCGACATGCAGCAGGAATACTGCGGGTACGAGAACAACCTGAAGCTGGTGCAGGAGGTGGCCAGGGATCCGGAGGCCATCTCGGCTTACATTCCGGGCCGGTCGAACTGGGCCTGGGCTCTCTACCGGAGGCATTTCTCGCATGAGTAAAGTGCTGGTGACAGGAGCGGCGGGGTTCGTGGGGCGCCATGTGGTCCGGCGCCTGCTGGAGGCGGGGCACGAGGTGCACGCGGTCGACTGCATTGCCGAATACACCGGCGGCATCGATCCGGACAAGGGGTGGCCGATCTTCAATCCCCGCGATCATCGCGGCTTCCGCTTCTATCGCGAGGATTGCAGGAGCTGGTTTGCGCGGGTGCAGGACACCGACTTCGATTACACCTATCATCTGGCGGCAATGGTGGGCGGACGGCTGATGATCGAGAACAATCCGCTGGCGGTGGCTGAGGATCTGGCCATCGACTCGGCGTACTGGCAGTGGGCGACGAAGGCGCGGCCTAAGAAGACGGCGTGTTTCAGCTCCAGCGCCGCGTACCCCGTCCATCTGCAGCGGGAGGACGGCTACGTTCTGCTGAAGGAGGACATGATCTCCTTCGATCGGGACATCGGCATGCCCGACATGAGCTACGGATGGGCGAAGCTGACGTGCGAGTATCTGGCGCAACTGGCGTACGAAAAATACGGGCTGCAATCGATCTGCTATCGGCCATTTTCCGGATACGGAGAGGATCAGGACGATGCCTACCCTTTCCCCAGCATCTGCAAGCGCGCGCTCGAACATCGCGGAGCCGAAGTGCTGACGGTTTGGGGATCGGGGACGCAGATGCGCGACTTCATCCACATTGAGGACTGCGTGACGGGGATTCTGGCGACCATCGACAAGATCGACGATGGCGGGGCGGTGAACCTGTCCACCGGAATCCTCACCAGCTTTATTGAGTTTGCGCGGATGGCGGCGGAAATCCTCGGATACCATCCTCGGGTGACCGGCATGTCCGACAAGCCGGCCGGCGTTCATGCGCGGGGCGGAGACACGGCGAAACAGAAGGCGCTGGGATTCCGGCACACGGCCAGATTCCGCGAGGGGATAACCCGGGCGCTGGAGTATTATTCGTCCCGGCCCTAAGCCGGATCGCGGGAATCAAGCAGCGCGATGCCGCAATGTGAATCAAAAGGGATTGCCGAGGCATCTCTCTCCACATAGGCAATCGGGAGGCGGCGTCTTTTTCCAGAGCCGCAACGTCATTACAGGACGTACAGCTTTTTTGGCCGGTACTCGTTTCCACCTGGAAACAGGCCAAGCGTCTTAGTCGAGAACTCCTTGCCTTCGGGGCGCCAGTTTTGAATCAGTCAGAGAAGAAAGCGAAAAGCTTCCGCCGCCGTGTCGGAGCGGAAGAGGCAGCGGGAGCAGCACAGGGCCTATGTGGCTAGTCCGTCTTGCGCTGCGCAGGCCCTACACCTTCGCGGTGGTGGCGCTGCTTCTCATGATCCTCGGGCCGCTGGCCATTGTCAGCATGCCGGTGGACATCTTCCCCAACATCGACATTCCGGTGGTGTCGATGATCTGGGAATACAACGGCTTCTCGCCGGAACAGATGGCGGATCGCATCGTGACGCTGAGCGAGCGCTCGCTGACGACGACGGTCAACGACATCCAGCACGTGGAATCGACGTCGGTGAACGGGCGAGCCGTCATCAAGATATATTTCCAGCCGGGCGTGAACATCGGCAACGCGGTGGCGCAGGTGACGGCGATCGCGCAGACGCAGATCCGGCAAATGCCGCAGGGCACGACGCCGCCGCTGATCATCCAGTACAACGCCTCGAGCGTGCCGATCCTGCAACTGGCATTGTCCGGGCAGGGGCTGACGGAATCGCAGCTGAACGATTTCGCTCTGCAGTTTGTCCGGACACAGCTGGTGACGGTGCCCGGGGTGGGCATCCCCTACCCGTATGGAGGCAAGCAGCGGCAGGTGCAGGTGGATCTGAATCTGCCGGCGCTGCAGGCCAAGGGGCTGTCCCCGGCCGACGTAGTCAACACGATCGCGGCGCAGAACCTGATTTTGCCGTCGGGCACGATCAAGATCGGGCAGCTTGAATATCAGCTGGAGAGTAACAGCGCGCCGGCAGCAGTAGAGACGCTGAACAACCTTCCTATCCGCGAAGTGAATGGCGCGATGGTGTACATCCGCGACGTGGCGCACGTGCATATCGGGTCGCCGCCGCAGACGAACATCGTGCGTGTGGACGGGCAGCGGGCGGCGCTGCTGTCCATCGTGAAGACGGGCACCACTTCGACCCTGGACATCGTGAAGGGAGTGCTGGCCAAGCTGCCGGGGATCGAAGCGCAGCTGCCGCCGCAGCTGAAGATCACGCCCCTGGCGGACCAGTCGATTTTCGTCAAAGCGTCCATCGACGGCGTGGTGCATGAGGCGATCATCGCGGCGGTTCTGACGGCGCTGATGATTCTGGTCTTTCTGGGGAGCTGGCGCAGCACGCTCATCGTCGCCGTCTCCATTCCGCTTTCGATCCTGACGTCTCTGGTGGTATTGCGGCTGATCGGCGGAACCATCAACATCATGACGCTGGGCGGCATGGCGCTGGCGGTGGGCATTCTGGTGGACGACGCCACCGTGGCCATCGAAAACATCAATCGCAATCTGGAGATGGGCAAGGCGCTGGAACCGGCGATTCTGGACGGCTCCGCACAGATTGCAGTGCCGGCGCTGGTGGCCACGCTGTCGATCTGCATCGTGTTTGTGCCGATGTTTTTCCTGAGGGGCGTGCCGAAGTATCTGTTTGTGCCGCTGGCGGAGGCGGTGGTGTTCGCGATGCTGGCGTCGTATCTGCTGTCGCGCACCGTGGTGCCGATGATGGGGAAGTATCTGCTGCACGAGCACAGCGAGGCGGAGGCGGAGGAAAAACACCGGAGCCGCAATCCGTGGACGCGATTCCAGCTGGGGTTCGAGCGGCACTTTGAGAGGGTGCGGGCGGGCTACCGCAGAATGCTGGACCTGTGCGTGCGGCATGCGGCGGTGTTCCTGACTCTTTTCTTCGTGTTCACGGTGGGATCGGCGGCGCTGCTGTATCCATGGCTGGGCCAGAACTTTTTCCCGAGCGTGGACGCGGGGCAATTCAAGCTGCACGTGCGGGCGCGAACGGGAACGCGCATCGAGGACATGGCGGCTTTGTGCGATCGGATCGACAACACGATTCGCGAGGTAATTCCGAAGGACCAGGTGGGGTCGATCATCGACAATATCGGCCTTCCTTACTCCGGCATCAACTACTCCTATTCGAACTCGGCGCCGATTGGCTCTGCCGACGCCGATATTCAGGTTTCGCTGACGGCGCATCATCGCCCCACGGCGGAATATCTGGCGCGGCTGCGCCAGCTGCTGCCGCAGCGGTTTCCGGGCACCGAGTTCTACACGCTGCCGGTGGACATGGTGACGCAGATTCTGAATTTCGGGCTGCCGGCGCCGATCGACGTGCAGGTGGTGGGGCCGAATCTGGAAGCCAACCGGATCGTGGCTTACCATCTGCTGAACCGGATCAAGTATGTGCCAGGGACTTCCGGGGTGCGAATCCAGCAGCCTTTCGACGACCCGGAGCTGACGGTGAACATCCACCGGTCGATGGCGGAAACAGCCGGCATCGATGAGCGGGATGTGATGCAGAGCCTGCTGGTGGCGACCAGCGGCAGCTTCCAGACGGCGCCGGCGTTCTGGCTGGATCCGCGGAACGGGGTGGAATATGAGGTGGCGACACAATCGCCGCAGTACTGGCTGGACACGGTCCAGGATTTGAACAACATCCCAGTGGTGGCGGGCAGCGGGAGCGGCGGGCTGCCGCCGAACAGCGGATCGACGGGAGCAGGGGCGCCGCCGTCGAGCGGGATCATGGGGGGGCGGCCCACGCAGATTCTGGGCAACGTTGCGACGCTGGTTCCGGGCGACGAGATGGCGACGGTTACGCACTACAACATCGCGCCGGTGATGGACATTTACGGGAACGTGACGGGGACCGATCTGGGGAGCGTGGACAAGCGGATCGAGGGGATTGTGGCGCAGGAACGGGCGCATCTGCCGCGGGGATCGCGCATCGTGGTGCGAGGGCAGGTGGTCACGATGCGGTCGGCGTACAGCGACCTGCTGGCGGGGCTGGTCTTTTCGATTCTGCTGGTGTATCTGCTGATCGTGGTGAATTTCCAGTCGTGGCTCGATCCGTTCATCATCATTACGGCGCTGCCGGCGGCGATTTCGGGGATCGTGTGGATCCTGTTCCTGACGCACACCACGCTGAGCGTGCCGGCGCTGACGGGAGCCATTATGTGCATGGGCGTGGCGACGTCGAACTCAATCCTGGTGATCAGCTTTGCACGCGAGCAGCTGGAAGAGACGGTGGGCGACGCGGCGCAGTCGGCGCTGAATGCGGGATACGTGCGGTTCCGCCCGGTGCTGATGACGGCGCTGGCGATGATCATCGGCATGGTGCCGATGGCGCTGGGCCTGGGCTCGGGCGGCGAGCAGAACGCGCCGCTGGGACGCGCCGTGATCGGCGGGCTGCTGTTCGCCACGGTGTCGACACTATTTTTCGTACCAACGGTTTTCAGCATGCTGCACGGCCGGCGGGAGCGCCGGCGCAGCGAGCGCGAGTCGCAGCGGCAAGAGGCTGTGGCGGGGAGTGAAGCATGAACGAACCGGTCCAGAGAGATGAAAAAGAGCCGATGTCCGGGCGCAAAGCGCTGATCTTTGCCGTGCTGATCATCGTGATCGCAGGGGTGGTGGCAATTGCCGGCATTCTGCCACGGGTACACGCGCAGAAGAGCCTGAGCCAGCACACCGACGAGCTGGCGCTGGCCAATGTTGTGGTGGAGAAACCGCAGATGGGGGAGCCCAGCCAGGAACTGGTGCTGCCGGGCAATATGTTCGCTTACGTGGATTCGCCGATTTATGCGCGGACCAACGGTTATCTGCAGAAGTGGTATTTCGACATCGGCGCGCGTGTGCGCAAGGGGCAGTTGCTGGCCGTAATCGCCAGCCCGGAAGTGGACCAGGAACTGGCGCAGGCGAAGCAGGATCTGGCCACCGCCGAGGCAAGCGCGGGATACGCGAATAAGCAGGCGCAACGATACACGGGATTGCTGAAAAACAACGCGGTGACGGCGCAGGACACGCAGAACTTCGTGAGCCAGGCGGCTTCGACGAGCGCAGCGGTGAAGTCGGCGCAGGCGAATGTGCAGCGCGTGGAGGCGATGGTCGGCTTCGAAAAGATCTATGCGCCCTTCACCGGAACGATCACGGCGCGCGACGTCGACACTGGAACCCTGATCAATGCCGGAGCAGGCGCGGCCGGCGCAGAGGAGATGTTCCACCTGGACGACGAGCACGTGATGCGCGTGTATGTGAACGTGCCGCAGGTCGATTCGCCGATGTGCGGGCCGGGAACGGCGGCGGACCTGACGCTGGAGCAGTATCCGGGGCGCAGCTTCCGCGGAAAAGTGGTGAGGACGGCGCGCGCCATCGATCCGGCTTCGCGCACGCTGCTGGTCGAGGTCGACGTGCCCAACCCGGATGGGGTGCTGGTTCCCGGCGACTACACGCAGGTGCACTTCAATCTGCATGTAGCGCATTCCGCGCTGATCATTCCGGCCGCGGCGCTGCTTTTCCGCCAGCAGGGGCTGGAGGTGGCGACGGTGGTGAACGGCAATATCGCGAAGCTGGTACACATCACCATCGGGCAGGACGACGGCCGTGTGGTGCAGGTGACCCAGGGTTTGAATGCGGACGATGAAGTCATCCAAAGCCCGCCCGATTCGATCATCGACGGCGAGAAACTGCGAGTGGTGTCGCCGAATTCAGAGGGTGGAATTCCTGGAGCGCCGGTGGAGCCCAACCGAGGGCAGGCGGGTCCGGAGGGCGGCCAGTGAGGGATTTTCGCTCGGCTGCGGGGTGCGCCTGCGCGCTGCTGCTGTGCCTGGCCGGCTGCACGGTGGGTCCCAATTACCACCGGCCTTCAGCGCCTACGGCGCCGGGGTGGACGGCGACTCCGCCGCCCAACGGAAGCTGGGCGCAGGCGAAGCCGAACGATGGCGTGCTGCGGGGCGCGTGGTGGCAGATGTACGGCGATGCGCAGCTGAACACGCTGGAGAACAAAGTCGCCGTCTCCAACCAGACGCTGCGCGCGGCGATGGAACAGTACTTCGAGGCGCGCGAACAGGTGCAGGTGGCGCGCTCGCAGTATTACCCTACCCTCGCAGCGGGACCGGCGTTCAACCGCACGCGCGAATCGAACAACCAGGCGAATACCGTTAAGGGAGTCACCAACTATCAGTACAACGCCTTCAGCATCGACGGGCAGGCGCAGTGGGAGCCGGACCTGTGGGGTCAGGTGCGGCGGACCGTCGAAGAGAGCCGGGCGAACGCCCAGGCTTCCGCCGCTTTGCTGGCCAATGTGGAGCTGAGCCTGCGCTCAGAGCTGGCCTCGGATTACTTCGAATTGCGCGGTCTCGATCTGCAGAAGCAGCTCCTCGATAACACGGTCAAGTCCTACGCGGACTACCTGATGCTGACCGAAGTCCGCTTTCGCGGCGGGGTTGCGACAGAGTCCGAAGTGGCGCTGGCCCAGACCCAGCTGGATACCACGCGCGCGGAGGACATCGATGTGGAGATTGCGCGCGAGCAATACGAGCATGCCATCGCCACGCTGATCGGAGTGCCCGCGCCGTCGTTCAATCTGCCGCCGATGCCATTGAGCGGGAATCCTCCGGCCATCCCGGCGGGCGTGCCCTCGCAACTGCTCGAACGCCGGCCGGACATTGCCGCCGCGGAACGGCAGGTGGACGGCGCCAATGCGCAGATTGGGATTGCGATCGCCGCGTATTATCCCAACGTCTCTCTCACCGGCACCGGCGGGATGCTGAGCGGATCGATCGGCACGCTGATCCAGGGACCCAGCGAGATGTGGTCGCTGGGCGCGTCCGCCACGGAGCTGCTGTTCGACGCCGGCCGGCGCCATGCGCTGACGCAGCAGGCGCGCGATGCGTATCTGCAGCAGGTGGCGAATTACCGGCAGACGGTGCTGAGCGCTTTCGAGGATGTGCAGGATAATCTGTCGGCTCTGCGTATTCTCGATCGGGAATCCGTCGCTCAGGACCAGGCGGTGGCCGATGCGGAACGATCGCTTGCGATTAGTACGCAGCAGTACAAAGGCGGCGTCGTCACTTACCTGCAGGTGCTCACGGCGCAGACGGCGCAACTGATGAGCCAGCGCGCACAGGCGAACATTGCCGCAGAGCAATTTGTCGCCAGCGTGCAGTTGATCCGGGCGCTGGGCGGCGGCTGGGACACCAGCCAGTTGCCGAAGCTATGAGAGCGAATTCGGGTTTTCAACTGCCTGCGGCGTTGCAATCGGCTGCGTGACGAAGACGCGGGTTGCCGATCCGCCGTAGATGCTGTAAATCGCGAACTGCCGGTAGGTGTAGCCGCGCAGCTCGAAGATCAGGTCGCCGCGGCCGTTGCCGGTGGTGTCCACCGCGTCGACCAGGCGCATGCGCGGCACCGCATCGAGCTCGTTGCCGCTGGTGACCTGCTTGAGCAGGACCTGCGGATTCCCATAGAAATCCGGCTGCGCAATGATCGTGACGTACTGCACGGGATTTGTTTGGGTACGGGCGGAAAGCACCATCGTGGCTCCGCCGCCAAAGGTGAGGCTGAAGACGCGGAACTGCACATCCTGAAGAGCCGGCGGCGATGGCCGCGCCGCTGCCTTGTGATGATGCGCGCCTTTCGCCGGCGCAGGCGTGGAAGCCAGCGGGGTTAACGCCTGCTGCGCGATCTTTTCCAGATTGGCCTGCATTTTGTCCGCGTCGCCGGGATTGGCCCAGACGAATCCGTAGGGTTCCGTATCCAGCTTGCGGCTGTCGGAGACGCCCGCAACCTGCTTCATGTCCGCGGGCATGCCGAGCAGAGCTGCGGGGCCTTTCTCCTTTGCGTCGGGATTGGCGTAGGAAAGGTGCGGGCGATCGGGGTCGATGGGCGCCAGGTTTGCAGTTTGATCGGCCGAGGCGGCGCCGCGCTGATGGAGGGTGGGCCGATCGGCGTCAGTTTGCGCCTGAGTTCCGGAATTCGAACCGTCGGAACTGCCGGAATTGTCGTCGGAAGAGCGCTGGTGCAGTGTAGGCGTCCCCCCGGACTCGTCGGCGGAGGCCTGCTGCTGGTCGGCTGGCGGCAGGTGCGCAAAACGCGGCTGGTTGGGATTGGCGGGGTGTGTTCCGCCGATAATCGGCGGCAGGTGCTGCATCGGCCTCAGTTTCGCCTCAACCGGGGGCGCCTTGTAGCTGCCGACGCCCACCCACAACCCGGCGATTTGCTCGGAGTCGCCAACGTTGTAGAAGCCCCGCGATTTGCCGTCGGTTTCCAGCTCATATTGGGTGCCTGTGAGCACCGCGAGCGGCGCGGGATCGGCCAGATACAGCGCGCCCGGCTCGTACTCCAGGCCGTCCCAGATGGCGATGGGAACGAGGCGGCTGGCCTTGATGTGGTCGAGCGTGCCGGTGTATTCCAGCACGGCGGTAGCGCGCAGGTGCTCGCCGGTCGAAGGCGCGGTAGGATTGACGTGGCCTGGGTACTGGCCCCAGGCGGGGAGCGCGCAGGCCAGAACGGCCGCGCACACACCCTCGAAAATTCCTGATCGTGACATAATCCTCACTGCTAAGAAACAATCATACTGGCGCGCGGTTGCGCCGGGCCCCAGCCATTTCTGAAGGAAAACCCATGAATACCCACGACAAAGTTACCGATTTTGCGCTTCTGGACGACCAGGAGCAGACCGTGCACCTTTCCGACTTCGCCGGCAAGCCGGTAGTTCTGTTCTTCTTTCCCCGCGCGGATACGCCAGGCTGCACCATCGAAGCCTGCGGTTTCCGCGATCAGTTCGAGAAGATCCGGAAGACCGGGGCGGTGGTGCTGGGCATCTCCCGGGACACGCCGAAAGCGCAGCGGAAATTCCGGGAAAAGTACGATCTGCCGTATCCCCTCCTTGCTGATGTAGACGAAACCGTGTGCAAACAGTTTGGCGTGCTCAAGGAAAAGAACATGTACGGGAAGATGGTGATGGGCATCGAGCGGACGACGTTCGTGATCGGCCCGGATCAGCGGCTGCTGAAGATCTTCCCGAAGGTGAAGCCTGAGGGTCACGCCGAAGAGGTGCTGGAGGCGCTGAAGGGGCTGAAGTAAATGCCGCTGCCGGTTTTGCCGCGCGCGTTCTACTTGGAGCCGCCGGACGTGGTGGCGCGGGCGCTGCTGGGCAAGGTGCTGGTGCGGCGCTACGAAGTGCGGGGAAAATCTGAGAGCGTGACGACGCGGCTGGCGGGGCGCATCGTCGAGGTCGAGGCCTACTTCGGGATGGACGATCCGGCGGCGCATAGCTTTGCGGGGAAGACCGCGCGCAACGCGGTGCTGTTTGGGCCGCCGGGATTCGCGTACGTTTATTTCATCTACGGCATGCACTATTGCCTGAACTTCAGTTGCGAGCCGGAGGGGCAAGCGGGCGGCGTCCTGTTGCGCGCACTCGAGCCGCAGGAGGGTCTGGCGACGATGGCAAAGCTGCGCGGGCTGACGGAGGAAGCCGATGCAAAGCTGCTGATGTCCGGGCCGGGGCGGCTGTGCCAGGCGCTGGGCATTGCCCGTGAAAGCCACAACGGCGTGGACGCCACGAGCCGGCGCAGCGGACTGCACGTGGAGGACGACGGTTTTGTTCCGGCTGAAATCGCGGTCACGCCGCGAGTGGGAATTCGCCACGCGGCGGATCGGCCGCTGCGATTCTCCATCGCGGGAAATCGCTACGTCAGCGGATGAATTCGCGGCCTCCATCATCGGCCGCCAGCGAGCGGCTCCAGGGCTTGTGTAAGATGGCGCAAAGGCCCGCAGTACGACCCCAGCGTTCCAGGAAAACAGACGATGCAGAGCCGGTTATTTCTCGCAGCCCTTCTTGGCGCAGCCCTTGCTGCAGGCGCGCCCGCATTGTTCAGCCAGCAGACACCCGCGCCGGGCGCACCTGCCGCGGCGCCCGCGCCGGCGCATCACTGGCCCAAACCAACCAACCTGAAAGTGCTGCCGAAGGACACCACTCCGGAGCAACTCCATAAGATCATGGACGGGATTGCCGGATCGCTGGGCGTGCACTGCAGCTTTTGCCACGTGCAGAACAAGCAGACGCATCACATGGATTTCGCGTCGGACGCGAAGCCGGATAAGAACATCGCGCGCATCATGATGCGGATGACGGGGACCATCAATCAGCAATACATGACGCAGGTGCACGATCCGGACGCAATGCCGGAGGACAAGCACGTGACCTGCGGGACGTGCCATCGGGGCCACAAGATGCCGGAGCATTTTGTGCCGCCGCCGGAGCATCACGGGCCGCCATCTGCGAACATACCGAAGCCCGGGGTGTGAAGAACTTTTGAGGGCTGTCAGGCCGCTGTGCTAAGCGCCGGGCGGGATGAGTACATTGTCGATGAGGCGCGCCGGACCGACCCACGCGGCGACCGCGACCAGCGCGCCGTGGCGCACATCGGGCAGATCCTGCAGCGTGTCGGGATCGACGATGCGGAGATAATCGAGGCGAACTGCCGGCTCTTCGGCCAGGACGGCGCGGCCCGCATCGAGTAAGGAAGCAGAATCGGAGATGCCGGCGGCGATGCGTTCATCGATCCGGTGCAATGTTCGCGACAGCACGAGCGCGTGGCGGCGATCTTCCGGCGAGAGATAACGGTTGCGCGAGCTGAGCGCCAGGCCGTCCGGGTCGCGGACGATGGGGCAGACGACGATCTCCGGGGAGAAGTTGAGATCGCGCACCATGCGGCGCAGGATCGCAACCTGCGCCGCATCCTTCTGGCCGAAGAAAGCCTTATCGGGCGCGACGATGTTGAATAGCTTGGCTACGACGGTGGCGACACCGCGGAAATGGCCTGGGCGCGACTCACCGTCGAGGCGATCGGAGATTCCTTCGACTTCGACGACGGTACTGAAGCCTTCGGGGTATATCTCCGCCGGCTCCGGCGCGAAGAGAACGTCGACGCCTTCCGATTCGAGCAGAGCGCAGTCGGCGTCGAAGGTGCGCGGATACTTCGAGAAGTCCTCGTTGGGCGCGAACTGTGTGGGATTAACGAAGATGGTCGCCACGACGGCGTCGCAGGCGCTCCGCGCGGCGCGGACCAGCGAGAGATGGCCGGCGTGCAGGGCACCCATGGTCGGAACCAGTCCCACGCAGCGTGATTTGCCGCGCAGTTCAGCAACGGCGGCTCGCGCCTCCGTAATGGTGCGGGCGATGCGCATCAGCTTTCAGGGCCTTCGAGCGCGGCGGCGACTTCGCGGGGCAGGTGGTAGCTCTCCGCGTCGGCGGGGAAGGCGCGCGCTTCCACGTCGCGGCGGTAATTTTCGACGGCGGAACTGAAGAGCGCGGCGGCATCTCCATAGCGGCGCACGAATTTGGCCGGAGGCGAGAAGCTTAGGTTCACCAGGTCGTGGAAGACGAGAATCTGGCCGTTGCAATCCGGCCCCGCGCCAATGCCGATGGTGGGGATGCCGACCTCAGCGGTGATGCGGGCAGCGGTTTCGCGCGGCATGCCTTCAAGGACGAGCGCGGCGGCGCCGGCAGCTTCGAGGGTGTGCGCGTCATGGAGCAGCGCACCGATGGCCGCGGGCGTCTTGCCCTGGACCTTGTAGCCGCCCATCTTGTGCACAGATTGCGGTGTGAGGCCGAGATGACCGATGACGGGAATCTCCGCGGCGGTGAGGCGCTCCACCAGCTCGGCGCGGCTGGCTCCGCCTTCGATCTTCACGGCCTGGGCGCCGGCTTCCTTGACGAAGCGGATGGCGTTGGCGACGCCCTCGTTGACGCTGAGATGGTATGAGCCCCAGGGCATATCCGCGGCGAGCAGCGCGTGGCGGACAGCGCGGCGAACGGCGCGCGTGTGGTGCAGCATCTCGTCGACGGTGACGGGGAGGGTGCTGTCGTAGCCGAGCACCACCTGCGCCAGCGAGTCGCCGACCAGGATCAGGTCTACGCCGGCCTCGTCGACCAGACGCGCGGTCGCGTAGTCGTAGGCGGTCAGGGCCACGATGGGCTGGCCGGATTTCTTCTTGTCCTGCAGGGTCTGGAAGGTGATGGGCGAGGACGCGGAGGAATTCGCATCCGAGGAGCGGAAGTGGGGAACGCTCATAGTTGTCTCCAGTGCGGCTCCTCCCGCAAGCAGAGGATGCCACCCGAACCTTCTTCACCTTACGCCGCGGGAGGGCGGAACGTCCAGGGGCACAGGCTGCCGGTCTGGGCGACTTAGCGCGGCGACCGAAGAGCCAAAGCCGATGGCAAAACACAGGACCCTGGCGGTGGCAGCAGGCATCGTAGAAATTATAAACAGTTTTGTTTATAATTGATGCCGTGAAGAGCAGTGAGTTCCAGCGCTGGCTGGAGACTCAGGGCGCGACATTCAGGCTCGGAAAAGGCTCGCACTGAAGGTGACGCTGAACGGCAGGAACTCGGTGCTCCCGATGCATGGCAAAGAGATCAGGAAGGGGCTTGCAGAGGCCATCAAGAAACAGTTGGGTCTGAAGTAGTTCCTGCTCGGAGGTTGTTATGTTGGCTTATCCCGTTCGTCTGACTCCCGATCGCGAGAGCGGCGGTTATGTTGTCAATTTTCCGGATATTCCCGAGGCGCTCACCCAGGGAGAAACCGTCGAAGAGGCGCTTCAGCAGGCGCAGGACGCGCTCGAAACGGCTCTGGATTTTTATTTCGATGAACGGCGTGCGGTTCCAATGCCGTCTCGCCCAAAGCGCGGGCAGCGGACCGTGGCACTGCCGATCAGCATAGAAGCGAAGATCCTTCTGCTGAATGAAATGACGCGGCAGGGAGTGCGGCCGGCCGATCTTGCGCGGCGCCTGAAGACATCGCCCCAGGCGATCAACCGGCTCGTCAACCTGAAGTACGCTACCAGGATCGACAGCGTTGCTGAGGCTCTTGAGGCGCTCGGGAAGACGCTGGAGATTCGCGCAGCATAACGGCAATCGCGCGGGACTCCGGGCCGCCCCGCTCAAGTCAGGAGCGCTCGCCGTTCCACGCCCTCAACGCCGAAGATGCGCTTGTAGCGCTCGATCTCAGCACCGTCGCCCAGCGCCTTCTCTGGATTGTCCGAGAGCTTGACGGCGGGCCGGCCCGCGGCATCCTGCAGCTTGCACACAAGGTGCGGTGGGTCGAAGCTCGCGTCGCCGCGGGGATTGCAGTCGCGAAAATCGTTGGTGAGCAGCGTGCCCCAGCCCGCCGAGAAGCGGATGCGCCGCTCGGGAATCCATCGGGCGGCATCGGCAAAGTCGGCAGCGCGCCGGAAATCGCCTGGCCCGGAACCTGGCCGAATCGTGCCGGCAAAGAGGGCATGGAGGCGCACGATCTCATCGGCATCGAGAGAATCCGAGGCGATGAAGAGCTTGTTGCGCGGATCGCGGCCGCGCGACTCAAGCCACGCGATGTATTGCTCACCGGCCACTTCAGGATCCTTGCTGTCGGCGCGCTGGCCGGTCCAGTCGGCGACCCAGTCGGGAGCATCCCGAAGAAACTGGGTCGTGCCGAAGGTATCGGGCAGCAGGATGAGCAACTCGCCGTGGTAGCTCTGCTGCCACTGTTCCAGCAGCCGGTATTGGGAACGCTTTGCTTCCTCGTCGTCCGCGGCCATGGCGGCCAGCGCCATGGGCAATTCGTGCGCATTGGTGCCGATCGCTTCCAGATCGTGCTTATAGGCCAGATAGGTGTTCGACGTTCCGATGAAGCCGGGGCCGACCACGTCGGTCATGGCCAGAGCCACGTACTCCTGCCATAGAAAGCTGTGGCGCCGGCGGGTACCAAAATCGCTGATGCGCAAATGAGGAATGCCGCGCAGGCGCTCCATCTTCTCCCACAATTTGGCCTTGGCGCGCGCGTAGAGGATATCCAGCTCCAGCTCGGTCAGCCGCTTCAGCGCGACGCGCGTTTTCAGCTCGCTGAGAATGGACAGCGAATAAATCTCCCACAGCGTGGTATTCGTCCACGGCCCATGAAAGGCCAGCGAGAATTGCCCGTCGTGCACCGACAGCTCGTAATCGGAGAGACGAAACCCCTGTTCCAGCCACTCGATGAAGCCGGGCTCGAAGATGCCGCGGCGTCCATAGAAGGTATTGCCGGCCAGCCAGATGATCTCGGATTTATGAAAGCGCAGGCTTCTCACATGGTCGAGCTGCGCATGCAGTTCGCCGATGCCGATCCAGTCGGCCAGGCGCAGGCTGGGGTCGCGGTTGAGGAGCGAAAACGAAGTCTGTGTAGAGGAATAATGCTTCCAGATGAACTGCAGCATCAGGAGCTTGTAGAAGTCCGTGTCCAGCAGGGAGCGGACGATGGGGTCGAGTTCCCAATTGTGATTGTGCGCCCGCCGCGCGAGATTAATAATCACGGTAGCAATACTTTACCGTAAGAGCGAATTGGAAACTTCGGCACGCATGGCGCATTCCTCGCAAATCTTTTGGGACGTCGACACGCAGGTGGATTTCCTGTATCCGGACGGAAAACTGTATGTGCCCGGGTCGGAGACGATCATCCCGACCCTCCAGCGGCTCACTCAGTGGGCGGCAGAGCACTGGGTGCTCGTAGTGGCCTCCGCCGACGCACACCAGGCAAGCGACCCGGAGTTGCGCCAATGGCCGCCGCACTGCCTGGTGGGAACGGAGGGACAGCAGAAGGTTCCGGAGACAAGCCTGCCGCATCCGCTCATTGTGCCGAATCGCCGCGTCGAGATTCCTGCGGACCTGAGTGACTGGCAGCAAGTCATTCTGGAGAAGCAGGAGCTGGATGTGTTCACGAACCCCAATACCGCGCCGCTGGTGGAGCAGCTCGGTCGCCCCGCCGTCGTCCTGTACGGTGTGGTGACGGAGCTCTGCGTTGTCCGCGCGGCGAGGAACCTGCTCGCGCAGGGTTGCGCGGTCACGCTGGTGCAGGATGCGATGGCGGCCATCGATCCCGGGGAGGCGCGCAGCTGTCTGGATGGCCTGCTCCGGCAAGGTGCGCGGCTGGCCAGCGCCAGCGAAATCATCGCATAGAAACTGCGAGGCTGAACCCGACCTGCCGGTGCCCCACATCTGCGCGGTTTACGCAGATGTGGGATGGCGGCCACGCTCAGAGTTTGAGCGACTTGATATACGAGCGAAGCTGCGGCCCGAGGTCGTCGCGCTTCAGCGCGAAATCCACCGTAGCCTTCAGCATGCCGAGCTTATCGCCAGCGTCGTAGCGCGTTCCGTCAAAGCTGTAGCCGTAGACTTTTTCGGTTTTGAGCAGGCCCTTGATGCCGTCGGTGAGCTGGAGTTCGCCGCCCGCGCCGAGTGGGGTGCGCTCCAGCACGTCGAAGATCGCCGGCGTAAGGATGTAGCGGCCGATGATGGCATGGTGGGAGGGCGCTTCCTGGGGGCGCGGCTTCTCGACCAGGTCGCTCACGTTGAACAGGCGCGAATTGGATGGGTCCTCCTTGCCGTCGAGTACGCCGTAGGCGGAGATTGCGGCGCCTTCGATGACCTGCGTGGCGATGATGGAGGCATGCGTCTGCTCGAACGTGTCAACCATCTGCTTCAGGCAGGGGGTGGGTGCATCGATCACGTCGTCGGGAAGAATGACGGCGAAGGGCTCATCGCCGACCAGATCGCGGGCCATCAGAACGGCGTGGCCGAGGCCGAGCGCTTCCTTCTGCCGCACGTAGGACAGGCGGACCATCTGCGAAACCTGGCGGCTGACCGCGAGCAGATCGAGCTTGCCGCGCTTCTCCAGCGTGCACTCCAGCTCGTAGCTGACGTCGAAATAGTCCTCGATGGCGGATTTGCCGCGTCCGGTGACGATGACGATCTGATCGCAGCCGGCGGCCAGCGCCTCTTCGACACCGTACTGGATGATGGGCTTATCAACGAGCGCCAGCATTTCCTTGGGGATAGATTTGGTGGCCGGCAAAAAGCGGGTGCCGAAGCCGGCGGCCGGGAAAATGGCCTTACGCACTTTGGTGCTGGTCATGAGTGGGCTTGAATTCCTTCCTGAGATTTAGGGAACGCGTGGGAATGCCGAAGATAGAAACCAAAGGACTGGAGTAGGATGCGGTTTGTTTTCTGCGCGTTGGCGAAACAGCGGAGCGCGGCGCAGGGAGGATACCGAAGGTGCGAACGCATTTCGGGGATTCAGTATTACCCATGAACAGTGAACATGTCACCTTTGCCGAAATCAAATATCGGGGATCGGACAGGAGCGGATAAGGCGCCTCCTATACTGGATTCCATGTCACGAAAAATGGAGCGGTCGGCGAGTTTGCGGCAGCGAGCGGAGAAATTGTTTCCCGGCGGGGTGAACTCACCCGTGCGGGCTTTCCGCGCGGTCGGCGGCGAGCCACCGTTTGTCGAGCGGGCCGAGGGGGCGTATCTGTGGGACGCCGACGGCAACCGCTACATGGATTATTTCGGTTCGTGGGGACCGATGATTTTGGGCCACGCGTTTCCGCCGGTCGTGGAAGCGATTCGCCAGGCGGCAGCCCGCAGCGCGAGCTTCGGCGCATCGACGGCGGCGGAGGGGGACCTGGCGGAGCTGGTCACGGCGAGCTGGCCCTCCATCGAAAAGCTGCGCTTTGTCAGCTCCGGGACGGAGGCGACGATGTCGGCCATCCGGCTGGCGCGCGCGTTTACGGGACGCAAATATGTGGTGAAGTTCGAGGGCTGCTATCACGGCCATGCGGACGGACTGCTGGTGAAGGCGGGGTCCGGCGTGGCGACGTTTGGGATTCCCGGCTCAGCGGGCGTGCCGGAGGAGACGGCTCACTTTACGCTGGCGCTGCCTTACAACGATGAGGCTGCGGTGGAGGCGGTCTTTGCAGCAAAGAAGGGCGAAATTGCCTGCGTCATCGTGGAGCCGGTGGTGGGCAACGCCGGATGCATTCCGCCGGAAGCTGGATATTTGCAGGCGCTGCGGCGGCTCACCGAACAGGAAGGCGCGCTGCTGATCTTCGACGAGGTGATGACGGGGTTTCGCGTGGCGCTGGGGGGAGCGCAGGAGCTGTATGGGATTCGCCCGGACCTGACGACGCTGGGGAAAATTCTGGGCGGAGGTTTGCCGTGCGGGGCCTTCGGCGGCCGCGCGGAGATCATGGATCAGCTGGCACCGCTGGGGCCGGTGTATCAGGCGGGCACGCTGAGCGGGAATCCGCTGGCAATGGCCGCCGGTATCGCCACCGTGCGTTATCTGCAGGAGCACCGCGCCGAGGTCTACCCGCGGCTGGAGCATCTGAGCGCGAGCGTGGCGGATGGCGTGGCAGAAGCGGCGGCGGCAGTGGGCGTTCCCCTGACGACCAACCGCGTGGGCGCAATGTTCACCTGGTTCTTTACCGGGGAGCCAGTGAAGAATTTTGCCGGCGCGGCGCGGGCCGACACGCAGCGCTTTGCGGCATTCCATCGCGCCATGCTGGAGGCTGGAGTCTGGCTGCCGCCCTCGCAATTTGAAGCGGCGTTTGTGAGCACGGCGCACAGCGACGACGACGCGCGGCAGACCGTGGAGGCGGCGCGCCAGGCACTGGCGGCGGTGGCTGGCGCGGCTGGAAAACCCTGAGTCAGCGGCCAGGCCGCAGTCCTTCTTTTTTCGCCGGATATTATGAAGCCGGATATACGAAGGGGCCGCCAACATTCCACTCCCCAGTGTGAAGAGGCAGCCCCCGAATCCTTCCCTTAGGCGGGAAGAACGGATTCAGGATGCCAGAGTGGCATCCACAAAGCAGTGACGGCGGTCACACGACATGAGGCTTGCTCCAGGTGTGGGCCAGCGCCCCCATCTGCGAACGCCTCGCTGATGGGGAGCGCTCATGCCGGGTAAAACGCCGAGCTACGGCTTCGACTGGCTCAGGGAGGGCGGAGCATCCTGCGGAGCCGCACCCCAGGACTTATCCGCCTCGGCGTCGAGCGAGAATCGCAGCGTTCCGCCGCGGGTGATGTCGTGGAAATCGATCCAGTTCTGCGTGTGGGTGTGGCCGTCGAGCGCGACCCTGGTGATGTAAGGCGTGCTGTCCGGATCGGCTGAGGTCTCGACCGTGAACGTCCCGCCCGAGTAGGGCGCGTGGAGATGCACAACGATGTGCGGGAAGACCGGGCTGACCAGCTCATATGCCAGGCTGGCCGGATCGACCGAATAGAACCCCATCATGCTCATCACCGCCCACGAGGACATCTCGCCGCAGTCGTCGTTGCCAGGGACGCCGTCAGGCGACGCGGTGTAATTCTCCGCGAGCACGCGGCGAACGACGTGTTGGGTTTTCCAAGGCTCGCCGGAGAAGTTGAACTCGAACGGAGCCTCGAGATCGGTTTCGTTGTAGGGGTTGTAGTAGTCGCCGTACCAACCCGGCTTTTTGTAGTCGAAGAAGTGGGTAAGGCGCTGGTTAAAAAGATCGGGGCCCATCGCCTGGATCACCCAGGCGAGGTCGGCCGGCTCCAGCCACTGATAATGCCAGCCGGAGCCTTCGATGAAGCCGTGCTCTTCCTGGCTGGGATTGAAGTGCTGCACCCACTGCCCATCGGCATTGCGCGGCCGGAAGAATTTGTCGGCAGGATCGAAGACATTGCGGTAGTCGAGCGCGCGCTCGTAGAGGGTCCTGGCCTCGTCGTTTTTGCCGAGCGCCACGGCGAGCCGGTAGAGCGAGGCATACGCGATGGCGTCTTCCTGAATCTGCGAGACCGAGCCGTACTGCATCTTGTCGTCCGGCGCGTAGTGGACTTTGTTGATCCAGTCGATGGCTCCCTCGCCCGCGTAAGGCTTGCCGTCCGGGGGAGCCTGCGTGGCATCCGCATACATGCCATTCCACGCGGCCTTCATGTCGAAGCCGTGCAGGCCGTCGAGCCAGGCCGTCGCCAGCACAACGCTGAGCGGGCTCCCCGCCATCACGTTGGTGTAGAGATTGATCTGCGGCCAGCGGCCCACCCATCCGCCCTGCTGGTACATGAGGGCGACCGACTGCGCCATGTCCTCCATGCGCCGCGGCGCGACGAGCGCGACCAGCGGCATTTGGCTGCGGTAGATGTCCCACCCCGAATAGTTGGCGTAGATGAGATGGCCGGCTGCGGCGTGGTGGATTTTTCCGTCGAAGCCGAGATAGCGGCCGTCGGCGTCGCTGATGGTGCTGGGCGTCAGCAGGCTGTGATAGAGCGCGGTGTAGAAGACGGTGCGCTCGACGGGCGTTCCGCCGGAGACATCGATCACGCCGAGGGCGCGGTTCCACGCGGCTTCAGTTGCGTGGCGGATTTGGGAGAAGCTCTTGCCCGCAGTCTCCGCGCGGAGATTATTTTTCGCTCCGGCGAGATCGACATACGAGATCCCGATCTTCGCCTCGACGGTCTGCGAATGCGACTGCGCGGGCCAGCTGGCGTAGGCGCCGATCCAGCCGTCATGCGCGCTCTGCGTGGCATCGCGCGTGGCGGAAGACGGGTCGCCTGGCGCTTTCGTCGTGCCGTTCCAGGTGCCGAAGGAGGCGAAGGGCCGATTGAAGGTCATCACGAAATACACGCGATAGGTCTGGTGATTGCCGCAGAAGGCGCGGTCCTCGACGTAACCCTGGATCTCGCGATTGCCGACCACCAGCACGTGCGCGCCGGTCGTGTAGTTGAGCGTATGGCTGATGGGCACGAGCACGTTAGCAGGCTGTCCGGCCGGGAAGGTGAAGCGAACCGCGCCAGTGCGGTCGGTCGCGGCCAGCTCGGCGCTGACGTTCCAGCGCGTGAGCAGGACGCGATAGTAGCCGGGCGAGGCCTCCTCGTTGCTGTGCGAGTAGGGCGACTCAAAATCGGCAGTCCCGGTCTGGACCGGACCGGTGGTCGCGGTAAAGAAGACGTCGCCTTCATCGGGGCAGCCCACGCCGCTCATGTGCGTCATGCTGAAGCCCTGGATCGTGTTCTGGTAGAAGTGGTAGCCGAAGCCGTTGCTCTCGGTATCCGGGCTGAGCTGGACCATGCCGAAGGGCGCGCCGGGGCCGGGAAATAAGTTGATGCTGTCGCCGGGGCCGGTGCCGGTTCCAATGAACGGATCGACGCTGGCGACGGGGGCGGCATTTTGCGCGGCGAGCGAGCCGGCGGCGAGGACGAGCAGGACAAGGCTGGCGAGAGCGGCGAGTTTCGGGGATTTTTCAGAACGAAGGCAGGAAAGCGAAGCGAACATGCGGCATCTCCTGGGTTTTTGCTGCGTGATGAGGTGGAAGAGACAGGAGCGGTGGGCCGGAAAGCTGCAAACCTATCCATCTTAGGCGCGCGGAAAGCCGATTGTCATGGGCGCCAGGGCGTATTGCTATTCCATTGAATTCGCTTGCCCTGGGCAGTAAACTTGAGATACGGCCCGCAACGGCCGCTTATGCTCAGGCTCACCAAAAAAGCCGATTACGGCCTGATGGCCCTGAAGTATCTCGCCGAGCACCCGGTCGAAGAATCGCTGAGCGCGCGCGACATTGCCCAGGCCTACCACATTCCGCCGCAACTGCTGGCGAAGATTCTGCAGCGGCTGGCGAAGGTGGGGATTCTGCGCTCGCACGCGGGCATGAGCGGGGGCTACTCGCTGCTGAAGCCGCCGCGCGAGATCTCTGCGTTCGAAGTGATCCGCGCCATCGACGGGCCGCTGTTCATCACCTCGTGCGGAGCGATCCAGAGCTCGTGCGACCTGACCGACAGCTGCACCATCAAAGAGCCGCTGGCACGCGTGAACGACAGCATCTCGGACCTGCTGCGGAACATCACGATTGCCGATCTGGCGGAGACGCCTGGCGCCGCGCCGCGATCCGGACCCACGCAGGAGCTGGTGACGATCCGGATGTAGCGTCTCGCCGCTCGGGCAACGCAAAGGAAGCACGGATGAAGCTGCCCATCTACCTGGACAATCACGCCACCACGCGGCTGGATCCGCGCGTGCTGGACGCGATGATGCCGTATCTGACGGACGCCTGCGGCAATGCGGCCAGCAATAGCCACAGCTTCGGCTGGGCGGCGCAGCAGGCTGTGGAGACTGCGCGCGCGCAGGTGGCGCAGCTGATCGGCGCCACGGCGAAGGAGATCGTCTTCACCTCCGGCGCGACAGAGAGCAACAACCTCGCGCTGAAGGGCGCGGTGGAAGCGGCGCGGCAGAGCCAGCCGGGGCGGAGCGTCCACATCATCACGCAGGCCACGGAGCACAAGGCGGTACTGGATCCCTGTGCGTGGCTCGAGAAGCAGGGCTGCCGCGTGACCGTGTTGCCGGTTTCGCAGAATGGGCTCGTAGATTTGGAGGAGCTGCGGCGCGCGCTGGACGGGGAGCCGGTGCTGCTGGTGAGCATCATGGCCGCCAACAATGAGATTGGCACGGTGCAGCCGGTCGAGGAGATTGGCGCGCTCTGCCGCGAGCGCGGCGTGCTCTTCCATACCGACGCGGCCCAGGCCGTGGGCAAGGTGGACATTGACGTTGTGCGAGCGAAGATCGATCTGCTGTCGATTTCCGGACATAAGATTTACGCGCCGAAGGGTGTGGGCGCGCTGTACGTGCGCCGTGGCGTGAAGCCGGCGGAGCAGATGCATGGCGGAGGGCACGAGCGCGGCATGCGGTCTGGCACGCTGAATGTTCCGGGCATTGTTGGACTGGGCGCGGCGTGCGCCCTGGCCGGCGCGGAGAGGGAAGCAGAAGCCGCGCGGCTGTCCGCGCTGCGCGAACGTCTGCGGGCAAAGTTGGCAGGGGCCCTGGAGCGCGTGCGCGTGAACGGGGCGGCGGAACAGCGTCTGCCTGGCAATCTGAGCGTCACCTTTGAGGGCGTGGACAGCGAGTCGCTGATGATGGGGCTGAAGGACGTGGCCGTGTCCAGTGGGTCGGCGTGCACCTCAGCGTCGATTCAGGCCTCGCATGTGCTGCGCGCCCTGGGGCTGAGCGAGGACGACGCGCACAGCACGCTGCGCTTCGGCATCGGCCGCTTCAATACGGAAGAGGAGATCGATTTCGTGGCGGAGCGGATTGTTGAAGTGGTGCCGAAGCTGCGCGAGCTTTCGCCCGCCTGGGCGGAGATGACGTAGCAGGGGCTGAAGCCCGGTGTTTTTTGCTGCTGTTACGGCACGACTGAAGTCGTGCCCTGATACAAAGCTGGTCCTTCATCTGGCATGATTTGTGCTTTCCCGGCTCTGCCAAATTCGGGCGGAAGTGGGGCGCTGGCCGCGAAGCGCGAACGCCTGGACGGCTAATCCTCGGCTTCCAGCACCACGCATTTCAGATATTCCGTCTCCTGGATGTTGAGAATCACGGGGTGGTCGGCGGCGGCTCCGCGGATTTCGAGTTGACGCATGCGGCGGTGAGCGTCGCCGGCGGCGGCGCGCAGGGTTTCCAGAAAATCGTCCAGCGAAACATGGTGTGAGCAGGAGCAGGTGATGAGCCGGCCGCCGGGGCGCAGCATCTTCATGGCGCGGAGGTTCAGTTCGCGATAGCCGCGCAGCGCGCCTTCGACGGCGCGCTTGCTCTTGGCGAAGGCGGGAGGGTCGAGCACGATGGTGTCGTACTGCGTGCCAGCATCGCTCCAGCCGCGGAGCAGATCGAAGGCGTCGGCTTCGACCCAGTCGACTGCGGCGGTCAGCGCCGCGCGATTCTCCTCGACATTGCGCTCCGCGACTTCGAGCGCCGCGCGCGAAACGTCGACGCCGGTGACGCGAGGACAGACGCGGGCCAGGTGCAGCGCGAATCCACCCTGATAGGTGCAGACGTCGAGGGCTTCGCCGCGGGCGTGGCGTGCGGCGGCGGCGTAGTTTTCGCGCTGGTCGAGAAACGCGCCGGTCTTCTGCCCGCTGGCCGCGTCAAAATGGAAGCGCAGGCCGTTGAGGCGGAAGACGGTTTGGGTGACGGGATGCTCCGGATCGCGCGCGTAGAGCGTCGCCGAAGCCGGCGAGCTGAGCTGCTCCAGTTCGCGGATGCGTGGGTCTTCGCGTTCGAGAATGGTGTCGGGATCGAGAGCGTCGCGGAGGGTTTCGGCGACGGCGGCGCGGGTTGCATCCGTGTCGAGCGCCTTGTGGCGGAGCTGCACGATGACCAGGCCGGCATAGCGGTCGGCGGTGAGGCCGGGGAGTTCGTCCGCTTCGCTGAAGACGAGGCGGCAGGCGTCGTTTTCGGCGTCCAGTAGCGGCTGACGGCGGGCGATCGCGGCGCGGAGGCGAGCGCGCAGCAGGTCCAGCCAGGTGGATTCGTCGGTGAGAAGATCGGGCGAGACCAGGCGCAGCGCAATCTCCGACGCGGGACTGTAAAGAGCCGTGCCGAGCACCGCGCCCCGGCGGTCGGCGACGGGCAAAAGACCGGCTGGCAGAGATTCCTGGGCGGCGGGCCACACCTCGACATCGGAGCGGTAGACCCAGACGTGCCCGGCGCGCAGGCGGTCCGCGGCACGCCTGGAGATCTGGACAGCGCCGGCTGGGACTGCGGAAGGGGGCTCGTGGCGGGCGCGCGTTTCGGGGACTTCGCGGCTCGCCGGCCGCGCTGCTGCATGCGGTTTCTTGCCGGATTTTCTGCGATCCTGGAGAGACTTTGGCATCGGCATGGTCTATCAGGATCTTCGCACAGGGGGCTGAGACACGTGGCGAACGGCGGCCCTGGTTCACGGGCGGTAAAGTTCTTATTGTTGGCTTCCGAGGGCGGGAAATGAAGAAAGCGGGATTTTCGGCGCCGCCTGTGCGGCCCCTTTCAAATCGGGCGAAGGCTGCAGGCGAAAGCAGGTCAGACGCTATCCGAACCCGCTTGGCCAGGCTTCGCATTGATGAGAGCGATGTGAAGGACGCGATCGAGTGGGCTCGCCGGAGCCCGAAAGCGCCTGCCAACGGAGATTGAAGAAACGCTTCTCGGTGGATCGGGTGCGTGCCCGATCCGGGCTTCCGCGCTCCCCATTGATGCTGCCCTAGCAACTCCCGCATATAATGAATCATGGCGAGTGTTGAGCCGCAGGCGCTCCAGGTTGAGCGGGTCTCCGACCCGTTTCCGGAGAAGTTTGCGCAGCTGCTGGACACCATCCGCCGCAACCGCCCCTCCGACGATCTTGAGATCATCCGCCGCGCCTGGCAGTTCTGCCTGGAGCACCACAAAGGGCAGCTGCGCGCCTCGGGCGAGCCGTATGTGCTGCATCCGCTGGAAGTGGCCATTGTTCTGGCGGAGATGAAGCTGGACTCGACAGCCATCGCCGCCGGCCTGCTGCACGACGCCGTCGAAGACACGCCGGTGACCACCGAAGACATCGTTGCGCGCTTCGGCGAGCAGGTGGCGCACATTGTCGAAGGCGTGACCAAGATCGACAAAATTCAGTTCGCCAATCGCGAAGACCGGCAGGCCGAAAATGTCCGCAAGATGCTGCTGGCCATGGTGAGCGATGTGCGCGTGGTGCTGATCAAGCTCGCTGACCGGCTGCACAACATGCGCACGCTCGAGCACCTCTCGACCGAACGCCAGCGATCCATTGCCCGCGAGACCCTGGACATCTACGCGCCGCTGGCGCATCGGCTGGGCATGGGCAAACTGCGCGGCGAGCTGGAAGACCTGGCGTTCCGCTACGTGGACACGATCACGTGGGAGCAACTGAATGAGGCTGTGGAAGCGCGGCGCTCGGAGGGCGAGCTGTTCCTGGCCGGCGTCGAGGCGCTGCTTACCGAGAAGCTGCGCGAAAACCACATCCGGGCGCGCGTGGAGTGGCGCATCAAGCGGCTCTTCAGCATCCACCAGAAGCTGGTGAAGTCGCAGACTTCCATCGATCAGGTGTACGACCTGCTGGCGCTGCGCGTGATCACCACCAGCGTGCAGGACTGCTACGCGGTGTTTGGGCTGATCCATTCCATCTGGCGGCCGGTGCCGGGGCGCATTAAGGACTTCATCGCCATGCCGCGGCCGAATTTGTATCAGTCGCTGCACACAACCGTGATGGGCGAAGGCGGCCACCAGTTCGAGGTGCAGATCCGCACAGAGGAGATGCACCGCATCGCCGAGGAAGGCATTGCCGCGCACTGGAAGTATAAGGACGGCGGCTCGCCGGTGAGCGCGCGCGACGAGCAGCGGCTCGCCTGGGTGCGGCAGCTCGTGGAGTGGCAGCGCGACATGAGCGATCCCAACGAGTTTCTGTCGACGCTCAAAATCGATCTGTTTCCTGAGGAGGTTTACACCTTTACGCCCAAGGGCAAAGTGGTGGTGGTGCCGCGCGACGGCTCTCCTGTGGACTTTGCCTACACGATCCACACGGAAGTGGGCCACACCTGCGTGGGCGCGCGTGTGAACGGGCGCATGGTGCCGCTGCGGACCAAGCTGCGCAACGGCGACATCGTGGAAGTGATCACGCAGAACGGGCACACGCCCAGCCGCGACTGGCTGACGTTTGTAAAGAGCAGCCGCGCCCGCAACAAGATCCGACACTGGATTAACGAGCACCAGCGCGAGCGGGCCATCGAAATCGGACACAAGCTGCTGGAACGCGAGGCGCGCAAGTACAAGATCCCGCTCTCGCAGTTTGAGGAGTCGGACTTCGCGCGGCTGGCCACCGAGTACAGCGTGGCCACGCCCAACGATCTGATGGCGGCCATCGGCTTCGGCAAGTATTCAGCGCGGCAGGTGCTGAATCGTCTGGCGCCGGGGTTGATCCATCAGCAGCAGGAGCCGGAAGCGGCGGCCACACCGGGCGCAGCGGCGGTCACGCGCGTCTCCGCGACGAGCGGAACGGATTCGCTGATTGTCGAAGGGCAGAACGAGCTGCTGGTCTACCGCGCGCGCTGCTGCAATCCCATCCGCGGCGAGGAAATCATCGGCTACGTCACACGCGGCAAAGGCGTGGCCGTCCACGCGCGTAGCTGCCCCAACGTGCAGAACCTGCTCTACGAGTCGGACCGCCGCATCGCGGTGGACTGGGCGCGCACGCCTGAGGCGAAATCCGGCCCGGCGCAAACCTATCCGGTCAAGCTCACCATCCACTGCGACGACCGCGCGGGGATGCTGAAGGAAATCACCGCCGTCATCAGCGACGAGAAAGCGAACATCCGCACCGTGGAGACTCATCCGGGCGATGCCGGCGACGCGCTGATCGAGTTCGTGCTGGACGCCGAAGACGTGCGCCACCTGAACCGCCTGGTCCAGGGACTGCGGCGGCTGCCGGGCGTACGCGACGTGCAGCGGTCGCAGAAGCTGTAGGTCTACTTCCCGCCCTTCGCCCGCACCACAACCTCAATATTCCCCCGCGTCGCATTCGAGTACGGGCAGACGCGATGCGCAGCGGCGGCGAGTTCTTCCGCGCCGGCCTGGTCCTGCTCGGGAATGGTCACGTCCAGCTCCACGCGCAGGGTAAAGCCCTCGCCTTTGCCCTCGTCGAAGGGACCGACGCCCACGCGGGCGCGCACGCTGACCACGCCGGTGGGCTTCTTCGCCTGCTGCGCCATAAACTCCACCGCGCCGCCGAAACATGCGGCGTAGCCCGCGCCGAAGAGCTGCTCGGGGTTGGTTTTGTCGCCCCTGCCGCCCATGCCCGGGGGCAGCGCCAGATCGTGATCGAGCAGGCCATCGGAGGAGCGCACATGCCCGTGGCGCGCGCCCTCTGCTGTCACATCCGCCGTATACAGAGCCTTCATCGTTTCGTCCTCCGTTTTTTGGGTGTTCCTGAACTTGCGGGGGCTGGCGCAGCCGCTGCTTCGCCGCTGGTTGCGATCTGCGCGAGAAAATCCTCCAGCTCCTGCGGCAGCGGAGCCTGAAAATGCTGCGGCTCACCGCTGGTTGGGTGTGCAAACTCCAGCTCCGCGGCGTGAAGAAAATTGCGATCCAGCGCGAGACTCTCCGCTTCCGGTTCGCCTTTCCGCCGCTCGCCCGTCTCCACAATGCGCGCGGGCGCTCCGTACAGCGTGTCGCCGACCACCGGATGACCGATCGAAGCAAGATGCACGCGAATCTGATGGGTGCGGCCTGTCTCAATGCGCACGGAGAGCAGCGTGAACGCTCCAAAGCGCGAGCGGATGCGGCGCAGCACGGTGTAATGGGAAACCGCTGATCGCGCGTCCGATTCGCGGCGGGTGGTCATGCGCGTGCGGCGCACGACGTCGCGGGCGATGGGTGCGTTGATGGTGCCGTGATCCTGCTTCAATGCGCCGTGCACCAGCGCAAGGTAGGTTTTGCGAATTTGGCGCCCGGAGAACATAGCAGCCAGGCGCGCGTGGGCGGCATCGTTGCGCGCGACGATGATCAATCCGCTGGTCTGCTTGTCAAGCCGATGCACGATCCCGGGCCGCAGCTCGCCCCCGGTGCCGGAGAGCGTGCGATAGCGGTGCAGCAGGGCGTTCACCAGCGTGCCTTTCTCCGTCGCGCCCGCGCCGGCGTGCACCATCATGCCCGCGGGCTTGTCAATGACGGAAAGGTCGTCGTCCTCGAACACCACGCGCAGGGGAATGTCTTCGGCAAAGGCTTTCAGTGGCGGCGGCACGGGGTCGCCGAGCACTTCAACCGTCTCACCGCCGCGCAGGCGGAGCGAAGGCTTAGCCGATTTGCCGTCGAGGCGGACCTTCTCCTGGCCGAGGAGGAGCTGTACGCGTTCCCGGCTCACGCCTTCGAGCTGGTGGGCGAGCCACGCATCGAGCCGCTGGCCCGCCGCTTCCTCCGGAACCGAATATGTGCCTGTCATGGTGACAAATTTACTGGGCTGCCGGCGGCGGCTCGCCGGGGCCTTTCAGGCCGGGAATCCATACGGGGAGATTGGGCGCGGGCGGCGGCGGCGGGGGCGCATTCGGTGGAATCCAGCCCAGCTGTACCAGCCAGTTACGCAGCAGCATGGGCCAGGTCGAGAGCGGCTCAATCGATCCGCACAGCCCGCAGCCATGGTTGGAGTAGTCGTAGAAATGCGCCTCAGCAGGAACGTGGTGGTCGAGCAGCGCCTGGTAAAAGTCGAGACTGTTCTGCACCGGAACAGTGGGATCGTTGCTGGTGGCGAAGAGGAACGTCGGTGGCGTTTTGTCGGTCACCTGAAACTGATTCGACAAATTATGTTCCAGCTCCGGATTCGGCTGCGCGCCAAGCAGGTTCTCTCGCGAGCCCATGTGCGTGACCGGCGGCGTCATGCCGATCACCGGATAGGCAAGGATCATGAAAGCCGGGCGGCAGCTGAGCTTGTCGATGTCATCGGGATGCGCGAGCGCTACTGGATCCTGATCGCAGTGGGTGCCGATGGTGGAGGCAAGATGGCCGCCGGCGGAGAATCCCCACACGCCGAGCCGGTCGGGATCGATGCCGTATTCGCCGGCGCGCGAGCGGATCAGCCGCATGGCGCGCTCGCCATCCTCGATCTCGGCTGGATACTGATATGGCGTTACGCGATAGTCGAGGACAAACGCGGGAACGCCCTGGAGATTGAGCCACTGCGCGATCTGAAAACCCTCATGGCCGATGGCAACCATCTGATATCCGCCGCCAGGAATTACGAGAACCGCGCTGCCGGTGGAGCGCTTCTTCGGCAGAAAGGGATAAAGGCGTGGAAGGTCGGTCTCCGTGTGGCCAAGCGCGCCGGGAACGCCATTGGGCCACAGATAGACGGGCTGCGGGATTCCCGGAGGAACCTGCTGCGCATGGATGGGAAGGGAAGCCGTCATCAGAAGGCAGAAGAGCACACACCACTTCATCGGACCAGTATATGCAGGACGCGCGCTATCGCGTGGGGTTGGAGGGCGGCTGTTCGCTGGCTCCGGCTTGCGGTCCCGTCTGCTGAAAGACGCGCTGCATGACGAACTCCGGCGTGACCTGCTCGCCGGAGAGCAGCATGGCGGCCAGTTCGCCGCCCAGAACCTGCGGCGCGATGACCACGTCGGGCTGAACCAGCTTGACGCGGCTCAGGTGTCGCGCATCGTTCACGGCGGCGACCGTGCGCGTGCCGGATCCCAGTTCGCGGACAGCCAGGACGCAGAAGGCGTTCTCCGAGTCGTCGGCCATCATGGCCAGCACGGCTTCGGCTTTGTCCGCGCCGGCTTCGCGGAGGGTCTCGGTCATGCTGGGGTCGCCGACGACGAGGTCCACGTCCTGGGCTTGGGTTTCCTCTGGCGCCTCGCGCAGCACGCGCGTAACCGGCCGGCCGCGGCGAGCCAGCTCGCGCCAGGTATTCACCGCCAGCGGCGTGTTCCCGATCACGACAAAATGATTCTCGCGTTTCATGGCGGGTCCTTTCCTGTTGATGATGCGTTGCAGGCTCTGGCTGACCAGCGGCGCGATCACCGCGGTGAGCGAGGTGGCGAAGATGGCCACGCCCAGCACGACCACGGAGATGGTGAAGAGGCGTGCCTCCGCACTGACGGGGACAATATCGCCGTAGCCGACGGTGCTCATGGTGACCATGGCGTAATAGAGCGCGGTGACCAGGTCGTGGATGGGAGGACGAAATTCCCCCCCAAGATAGAAGCTGCCGAAGGTGGCGTAGAGCAGCAGCATCACCACCGACGTAATAGCGAAGAGCGTGCTGGCGGCCAGGCTGGTGCGGTCGAAATGACGCCACGCGAGCAGCAGCAGCACAACGATGACCGCGAAATAGGCCAGAAGCACGTGAACGTGGGTGTGGCCGGTGAGCGCGGTGTTGATGCCGGCGACGATGGCGAGCAGCACGGCTACCACCCACGCCAGGCGCGAGCGCCACAGCAGCGCAATGCCCATCATCTCCATGCCGCCGCCGATGAGCACCGCCGGCAACAGGCGGAGCTGGAGATGGAAATCCCCATGAGCCATGGAGCGGAAATAAGGCGCCCAGTCCCAGCCGAAATGGACGTGGAGGATCCAGGCGCCGCCGGCGATGAGCATCAGCGCGAGGGGCACATGCGGGAACCAGTGCCGGCCTCCGGTTTGGTGGTGAACGCGCTGAAGGCGGGCGCGCCACCGATCGGGAATGGGAAGTCTCATCACTGGGGAAAAGTCCGCCGCTGATGGGATGCGGCGAAGGTCATTCTACTGGTATTGTCGGCGTCAGGCGGAGACGGCCACGGGACGCGGATGGCGCCGCAGCCAAAGCGCGCCGCCTGCGAGCACTGCGGCGACCGCCAGCACCTGCGCCACGGTCAGCGCGCCTCCGAGGACGTGCTGCGCGTTCCCCCGCCAGAATTCCAGGAAGAATCGGCTTACGCCATAAAGGAAGAGCCACACGCCGGCCGTTTCTCCGTCGCGCCGATGGGGCATCGCCAGGAGCAGCGCGAAAATCGCCAGCGAAGCGGCGGCGTCGTAAAGCTGCACGGGCTGCAGCGTGACGCCAAGCGGGGTCTGATACCACAGGTACGCGACAACACTGCGATAGGTGACGCCCCAGGGCAGGCGAGTCGGAGTGCCCCAGTCCATGCCGGCACAAAACGCGCCGATGCGGTTGATGGCGAAGGCGAGCGCGAGCGCCGGAGCGGCGGCATCCGCTGTGCGGAGCAGAGGCAGGCCTTCCGCAAGCCCGTACAGCGCCGCGGCCGCAATTCCGATGGCCGCGCCGCCGACGGCGATCCACGTCCCGGGAACGGTCGCCAGGCCGAGGATCCAGAACGGGTGCGCGCGGAAAATGGCAAAGTGTGTGGCGATCAGCAGCAGGCGCTCGCCGAACAGGGCGGCCAGAATCGCGGTGAGGCCGAGGTTCCAGACTTTGTCCGGGCGCAGGCGCAATCTGCGCGCCTGCAGGACGAGCAGGGCCAGCGCGGCAAGCAGCCCGGCCGCCGTGAGCACGCCATACGCAGGAATCGCAATCTTGCCGAAATGGAAGAGGAGAGGATGCACGCGAGGGAAATGCCTCAGCCGGTGCGAGGAAAAGAATCCGGCCCGCTTGGCCGTGGGACGATGCGCTGGTGAACCCGTCCTAAGACGGTGGGAACTCGCCGCGGCTCTTTAGGCATTCCGAACTGGCGGACACTGCACACCGAGCCGATTGTCGAGTCGAGCCCCCTGTTCGCATGAATGTAGGTTCATCCAGCGTTGACCGCGCTCACCTGCTTTGCAGGCCGGTCTCTTGACTGGATGCTAACTATCCCCGCCCCTTTTGGCAAGTGCCGATCCATGCCAGCTGTTTTCTCAGTCCGCCTTCACTGCCGCCACCGCGGCGATGGCTTTCGGCAAACGCGGGTCCGACCCGTCCTGCACTCCAAAAATCCACTCGTATTCGCTCACCCCGCGTACGTCGTTCGCGTATTCGCGCAGCGCCATCATCACAAACGCCGCCTCCGCCATCAGAAACATCCCCAGATACAGTAGTTGCAATTCCACCATCTGCGGCGCCGGATGCTCCGTGGTCCACGCCCCCAGCGCGTCGCTGCGTTTCAGGGTCGGATTGTCCCGCAGAATCTGGCCTACCGACGCGTCCAGCGTGTGCGAGTACTCCACGTAGCATCCCAGACTGCCCGCAATCAGCAGCAGCGGAATGAAATTGAAGACCGACCGGTAATACCGCCGGATACTCCCCAGCGCGATCGTCCGCCGCACGTAGAAGAGCCACGCCAGCAGCAGAAATCCCAGCACGCCCGCCATGGTGGCCAGCGCATTGCGCTCGGAGGCGTACATCGGCAACACATTCAGCGCCGTCAGCAAAGGAGCCAGCGCCGCCGTCACCATCGGCATCACGCCCATATAGCTCTTGAACACGTTGGCGAATACCTGCAGCCGCGTCTTCTGCTGATCCGCCTCCGCCGTGCTTGCGGGGATATTTCCAGGTTGTGTGCCCATGCTCCCTCCTCCATGCTCCGTCGTTACGCCGGCTTCTTCACATCCCAGGCGAGATCGACCACCCCGCCGCGCACATCCGCCATTTCCCACGTCCTGTTCCATGGATCGTCGCCGGCCACCGGCGGCAGCGGAGTCTCCCCCACCCGCTGATCGCACAAATCGTGATCCACCACGTCCTGTCCGTAGAAATACATCGTCGGCTCCTGGCTCAGCGCGTACCCCGCATTTCCAAAATCCTTCAAATTCAGCGTGAACCGAAACTGCCGGCACCGCACCTTTGGATTCAGGTGATCGTGCCAGTCCCGCTGTCCTTCTCCAAAGCCGTTGTAGATGCGCAGCTTCATGGAGAAGCTCTGCCCCTGATCGCTCACCTTGGGCGTAAATGCATACGTGAACCGTTTGGCCGTTTCGTAGTAGTCACTCATCTCCGCCGGGCTGGCCTCGTTCGTCCCCGTCACCCCCAGCGTCTGCACCCAGCCCTGCTTGCTCCGGTACATCTGCTCCCACTGCCTCACGCACCGGTTTTGCTTTGAGAAGACCAGCCGCATCTGCCGCACCGCCGTGTTGTCCGTGCGAACTTCAATCGGCGTGTCGAATCCCCGCAGCGCAATCGGCGTCCCCGCATCGTTCGGCGTCACCGCCAGATTCACATCCCACAGCTCCACTTCATAAATCGCCGGATGCCCCACCGGATCGAGCAGCGCGCTCTTCAGCGCCTTATACCGGTCATCGTCCGCATCCTTTGGCTCGAGAATCCCGCTGTGGTCGCCCGGCAACGGCCCCGCTTCCACAAACGGTCCCCGCGCCGAAACTTCCGGCACCACGTTATCCTCGAGGCCCCAATACACCTGAAAGGGAATCGGACACGAGCACTCCGCCGGACCATCCGATCCCAGAATGTTGCGCACGATTACGTCGCTCGTCTCCGCCACATCCTGGTTCAGGACCTCCAGTTCCTTGTCTTGCACATTCGTGCGGAACAACTGAAAGACGCCCCGCAGGCTCTCCAGCATCGTCGATCCCCGGTTGGGCGTGGCGAAGGTCACCACCGTCCGGATCCTCGCCAGATCGCATCCCTGCTGCTGATGGATCTTCCCCGCCAGATAGCTCTGGATCACAAGGCCGCCCATGCTGTGACCCACCAGCATCACGCGTCCTTCCGGCGCATTTCTCTGCACGTAATCCCGCAGGAACGCTCCGCATTCATCGATGCTCGGAATCCGCTTTTGCGGCAAAAGCTGCAGGGCTTTCGTCGGATACTGGAAGTCCCACAGCAGCCTGTACCCCCGCGCTGCGAAGTCCTGATCCTTCCCCAGAAGTTTGCGAAATGTCTTCCAGCAGTCGGGCGAGCTGATAAACCCATGGACAAAAATTACCGAAGTCGGTTCCATGCCTGCCTCAGGGGGAGAAACCGCGAGCGCGCGCAGCGGTGTCCAACAGCATCGCACGAGTGCCCGACGCTGCGCCGCAAAAAAGGTGCGTCTGCGCCGGGTCCTTCGCGGAAGGGAACCGGACCCATTCGGCTTCGCGGCGGAGCAGGCGTTGGCGGGGCAGGAGCGCTCTCGCTGGGCGGTCGCTCAATCCCTCGCTACACTGATCCTTCCATGCTCCGCACCGTTCAGGCCACGCGCTATGTGCTTCCCCTTCGCGAAGGTGGCTCCCTGCCCGCCATCGTCGAAGCCGACGATCTCGGCCTGTATGTGGTCAAGTTCCGCGGTGCCGGGCAGGGCATTCTGGCGCTCATCGCCGAACTCGTCGCCGGAGAAATCGGCCGCGCCCTCGGCCTGCGCGTTCCTGAAATCGTCCTCGTCGCAATGGACCCGGCCCTCGGACGCAACGAACCCGACTACGAGATTCGCCAGTTGCTCAAGGCCAGCCCCGGCCTCAATCTCGGCCTCGATTATCTGCCCGGATCCACCATGTTCGACCCGGCTGCCCGCGACGCTGCGCCCGCCGAGGAGGCATCGCTCATCGTCTGGTTCGACGCCTTCACCCTCAATGTCGACCGCACCCCGCGCAATGCCAATCTCCTCGTCTGGCATCGCAAACTCTACCCCATCGATCATGGCGCGGCGCTCTACTTCCACCACGACTGGCCCGCGCGCGAGCAGAAGATCGAGTCGCCCTTCCCCGCAATCGCCGACCACCTCCTGCTTCCCTGGGCCGATTGCATCGATCAGGCCGGCGAAACCGCGCGACCGCTCCTCACCCCCGCTGTCCTCGGCGGCATCGTCGATCGCATCCCTGAATCCTGGCTCGCCTCCGCGCCCGACGGCATTCTCCCCGCCGACCGCCGCGCCGGTTATCTGGACTTCCTCACCCGCCGCCTCGCCGCGGCCTCTATCTTCGAACAGGAGGCGATTCGTGCCCGCAACCGCCTCGTTTGACTACGCCGTCCTGCGCGTCGTCCCGCGCGTCGACCGCGAGGAGTTTATCAACGCCGCCGTCGTCGTCTTCTGCCTGGAGCAGCGCTACCTCGCCGCCCGCGTTCATCTCGATCCCGGCCGCCTCCTCGCGCTCTGGCCTGCCGCCGACGTCGATCTCATCCGCCAGCATCTCGACGCGGTTCCGCTCATCTGCGCGGGCGACTCAGCCGCCGGGCCCATCGCCGCCCTCTCCCAGCGTGAACGTTTCCACTGGCTTACCTCGCCCCGCAGCACGGTGATCCAGCCTTCGCCTGTCCACACCGGCGTCTGCGATCGAACCGAAGATCTGCTCGACCGCGTCGCGAACCAATTCCTCGTGATGGAATGAGTGGCGGCCTCCCCCCGCGGGTCTGCCTCATGCCGGAGGGCGTTGCCCTTCTTCCGCCCCGTCCGGGCTCTACGGAACCGTGATGGTCTTCTGTGCCTCGTAGACGTTGCCGTCCGCGTCCCACAGCTTGAAAACCAGATCGTACGATCCGCTCGCCATCGTCTGCGTCGTGTCCACATACGATGTGCCGCCGCCGCAATCGCCGTTGCTGTCGCAGCCTTTGTTATCCACCACCATGTCGCCATTGATGTAGAGCTGCGCTGCGGTCGGAACCCACGCCGGCGCCCCGTTCGCCACAATGTGCATCGGCGAACTGCCCGACGTGCCCTCCGGCACGCAGATGCTCGCGGTCCCCTGCGCGGCCGCACAGGTCGCGCCCGGCGTTCCGTTGTACACCGTCACGTGCCGATCCGATCGAAAGCTGAGACCTTTCGCGTCCCATGCCTTGGTCACTAGAAAATGCGGCCCCGCCGCCTCAGTGAACGTCGTATTCATGCTGTCCGCATCCTGGGCGTAGACCAGCTTGTTGTCCACATATTCCTGGATCGCCGTAACCTTCGTCGTGTCATACGCGTTGGCCTGCACCCGGACCGAGCGGTTCGCATAGGTGTTATCGACCGGCTGGCATACCGTTACGGTTGGGCTGATCTGGCTGGTCGCACACGGCGCCCGGGGTCCGCTGTTGATGTAAATCTCCGTCATCGCGTCGCCCGGCAGAGCCATGGCGAAATCCATCATCCCGTCGCGATTGAAGTCGCCCGCTGCCAGCCCCCCAAATCCCATCGACGACGCCGTCCAGATCTGCGGCTTCTGCACGA
Organism: Acidobacteriaceae bacterium; assembly: GCA_036267295.1. Lineage (GTDB taxonomy): Bacteria > Acidobacteriota > Terriglobia > Terriglobales > Acidobacteriaceae > Palsa-343. The sequence continues at coordinate 153,921 of DATAWI010000040.1, read as the reverse complement.
ACGTTCCATTCGCCTGGCCCAGCCAGACATACAATTGCGCGCCGCCTGCCCCGTCCGGATTGGTTGCCGCCACGATGTCTCCGACGCCGTCCCCGTTCACGTCCACCGCGTACGGAGAGGTCCCCGGTTGCGCACCGTTATAGGCGATCACTCGTTTGCGGGTCGTCTTGTCGTTGCCGTCGGCGTAGTAAACGTCAAACCCAGCGCAGCTGTTGTACGCCGCTCCCTTGCCGGGATTGTTCGTCGGCGCCGGATTGCAGGTGTACGATACCACCACGTCCGCCATCCCGTCCTGGTTCAGATCGCCCACCCCCAGATCGACTGCATTGACGTAAGTGGCCAACTTCACCGTCGAGAAGTTGCCGCTGCCGTCGTTCCACAGGATGTAAGCGCCCTTCTGCGTCACGGCGGCCAGATCGGTCGTTCCGTTGTCGCTCACCACGCCGGCGCGCACCTTCATCACCTCGGCGTTCGCCGCCAGCGTGACGGTCTTCGCCAGCACGAACGTCTTGCCGCCGTCGTTTTTGAAAAGCTCGACGTTTCCATCGATATCGCCCACCGCGACATCAAGATACTCATCGCCGAAGAAGGAGCCCACGGCCAGAGTGCGCGGCGAGGCGCCGGTCGCAATTTCCAGCGGCGCGGCAAATGTTCCGTCGCCCTTGCCAAAAAAAACGCTGAAATTTCCGTCTATATTCAGCGCCACAGCGTCCAGGTTCCCGTCCTGGTCTAAATCCGCAGCCGCCAGATCCAGAATCGTATTGCTCACCGGACCCACGACCTTCGGCGCCGCAAACGTCCCATCGCCCTTCCCCAGCCGCAGCGTCAATTCGTCTGCATTCGCGCCCCCTCCCAGCACTAGATCCGGCTTGCCGTCATGGTTAAAGTCTCCCTGCACGACCGTGAAGTCGTTGTAAACGTCGTAGGTGTCGCGATTCAGCTCAAAACTCAGCGTCGATTGCGCAGCGAGCGTCGCTGTCGTGCAAACAAGAAAAGTGGCCGCCAGAAACCGGTGAAACATCCGTGGGAGAACTCCTGAACTCCTGGACATTCGAGGAGTTTGCCCATGCCTTGGTTGCTTATGTAGTTAAGTTACTCAGATGCCAGGACGCGGATGCGCGAGCAGGAAGCCGGCCACGGACTCCAGGCCCATCCATTGACCGCATTGGGTTGCCCGGGATGGTGCCGGAAAGCAGGCAGATGCACACCCGCGCCGCCACAAAACTCGACCGCGATCCGCGATCGCCGCTGCGCCTGCGTCACTCCCCCGCTGTTACTTCACGCCCTTGCTCGGGTCCCACGCGCCCTCCAGCTTGCGGACGTAGAGGATTTGCCCAAGGTGGTACGCGTTGTGCGTCCCCACGTGCGCAATCAGCGACGCATTCGCGGCCAGCTTCGCGTCGTCGGCATTCTGCACGGCAATCTCCCAGTCGCTCATCACCTTGTCGAGCTTCTTCACCAGATCGTCCCACTGCGCCGCGCTGAAGTTGTTGAACGTCTCATCGTTGTTGCCGTCGAACGCCATCGGCTTCTGGCCGTTGAAGTGCGCCAGCTCCTGGGTATTCCAGAACCAAAGGTGATAGGCGAGTTGCCCCACGGAATGGCCGCCGTGCCCCGGGTTCCAGTTCGCCTGCTCCGGCGTCAGTCCCTGGACAGCGATGTTCGCCGGCACGAACCACTGCTCGACATCGTGCGTCGTGTGCAATTGCTCCAGCAGCACGCCGCGCAGGGTGGTTGGCGGTTGCTTGCTCTGCGCCAGGGCGCCGAGCGGCAGACTCAACAGCAGAAGAAACGCAATCTTTTTCACGGGCAAGTCCTCATCGGGGATGGCCAGCAGACTATATCACCGCGCGAAGAACAATCCATCGCCACTTGGCCAGGCCATCGCAGGCCATTTTCAGGAGAACCCAGTGCGCGCGGCCCTCCTACAGCCCCACCCGCTCCTTAAACCCCCGCGCCCGGTCACGCGCCACGGTCAGATCCTTGCCGTCCTTCAGCCGAACGTTCAACGCCCCGCCCGGCAGCGCGCTCACCTCGCGAATCCACGCAAAGCTCACCAGCGTAGCCCGATGGATGCGCCCAAATTTCTTCGGATCCAGCTTCGTCTCCAGCTCCGCAATCGTGTGGTCCACGCAATACGCTTTGCCTTCCGCAAAGGCGTACGTCAGCTTGTCTTCGGCGTAGAAATGCGTCACCCGCTCCAGATCCAGAAACCAAATCCGCTCCCCCAGCCGCGACGCAATCCGCACCGGATACTCCGCCCGCGCCTCCCGGCTCAGCGACGCCGTCATCTGCCGCAGCAGCGCCTGCAAATCCGCCTGCTTTGCGTCGCCGCCCCGCCGCAGCCCCTCGACTTTGTTGAGCGCCCGCTCCAGCGCTTCCGGCTCAATCGGCTTCAGCAGATAGTCCACCGAGTTCACCTGAAATGCCTGCAAAGCATACTGTTCGTGAGCCGTCGTAAAGATCACCACCGGCTGTTTTGCCAGCCGCGCCAGCACGTCAAACCCATTCAACCGCGGCATCTGGATATCGAGGAAGCACACATCCGGCGGATCCTCGGTCAGCGCCGCCACCGCCTCCTCCGGCTGTGTCGTCCAGCCCGCGACCTGCACCCGTCCTGTCTTCTCCAGCAGTCGCCGCAACCGCTCCAGCCCCAGCGGTTCGTCGTCCACCAGATAAGCCCGCAGTTTCATGCGTGCGGCACCACCATCTCCACGACGGAATAGCCATCCTCGCGGGAGACGCTCAGCCGCGCCCGCTCCCCGAACAACGCGTCCAGCCGCAGCACCAGCTTGTCCAGACCATGCCCGGCCCGCATCGCGGTCAAATCGAATCCCGGCCCGTCGTCCCGCACCGAGATCCGCACGCCCCCGTTTTCTTCCCGCGCCGTCACCGTAAACGTCCCTCCCTCCGGCCGCGATGTGATCCCGTGCTTCACCGCGTTCTCCACCAGCGACTGTACTGACATGGGAGGCACCGCGGTCTCCTCGAGCGCGGCCGGTACATACAGCGAAGCGTGCAGCTTCTCGCCAAAGCGCGCCCGCTCAATATCGACATAGCTCTCCACCAGAGCCATCTCCTCGCGCAACGGAATCAGCGGATGGTTGCTGCTGTCGAGCGACGCCCGCAGCAGCGTCGCCAGCCGTCCCACAATCTGTTCGGCGCGCGCCGGATCGCCCGCAATCAGCGCGCTGATCGAGTTCAGCGTGTTGAAGAGGAAATGCGGATGAATCCATGCCTCCAGCGATCGCAGCCGCGCTTCCGCCGCCAGTTTCTGCGCCCGCTCCGCGGCCATTGCTTTCTCATGCAGTGCGGCTTCCATCCCCTGCATCCGGCCCAGCAGCGTTCCGTAGGCTGTGGCCCCAAGTCCGAACACCAGCGCCAGCGGAGCCGCGAAGCGCAGCGTGTGATAGTACTCCAGCCAGAACTGCTGCCGGCCCACGAAGCCTGCTGCCGCCAGCAGTCCCTGCGCCGCCAGGCACCCTGCCGCCGTAAAGAACAGGATGCCCGGCAGCGCCACCTTCCACAACGCCACGTTGCGCGCCATCGCTTTCTCCAGCAGCCATCCCAGGATCACCACCGCGAGAATGCTGGTCAGGTTCGCATAAATGAACGTGAAGGCCAGAGTTTGCAGCGCAGACCGGACCGTGATCGTCGGACCGCTCGCCAGCGCGACCAAATCCACCACCACCACGGCCACATTGGTCCACGCCAGCGAGAACGCCCATTTGTGCTTGTACTCTGCCATCGCGTTCGTCGTCATCGGCCGCCTCAGTTCTTCCCGCTCACCAGCGCCAGTTCTCCGGTCCGGAACACACTGAGATTCTGCGGCGTCTTCTGTCCCGGCAGGGTCATCTCGCCAAAGACCTCTTCGTTGATGGTGGCGTATTCAATCTGCTTCGTCGTCAGCGACACCCAGATCTCGCCCCAGTAATCGCTGCGTCCGTTGAGCGTCATGCCGCCGCTGGCAATCTCCAGCGGATTGAAAAAGGCCTGGTAATCGATCAGCGCGCAATCCTCGCCATTCCGCTGCGAACGCCCCACCCACTCCAGCACGATATCGCGGTTATGGAATGTGCCTACGTTGGGCATCTTCACATCCTGATTGGCGCCGGCATGCAGCGGCTGATTCAGTTGGAGCAGATCGAAGTCCTTCTGCCCGAACATCTCGAACATCCCGGTGTCCCACACCAGGTTACGCTCCAGGACCGCCGTGGCAGGAAACGATTTGAAGAAATCCGGCTGCATCGTCGCATCCAGATCATCCCGGTACCGGAATCCCTCCATGTAATCCTGGCTCTGCGGAAGCGGAAACGGCGCGGTTGCCCCCATGGCCGTCGCCAGCCCGACGTTCTTCCACATCACGTCGCCGTTCGGCAGACCCCGCGTGTAGTCGCCGGTCACCCGCTGGCGCTGGACGATCTGCCCGGTCGTGTTGGCCGTGTTGTAAACCACGGTGAACCGATAAGTTCGCGGACCGGCGTCTTTTACCTCCAGCCCATGCGGCAGTTGCCACGCCGAAGCGCCGGCTGGCTGTTGAGGCAACGACTGGCCCTGCACGCCAAGCACGGCACATGCACCCAGAGAAGCTAAAAGAAATCGAATGCGCATTGCGGAATTCCTCCCACCGCTACAGTGCATCGCTCCTGACGGGAACGCACGCGCTCATGGATGGAAGGCAGGTTTTCCCGATGGAGGAACCACGCGGAGAGATGAACGGGCAAAAATGGATTGTGTCTGCTGAGGGCTGGTGGCCAGGGCCGGCTTTCCTACCCCGCTTTGCGCTCGTCGCTCAACACTTCGTCGAGCAACACCGACAGCGAATGGGCCCGGCTACGCAACGACGCGACATTCTTTCCTGGCTCGGTCAACGCCTCGCAGCGCTCTGTCATGCGCGCCAGCTCATCGGCAATATTCAGCGCGGCCAGCACCGCTACGCGCAAAGAATCCACCGTCCGCCCATGCGCCGCGACCGCCCGCATCTTGCTGTCCACCATTGCGGCCAGCCGCTCCACGTATTCGCGATCGCTCGCGCGCAGACGGTAATTCTGGTCGTAGATATCGACCGTGATCGCCTGCGGCTCGATTTCGTCCGTAATCTTCACGCAGAAATCTCATCCAGCTGCTTCAGAAGCCGTTCCACGCGATGCCGCACCTGCTCGCGGTCCCGCTCCAGGGTGCGCACCTGCTCCTGCGCCTGGGCCAGGAGCGCCTGCTGCGCATCCACCAGGCTTTGGTGGTGTGCGGCATTCTCGTCGGCCTGCACCCGCGCCGCTCGTTCCGTTCGCACCAACTCGACTGTCCGCAGGATCCGCTCTTCCAGCACGCTGAAATCGTCCACACTCGCAGTTGGCTCAGTATCGTCCATGATCAGCGTCGACATTCAATCTCCTCACCCCGGCGATCGAATCTCCCGGGTTCACGCGCAGTATAGCGCCGTTCGGTCCGGGAAAATCGCCGAATCTCCCTGGCAATCAGCCAAAGGTTCTTCCCGCATTAACGCCCAGCCGCAAGCCCCGCGCAATGCCCCTTCCGTGTCAGGAACTGGGCTTCAGCGCTCCGTCCGATCCCGCCCGCGGTCGCGCACGCTGCCGTTTCACTCCATTTCTCTCATCTTCGATCCCTGGAAGATTTCTTCGTTGGTCCCCTCGCGCCCCACGTCGCCCTTATGCGGACGCGCAATACGCGCCCGGATGTCCTCGTTCAGCGACGTTGGCGGCGGGCCGTCAGCATCCTCTTCGCGCTCCGCTGGATGCGGCGCTTCTTCCGGTCCGGTCAGCTCGTTTCGTTCCCGCATTCTGCCCTCCATTCCTCACCAGAGGCAGTTGGCCGCAACGCCGTTGCCTCACCCGCAGCGAAAGCAGGTTACCTCAGTAAGAAATTCGGCGGGGAAGGATGGTCGCGAAACGGGGCTCAGTGGAATCGGAATCCCCGGACCAGCAGCCAGGTCACCAGACCAATCAGCACGAAGAGCAGGATCCCTACCGTGACTCCGGCTTTCTTCACCGTCGACTGCACCGCGCGCACATCCTCCAGAACCTCCAGGTTCTCGTTCGTGTTGCGCTCGGTCACCTCGCGGGTGCGCGTCACTTCTTCTTCCAGGTGCTTCAGTTGCGCCATCTGGTCCTGCATCGCTGCCCGCAGATCCCGCTGCGCCACCGCCAGATCCCCCACGCTTTGCTTCAACTCGGTGGAGAGCCCCGCGGGCGCGCCCTCAGTATGGCTCATATCCAGCATCCTCGAAACGTAGGGAAGCAGCGCCCGGAACTGCAGCAGAGCCTTCCACATAGGATTGTGTTCCAGCTCCAGATCGTGCCCCTGGTCCCCGAATACCGGCATCGCTTCCAGTTCCGTCGGGGCCTCCGGCTTTTCGTTCCGCGGGGGTTCCGCAGGCTTCTCGTCAGACGCCATGGCGATAAGCCGGTCTAAGATGGACTGACCTGGTTTCCGATTCATCGGATTGCTGTTCCTCGGTCCACTATAGACAATCGCCTGCTCCGCATCGACGCCTTTTTTCCCCGCCAGCCAGCCGAGTTCCGGGGGAACCTCAATCGAAACCGGCATCTCCGCTGCGTCCCCCTGGTCGGAATTCTCCCCCATTCACTTCTCCTTGTTTTGGGGAGGACGCGCACTTTCTCCGCGGCGCAACCCTTATACCCTACACCCCGGCGCGCGCCTCCGGCCCTCTTTTTTTGACTGGCCTTCCTGCTGGTATCTGTCTCATCCGCTTCGGCAAACGGGGTCCGGGTGCATCCCGTCCCGCAGCGTTCCGCCTCATCTTTTCCTCTTCCGCACTCCGCCTCCCCGGCCCCTGCCACTCCTTGCCCCAGGACGCATCGGGTCCTTTCGGATAACCCTCTTGACTTCCAGTTAGGAAGGGATAAAGTTCATAGATAGACTCCCAAAAGGTAGATGAAAGCCGCCCACCTTGCAGCCGGACGGCCATAAGCCATACGCCGTAGTCTGCCGGACTGCGAACGATCAATCGACGCTGGGAATCTTTCGTCCGCAGCGATCGCATGGATATTGGGGTTTTGGCTACCCAGTTACAACATGGCCGCGGATGCTGACAGGTATGAGCTTTCTGCGCCATTAGTTCAAAAAACGGTACCGTTGCTCCTTTTCTGCTCTTGGAGATTACATGGCTTCGTGTTTCACCTGCCTCACGACTCAGCGTCTCCCTCTTCGATGGGTTCGCGCCCGGCTCCCGCTCTTCGTCGTGCCGGCTGCATCCCTGGCTGCCGCCGTCTTGGGCATGGTCGCCTGTGGTGGCTCCGGCGGCCCGCCCAGGCTGGCCGTCAGTTGGCCCGCTCCTGCTTCCATCGCTTACGGAACCCCTCTGGGCCCCGGCCAGCTTGATGCGAGCGCCGATGTCGCGGGAACCTTTGTCTACACGCCAGCCTCCGGCGCCGTGTTGACCGCAGGCGCCCAGGAATTAGCCGCCACGTTTACGCCGGCCGACACTGCCCTATACAGCACCGTCACGGTTTCCAGAGCGCTCATCGTTCTGCAGGCGACGCCGGCCCTTACCTGGCCGACCCCGGCGCCCCTCACCTTTCCTGCCACCGTCGGCTCCGCGCAGCAGGACGCCACCAGTTCCGTGCCCGGGTCATTTACCTACGATCCCGCCGGCGATTACATACCCGCAGCGGGAACGCACACCCTGGCCGTCACGTTCATCCCGGCAGATTCCGTTGATTACAAAACTGCGACCGCCAGCGTTTCGCTCACCGTCAACCCCGGCTCCCCGGTCATCACCTGGCCGGCGCCGGCTCCGATTGTCGACGGCACCGCGATTGCTGGCGGTCAACTCGATGCCACCGCGAGCGTGCACGGCAATTTCGCCTACTCTCCGCCCGCCGGGACGGTCCTCAAACCCGGAATCCAAACCCTCTCGGCTGCCTTCACCCCAACCGATGCCACCGACTACACCGCCGCCACTGCCACCGTCCCGATCACGGTCACCCCGCAGGGACCCCTGCCCATTCAGCACATCGTCGTCATCATGCAGGAGAACCGTTCCTTCGATAACCTATTCAACGGCTTTCCTGGAGCGGATACCGTGCAGTCCGGTTCGAGTTATGGGCAAACGGTGGCCCTGCAACCCATCCCGCTGGAGTACGGGATCGACGCCGATCACTCCCATCCTGGCTGGTGGGAGGATTGGGATCAGGGCGCCATGGATGGCTTTACGCATCGCCGGCAGACCTACCCTGTTCCCAACTTTCCGTATTCCTATGTTCCGCAAAGTGAGACGGTTCCCCTCTGGACCCTGGCCCAGGCCTATACTCTGGCCGATCGCATGTTTCAGTCGAACAGCGGGCCGAGTTACCCCGCGCACCAATACATGATTGCCGGCCAGTCCTCGGATGCGGACGAGAACCCGAACGGCGTCGACCACAATGGACACTGGGGGTGCGATTCAATGCCCACCTGGACCGTGGCCCTGCTTGGCCCGAATGGCACCGATTTGCCGGGAGTCTTTCCCTGCTTCGATTACCCGACGCTGGCAGATGAAATGGACGCACAGAACGTATCCTGGCGATACTATGCTCCGGCTGTCAGCGCCTCCGGCTATGTATGGTCGGCTTTCGACGCAATTCAGCATATCCGCTTCGGCTCGGACTGGACCAACTACGTCGTCTCGCCGAACACCCGCTTCTTCACCGATATTCAGGCGGGTAAACTGGCCCAGGTTACCTGGATCGTTCCCGGCTTTAACTACTCGGACCACGCCGGTGGCGGTGCGACCGCGCAAGGGCCCGATTGGGTCGCCGACCTGGTGAACGCCGTCGGAGCGAGTCAGTTCTGGAATTCGACTGCCATTCTCGTTAGTTGGGACGACTGGGGCGGCTGGTACGACCACGTCAACCCGCCGCAAATCGACAGCATGGGCCTCGGCTTTCGCGTGCCCCTCATCGTGGTGTCCCCCTGGGCGAGGCACGGCTATATTTCCCACCAGCAGCATGAATTCGGCAGCTTCCTGCACTTTACTGAAGAGGCCTTCAATCTGCCCAGCCTCGGAACCCGCGACGCGACCTCCGACGATTTATCCGACTGTTTCGATTTCACTCAAACGCCACAGCCCTATGTCCAGATTCCAACCACCTACCCGCCCAGCTTCTTTATGCAGCAGAAGCCTTCTGACAAGGCTCCCGACGACGACTAGATTGGGCGGGCCCGTCGGCGACGGAGAGGCATGGCCTCAACGGACCAACCGCGCAATCGGCGCTGGGTCAAAGCCGGCAAAGCTTCGCCGTCAGCCTCCGCTGGTTTACTTGCCCTTATGGAAACGATCCTGGATTGCCCCAGGGCATTCGATCCAGGAATGGATCGGGACTTTTCGATCGATCGGTTATTATCGCGCTGGAATTTCTCTGTTGCGTCCTGACCTGTAAGTTAGCGGCTCCAGGCGACACAGCTTATATATACTGGCTGTCATAAAAGCCTAAAATATTCGCAGGCCGTGCACCAGGAGCGGTCGAGGATGTTATGTTTCGCTGGCACTTTTCAGGATGTCTCGCTTCTGCCCGGGTTCGTCTTTCTCTTGTCCACATACGGTTAGCGCTCTTCCTTGTCATGCCCGCAACGGTGTGTGCCGTAGTCTTTGGCGTCGTTGCCTGCGGCGGTCCCGGCGGCCCGCCGAAACTGGCCGTCAACTGGGCGTCTCCGGGTTCCATCGTCTACGGAACCCCGCTCGGCCCAGCCCAGCTGGATGCAAGAGCGAACTTGCCGGGAAGCTTCGTCTACACGCCGGCCGCCGGAACCGTGCTCATCGCCGGCAGGCAGAACTTGTCCGCCACATTCACACCCGCCGATACCACCCTGTACAGCCCGGTCACGGTTTCCTCCACCTTGACCGTTCTTCCGGCGACCCCGACCATTACCTGGCCGACGCCGACTCCCATTACCTTCCCCGCTGAGGTCGGCCCCACCCAGCAGGACGCAACCAGTTCCGTGCCAGGCTCGTTTACGTATGACCCGGCCGGCGGTTACATTCCCAAAGCGGGAACGCACACCCTCAACGTCGCTTTCACGCCCACGGACGTTGCCAACTACACTGCGGCCAATGCCGCCGTTACCTTGACTGTGCAGGAGGATACCCCGGCCATCGCCTGGCCCGCTCCCCCCCCGATGGTCATCGGCACGCCACTGACCAGCGGGCAGCTGGATGCAACCGCTTCGGTGCCGGGGACCTTCACCTACAGCCCCAGTCCTGGGACGGTGCTCAAACAGGGAACCTACACGCTCTCGACGGTCTTTACCCCGACGGATACCACCGACTATGCGGCGGCCACGGCCACCGTCCCTCTGACCGTCGAACTCGCGAGCCCGGCCATCACCTGGGTCGCCCCCGCCCCCATCGCCTACGGCACACCACTCAGCTCAAGGCAACTCGATGCCTCGTCGCCCGTCCCCGGAACCTTCGCCTATACCCCGGCCATCGGAACCCTGCTTCCCGCAGGAACCCATCCCCTCTCGGTGACTTTCACCCCAACCGACACCGCCGATTATTTGACGACGACGGTCTCCACCATGCTCATCGTCACCAATGTCCCGCCCAGCCTGACCACCACGATTCAGCACGTGATCGTGATCATGCAGGAGAACCGCACTTTCGATAACCTGTTCAACGGCTTCCCCGGCGCCGATACTGTGCAATCCGGCAGCGTTAACGGCGCCACCGTCGCTCTGCAGCCCGTCACGCTGGAGGCGGGTACGGATATCCGTCACGGCCATGTGGTCTGGTGGCATGCCTGGGACAATGGCGCAAACGATGGATTCGATCAGCCCAAAACCACCTACCCCAGCGCAAATTATCCCTATGCCTACGTGCCGCAGAGCGAAACTGTCCCGATCTGGACGCTCGCGCAGCAATATACCCTCGGCGACCGGATGTTTCAGTCGAACAGCGGACCCAGTTACGGCGCCCATCAATACATGATTGCCGGCCAGGCCGGCGACGCCGACGAGAACCCCGAGGGCCCCGCCAACCCGCAAATTTGGGGATGCGACGCCCCCGCCGCCACCAAAGTGGCGCTGATCGGCCCCAATGGCACCGACCTGCCGGGGGTCTTTCCCTGTTTCGACTATCAAACCCTGGCCGACGAACTGGACGCCGCCAATATCTCCTGGCGCTACTATGCGCAGCAGGCCGGCGAAGGCGGCTACATCTGGTCGGCGTTTGACGCCATCAGTCACATCCGCTACAGCTCCGACTGGACCAATAATATTGTCTCGCCGCCGCCACAGTTCTTCACCGACCTCCAGCAGGGCACCCTGGCTCAGGTGACATGGATTACCCGCGATTTTGCCTGGTCCGATCACGCCGGCGTGGGTGCGACCGCCGAAGGGCCGGACTGGGTGGCGGACATCGCCAATGCGGTCGGCCAGAGTCCCTACTGGTACTCGACCGTCATTCTCATCGCCTGGGACGACTGGGGCGGCTGGTACGACCACGTCAATCCGCCGCAAATCGACAGCATGGGCCTCGGCTTTCGCGTGCCGCTCATCGTGGTCTCCCCGTGGGCGAGGCACGGCTACATTTCCCACCAGCAGCATGAATTCGGCAGCTTCCTGCACCTGACCGAAGAAGTCTTCAACCTGCCCAGCCTTGGAACCCGCGACGCCGTCTCCGACGACCTGTCCGACTGCCTCGACTTTACCCAGACGCCGCAACCCTATGTGCAGATCCCAACCACCTACCCGCCCAGCAAGTTTCTGCAGGCGACGGCCTTCGACAAGCCTCCCGATGATGACTAAACAGCTCGCGGAAAAACCCACAGGGAGCCGCCGCTGTGAAAGGGCACGACTTCACAGCTTGCGGAAAAACCCACAGGGAGCCACCGCTTTGAAGGGGCACGACTTTAGTCAAGATTATTCACTTGACGAAGGGGGAGCCGAATGGGTTTAATTGCTATTAAGCCGCGAATTTTAGCCCCAAATTATGTTAAAAAAAACGCGGCCAGAAAGAAAGGGCCGATGCGAATGACGATTGCGATAGGCGCTCTATGTTCTGAAGGGCTAATAGTAGCAGCGGATACCCGTGTTGTGATGTCTGATGGCGCGACATCTGTTGGCGTGAAAGTGCATACAGGTATGTCAGCAACTTGCTCGTTTGTGATTGCCAATGCGACAGAGGATGGAAATGCCGCGAATACTCTCATCCCGGACATCATCGGGGAACTTGAGCAACGTGATCCGCAAAGCTTAACAGAGGCCGAGACAAATGTAAGAACGACAATGACGCACTGGGTGAGCCAGCATCCGCATGGGGCTCCGGCGGTTCAATTGATTATCGGGATAAATGTGGATCGGCCTGTTTTCCCGGGAGGGCGGGAGGGCGGAGGGATTGAACTGTATTTCTGCGAACCTCCAAATACGATGGTACGCAAAACGGCACTAGATGATTGTCGTGGTTACATTGCCATCGGAGCTGGCTCGGTGGTCACCGATCCAATTTTCCGTTCGTTTTTTGCGGCTCCCGCGCCAACACGACAGCGATTACTACAAATCTCATACTTGATGTATCGGGCAAAGAAGGACATGGCATCAGCGTGTGGCGGAACGACGAATGCGGTAGTCCTGCGTCGTACTCACGAATTTCCAATCTGGATCAGTCATTTTGAAATGGACCATGCGGAGAACCAAGGCAGTATTTTCGATTACGTCTTGCGTCGGGCCGCGTCAGAAATAGTCGGGATTTTACCTTCGGAAGGCGATCATCACTACCTCGCCACGGTTGGGGAGCTTTGTAGGAAAACGTCTGAGGTTTGGCGCGGCGTGGATTTTACCCCTTGGAAGGGAACTCATTAGGCTGTCAATTCCTCAAACGTCAGGGGATCAGCGGTGACCATGTGGCGCAACGTATCAACGAACAAGTCCGACCGTCCACGGCGATTGAAACGGAACTCCATCTCTTGCAGGTAGGCCCCAAGATGCTTTGCAGAAATCTGATGCCACGTACCGATAACGCCGCGCTTCAACAGCGAGAAAGCGGACTCGACGGTATTTGTGTGAATGTCGCCATCGACGTAAACCTTGGCTTTGTGTTTGATCGTCTTGTGCTTCGCCGCGTGTCCCGTCGCTTTCATCGCACTGGGGTAGGCGGTGTATTCGTCGGTCACGACCACATCGACGTCCTCGCTCACATTGTCCTTGATGTACTGTGCCAGTGTTCCGCTCTTTGCATCTTCAGCGTGGAAGAATCGCGTCTCCCCGCCGCGTTGACGAAGGCCGATGACAATCTGCTTCGTGCTCTCACCGTGTCCTGGCTTGTCCTGATGACCGCGCTGGACTCCACCGACATAGGTTTCATCCATCTCGACCGTGCCATAGAGCATCGTCTTCTCTGCGGAGGCCATTGCCGCGCGGATGCGATGGCAGAGATACCATGCCGTCTTGTAGCTGCCTTTGTTGAGGCCCCAGATCGTTCTCTTGAGCTGCGAAGCGCTCATGCCCTTCTTGGCTTCACAGATCAGGAGCACAGCGAGAAACCAGACAGGCAACGGCAAGTGAGAGTCGTGAAAAATAGTGCCACTCATCACCGTGAATTGGTACTCGCATCCGACGCATTCAAACCGAGCGTAATCCTTCATCCGCGAGACGCGGCGATCCTTGCAACGAGGGCACGTCACGCCCTCCGGCCAGCGCAGGCGCTCAAGCAATTCGCGGCATTTTTCATCGGTAGAGAATCCGGCATTTATCTCAAGGAGTGTCATGGCTGAACCTCGTAAACCTAAGTCGCCTTTGCAGCGTGTTCCCACTCGAAAGCTAGTTGCAAGCATCAAGCAAGATTTGCGCCGTATTCCGCTCCCGAAAGATGAACCTAAAACACAGAAGGGAAAGGGATAACGACTTGCTATGTGAGAATCTTAGCAAAATATCTACCCTTCGTCAAGTGAATAATCTTGACTTTAGTCGTGCCAAAAGGGTCAGCAAAATCAGTGGGCTTTGGCCCCTGAGGGACGCTCTCGGCACAGCCTTCGTCCCCAGTTCTCCATTTTCCTGCATCCTGCAAAGTCGAGCCGGCGCGGCCTCAGAATCGGCTAACCAGCACCGCCCCGTTCCACCTGAAGTTCCGCGCGCCAGAGCTGTCGCGGTCCCGCCTGTTGCGGTCCCGCCAGTTTGGATCCCGCCCCCTCCATTCCAGCTTCCTACGCGCCCACCAGCACCCTCGCCTGCGCCTCGGTCTTGCCCATGGCGAGCAGGCGGAAGCTGATCGGGATCAGCGCCAGGTAACACGCCGCCGCGGCCAGCAGCGTCACGTTGATGCCCAGCGACATGCTGACAATCACCCCCAGCACCGAAGCCAGCACCCCCGTTGCTCCGTTAATTCCCCAGAACCACGGAGTCGGCCGTCCATCCACTGCCTCCACCAGGCGCAGGCCCGTCGGAAACGCGAACCCCAGCAGGAAGCCCAGGGGCATGATCGCCGCCAGCGAAACCCCGATCCGCACCATCCGCTCCCGGCCCGTGGTCGCCGCAAAAACCGCCGGCAACACCTGCTCCATGGCCACCAGATAGCCGACCACCAGCAGACCCCAGACCGCCAGCCCTGGACGCTTCCTGAGATCGATCCAGTCCGATGCCAGGCTGCCTAACCCCGACGAAAGAATCAGGCTGAAAAGGCAAATCCCCAGCGAATACACCGGGTGCCCCAGATACACGCTGAACGACTGCACCAGTGCGATTTCGCTCATCATGAAGCCCATCCCGATCAGGCCGAAATAAAGACTTCCCGTCACCACCAACGGCCGCGCGCACTGTTGCTTCGTCTTCCGCAGCGGCACCAAAATTGTCAGAACCACCGCCTCGATCGACAGCAGCAGGATCATCCCCAGCACCCCCGAGGCGACCAGGTTCCCGGAAAACTCACCCTGCTCCAGCCGATTGCTTGCCATCATCCGGATCGTCGCGATCATCTTGGGCAAATCCAGGAGTCGCAATTGATTGAAGAAGAACGGCCGCGAATCCGTCGGCACCGTCAGGTCCAGGTACGTCTGGTCGAGCGCGCGATTCAGATCCGCCAGGTTCCGGCTCTCCGTTGCCGTCCGCAACAGCTCCGAAGGAGCCGGTCGATCCGGAGCCAGCAGAACCTTGAACTTCAGATCCCCCGTCGTCTTGTTCAGGATCTGCAGTTGCTCGGCCGTGAAGGCCGACTTCGACAGCACCAGCGTCGCAATCCGATCGGTCGTCGCCACATACAGATGCGGCCGGACGTCCTGCACTCCCGCGTCCAGCAACGCTGCCGTGGCCAGGCCCACCATGCGCCCCGTCTCATTCACATCGCCCGAGCTGTACCACCGGCTCACCGTCAAAATCCCATTGGGATTCAGGGTCTTCAAAAACGCCCGCCAGCCCTCCAGCGTATACAGCCCGTTTTCGCTCAGCGTGAAAGCGCCCGCTCCCGTCGAGGCCCAGGTATCCACCATGCTCATCTGGACCAGGTCGAACTTCTCGTGGGTCGCGGCAAACCAGCTCCGCGCGTCGTCCACGTGCAGGTGCAGGTTCTGCAACCGGTTCAGCCCTCCGAAGCCGCTGAATCCTGGCACGCGGGTATCCAGATTGATGAAATTGGGATTCAGCTCGACGCCCGTGATGTCCTGCACCCCGTAATAGTGGGCCGTCAGAATGTCGCGCCCTCCGCCGACCCCAATCACCGCCGATTTCTGAATCCCTGGCAGCCGATACGCCAGACCCACCAGGTCGTACTGCAGAAATGAAATCGACTGCGGCGTCCCGTCGTAATGAAACATCGACGTTGCCGCGTCCCCGTCGATATTCAGAGCCACCGAAGGCACCGAAGTCGTGGCTGGCAGGGTCGACGAGGGTCCCCAGAGAAAGGGCATCCCAATCGTCGGCAGGCTCGCGATGATCCGCGAATAAGAATTCCACTTCTCGTAGTATCGCTGGTCCGCCTTCTCCACTTTGTCCTTCACCAGAATCGGCCGGAATCGCATCGGTGAGCCCGCGTTGAACACCGCGAACCCCGCCAGCAGGGCCGCCACCATACCCGGCCTGCGGAACCATCTCTCTCCCTTAAAGGGTTGCGGATCTTCGCCGCTCCGGGCAAACCCCACCGCCGCCATCGCGCAGATCGCGCCCGCTGCGATGATCGCCGTCGGCCCGTCCACCAGGTTCAGTACCCCGATCGCCGCCAGGCATCCCAGCGAAGCGCCCACCAGATCCACGCCGTAAACCTGCCCCGCGGGAAACGGACTCCGCGTCAGCGCCAGGCTCACCACAATCCCCGAGAAGACGTACGGCACCGCCATGATCGCCAGCAGGGCGGACCACACCGCCACCATCACCAGCGAAGGCTGCGCGGAAATCACCAGGCACATCTGCGCGATCATCGACGCCGGCATCGCCACCGCCGTCAGCAGCGCGTACCGCGACAGCGTCACGGAAAGCGGTGCCGACTCAAAGCGCTCCCGCTGGACGTACACCAGGACCGCGCCCACCGTCATGCCCAGCATCGCGACGCTGATGGCAAAAAACGCCAGGTAGTACCACGCAATCACCGAAAGAATGCGCGTCTGCAGGATCTGAAACAGCAGCACGGCGAACGTGATCAGAAAGACGCCCGCCAAAAAGGGGCTCTTGCGCACACGGCCGGGAAACAATGACATAGGAGGGCTCCGAAACTGCCGGGAAACGCATCGTTCCCAATCAGACCTGGGAACTGCGCTGGACTTGAGATTTTCTCGGATTGTATCCCGGGTTGCAGCCCCTTCCGCTGCAACTTTCGGCGCACGCACGTTACCTATTAACGGTCGTTGTTCCCCGCCGCCTGCTGCCGCAGCGCATGCACCACCACCCGCAGCATCTCTTCTTCCGGAGCTGGTTTGCCCGACCAGATTTCGAACTGCCGCGCCCCCTGGTGGACAAACATCTCCACCCCGGTCGCCACCGGCAGACCTTTTTCCCGCGCCATGCGGATCAGCGGCGTGTCAATCGGGTTGTAGACCAGGTCGAAGACCAGCCGCGCGTTGATTTCCTTCGGCTCCAGCAGGCTGGCCGGTTTCACCCCCCGCATCCCCACCGGCGTGGTGTTCACGATCACGTCGAAGCTCGACTTCGCCAGTTGCTCTTTGCGAATCGTCTTGGCCTTCGCCTGCCGCGCCAGCTTTTTCGCCGTCTCCGCCGTCCGGTTCCAGATAAAGACTTCCGCGCCCTTTTCCACCAGGCCGAACACGGCCGCGCGCCCCGCGCCCCCCGCGCCCAGCACCAGGATTTTCGCGCCTTTCAGCGGCAGCCGCCGTTCCAGCGGCCGCACCACCGCCGCCACGTCGGTGTTGAATCCATAGAGCTTGCCATCCTGCGCCCGCACCACCGTGTTGCACGCGCCAATCTTCTGTGACACCGCATCCGTCTTCGCCAAGTGCTTGATAATCTCGCCCTTGAACGGCATCGTCACCGCCAGGCCGTGCAGCGGCACCTCTTTCACCAGCGCCAGCAAATCGGAAAGCCGCGTCGTCTGCAGCGGCAGAAACACCGCATTCACCGTCTCCCGCCGGAATGCCATGTTCTGCATCAGCGGCGACAGCGACTGGCGCACCGGATTCCCCACCACTCCGTAGACCTTCGTCGACGCGTCAATCTGGTCGATGCGCCAGGCCTCGCGCAGCGTCCGCGCCTCAATCTGCCCTGGCCCGGTTTCCTCGCCCGCATGCGCCGACGCAAAGGTGAACACGCTGCCCGCCCGCAGCCCCAGGACCCGGCTAATCGTCCCCAGTTCGCCCATCGAGATTCCGATCAGTTCGGCCTCGTCGCGGCGGCGCTCCAGAAAGCGCATCATCGTCACGTTGTCGGTCAGCGATTTCGCCGTCGATACAATCTTCACAAACTCCGGCTGGAACGGCTTGATCCGGTCAAACGTCTTGTCCAAATCCTTCGTGCCTTCAAAATCGTGATGGCTCACGATCAAAGCTGCCCCCGCTGCCCGCAGCTTCTTCATTTGCGCCGGCTTCAGGTGCTCCGCCGTCTGCAATTCAATGTCGATCAGGTGACAGCCAGCAAATGCCGCTTTCTCAAGCACTTCCAACTCCGCGGCGATCGCCCCTTTAAACTTGCCCCCGGTGGCGGCTCGCCGGCACGTGGCGATCGCCGTCACCTCCCCGCGTTCGTACAGGAACGTCTTGATCCTGGGCAGAATGGCCAACGGATTGGGCAGGTAGTCCAGCCGGAATTCGACAAAGTGATTCTCGCGGACAATCTCCTCGGCATTCTTCAGCATGTCGGCCGGCGTCGTCCCGGTAATCGCCACGCAGATTTTGCCGATCCGCGACCGAATGTAGTGGGCGGTCATCGCCTGCCGGTCAGTCGCGCCGTGGCCGTTCGCTGAACTCGTCGCCGGTGCCGCTGCAGCCACCGCAGCCGGGGCTGGCGCGTTGCGGCGGGGCGCACTCCCGCCCGCTCCGCCCGCTTTGGGCGAACCCGTCCGAGGCCCTGCGGCCCGTTCCGCCATGGTCCCTGCCTTCATTGCCGCAATTGCCGCATAGTAAAGGGCTTTCGCCTCGCTTGCAACTGTATATTCTGCCATGTCGCCCCTACGCTTCATAGGATGAGCGAGATTGACCCCGGTTGCGGAAATCCGGCGCCGCCCCCCGGGTCCACCACGCCCCCGCCAAATGACTCATGATGATGGGGTTGGCCGTCCCCGCTCCGCTGATTCGCAATATTTCGATTTCCCCCGCGAAAACGGCAAATTGACAGGAGAGATGCTCTAATCAAAATCATGCCGCCCCTGTGGAAGCCCGAAAGCTGGGAGGAGCGCCTCGCGGAGCTCGAAGCCCGCTCCGGTGAGCGCAAAGACGCGCCCCTGCGGCGCGACGTCCGCTCTCTGGGCCAGTTGCTCGGCCGCGTGCTCCGGGAACAGGCCGGCGAGGCGCTCTATCAAAAAGTGGAAGAGCTGCGCCAGCCCGCCATCCGCCGTCGCGAAGCCCAAAGCAAGGGCCGCATTCGCGAAGCCGAAGACCTGATGCAGATGGCCGTGCTCGCCGTTAACAGCCTCCCCGTCGACCAGGCCTACCGCCTCAGCCGCGCCTTCGCTTTCTACTTCGAGCTCATCAACCTCGCCGAGACGAATCACCGCAAACGCCGCCGCCTCTCCCTGCAGATCAGCGGCGACGTCGAACATCGCGACGCTCAGCGCGGAGAGCTCCGCGGCACCCTGCGCGCCATGCGCGAAGCCGGTATTTCCGCCGAGAAGGCGCGCCAGTGGCTCAGCAAAGTCCTCGTCGTCCCCGTTTTCACCGCCCACCCCACCGAGATCGCCCGCCGCTCCGTCCTCATGAAGCGTCGCCGCATGGGCGAATTTCTCGAGCGCCTCGACCGCATCCCCGTTCCCGACGAGGAGCTGATCGCCCTCGAAGAAGCCCTCACCGCCGAGATCACCGCGCTTTGGCAAACCGATGAAGTCCGCAGCCGTCG
Organism: Acidobacteriaceae bacterium; assembly: GCA_036267295.1. GTDB lineage: Bacteria > Acidobacteriota > Terriglobia > Terriglobales > Acidobacteriaceae > Palsa-343. Next base: position 134,484 of record DATAWI010000040.1, on the reverse strand, counting down.
CCCCGCCGTCACCGACGAAATTCGCATGGGCCTCGACTACTACGACGTCTCCATCTTTGAGACCCTCCCCAGCCTCTACGAGGAAGTCCGCTCCGCGCTGAACAGCGAATATGGCCTGGCGCTTGAGCTGGGCGACCTCCCGCTTCTCCTCCGGTTCGGCTCGTGGATCGGCGGCGATCGCGACGGCAATCCCTTCGTCACGCCGGAAGTCACGCGCCAGGCCATTCTCTCCGCGCGCGCGCGGCTGCTCGCGCACTACGACCAGCGCCTTGAACAGACCATCGACCTGCTCACCACCTCCGCCCAGCAACTTCCCGTCAGCGAAGAGCTGCAGGCCCGCCTGCGAAATTTCCAGGCCGAGCTGCACCTCAGCGCCGATGCCGCCTTCGGCTCCGCCTTCGAGTTTGAAATCTACCGCCGCTATCTCCTCTGCGTTCGCGCGCGCCTCCGCCGCACCGCCGGCACAGCCGACACCGATCCCGAGTCGCCGGAGTCCGCCCTGGCCGGCCTCGCGCCCTATTGCTCCGCCGCCGATTTTCTCGAGGACCTGCAAGTCATCCGCCGCAGCCTCGCCGCCAACAAAGGCCTTCGTCTCGCCGAGACCCTCATCGACCCCTTGCTCCTGATGGTGCGCACCTTCGGTCTCCACCTGCACACTCTCGATATTCGCCAGCACGCCAAAGTGCACCGCAAGGCCCTCGAAGAAGCATCTGCCTGGTGCGCCAGCAACCAGTCCAGCACTCCCGGCGCGCTCAGTCCCGAAACTCGCGACGTCATCGAAACCCTCCGCGTCGTTGCCGAGATCAAGTCCGGCTGCAGCCCGGAAGCCATCCGCCACTACGTCGTCAGCGGCGCCACCTGTGTCGAAGACATCACCGCGGTGCTGTGGCTCGCGCGCCTCGGCGGTGTCGAAGTTGCCGGCAGCATTGGTTCCGCCGGCCCGCATTGCGGAGACCCGGGCCTGATGCCCGTCCCGCTCTTCGAATCCATCGAAGACCTGCGCAACGCCCCCGCCATTTGCCGCGCCTTATGGAACTCTGACGGTTACAAAAAGCTGCTGGCCTCCTGGGGCAATACCCAGGAAGTAATGCTCGGCTATTCCGACTCCAACAAAGACGGAGGCATGCTCACCAGCACCTGGGAAATCTTCCGCGCCCATCGCGCCCTGCACGAGGTCGCTCACGAATTGGGCATCCGCCTGCGCCTCTTCCACGGACGCGGCGGCACCGTGGGCCGCGGCGGGGGCCCCACCCATCGCGCCATCTACGCGCAGCCCGTCGGCGCCTTCGACGGCGAGATTCGCATTACCGAGCAGGGAGAAGTCCTGCACTGGAAGTACTCCGACCCCGTCCTCGCCGAGCGCAATCTCGAGCTGATGGTCGCTGCCTCGCTCGACGCGCTCGCCCGCCCCAACGCCCTCCTGCCTGAAGGACGCTACTCCGGCGTCATGCGCCCGGAGTGGGAAAGCGCCCTCGACGAAATGTCGGAAATTTCCTTCGCGTTCTATCGCGCCTGCATCATCGACGACCCCGATGTTCTCCACTACTTCGAAATCGCTACGCCGGTTGCCGAACTCGAGCACGCGCGCATCGGCTCCCGTCCCGCCCGCCGCGGCGGCCAGATGAGCTTCGCCAACCTCCGCGCCATCCCCTGGGTCTTTGGCTGGACGCAGAGCCGCCTCCTCGTTCCCGCCTGGTTCGGCGTCGGCACCGCTTTCGCCGAATTCGCCCGGAAACCCGGCGGCGCAGAACTGCTGCGCGACATGATGGTCGATTTCCCGCTCTTCACCGACGTGGTCCGCAACGTCGAGATGGCCCTCGCCAAGGCCGACCTCGGCATTGCCTCCCTCTACGCCCGCCTCATGCCCGACACCGCCCTCCGCAATCGCGTCTTCGGCCTGCTGAAAGCCGAGTTCGACCGCACCCGCGAAGCCATTCTCGCCGTCACCGGCCAGAAAGATCTGCTGGACTCGAATCCCGTGCTCGCCCGCTCCATCCAGTTGCGCAATCCCTATGTCGATCCCATGAGCCTCATCCAGGTCGACCTCCTCCGCCGCAAGCGCGCCGGCGAAGACACCGACGAGGTGAACCGCGCCATCGCCGGCACCATCAGCGGCATCGCCGCCGGCTTGCGCAATACCGGCTGAAGCCTCCGTTCCAGGCCGCCTTGCGCGGAAGCTCACGCCGGAACGGCAATTTTTTCTATCCCGCCTCTCCTGCTTCCAATTTGGAACCCGCCCGCCTTTCCGTTCCGTTCCCGGAATCAGTCTGAGAGATTCCTCATCTGTTTCGCTCAACCCTCGGAACTCTCTCGTATTCTCGGCCCATGGAGGAACGCGCCATGCAGCCAGGGACGAATCCGGACGACATCCACACCATCCTCAACCGCTTCAGTTCCTGGTCCGGGAAGCAATCGGCCAACGGCAATGGCCATAAGGTCGCCGACGAGGGAGTGCGCGAAATTCCCTACGAAGAAGCTCTGCGCCAACTCCGTACCCGGCGCCCCGCGCCCGCGCCCAGGGCCGAAGCCGCCGCGGCTCCAGCGGTCGAGACGGCCGCTTCCATTCCCGCGAAAATTGCGCCCGCCAACACAGCCCCGGCAGAGCCATGCAAAGTCTCCGCCCGCAGGGTCCCGAACGCCGCAAAGCCAGCGGTGCGGGCCCGGCCCAGGGCCGCGTCCGCAGAAGTCGTCGCGCTGAAACCGGCTCCTCGCAGCCAGGCCGCCACCAAACCCTCCGCCGTTCGTCCGGCGAAGCCTCGCAAAGCGCCGCCGCAGGAATTTCGTCAGGTCCTGGCAAAAAGCGTGCGCCAAACAAAATCGCCCGCCGCAAAACCCGCCAAACCGGAGCGGGCGCAGCGCGTCTCCGTCCGCCTGTCGCAGGCTGAGGAACAGCAACTGCAACAGTTCGCCGCGAAGGCTGGTGTCACCGTGTCAGAATATTTGCGCAGGCGCGCCCTCGAAGCGCTCCCCGCGTCGGGCGGAAAGAAAGCCAATCTCTTCGCCGAGCCACCCGCTGCAACTCAGCCGATCGCGGCCGCGCCGGTCCAGTCAAAAAGCACCCTTGGGGACTGGATCACGCTCCTGCGCAACCGCTTCCTCGCGTCGCCGCCGCGCTTTGCCGAGCGCGCTTAGCAGAGTTAGCGACGCCGGCGTTACTTTTGAGCCGCAGTCGGAGCCTGCGGCTGAACCTGGGTAGCCTTGTTGTTTTCGAACGTGACCTCCCAGCGCTTAGGCCCGGCGTCGTAATAGATCGTCCGGTTTCCATAATCCGACGACTCCGACTGCTGGATCACGCCCACCGCCATCGCCGTCTGCAGTTCGTTCATCCCCGCAATTGGCTTATGCTGGTCGATGGCCTGCCAGATGTTCGCCGGCCAGAAGTTGTACATGCTCCGCGGATCGTCGTAATAAAAAAGGTTGTCGCAGTAGTACGACGAGTCCGTCCCCTGAATCGACGCGATGATGGCCGCATAGGTCTTCGCATCGCCGGGCATCGTAAACACGGCAAACGCCTGCTTGTCGCCGCGCGGAATGCGGCTGGCTACGCTGGCCGGCTCCTTCGCGATCACGACGTCCTGAATGTCCAGCCGCTGCGCGCTCGGCAGCACGCCCGCCGGGTGCGCGAAATCGATGCGGTGGCCGGCATAGGGGTAGTAGTCCAGTTCATACCCGGCCTGCACCCATACCGGCTTGCCGATCAAATCGCGCGCCGATTTCAGGTCGTCGATAAACAGCTTGCGCGGCTGCACCATCTCGTCCTGGCTCAGCGGTCGCTCCTGCTCAGGATGCGGCGCCACGCCCGGCTGGTTGCGCGCTACGTTGATGCGCCAGATCCCGAACGCCAGAATGGCAACCGGAATCAGGACTACAAGAGCAATCTTCTGCCAGGTCTTCATTGCGTTCTCAGAATAGTCAGATGCGCCCACCGCAGGAAAGCCGCGCGGAAAGTTGCGCCCTTATGCCAGGCCCCGCCGCGCCAGGTCCGCCAGCGCCAGCGTCAGCAACCGCGCATCGTTCAGCGATTCCGGCCGCCGCATCGTCATCCCCAGCTTCGCCGCGAAATCGTGAAAGCCCACATCGATGTCGTACAGAATCTCGACGTGATCGCACAGAAACCCAATCGGCTGGATCACCAGATTCCTGACGCCCTCCTCGTGCAGAGCCGTCAAGGTGTCCTCGACGGTCGGCCCAATCCACGGCCCGCCCGACATGCCCTGGCTCTGAAACGCAAAATACCAGTCCTTTTCCGTCAGTCCCGGAATCTCCGCCGCCACCAGCCGCGCCGTCAGCTTCGCCTCAATGGGATAGGGATCGGGTGGCTGCGGCGGCGCGTTCGGATCCGTTGGTGGCGCCGAGAGCACCGTCCGGCATGGCACGCTGTGCGCCGTAAACAGGATCGGCATCGGCTCACCCACCTCCGCCGTAAACGCGGCGCGCGTGGCCAGCAGTCGCTCGGCAAAGCCCTCCACCAGCCGCGGATGATCGGCCCAGTCGTCGAGAAACCGCAGTTCCACCGCGCCCTCGGCTGCCGCAAACACTGCCTTGCGGTAGAGGCCCACGCTGGTGCGCGAATTCTGCGGCGCCAGGCAGATCACCACTGCGCGGGTCATGCCATCCTCGCGCATCCGGTGCACCACGTCGGCGATGTACGGCTTCCAGTTGCGCATCCCCACATAAACGGGCAGGCCCAGCTCTTCCTGCAGCAGCCGTCCCTGTTCCAGCGTCAGCCGCGTCAGCGGGCTGCCCCCGATGCGGGCGAAGCGATGGCTCACTTCCTCCACCACCTCATGCGGCAAGGGCCGCCCGCCCGTCACCCGCGCCAGGTATTCGGGGATCTCCTCCACCACATCCGCCGTGCCATGCGCCAGCAGCAGAACCGCATCAGCCACGGCGACCCTCCGCGCGCACGTATTCGCGGACGAACTGCACCACCGCCTGAACATTCTCTACCGGCGTGGCCGGCACGATGCCGTGTCCCAGGTTAAAGATGTGCCCCGGCCGCCCTGCTGCCTGGTCCAGAATGTGCCAAACACGGTTACGAATCAGCTCCGGCTCGGCGAACAGCGTGATCGGATCGAGATTGCCCTGCACCGCGCACCCGTAGTCCAGCCCGCGCCACGCCTGGTCCAGCGGCGTCCGCCAGTCGAGGCCCAGCACATCCGCGCCCGTCTCCCGCATCGCCGGCAGCAGGCTCGCCGTATCCACGCCAAAGTAGATCACCGGCACCCCCAGCGCCTGCACTTCCCGTACCAGCGTCCGAGTCACCGGCAGAACGAACTCGCGATAGTCGGGAACCGCCAGCGCCCCCGCCCAGCTGTCAAAAATCTGGATCACATCCGCGCCCGCCGCGACCTGCTGCGCCGCAAACGCGCGCAGCACCACCACCAGCTTATCCAGCAGCTTGCGCCATGCATCCGGATGGCGATACATCAGCTTCTTCGTCTCGATGTAATTGCGCGATCCGCCGCCCTCGATCATGTAGCTGGCCAGCGTGAACGGCGCGCCGCAGAACCCGATAATCCCGATGCGATCCTTAAAGTGCCCGACCACCTTCTCGATGGCCTCGCCGACGTATCCCAGTTCCGCTGCCCGCGTCGTATCGAGCGCGTCGATCGCCGCCGCATCGCGCAGCGGTTTGTGAATCACCGGCCCTTCGCCAGCCTGAAATTCGAAGTCCAGCCCCATGCACTCCAGCGGCAGCAGCAGATCCGCAAAAATGATGGCCGCATCCACGTCCAGCTTCTCGGCCGCCGTAATCGTTACCTCCGCGGCCAGCTCCGGACGCTTGCAAATCTCCAGCAACGAGTGATGCCGGCGCACCTCCATGTACTCGCGCATATAGCGTCCGGCCTGGCGCAGAAACCAGACAGGGGTGCGGTCGACAGGCTGGCGCAAACAGGCGCGGACGAATCGCGTGGCCGAGCCACGCACGGGAAGATCGGGTGAGTTGGGATTCATGGGGGCTACCAGAAAAAGGTAGCAGGAACCGGCACCCAGCGGGAAGCCGCATGCCCCGGAAGAACAATCCCCGGATGACGTCGGTCACCCGGGGAGGCGCGCGCTCTGTGACGCCGGCTACTGCGCGGCGGAGGAATCAGTGGCTGCGCGCAGCGCTTTTCCTCGAAGAGGACTTCTTCGCCGCCGCTTTCTTCGGCACCCGCGCGCCTTCTTTGCGCGCCTCTGACAGCCCAATGGCAATCGCCTGTTTGCGGCTCGTGACCTTCTTGCCGCTGCGGCCGCTCTGCAGCGTGCCCTCTTTTCTCTCATGCATGGCGCGCTTCACCTTGCTGCCGGCCTTCGGACTGTACTTCCTGCTCCCCGCTGACTTTTTAGTCGCCATAGACGATTCTCCCTTCCTCTATGGGAAGCGGCACGAGATGCGGAGGTTGCGCGGAGATGCGGGAGCGGGCCTAGCGTGCCGCGACGGCCGCGGGCAGAATGTCTTCGACATCCACCCACTGCGTGGGATAGTCGCCGGTATAGCAGGCCACGCAATATTGATTGTGTTCGTCGCCGTCGCATGCCTGGCGTAAGCCATCGAGCGACAAATACGCGAGCGAGTCGGCTTCGATAAACTGGCGGATTTCTTCCACCGAATTGTTGGCGGCAATCAGCTCGGACTTGCGCGGCGTGTCGACGCCGTAATAGCAGGGCGAGATGGTGGGCGGACAGCTGATCCGCAGGTGGACTTCCGTCGCCCCCGCCTGCCGCACCATGCGGACGATCTTGCGGCTGGTCGTCCCGCGGATGATCGAGTCGTCGATCAGGATGATGCGGCGGCCCTCCAGCAAATTGCGCACCGGGTTCAACTTGAGCTTCACGCCGAAATCGCGCACCCGCTGCTCCGGCTCAATGAACGTGCGCCCCACATAGTGGTTGCGGATCAACCCGAAGCGAAAGGGGATGCCGCTTTCGGCGGCGTACCCAATCGCGGCGGTTACGCCGGAGTCGGGCACAGGCACCACCAGATCCGCGTCAACGTGCGACTCGCGCGCCAGTTGCCGGCCCATTTCTTCGCGGCTCTCCTGCACCCAGCGGCCGAAGATTCTGCTGTCGGGGCGAGCAAAGTAAACGTGCTCAAAAATGCAGCTGGTCTGGTTCGGCGGCGCATATTGCCGCGAAGTAACGCCGTCGGCGCTCACCATCACCAGCTCGCCGGGCAGCACGTCGCGCTCGTATTTGGCGCGCAGCAGATCGAAGGCGCAGGTCTCGGAAGCAAAGACGATCGTATCCGGCCCGTCGGGATTCGCAATGCGGCCCATGGAGAGCGGCCGGAAGCCGTGCGGATCCCGCGCAGCAAAGACGCGATCGCGGGTCATCATCACAATCGAGAACGCGCCTTCCACCTGGCGGAGCGAATCGGCGATGGCGTCGACCAGCGTCGTGGCCTGCGAGTGCGCGATGAGCTGGACGATGATTTCCGAATCGGACGTCGTCTGAAAAAACGCGCCCCGCCGCTCCAGTTGCACGCGCAGATTGCCCAGGTTGACCAGGTTGCCGTTGTGCGCAATGGCGATCAGGCCTTTGGTCGATTCCACGCGAATAGGCTGCGCGTTCAGTAGCGCCGAGTCGCCGGTGGTGGAGTAGCGCGTGTGCCCAATGGCCATGTCGCCTTTGAGCCGAGCGATCACGTCGTCCGTGAAGATTTCGGAAACCAGGCCCATGCCCTTGATATTCGAGAGGTGCGTGCCGTCGGCGGTGGCAATCCCGGCGGATTCCTGCCCGCGATGCTGCAGCGCGTAGAGGCCGAGATAAACCTGGCGCGCGGCGTCGGGGTGTCCGTGAATGGCAACCACGCCGCAGTGCTCTCGTAGCTTCGGGTCTGCATCGTTGCCGGACTCCTCGCCCCACCGCTCCTCCCCCAACCGCTCCCGCCCCGCGTGCTCCTCCCACTCCGCTGTCATCCTGAGCGAAGGCTGCGCGCCAACCGCAGTCGAAGGACCTGCGGTTCGGCCTTCCTCGCGCGCGGCGCAAACGAGGGTAGCCCCGGCCTTCAGGCCGGGGAATGAGATGCCCTGGGAAGGAGGGGCTTCAGCCCCTGATATCCCGGCGGAAGAATCAGCGTATGAATCGCGCGCAGCGCGGACGGTAGAAGCCCCGGCCTTCAGGCCGGGCAATGAAATGCCCTGGGAAGAAGGGGCTTCAGCCCCTGATATCCCGGCAGAAGAATCAGCGTATAAATCGCGCGCAGCGCGAACGGTAGCCCCGGCCTTCAGGCCGGGGAATGAGATGCCCTGAGAAGGAGGGGCTTCAGCCCCTGAGGCAAAGCCTTCCATCACCAACCGGCTCACGCGGTCACCTCGGCAGCAAGCTGGGATTCGAGCGCGGTGGACAAGGCCTCTTTCAACTCAGACACCGCGATGTCGATCTCGAAACGATCATTCGACGAATCCAACCACGGGTTCCTGTTAGAAATGGTCAGACGCCCGGCCAGGCGCTCATCGATCGTGCCGCCGGGATATGTTGGGATCGCCGACTTCTGCGCGAGCTGAATGACCCTAGCAATGTTCCGAACCGAACCGCTCACCAGAACCATGGAACCGTGTTCGCCAAAGAGTGCGCTTTCGGTCAGAATTCCGTCGGAAGGCGGGTCTGGGGTGTCGGGGGGGCCCTGACTCTGCCATTTAAATCCGGAGAGGTTGCTGTGAATGCCGACATCATGCTTGACACAAGCTTTCGCAAGAGCAACTGCGATCCCCCCCGAGCCGACGTCCTGGGCGGAACTGATTAAACCTGCCTCTGCAATTTGTCTCAAAAAGGACTGCAAAGCCGCCTCTCGACTGGGATTGAACTGGGGTGGCCGTCCCCAATATTCGCCGAGGACCGCGCTCGCAAATTCCGAGGTGCCAAGTTCCTGGAGGAGGTCCCCGTCCTTTCTGCACGAGGGCGCGCCGAGAATCAGCACCAACTTGTCGCCCGATTCGAATCCTGCCGGCACCGCCTTCGTCACATCCTCCAAAATGCCCACCACACCCACCACCGGCGTGGGATAAATCCCTTCCCCCCGCGTCTCGTTGTACAGCGAAACATTTCCCCCCGTAATCGGCGTGCCCAGCGCCGTGCACGCTTCCGCGATCCCATCGATCGCCGCCGAAAGCTGCGCCATGATCTCCGGCTTTTCCGGATTGCCAAAGTTCAGGCAGTTCGTCGCGGCGACGGGCGTGGCTCCGGTGCAGGCAACTTTGCGGGCGGCTTCGGCGACGGCGTGCATCGCGCCGAGTTTTGGATCGAGATAGCACCAGCGCCCGTTGCCCGCCAGTGCCATCGCCAGCCCACGCTCGTGTCCCGGCGTGCCGGTGCCCTTAATCCGCATCACGCCCGCTTCGCCGCCCGGCCCCTGCACGGTGTTCGTCTGCACCATCGAGTCGTATTGCTCAAACACCCAGCGCTTCGAGCAGATATTCGGCGACGCCAGCAGCTTCTTCAAATCCGCCGTATAGTCGCGCGGTTTCTTTAGCTCCTCAAGAATGTGCGCCGGCGGGTCCAGCGGCACTTTGATCTGATCGGGCCGCGCCCACGTGCCCACCGGCCGCTGATAGATCGGACAATCGTCGGTGAGTGACCGATTGGGAATGTCGGCCACCAGTTCGCCGTGATGGAAGATGCGCAGTTGCGGCTCAGCGATAACCGTCCCGACGATCACGCCTTCCAGTCCCCACTTCTCAAAGACCGCGAGCACTTCGGCTGCGCGAGATTTTTCAGCCACCAGCAGCATGCGCTCCTGGCTCTCGCTCAGCATCATCTCGTACGCCGTCATGTGGGTTTCGCGCTGCGGAATGTGGTCGAGGTCCATCTCGATTCCCACGCCGCCGCGCGCCCCCATTTCGCAACTGGAGCTGGTCAGCCCCGCCGCGCCCATGTCCTGAATGCCGACCACCGCGCCCGTCTTCATCGCTTCGAGGCACGCCTCCAGCAGCAACTTCTCCATGAACGGATCGCCGACCTGCACATTGGGCCTTTTCTGCTCCGAACCTTCCTTGAATTCCTCGCTCGCCATGGTCGCGCCGTGGATGCCGTCGCGGCCCGTCCGCGCCCCCACATAAATCACCGGGTTTCCCAGGCCGGTCGCCTTCGCGTAGAAAATCTCGTCGCGCCGCACCAGCCCCAGCGCAAACGCATTCACCAGCGGATTGCCGCTGTAACAAGGCTCAAATTTCGTCTCGCCGCCCAGATTGGGCACGCCAAAGCAGTTGCCGTAGCCCGCAATCCCGTGGACCACGCCTTCGACAATGGAATGATTCTTGCGGACCAGCTCTTCGGAGGTTTGATCGTCCGCCGACAACGGCCCAAACCGCAGCGAATCCATCACCGCCAGCGGCCGCGCTCCCATGGTGAAGATGTCGCGCAGGATGCCGCCCACCCCGGTGGCTGCTCCCTGGTAAGGCTCAATGTAGGAGGGATGGTTGTGCGATTCGATCTTGAAGGCGCAGGCCCAGCCGTCGCCAACGTCGATAATGCCTGCGTTTTCGCCCGGCCCCTGGACCACGAGCTTGCTCCGCGTCGGCAGCCGCCGCAAATGCACTTTGCTGGATTTATAAGAGCAGTGCTCGCTCCACATCACGCTGTAAATGCCCAGCTCGGTCAGGCTGGGCGTACGCCCCAGCGCACCTTCGATGCGGCGATACTCGTCAGGGGTAATGGAGTGCTGCGCCAGAAGCTCCGGCGTGATGGTGGCTGGCGAGGGCAACCCTACGGTGGGAGAATTCATGGCCGGTTCACACCCATTGTCGCATGCGATTTGCCGCTCGGCCGCCGCGCCGCGCGCTAAAAAGATCGCGCTTACGCGGGCAAGCCGGGATGGGCCGCGGCATGGATCGCGAGGAGAGTTTCGAGAAGCCCCTGCAGGTCCTTCAGATCGAGCGCGTTGGCCCCATCGGACTTCGCCTCGGACGGGTTGTCGTGCACCTCCAGAAACAGCCCGTCCACCCCGGCGGCGACAGCGGCGCGCGTCAGCAGCGGAATAAACTCCGGCTGCCCACCCGAAACCCCGTTCGCTCCCGACGGAATCTGCACGGAATGCGTCCCGTCAAACACCACCGGCGCCAGGTCCCGCATAATGGCCAGCGACCGCATATCCACAACCAGATTGTTGTAGCCAAACGACGCGCCGCGCTCAGTCAAAAACGTCCGCTGATTCCCCGTCGACGCGACCTTTTCGACCGCATGCCGCATATCCCACGGCGCGACGAACTGCCCTTTCTTCACGTTGATGGCCCGCCCCGTGCGCCCCGCCGCCACCAGCAGGTCCGTCTGCCGGCACAGAAACGCCGGAATCTGCAGCACGTCCGCCCCTTCTGCTGCGATCTCGCAGTGCGCCGGCTCATGCACATCCGTCAGCACCGGCAAGCCCGTCGTTTCCGCCAGCCGCCGCAAAATCGCCGTCCCTTCCACCAGCCCCGGCCCGCGAAAGCTCTTCACCGACGTGCGATTCGCCTTGTCATACGAGGCTTTGAAAATAAACGCAACGCCCAGGTCGGACGTGATGCGCTGCAGGGCGTCGGCCATCGTGCGCACATGCGCCTCGCTCTCAATCACGCACGGCCCGGCAATCAGGAAGAGTCGCCCCCCGCCCACGCGCACCGGCCCAATCTCAAACTCACGGCTCATAGGTTGATTGAATCACAGCCCAGCGTCTGCCGGACTCCCGCCTAATCGCAGCTCGCCTGATCGAACCCCAGCCCGTTCAGCAGCTTGGTCACGGTCGCGCAGGCGTTGTCATGCGCCTTGCCCAGAATCCCCGCCGCCAGCGCCGACTGGCGCAGATTCTCGACTGCCTGCTCGCGTACTTCGCCTTCCAGGCTCGGATCGGCCGGCACCAGCAGTCCCGTGTTGCGCGAATAAACGTGCGTCTTCTGGTCGTCCAGCGCCACCGTGAACACCTGCGCCGGCGGCAAATGCACATGCACCGTGTGTCCTTCCACCTGCACATCCGCAGCCTTCAGTTGGTCGAGATCGACCCCCGCGACCGCCTCGCCATGCACTTCCAGCAGCACGCGATCCCCGGTCAGGAAGGCCGGCAGCACCCGCCCTTCGCGATCGCCGGAAACCATCTTGTCCATCGAGAAGGAGACCGACTCCAGACGCGCCAGCCGCCGGATCTGCATCACCACCGTCGGTTGCGACGTGTCGATGCGCGTCGTCCGGGCGGAGAAGACCGTCGCGATCCGGTCCCACACGCCGGTTTTCGCGGCATGCAGGAAGATCGTCAGCGCAGCGATCCCAAAGGCCGCGCCGAACAGAATCGCGAAGAACACCCTGAGCAGGATGGGACTGCGGCGAGCGGCTTCCCTGGACACTGTGGGCATGCCCCATTAGATGGCTTGCAGCAGAATTTCGCCAGAGAGATTTCATCCCTCCCCGTCCTCGCCGCAAAGTCTGTCGCCCCTGGGGGCGGAACCGCTTCAGCCCGCTTCAGTGACCGCGGTCACCGAATCCACCCGTCAACACGCCGAAGATCGAAGCGAGGTCCGGCCATGGAAATTACAGTCGAGCATCTGGGTGCGGTGCAGTTTGAGATCAGGGCGCGGCAGCACGTCGTCGTCAGCGATCAGCCTGCTGAGAATGGTGGCTTCGACGAGGGCATGACGCCGCCCGAGTTGATGCTGGCTTCTCTCGGGTCATGCGCCGCGTATTACGCGGCAGAGTACCTGCGCAAGCACGGCCTTGCCGCGGAAGGAACGCGGGTGCGCGTGCACGCCGACAAAGTTCCCAATCCCGCCCGCCTCGACCACTTCCACATCGAGGTTGAACTGCCGGTGGCCTGCGACGGGCACGATCAGGAGGGCGTCGAGCGCGCGGTCCATCACTGCCTCATCCACAACACCCTGCTCCAGCCGCCCACGATCGAGATCGGGATTCACGCGCCGGTCGCGGTGTAGCCCATCAGTCCTGCGCAACCTCAATCCGGGCAAGCTCAGTTTCGTTTTTTTTCCCGACCCGGTTCTCGTAGCTCGCCTTCACAAACGCCGCAAACAGCGGGTGCGGCTCCAGCGGCTTCGACTTGAACTCCGGATGGAACTGGCAGCCCAGGAAGAACGGGTGCCCGGGCAGCTCGACAATCTCCACATAGGTGCTGTCCGGCGTCGTCCCGGTAATGTTCAGCCCCGCGCCGGTCAGCAGCGCTTCGTACTCGCGATTGAATTCGTAACGGTGACGGTGGCGTTCGCTGATTTCCGTCTTCCCATACGCATGCGCCGCCAGCGATCCCGGCTGCAGCAGGCAGGTCCACGCGCCCAGGCGCATCGTTCCGCCCATCTCTTCCACGCCCGTCAGCTCGCGCAGCTTGTAGATCACGCGATGCGGCGTTGCCGGGTCGAACTCGCTCGAATTCGCGCCCGCCAGGCCGCACACGTTGCGCGCAAACTCGATGCATGCCGTCTGCATCCCCAGGCAAATCCCAAAATACGGCACCTGCTTCTCGCGCGCGTAACGAATCGCGATCAGCATCCCCTCAATCCCGCGCTTGCCGAACCCTCCCGGCACCAGGATGCCGTCAAACCCGCGCAGTTGCTCTTCGTGGCCGGCGCCCTCTAACCCCTCCGCCTCGATCCACGTCACGCTCAGCTTCAGATTCAGCGCCAGCGCGCCATGCACCAGCGCTTCTTTCAGCGACTTGTAGCTGTCCTCGTACTCCACATACTTCCCGCAAATCGCGATCGATACTTCATCCTTCGGGTTGTAGCAGCGCTGCACCAGGTCGGCCCACCGGCTCAGATCCGGCTCCGGCATCTCGATGTGCAGATACTTCAGCGCCAGCCGGTCCACGCCTTCCTGGGCAAACGTCAGCGGCACCTCATAGATCGACTCGACGTCTTTCGCCGTGATCACCGCCTTGTCTTCCAGATTGCAGAAAAGAGCGATTTTGCTTTTCACTTCGCGGGAAAGATGGCGGTCGGTGCGGCACAGCAGGATGTCCGGCTGGATCCCAATCGACAGCAGCTCCTTCACCGAGTGCTGCGTCGGCTTCGTCTTCAGCTCCTGCGCAGCGCCAATCCACGGCACCAGCGTCACGTGGACGAACACCGTATTCTCGCGCCCCAGTTCCTGGCGCATTTGCCGGATCGCCTCCAGAAACGGCAGCGATTCAATATCGCCCACCGTCCCGCCGATCTCGACAATCGTTACGTCGCCCTCGGCCGCCACCTTGCGCATCGCATTCTTGATCTCATTGGTGACGTGCGGAATCACCTGGACCGTCTTGCCCAGATAGTCCCCGCGCCGCTCCTTGGTGATGATCTGCTCGTAAATGCGCCCCGTTGTCAGGTTGTTGTCGCGCGTTAGTTTGGCGTGGGTAAAGCGCTCGTAGTGGCCCAGATCGAGATCGGTCTCGGCCCCATCGTCGGTCACGAACACTTCGCCATGCTGAAACGGCGACATCGTTCCCGGATCGACGTTCAGATACGGATCGAACTTCATCAGGTTGATTTTGAGGCCGCGGCTTTCGAGAAGAGAGCCGATGGAGGCGGCGGCAAGACCCTTGCCGAGGCTGGACACAACTCCGCCGGTCACAAAAATGTACTTAGCGGACATTTCTGCGTCACCTTATTTTGGATTGTGTGCTGGACGAACCGGGCAGGCACGATCAAGTATCGCAGGAACCCCGCCCGAAAGATAGAAAGATTTCTGCCGCCTTCCGCCCGGCGGCACGCGAACCCGCACCCCTTCCCGGCGGCTGCTGCAAATACCAGAAAAATGAGGTTTTTCCGTCGCCGCCGCTCCCGCCGCCGCCGCTCAGTCCGCCTTGTACGTCCCTTTGCCCCACGGGAACGTGATCGACGGCGCACACGTCGGGTCCGGCGTTTTCTTTGTTTCGTCGAGCGTGGGTAGATGGGCCACGCCGGCAAAGCGCACCGTCGCCGTTCCCGACGCCTGCCCCGTCGCCGTCGGCAAATCCGCAACCACCAGCCGCCCGTCGGCATTGGTTGTCGGGTTCAGCATGCGCGTGTGCCCCCCGGAGATCGACTCGAGCTTCAGCGGCGTATTCGGCGGAAACCCGGTGCCTTCCACCAGCACCAGGCTGGCATCCTTCATTCCCAGCAGGATCTGCAACTTGCATCCCTGATTCTCGTTCGCGATCGGGAAGGGAACCGTCTCCGCGGCAGCTCCGCGGCGGCGGTCGTTGTCGATCAGCGCCACGCGGATCGGCTCGCCTGGCGCGGCCGTGGCTTCCACCACCAGGGGATCGTTCGCTTTCATCGTCGTCGTGCAAAGCGGTCCCTCGGGCGTCCCCGGTTGCGCAGCGCCCGGCGCAGACGGCGTTCCCGGCGTCACCGCCGGAGCCGCCGGCGCGCAAATGGCGTTTCCATTCGGATCCAGCCCCAGCCCGCTCATCACCGTCTGCGCCTGCGAATCCAGAGGCCACCGGATCAGCGTCAGCGAATCGCCCGGCGTGAAGCCGGAAGCCGTCACATGGTAGGCCACGGTGGTCGCGCCGTCCGCGGCCTTCGTCCGGCTCGCTTCCACCATCGACATCGACAGCCCCGGCGTGGACATGGCCGAACCCCAGTGAGCCTGCAATGCGGCCAGACGCATCGCTGTGGCCAGTGCCTGCTCCTGGCGCATCTGCGCCTCTTCCGCCGGTGTGGGCGTATGCGCATCGGAGGGCAGGTTCTGGAGCTGCAGGCCCGTCGTGGGCTGCGTCGGTTGGCCGTTCTGGGTCTGCACGCCCGGCGCACCCACCTGCGGTGCCCCCGGCGTCTGCGCGACCGAGGAGAGACTAAGCGAAAGGAAGAGGGCCACGGCCGAAAAAGGGCCGGCTGCAATCAAGCTTCTGGAAACCATACAAGTGAGGATATTCCACAAAGGCAGCCGCGCGCAGCGTCGCCCCGCCCCCGTGAGGTGACGGATCGGCACCAGGACCTATCTAATGGTTGGCGGCGGTAAACGAAGGAGTTCCGAGGGCGCGATGAAAGCTGGACGCTGGATCGGGTTGGGGTTGATGGCTTTTGCATCGTCGTCGCTTTTCGTTCTGCCCGTTCTCCTCGCCCCCCGGTCCGCCCTGGCCCAGATCGTCACCGCCAAGCGCCTCATCCTCAAAGACGGCACCTTCCAGGCCATCACCAAATATGAGGTTCACGGCGACCGCGTCCGCTATTTCAGCGCCGAGCGCGATGCGTGGGAAGAAATCCCCAACGCTCTCATCGACTGGCCGGCCACCAGCAAGTGGAACCAGGACCACGCCCACGGTGGCGCCGCCGAGGCTGTCAGCCCCACGCCTCTCGCCGGCCCGCAAGCGCAGACCACGCCTCCCGCCGCCGTCAATCCCGCCGATACCGGCCTCAGCGATGCCGCAAAGATTGACGCCGAGGCGGCCGCAATTCGCGCCGACCAGCGCGCGCGCACCTTGCTGGTCGCTCCCGGCCTCCATCTTCCCGACCGCGACGGCATCTTTGTCCTCGACAATTTCCAGAGCATCCCGGAGCTCGTCCGTCTCGACCAGACCTCCGGCATCCTCCATCACGACGCTCCGCACGACGTGCTCCGCGCTGCCGTCGAATCGTTTCACGGCGCCCAGGAGCCGGTCCGCATCAACGGCCAGTCCGCCAAAGTGCGCGTCCACGTCGACGACCCCGTCCTCTACGTCAGCCTCGACACCCAGGGCGAGGAGATCGAGCAGGAGTCAGCCATGGTCGTCAATACCCACGGCGCCAGCTCCGTCATCGACAAAAACGAGCACAGCTCGCCCGATAGCCACTATGCGATCGTGCGCCTCGACGTCCAGCCCGGCCTTCGCGTGATCGGCGCCCTGCGTCTGCAGCGCATGGGTGCCGCGCGTCAAGCTGAAGACGTCATCCCCGCTACGGCGGAGATTCTGCCCGGAAAGCACTGGATGAAGCTGACCCCCAAAGAGCCGCTCGAAATCGGTGAATACGCGCTGATGGAAATCCTCGGCCCCGGCCAGATCAATCTCGATGTCTGGGACTTCGGCGTCTCCCCCAACGCGCCCGAAAATCCCCACGCTCTCACGCCCATCGAGGGCAGGGATTAGCGGCAGGAATTAGCGGCACGGACTAGCCGCAGGGATTAGCCCCAGCCGCGAACGGCCAGCCAGGATATGCGCGAACGGCCAGCCAGGCTCTACGCGCAAAAAGGCGGCCAGCGAGAGTTTCGCCGACCGCCGCTTTTCTGACCCGGAGCGTTGCCCACCCGCCCCGAACGAACTGCGTTACCCCTTCTTTTCGAGCCCGCCCAGCGCCGCCAGAATATCCGCGCTGTGGACCGTCGGGTCGACCTTCGTCCATACCTTCACAATCTTGCCGTCGGGATTGATCAGGAACGTATTGCGGCTGGCAAACTGTACGCTCCCCATGTTGGCCAGCGAACCGTACGCTTCCACCACCTTCTTGTCGCTGTCGGAAAGCAGCGTGAACGTCAGCGAATCCTTCGTGCAGAACTGCTTGTGGCTGTCGACCGAATCGACGCTCACCCCCAGAATCGCCGCGTTCAGAGCCTTGTACTTGTCCAGATCGCGCTGGAAGTTGTGCGCCTCGATCGTGCAGCCCTGCGTCATGTCCCGCGGATAGAAGTAGAGAACCACCCACTGGCCGTGGTACGCGCTCAGCGAAATGGGCGTGCCTTCCTGGTTCGGCAGCGTAAAGGTCGGCGCGGACTGGCCGGCTTCGGGCATGGTGGCATTATCGGCAGCGAAGCTGCGTTGCACAACGACACCAGTGATAACCAGAGCGACGACGGCGAGTGCGGCGATCGCGGAATACTTCGACATGACTTTCTCCTTTGTGTGCGGACCGGCGATTGCGGTGGGCCGATGCGGGATCATGGGGGTCCCGCCGGCGCGGAGCGTATGCGCTCCATTATCCATTCTCCAGGGCGACCACGGCAATTCCGGCCGCATCGGCCTGCGCCCGCACGCCCTCGCGATCGAAGATCAGCGTCCGCCGTGCCTCCACCGCCAGGCACGTGGCCCCGGCCGCGCGCATCGCCTCAATCGTGCGCAGGCCGATCACCGGCACGTCGAAGCGCAGGTCCTGCTTCGGCTTCGCTACCTTGACGACCGTCAGGCTGCGCTCCAGCGTCGACGCTGCATCCCCCAGCGAACCCATCAGCGCACCGGCCCGCTCAATCGTCGCGTCCGTCCCCTCCATGGCCTCCACCGCCACACAGGCCTGCGCCGCAATCACCACCGTCTGTCCCAGATCGAACGCCGCCAGCCCCCGCGCCACCTCGCGCCCGTACGCGATGTCCCGCGTTTCCTGCTCGTTCGGCTCCCGTGCCGCCAGTAACCCCGCCTGCGCCAGCAGCGGCTCCAGATACGTGGTCGAAGGAATCAGTTCGATCCCCTCATCGCCCAGCACCTTCGCTACCGCGCCCAGCAGCATGTCCGTGTTCCGCGTGCGCAGCGACAGCAGCAGCTTCGCCAGCCGCCAGTCGGGCCGGATGCTCGAGAAAATCTGCTTGTGCTTCACCTGGCCCGCCATCACCGCCCGCCGCACGCCTTCCTTCTGAAAGGTCTCAATCAGCCGCGACAACTCGCCCAGCGAGAGCCAGTGGACCTTGATCCCTGCATCGGCGGCGGCCCGCGCATCCATTTCCGCATCGGTCTCTTCCCGGATCGCGGCGACCACCACTTCCGTCCCGTGCGCCCGTGCCGCATCCAGCAGCAGAAAAGGGAAGCGTCCGTTGCCGGCGATGAGGCCGAGTTTCTCCATACCGCTCCCGCTACTTCGTTGCCGCCGCCGGCCGCCCCAGCCGATCGAAGTTCAGAATCGCGTTGAACACCAGCGGATAGCTCCCGATCGTCTCGCCCCGGTAGACCGGGTTGATCGCAAACAGCAGCACGTTCCCCTTGCCGTAATGCGCATCCACCACGATGGGTTTTTCTGCGATCTCGCCGCCGCCCTCCAGCAGCCCCGACAACAACAGGTGATCCGCGGCCCCGAATCGCAAAATCACATCCGGTCGGTCCTGCTCAGGAATGACATACGGATTGTTGCGCGCCTCGTCTTCGTTCAGCGGCGTTGCCTCCCACGGCTTCGGCGAAGGCAGCGGCTCCGGCGCCACCGCCTTCCGGCCCTCCGGGACGTCCTCTTCCTGCGGACCGCCGCGCCCTGTGGGACGCTTGTAGTCCTTCTCCGTCGCCAGATGCCACGGAACCGTCATGTCGCCGATGGTGAACGCCATGCCCTCAGCGCTGTAGACCGCGAGCTTATCCCCATAGCCCGCGGCGATCGGGCTTTTGCTGTCGACAAACTGCGCCCCCAGCACGCTCCCCGTCACGTTGATGCCTTCTCCGTGATTCACAAACACGCCTGGCGCCAGTCCCTCTTCAATGGCAAACTCCGCCGTGTCCTGCGACGTGATCAGCAATCCACCCTGCGCCACAAAATCCTTCAGGTGCTGCAATCCGTCCAGCCCCAGCCCCGGCCGCGTGTCCGCGGTCGAGTCAATCCGCCCCAGGTTCGGCGTCAGATCGGTCTTTTCCCACGGCAGCGGATTCCCGTACATCGGCTCGCCATTCACAATCTGCGCCGAGCGCGCGTGCTCGATCGGCCCAAACAGAATCACGTCATACTTCGACCGCAAATCGCCTTCCTGCGAAACCGTCTGTGTGCTGATGTAGTCGTAGGGAACATGCAGCTTGTCCAGGGCCTCGCGCCACCAGCCTTCCGTTTGCGTGTCCAGCCAGGTATGCATCACCGCCACACGCGGCAGCGGCGCAGCGTGCATCGCCACCGACGGTGCAGCGGCGAAGTGAACCGCTTCCACGTCCGCGTCCTTCACCGCAGCCGCCAGCGCATCGGCCGAGGCATTCTGAATAATCAGCGACCCCGCGCCAAAATGCTTCCCGCCGGCGGTGAACGCCGCTTCCGCCACCGAGACCTGCGCGTCCTTCAGCGCGTACCGCAGCCCCAGCAGTGTAATCTCGCCCGCGTTGTCCACCACGGCCACGTCGCCCGAGCCGCTCACCGATCCTGACGGCGCGCCGGCATCCGTAACCGGATCCATCTTCGCCTCCAGAATCGCAACGTCCGTCACCCGCACCGTCGGCACCGCAAACAAGTCCGGGAACGACCACCCCGTGTCGTCATAAGGATGCTTCTGCGGATCGTCCGGCGCCCAGTATTGCCGGTCGAGCAGCGCATCGGCAATGCGCGAATACGGCTGATCCATGCGGATCACGTAGCTGCCCGCCGCAAACGTCCGCGTCTTCGGCACGCTCTTCGCATCCGGCGCCGCTTTGTCCGCATCCGCGTCGTCCGCTTTCTTTTCCGCCGGAACCATGACCGTTGCCGGCGATGACAGCCGGTCGATCTCCACGTGTTGCAGCGCCATCACCCGCAGCAGTTCCGCGCGGCGGCTCGCCGACTGCCCCTCCACCGGAATCACGTACGCCGCCGGCCCGCTGGCATCTGGCTTCTCCACCGACCGCTTCGCCTTCAGATAGTAGTTCTGCAGCCACTCCTGGCTGTTCTGCGCAAAATACGAAATCGTCGTCAGCAGCGCCGTCTCTTCGTAGTTGTTGTTATCCCGCTGCGACCACATCACCACCGGCAGCGGCGGATTCGGCTTGTACCAGGTCCGCTCGTACTCATCAGGCGCCAGAATCCGCTTCACCGTGTCCGCGCCGTCGTTCCCGAACGTCTCATACAGCCGGCTGATCCCGTTATGCATCGCCGCCAGAAACATCAGGTAGCCGGGGCTCCACGTGTCGAAATCCCCGTGCGTAAACACGCCCGGCATCCCCAGTTCCGTCATCTGCGAAACATTGTTCCAGCCGATTTGCGCCCACTCGCCCGAAAGGATCGGATCGATCCATGCGTTGTAAGGCCCATCGCCCACCGTGTTGTCGTACAAAAACGGCACTGACTCGTGCAGATCGTGCAGCACCTGCGCATGCCATCCCAGGTAGGTGCTCAGCACGTTGCGCGTCAGGTTCAGCGTCATCGCCATGGCGTCGCGATTGTTGTCGTGCGCGACGTAGTGCCCCCAGTACATCAGCCGCGGCCAGCTCTCATCGGGATGCGCGCGATGCCATTTGTAGATATCCACCATGCGGTCGCGCCCATCCACTTCCACCACCGGCGTAATCAGCACGATCATGTGCGACCGGATGTACTGGATATACGGCGAATCGTCCACCGCCAGCCGGTACGCCAGTTCCATCAGCGCGGTCGGCGCCCCCGTCTCCACGGAGTGGATCGTCCCCGTGATGTAGTACACCGGATACGACTGCTTCACCAGGCCCGCCGCCACGGTATCGTCCATGTGGATCGTCCGCGGATCGGCCAGCTTGGCCAGCCGCGCGTCGTTTTCCGGCTGCTGCGCCAGCAGCGACTCGTCCGCAATCGCCACCGCAATCATCTCGCGGCCCTCTTCCGAATGCCCGATCGTCACCACCTTCACCCGCGGCGTGCTCGCCGCCAGCAGGCGAAAGTATTTGTAGACGTCCTCGGCATACGGCAGCATGTTCGGAGCGCCCGACACGTCGCCCAGCACCTTCTCCGGCGTCGGCACCGTCTTCGACGCCGGCAGGTAATCCGTCAGCGGCGAATTGAAATAAGGCTCCGTCGTGTATTGCTTGATGTGCGCGGTGTAGCCCTCGTCAATCGGCTGCTGCGGATCGCGCGCATACGCAGCGGCGGTGCCGATGGCGTGCACGTCGGCGGTTTTTCCGGCGGGGTCCGATTGCGCAGCCAGCGGAAGCATGAGGGAGAACGGAAGCAGCACGAGGAGTGAGCGACGAACCTTCATGTAACCCTCGGGGATGAGAATTTGTAGCAGAGGAAGCAGAATATCAGGGACGGGCAGAGCGGCGAATGCTGCACGGACAGCGCTATCCAATCTCGCCAGTCATCATCCGTAAGCCCGGCCTTCAATGCGGCTGTCGCGCGCCGCAGGCGCTCCTGCCTGGACGGCCAGTCCCTACTCCCACTCGATCGTGCCCGGCGGCTTCGACGTAATGTCGTACACCACGCGATTGATCCCCCGCACCTCATTCACAATCCGCGACGAGATCGTCTTCAGTACTTCCCACGGCAGCGGCACCCAATCCGCCGTCATGCCGTCTTCCGAGTGCACCGCGCGGATCGCGCAGGTGTAGGCATACGTCCGCTGATCGCCCATCACGCCCACGCTCTTCACCGGCAGCAACACCGCGAACGACTGCCAGATCTGCTGGTACAGTCCGGCGTTTTTGATCTCCGCCACTACAATCTCGTCGGCCTCCTGCAGCAGCGCCACGCGCTCCGCCGTCACCTCGCCCAGAATGCGTACCGCCAGCCCCGGCCCCGGAAACGGCTGCCGCTGCAAAATGTCGTCCGGCATGCCCAGATCGCGGCCAATCCGCCGCACCTCGTCTTTGAACAAATCCCGCAGCGGCTCAATCAGCTTCAGCTTCATCGTCTCCGGCAGCCCGCCCACATTGTGGTGGCTCTTGATCGTCTGCGACGGTCCTTTCACCGACGACGACTCAATCACATCCGGATACAGCGTGCCCTGCACCAGCCAGTCCACGCCGCCCGTCTCGATCGCAATGCGCTGCGCCTCGTCGTCGAAAACCTCAATGAACTCGTTGCCGATAATCTTCCGCTTGGTTTCCGGATCGGTCACCCCCGCCAGCTTATCGAGGAACCGCTGACTGGCATCGGCCGCCACCAACCGGAGGCCCAGCTTGTCGCGCATGTTCTGCTGCACCTTGGCAAACTCGTTCTTGCGCAGCACGCCGTTGTTCACAAATACGCAGGTCAGCCGATCGCCGATCGCGCGATGCACCAGCACCGCCGCAACCGAGGAGTCCACGCCGCCCGACAGCCCACACAGCGCATGCCCCGTGCCCACTCTCTCGCGAATCGCCGCCACGGTTGCCTGGATAAAATGCTCCGGCGTCCAGTCCGGCGTGGCCTCGCAAATGTTGAACAGAAAATTCCGCAGCAGCGCCGTGCCCATTTTCGTGTGGTGCACTTCCGGGTGAAACTGCACCGCCCAGATCCGCCGCTCCGGATTCGCGATGCCCGCAACGGCGTTGGCCGTCTTCGCCGTCAGGTGAAATCCCGGCGGCAAATCCAGCGCCTCGTCGCCGTGCGACATCCAAACGTGCAGCGACGCCGGCAGCTTCTCAAACAGCGGATTCGCCGCGTCAACCAGGTCCACTTCCGCGTGGCCGTATTCGCGCTTCGCCGCCGATCGCACGCGCCCGCCCAGGTGATGCGTGATGAACTGCAGCCCGTAGCAGATGCCCAGCACCGGCAGCCCCAGGCTCAGCACCGCGGGATCAGCCGGCGGTGCATCGGCGTCGTACACCGAGCAGGGTCCCCCCGACAACACGATGGCGATAGGATTCTGCGCGCGAATCTCCGCAATCTTCGCCGTGCACGGCAGCACCACGGAAAACACATTCTGCTCGCGGATGCGCCGCGCAATCAGCTGCGTGTATTGCGACCCGAAATCGAGAATGACAACGGACTTTGTGGCGGAAGGGCTGGCGGCTGGGGTGCTCACAGGCTAGTTTGGCAGGGAACGATTTGTCTGTAAAGAATCGACCGGGCTTGTCTGCACCCAGTCGCAGACCTCGAAAGCGCGCGGGAGCGCCCTCATGAATCGCAGGAAACTCCTCAGCGGAGCCGCCTCCCTGGCGCCAGCGCGTAGCAGGGATCATCAAATCCGCGCAGATCGCGCCGGAACTCACGAGCGGGCAGTTATCCGGTCGACTGCAGCCGCCATAAGGCGACGCCGGGCGTCCTCCGCGATCAGTCGACAGGGCAGACTCTACCTCGGCTCAGGATCCCTTTGCGCCGCAGGCGCGTCCGCCTGGATGGTCAATCCCCATAGCCGCACAAACGCCACCACCCGCGCCACCTGAAAGAAATCCGACGCCACCAGATACAGCACCGTCACCACTGCCCACCACGCGTAGAGTCCGGCGCCGCTCACCACATCCGCGAACGGCAGCGGCGTCGCGGAAAACACCATCGCCAGCACGATCAGCGCGAGCTTCACGATCCCCATCACCAGGTTGATCTCCATCAGCTTGGCCCTCAGTGGCCCCAGACGCAGGCTGCGCCGCAGGCTCGCCATCACGCCGCGATCCTCCAGCACCGCCAGCAAAGGCGCAATCGAGAACACCCAGCTCAGCAGCCCCCAAACCGTGAAGATGCCCAGGGAGAATACGATCACCAGCGCGCTGTACAGCACCAGATTCGGCTCGCCCCCCGCGTCCGCCGTCGCCGACGCGCCCCCCAGCGAGAAGTTCGCCGCCCACTGGATCGCCCGGAACCAGACCGCAAAGCACGCGCACAGCGCGACAATCCGCAGCAATTGCAGCGCGATGCTGACGCCCGGCCGCCACGGCAGCCGCGGATCGTACCGTCGCAGCACCGCGTTCCGCCCCAGCCCCGCCGCCCCAGCCCAGGCCAGCATCGCCAACGGCAGCAGCCACGCGCCTGCATGCAGCAGCGGCCCGCGCAGCACCTCATAGCTCTCGGCAATCGAGAGCGCCCCGTTCATCGGGAACTGTAGCGAGAAGCCGAATATCCCCGTCCCGCGCAGCGCTTCGGCCGTCTCATTCCAGATGCGCACCGACTGCCACGCCAGCACCGCCAGCAGCGGAATCCCAAACAGCCACCGCCACAGCACTTCCCACCCCACCAGCGAAGGCCGCCGCCAGCACGCCGCCATAATCTGCACGAACGACTGCGTCCCGCGTGCTTCTCCGTGCGCTGTGGAGGGCAAAACGTTGGAGGCCGGCATCGCCTACTTCACCACGATGTTCACCAGCTTGCGGGGCACCAGGATCACGCGCACCACTTCCTTGCCCGCAGTCAGGGCCGCAATCTTCTCCTCGGAAAGCGCCGCATCGCGAATCTGCTCTTCCGTCGCCTCCGAGTCCACGCACACCACCGACCGCAGCTTCCCGTTGATCTGCACAGGAATCTCGATCTGCTCTTCTTTGGCCAGCGCCTCGTCGAACTTCGGCCACGGCGCGCGCAGCAGATTATCCGTCTGCCCAATCGATTCCCACAGCTCAAACGCCAGATAGGGCGCGAACGGAGCCAGCAGCAGCGTCAGGCTGCGCAGAATCTCCGCCAGCACGGCATCCGGCACCGCCCCCGCCGCAATTTGCGGCTCCGCGGCCGTCAGCGCATTCACCAGTTCCATAATCGCGGCGATGCAGGTGTTGAAGTGCCACCGCCCTGCGAAATCTTCCGTGATCTTGCGGATCGTCTGATGCAGTTTCCGCAGCAGCGCCTGGGTCGTCGGCGTTGCGCTGGTCGGCCCTGCACCCGCTCCAGCCCGCGCCCGCTCGCCATGCTTCATCGCGAACCGATACACCCGCGCCAGAAAGCGGCTAATCCCCGCTACCCCGTCCTCCTGCCAGTCCAGATCGCGATCCGGCGGCGCCGCAAACAACGAATACATCCGCGTCGCATCGGCTCCGTAGCGCGCAATCATCTCATCGGGCGACACCACATTGCCCTTCGACTTCGACATCTTCGCGCCGTTTTTGATCACCATCCCCTGCGCGAACTGCCGCTCCACCGGCTCATCGATCCCGATCAGCCCCATGTCCCGCATCACCTTCGTCCAGAACCGCGAGTAGATCAGGTGCAGAATCGCGTGTTCTACCCCGCCAATGTACTGGTCAATCGGGAACCAGTACGCCACCTTCTCGGCCGCAAATGGAGCCTGGTCGTTGTGCGCGTCCGTGTACCGGTAGAAATACCAGGACGAATCGACGAACGTGTCCATCGTGTCCGTCTCGCGCCGCGCTTTGCCCCCGCACTTCGGACAGGTCGTGTTCACAAACGCCGGAATCCGCCCCAGCGGCGATCCGCCCTGCTGCGTAATCGCCACCTGATCCGGCAGCAGCACCGGCAATTCGCTCTCCGGCACCGGCACAATCCCGTCCTTCTCGCAGTACAGCATCGGAATCGGCGTGCCCCAGTAGCGCTGCCGGCTCACGCCCCAGTCCTTCAGCCGAAACGTAACCGTCGCTTTGCCAAATCCATGCTCTTCGGCAAACGCGGCCATCTTCCGCTTCGCTTCCTCGCTGCCCAGCGAACTGAAATCTCCGGAATTGATCAGCAGCGAGTCCTCCGAGGTGAACGGCAGCAGCGGCTCGCCCTCCGCTTCGCCCGAACGCCGCGGCAGGATCACCACCTTCATCTCCAGCCCGTACTTCTTCGCAAATTCGTAGTCGCGATCGTCGTGCGCCGGCACCGACATAATCGCGCCCGTCCCATAATCCAGCAGGATGTAGTTCGCCACCCACACCGGCAACCGCTCGCCGTTGAAGGGATTGAAGGCGTAGTGTCCCGTAAACACGCCGTGCTTCTCAATGGCGCCCACATCCCCGGATTCGCGCGCCTTCTTCTGCTGCTCCCGCAGCGCCTCAACTGCTCTCTCCAGCTCTGCGTCGATCGCGCACATCTGCTTCACCAGCGGATGCTCGGGGGCGAGCTGCAGGCTGGTCGCGCCGAAAATCGTATCCACCCGCGTGGTGAACACGGCAATCCTCTTCCCCATCCCCTTCGCCGCGTTGCTCGCTGGCAGGATCGCGGTCCCCCGGTTGGGCCGCTTCTCGTCTTCCGGGACGTCCGTCCAGTCTTCCAGCTCGAACTCGATCTCCGCGCCCTCGCTGCGCCCGATCCAGTTGCGCTGCATGGTGCGCACCTTCTCCGGCCATCCCCCCAGCTTGCTCAGATCGTCCAGCAATTCCTGTGCGTAGTTCGTAATGCGCAGGAACCACTGCTCCAGATCGCGCTGCTCCACCAACTGCTCTTCATGCCGCCAGCAGCATCCGCCCACCACCTGCTCGTTGGCCAGCACCGTGGCGCACTGCGGACACCAGTTCACCTTGCTTTTCTTGCGATACGCCAGCCCGCGCTCAAACATCTTCAAAAAGAACCACTGGTTCCAGCGGTAATAGTCCGGCAGGCACGTCGTTATTTCGTTCCGCCAGTCGTAGCTGAACCCGATGCGGTTCATCTGCACTTTCATCGCGGCGATGTTTTTCAGCGTCCACTCGCGCGGCGGCGTATTGTTCTTGAGCGCGGCGTTCTCCGCCGGCAGCCCAAACGCGTCCCATCCCATCGGATGCAGCACGTTGTAGCCCTGCATCCACATGTAGCGCGCCAGCGCGTCGCCAATCGAATAGTTCCGCACATGGCCCATGTGCAGCACGCCCGACGGGTAGGGCAGCATCTCCAGCACGTAGTACTTCGGCTTGGCGGAACTCGCCGGCTCCGCGGCGTACAGATCCGGCTGCTCGGCCCAGCGCTCGGTCCACCGCGCTTCAATTTCCGCGGGGTTGTAGCGTACCTCCTGGCCCAGCGTGCAGGCGGGGGCGGCATCGCCCTTCACCGCTGTCGCGGCCCCTGAATTTTCAATTGTGGCCATCTCAACTCCGATTGTAGCTGCGAGCAGCCAGCAACGCGGCTGCCCCTGATGCTCTCTCCGCACGGCCCCACGCTACCGGCGGCGGGCCGCCGCTGTTTTTCGCGGTATGCGCTTTGGATGCGCCTCCGCCAGCGAAAGCATCATCGCCACGTTGCGGCGGTCGTCCTCCGGCTCATCCACCGGCGTCTCCGCAATGAACGCACAGTGCGCAAACCGCGCATCGTTCAGCAGTTGCCGGAACGGCCCCACCCCCATCGTCCCCTGCCCAATTTGCTCATGGCGATCGAGTTTCGATCCTCGCGGAGCCTTCGCGTCGTTCATGTGCCACAGCCGCACCTGCGCCAGCCCGATCGTGTTTGCCATCAGCGCCACCGTCTCCTCATACCCCTCCGCCGTCGTCAGATCGTACCCCGCCACATGGCAGTGGCAGGTATCCAGGCACGCCCCCACCGGAACGATCGCCCGCAAACGATCCAGCAGCGCGGCCACCTGTTCAAACTTCCCGCCCAGCGAAAATTCCGCGCCTGCGGTGTTTTCAATCAGGATCCGGAAGTCGCAGCCGTCCAGCGCCACCCCCTCCACCGCCTGCGCAATCCCATCTGCCGCGCGCGCCAGCCCTTCTTCCCGCGTCAGCCCGCGCCACGATCCGGGATGCAGTACCAGGTACTCGGCCCCCAGCGCCAGCGCTCTCTCCACCTCGCCCCGAAACGCCGCAATCGACTTCTGCCGCACCTCATCCGACTGGCTGCACAGGTTCACCAAATAGCTGGTGTGGATCACCAGCGGCGCGCAATCGTATTCCTTCCGCAAACGCCGCATCTGCTCGCAGTGGGCCGCCTCCAGCCGCGCCGCGCGCCACATGCGCGGGCTCGACGAGAAGATCTGGAAGGTGTTCGCCCCAATCTCCCGCGCCCGCTCCGCCGCCCGAAACACCCCTCCGGCCGTCGAAAGATGAATCCCAATGCGCCGTCTGCTCGCCACCGCTCAGTGTAGCCAGGCTTTTGCAGCGGCCGCGACAGCCCCGCCCAAATTCCGGGCTACAATCAGGCACGCACTTTGCGAGCACGAAAGGGGATACCCCATGATCCTCGGCATGAGCCTCACCGTCTTTACCCAACTGCATGTCGCCATCAGCCTCATCGGCATCGGCACCGGTTTCCTGGCCGCCTTTGGCATGATCCGCAACCGCATCTACCCCGCGGCCACCGCCGTGTTTCTGCTCACCACAGCCCTCACCAGCATCACCGGTTTCTTCTTTCCGTTCAAAGGAATGACGCCGGGAATCATCATCGGCATCCTGTCGATCTTCGTCCTCCTCTTCGCCACGGCTGCGCGCTACATCGGACACATGGTGGGCGGCTGGCGCGCCACCTGGGTCGTCACCGCCATGCTCGCCCTCTATCTCAACTTCTTTGTCTTCCTCGTTCAGTTGTTCGACAAGGTCCCGTCCCTGCACAGCATGCCTCCGCGGCAAAAGGAAACAGTTTTCGCCGCGGCGCAACTGGCCGCGCTGGCAGCCTTCACCTTGTGGACCGTCCTCGCGACGCGCCGCTTCCGGCCGGCAACACCCCTGGCCCTCTAACGCCCCGCTCAGCAAGTGACCTTCGTTTTTCGCGAACCTGCGCCCGTGCGTTCCTTCGCGCTACCATAAAAAGTTATGCAAACCGAGCGACCGCGCGCCGTCGTATGCCTTTCCGGAGGCATGGATTCCTGCGTGTGCGCGGCCCTGGCCGCCCGCGACTCCCAGGCCTACGCCCTGCACGCCGGATATGGCCAGCGCACCGAAGACCGCGAACTCCGCTCCGCCCGTGCCGTGGCCGAATCCCTCGGATTCAAAGATTTCCTCCACCTGCGCCTCGATCTCTTCCGCCGCATCGGCGGCTCAGCGCTCACCGACGAAGCCATCGCCGTCCCCGCAGCCGGCCAGGAAATTGGCGCCGAAATCCCCGTCACCTACGTCCCCTTCCGCAACGCGCATTTTCTCGCGGCCGCGGTCAGTTGGGCCGAGGTCCTCGGCGCGAAGACCGTCTTCATCGGCGCCGTCGAGCAGGATAGCTCCGGCTACCCCGACTGCCGCCCCGCCTACTATGCCGCCTTCCAGCAACTCATTCGCGCCGGCACCCGCGACGGCGACATCCAGATCGCGACCCCGCTCATCCACATGCACAAGCGGCAGATTGTGACCCTCGGCCTTGAACTCGCTGCGCCCCTGGATTTAACGTGGTCATGCTATTCGGGGTCGGAGTTGGCCTGCGGCGTATGCGATAGCTGCGTGCTCCGCCTGCGGGCCTTCGAGCAGGCCGGGGTGCACGACCCCATCCGCTATGCGGACAGGGAAACCGGGATTCAGCAAGTCACGGCGGGCCGGCAGAACATGGCGCGCTCTACAGGAGAAACATCATGATGAAGAGGATCGTCCTTCGGCCGCACCTGATGCTGGCTGCTTTGATCGCGATTGTGCTGCCCATGGCGGCGACCCAGGCCCGCGCCCAGCAAGGCGCCGCGGGTTCCGGCAAAATCCACGGTACCGTCAACGATCCGGCCGGTTCCCCCGAAACTGCCGGCACAGTCTCCCTCTATCCCGGCGCCTCCGGCGGCGTCACCCCCGATATCGATGCGAAGTACTCCTTCCCCGTCGATGCCAACGGCATCTACAAGGGCGACAATGTCACCGCGGGCACCTACACCATCATCTTCCGCCAGCCCACCACTCCAAAAAATCAGGTAGTCGATCAGATCGACGGCATCAAGATCACGGCCGGCCAGGATACCGAAGCCAACATGGATATGTCCCGGCCCGAGTACATCGCCAAGCTCACCCCCGAGCAGCGCAAAGCTCTGGAGGAGACCAAGGCGAAGAACGCGTCCATTCTGAAAGAAAATGCGCAAATCAAAAACCTGAATGCCGATCTCGGCAAGGCCCGCGCTGACGACAAGGCCAAAAACTACGCCGACGCCGTCGCCCTCATGCAGAGAGACGCAAACATCAAGACCGACGCCGCCGTCCTCTGGGTCGAACTCGGCCTCGCCCAGGCGGGCCAGGCGGAAGCGGATCGCACCCAGGCCGACAAGGCCGCGGGTGCCCAGCAGGAACTCACCGAAGCGGAAACCAACCTGCAAAAAGGCCTCACCATGGATCAGGCCGCCAAGAAGCCCGATGTCACCATGGAGGGCGCCGCGGAAGACAAACTCGGCGAGATTTACGTCATCGACGGCAAGATTCCTGAAGCCCAGGCGGCCTACGACGCAGCCGCGAAGGCCAATCCTCCTTCGGCCGGCATGTACTACGAGAACGAAGCCATCATGATGGATCGCATCGGTCAGAGCCTGCCTGCGGCCGCCGACGGCATCGTTCCTGCCGCCGACAAAGCCATTGCCGCCGATCCCACCCGGCCCATCCCGTATTTCCTCAAAGGCCGCGCGCTCATCGCCAAGGCCACCGTCGACGCCAAGACCCAGAAAATCCTTGCCCCGGATGGTTGCGTCGACGCCTTGCAGAAGTACCTGCAACTCGCGCCCACCGGCCAGTTTGCTCCCGACACCAAACAAATGCTCACCGAACTGGGCCAGACCCAGGAAAGCAGCTACAAAGCCGGCAAAAAGCACTAAAGCACGATCCTCAACGATCGCCACCGAGAGCGCCGCCCCAAACGGCGCTCTTCTTTTTTGCGACAATCACTGCGTCGGTTCCCGCGCCCGCCGCGATGGCCTCTGAAATGGTTCTCTCCTACGACGAAGCTGCCGCCCTTGTCCGCTCCCATGCTGACCTGGTGCGCGCCCAACCGCATGCCATCGAGCGCCTTCGACTGGCCCATGCGGCCGGGCGGGTGCTCGCCGAGCCCGTCATCGCCGACCGCGATCAGCCTCCTTTTCCCCGCGCCACGCGCGACGGCTTTGCCTGTCGCGCACAAGACCTCGCCCAGGGACCGCTGCGCGTCATCGGCCAACTCCGCGCCGGCGAGGCCTGGACCGCCGGCCCGATCGCTCCCGGCGAAGCGGCAGAAATCATGACCGGGGCCGGCGTTCCCCCCGGCGCGGACTGCGTCGTCATGGTGGAACACATCACCAGCGGCGCCGGCCACGTCACGCTCACCGGCCCCCGCGAAGTCGCATCGGGGGAGAACATGGTTCCCGCCGGTGCGGAAGCCCGCGCCGGGGATGTCATCGTCCCCGCCGGCCGTCGCCTCGGTCCCACCCAGATCGCCGCGGCAGCCTCCTGCGGAGCGGCAGAAATCGCCGTCTTCGCCCGTCCCCGCATCGCCATTCTGGCCACCGGCGATGAGCTGGTTGAAATCCACCACGCCCCCGGCCCCAGCCAGATTCGTAACTCCAACAGTTACAGTCTCGCGGCTCAGGTCGCGGCCGCCGGAGCCATCCCGCAGCTTTTCCCCATCGTGCCCGACGCTGCAGAAGCCACCGCCCAGGCCATTCGGGAAGCCGCCGTTTGCGACCTCGTGCTGCTCACCGGCGGCGTCTCCATGGGCAATTTCGATTTTGTCGAGCAGGCGCTCACCGCGCTCGATGCCAGGTTCTTCCTGACCGGCGCGAAAATTCAGCCCGGCAAGCCCGTGGTCTTCGGCAAACTGCCCGGCCCGTACTTCCTCGGCCTTCCCGGCAACCCCATCTCCACCATCGTGACCTGCGCGCTCTTTGCCGCGCCCCTCATCGCCGCCCTCGCGGGAGAAGTCGACGCACCCCCCCGTTTCGTCCTCGCGCGCGTTGCGGAGGAAGTCCGCGTCAAGCCCGGCCTCACCCGCTTCCTGCCCGCGCGCCTCCATAGCGATGTCCGCGGCGCGCACGTGCGGACTATCGCGTGGCAGGGGTCCGGAGACCTGGCCGCCGCCGCCCAGGCCAACGCATTCCTGGTCGTGCCCGAATCCGCCGCCACCCTCGCCGCTGGAGAAATCGCCTCCGTCCTGATCCTCTAGCTCGCCATCACCCCGCGCTCGTTCGCGGCTGCGACCCAAAAAACGCATACAGAGCCACGCCGCAATAGCACGCCACCGGCACCGCGTACGCCAGCGCCACCCCGTGGCCCATCTCCGACAACTTGCCCATCGCCGGGGTCAGCAACGCGCCGCCGATGATCGACATCACCAGCACGGACCCGCCAATCTTCGTCTTATCCCCCAGTTCCTTGATGCCCAGAGCGAAAATCGTGGGAAACATCAGCGACATGAAAAAGCTGGTCAGCAGCAGACACCACAGCCCCGCCCATCCCGGATGCAGCACCGCCACCAGCGCCAGCGCCGTGTTCATCACCGCATACAAGCCCATCAGCAGGTTCGGCCGCACCATCCGCATCAGCCACGCCGAGAAGAACCGCCCCACCGCAAACGCCGCCAGCGTCCCGGTCAGATAGTATCCGGCCGTCCGCTCCGGCACGCTGGTGTACTGCTGCGCGTACTGGATGAAATAGCTCCACGTCCCCACCTGCGCGCCCACATAAAGAAACTGCGCCGCCACCGCGGCCACAAAGTGCGAGCGCAGCAGCGTCCCCGCCCCGCCCCGCGAAGCGCCAGGAAGCGGACCGATCGAATCGTCCGAGCGTTCCGTCCCCACCTGCGGAAACCGCGTCCGCGCAATCATCAGCGCCAGCAAAAACACCACCCCAGCCAGCACCAGATACGGATGCACCACCCGCATAATTTCGGACCGCAGATACGCCTGATAAGCGTGCCGCGCCTCCAGCGCCGCTACCTGATCCGGCTTCAACTCGATCCCGGAAAAAATGTACACCGTCCCCAGGAACGCCGCGGCGATCGATCCCAGCGGATTGAATGCCTGCGCCAGATTCAGCCGCTGCTCCGACGTTCGCGGATCCCCCATCTCCGCGACGAACGGGTTGGCCGACGTCTCCAGAAACGAAAGGCCGCTGGCAATCACGAACAGCGCAACCAGGAAGTACGAATACCGGTCGGCCAGCGCCGCCGGCCAGAACAACGCTGCCCCTGTCCCCAACAAACACAGCCCGGTCAGGATGCCCGCCTTGTATCCCGCTTTGCGCGTCACCGCCGCGGCCGGCAGCGCGAAGCAGAAATATCCGATGTAGAACGCGAACTGCACCAGCCCCGCCTGCATGCGGCCGATGGAGAACGACTTCATGAACTGGCGGATCAGGATGTCGTTCAGGTTGTTGGGGATGGCCCACAAAAAAAACAGCGCGCTCACCACCACAAACGTCGCCACCCGCCCTGCGGGAATCAGGCACGGTGCATGTTCAGCAGACAGGGATGAATCCTTCGCCGGCGTTGAATTCAATGCGGGGTCCTCTGGAGTGCTGCGTTCGTGAGATTATGGCTTTCGCGATTCGCCGTATTCTATCCGTGAGGTTGTTCCGGTTGCCAGCACCCCCATCTGAAGCGCCGGCTCCAGAACAGGGCCATGAATGAAAGCGTTGATGCTCGATGCTCCGGGAAGGGCGAGACTCGCCGAAATCCCGCATCCCGGCAAGCCCGGACCCGCCGAAGTTCTTCTGCAAATCCGCATGGTGGGTCTGTGCGGTTCCGATCTCAGTACCTTTGCAGGAAAAAATCCGCTGGTCACCTATCCCCGCGTCCCCGGCCACGAAATTGCCGCCGAGATCGCCGAAGCCGGCGCTGAGGTCCCCTCAGAATGGCGCTCCGGATTGCCCGTCACCCTGCTCCCCTACTCAAACTGCGGCCAGTGCGCCGCCTGCCGCCGCGGCCGTCTGAACGCCTGCCGCAACAATCAGACCCTCGGCGTGCAGCGCGACGGCGCGCTCACGGAATTCCTCCTCGCCCCATGGTCGAGGCTCAAAGCCGCGCCCGGCCTCCCGTTGCGCACCCTTGCCATGGTCGAACCGCTCACCGTCGGTGCCCACGCCGTGCGTCGTGGCCGCGTTACCGCTGCCGACACGGTGCTGGTCATCGGATGCGGCATGGTCGGCCTGGGCGCCGTGGCCGCCGCCGCCTTTCGCGGTGCCCGCGTCATCGCCATGGACATGGACAACGGCAAGCTCGAAGTGGCGCGCCGTGCGGGTGCACGGGATCTGCTGCATGCCGGCGAAGCCGCCGCCATCGCGCTCGCCGACCTCACCGGCGGCGAGGGCCCCGACGTCGTCATTGAAGCCGTCGGCACCCCGCGCACCTTTCAGCTTGCGGTGACGGCTGTTTCCTTCACCGGCCGCGTCGTCTACATCGGCTACGCCAAAGAGCCCGTCAGCTACGAAACCCGCCTCTTCGTGCAGAAAGAGCTCGACATCCTCGGCTCCCGCAACGCCACCGAGGTCGACTTCGACGAAGTCATCGCCATGCTCACCGCCGGCGGCTTTCCTGTCGACGACGCCGTGAGCGTCGTTGTGCCTCTCGAAGAAGCCGGCACCGCTCTGGCCAGTTGGAACGACGATCCCTCCTCCATGCGGAAAATCATGGTCGCCGTCGGTGCCCGGACGGCCCGCCCGTAATCGCCAGAACGTTCCTCGCCAACCGTCCGCCCGGGCGCCGCCTCAGCACCGCAGCTCCGCCAGTTGCGGCAACAGCGCCCGGAAGGCCCGCCCCCGATGGCTGAGCGTGTGCTTCTCCGCCAGCGAAATCTCGGCCATGGTGCGGCCCAGGCCCGGTAAAGCAAACAGCGGATCGTAGCCGAACCCCCCGCTCCCCCGCGGCGCTCTCAGGATTTCCCCCTCCACGCTGCCCTCTGCCGTGGCCAGCACGGTCCCCGCCCGCGCCAGCGCCAGCACGCACCGATAGCGCGCCGTCCGCTCTCCCACCCCTCGCATCCGCTCCAGCAAATAGAGATTGTTCCGTTCGTCGACAGACGCATCGGCCGGCCCCGCAGAGCCCGCGTCCTGCGCATACCGCGCCGACCGCACCCCCGGCTCCCCGCCCAGCGCATCCACTTCCAGCCCTGAATCGTCCGCCAGCACGCAGCCCCCGGCGAACCGGCTGTAATACGCGGCCTTCAATCGCGCATTGCCTTCGAAGGTCGGCTGATCCTCTTCCGGAGCGGCGATGGCCGACAGGCTCGCCAGCGGCACAACCACCAGGCCGCTCTCCGTCTCCGCCACAGAAAAATCCCGCAGCTTGCCCGCGTTGGTCGTCGCAGCGTACAGAGTCAGCGTCACAGCTTCAGTCTAAGCGGATGGAAATGGTAGTTTGTGCTGCCGCAGGTCCTCCGCCAGCGGACAGCCCGTGCACCGCGCGACCCGCCCGCAGTGCATCTTCCCAATCCGCACCACCAGCGCGTGAAATTCGTTGTAGTGGGCAGCCAGTTCCTCCGGCCGTTCGACCGCGCGCTCTGCCGCAAACGCTGCCTCGGCCCGAGCCTGAATCTCCGCATACTTCGCCTTTTCGTGAACCAGACCGTGCCGCACCAGGATCCGGCGCAAATACTCATCCACCACCATCGCCGGCGCATCCAGCGCGTACAGCAAAATCGCGTCGGCGGTTTCCGGCCCCACGCCCGGCAGAGCCAGCAACTGCTCCCGCACAGCCGCGGCATCTTCCTGGGTCGCCGCGCGTAACACCTCCATGCGTCCGCCATAGTGGCGATCGAGAAACGCCACAAACGCCTGCAGCGCCGCCGCCTTGCGCACCATGAATCCCGAAGGCCGGATCAGTGCGCGCAATTCTTCTTCGCCCACCCCCCGCAGCCCCTCCGGCGACAGCGCCCCCCGCGCCCCGAGATTGGCAATCGATCGCTCCACGGAGGTCCATGCCGTGTTCTGCGTAAGATATGCGCCCACGACCACCTCGAACGCATCCTCTGCCGGCCACCAATCCTGCGGCCCGAACAGCGCCACCAGCCGGTCGTACATCGCGCGCAGCCGCCGCCCCGCACTCCGCACTCCCGCCGCGTCGCCCGCCGGTCTCCGGATCCGCCTCGCCATTCTCTCCGCCATGCTTTCCGATGGTAATGCGCCCTCCGCGAGTCGTTTTACCGCCGGCCCTCGCCTTATGATCAGGACAAGGGCATCGCAATCTCTTTTCCGAGGAGATTCTATGGACTACGTCAATCTCGGCAAAACCGGCCTCAAGGTTTCGCGCATCTGTCTCGGCTGCA
The DNA here is from genome assembly GCA_036267295.1 of Acidobacteriaceae bacterium. Lineage (GTDB taxonomy): Bacteria > Acidobacteriota > Terriglobia > Terriglobales > Acidobacteriaceae > Palsa-343. The sequence continues at coordinate 98,109 of DATAWI010000040.1, read as the reverse complement.
TGACCTACGGCGCGCCCGCCACCGGCGAGCTCAAGCCCGGGCGCCAGGCCTGGGCGCTCGACGAGCAGCAGAGCCAGCCCTTTCTCCGCCAGGCTCTCGACCTCGGCATCAACTTCTTCGACACCGCCAATGTCTACTCCAGCGGCGCCAGCGAAGAAGTCCTCGGCCGCTTCCTCAAAAAGAATGTGCGCCGTGAGTCCGTCGTCATCGCCACCAAAGTCCATAGCCCTATGCGCGACGAGCCCAACGGCCGCGGCCTCTCCCGCAAGGCCATCTTCAACGAGCTGGACTCGAGCCTCCGCCGCCTCGAGACCGACTACGTCGACCTCTATCAAACCCATCGCTGGGACTATGAGACCCCCATCGAAGAAACCCTTGAGGCCCTCCACGACGTCGTCAAAGCCGGCAAGGTTCGCTACATCGGCGCTTCGTCCATGTACGCCTGGCAGTTCGCGAAAGCCCTGTACCTCGCCGATCTGCACCGCTGGACCCGCTTCGTCTCCATGCAGAATCACTACAACCTGCTCTACCGCGAAGAGGAGCGCGAAATGCTGCCCCTCTGCCGCGCCGAAGGCATCGGCGTCATCCCCTGGAGCCCCCTCGCCCGCGGACGCCTCGCGCGCCCCTGGCAAAGCGAAACCACCAAGCGCTCCGAGACCGACCGTTTCGGCAACGCCATGTACGCCATCACCGAAGAAGCCGACCATGCCGTCGTCGATCGCCTCACCGAGATCGCGAAAAAGCGCGGCATCGCCCAGGCAACCCTGGCCCTCGCGTGGATGCTCGCCAAACCCGGCATCTCCGCGCCCGTCGTCGGCGCCAGCAAACCGCGCCACCTCGACGACACCGTCGCCGCCCTCCAGGTAAAGTTGACCCCCGAAGAAATCGCGCAGCTCGAGGAGCCGTACCTCCCGCACCCGGTCCTCGGCTTTAGCTGAACGCCCCCCTTCAGCGCGTTGCGTGCGCCGGTGCCACGCTGATCCGCGGCAACACGATGATGTCCACCCGCCGGTTCTCCCCCCGCCCTTCCGCCGTGTCATTCGTGGCGACCGGGTGATACTCCGCGAATCCGGCCGCCGAGAGCCGCGCCGGCGCAAACCCATGGTCGACGATCAGGCTCTTCGACAACTCCGTGGCCCGCGCCGTCGATAGCTCCCAGTTCGACGCGAACTGCGCCGTGTGAATCGGCACGTTGTCCGTGTGCCCCTCAATCCGCAAATCGTAGGGCGTCACCGCCAGCGTCGCCGCAATCCGGTCGAGCGTCGCCTTCGATTGCGGATGCGGCATCGCCGATCCGCTGTCGTAGAACCCCGCCTCGCGCAGCGAGATCACCAGCCCGTCCCGCCCCAGCCGCAGCGCCACCACATGCTCGGCGATCTGATTCGACAGCAGCCCCGTCAGCCGCGCCTGCAACTGCCGCAGATCCTGCTGCACCTCGGGCGAGGCCGAAAGATCGTCGCCCAGAATCACATTCACCGGGGCCGCCGCCTCCTGCGCCTCCGCCACGCTCCCCGCAGGCTGCTGCGCCAGCGAGGAAGAAGGAAACAATCCCAGCGCCTGAAACGCCGCCTGAATCGACTCCGCAATCTGGCTCTGCTTGTGCTGATCGGAGCGCGAGCTGGCATACAGCACCACGAAAAATGCGAACAGCAGCGTGATGAAGTCCGCATACGACACCAGCCAGCGATCCCGATGCTCATGCTCGGCGGGCTTCCGTCCCGCTCTGCCCCCCCTCACGGCCTCGTCCCCGGCATTGCGCGCGGCGCCTTCCCCTTCTTTGGCTTGCGCGTCACCTCGTCCCGAAAGCTCGACAGCTTGATCTCGATCATCCGCGGATTCATCCCCTCCACAATCGAGATCACCCCCTCGAGCGCCATCTCCCGCAGCCGCTGATCGTCCCGCGCGCGCTGCTTCAGCTTGCCCGCCGCCGGCAGAAAAAAGATGTTGGCCGAGCCCACCCCATAGATCGTCGCCACAAACGCCACCGCAATCCCCCGGCCCACCTGGTCCATGTGATCCAGATGCTGCATCACCTGAATCAGCCCGATCACTGCCCCGATAATCCCAATCGTCGGCGAAAATCCGCCCGCCGACTCAAACACCGCCGGGATCCGCGCTTCTGCTTCGCTCACATTCTCAATTTGCACTTCCATAATCCGCCGCAGTTCGGCGGGCTCCGTCCCATCCACCGCCAGCATCAGCGACTGGCGCAGAAATGGGTCCTGGACCTCCGGCAATTCCTGATCGAGCGAAACAATCCCGTGACGCCGCGCCTTGTTCGCAAACTGGACGATCTGCTGCAGCATCGCCTCGCCGCCGTCGGAAGAATGCAGAAACAGACGCACCAGCCGCTGCGCCGCCGCCGCCACCGTTTTCAGCGGAAACTGCAGCATCACCGCCCCCAGCGTCCCTCCAAAAACGATCATCGCCGCCGTGGGCTGCGCCACCTGCTGGATGTGTCCCCCCTCCAGCAGCAGCCCCGCCAGTATGCCGGCCACCGCCAGAAGAATCCCGCCCAGGCTCCCCGCGTCCATCGCGTCAGTCCTGCTGCCCGGCTGCTGCGCCTGCCGGCCGCGCTTTCGCTGCCGCGTTCCGCGCCGCTTCCGGAGCCGCCGTCCAGGCCAGCGCTTCCAGATAACCGGCCGCGTCCCCGAAAACCCGCCCGCGGTAGGCAATCGTGCGGCTCACCACTTCGTCGCACGACTCCAGCACCACGATCTTCTCGCCGTTCACCAGCGTCAGCACCGTGTCCGGAGAAGATTCCGCGTACTTGATCAGGTCGCTGTTCACCACCAGAGGGTTGCCGTTCAGCCTCGTCAGATGGATCATCGCCCGCCGCCCCCCTCGCCGTCAGCGTGTTTATCGGCGCACCCGGATTGGAAGGTGAATCGCCGCCGCAACCCCCCGCGCCTGTCCGGCTCCGCTCCATCCTGCCCCCCACGCACGCCGTATGCCAAAACCCGCCCCCTCCGTAATGCCCCCTGCCCCGACGCCGATGAAGCCACTGAGTTCACACGGTTCCCGGGAGCGGCGAAACTTCAGGCGCTCCGTTCAGGGACCCAAGTTCACTAAGGGAGAAGACATCATGGCACTGGGAGTCCTGAACAACATTTCGGCCGTCTACGCCGAAAACAACCTGAACCAGACGCAGGCCAGCCTGCAGAACGTACTGCAGCAGCTTTCATCCGGATCGCGCATCAACTCGGGCGCCGACGACGCCGCCGGCCTTTCCATTGCGAATGGCCTGCAGGCGAATTCGTCCGCCCTCACCCAGTCGTCCAGCAATGCCAGCGCCGGCGTCGGCTTTCTGCAGGTGGCGGATGGCGCCTTGTCGCAGGTGACCAACCTGCTGAACCGGGCCGTCACGCTGGCCACCGAAGCCGGCGGCGGTACGCTGTCCAGCTCGCAGCTTTCAGCCGCTAACCAGGAGTACCAGGACATCCTCACCCAGATCGGGACCATCGGCACCACCACGGAGTACAACGGCATTTCCGTATTCTCCGGAACCAGCGGCGGCGCCTCCAGTGCGGTGACTCTCACGGCTGCCGCCAAAACGGTCACCAGCGGCGGCATTACCGCCGGCAATACGCTCAGCGGATCGGTCGTTCTCGACGACGCCATCGCCGGCAAAACCTCCTCGCTGACAATGTCCGACTACAGCGGACTGACCACCGCCAGCACCGAGGTCGCCACCCTCGCCAGCCTGAATACCAAACTGACCACCGACATGGGCGGATTGGTCAGCGCCTCGTATTCCGGGGGCGTCCTCACCTTCACCGACACCACCAATAACCTGACCTCCGCCGGAGCCCTGAATCAGGTAACCCCGGTCACCGGTGGCGTCAACATCTACACCAGCGACGGAACCTCGGCCGGCAGCTACAACTACGGAGTCACGGTGGGCGTGCTGACCAATTCCAGCGTCGGCACATCGGCGTCGGGATCCGCCGCGGGTACTTCCATCAGCGCGACCGTGGGCGGCGTTGCCAGCACCGCCAACGGCACCTCCGCGGGCGCCGGCGTCGGCTCCGACCTCAGCGCAACCCAGCTGGACGGCCAGCCGGACGCGGAAGCGGCCCTGCAGACCGTCACCAACGCCATCAACGCCGTCGCCTACCAGCGCGGCCAGGTGGGCGCCAACATCAACACCCTCACCGCGGCATCCAACATCGCCAGCGCGGAACAGACCAATGTCTCCTCCGCGCAGAACACGATCACGGCGACCGACTACGCTGCGGCCACCTCCAACATGTCGAAGTTCGAAATCCTGACCCAGACCGGCATCAGCGCTCTGGCGCAGGCCAACAGCACCGAGCAGATGGTGACCAAACTGCTGCAGTAAGCCTCCAGATGAATCCCTCGCGGGAAGCCCCCCGGTTGGCCGGCGAATCCATCGCCGGCCGCCCGGGAAGGCTTCCCGCTTTTTTTAACGGATTCTAATGGCCCCCGCGACGGGTGAGGTTGCGCGCGTGCAGGCGATGGGGCGGATGTAAAGAATCTTCCGGAAAGCGGCGATAAGAGCACTATGGGTAACGTCTGTATTTCGTTTGGCTCGCCAACCAGCGGCCAGGGCTTCGATGTGGCGACCACCGTCAGCCAGATTGTGGCGAATCTGCAGGCGGTGGAAACTCCGTGGCAGAACCAACTGACGTCGCTCCATTCCCAGGATACGGCGCTCACCGGGATCGGCACCGACCTCAGCGCGCTTTCGAGCGCGGTGAGCGCCCTCGACGAGGTCGACGGGACCTTTACCGGCATGGAGGGATCGAGCTCGGACAACTCCGTGGTCGAGCTCACTTCGGCCGGCCTGGGGGCGGTGGCCGGAAGCTACACGGTGGTGGTGTCGCAGTTGGCGCAGACTTTTTCGTATACCAGCGCCGCCATCGGCGCGGGCGATTCGCTCAGCGGAAGCCTGACCATCGGCGGTCAGCAGATCCAGATCTCCGACGGCACGGCCACCGATTCCAGCGGCAACATCATCCCGCAAAACAATACGCTCTCGACCCTGGCGGCCTCGATCAACGCCGGCGACTACGGGGTCTCCGCCACCGTGGTGAGCGGCGCCTCCGGCTCGCAGTTGGCGCTGATGAGCCAAACCAGCGGCGCCGGCGGCGCGGTGACCATCGACGGCAGCGCCCTCGCCGATACCACCGCGGCCACCACTGGAACCGCCTTCAGCCAGGCGCAGAAGGGACAGGATGCCGGGCTCAGCGTGGATGGAGTATCGACCACCAGCGCATCCAATACCGTCACGACCGCGATCCCCGGAGTCACGATGCAGTTGCTGAGCGCCGCGCCTTCCGAATCGGTGCAGGTGGAGATCACCACCAATAACAGCCAGGTCGAGTCCGCCGTAAGCACCTTTGTGAGCGCCTACAACACCGTGGTCGGCGATCTCAACACCCAGGAGGGTTCCGATACCTCCGGAAACTCCGAGCCGCTTTTCGGCAATCCCGACCTGGCCATGTTGCAGGAGCAATTGCAGGGGGCGCTGACCTTCGCGCAGTCCTCCGGTGCGATCACCTCGCTGGGGCAACTGGGAATCACGCCGAACAACGACGGAACCCTTTCCCTCAACGCGGCCACCCTGGACAGCGCGCTGAACGGCAACTATCAGGGTGTCGTGAATTTCTTTCAGGGCGCCGGCAGTTTCGGGGCGAATATGGTCAGCGCGCTCACCAACCTCGGCAACAGCGGTCCGGATGGAGTGCTTTACCTGGCGCTGCAGCAGAACTCGAGCGAGGAAACCCAGCTCAATACCAACATCACCAATGAGCAGACCCACATCAGCGCGCAACAGACGCAGCTGACCACCGAACTCAACCAGGCGAACTATACCCTGCAGGAAATTCCCTCGCAGATCGACGAAGTCAACGAGCTCTACAGTGCGATCACGGGCTACAACCAGAACGCCAACAGCTAAGGGACGACGGAGCGGCATGAATTATCAGCAGCAAGCCATTGCCGGAATGAATCCGGTGGAACTGATCGTTGCGCTGTACGACGGCATGGTGCGTTTTCTGCACCAGGCCATCGCGGCGACCGAACGGCGCGACACCCCGCAGCGCCGCATCGCGGTCGGCCGCGTACTCGACATTCTCATGCACCTGCAGTCGCGGCTCCGCATGGACGTGGGCGGCAATTCCGCCCGGGCGCTCTCGGAATTCTATGCCTCTATTTTTGCGCTTTGCCTCGAGGGCTCGCGGCTCGAATCCCCGGCCAGGCTGCAGGAGGCGATCCGCTGTGTCTGCGATGTGCGCGACGCCTGGCGGGTGGCGGCCCACGATCCCGAGGTCTCCCGCGTGCTCGCCGCGGACGACGGCTCCGGTCTGCTGATGATGGCCGCAGCGCACCCCCCGGCGGCGGTGGAACCCGAGGCGACGCGCTGGACGGCCTGACCGGCCGCGCTTACCCCGTGACCGCCAGTTCCTCTTCCAGCAGTTGTTTCTGATACAGCCCGGCATAATAGCCGTTGCGCGCCAGCAGCTCGTCGTGCGTCCCCAGCTCGGCAATCCGCCCCCGCACCAGCACCGCGATCCGGTCGGCATGACGCACGGTGGAAATCCGATGCGAGATCAGAATCGTCGTCCGTCCCGCCATCACCCCGCGCAACTCCTCGAGAATCTGCTCCTCCGTCCACGTATCCACGCTCGCCAGCGCGTCATCCAGAATCAGAATCCGCGGGTTCCGCAGTATCGCCCGCGCCAGCGCCGTCCGCTGCTTCTGCCCGCCCGAAAGCGTCAGTCCCCGCTCCCCCACCATCGTCTCGAAGGCCGCGGGAAACATCGCAAACTCGTCGCGAATATGCGCTGCCTGCGCGGCCCGCGTTACATCGTCGGCTGCCGCCCCCTCCACCCCGAACGCGATGTTGTCGCGAATCGAGGTGCTGAACAGGAACGTCTCCTGCGGCACCAATCCCACCGCGGCGCGCAGCGCGTCCAGAGGATAATCCCGCACCGGCCGCCCGTCGATCAGCACCGTGCCCGGCGGCGCGTCGTACAGCCGCGGAATCAGGCTCACCAGCGACGACTTCCCCGACCCCGTCGGACCCACCAGCGCCAGGCTCGAACCCGCCGGAATCTTCAGCGAGATGCCGCTCAGAATCTCAACGGCCCTCCCCTTCTCCGCATCCGGATAGGCGAAGTGCAGGTCGCGGAATTCAACTTCCCCGCGCACATCCACCTGCGCCGGATCGAGCACCGCATCGCGATCGTCGATCGCCGGCCTGGCCGTCAGCAGCTCGTGAATCCGGATCACCGAAGCCGTGCCCCGCTCAAACAGATTCACCACGTAGCCCAGCGCAATGATGGGCCACATCAGCATCGCCAAAAAGGTGGTGAACTCGACAAAATGCCCGATGCTGATGCGGTGCTCCAGCACCTCGTGGCCGCCCACCAGCAGCGCGATCACCATTCCCACGCCCAGCAGAAATTCGAGCGTCGGCCACAGCATCCCCATCAGCCGCACCAAACGCAGCGCGCGCCGGATGTACTCCTGATTCGAGCGCTCGAAGGCTTTGATCTGCGCCTCTTCCTGCGCGAACGCCCGCACCAGCCGTGCTCCCGAAAAATTTTCCTGCGCCTGCGCCGAGATGTCCGAGAACATCGCCTGAATCCGCTCGAAGCGGTCGTGAATCTTGCGCCCCATGAACTGGATCAGGATGCTGGCCAGCGGCATCGGCGCCAGCGCCGCCAGCGTCAGGAACGGGCTGATCCGCAGCAGGAAGTACAGCGCCCCGGCGAAAAACAGCACCGTATTCGCCGTGTACATAATGGCCGGTCCCAGCAGCATCCGCACCGCTGCCAGGTCATTCGTCATGCGCGCCATAATGTCGCCGGTGCGGTGCTCCTGGTAGTACGCCGGCGGCTGTTTTTCCAGGTGTGCAAAGAGATCGTTGCGCAGATCGAATTCAATATCCCGCGAAATGCCAATAATGATCCAGCGCATCAGAAACAGCAGGACGCCATGAATCACGGTGACCGCAATGATCAGCCCGGCGTATCCGAAGATCTTGTGCCACGTCACGCCCAGAACCAGATCGTTGGCCGCCGCCCCAATCACCCGCGGAAACTGCACCCAGATCGCGTTCGCCGCCACCGTGCACACGCATCCCCAGAAATACGCGACCCAGTAGCGGCGCATATACGGGAACAGCGGCTGAAGTTTCCTCAACATCGGCTTTTCCGTTTCTCCTTACGTTGGCGTGCGCAGCAGCATATAAGCCCCGGCCAGGCCGAATAACAGATCCGGCGACCAGGCCGCGAGAACGGCGGGCAGCCAGCTCACATTGCCCATCGCCTCGCAGAATCCCGACACAAAGAAGTAAGCAATCGCCACGCCGATAGCCACCGCAATCCCCGACAGCGATCCCCGCTTTCCCATCGACAGCGCAAACGGAATCGCCAGCACGCCCATCACCAGCGTGATCAGCGGATAGGCCAGCTTGTGGTTCAGCTGCACCCGCAGCTGCACGGTGTTGAACCCGCTCTGCCGCAGCGAGTGAATGTAGCGCGCCAGCTCGCCGAAGCTCATCTCCGACGACGGCCGCACATCCCGCGTGAAGTACGAAGGCGGCTCGTTCACCTCGCGAAATGTGCTCACCGGAAAGGTGCGATAGCTGGCAATCTCCGCGCCCTGAAACGTGCGCTCCCACCCGTTTTCGAAGACCCACGCATTCAGATTCGGCTGCCACTCCGCCGCCGTGGCCGAAATTCGTTTGGTAAGCGTGAACGTTCCCGGATCGAACTCGAACACCGTGATATTGCCGAACGTATTGATATCCGGATCGAAATATTCGTAGTAGAAAATCGTGCTCGGCTGCCCGCGTTCCTGTTCCCCAAACATCCAGTTTCGCCCCGGATGCTCCACCGTTTGCGCGGGCTTGCCCTTAATCACATTGCGCAGCGCTTCCTGCCGCCGGTTCGCCTGCGGCAAATAAAACTCGTCGAAGATGAACAGCGAAACCGAGAGTACCGCCGCAATCGTCAGCACCGGCACCGTGATGCGATACAGGCTGACGCCCGTCGCCTTCATCGCGGTCAGTTCGCTGTTGCGGTTCATGATGCCGAACACCACCAGCACCCCAATCAGCACGCTCAGCGGCGTAATCAGATAAATCATGCTGGGCGTCAGGTTGATGAGGTATTCGCCCACCGTCACCAGCGGCGTCCGGTTGCGGATGATATCGCTGAGCAGCTCGAAGAAGGTAAAGACCAGCATCAGCATCACGAAAGAAATCAGCACCAGCGCAAAGGTCTGCAGAAACTCCCGCAGCACGTATTCGTCCAGCAGCAGCGGAAAGCGTCCCCGCGCCGCGCGCCGCCGCGCGGGCAGCCGCAGCGTCCCCGCGGACGCCGCAGCCGTTTCCGCCGACCGGCCCGCCCGCAGCCGCACCCAGTTCACCAGCGACGCAATCGCCCCCAGCGCCGCTCCCCCCGTCGACATCTGCCGCAGCAGGACCACCCCGCACAGCGCAAACAGGAAGTTCGCCTCCCATACCCCCACAAACGCAGGGATCTTGTTCTGATGGGCCAGCGCCGTCCCCGTCGACGACAGAAAGTAGTAGACGAACACCAGCGCGATCGTCAGCACGAACCCCGCGCTCTTGCCGCCGCGCCGCGACGAGATCCCCAGCGGCACCCCCACCAGCATCAGCACCAGGCACGCGGCCGGATACGACAGCCGCTTCTCAAATTCAATCGCGTACAACCGCCCATTTTTTCCATGGGTGCGCGCCAGCAGTTGCCGATTGTTCATGGCCAGAATCGGCGTATCGCTTTTGCCCAGATGCACGTCTTCCGGATTGCCCGCCTGCAGCGGCAGATCGGCCTGCGAAAACGTCGAAACCGTGTAGTCGTTGGGCTGGCCCGCCACCGGCGAAACCTGTGTGCCGTCGCGCAGCCGCATGGTGATCGTCTGGTTCTGCCCGTTCACCACCGTGCCCCGGTCCGCCGTCGTAATCTTCGGCGCATTCGGATCGCTCACGTCCGCCAGAAAAATCTGGCCCCAGTTCGACGCGCCCTGGCTCGCCCGCACATCCTGCACATACAGCACGTAGTTCTTAAAGTCTTCGTAGAAGACCCGCGGCTGCACTTCATACGAAGCCTGCGCGTTCGCCAGTGCGTTCTCCTGGCGCAGCATCGCCGCCGTAGCCATCGGCGCGAAATAGAGCGTGTTCGCCAGGCTCAGCATCCACGCGCCCACCGCCACCATCCCCACCACCCGCACAAAGCTCCACACGCCAATGCCCGCGGCGCGCATCGCGGTCACCTCGCTGTCCGCGGCCAGACGGCTCAGTCCCAGCAGAATCCCCACCAGCACCGCCATCGGGATCGTCACCGTCAGCATGTCCGGCATCATGAACAGCACGATCTTGAAGACCGATCCCAGCGACGCGCTGTTGCGCACCACCAGTTCCAGCAGGCTCGGCAGGTAGCGGATGAAGAGCACGAACGTGAAGATCGCGCCGCCAATCGCAGCGTGCGACACCACTTCTTTCAGGATGTAGCGAGTGAGGATCCGCACAAACGAGCTCTGGCTTCAGTTTAGCGCGGAGCAAAGTTGCGCAGGCGCAGGCTGTTCGCCAGCACGCTCACCGAACTCAGCGCCATGGCCGCGCTGGCGATCGCCGGGCTCAGCAAAATGCCGAACGCCGGATACAGCGCACCCGCCGCAATCGGGATCCCCAGCAGGTTATAGCCGAACGCCCAGCCCAGGTTTTGCCGCATCGTCCGCAGCGCCCGCCTTGCCAGCAAAACTGCGTCCAGAATCTGTCCCGGCTCCCCGTGCAGCAGAATCGCGTCGCCCGCCTCGCGCGCCAGATCGGCGCCCGTCCCCATCGCCAGGCCCGCATCCGCCTGCGAAATCGCCGCCGCGTCGTTGATGCCGTCGCCCGCCATCGCCACGCGCCGTCCCTGCTTTTGCAGTTCGCGGATCTTCGCAAGCTTTTCCTCCGGCAGCAATCCCGCCCATACCTCATCGATCCCCGCCGCCCGCGCCACCGCCTCCGCCGTCGCCCGCGTATCGCCGGTCAGCATCGCGGTGCGGATGCCAAGCCTCCGCAGCCCCGCCACCGCGCCCACCGCCGACGCCCGCAGCGTGTCCCGCGCCTCCACCACGCCCGCCAGCTTCCCTCCGCGGACGACGTACATCACCGTCGTTCCTGGCTGATCCCCGGCTCGCTCCGCTGTCGAATCCACAGCCACGCCCAGTTCCCGCAGCAGAGCGGCGTTTCCGGCTGCAGCCTGCACCCCGCGCACAACCCCCACAATGCCTTTGCCGGGAATCGCCCGCACCTCCTCCGCCGCCGGCGCAGCCATCCCTCGCTGCTCCGCCGCCTGCAGAATCGCCCGCGCCAACGGATGCTCCGAGCGCCGCTCCAGCGCCGCCGCCAGCGCCAGCACCTCGTCCTCGCTCCCGGAAATCGCGCGAATCGCCACCACCTCCGGCTTGCCCTCCGTCAGTGTTCCCGTCTTGTCCAGAACCACCGTGTCGATGCGTGCCAGCCGCTCCAGGCTCTCTCCGCCTTTGAACAGCACCCCCAGCTGCGCGCCCCTTCCTATCGCGACGGTCAGCGCCGCCGGAACCGCCAGACCCATCGCACAGGGGCAGGCAATCACCAGCACCGCCACCGACACCGCAAACGCCCGCCCCGCGCCGCCGCCGGCCAAAATCCAGATTGCAAACGTCACCGCCGCCAGCCCCAGCACCACCGGCACAAACACCGCGCTCACGCGGTCCGCCAGTTGCTGCAGCGGAGCGCGCGACGACTGCGCTTCCTCCACCAGCCGCATCATCTGCCCCAGCACGCTCTCCGCGCCCACCGAGGTCGCCCGGTACTCGAGCGCCCCATCGAAATTCAGCGACCCGCCGATCACCCGATCCCCCGCCTGCCGCGGCACCGGCACCGATTCGCCGGTAATCAGCGATTCGTCGATCGACGTCTCCCCCTTCAACACCACGCCGTCCACCGGAACCCGCTCGCCCGGCCGCAGAATCACAACATCTCCCGCCGCCACCTGCGCCAGCGGCACTTCCACCTCCGCCCCATCGCGCAAAATCCGCGCCCACCGGGGTTGCAACGCCGCAAACGCATGCAGCGCGTCCAGGGTGCGCCGCTTCGCGCGCGCATCCAGCCACCGTCCCAGCAGCAGAAATCCCAGGATCAGCAGAACCGCGTCGTAGTAGACATCCGGCTGCAGCCCATTGCGCACAAAGACCTGCGGTGCCACCGTCGCCACCACGGAATACGCGAACGCCGCGCCCGTCCCCAGCGCCACCAGCGTGTTCATGTTGGTGCTGCGGTGAACGGCCGCGCTCCACGCCTGGCGATAGATGATGCCGCCGCCCCAGACCATCCCTGCCAGAGTCACCGCCAGCATGGTGAAATCCAGCGCCAGCGGCGGCACGCGCCACAGAATCGGGGCAACAAACGCGACCCACTGGTGCGCGTTCATCAGCAACACCACCAGCACGCCCGCAGCCAGCGTGTAGAACGCCCGCGCCCGCAGCGGCCCCTCATCGGCGGCTTGGTCCCCGGCCGGTTCGCCCGTCTCGGCAGGCAGTTCCGCGTCATACCCCGCGTCGCGCACGGAGGCAATCAGGTTTTCCGGTTTCGCGAGCGACGTGTCAAAACTCACCCGCGCCGAATTCGTCAGCAGGTTGACCGAGGCCTCGCGAACCCCCGCCGTCTCCCGCAACGCGCGCTCCACATGGCTCTGGCACGCCGCGCACGTCATCCCCGTCACCGGCAGCGTCACCGTGCGCATCGCCTCGGCTCCGGACCCCGCCGCCTTCTCCGCTCTGTCGATCTCTGTTGCGGACATGCTTGCCTGCCCCTGCGCCTGGCCCCTGCTACTCCACCACGGCCGGATAGCCGGCCTTCGCCACCGCGCTCACCAGCGCGCTCTCGGGAACATCTTCCGGTATCTGCACCCGCGCCGCGCCCACGCGCACTTCTCCTACCTGCACGCCGGGCACCTTCCCCAGCGCCTGCGATACGCGCTGGACGCACGAACCGCAATGCATGTTTTCAACGCGCAATGTAACCTCTCGCATGGATTCTCCCCGTATAGCGTAGATGCGTCAGCCTCCGCGCGGACTCACCTCACTCCGGGTTCGGCGCAAATCGGTAACCGACGCCGCGCACCGTTTGCAGATACCTGGGCGACGCCGGATCGTCCTCGATGTACCGCCGCAGCCGCACAATGAAGTTGTCGATCGCCCGCGTGTCCGTATCCTCGCGAACGTGCCACACCTGCTCCAGCAAGTCCTTCCGCGAAACGATCTTCTCCCGGTTGCGCACCATGTAGCGCAGCAAATCCGCTTCCATCAGCGTCAGCCGAATCATGCGGTCGGGCGCGTGCAGTTCCAGCGCGTCAAAATCGATCCTCCGCCCGTCGAACGCAAACTCCTGCAGCTCTTCCTCCGCCGCTTCCTGCGGCGGTTGCGGATGCGGCCAGCTCATCCGCCGCAACAGCGCATTCAGCCGTGCCAGCAGCACGTTCAAATCAAACGGTTTGGGCAGGTAATCATCGGCGCCGGCCGCAAATCCGTTCACAATGTCCTCGGCCCGCCCGCGCGCCGTCAGCATCAGCACCGGCACGTAGTTGCCCTCGCTGCGCAACTCCGCGGCTACTTCAAATCCGTCTTTGCCTGGCAGCATCACGTCCAGCAGCACCGCGTCGAACCGCGCCCGGCGCAGCGCCTCCAGCGCCGCCTCGCCGTCGCCCGCCACGCTCACCTCGTGCCCTTCCGCCTGCAGGTTAAACAGCAATCCCTGCGCCAGATTCGCTTCGTCTTCGACCACCAGAAGGTTGGCCATGCTTCAATCCTGCTCCACAACCGGGGTAAGAATGCGCGGCAGTTCCAGACTGACGGTAGCACCCCGCCCTTCCCCCGCGCTCTCCGCCTTTGCGTCGCCGCCGTGCTGCCGCGCAATGGTGCGCACCAGATAAAGCCCCAGCCCGGTGCCGCCCATGCGCATGTTGGCGCGCAGCACGCTGCGGCTCGGTACCCGATAGAACCGCCGGAAGATCCGCTTCACATGCGCTGCCTGGATCCCGATGCCGTGGTCTGCCACGCTCACTGAAACCCACGCATCGTGCTTCACGCTCAGCGTCACCTGCACGTCCACCCCTTTGGGCGAATATTTCACCGCGTTGCTCAGAATGTTCAGCAGCGCGGTCTGCAGCTCTTCACGATCGCCGCGCACGAACATCGGCAGGCTGTTCTCTTCCACCTCCAGCGTGATCGCCTGCTCTTCCAGATGATGCCGCACGGTCGTCAGCCGCACGCATTCCTCAGCGAGCGCCCGCATATTCACCGGGACACGCACATTCGACCGGGCGCGCTGTCCCAGTTCGCCCGCCTTCAGCACCTGCTCGACGGTCGCCAGCAAGCGGTCGCTGTCCGCCAGCATGCGCGTGTAGAACTCGCTCCGCTGCGCCTCGTCCAGTTGCCGCCGTTGCAGCGTCTCAAGGTACAGATGGATCGACGCCACCGGCGTCTTCAGCTCGTGGGTCACCGCGCTCAGAAAAGCGTCGTGGCGCTCGTTGCGCCGCACTTCCCGCACCAGAAAGATGGTGTTCAGCGCCACCCCGGCAATCAGCAGCGCGAAAAACGGAAGCCCCAGCGCCAGCGGCACGATCTTCCGCCAGTTCAGCAGGATCCAGCTCACGTTCAGCGCGACCGCCACGCCCATCAGGCACACGCCCAGCGCGATGAACAGCACCATGTTCCGTCTTCGTCCGCTCAGGCGCATGAGGAATTACGATGGCTCCCGCAAAGCAAAACGCCCGCCGCGGGTTCTCCGCGCGGGCGTTTCCATTCTTGCAGTTTCCCTGAGCTTACGCCACGCCTGCTGGCCGCGGATTCTGCGGATCGTACTGCGCCAGCTTGATCTCCCGCGCCAGTCCCAGCTTCCGCAGCGTCCAGATGCCGTAATAGTTCACGTCCACTTCATACCACTTCAGCCCGTGCCGCGCAGAAACCGGATGCGCATGGTGGTTGTTGTGCCACCCTTCGCCGCCGGTCAGCATCGCCACCCACCACAGGTTGCGCGAGTCGTCCCGCGTCTGGAAGCGCCGCGATCCCCACATATGCGTCGCCGAATTCACCAGCCACGTCGAGTGCAGCCCCAGCGTCGTCCGCAGGAAGATGCCCCACATCACCGCGCGCCATCCGCCGATCGCCAGGCAGGCCAGCCCGGCCACCACCATCGGAACCCAGTGGAACCGGCTCAGCCACACATAGAAGCGGTCGCGCCGCAAATCGGGCACGTACCGCGCCAGCGATTCCGTCTCCGCGTTCAGCGATTCGCCGCTCAGAATCCAGCCGGCGTGCGCCCACCATCCGCCATCGTGCGGCGTATGCGGATCGCCTTCCTGGTCCGACAGTTGATGATGCACGCGGTGCAGCGAGACCCAGAAGATCGGTCCGCCTTCCAGCGCCAGCGTCGCGCACACCGTCATCACATATTCCAGCCACTTCGGAACGCGGTAACCGCGATGCGTCAGCAGCCGGTGATAGCACATCCCAATGCCCACGTTGTAGGCCAGAAACCACAGCACCACGAAGCACGCCAGCGCTTTCCACGAAAACATGAAGAGCGCGACCACCGCTCCGATATGAAACAGCACCATGAAAATGGTCGTGACCCAACTCAGTTGGCCGCTCTGGGCTTTGCGCCCCAGCTTGGGCATCGCAGGCAAAACCGCCTCAATCGGTCGAACCGCAGCAGCGGCCGTTGCATCCGCAGGCCGTTCCAACAACTCAATGGACATGGGGAAAATCGATTCCGCGGAGCGTATGGTGGACACGCAGAAAATTGCTCCGCTTCTCCAAACCTATCAGCGCGGAACCGGCCTTTGATGTAACACTTTTGTATCGTCCCCAGCCCGGGCAGCGTCTCGTGCCCCGGCGCCTCCTTCATGCAGCCTTAACTCGGCTCGGAGAACATCGATTCCCATGCGACCCCTTGCCTCGCTGCTTTTGCTTGCCGCTCTCGCGGCCTCCGCCTGCGCCGCCCAAACCATCAACCTTCCCAGCAGCAAGCAGATCGTCGGCTCGGTCCCCGGCGCGCCCCAGCCGCTCAACAGCCTGCCCATGACCACCGCCTGGTCGCCCAATCATCGCTACCTCGCGCTGGTGAACGCCGGCTACGGCACCGTCGAGTCCGACTACCAGCAGTCCGTCGCCATTCTCGACACCACCACCGGCAAGCTCGCCGATTTCCCCATTGCCCTCACCGACGTCTCCGCCCCGCAAACGCTCTATTCCGGCATTGCCTTCTCAGCCGACGGAACCCATCTCTACCTCAGCTTCGACTCCCTCACCGCGCCCACCGGCGGCAAGCCCGATCAGACCGGCAACGCCATCGGCGTCTTCAAATTTGCCCCCGGCGATTCCGGCGCGCTCACCCCCGACGCGCTGACCGAAGAGCGCCTCATCCCCGTTCCCCTGCGTCCCCTCGCCGGCGGCCAGATCCAGCACCACGGCCCCATGCAGCTTCCGAAAAACGAAGCCATTCCCGCGCCCACCGGCCTGGCGGTAATCACCGGCCCCGACGGCCCCGACAAGTCAGACAAGCTCCTAGTCGCCGACGAATATTCCGACGACGTCCTGCTGCTCGACGCCGCCACCGGCAAGCTGGAACACCGCTTCGATCTCGCCGCCGGCCCCGTCATCCCCACCACTTACCCGATCGCCGTCGTCGCCTCCCGCGATGGCCGCCGTGCCTGGGTTGCCCTGTGGAACGGCTCGGCCGTCGCCGAACTCGACCTCACCACCGGCCGCGTCGTCCAGCGCCTCCCGCTGCTGCCGCCCGTGCACCCCACCGATCCCAGCTCCCACCCCATCGCCATGGCCCTCAGCCGCGACCAGTCCACCCTCTACATCGCGCTGGCCAATCGCGACGCCATCGCCGCCGTCCACATCAGCGGCTCCGCCATGCGGTTAGCCCGCCTCTTCGACGCGCGCCTGCCCGGCCAAACCTTCTTCGGAGCCATGCCCGACGACGTTGCCCTCTCCAGCGACGGCCGCACGCTCTATGCCGCCAACTCCGGCTCCGACGCCGTCGCCGTCTTCGATCTCGCCGCTCCCGCCAGGCCCGGCGCCCGCGCCCACGCTGCTGGATTCATCCCCACCGAGTGGTATCCCACCGCGCTCGCTGTCGCCGGCAACCTCCTCTACGTCGCCACCGGCAAGGGCGAAGGAACCGGCCCCAACGTCGCGCCGCAGCCCCAGGCGCCGAATCCCTCGCCGCACCAGTCCAAGCGCCTCCAGCGCCCCCATACCTACATCGGCACCATGCTCCATGGATCGCTCGCCACCATCGACCTCACCCAGGCGCGCGCCAATCTGCCCAGCCTCACCGAGGAAACCCTCGCGAGCAATCTGATGAACGCGGCGCAGAAGACCGTCGCCTTCCAGGGCGGCGGCCAGCGCATTCGCCACGTCATCTACATCATCAAAGAGAACCGCACCTACGATCAGATCTTCGGCGACCTCGGCGTCGGCGACGGCGACCCCGCGCTCACCATGTATGGCGAATCCATCACGCCCAATCTGCACGCGCTCGCCCGCCAGTTCGGCGTGCTCGATAACTTCTACGACTCCGGCGAAGTCTCCGGCGACGGCCACGTCTGGTCCACCGCCGCCATCAACAGCGACTACCTCGAGCGCACCTGGCAGGTCGACTACCGCGGCGGCGAGCGCCCCTACGACTTTGAAGGCGTCACAGAAGGCGGCTACCCGCTCCGCGAGCACATTCCCGACATCAACCAGCCCGACAGCGGCTATCTCTGGACCGACCTCGCCCGCCACGGCAAGTCCCTCTACCACTTCGGCGAGTTCATCTCCACCGAGTTCTGCGACGACTCCGGCGACGCGCCGCCGTCCGGCTCACCCAAAGAGGGCACGCCGGAAGCGCGCCACCTTTGCCCGCATCCTTACATCCATCAGGGCGACCCCATCCCGGAAAATTACGGCGGAGGCGTCAGCCCCTATCCCTGGCCCATCCCTCTCATTTATAAGAACATCGCCACCAAGCCGGAATTGGTGGGCCACTTCGACCCGCTCTATCCCGACTTCAACCTCGCCTTTCCCGACCAGCTCCGCGTGAACGAGTTCCTGACCCACTTTCACCGCTGGGTCGACGACCTCAAGGCTGGACACGACACCATGCCCGCCTTCGTCATGCTGCGCCTGCCCAACGACCACACTGCCGGCACGCGCCCCGGCTCGCCCACCCCGCGCGCTTCCGTCGCCGACAACGATCTGGCCGTCGGCCGCGCCGTCGAGGCCGTTTCCTGGAGCGGTTACTGGGACTCAACCGCCTTCTTCATCCTCGAAGACGACGCCCAGGATGGAGCCGACCACGTCGACGCCCACCGCTCCATCGCGCTCGTCGTCAGCAAGTACGCGCCGCATGCCGATCAGCCCACCATCGACCACACCTTCTACACCACGGTGAGCACCGTCCACACCATGTTGACGCTGCTCGGCGTTCCTCCCATGAACAACAACGACGCCCTGGCCCCGCTGATGGCGCCGGAGTTCAGCGGCGCGGGCGACCAGCCCGCCTTCGACGCCGATTACCGCAACCGCGACAACCGCCTCATCTTCACCGCCAACGCGCCCCAGGCCGAGGGCGCGCAGGCGTCCAGCAAAATGGACTTCCGCCACGAGGACCGCGCCCCCACCCGCGCCCTGAACATCATCCTGTGGAAGGACGCAATGGGCAATAAGCCGATCCCGCCCCAGTTGCTCCGCCCCGCAACCCGCGACGAAGACGACGGCGGGAAGTAGTTGTTGGTTGCTGGTGAGCGCTGCGGGACCGCGAGAGGCAGGCCCCTCCCCTCCTTCAAATCTGCAAGTGTGGCCTGCCCGCGCAGCAGTACATCCATCAGACGGCGAACCATGTGATTGAATACGTTCGCGGTCAGGTTCATACGCAAGGCATTGAAAATTCCTGGTCGGTCCTGGAGCGCGGTCTGCGCGGAACCTACGTTGTCGTTGAGCCGTTCCACCTGGACCGCTATGCTTCAGAGCAAGTCTTCCGGTTTAGCAACCGCGCCACAAAAGACAATCCCCTCAACGACGCTGACCGGTTCGCGCTGGCGATGAGCCAGATCGCCGGTGAACGGCTGACCTATACGGAACTGACCGGCTAGGGAGCGTTTTGACGGAACCCGTGATCGGCAGGGATGCGGCAAGCGTTTAAGGCTCATCCTTGGCCGTCTTAGTTGACTTCTTAGGCACTCGCTTTTCAGGCGGCTTCGCCGTACCCTTGGGGGCGCGGAACAGGGCAGCCATTGTGCCCTCAAAACGCCGACGGGCATGCGTTCCTTCGTGATATTCGCGATTCATAACAGAGCGATTCCTTATGAGTGCAAAAAGCAAAGCAGCGAGAGCAAGAAGGCGCCTGCGAGCAGCGGCAAGGCTATCGCAGCAGCCACCGCTTCCCGCCAAACCCCTCCCCAAGCACAAGCCAGCTTGGCTGAAAGTGCCTCGCTGGCTATGGGCATCCGCCAGCGCGTTGCTGGCCGTCGTCGTTGGACTGCACGCACTCTATCCATCCCTTTCCATCAACGATGATTACTCGTTCGATCAAATGTTCCCATACAACACATCGTTTTCAATCTCAAACGAGGGCATCTGGCCAATTACCGACGTTTCAGCGACATGCGGAGCGGACTTTACCATGCTTCCGTGGACGACCGACCCGAACGACAAGAGCAAAATGGACCTCCACACTGAAGATGACAACCATGCGAACTTCGCACACGAACTGAACTATAGAGAGCGTGTCACATTGCCGTGTAACCACAACGTAGTCGCCAATGGCCACCGTATCGCCCCGGGAGCGCGACTCACTATTACTGTTTCATACAGGCTCAAAGGAACAGGTTTTCGGCATTCACAGACTTTCAAGTTCCAGACAGTAGCAGGATGGAACGGCCAGCAGTTTTGGCAGTACGGCGACTACAGCTAAACCGCGGAATGTACCCGAAAAGAAGAGCGTGAGTTGTAGGGCGTTGCGAGGGCGGGGAGCGACCCAGGCACCCCGGTTACAAGGCGACACGGAGGTAACCGAGTTCCTCTGATGTGCGATTTGTCACACAGTTCAGAGGGCGTGGGTCGACTAAAAGGCGAAAACGTTGTGGGGATGCGGGTTAAGGAAGGGAATCAAAGGTAACCAAAGGTAATGGAACCCATTGACAGCACCACCGGTGGCGACGGTAAGATGGCGGCAGGGGCGCGGCATCATGCCGCCACCCTGACCCCTACGCCGCACTCGTGGGGATTTAGCCGACGCTCCCCGGCTTCCGGATCGCTGCCCCCGGCGTTCCGTTCCTACTGGCCGTTGTCTGTCGCGCATATCCTCACCTGGACAGCGTATCGGCTATGGAGGAAAAAGAGAGACGCCCATCTCTACAAAAATTCGAGGTTTTGGTTTTGCGTGGCGGAGAGGAAGGGATTCGAACCCCTGACCGTGTGCACGCACGGTGCCGCAGTTTTGCAGACTGCCCCCTTACCGGGCTCGGGCACCTCTCCATCCGCGTGAAAGCCGGACACGTCGCAAGCCGTGCCCGGTGTAGTGCGGGTGCACTGCTTACCTTAGCTGGGACCGTTCTTCCGTCGAAAAGTGGAACGGTCCTAGCGGGTTATCGCGATGCGCTACGGCAAGCTTGATAGCGCACCGCTACTACTCTTCTCATCTACATCAATTGGAACATTGTACAGCGGTGGAAATCATGACAAATACTTGCGGAAAAGCGGCAAAGAGTGTGTAAATGGACGCATTCAACGATGCACTTAAAAAAGTGGTAAGTATATCCAAGTCTGACCTGCAAAAACTGCCGACTGAGGAGAGGGCGTCCAAAGTTAGTAAACCTAAGCGCGGTCCAAGACCAAAGCCTTCAGCTTTGGCCCACGTTTCCCACGAAACGGATTAGGCTTCCGGTCGTTCCGATTCTCCAGTCAATTCGGCGTAAGTGAACCTCTTTCCCGCGATCTGCGATAGCGGGATCGCAAAGCGGTCTGCGTCGTTCAGAGGATCGTCTTTCCTCCCGCGATTGTTAAACGTGAAAACCAGTCATTCACACAGCAATCCGGGTAGAACGGCCCAACGGCACCCTTAGTCGGGCACCGTGACCTCCGTACCGTCCCCCGCGACGATTGTCCTTGCCCTTCGCTCTTCCCCCTTTCTATCCTCATCAATAGGAAAGCCCTGTCCTTCGGATCAGGGCTTTTCCTTTTACGCTTCAAATCTCCCCGGCCCAGGCCGGATCGCTCCACGCTCTTTGAAAACCCGCCGCCAGCAACCAGCAACCAGCAGCCAGGGACTAGCAACGAGCAACTAAGCCCTTTAGATTCCACACTTAGCGAAGACGATCTAGCTAAGTGCCCTGCTTTCCACACTTACGCAAATCGAAAACGCTAAGTGCCTTAGATTCCACACTTGCGAAATTTGTAAATAAAAAAGAGGGGGGAGAGGAAGAGGGGGTTCCGCTTCTCGATCCGTAGTCACCCTCCAACCGACCAGCAACCAGCAACCAGCAACCAGCAACCAGCAACCAGGAACCAGCAACCAGGAACCGGCAACCAGCAACCAGGAACCAGGAACCAGGAACCAGCAACTAGCAACTAAGCCCTTTAGATTCCACACTTAGCGAAGACGATCTAGCTAAGTGCCCTGCTTTCCACACTTACGCAAATCGAAAACGCTAAGTGCCTTAGATTCCACACTTGCGAAATTTGTAAATAAAAAAGAGAGGGGGGAAGGGGGGCACTTCCCGATCCAGTCGTCACCCTCCAGCAACCAGCAACCAGCAACCAGCAACCAGCAACTAGGAACCAGGAACCAGGAGACTCCGCGGCGAGTCTCTTACCCCGGCGACGAAACCGGTTCCTCGGCGGGTGCGGATGCGGCCAGTTGGCCGAGCAGCATCGCAATCGGCATCGGTTTGCCGAAGAGCCAGCCCTGGGCGAAGCTCACGCCGCGCCTGGCCAGGAAGCCTGCCTGCTCCTCGGTCTCGACGCCTTCGGCCACCATTCTCAGATTCAGAGCATGGGCCATTTCGATGATGTGCTGCACCACGTGGCTGGTGGCGCCGTCGGTCCCGACAGTCTCAACGAACGACTTGTCGATCTTGAGGAAAGTCACGTCCAGGGTTTCCAGACACGAGAGGCTGGAATAGCCGGTGCCGAAATCATCGATGGCCACGTCGACGCCGAGGTCGCGGATGCTGCTTACCACTTCCCGCGCGGCCGATCCCTGGAGGAAACCGCGCTCCGTCGCCTCCACGACGAGATTGCCAGGCGGAGCGCCGCTGGACGCCAGCAGGCGGCGCAGGCGGTCCAGCGTCGCCGGAGACTGCAAATCCGTGGCAGAAAGGTTCACGCTTACATGGAATGCCGGGCGCTCGCGCAGCAAGGCGGGAAGATCTCGGGCCACGTGGACAAGGACGCGTTCCGTAATGAGACTGATGACGCCAGATTCCTCAGCCGCCGGGATGAAGAGGTCAGGCCGCACGGTTTCTCCGCCGCGGCGCCAGCGGACCAGAGCTTCTGCGCCGACCCACGTCCGTGTGGCCAGGTCGACGACCGGCTGATATTCGAGGAAAAACTCGTCGCGGCGGGCCGCGGACCGCAGTTGCGCCGCCATCGAGAAGGAAATGCGCGAGATGTAGAGAACCGCACCGGCCAGCGCCAGGCCGCAGAACAGGCCGATGGGGACGAACGTGAACGCCACCTCCCTGACTTTGCGCTGCACATCGATCATGGGCGCGGCGGCCACCGCCGCTACATCGAAGCGAGCGGACCGCACGACGGCGACGAGCATGCCACGGTCGATAAAGTCGGACTCGCGGCCACTGCCTGTCCCCAGCCAGTGCGCGTCGATGTGGCCGCGCTGGGTGATGATCCTGCGATTGGCGGGAGCGAAATCGGCGATCGCCACATCCGGGCTCTCCGTCATGATGTCGATGGGCAGCGCGGGATCGACGATGACCCCGAAACCCTCCCTTTCTAAAACGATGACCGGCTCTCCGCCGGTGAGCGGGAGACGCACGTTGGTGCGAAAGAGGGTGCCGGTCCTGCTGATGTAGGTGGGCGGCCCCAGATCGATGGACTGGTCGGTGCCCAGCGAACTGCAGATGAGTTGACCCTGGGCGGTGCGTCCGACGGCCTGGAGGTAGCTGGAAGTGATGGCAATCCGGCGCATCACGTCGATCTCACGCGGGGAGCAGGGCGTCAGGCCGTCGTTTTCGAGCGTGTCGATGGCGACTCCGGACTGGTCGCCGGTGCCCTCAGAGCGGCGGAGGACGTCGCTCGCGTAGCCGCGCAGGAGCCTGAATTCGCCATCGGTGCTCTGTTTCCGCGCGAGGTGGACAGAGAGCAGAATGGGCGCGAGGACAGCGGCGGCGCCGACCGTCCAGGCAATCGCGATCCCGGCGGAATGCCGCATTGAGCCCCCGCACGACGTACCCGCACGTCAGAATGAGAGTTCGATTGAGTCGCTGCGGGTTGAGGCAGGATACACCCGGGGTGCGAGCCTGGTCGAGGGTTTGCGAGGGTGCAGGGCAGGGCTGGAATCACAGAGATCAGGAGGTCGACGCGAGGGCCTTCCGTTCCCAGGGTTGCAGGATCCGGACCGAGGCCATGCCGGCGGCGGTCGCTGACTCGATGCCGAGTTCGGTGTCCTCGAAGACAAGGCATTGCGACGGGGGCACGCCGAGCCGCTCGGCGGCCAGCAGGAAGGGATCGGGAGCGGGCTTGGCGCGCGCATAATCGCCGGCGCAGACCATGGTGTCGAACTTGTCGAGCAGGCCGAGGATTTCGAGCGATTTGGTCACCGACTCGCGCGTGCTGCCGGAGACGACGGCGAAGGGAATCGTGCGGTGCGCCGCGTCGATCAACTCCAGCACTTCCGGGACGGCGGTCAGCTTCGGAAGTAATTCGAAGTAGAGAACTTCTTTGCGGTGCGCGGTTTCCTCGATGGGCATCGCCAGGCCATACCGCTGATTCAGTTCGGCGACGATCTGGCGCGTGGGGTAGCCGCCCCAGGAATAAAACAGGTCTTCAGGATAGTCGCAGCCCCAGACGGTGAGCGCCTCTTTCCAGGCGATGTAGTGGAGAGGCATGGAGTCGGCGATGGTGCCGTCGCAATCGAAGAGGTAGGCGCGAAAATCGCCCGCAGGCAGAGTGAGTTGCATAGGGTGGTTTGTCCTGAGGTCCGACCTGAAGTTGCCCGGCGCCGGTTTCTGGCGTTGGCAAATGGGTCTCTGCTGATGATTTTAACGGTTCGGCGGCGCGCGCTCCCGCATCCGGCGATTTCCGCGGGAGGAATTTCGGTCTAATCTGTATCCCGGAACCCGACGATACCGTCACTGTGGCTCAGGAGATCGCGATGCGCGTCGTTCCGGCAGCGAAGAACCCGCTGGTTCGCTCGTATCTCGAGCTGCGCTCGGCAGTGGGCTGGATCGCGCTGGGACTTCCCTGGGTTTTGCTGCTCACCTCGCTGATGCTGCCGGCGTGGATGCTGCCAGGCCATCGGCCGCTGCCCGCCTCCATCAGCGGCTACTATTACACGCCGCTGCGCAATCTGCTGGTGGGCAGCCTGTGCGCCATTGGGCTGTTCAATTTGTGCGCGCGTGGGTACGAGTGGCGCGACGAACTGGCGGGCTTTGTCTCCGCGTTCGGCGCTTTCGGCCTCGCCTTTTGCCCGACGTTTCCGCCGGGCCCGGCCACGCGGCTGCAACTGGAGATGGGCGCGGCGCACAACTACTTCGCGGAGATTTTTTTTACCACGCTGGCCATCATGTGCCTGGCGCTCTTCCGCACCACCGCTTCCAACCGCGCGCTCACCCGCCGCAAGCGCCGCCGCAACCTGGTCTACACGGTTTGCGGTGTGGTGATGCTGCTCTGCGGGGTCTTCGACTTCTTCTTCCACCGCATGCGGCCGATTCCGCACATTGGACCGCTGGGCTCGATTTTCTGCTGCGAGATTGTTGCGCTGGAGGCTTTCGGGGTCGCGTGGCTGGTGAAGGGGAAGACATTTCTCGGGACGCCACGGAAGAATGGCAATCATCCTCCTCCAGGTTTGCCGCGGGCGAACCATGGGACGAATGGTGCGCCGGTCGTCGCCGAGCAGCGTTCGATGACCGGGGTGTGAGCGGATCGGTTGCGGCGGGTCGCCCGACCGGTGCGGGCAATGCAGCAAATTTCGGCGGTGTGCCCGCGGGTTTCGCGTAGAATCGCGCTCGCCGGGGGCTTTCGCCATGTATGTGTTGTCTGCTGTCGATGCTGTCTCGCCTGCCGTTCAGCGCACCAAAGCGTTTCTCTTCACGCGGAACCGCTTTGGCACATATCTCAAGCTGTGCCTCGTGGCGGTGGTCACCGAGGGATTGGGAGGCAATTCCAATTTCTCGAGCAACTGGAGCCGCTCGTCGAGCCACCATCAGCAGGCCTTCGCGCCGATGGCGTGGTCTCCGGTGGTCATCGCGGCGGGGATCGCGATGTTTCTGCTGGCGATGCTGCTGTTCGGTTTTCTCGCGTATCTGGTCACGCGCCTGCGCTTCGCGTACTTTCACTGCCTCTCTCACCACAGGCGCGAGATCCGGCCGGGCTGGCATCTCTATCGCAGCCAGGCCGGTCGTTTTTTCTGGCTCAGCGTGGTGGTGGGGATTTGTTTCATGGCCGTGGTGCTGGTGCTCGCCCTGCCGTTCATCGCGGGGTTCGTGGCGTTGTATCGCACCGTGCAGGCGGGCGGCCATCCTGACTTCGCAACTGTCTTCGCGCTCATCCTGCCGCTGATTCCGCTGGTCGTGCTCCTGGTCGTGCTCGCGCTGGCTCTGGACGTGGTGCTGCGCGATCTGATGCTGCCCCACATGGCGCTGGAGAACGCGACGGCGGGGCAGGCGTGGAGTGGGGCCTGGGCGCGCATCCGTGCGGAGAAAGGCCAGTTCTTCGTTTTCGGATTGCTGCGGATCTTCCTGCCCGTCGTCGCCGCAATTGGGCTGTTCATCGTGCTGATTATTCCGGGGCTTCTTTTCTTTGGCGTCGTCATCCTTCTGGAGGCCGGAATTCATGCCGCGCTCACGAATGCAACCACTGCTGCGACGGCGGTAGGCGTATTTCTGGAGATTGTCATCGGCGTGTTCGCGGCGGCCGTGGCGTTGCTGGTCGGCGTCGGCTGCGGAGGCCCGATCAGCACGGCGATTCGCGAATACGCACTCCTGTTTTATGGCGGCCGCTATCAGCCGCTGGGCGATTTGCTGATGCCACCGCCGCCGCCGGTCGCGAGCGCTCCGGCTGTGATCTGATCGGTATTACTCTGCGCGCAAGGTTTCGACGGGATTGACGGCGGCGGCGCGGCGGGCGGGCAGATAACTCGCCAGCGCCGCGGCCGCTGCCAGGACCAGCGGCACGGTGAGATAGGTGACCGGGTCGAGCGGACTGATGTTGAAGAGCAGCGAACGCATCAGCTGCGTCAGCAGCATGGCGGCTACCAGGCCGACGGCCATGCCGGCGCCGGTCAGCTTGAGCGCGGAGCGGACGAACATCCAGCTTAGAGCGTTGCGCTGCGCACCGAGAGCGAGGCGAATGCCGATCTCGCGGGTGCGCTGCGAGACCGCATACGAGATCACTCCATAGATGCCGATGATGCTGAGCGCCAGCGCCATGGATCCGGCAATCGCCAGCATCACCAGGGTGAAGGACGTGCGCTCCATCGACTGGCTGTAGAGGTCCTGCATGGTATGCACCGAAGCCAGCGGCAGTTCGCCGTTGACGGACGCCACCGCCTGCTGGAGGCGATCGATGAAGCCCTGATGTCCCGCCTCAGAGGTGCGGATAGCAAAGGTGACGGAGCTGGGGCCATCCACGGTGGGCTTGGGCGTGTAGGGATCGTTGAGCATCGGCGGCCAGTAGATGATGGCGGGCGCCTTCTGGTCGACGCCGTGCACACGCACGTCTTCGACGACGCCAATCACTTCCTGCCACGGCATGCCTTTGAACTGCCGGATTCGTTTGCCGATGGCGGCGGGCGCCGAGCCCCACGCATCGCGAGCGAAACTTTCAGAGACCATCAGCCTGGGCGTCAGGTTGTAAACATCGGACCAGGTGAAGTCGCGGCCGGCCACGAGGCGCGTCCCCATGGCGTGGAAATAGCCTGGTGAAACGTTGTTGAACAGCCGCAGCGGAGGGGGAGCGCTTCCGTAGTCCTTGCCCTCGACGCGCATCTCGTCCCAGTTGGGGTCGTTGCCGTCCATCGGCACGGCTTTGGCGAAGCCCACCGCGGTCACGCCGGGAATGGCGGCGAAGCGGTCGGCAATATCGTTCTGGGTGCGGGTAATGCGCAGCGGATCGGCGATGAGGGATGTGGGAATGGAGATGCGGACCGTCTGGATGTGCGATGGGCCGGAGAAGCCAGGGTCGACGTTGCGCAGTGCGGCGAAGGTGCGGATCATGAGCAGCGCGCTGACCAGGAGCACCAGGGCCATGGCGGTTTGCGCGACCACCAGCGCGTCGCGGGAGCGCTGACGAGTGCGGCCTGCGGTCGCCGTGCGGCTGGAGCCGCCCAGGGTGAGCGAGGTGCGGTTGCGGACATATTTCCAAACCGGGATGCAGCCGAAGAAGAGGCCGGAGAAGACGGAGAGCAGCAGCGTGAAACCGAGCGAGCGCGCGTCGAAAGTGATTTCCGAAAGGCGCGGCAGATTTGCGGGGCCGGTGGCGACCAGAAAGCGCAAGGCACCGACAGCGATGCCGACGGCGAGCGCGCCGCCGGCGAGTCCGAGCGCCGTGCTTTCGACGAGGAGCTCGCGCGCGATGCGTCCGCGGCCTGCGCCGAGGGCGGCGCGGATGGAAAGCTCATGCTGGCGCGATTCCGCGCGGACCAGGAGCAGGTTCGCGATATTGGTGCAGGCAATGAGCAGGACGAGGCCGACGGTGGCCATCACCACCCAGAGAACGCTGCTCACGTTGCCGATGACCTGCTGTTTCAGAGACAGGAACCTGGGAGTGATCCGCCAGACCTTGTAGTAGTGCGGATCGGAGCCGGGGCCGTTGGACCAGGAATCCATCCAGACAGGAATGAGGCGGGCGATGTCGGCGTCGGCCTGAGCGAGTGTGACGCCGGGCTTGAGCCGCCCGATGCCGTTGTAGCCGAAGGGGGCGAGCTTTTGGTGGGTCCGATCGAGCGCCATGGGCGCGAGGAGATCGAAATTCACGCCGGCCAGGCGGAAGCCGCGCGGCATGACGCCGACGATTTCGCGGGGCTGCGCATCGACCTGGAGTATGCGGCCGATGACAGCGGGATCGCCGCCAAATCGGCGTTGCCAGTAGCCGTAGCCGAGGATGACGGTTTTGCTGCCGCGCGGGTCCTGGTCGGCCTGGGAGAACCAGCGGCCCGCGACTGCGGGGACGCCGAGCGACTGGAGGACGCCGTCGCTGACCTCTGCGGCGGGAACCTCCTCCGGATGAGCGACGCCGGTGACGTTAGCGGTGCCTGGCGACCAAATGCCCATGGACTGGAAGGTCTGGTTGTGATCGGAGAAGGTGAGATACATCGAGGGCGAAAGCTGGAGGCCGGTGGAGAAATTGGCCATGCCGGGTGCGCCGGGGGCGTCGAGCCAGAGCGCGACGAGGCGATTGGAATCCGGATAGGGAAGCGGCTGCAGCAGGACGCGATTGACGACGGTGAAGACGGCGGTGTTGGCGCCGATGCCGATGGCCAGGGTGAGCAGAATGGTCGCGGTAAAGCCGGGCGACCTGGCGAGGCGGCGGAGCGTCATCCTGAGGTCGGTGAACAGCGTTTCGAGCGCCAGCCATTGCCATGCCTCGCGGCTGCGATGCTCGATGAGCGCCACGTTGCCGAATTCGCGGCGAGCCTGCTGTTCGGCTTCCTTGCGAGGAGTCCCGTCTTCCATCAACTCCTCGACGCGCTCGTCGAGATGCTCGTGGATGGAGACAGAGAGGTCGTCGTAGCGTTGGCGGCGTCCGAAGAGGCGATTGAGGATCTTCATGGCGGCCCTCCTTAGGCTCTTGCGGTGGCGAGCACGCGGGTGATGCCGGCAAACATGCGTTCGAGGCTCACGACTTCGCGGTCCAGATGCTGGATGCCGGCGTCGGTGAGGCTGTAGATGCGGGTGGGGCGGCCTTTGGCGGAGGTTCCCATTTCAGATTGCAGCCAGCCCTCGCGGAGCATCCGCTGGAGCGCCGGGTAGAGCGAGCCTTCCTCCACCTGGAGCAGGTCGTTCGAAACCTGCTTGATGTGCTTGACCAGCGCGTAGCCATGCATCGGTTTCAGGCGGAGGGATTGGAGGATCATGATTTCGAGGGCGCCGGGGAAGAGGTCGCGGTGTTGGGGATTGCGGGCCATGGAAGGACTTTAAGCGCAGAATACCTATTTTGGCAATAGTGTTTTGGAAAAAGGGGCATCCCGCAGTCCGCCCTGGGACGGCAGAACGCGCCACAAAAGAAAAGGGGTAGCCGCAGCCACCCCTTTCAGAAAATATTTTGCTTTTCCTGTTTAGGCCTGGGCGTAGTCCATCTCTTCTTCCTCATCGAGGCCGTGACGGCGGAGCAGGTTGGGCAGGTTTTGGCTGAAGGCCGAGCGCGGCATCACGATGTCGCAGCCGGCTTCAACAGCCTTGGCCTTCAGGTCGCCCTGCAGGTGCGAGAGAAATCCGATGATCGAGGTCCCGCGCTTCAGCTTCGACTTGAGTTTGGGGATCAGGGACATGGGCTTGGCCGCGACGTTGTTCAGGTCGAATACGATCAGCGACGGACGGTCGTCTTCAGGCGTTTCAACGATCTTCGCTATGGTTTCGGCGTCGTTTTTGACGAACGCCACCTTGATGCCGAGCTTGCGCGCCGACTCGTTGATCTTGGCGAAGAAGAAGAGGTCTTCGATGAAGAGGTAAATGCGGGTGGGCGCGTCTTCACGAACCGGGGGCGGCGCTTCCCGCGAAGACGGGTCCATGTAGTGCGCGTTGCCGTTCACATTACCGTTGCCGTTCATGCCGCCGTTGCCATTGCGATACTCGATGGTCGAGGGCGGCCCGTCGGCGATGTTGCCGTTCACAGCGCGGTAGCTGTGGTCCATGGGACCGACGAAGACGCGTTCGCGGCGCGGCTTGTTGCGGCGGCGACCGCCTCCTCCGCCCTGGCCCTGCTGCTGGCCGTTGCCATAACTTTTGAAGAAACGGGTCTGGCTGGAGGGTTGGGGCTTGGGCGGCCGCGGCTTTTGGGCCTGAGGCTGCGGAGGCTGCTGGATCTGGGGCTGCTGGTTCTGGGGCTGGGCGTTCTGGCCGCTGGCCTGGGCTCCGCCGCCTCCCTTGTTCCGCTTGCGGCGGCGACGGCGGCGATGGCCGCCCGGTCCGGGTTGCTGTCCCTGGGGCTGGTTGGAGGCCTGGGCCGGATTCTCCGCCGGAGGCTGCGGCTGGTTCTGCTCAGTTGTCATGCATGCACTTCCTGTGCGATTAGTTCTGTGTTCATAGTCCGATTCCGCATGTCCTGGTTCAGATGGGCGGCGGCTTGTGGGGGGGCCGCGCCCGGATGCTCTTTCCGGAAACAGGGACAGAGGATTCGGTGTAGCTCCGGCTTCACCGTGCTGGACAGAACCAGACGGGACGGGCCGGAAAGTTTAAGTTACGGCGCGACGGAATGCACCGAGTGCTTCCGCCAGCCATCAGCCTGACGCGAGCCCCAACGGGCGCGGGGGTAGGCAAGTAAGACAACGCGACTGCAAGCCACGTTCATCAACGGAACGATTTGGAGATGCCGCCTGATCCCTGATTCAACCTTTGCCCCTGATCGTCTCTCCCGGAACGGCGCAAACGACGGCGGGAAAAACCTCGGGCATTTTTACTGACTCTCGAGAAAGGCGGCGAGCCTCGCCGGTATCCAGCATGGCATCAGCCGCTCGACAGGTAAAAACAATACTACTCCCGGGTGGAGAATCTGACAAGGGGTTCGATGCGGGGAAGAACGGCGACGATGCCGGGAGGGTGTGGAAGATCAGGTGGAGCGAAAACGCCAGGCAGAAACGAAAACGCCAGGCAGAAACGAAAAAGCCAGGCAGAAACGAAAAAGCCAGGCAGAAACAAAAAAGCCATCCGGGTGGATGGCTTTTCGTGTGACGGCCAGTCACTGGCCTCCCTGAAGTCGCCCTTACCAATAGGATGGGTCGGGACTTTGGTATTCCGGCCGGGTCAGAATCTCGATGGATCTGTTCTCATCGACCGGAATCTTTTAGTATGGCAAGCCTCTCTAAGGAGGCCTTATACGTCGCTGGCGACTCGATAGAGTGCAATTGGCGTGCCGTTTGATTGATGTCGTGAAATCAATCGTTTAGGCAAGGCACCGGAGGGGCATTTCTTCCGATTCCCGTAGAACGTCGATCGCGGATTCCGGATTTCCATAAAACTTCCTACTTCTGGCAATAAGAACAATAGTGGGTGCCGCGGCCGGCGAGGAGGATCCGGCGGATGGGCTTTCCGCAGACCAGGCAGGGCTCCCCAGTGCGCAAATAGACCTTGTGCTCGATCTGGAAGAAGCCGCGCTCGCCGTCGGCGTCGACGTAGTCGGAGACCGAGGAGCCGCCGGCGCGGATGGCGGCTTTGAGGACGGAGCGGAGGGCGGCGTGGAGGCGGTCGAGCTCGACACGCGTCAGGCGTCCGGCGCGCCGTGTGGGGCGAATGCCGGCGCGGAAGAGGCTTTCGTCGGCGTAGATGTTGCCCACGCCGTGGAGGAGTTTCTGGTTGAGCAGGGCGGCTTTGATGGCCAGCTTGCGGCCGCGAAAGAGCGCGGCGAAGTCCGGCTTGCTGATGGTGAGGGGCTCGTGGCCGGGGCCGGCGAAGTTGGAGACCAGGCCGATGCGTCCGAAGCGGCGGGGGTCGATGAAGCGGAGCTCGCGGCCGGATGCCAGCGACAGGACGGCGTGGGTGTGCGGCGCAACCGGGACGTTGGGGTCCGCCACCAGCAGGCGGCCGGTCATGCCGAGGTGGATGAGGAGCTGCGGGTGCGATTCTCGATCGGAAGCATCGAGATCCATGACAATGTGCTTGCCGACGCGGCGGACCTGCGCGATGCGCCGGCTGGCGAGGGCGGCGGCCATTTCGTCGGGCGGGGTTTTGAAGGGCTGTTTGAAGGACGAGAACCACGCGGAGAGGATGGTGTCGCCGGCGATCCGGCGGTGGACGCCGTTGGCAATGGTCTCGACCTCGGGGAGCTCAGGCATGGCTTTTTGAGAATAGCGGAAGGTGCGGCGGGCTGCGTTTGGGATTTAGTTTGTAGGGGGCGGGAGGTGCGTGTGCTCGAGGGACGGCGGGCGGTGGTGACAGGATCGACGAGCGGCATTGGCGCGGCGATTGCGCGGGCGCTGGCGGCGGAGGGATGCCGGGTGATGCTGCACGGATTGGGCGAGCGGGAGGCGATCGAGCGGCAGCGGGCGGAGCTGGCGGCGACGTTTGGCACGGAGGCGCTCTACAACGGGGCTGATTTGGAGCGCGGCGACGCTTGCGTGGAGCTGATCGAGGACGCTGTGGCGCGGCTGGGCGGGGTCGACATCCTGGTGAACAATGCGGGGACGCAGTTTGTGGCGCCGATGGAGAGCTTTCCGGCGGAGAAATGGGACAGCATTCTGGCGGTGAATCTGTCGGCAGCCTTCCACACGACGCGCACGGCGCTGCCGGGGATGCGAACGCGGGGCTGGGGGCGGATCGTGAACATGGCGTCGGTGCACGGGCTGGTGGGCTCGGTGCAGAAGGCCGCGTATGTGGCGTCGAAGCATGGGCTGGTGGGGCTGACCAAGGTGGTGGCGCTGGAGACGGCGGGGTCGGGAATCACGTGTAACGCAGTCTGTCCGGGATGGGTGCGGACGGCGATGGTGGAGCGGCAGGCGGCGGCGCGCGCTGAGGCCGAGGGGATTGCGCTTGAGGAGGCGGAGCGGGGGCTGCTCCTCGAAAAGCAGCCGAGCGGCGCGTTCACGACACCGGAGCAGGTGGCGGCGCTGACGGTGTTCCTGTGCTCAGAGGCTGCGGCGAATGTGACCGGGGCGTGCTGGCCGATCGATGGAGCCTGGACGGCGCAGTAGCGGCCGGGGGGTGGAAGCCGACGCGGCGCGCATCGCCCGGATATAGTGAAGGCTCACTTTATTCCGAGAGGATACGTGCATGATGCGAGGCCTGGCGGCAGCGGCGATGGGGTTGATGTGCGGGTGGGCGGGAGCGCAGACCGCGGGCTCGCAGGTTCCGAAAGAGCTGGCGCCGTTTGTGAAAGTGAATGCGCCCGCGATCGTCCTCACGCATGTACGTGTGATTGACGGGACCGGCGGGGCGGCGAAGGACGATCAGACCGTGTTGATCGAGAACGGGAAGATTGCCGCTGTCGGCGCGGCCGGGGCCGGCAACCAGATTCTGCCCGCGGGCGCGAAGGTTCTCGACATGACGGGGAAGACCGTGTTTCCCGGACTGGTGGGGATGCACGAGCATCTGTTTTATCCGCTGCCGGATGGCGGGCCTGGCCTGCTGCCGCTCTACGGCGAGATGGCCGACTCGGCGCCGCGGCTGTATCTGGCGGGAGGCGTGACGGCAGCACGGACGGCGGGGAGCCTGGAGCCGTATACGGATATCTCGATCAAGAACCTGATCGACGCGGGGAAGATGCCGGGGCCGAAGCTCTTCCTGACCGGGCCGTATCTGGAGGGCTCGCCGTCGATTGGGCCACAACTGCACACGCTCACCGGTCCGGACGACGCGACGCGTCTGGTGAATTACTGGGCCGAGGAGGGGATGACCTCCTGGAAGGCGTACATGCACATCACGCCCGAGGAACTGAAGGCGGCCGTCGATGCGGCGCACGCGAGGGGGCTGAAGATTACGGGACATCTGTGCGCGGTGGGTTTCCAGGAGGCGGCCTCGCTCGGCATCGACAACCTGGAGCACGGGCTGGTGGTGGATACAGAGTTTTATTCGGCGAAGAAGGAAGGCGTGTGTCCGGGGCAGAATCCGCCGCAGGCCGAGCTGGCGAAGATGGATGTGGAGGGGCCGCAGATTCAGGGGACGATCAAAGATCTGATTGCGCACCACGTGGCGGTGACGTCGACGCTTGCCATCTTTGAGAGCTTTGCGCCGAACCGTCCGCCGATGAGTCAGGAAATGCGGCTGCGCTCGTCGCTGCTGCCGGATGCGTGGGGCAGCTTTGTGACTACGCGGGCGATGATCGCGCAACGTGCGGAAGAGGCGCCGGAGAAGTCGATCTCCGCGCGGCTGCTGCAGATGGAGATGCAGTTCGAGCACGATTTTGTGAAGCAGGGCGGGGTGCTGATGGCGGGGTGCGATCCCACGGGCTATGGCGGCGTGCTGCCGGGCTTCGGCGATCAGCGCAATCTGGAACTGCTGGTGGAGGCAGGCTTCACGCCGGAAGAGGCGATCCACATCGCGACCGAGAACGGCGCGCGCTGGCTCGGCGAGGACGCGCACTTCGGAACGATTGCGACGGGGAAGGACGCGGATCTGGTGGTGGTGGATGGCGACCCGTCGAAGGACATCGCGGATGTGGAGAAGGTGGATACGGTTTTCAAGGATGGCGTGGGGTATGACCCGGAGAAGCTGATCGCTTCGGTGCGGGGGTTGGTGGGGTTGCGGTAGAGGGGTGGCTTCGTTCTCGATATAGTTTTTGAGTTTCTGTACCGGACGATCGCGAAATTGTTTTGGCGAGCACGCAGTCGCAATTGGCCGGTAGTCTCCGCGAGAGTCGTGCGGTCCAGCTACAGAAAGGCCGGCTATGGGTGCAATGTTGTGAAGGTGCTCTACAAATATTCGGTGGCGGACGAACGGTTCAGGAGCACGCACACAGAGCCGTTCATGGTGAGTAACACTGGTTCGTATCTCCGAAAATTCTCCGCGGGAACACCGATCACGGTGCGGTTCAAGGCTGACGACCCGGCGCGCTCGGTGGCTTTGATCTAAATCCCAGTGCCGCCGCATGCGATTGAGTTTGCCCGGTCAAATTGGGGCTCGCTTGCTATCGTTTGCGTATTGGATCCACATCGAATGAGTAGACAATACATAGAGAATACGCATAGGATGTTCAATAGAGGTGGAAACGTGGCGGAAACAAGGCGTCTCAACGTGATCCTTCCGGCGTCGGTGGCGCAGGATCTGGAAGACATGTCGAAAAGCAGCGGCAAGAGCATGACCGAAATTGTGCGGAATGCGCTTGGGCTGGTGAAGCTGGCCCAGGATGTGAACAACAAAAAGCAAAAGCTCGTAATCGCCGATGCAAACGACAAGCCGCTGAAGGAAATCGTCCTCTTTTAGCAACTCGCGGCGAACCTGCTCGGGGCCTGATGCCGAAAGCGCATGATCGCGACCTCTGCATTACGTTGGGCACGACCTGCGCAACGTTCCCGGCGGATGGCGGTGCGGCCCGGCGATATCATGGGGCATCTTCCGGCAGAGCAGGTCCTCCATGAGCGACGAAGCGAAGAGCGGTCCCCCCGAAGATCCGTCGTGGACGGGCGGAAACGAAGAGGCTCCGCGCGATATCGATGTCGATCTGACGCGCGACTCCGGCTACCAGATCCCGGTCGAGTCGATTCCTTCGAGGGAGAGCGTCGCCCGCTGGGTGGCGCAGGCTATCCTCATCACCTACGGCGCGGCGGTCTCGCTGCTCATCGTTCTCGGCTTCGTGGTGATCATCTGGCTACGGTGGGCGCCGGACAAGGCCCAGGCGATCTTTACCGGTGCGCTCATCCCGTATGTGGAGAAAGTCGGCACCTTTGCGACGACCGTGTTCGGACCGCTGCTGGCATTCATCCTGGGATACTACTTCGGCGAAAAGAAATAGCACATCATCGTACCTTCTCCGCCAGATCGACATCTCCGCTCGATTCCGAAACCGCTCCTTCAGGTCCGCGTCCGTGTTGTCGCCGCGCGGGCTCCCCGAATCGGACCGTGGCCTGGTTTTGCGATCCTCTGGCACGGGCGTTTGCCATGATTGGCCAGACCATCTCGCATTACCGGATTCTGAGCAAGCTGGGGGAAGGCGGCATGGGCGCGGTGTATCGCGCCGAAGACCTCGTCCTGCATCGCGAGGTTGCGCTCAAGTTCCTGCCCCAGGGTTCGGCGGTGGATCGCGAGGCGCGGGAGCGGCTGCTGAAAGAGGCGAAGGCCGCGTCGCGGCTGAATCCTCCCAACATTCCCTCAGGGGCTGAAGCCCCATTCATTGATGGGCTCTTTCGGCGCGACTAAGGTCGTACCCTTTCAAAGCAGATGACTTTTCCGCAGGCTGTGAACTCGTGCCCTGATTCAAAGGTTGAACTTTAAGTTATCTCAATTCAGAGAGTTGCGCTGGCGCGGAAAAGTATTGTGCTAATTTTGTGCTTCACTTCCGAGGCGCTGGCTGAATCTTCTACGCATGAAGCTTCCGGATGGCCGGTTAACCAGCCGAAAGGCCGCGGATCGGGATGTGCCGAGCAAACCGCATCCTGATATTCTCCCGTTCATGTCCCGGTGGAAAGCGTTTGTAGGCCGTGTCGCATTATGCGGGTGCGGTTTGTTCTCGATTCTCGTTGGGCGGACTTATGAAAGTCTTCACCTCTTCTATCCTTCAGATCAGCGGGTGTGGACGATCTTCTACATCGTCTTGATCGTTTTGGGGGTCATCAGCCTTGGAGCGGGATTGCTGCCCGATTCGTGGATGAGAAAGATGTTGGGTTGGGGTTCAGGCGAAGGATCACCACTCCGGCTATCCGTGAAGTTGCTGGTGGTCTTCGCGGCAATTTCATATGGGACTGTGGCACTGCTCGCGGTCGTTCACCCCTCTACGCGGATTTCGCCTTTGACGACCTATTCCCTCTGCCCCTCTTGTGTGCTTACCCTCACCGTCGATCCTTCACTTACCAGTTCATTGCTCGTCCTCGCTCCGCTCAGCGCCGCCGCATACGGTGCCTTGGGCGCTGCAATCGGACTCGTTTTCGGAATCAGGCACCAGTGAGTGTGTAGTCGGCCGATGCATGCGGGCCGTCCGTTGCTGATGTTTGTGCTAATTTGTGCTACAGGTTTGTGATTCCTGAGCATCCTGAGAATCTAGCGAATTGAAGAATAGGCAACTTATTTGTTCTTAATGCCTGCTTGAATCGCGCCATGATACAAAAGCAACGTGGCGTCCTTCGCAGGCTGGGACGCCACGCTCCTAAAAAATTCAGATTCCCGCGAGGCGTCGGCTCGTCTACTGGAGCTTCTCCGCGAGGTAGACGTAGGTTTCGGCGAAGGTGCGGGCGCGTTCTTTCAGATCGGCGCCGGCGCCGTGGCCTCCCTCGGTGATTTCGTCGTAGAGGAAGGGCTCGTGGTACTCCTCCATTTTGGCGGCGAATTTGCGGGCGTGCTGTGGGCCCACACGGTCGTCGCGCGTGGTAGTGAAGATGAGCGGCTCGGGATAGTGCACGCCGGGCTTGAGCTGGTTGTAGGGGGAAATCTTTTCGAGGAAGGCGCGCTCCGCGGGCACGCTGACCGATCCGTATTCGCCCACCCAACTGGCGCCCGCGGCGATGTGCTCGAAGCGCAGCATGTCGAGCAGCGGCACCTGAATGATGACGGCGTTCCAGTAGTCAGGATGCTGGGTGAATTCGACGCCCATGAGCAGGCCGCCGTTCGATCCGCCCTCGATGCCGAGGTGGCGCGGGGAAGTGATTTTGCGGGTGACCAGATCCTGGCCGACCGCGGCAAAGTCGTCGTAGATGCGCTGGCGATGCGTCTTGAGGCCGGCCTCATGCCACGCGGGGCCGAACTCGCCGCCGCCGCGGATATTGGCGAGCACGAAGACGCCGCCCTTTTCCAGCCACAGCTTGCCGCGGATGGCGTTGTAGCTGGGCGTCATGGAAACTTCAAAGCCGCCGTAGGCCGTGAGCAGCGTGGGATTCTGGCCGTTGTAGGGCATGTCTTTGCGATGGACGACGAAGTAGGGGACTTTCGTGCCGTCGGAGGAGGTGGCGTAGAGCTGCTCGGTCACGTCCTGGGAGGCGTCGAATTGCGGCGGCTGCGACTTGGACGGCGTGAGCTGACCGGTGGCCGCATCGCCGGCGAGCAGCGAAGGTGGCGTGAGGAAGCTCTCGGTGGTGAGGAAGAAGGCATCGCTGGTATCGCTGGCGGTGGCAATGTTGACGGCACTGTTGTCCGGTACGGCGAGGGCTTTGTGGGTCCAGCCATCTTTGCCGGTGGGCGTGTAGACATAGGCGCGGCCGAGCACGTGCTTGAGCGTCGTGAGGAGCAGGCGCGAGCGCGTGGTGGAGACGCCGCCGAGGAATTCATCCGCCGTGGGCGCGAAGACGACGGCGGGTTTCAGATGGGCGGGATCGCGAAGGACCGCGGCCAGTGGCACGGAGAGCAGCGAGCCCTGGGTGAAGGCCGGCCCGCCGGGCGTGGGAGTCCAGTCTTCGTGGATCTGAATCAGCAGGCGTCCGCCCAGCAGTGCAGCGGGTTCGGCCTTGCGCGGAATGGCGAGCGGCTCAAGACCTTTGGCGGTGCGGACGAACCACAGGTTCTCAAAGAACGAAGGCGAGCGATGGAAGAGGGTGAGATGGTCACCCTGTGCGTCGTGCACGACGAATCCGTTGGCGGAGATGTCGGATTCCTGGCCGCGGAAGATTTCTTTGGCGCTGTCGAGGGGTGTGCCGCGCTTCCACTCCTTGACGACGAAGGGGTAGCCGGAGGCGGTCATGGTGCCCGGGCCCCAGTTGCGCGAGATGAGGAGGGTGTCCTTGTCCTGCCAGGCGATGTCCTGCTTGCTGTGCGGCGCGGTGAAACCGCCGTCGACGAAGGTGGCGGACTGAAGGTCGAACTCGCGCTCGGTGGAGGCATCTTCGCCGCCAACGGAGAGGGCCACCATGCAGTAGCGATCGCCGGGATAGAGACAATTGACGCCGTGGAGGACCCAGCTGGTGTTCTCTTTTTTGGCGAGGGCGTCGACGTCGAGGACCGTTTTCCATTCGGGCGACGCGCTGTTGTAGTCGGCGATGGTGGTGCGACGCAGCAGGCCGCGGACATTGTTCTGGTCGTTCCAGAGGTTGTAGACGTCGTTGCCGCGCAGGTCGGGCATGGGCAGGCGGCTGGGATCTTCGCTGATCTTGATGGCTTCGTCGACGTAGGAGGCCATGCGCGGATCGGCGGCAAAAATCTTCGCGGTGCGCTCATTTTCCGCTTTGACCCACGCCAGAGCTTCGGGGCTGGTGGGCGCTTCGAGCCAGATGTATTTGTCGGCGGGCAGGGTGGGATCCTGGGGATAGAGCGGCTGGCTTTGGGCCGCAAGCGTGGCAGCGCCGAGCATGAAAAGGGCGCCCGCAAAGGTGCAGGTCAACACAGAACGGCCGGTTGGCATCGGGAAGTGCTCCTGAAAATGGGTTGCTGCCAATCTACATCACGCGGGCGGCGGGGCGGGGCGGCGATGCAGCTCTAACTCCGGTCAACTTATTTTGCATGGGACGCATGGTGAGGGCGGCTTGCGGCTTTCATCAATGCGGGGAGAATGATTTTCGCCATGATCGTATTCGGCGGAGTGGACTCCGCGTTGTAGCCGCCGCACGTAAAAACGGCGACCAGGTCGTATTGCGGCGCGAGATAAATCTTCTGGCCGCCATTGCCCTGGGCGGCCATCAGATCGATGTGCTGCGCGCCCGCGGGAGTCTCCACATTGAGCCAGGGACGCCACCAAAAGTAGCCATAGCTGACGTTGTCCACATGGCTGTGCTCGGCCAACGACGCGTGTACCCACGATGCGGAGATGAGCTGGCGTCCCTGCCAGCGACCGCCGTCTGCAAACAGGATCCCGAGCTTGAGCATATCGCGCGGGCGAAGGTGGATCTGCGAATACTCCTTGTCG
This sequence comes from Acidobacteriaceae bacterium, assembly GCA_036267295.1. GTDB lineage: Bacteria > Acidobacteriota > Terriglobia > Terriglobales > Acidobacteriaceae > Palsa-343. Next base: position 58,224 of record DATAWI010000040.1, on the reverse strand, counting down.
GCGTTGGTCAGGTCGTAGTTCCATTTCCAATCGGCCGGTGCGATTCCCAGTGGCCCAAACAGATTCGCCTGAGCGAACTCCGGAAGCCGCATGTGCACAGCATTTTCTACCAGCCTGCCAACGACGGAGACGCCGCCCGAGCAGTAGTACGCTTTCGTCCCGGGGTCGTTGATCATGGGCAGATCGAGAGTGGACTTCACCCAGTCGGGCTGGTCGTCAATCACGGTCTCACGCCCCGGCGAGTCCGCGCTGTGGTCGTTGCAATCCAGGCCGGAACTCATCGCGAGGAAGTCGCCCAGCGTCATCCCGGCTTTGCGGGGATCGGGATGGTCATAGGTTGCGTAGCGCATCTGCGGCAAGACTCGTTCGTCCACGCCGGAAAGCGCGCCTCGATCGATGGCAATCCCCGCCAGCGCGCTCACCACGGACTTGGTTGCCGACCGCAGTTGATGCGGACGCTGCGCGCTGTAGCCGTAGAAATACTCTTCCAGCACCAGCTTTCCATGCTGGTAGAGCAACACGCTGTGCACATCCTTATAAGTGCCTGCGAGGATGGCTTGAACGATGGAATTGGCTGTGGCCACTCCGAGACCGGAGCGGGCAATGTTTCCAACAGCAATTCCGTCGTGCAGGTTGGCCGGAGGACGATAGCGATAGTCCGCAGGCGAGTCTTTCCCTGATGGACGCGGCCGCGCCAGGGCTGCCGACGCAGCCGTGATGGTGGTGGAGACGCGAGGGTGAAACTGGCCATTCTGCTCGTACCCTGTCACTTTGCCACTTGCATCTCGCGGGAAGGTCACTACCTGACCGGTGATGGTAGTGAACTGATCTACACCCGAGGCGTGCAGCGGGTACCTGGCCTCATCCACCACGGCGAAGAGACCGTCGCCATCCGCGATTTCAACCGTTTGACCGGGTGAATCGGCGTAAGTCCCAACGTAGTCTGCTAATCGCGGAACTGGAGTGTCCTGCGCCTTCGATCCCCTGGCGAGCGTCAGCAGAACGATGGGAAGCAGCGCCCAACGCAGGCGCGTCCGTAATTCATCGCGCATTGGCACGCGGTTGCCTCATTTCATTTGGGTTGGAGAAACCGAAGCTGAACCGCAAGACGCCAGGCTGTCGGTGCGCCCAACGCAATTCAGTCCCACCTGGGTCGAACTACCGAATGACCCCTGGGTCGAGCGCCCCTGCTCGCTTCCGACGCCAGGCATTCTTATTCCGGCTGGAGGACTTCTTTGCCGTCGCGTTTGTAGACGACGCCGGCTTTCATGACGAAGCTAACCTGGCTCATCACGTTGATGTCGGTGAGGGGGTTGCCGGGGACGGCCACCAGGTCGGCGAACTTGCCAGGGGCGACGGTGCCGAGGGTGTCGTCGTGGCCGAGAAGCTGGGCGGCGTTGATGGTGGCCATCTGCAGCGTGTAGGCGGGCGGCAGGCCGGCTTTGACCAGGTAGATAAAGTCTTCCCAGTTCTGGCCGTGTGGGTAGACGCCGGCGTCGGTGCCGTAGGCAAATTTGACGCCACCTTTATAGGCGCGGCTGACGGTCTTGAAGATTTGCGGGCCGATGGCGATGGCTTTGGCGGCGACGGTGGGCGGGTACGCGCCCTTTTCCGCCTGCTGGCCGACGTAGATGCCGGTGTAGACGGTGGGGCAATAGAAGGTGCCGTGCTGCTTCATCAGGGCGATGTCCTGATCGTCCATGAAGGTGCCGTGCTCGACGGAGTCGACACCGGCGATGACCGAGCGGCGGATGGCCTCCGCGCCGTGGGCGTGGACCGCGACTTTCATGCCGTAGTCGTGCGCAGTTTCGACGAGAGCGTTGATTTCGTCCTGCGACATCTGCGGGGCGGATCCGTTGGTGCCGAGGTCCATCACGCCGCCGGAGGGCATGGCTTTGATGAGGTCGGCGCCGTTTTTGTAGTGCAGGCGGACGACTTTGCGCGCCTCGTCGGGGCCGTTGAAGATGGACTGCAGCGGGCCGGGGTCGCCCTGGAGGTTGAGGGAGAGGCCGTTGGTTTCGTCGGCATGGCCGCCGGTGGTGCTGATGGCGGGGCCGGCGGTGAAGATGCGCGGGCCGATCACCGTGCCGGCGGCAATTTCGTTGCGCAGGGCGACGGTATCGTAGTCGTGGTCGCCGACGTTGCGGACGGTGGTGAAGCCGGCCATCAGGGTGCGGCGCGCGTAGAGGGTGGAGCGCAGCACCTGGTTGGCGAAGTTGATATGCGCCGCCTCCATGTAGGAGTCTTTGCCGAACTGCATGTCGAGGTGGACGTGGTCGTCAATGAGGCCGGGGAGACAGGTGGCGCCGGGGAGATCGATGACGGTGGCCCCGTCGGGGGATTGTGTGCCGGGTTCCACCTTATCGAATTTGTCGCCGCTGATGTAGACGGAGGAGGGTCCGAGCAGGGCGCCCGCGGTTGCGTCAAAGAGCGCGGGGCAGTGGACCACGGTGACGGGCGTGGCCTGGGCGCAGACCAGCGAGCCGGGCAAGGCGAGGAGCAGAGCGGAGGCGCAGAGGACGGAGCGGATCGAGGAGGCAGACAGGCGCATGCAGGTGGTTCTCCTGGAGTGAGTGCAGGATGCGGGGAAAGAGTCAGTGGCTGCCATTGTAAGCACAAAACGGGAATGTGCCGGGGAGGGCGAGAAAATCCTGGGGCGGGGTGGGACCCGGCGCTCCGACAACTTGCGCGGAGTCTTACCGCCGCCCACAGGGAAGGGACGGGCGCGGACTGGCGAGTCCCGAGCCGGTGCGATTACGCGCACCGGGGGGAGGCTGGTGCTAGGACGCCTCTTTGTAGAGGGCAGCACCGGCGATGGCGCCGAGGATGCACTCAATGAAGCCGCCGAGGGTGGTGTAGGCAGCGAGTTGGTGAGAGAAGAGGCCGCCGAAGACCATAAAGCCCATATTCGGCAGCAGCGATCCGAGGACCCAGGCGACCAGGCCGGCTTTGAAAGCGGTGTTGACGCCGGGACCGAGGCGGGGACGGATCCCCACATAGATCCACATCATGGTGAGACCGGTGCAGATGCCGAGCACGTTGAACCAGCCCCAAACACTCGGAGAGAACCCGGTGAGACCCAGCGTTTTCATACCGGCGTTCCAGCTTGGCTTGAGCCAAAGGCCGTCCACGAGGAACCCGACAATGTCGTACACGACCCCGGCCATCAAACCGGCGAGGAGCCACCGACGAAAGTTCATCTTACCCATACGCCTCCTATTGGGGGGAGAGCGCCACTATAACCGGGAGCTGCCAGGGAAGCAACGAGAAACTTTAGTGCGCATCTTCCTGGGCACGAGTAACTAACCGCGAACGAGGGGAAAATCCTTTATTGCTCGTCTAAAAGGCGCGCGGCGGGGCGTCTGGCAGGGACGGGTGCGAGGCGTTCTTCGATCACTACAGTAACCAGATTTCCCTCGGTCTTCCCCATGGTTTTGAGGGCCGCGGCAGTGACCGGCAGCTTATGGGTTCCGTTACCAAGGGGCATAAACGAGCTGCGAAAGGGAACACCATTGAATGTGCCGCGGACTTTGACGAGGCCTCGAGTTTGGAAGAAACGGACCGACTCGGGCCAGACGACGTATGTGTGTCCGCCTTTGGCAGGAGATTTCCGGATGCGCGCCTGGAACGTGGTGATTGCCATCCGTCCATTGTCAGGCGGATTGGGCGGCAGCGCTCCTCTTTTTCTGACATCGCATCGCAGGCGAAGACAAAACGAAAATCGGGGTAGAATATCGGGATGCTGTCGCCGGTCACCCCAGTGCCGGAACCGATTCCGGAATTCGCAGGTCCTGAGGCGTTGCGGTGGGCGCATCCGCTGGTGCAGGAGTGGTTCGTGCAGCGGTTTGCTACGCCGACGGAGCCGCAGGAGCAGGGGTGGCCGCTGATCCATGCGGGACGGACGACGCTGATCTCCGCGCCGACCGGGTCGGGCAAGACGCTGGCGGCGTTTCTGATCTGCATCGATGGGCTGATTCGGAAGTCTCTCGACGGCCGGCTGGGATGCGAAACGGAAGTGGTGTACATTTCGCCGCTGAAGGCGCTCTCGAACGACGTGCAGAAAAACCTCGAGCAGCCGCTCAGAGAGATTCAGCAACTGGCCATGGAGCGCGGGTATCTGTGCGCGCCGGTGCGGTCGGCGGTGCGGACGGGCGATACGCCGGCGGCGGAGCGGCGGGCGATGCTGAAGACGCCGCCGCACATTCTGGTCACGACGCCGGAGTCGCTATACATCTTGCTGACCGCGGAAAAAAGCCGCGAGCATTTGCGGCGCGTGCATACGGTGATCGTGGACGAGATCCACGCGATCGCGGACGACAAGCGTGGTTCGCACCTGGCGCTGAGCCTGGAACGGCTGGACGCGCTGGTGACCGGCGAAAATGCGCTGATGGCGGGGGCAAGCCTGCTGCGGCATCCGCGGCCGCTGCGGATTGGACTGTCGGCGACGCAGAATCCGATTGAGCTGGTGGCTGATTTTTTGCGCGGGACCCACAGCGACGCGGTCGCGCTTGTGCGCGCGGGTGAGCGGCGCAGGCTGGACCTGGCGATCGAAGTGCCGACGGACGAACTGGGGTCGGTGGCGACTACGGCGATCTGGGGCAGCGTCTACGACCGGCTGGCGGCGCTGACGCTTGAGCACCGCTCGACGCTGGTGTTCGTGAACACGCGCTCGATGGCGGAGCGGCTGGCGTTTCAGCTGGGCGAGCGCCTGGGCGCGGAGAACGTGGCCTGCCATCATGGCAGCCTCTCGCGGAAGCTGCGGCTGGATGCGGAACGGCGTCTGAAGGCGGGCGAGATTCGCGTGCTGGTGGCGACGGCGTCGCTGGAATTGGGCATCGATATCGGGACCGTCGATCTGGTATGCCAGATCCAGTCGCCGCGGGCGATTGCCGTGGGCATGCAGCGCGTGGGGCGTGCCGGGCACTGGCGTGGGGCAACGCCGAAGGGGAGATTCTTCGCCGTGACGCGCGACGACCTGATGGAGCAGGCGGCGCTGGTGCGCGCCATGCGGGCCGGGGTGCTCGACCGGCTGGAGATTCCCTCGAAGCCGTTCGATGTGCTGATGCAGCAGATTGTGGCATGCTGCGCGGCGGAGCCGTGGGAGGAGCGAGCGCTGTTCGATGTGCTGCGCCGCGCGTATCCCTATCGCGATCTGGCGTGGCCGGAGTTTGACGAGGCGCTGCGGCTGCTGACTGAGGGCATTGAATCGAGCCGCGGGCGGTATGGCGCGTATCTGCTGCGCGATCGCGTGCAGGGGCGGGTGCAGGCGCGGCGCGGTGCGCGGACCACGGCAATCACGAATGGCGGGGCGATTCCGGACACGGCGCTCTTCCCGGTGATTTTGCAACCGGAAGGCGTACAAATTGCCACACTCGATGAACACTTTGCGGTGGATTCGTCGCCGGGCGATGTGGTGCAGCTGGGCAATGCGAGCTGGCGGATTCAGCGGATCGAGAGCGCCGGGCGGGTGTTGGTGGAGGATGCGCACGGAGCGCCGCCGACGCTGCCTTTCTGGTTTGGCGAAGCGCCGCTGCGCACGGCGGAGTTGTCGCAGCACGTGGCCGAACTGCGGGAGGAGATCGACCGCCAAACGCGGGGCGTGCTGCCGGGTTACATCAGCCAGGCGATGCCGGAGATTGCCGCAGCGGCGGCGTGGTTGAAGGCCGAATGCGGCCTGGACGATGGCGGCGCGGAACAACTGATTGGGTATATTGCGGCCGGGCGGGCGGTGCTGGGGACGGTTCCCTCTGTAACCACGATTGTTGCAGAAAGATTTTTCGACGAAGGCGGAGGGATGCAGCTGATCCTGCATGCGCCGTTCGGCGGGCGAATCAACAAGGCATGGGGGCTGGCGCTGCGCAAGCGCTTCTGCCGGGGATTTAATTTCGAGCTGCAGGCGGCGGCGACGGACAACGGGCTGAGCATCGCCCTGGCGGAGCAGCACAGCTTTCCGCTGAGCGATGTTTTTCACTTTCTGACCACGGAGACGGTGACCGAGCTGCTGGAGCAGGCGTCGCTGGCAGCTCCGGTATTCAAGACGCGCTGGCGGTGGGATGCGTCGCGGAGTTTGCAACTGTTACGGTTCCAAAAAGGAAAGAAAGTGGCGCCGCAGATCCAGCGGATTCGCTCGGACGATCTGCTGGCCAGCGTTTTTCCGCAGGCGGCGGCGTGCTTCGAAAATATCGAGGGCGATATTCAGATTCCGGATCATCCGCTGGTGAAGGAAGTGATGCGCGATGTGTTGCAGGAAGCGATGGATCTGGAGGGGCTGAAGGCGGTGCTGGGAGCGATGCACGCAGGGCGGATTCGCTGCGTGGCCGTGGACACGACGACGCCCTCGGCGTTCGCGCATGAGCTGATTAATGCCAATCCGTTTGCGTTTTTGGACGATGCCGGGCTCGAGGAGCGGCGGACGCGGGCGGTGCAGATGCGTGGAGTGCTGCCCAATGCGGAGCTGGGCGAGGCGGGACGGCTGTCGGCCGAGGCGATTGGTGAGGTGCGCGCGGAGGTCTGGCCGGATATTCGCGACGAGCACGAACTGCACGATCTGCTGTGCGGGCTGGTTGTCCTGCCGGCGGAGACGCTCGATCATCCGGGGGCGCGCGACTGGCGTTTGTTTGCAGAGCAACTGGAGAAGACGGGGCGTGCGGTGGCGATCGAGGCGCAGGGCCGGAGGTACTGGATCGCGGCCGAGCGGGCAGGCATGGCGCAGGTTTTGTGGCCGGAAGTGGATATCCCTGTGGAAATGTTGAAATTCGCCGGAGAAACGACCAGTCTCGGTGACATTTTGATGAAAATCCTGCAGGGGTGGTTACAAATCACGGGCCCGGTGACGTCGGCGGCGATGGGCGCGCGTTTGGGGCTGGATGCGGCTGCTCTTTGGCCGCAAATGCTGCGCCTGGAGGGGGCGGGAACGATCCTGCGCGGCGTGTTTGAAGGCAGGCACAGCGCCGAGGCGGTGGCGGATTGCGATGTGGAGTGGTGTGAGCGGCGGATTCTGCAGCGGATTCACAAACGCACACTGCAGACGCTGCGGAAGCAGATTGAGCCGGTGACGCCGTCGGTCTATATGCGGTTTTTGCTGGATTGGCAGCACCTGGGCGAGCGTCGGCAACTGACGGGCGAGCAGGGATTGCTGGAGGCGCTGCGAGGTCTGGAGGGATTTGAAGCGCCGGCGGCGGAGTGGGAGCGGACGATTTTGCCGCAGCGCGTGGCAGGGTACGACCCGCGCTGGCTGGACGCGCTGTGCCTGACGGGTGCGGTGGGGTGGGGGAGAATTTCTCCCCATGCGGCGTTTGCCGAGGCCGCCGCTGGCAATGGGAGCCGGGGACCGCGGCGGGTGGTTCCGACGAGCATGGCGCCGGTGACGTTTTTTGTGCGGGAAGAGGCGCTGTGGATGGATTTGTGCCTGTCGCGGCGACAAATTCCGGAGACGGCGCTGACGGCGTGCCTGAGCGAGCTGGCAAACCGGGTGCGCGCGTGCCTGGGCGAGCGGGGCGCGATGTTTGCCGGGGATTTGATCCGGATTTCGGGCGCTGCGGCCGAGGAAGTGCATCGCGCGCTGTGGGAGTTGGTCGCCGCGGGCGTGGTGACGGCGGACGGGTTCGACAGTTTGCGGATGCTGATCGATCCGCGAAGAAATGCGGGGAGAAAGCGTGCGTTCAGCGCGCCGGGCGCTAAGCCAAAGACAGCCGGGAGACATGCCGCGGGGCGGTGGGCTTTGTTCACCGATCCGGAGACGCCGGTGGCGCTGGGAGAATTGCGCGCTGCCAACGCGGAGGCGGCGGGACAGTTGGCGGTGCAGCGGGATGCGCAGGTGGAGTCGGCCTGCCGCGTGCTGCTGCGGCGCTATGGCGTGGTGCTGCGCGATGCGCTGGCGCGGGAGGCGACCATGCCGCCGTGGCGCGAACTGGTGGGAATGTTTCGGCGGCTGGAGGGGCGGGGCGTGGTGCGGGGCGGGCGGTTCGTGTCGGGGTTCGGCGGCGAGCAGTTCGCGCTGCCGGAGGCGGCCGATGCGCTGCGCGCCGGACGGACGCGGACCCTGCAGGAGATGCCTCCGGTGACGGTGGCGGCGGCTGATCCAATGAACCTGGTGGGGGTGGTCATTCCGGGTGAGAGTCCAGCGTGCATTGCAGGGAACACGGTGACCTTGCCCTTGCCGCAAACCGAAGCGGAGGCGGTGGTGGAGTTGCCGGTGGCCGGAGCATTTGCGTTCGATCGCCCGGCGCTCGAGGGCGGTGCGCTTGCCTGAGCCTTCGGCGGAGGAAAAAACGGAGCCGCGACCACTGGTCGAAGGCGAGGATTTCTATCGCGAGGGGCCGTATGTGGTGTTCACGGCGGCTTATCACCTGCGGCGGGGGACGTGCTGCGGGTCGGGGTGCCGGCATTGTCCGTGGGGGGAGAGCGGGGAGGCGGTCGGCCCAGAACCGGTCAGGTAGAGAGCGGGCAGGATGACGAGCCACCCGTTCCCTGGCAGTCTCTGAGGCCCCGGCATCTGGGTGAGCGGGGATTGTCCGGTTTTGTGACAGCCAGGTAAAGATTTTTGTGGACAATCGGCGGAGGGATCGCATAGGTTGAACCTTTCCCCACTGGACTGCCTGGTATGAACGAATCCACGCACCTAAAAAGGTTGCGGGCAACGCTGGAGCGTATCGACGCGCATGTTGATCCCAAAACGGGACAACAAGGCGCGGGAGCGGCCAGCCTGCCCTTTCTGCGCGAACTGAAAGCCGCGGTGGCCCGCGAGGAAGCGGCGCTGGCGGCCGGATCTCTGGCCATGCCGGCTGAATCGGAAAAGCAGGAAGTGAAGGCGCGACCCGAAAAGCAGGGGCGGCCTGGATGGTTGCCGGCGAGGAGCTGAGCCCGGGCGCAATGCCCATGCAAGCCAACGGCTGGCTTCGATGGGCCACGCTGCTTATTCCACCTTGCCGATGTAGACGCCGTACGCCCCAAGCTGCACCAGGTCGAGCGACAGCGGGTCGGGCGCGCCCGGAGTTTTCAGCAGCGTTTTCAGGTGGAAGCGCGGGACTCCCTGGGCTTTGAGATTGAAGCTGGCGGTCTGCGGCTGCGCGGTCAGATTGCAAACCACGAGGACGGCTTCTCCGCTGGAGCTTTTGCGCAGCCAGGCGAGGATGTGCGGGTCGCTGGTGTTGAGCATGGTCTCTTCGCCCGCGTGGATGGCGGGGTCGGACTTCTTGAGCTCAATGATCTGCTTGTACCAGGCGAGCATCGAGTCGGACTCGTGCTCCTCCGCGGCGACGTTGACCGTCTTATAGCTGGGCGGGATAGGCAGCCAGGTTTTGGGGGAGTTGGAGAAGCCGGCGTCCCCGTAGGCGTCCCACTGCATGGGGGTGCGCTCGCCGTCGCGGCCTTTTTCTTTGGGCCAGCCGGTGATGCCGATGGGGTCCTTCACATCTTCTTTGCGCGTGGGCGGCGTGGTCACCATGCCGATTTCGTCGCCGTAGTACATCATGGCGGTGTCGCGGGAGGCGAAGAGGATGGCGGCAATCGCGCGGCCCACGTCGTCCTTGTGATCGTCGTTCACATAGCGGTCCCAGCGCGCGTTGTCGTGGTTGTCAAAGACGAAAAGCGGCTGGTTGCCGCCGATGCCGGTCTCGGCCTCGCCGATGTGCGTGCGCAGCCAGTTGACATTGAGGCGAGGTGCGCCGGGCGGGAAGCCGATCTGCATATCCATGGGCAGGTCGAGCTCATCGTTGTGCGGGCCGTACATTTTGCGGAGATCGTCGACGGAGCGCAGGTAGGTTTCGCCGATGAGGATGACCTTGCGGCCATGGGTCTCGTCGGCCACCTGGCGCAGTTCGCGCAGCACGTTGTGGACTTCGGGCAGATCGTCGGTGAGGTTGGTCTGCACCACTTTGTCGCCGTAGGCATTGATTTCCGGCTTGCCGTTGGGACCGTTGACGTAGGCCTCGTCGCGGTCCTGCGGATCTTCAAAGAGCGAAGTGATGGCGTCGAGGCGGAAGCCGGCGACGCCGTGGTTGATCCAGAAACGCTCCACGTCGTACATGGCTTTGCGGACCGCGGGGTTATTCCAGTTGAGGTCGGGCTGCTGGATATAGAAGCGGTGGTAGTAGTACTGCTGGCGGGCGGGGTCCCACTCCCAGGCGGAGTGGCCGAAGACGGATTCCCAGTTGTTGGGCGGTTCGCGATGGCCGTTGACCATTTTGGGGTCGTGCCACATGTACCAGTCGGCTTTGGAGTTGGTGCGCGAGCTCGCGGACTCCTTAAACCACGGGTGCTGATCGGAGGTGTGGTTGAGAACCAGATCCATGATGATGCCGATGTTGCGCTTGTGGGCCTCGGCGGTGAGCCGGTCGAAGTCAGCGAGGGTGCCGTACTGCGAGTCGATGTTGGTGTAGTCGGAGATGTCGTAGCCGAAGTCGACCTGCGGGGAGGGGTAGATGGGCGTGAGCCAGATGGCGTCCACGCCCAGCGACTTGAGGTAGTCGAGGCGCGAGGTGATGCCATTGAGGTCGCCGATGCCGTCGCCGTTGGAGTCCTGGAAGCTGCGCGGATAAATCTCATAGATGACGGCGTTCTTCCACCAGTTGGGATTCTCGCTGGCAGAGGCGCGGACGGAGGCAGGATGGCGCTGGGCGGCGAGGGTCGCAGAGCAGGCGAGCGCGAGCAGAGCGCTCAGGAAGGCGCGGACGGGGACTTTCATCGTTGTTGTAACTCCCAAAGAAAATGGACTGCGGTTGCGCCGCTCTGTTGGACGTCGCCGATTGGGCGCATCCGGGGCGGCATTTTTCAATCAAGGGAAAAAGCTACCACAAGATGGAGTTGCCGGTGATTGGTAATCGCCTGGGTCGTGCGGTGCAGGTCATCCCCGGCCGGGCGGGCGCAGGCGCCGCGGGTGGGCTGTAGTCTGTAGGGCATGGAAAAGCTGTCGCATTTCGATGAGGCGGGCGAGGCGCGCATGGTGGACGTGAGCGCGAAGGCGGCAACGCGGCGCGAGGCGGAAGCTTCAGTGTTTGTCGCCATTTCGCCGGAGGCGTTGGCCGGGCTGCCGCAGAATCCCAAGGGCAATCCGCTGGAAGTGGCGCGGATTGCCGGGATCCAGGCGGCCAAGCGGACCTCGGAGTTGATTCCGCTGTGTCATCCGCTGCCGCTCAGCTTTGTGGATGTGCGCGCGGAGGTGGCCGACGGCGGGATTGCGATTCGCGCGACGGCGGCGACCACGGCGCAGACTGGTGTCGAGATGGAGGCCCTGACCGCGGCGGCGGTGGCGGCGCTGACGGTCTATGACATGTGCAAGGCAGCGGATAAGGGGATGGTGATCCGGGATTTGCGGCTGGAGCGGAAGACAGGCGGGAAGAGCGGCGACTGGGCGCGGTAGACGCGGCGCAGAGCGCAGAGCCCAAAGCGCAAAGGACAAAGGACAACGGGCACAACGTAGGCTCGGCGGCACGGCCGATTCTGGATGGTCAGGCATCCACACGCCATTTGACGCCATCTCTCCTGGAGATGTCTCTGCGCCCGTCGTTTCTGCCGCGACGGGAGCGCGATCGGCAGGGAACATCAGAGGCACGTCCAATTTTGCTGAGGATCGATCCTCCTGATGCCCCATGTTTTAGTCACCGGCGGAGCCGGATTTTTCGGCGGAATCCTGAAGCGCCATCTGCTGCGGCAGCGGTACCACGTGACCAGTGTGGATCGCGTCCCCGACCCCAGCTGGCATCCTCATCTGACAAAATTTACCGGCGACCTGCGGGATCCGTGGCTGCTGCACTCTGTGTTTGGGCGCGCGGACTACGACGCGGTGTTTCACTGCGCGGCGGTGCTGCCGCAGGGCGCGGATTGGGATGAGGACGATCTGTGGACGACGAACGTGAACGGCACGCGCAGGATCGCGGAGGCGTGCCGGCAGTTTGGCGTGCGGAAGCTCATTTTCACGTCGACGAATTGCTTGTGGGCGAACGGTTCCGGAAACGACCCCGCCCATGCGATTCGCGAAGATGAGGCGCCTGCGCCGGCCGAGATCTACGGCGAGTCAAAGCTGGCCGCCGAGCATGTGCTCTGCGGTTACGCCAACGATCTGGATATCGTGATCCTGCGCTGCCCGGCAATCGTCGACCGGGGGCGGCCGGGGCTGCTGGCGATTCTGTTTGAATTCATCCACGACGGCAAGACGGTTTGGGTGGTGGGCGACGGCGGCCATCGCTGCCAGTGCATCTCCGCGGAAGACCTGGTGCGCGCCTGCATGGCTGCACTGCGGCCGGGGGTCTGCGACCTCTTCCACGTGGGCTCGGCGGATGTGCAGCCGCAGCGGGCGGTCTGTGAGGCGTTGATTGCGGAGGCGGGCAGCGCATCGAAAGTGCGCTCGCTGCCGCGGAAGCCGGCGCTGGCGGCGATTGATCTGGCGCATCGATGGGGCGCCCGTCCGCTGGGACCGTATTACTCCCGCATGATCGCAGGAGATTTTCTCTTCGACACGACGAAGATTCGCGAGCACCTGGGCTGGCGGCCGACGCTGACGAATGAGCAGATGCTGGTGCAGGCATATCGCTGCTACGCGAGCCGCCGGGAAGAGATTCATGGGCGGACGAATGTTTCTGCGCACTCCGCAGCAGCGCCGATGGGCATGGTTCGGCTGCTGAAGTGGGTGTCGTAATGCGCGAACGCAAGGTGCGGGCGAGTCATCCGGTGCAATCCCTGGACAGCCTGCCCGCCGCGGTCGGCGGCCAGGTGCTGGGAACCGGCACGGGGCCGACGCGGCTGGAGGAATGGCTGCCGGTTCCGGGGCCGGTGCTGGTGGAGCATCCGAAACGGCGCGGATCGGCACAGCCGGGCGGGCAGGCGCGTCCCTGGACGTGGGTGGAAGGCGTGGTGCTGGCCGGCTTCGCGCTGGTGGTGGCGATTGGGCTGTCGTGGCATGAGCCGTGGGCGGATGAAGCCCAGGCATGGCTGCTGGCGCGCGACTCGGGGTGGTGGACGATGATGGCGCACAGCATCCGGTACGAGGGATCGCCGGGGCTGTGGCACTCGCTGCTGTGGGTGCTGGCGCATGCGCATGTGGGCTATACGGGCATGCGCTGGATCGCCGGAGGCATCGCGGCGGCGGGCGTGTATCTGCTGCTGCGGTATTCGCCGTTCCCGCTCATTTTGCGCATTCTGCTGCCGTTCGGATTCTGGCTGGCGTACCAGGACGCGGTGGTGGCGCGCAGCTATGTTCTGTTTGGCGTGCTGGCGTTTGGCGCGGCCACGCTGATTCGCGGGATGTCAGAAGAACCGGCGCAGCGGCGATGGGGATTGGGGAAATGGATTGGGCTGGCGGTGGTGCTCGGCCTGATGGCCAATCTGTCGGTGCATGGGTTTGTCGCTTCGGTGGGGTTCGCGGTGGTCGCCGCCATGGTTGCCCGGCGGCGTGGAGGTACGCGGGCGGCATGGCTGGCTCCGGCGCTGATCGTGGCATGCTTCTGGGCAATTGCCGTGATGACGACGATCCCGCCGCCGGATCTGAATTTCCAGGCGGGCGCGAGCCTGAACCACGCGGCGGAAAAGCTGTGGGCGAGCGCGGGGGATCGGCAGGCCGGTCAGACCGATACGGATGATGTGCGGCCGGGCGAGTTGGCGCAGATTCCGCCGGTGAGGGACCACTGGACCGCGCCGCAGGCGCTGTGGCGGAAGGTGGCGCGGGTGCTGGCGCTGCTCACGTTTCCGGTGTCCAATTTCCGCTGGCTGGCGCTCGCGGCGTGTCTGCTGGCAGGGGTGCAGGCGTTGTGGTTTGGGCGGTGGCGCGATTTTGGCAGCGCGCCGATCGGATGGATCGGGCTGCTGCCTTGGGCGCTGATGCTGGCGGTGTTCTCGTCGATGGTGTTGTCGCCGCGGCACGCGGGCATGGTGTGGACGGCGCTGGTTGCGTCGTTGTGGCTGACGTGGCCCGGGGAGCACGCCGGGCGGACGGGCGCAGGCCTGTGGCTGCGGCACATCACCGTGGCCGTGCTGGTGCTGGTGGCGATGGATCAGGTCTACTGGACCGCGCACAGCGTGCGGGCGGAGGTGCGCAGCCCCTACAGCGGCGATCTGGCGATGGCGAGGTTTCTGAGAAAAGCGGCGCCGGGCAAGCGGGTCGCCGGTTTCTATTCGTATGCGGTCGGACCGGCAGCCTGGTTCCGCCATCGGCTCTACTTCAACCAGCCGCATGCATGGTGGCTGTGGAGCCGGAACGTGCGCACCAACCAGCAGGCGCCGGCGACGATTGCGACCCATCCGGACATCATCGTGGTCGGCGGCGAGGAGCAGGGTGTCCGGAACGCCAGGATCAGCGACGACTGGATCCCGGCGGATCCGTCGACGCTGCGCCGCGGGCCGCTGGGCGATTCATACGGGGTGATCGCGTACGCGGAGGCGCATGGGTACCGCGAGACGCACCGGTTCTGCGGACAGTCGTGGATGCGGGACGGGTGGGCTGAGAAGCTGTGTGAGGTGGCGCTGGAGCCGCGATAAGATCGGAAAGAAGGCAAGGGAGACCGGGAAGGAGGAAGGCCCCGGCGTCCTGTTCGGAACACCGGGGCCATCGCTCTCAGCAGACAGACCTGTAAGCCGGATTCTGTCGAGGACGGCCATTCCTCTTGGCGGCGCATTGCTGCGCGCGCTCCAGCGACCTACCCGGAACTTTCACCCTTGCCTGGCTTGCGCCGGACCAGGGGCCTCAACCGAGGCTGACGCGCCGGGCCAGCGCGTGCTGACCTTGCGGCCAGCTTGTTCCCTATTTGGTCTTGCTCCGTGTGGGGTTTACCCTGCCTCCGCCGTTACCGCCGGAGCGGTGCGCTCTTACCGCACCTTTTCACCCTTACCCCGGATTCCCCGCGGGAATACCTCTCGCGAGGCATCTCTCGGAAAACCAAGGCGGTATGTTCTCTGTGGCACTAGCCGTCCCTGAGCCTTAACGCCCAGGTCCCGGACGTTATCCGGCACACTGCCCTGAGGAGTCCGGACTTTCCTCTGCCGCCGGGCTTGCGCCCTGCGACAGCGGCCGTCCAGTCTGCCTGCTGGTTCGATGATACGCGGTCTCGGCTCAGGCCATGCGGCGGCGCCGGCCGGAAAGGCGGCTGGAGACGTAGTCCAGCATGAACATGGGGTGGACCGGCTTGGCGAGAATCTCGAAGAGATGGCCTTTTTTGGCGGCCTCTTCCAGCAGCGCCTGGGTCGTCTGATTGCCGGAAAAGAGCACCAACTGGCAGCGCGGGTGCGTATCGCGAATGACCATGGCGAGATCGATGCCGTTCATGTTTGGCAGCATGACGTCGACGATGGCCAGGTCCGGCTGCCACGAGGCAATGGCTTCGATCGCCTGCTGGCTGGTCGCCGCCACCCGTACCTCATATTCATAGCGGCCAAGAATGGCGGAGAGGGAACTGGTTACTTCTGGTTCGTCATCGACAATCAGGATTCTGCGCCCACCCTCAATACCCGTCACAGCGTACTCCTCAGCAAGGTTTCCAGGGCAGAAGCTTCCGGTCGTCTTCTGGTCAACGATCGGAAGTCAGGTTTAGGCTGTGATCAGGGAGTTTTCGGACGTTTCTATTCTGAGATGCGCGGCCTGGTTGAGCCGCTGCTTCGCAGGATGAGTGATCGTCCTGGGATCAGGATTGTGGGCACTCCCACACCTGATAACGTTTCCTCTCCCATGATTCGCAGACCCGGTCTCTTTTTGCCGGGGTCTCTCGCCGACGCAGAGCAACACCCGGCACTTTCCGGGCTCTCACGCTCAGATGCGTCCAAGTTCCTGTTAGGATACCCGGAAATGCATCTAAGCTATTGATTTCATTGATGCAATTGCATTTGTGCAAGGGGCCCCGACAGGCGGTGATCAGTCCATGGCAGTGCCACAGCAACAATCCCCCGAATGGCCGGAGCACATCAAGAAGTTGCTGCGGGACCTGAAAATGACCCAATCCGGGCTGGCGAGCCGATTGGGAGTCTCCCCGGCGACGGTTTCCCGGTGGGTTCAGGGCAAACATGAGCCGACGGCGCAGACCTACGTCGCGCTGGGGAATCTGGCGCGGCCGGCGGAGGGCGTTTATTTCTGGGAGCGGGCGGGGTTGGACGTCGCCGGGCTGCCGGAGAGCGGCCTGCGCAGGATTCTGGGATCCCTGCGTGCGCGGCTGCAGGACATCAAAGTGGTGGCCGGCGCCAAGCTGTCGAAGCCGCTGACCGGCAACGCTGTGGCGATTCCGCTGCTCAACGTAGCCGCGTATGGCGACCGCATTGCGCCACGGCAAAACGTGGTGCTGTCGCAGGCCGAGGTCGAAGATGTGGTTCTGGCGCCACTGGAATGGTGTCCGCATCCGGAAAACACGATTGGCATGCATCTGCATGGAGACTCGATGCTGCCGGTGATTCCGCCCGACTCGATCCTCTTTGTGGATACGGCGGAGACGGAGCGGGATCGTCTGCACCAGCGTCTGGTGGTGGTGTCGCATCGCGACCTGGGCTTCAAAGTAGCGCGCTTCCAGCGCATTGGCGACGTCGATCTGCTGGTGTCAGCTAATCACAAATACGCGCCGCTGGACGTGAGCAACGCGTCGAAGTGGAAAGTGTTCGGCGAAGTGCTTTGGTGGATTTCGCGGGACGCGGAAGAACAGGCGCGCGAATCCTGACCGCGCGCTACCGCATGGCTTCTGCCTGCATCCACGCGGACGGCGTAAGGATCGCGATTTCCTGAAAGGGATGGAGAGCCAGCAGATCGGCATCCCCTGTAAGGATGCAGCCTGCCATTCCGTTCACCGCAAGCTCGAGGAATTTGTCGTCGCGCGGGTCGCGGCATGCACGAGTCGTCTGCACGATTGGAATCCAGTCGGCGAACTCCGTCAGCTCCTCGAGGAAACTTCTTCGCGCGCGCGATGAGACATAGGCGTCGAACTTCGGACGGAAAATGACGTCTGCCAGCTCGGCCATGGTCGCTTCCGAAACCAGGATCTGATGGTCAAGCACGACGCGGCGCACAGCGCGACCAGGAGTGGAGTCGGGAAGCAGCAGGCGGCTCACAAGCACGTTGGCGTCGACGACGATTCTCACCGGCCGGTTGGGCGCGGTCGAGGTTCATCGTCCAGCAACCGAGCCAGCACTTCTTCGCTCATGCCGCGCGCGGCTGCTTCCTGGCCGGTGCGCTCGGTGAGAGCCAGGAAATCTTCCACATGTGTCTTCCGGATGCGTTCGTAGTCTTCGATGGAGACGACGGCGGCGATTTCGCGGTCGTGACGACGAATGACGACCGGGCCACGCTGAGCGCTGTCGAGGACGGCGGCGAAGTTCTGCTTGGCTTCAGTGGCGGAGACGGAGCGCATGAGGTGATTTTAGACCAAAATAGACAATTTGATCGAATTATCTATTTCGTACGATTTTTCTGGGAGAAGTGCTCCCACCCGCGGGGTGGGATCAGCATTTGTCGACCGTTGCGCGTCGCCAGAGTGATGTTTGGCTGGTTGCGTCCCGATTTGCGCATCGTTCCAATGGGTCGGATCGGAACGCCTGACAGCTTGCGTGGGATCCGGACCGAGGGGGCTGCGGTGAAGAGGAGTTCGTAGTCTTCGCCGCCGTGGAGAGCCAGTTCCAGGGCTGAGGCCGCCAGCCCGGCATGCACGGCTTGTACGGCGAGCGGGTGGATGGGCAGGGCGGCCTCGTCCAGGACCGCAGCCAGGCCTGATGCAGCGCAGAGGTGGGCGAGATCGGTGGAGAGGCCGTCGCTGAGGTCGATCATGGGGTGGGCCAGCGTGCGCAGGCGTCGGCCAACCGCGAGGCGGGGCTGGGGATAGAGGTGCGGGTGGTCCGGAGCGGCGCGGGTCAGGCGGCGATACTTTTTCGGAGCGCGTTCGAGCAAAAGCAGCTCGGCCGCCGATCCGCCGAGGGATCCGGTGACGTACAAGGTGTCTCCAGGCCGCGCGGCGGAGCGGAGACGCGCGGTGCCGGCGGGGACCTGCCCGATGGCCACAATGTCGGCGGCGATGCCGGTGGGCGATTGGGCGGTGTCGCCCCCAGCCAGCGGCACGCGGTGGCAGGCAGCGAGGGCAAGAAAGCCATCGAGGAAGCCGTCGAGCCAGGATTGCGGGGTGCGGGCGGGCAGGGCGAGCGACAGAAAGACGGCAACCGGCTCGGCGCCCATTGCGGCGAGATCGCTGAGGCCGCGGGCGAGGCAGCGGTGTCCGACGGACTGGGGAGGATGCCCATCGCGGCGGAAGTGGACACCTTCGAGCGAGAAGTCGGTGGTGACGCAAATTTCGTGGCCGGATTTGGGACGCAGGAGAGCGCAGTCGTCGCCGATGCCGAGACGGAGAGCGCGCGAGCCGGGCCGAACCGTCGCAGCCTTGCGACGGATGGACTCGATGAGGGCGAGTTCGCCGGGGAGAGCGCGGAATTTTGGAGGCGCGGCCATCGTTCTGGATCGAGGCCAGCATACAGTTTCGCGGCGCGCCCTTGATACACGCGCCTGGTTGATACACTCGGCTGAGCGATGAGTCTGCAAACGAAGGTCGAAGAGTATTTCGCTGCGGGCGCCGCGGTGGGCGATCCCGGCGCAATGGCGGCGTTTCTGGAGATGCGCGATGCGCTGGAGGCGGGGACGGTCCGTGCCGCCGAGCCGGATGCTGCTTCGCCGACTGGCTGGCGCGTGAATGCGTGGGTGAAGCAGGGGATTCTGCTGGGATTTCGGATCGGACGGCTCGAAGGATCGGGGAGCGATCTTTCGTTCATCGATAAGGACACGTTTCCGCGCCGGCGGTTCGCGCCGGAGGAGGGAATTCGCGTCGTGGCCGGGGGCTCGTCGGTCCGCGCGGGCGCGTTTCTGGCGCGCGGCGTGATCGCGGCGCCTCCCATGTTTGTGAACGTGGGCGCGTATGTCGATGAGGGGACGATGATCGATTCGCATGCGCTGGTGGGGAGTTGCGCGCAGATCGGAAAGCGCGTGCATTTGAGCGCGGCCGCGCAGGTGGGCGGGGTGCTGGAGCCGGTGAACGCGAGCCCGGTGGTGCTGGAAGACGATGTGCTGGTGGGCGGCAACTGCGGCGTCTACGAGGGCACGATCGTGCGGCAAAGGGCAGTGCTGGCGGCGGGGACGATCCTGACGCGCGGGACGCCGGTCTACGACGTGGTGCGCGGCGTAGTGCTGCGTGCGGACGCCGATAAGCCGCTGATCATTCCGGAAGGCGCGGTGGTGGTGCCGGGCGCGCGCGCGGTATCGAAGGGCCAGGCAGCCGAATGGGGGCTGAGCGTCTACACGCCGGTGATCGTGAAGTACCGCGACGAGAAGACAGAGCTGAGCGCGGCGCTGGAAGACTTAATACGGTAGAAGTCGCTATTCCGCCTCGGCCATTTCCATTTCGATGGTGCGATTGGTCATGAAGCGCTCGAGGGCTTTCTGGGCGCAGTTCTGGCCGCAGAGGTGACGCATCTCGGAATTACGACTCTCGTTTTCGTTCCACGGGAGGATCGAGAAGCGCAGATTGGGCTGGCCTTCCTCAAAGCAGAGGACATTGCCGAGCGAAAGCAACCACCAGTGGTTGGACTCGCCCTTCTTCTTGCCGCAGATATCGCAGGTGTACGCAACGTCCCAAACCATGGGGGACCTCCTCGTGAGACGTGGCTTTACGTTACACCGGATGGGCGGGGGCGGGGGTGTGAAATTTTGGGCCGGGGCTGAAGCCCCATCTCTGGCGGAGCGCGATTCGCCGGGTTAAAACCCGGCGCTTCTACCGTCGTCCTGCTGCGCAGGACCTGGGGATTGCGGGACCTGGGGATTGCGGGAGTCCGGCATCGCTGGAGCTGGGCATCGCAGGAGCTGGGTATTGCAGGACCTGGGCATTGCAGGACCTGGGAATTCGGGATTGCTTCGGTCGGGTGAGACCCGCGGTGTCCCATGTCTGCGAACGGCGCGCAGACATGGGGCGACCGGTGGTTTGTGGCGTTCCCGTGGGATACCGGCTCGCTTACTGCGGTGCAGGCCCGCGCACGATCTGGACCAGGTCGTCGGGCTGGATGTGCCTGGCGAAGGCGGCCTTGATGTCGTCGGCGGTGAGCGCGTAATACTTCTTCGCCGCGACGATCGGCTCGTCAAGAGGCAGACCCATGTCGGCGCGGCTCAGCAGGCCGCCCGCAACGGCATCCTCGCTGCCTTCGCTCAGAGGAATCTGGCGCAGGAGCAGCGCCTTGGCCTGGCGCAGTTCCGCGTCAGAGACATCTTCCGTCCGCATCTGGTTCAGATCGCGGACGATCATGGCGCGCGCCTTGGAGACATTCGGGGGATCGCAGCCGTAGTCGACCGAGTAGCTGGCGCGCGTTTTGTCCGCGTGCATCCCCACATCGACGTTGTAGACGTAGCCTGCTTCCTGGCGCAGGTCATGATAGAGGCGCGTCGCGTAGAAGCCGCCGCCGAGGACGTGATTCCCAAGCTGCAGCGGATAGTAGTCAGGACTAAAGCGGTCGATGTCGACTTGCTCGGCGAGGGTCACCGAATCCTGCACGGCCTGGGCGTCGGCGACATTGGCCGCAGAGGCCTTGTTGACGGGCACGGACGGCAGCGTGGTGTTGGGTTTCGCGCCGGTGGCGTGCCAGTCGCCAAACCATTTTTCGATGACGGTCTTTGCGTCGGCCGGCGTCACGTCGCCGATGACCACAATGGTGGTGAGGTCGGGCCGTACCGTCGCGTCGTGGTATTGCTTGATCGCGTCGAGCGTCAGTTTGGAGATGGTGTCCGGCGTGGCTTCGCGAAGCACCGGGTCGCCTGCGGGCAGGAGGGCGAGATCGAGGGCGCGCGAGGTGCGGTAGCCCGGGCTGCGCAGATTGCCGGCGACAAACTGCGCCGTCTGCTGCTGGGTAATTTTGAAGGCCTGGTCCGGCAGCGCGGGATGCAACTCGTTGTCGGCCAGCAACTGTACGCCGCGCGAGAAGTACTCCTTCAGGACCTTGACGGAGAAGCCATAGCCGGCATTCTCGTTGGCGGCAATGTCGTCCAGCGCCTTGGCGAAGGCGAGGCGGTCGAGCGACGTGGTGCCGTAGGAATAGAGGTTGTCGAGGATGTCCCCAACGCCTTCCTGGCCCTGCGGCGACTGCAGATTGCCTTCGTGCTGGATGGAGCCCATGACGGTGACGGTGGGGCTGGTGGTGTCCGTGCGGACGATGAGGCGGATGCCGTTGGCCAGCTTCGTGTCAGAAACCTGGAGGTAATTTTCCGGAACTTGCAGAGCGTTCAGCGGTTTTGCAGCCCAGTCCGGCAACGTGACGGGCTTGGTGGGCGCGGTGGTCACGCTCTCGGCGCCGCCAAAGCCTTTGGCGGAAACGGGCGCGCCGGTGGGCACCGGCTTGAGCGTCGCGGTGATGGTGCTGGCGTTGAGCAGATACTGCTTCGCGACCCGGTTGACATCGGCGACGGTGACCTTGCGCATGGCGTCGATGTCTTCTTCCGGCGAATTGCGGCCTTCAGCGGCGAGCGCGTTCGACCAGACCGCGGCGAGGTCGGAGATGGAGTTGCGCTGAAATTCTGCCTGGGCGATTTCCGCACGCTTGGCGGCATCGACGAGGTCGGCGGGGACGCCATCCTGCGCGTATTTGTTGATGATGGTGCGCATCTCGTCGAGCGCGGGCTGCGTATCGACTCCCGCGGGTTGGGCGACGAGGCCGAAGCCTACGCTTGCCTTTGGATACGACTCGGCGACGCCGAATTCCGCCGCCAATGCTTTGCCTGCGGGGACCATGGCATAGAGATCGGCACGCTGGCTGGCGAGCACGTCGGAGAGGATCTGGATGGCGGCGTAGTCAGGCGAATCCGTGCCGGGCAGACGCCACGCGATGAAGCCGAGGACGTAGGGTAAATTGCTGTCGAGGGTGAAGCTCTCCGACTTAACCGGTTGCAGGTTGACCGCCGGGTGCGCGGGCAGCGGGTGGCTGGGAATGCCGGTGTAGAGGGTCTTGATTTTCGCCAGCGTCGTGACGGGATCGACGTCACCCACGATGACCAGGATCATGTTCGACGGCGTGTACCACTTGTCGTAGAAGGCCTTGAGCATGGGGCCGGTGGTCTTGTCGAAGGATTCGCGTGTGCCCAGCGGATCGTGCGCATAGGGCGTTCCGGCAAACATGTCGGCGTTGAGGCGGTTGATGAACTTGTAGGTGGGGTTGGAAAGGTCGCGGGCGACTTCCTGTTCGATGGCGCCGCGCTCCTGGTCCCATTGGGCCTGCGAATCGTCAACCCCGCTCAGGCACGCCGCCTCGGCCTCCAGCGCGACGTCGACGTCGGCGGCGGGGATGGTCTCAAAATATTGCGTGATGTTCTGTTGCGTGTCGGCGTTATTGTCGCCGCCGAGCAGGGCGAAGATGGCGGCGGTCTGATCGGCGCTCATGCCCTTGCAGCCGCGGAAGGCCATGTGCTCTTCGGCGTGCGCGGAGCCAGGGAAGCCGTCGGGGGTTTCGTTGCCCCCCACCATAAAGTTCGCCTCAACGGTGACGACCGGCGCCAGCGTGTTGCGGATGATGACGACCTTCATGCCGTTGGCGAGGGTGGCGCGGGTGGGCGCTTCGGCTGCGCGTGCGACGGGCGCGGCGATCGGGATGAGGAGAGCGAGCAGGGCCGGCAGAATGACGGAAAGGCGATGCTTCTGAATGGGATTCAAAACGTTCCTCCGCGGAAGACTTGTCTTTGGGAATGGTAATGGAGCGGAGGGAAACGTGGGTCGAGGCGGGGGGGATCCTGCGGCTGGCTCTGGTTTTGTGTCGAAGGACCGGAAAACCGTGGCCGGGATCGACTCCTGGGGGGCTGGTTGGCCCCGATCGCGGGAGCAAAGCCCAATCCCGGCGGAGTGATCACGCCGGGAAACTTGCGCGGGCTATGCGAGAACCGGGCAGAGGAGTCGTGCAGTCAATCTCAAATCCAGGGTTAGTGGCGATGGAAGAGGCGGCCGAAGAGGCCGGAGCCGTTCAGCTTGCTGCGCGTCTCGTCCCGCATGGCGCGCCAGCGGTCGGCTTCTGCCTGGCGCAATTCGCGCATCGGCGCGGAGAGTTCGCCGTCCTCGACGGTGAAGGTGGCGGGAACCGGCTGCTCCGGCACAAAGTCGGCTAAAGAGCCTTCAGAGAATTGCTGATAATCAAGAGCGGGAGTCATGCGTGCACCTCAAGGGGGGTAAAAAAGTTGAGCCCACGATCTGCTCGGAATACGCGGTCAAGCGGATTACGAGACGCAACCAGTGTGCCGGAGATAGCTGTCAGCGGGAATGCCACGAAGAGGGCAGGGGAGCGCACGAACGGGGTGGCGGCCCGGGGTGGGAGTGGTAGACTTGGGTTGCAGACCTCTGCGGTCGTCGGGACGTGGCTCAGCCTGGTAGAGCACTCGCTTGGGGTGCGAGGGGTCGGCAGTTCAAATCTGCCCGTCCCGACCAATTAAACTCACCTGAAAATTCATCTTTCGCTCGCAGTTGCACTCGAGAACTGCCGACCGCGAAGCACCCCAACTCGCGGCTGCTCTGCGGATGCGAGCAATCCAGCCTGCGAGGGGACGCGCGGCGCAGCCGCGCCATTCGGCAGTTCAAATCTGCCCGTCCCGACCATTTACTTCCACTTCAAATATGCGGTTTCCTGGGCAGCTTCTGTCGAACTGCCGACCGCGAAGCACCCCAACCTCGCAGCTGCGTAGGGGATGCGAGTGAGTCCGCATGCGAGGGGTCGCTCGGAGCAGCCGAGCCGTGGCAGTTCAAATCTGCCCGTCCCGACTTCTTTCCTGCGCGGCGGGTCGCTCCTCCTACTGCGGCACCTGCCAGTCGACGCCCGCGGTGGCCAGGGTTATCTTGTCCGTCGCGGTGTTCGACAGATCCTTCGTCAACTGCGGGAACGCTACGACCACGGCTTCGGTTTTTGCCCAGACAGGGACGTCGTCCATCTGGTAGCGGTAGGTCACGTCCGTCTCGGTGAAGCCGTTGCGCGGCGCGGGCGGTGTGAAGCTCTCGATGCCGGTCACCTCGCGGTGTCCATAGCAGAAGCGGGGCGCGTAACGCTGGCCGAGCGGCGTGAGCGAGTAGGAATCGACGTGGAGGTCGAGATCTTCAAGGCGCTTGAACATGCCTTCGTCGGCGAGCGCGTCCATCTGCGCTTTGCCCTGTTTGGCGCCGGTGCCAGGCGCGACTTCGTAGGGGAAGCGCCGGCCCTGGGGGAAGAGGCAATCGCTGCGGTCCTGATAGTAGGCGTTCAGGGTCTTCATAAAGTTTTCCGGTGTCGGCTTGCTGGCGGTGGAGCAGCCGGCGAGAAGGCATGCGGAGAGACAGGCGAACCCGGCGATTCCAAATTTCATGGTCATGGGGCTTCTTTCTTTTTCGGACTCTACGCCGGACGGCGGTCGCCGCGGCAAGAAGATAGGAAGCGGTCTGCGGGAAAACAGAGGCCTGGGGGGTACGAGGGTCATCGGTTGCGGGTCGACTCGGCCGCCACGCGGACCGGGGCCGCACTCGACCGGATGCGGTCGAAAGACCCACCCAGGCAACAGCAGCCTGAGCGGGGGACCTGATGGGTGGACGCCCGGATCGATTGGCGGTGGGAGAGATGAGCCGGCAGGGTCCGCCGGCTGGCGCGATTCTCCTGCGTCGGCGGCAAGCAGAGGAAATCGCGAAAACCTGCGCCCCTGCCGTAGTGCGATTCTGCCGAGCCTCGCGATGGCCCGGCAGCGTTGAAGGGAAGCGCCGCATCGGGTCGCTGCCGCTCCAACTCTGGAAGATGCTCGGGACGCTCAGGGAAGATGGCCGGCGAGCCGCGAATTTCCAGCAGCACGGGCGGCCAGTTCACACGCGAATTCCTGCATCTGATTAATCCGGCACGGATTCATCGCAAGCTCCACACCGCACGCAACGCCTGTACGATCCCCAAAGCGAGAGACAAGACCCATGGAACGAACGCTACTCCCCGGCAAGCCCTATCCTCTGGGCGCGACGCCCACTGCGACAGGCACCAATTTCGCTCTTTTTTCAGAGAATGCCACCGCTGTTTCGGTTTGCTTTTTCAACGAGGCGGGCAAGCAGACGGATTGTGTTTCGCTGCATGAACGCACGGCCTTTGTCTGGCACGGGCTCATCCGCAACATCAAGGCGGGGCAGCGCTACGGATACCGCGTCGAAGGCCCATGGGATCCGGAAAACGGGCTGCGCTTCAATTCGAAGAAGCTGCTGATGGACCCCTACGCCAAGGCGCTGACCGGCGAAGTGAACTGGAAGGGGCCGATTTTTCCGTACGACGTGAAGACGGGGAACGACCTGAAGCGCAACGAGCGCGATTCGGCCGCTGCGGTGCCCAGGTCGGTGGTGATCGACGAAAATTTCGACTGGAACGGCGACTGTCCTCCGGAAACGCCGCTGGCGGACTCGGTGATTTACGAGGTGCATGTCCGGGGCTTCTCGATGCAGAACGAGGCGGTGCCGAAGAAGCTGCGCGGGACGTATGCGGGACTGGCCTCAGAGCCGAGCATCGCGTACCTGAGGAAACTGGGCGTGACCGCAGTCGAGCTGCTGCCGGTCCACCACTTTATCGACGAGGGGCATCTGGTGGATCGCGGGCTGCGCGACTACTGGGGCTACAACACGCTGAGTTATTTTGCGCCGATGGCGCGGTATAGCTCGTCGGGGTCGATGGGCGGACAGGTGGTCGAATTCAAGCAGATGGTGAAGACGCTGCACCGGGCGGGGATCGAGGTGATCCTCGACGTGGTTTACAACCACACCTGCGAGGGCAACCGCATGGGGCCGATGCTGTCGATGAAAGGAATCGACAATACGACGTATTACCGCCAGGTGCGCGAGGCGCCGCGCTACTACATGGATTACACGGGGACGGGGAACACGCTGAACGTGATGAATCCCCAGGTGCTGAAGCTGGTGATGGATTCGCTGCGTTACTGGGTGACCGAGATGCACGTGGACGGGTTCCGCTTCGATCTGGCGAGCACGCTGGCGCGTGAACTGCACGCGGTGTCGAAGCTGTCGAGCTTCTTCGACACCATCCACCAGGATCCAACCATCGCCGACGTCAAGCTGATCGCCGAGCCATGGGATGTGGGCGAAGGCGGCTACCAGGTGGGCAATTTCCCGGTGCTGTGGGCGGAGTGGAATGGGAAGTACCGCGATACGGTACGGCGATTCTGGAAGGGAGACGGCGGGCTGCTGTCGGACTTTGCCTACCGGCTGACGGGCTCGTCCGACCTGTACGAGATGGATGGGCGGAAGCCGTACGCTTCGATCAATTTTGTGACGGCGCATGACGGATTCACGCTGTGCGATCTGGTGAGCTACAACGGCAAGCACAACGAGGCGAACGGCGAGAACAACAACGACGGCACGAACAATAACGACTCGTGGAATATGGGCGCGGAGGGGCCGACCGACGACCCGGCGATCAATGACCTGCGCGAGCGGCAGATGCGGAATTTTCTGGCGACGCTGATCCTTTCGCAGGGGGTGCCCATGCTGTGCGGCGGCGATGAGCTTGCGCGCACGCAGAAGGGCAACAACAACGGTTACTGCCAGGACAACGAACTGAGCTGGTTTGACTGGAAGCTGAGCCCGGCGCGCGACCGCCTGATGGAATTCACGGCGAAGCTGATCCATCTGCGGCGCAACCATCCCAACCTGCACCGGCGGAAATTCTTCCAGGATCGCGTGATCCGCGGGTCGGTGGTGCGTGACATTGCGTGGTACAACACCGACGGCGGCGAGTTCAGCGACGCGGCGTGGAACACGGAGTGGAATCGGGCGCTGGCGCTGATGTTCAACGGGAAGACGCTGGCGATTTCCGATGAGGTCGGCCATCCGATTCTCGACGACAGCTTTCTCATCCTGGTGAATGCGGCCGCGGAGGGCGTGGAGTTTACGCTGCCGGAGTCGCCGGCGGCCACGCCGTGGACGCAGGTGCTGAACACGGAGAACATCGATGACCCGTTTGCCCCGGCGGAAGTGGGCGCGAAAGTGATTCTGGGAGGGAGGTCGATGCGGGTCTTCCGGGACGGCGACGGATCGGCGCCCCAGCATCCCGAGGCAATGGAGCAACGGCCCTGACGCGGAGCATGCCGATACGACCTTGTGCATGTCTCTTTCGAGTTACCTGTTTCCCCCGTTTGGGTCAATGGATTCATCGGAGGTGACAGTATCATCGCCCCATGCTGGTGAACCTGGCGGAAGTGCGCCATGCCGTTGAGAGTGACGCGATCGTGCCGTGCTTCCAGCCGGTGGTCGATCTGCGGACCGTGCGGTTGACGGGCTTCGAGGTGCTGACGCGCTGGCGGCATCCCGCGCTTGGCCTGATTTTGCCGGAGAACTTCATCCAGATCACCGAAGAGCTGGGGATCATCGGGATCCTGACAAGGCAGATTCTGCGCAAGGCGTTTCGCTCGGCGTCAGTTTTGCCGAGTCACCTGACGCTGGCGGTGAATGTTTCACCGATTCAGCTGCGGTTTCGCAGTTTGCCGACGCAGATTGGCGAGGCGGCGGAGCAGGCGGGGCTTCCGCTGAACCGGCTGACCATCGAAATTACCGAAAGCGCCATCCTCGACAACGAGGCGCTGGCCGTGGAGATTGCCCAGGAACTGAAGTCGATGGGCTGCCACCTGGCGCTGGACGACTTCGGCACCGGCTATGCCAGCCTGCGTCATTTGCTGGCGCTGCCCTTCGATCAAATCAAGGTGGATCGGAGCTTTGTCCACATGATGACCGTGCGCCCCGAGAGCCGCAAGATTGTGGCAGCGGTGGTGGCCATGGGGCACAGCCTGGGTCTGGTTACCCTGGCGGAAGGCGTGGAGACGCGGGAACAGGAAGCCATGCTGCTGCAGATCGGCTGCTCGCTCGGTCAGGGATGGCTGTACGGCCGGCCGCTGGCAGCGGATCAAATCCCGACCATGCTGGCCACGGCGGCGCGGGCCGTGCCCTCGGCGGCGTCGAATACGGCGAAGAAGAGTCTGCTGAGCGTCGGATAAACCAGCGCAGAAGCAGGGCCGGCGCGTCCCGTCCACCACGGAAGGGGCTGCCGCGCTTCGATCCGCCGGGTGCTGCGGCAATTTCCATCAGCGGGTGCGCGGAACTAACCGGGATATCCGGGCGTATCTTCCTGCAAGAGGGGTACGGCTATGAGATACCGCTTTTTGTGGGAAGCGATGCTTGTGGGAACCGTGGCGGGAGCGTTGATGTCGACTTCCGGTTGTCACGTTCAGGTGGAGAAGGGGAAGAACGGCGAGGACAAAAACGTCCGCGTCGATACGCCGTTTGGGGGGCTGCATGTGCGCTCGGACCAGACGTCGGCGGCCGATCTGGGACTGCCGGCCTATCCAGGAGCACAAATCTCGCCGGACCGGGAAGGCGACAAGTCCGCCGACGTCCACATGGGATTTGGCCAGTTTCAACTGCGGGTGAAGGTTGTGACTTACGAATCTGCGGACGCGCAGGACAAGGTGCTCGCGTTCTACAGGAACGCTATGGGCCGTTTCGGCGATGTGCTGGAGTGCGACGGGAACAAGCCGGTGGGCACGCCGACCGTCACCGCTGAGGGGCTGACCTGCCACGACGACTCCCACGGTCACGTGAATATCAACGGAAGCGATGACGGCCTTACCGATGACAGCGGGCTGACTTTGCGGGCCGGATCGAAGCGCCACCAGCACATTCTGGCCTTCAAGAGCGTGAGCGGCGGGACGAAGTACTCGCTGGTGGAACTGGAATTGCCGGAGGGTCTGTCGCGGGACTCGAACGATAAGAGCGACTAAGCCCCTGCGGTTCGAGCGAGTAAGGCCAGATTCCGGATTGCGCCGATGCGCAGCGTGCGATAGGGTCAATTTGTGGACCCTGTGTGTCATCGTTGTGCGAACACCCTGCGGACCGGGGAAGAATTCTGTCCGCACTGCGGGGCAGCGCAGCTCACCGTGGAGCCCGTGGATGCCGGGACATTTCCGCAACCCGCGGTGCGCCCGAACGGCGACCTGCACCTGGTGCAGTGGCGGGCGGCGATCGTGGCAGCGCTGCTGGTGGCGATTCCTGTAGGACTGCTGTCCGCGCTGACGCGCACCAGTTCTCTGTTCCCGATCGGCGGCGGGTTTGCCGTGATGGCGATCTATCGCCAGCGAACGACGGCCTTCACCGACGGCCGCATCGGGTGGCGCGTGGGCGGAGTGCTGGGGGCAATTTCCGCGTTCTTCGCGTCGCTGGCATGGGCGGTACAGTTGCTGATCGAGCGATTTCTGCTGCACCAGGGAGCGGCGATCGACCAGGCATCGCAGGCCGCGGCACAGCAGGCGGTCGACTCGATGACGAAATCGATGGCCACGCAAGGACCGGAGCCGCCGGAAATGCTGCACATGCTGCAGAACTTTATGCATTTTCTCCTGTCGCCGGACGGCTACGCATGGAGCCAGCTGATTACCGTGGTCGTGATGTCGCTGGGCATCATTCTGTTTGCCGCCGCGGGCGGGGCCATTGCGGGCCGGCTGCTGGCCATGCGGACGCGGGTCCAGCGCAGTCTGTAGCAGCGCCCGCCGGCGTGCTTGCGGCGTAACCCCGAGCCTCGTATCATCGCCTTTACTCCTATGACTGAGCTGCAAACGGCTGCAACGCCCAAACTGCGCGAGAAGGGGCGGATCATGTCCGCCTCAGAGATCGAACGGACGCTGGTTCGCCTCGCCCATCAGATCATCGAGAAGAACAATGGCGCGGACAATCTGGGCCTGGTAGGGATCAAGCGCCGCGGCGTGCCCATCGCCGAGCGGCTGAGCGCGCTGATTGCCGGCATTGAGAAACAGCCAGTCGATGCGGGCGTGCTCGACATCAGCTTTTACCGCGACGATCTGTCGACGCGCGACGTGCGGCCGGTGGTCGTGCCCGGGTCGCTGGGGTTCGACGTCAACGGCCGCGACGTGATCCTGATCGACGATGTGCTGTACACCGGTCGCACCATTCGGGCCGCGCTCGATGCGCTTTTCGATCACGGACGGCCGCGCCGCGTGCAGTTGCTGGTGCTGATCGACCGCGGGCATCGAGAACTGCCCATTGAGGCGACCTTTGTCGGCCGCACGGTGCCGACCTCGTCGCGCGAGATTATTGAAGTAAAGCTGCGCGAAGTGGATGGCGACGAGCAGGTGATCCTGGTGGAACGGGTCTAGCGACAGCGGGCAGCGCAGGCAGCGAACTGCCTGGAAACGAATCGGGGAGATGGCGCAAACCAGGCCGAAAACTCGCAAGGCGCAGCCGAAAGCCGCAGCAATTTCTTTTTCCCGAACACCCCTTTTTCAGAGAGCAATTCATCCACTGTCGGCGATTTCGGCCAACGATTTTTCGGTGGCCGAGGTGCGGCGCATTCTGATGACCGCCGATGCGCTGGAGCGGGAAGAGCCGCTGCGGCGCGCCAGGCGGCTGGCCAAGCGCCGGGTGGCGCTGTTGTTCTACGAGTCGAGCACGCGCACGCGGACCTCGTTCGAATTGGCGGCCAAGGCGTTGGGCGCAGACACCACCCTGGTGAGTTCGCTGTCGTCGAGCATCGAGAAGGGCGAATCGCTCAAGGACACAGGCATCACCCTGGAAGCGCTGGGGGCGGAGTGCATCATTCTGCGCAGCCCCTATTCAGGCGCCCCGTATCTGCTGGCGCGCGCGACTGGGCTGCCGGTGCTGAACGCGGGCGACGGCATGGCGGAGCATCCCTCGCAGGCGCTGCTCGACCTGCGGACGATGCTGCAATTTCTCCGCATCCAGGCGAGTGCGATCAGCGAGAAGTGTCTGCGCGGCGTGACGCTCACCATTTGCGGCGACATTCTGCACAGCCGCGTGGCGCGGTCGAATGCGCTGCTGCTGCCGCGGCTGGGCGCTCGCGTGATTCTGTGCGGACCAACGCCGCTCCTGCCTGAAACAGCGGCGTCGATGGGGCCAGGGCTGGTGATTGAACGCGACTTTGCGTCGGCGCTGCGGCAGTCGCAGATTGTGATGATGCTGCGCATCCAGGCGGAGCGGCTGGCGGGATTGCAGATCGACCTGGACGACTATCGGCGCAGGTATCAGGCGAACGAGGACCGCATCGCGGAGTTCGCGCCGCAGGCCTTGATCCTGCATCCGGGGCCGATCATTCGCGGCATGGAAATCACCAGCGAGGTGGCCGATGGGCTGCAATCGGGAATAGCCGCCCAGGTGCACAACGGCGTGCCCGTCCGCATGGCGCTGGTTCTTCGTGCTTTGTCTGCGCGCGTGCCGGCAGGAAAGGGGTCGCGCCGATGAAGACGCTGCTTATCCGCGGAGGGCGAGTCGTCGATCCGGGGAGCGGGCTCGACGCCGTGCGCGATGTTCTGGTGCGCGACGGAAAAATCGCGGGCATCGAAGCGTCGGGGCAGATCAAATCGGCCGAAGCCGAAGTCGTGAACGCAAAAGGCTTGGTGGTTGCGCCCGGCCTGATCGACATCCACGTGCATCTGCGTGAGCCGGGGCAGGGCTACAAGGAAACGATTGCCACCGGAACGGCGGCGGCGGCAGCGGGCGGGTTCACGACGGTGTGCGCGATGCCGAACACCATCCCGGTGAACGACTCGCCGGAGATCACGCGCTGGATGCAGGCGGCGGAGCGCGGCGCATCGGCCCGGGTGCTGCCCATCGCGGCGGCGACGCGCGGCTCGATGGGCGAGGCGCTGACGGACTATTCCGCAATGAAGGACGCGGGCGCGGTCGCGGTGACCGACGACGGGAAGCCGATTCTGGGAGACGACATCATGCTGGAGGTGCTGCGGGCGGCGGCGAAGCTGGGACTGCCCGTGATCCAGCATGCGGAAGACACGCGCCTGACGGGCGGCTGCTCGATGAATGCCGGGGCGCTGGCGTTTCGCCTTGGACTGCGCGGCATGCCCATCGAAGCGGAATCAGGCCTCGTCGATCGCGACATCACGCTGCTGAAAAAAGTGAAGGGCGGCCATCTGCACGTCGCGCATCTTTCGACGAAGAAGGCGCTGGACGCTGTGCGGGCTGCGCGCAAATCCGGGCTGCATGTTACCTGCGAGGTGACGCCGCACCATTTCGTGCTGACTGAGGAGCGCATCGGTCTCTACGACACCAACGCGAAGATGAATCCGCCGCTGCGTGCGGAGAGCGATCGCGCCGCGATGATCGAAGGCTTGCTGGACGGTACGGTGGATGCCATCGCGACCGACCACGCTCCGCATGCGGCGCACGAGAAGGAACAGGAATTCGATCGCGCTCCGAACGGCATCACCGGGCTCGAATCGGCGCTCGGGCTGGCGATTTCCATTCTGCACGTTCGCCACAAGATGCCGATGGCGACCGTGCTGGGATTACTGAGCAGCCGTCCTGCGGCGGCCCTTGGGCTGCGCGGGCATGGAAGCCTGGCCGTCGGCGCGGCTGCGGATGTGGTGGTGTTCGATCCCGCGGAGAAGTGGACGTTCCAGGCGGCCGACTCGCGCTCGAAATCGAAGAACACGCCTTTTGATGGCTGGGCGATGCAGGGGCGGGTGCACACAACCATCAGCGCCGGGCGCATCGTCTTCCGGACTTAGCTGGCCGGCGCCAGTATATACAGATAACCAATCGTATATACTGGTAATGAGAGAGCGCCGATGGCCTTAAGTATTCGCAACGCCGAAACCGAAAAGCTTGCCCGTGAAGTGGCCCTTCTCACCGGGGAAACGCTGACCGACGCAATTAGCAAATCCCTTGCAGAGCGTCTGCAACGGCTGAAGAGGGGCCGCCAAAACGTAGCGTTGCGCAAGGAAATCGACGAGATTCTCACGCGGGTTCATGCTCTCCCGGTTCTCGACGACCGGCCGGAGGAGGAGATCCTCGGCTACGATCAGAACGGGATCCCGTTCTGATGGTTCTCGATTCCTCGGCCATCGTTGCCATTTTCATGAATGAGCCCGAATGTGCCTTCTTCCAAAGCCAGATCCTGGCCGCAGAGACCCGGCTGATTTCCGCGGTTTCGATTGTGGAAACCGGGATGGTTCTCGAGGCCCGACTCGGGGCGACGGCCTTGGGTAGCCTCGAACGTTACCTTAGCCGGCTTGCCGTTGAGGTTGTGGCCGTCGACGAAAATCTTGCCTGGAGCGCGCTTGCCGCGTGGCGGATCTATGGCAGGGGCCGGCATCCCGCCAGGCTGAACTTCGGCGACTGCTTCTCCTATGCCTTATCGCAGTCGACGGGTGAACCGCTCCTGGCGAAAGGCGAGGACTTTGTGCGCACGGGCCTCGAACTTTGTCCTCAGGCTCCTCCGGCACAGTAGCGCGCATTACTCTCGTTTTTTCTTCGGCAACTTATTGAGTTTCGGCGGCCGATATTTTCCTCGCTTACCCGTTTTGGTCGCCTGCGCGGCGGTTTGTTTGCGGGCAGCTTTCGAGCGCTTTTCCTCGCGCCGCGCCTTCTTGCTCTTCGCCGGCGGCGCGACGCCTGCGGTTGGAGTGGGCCGCGCTTCGACCCCATCCACAATCGAAAACTGCAGCCGCTTTTCGACGGCGTCCACGCGATCCAGCACCACGCGCACGCGTTCGCCCACGGAGAACTTCCGTCCCCAGCGGTCGCCGATAATCTGGCGCGTGTTTTCGCGGTAGTTGTAGCGGTCGTTGTCGAGCGCGCCGAGCGTGTGCAGCGGGACGAGTCCTTCGACGAACAGATCGTCGAGCTCGACGAAGAGGCCGTATTTCGTGGCGTTGAGGATCATCCCGCTGAAGTCCTCGCCCACGCGGTCGCGCATGAACCTGATCTTCTTCCACTCCACCAGTTCGCGCTCTGCATCCTGGGCGCGGCGCTCGTTTTCGCTGGATTCCTGGCCGATGGCCGCTAAGGACTGTTCGTCGAGAGGCTCGAAGGGCGCGTGTACTTTTTGATCGCGTGAGCCACTTGCCTGACCGCGTGAGCCACTTGCGGCGTGCGGTTCACCGGGAGCCAAAACGCCCTCTCCATCGACGCCGGCTTCCAGGAGCGCCTTCGTAATCCGGTGCACGATGAGGTCGGGGTAGCGCCGGATCGGCGAGGTGAAGTGCGTGTAGCAGGGCGCGGCGAGCGCAAAGTGACCCTCGTTCTTCTCGCTATAGCGGGCCTGCCGTAAGGAGCGAAGCATCAGGTAGGAGAGAATGCGCTCTTCCGGCTTGCCGGCAATCTTTTCCGTTAGCTTTTGATACATCCGTGGCGTGACGGGGATGTCGCCGGCGACCTCGTAGCTGCGCGGGGTGCGGCCTCCGCGCTGCCCGCGATCCTGCCGTGCGTGGTACTCGCGCCGTTCGCCTTTCATGGTGAATGTCTTCACCGGCAGGCTGCCGATGCCCAGCGAGTAGCCGAAGGCCGCCGCGATCTCTTCGAACTCCACCACGCGCCGCGGCTCGGGCTTCTCGTGAATGCGATAAAGCGACGGCACGCCTAAATTCTGCAGCCACGAGGCGACGCATTCGTTGGCCGAGAGCATGAACTCCTCGATCAGCCGGTGCGCCCAGTTGCGCTCGGAGCGGGTGACGGATTGCATCGCGCCGAATTCGTCGAACTCGATCAGCGGCTCGGGCAGGTCGAAATCGATGGAGCCGCGGCGGTCACGCTTGCGATTCAGAATCTGCGCCAGCTCCAGCATGCGCTCGAACTCCGGAACCAGCGGCGCGAACTCCGACCGGGCGGCAGCGTCGCCTTCGACGATGGCGTGGACCTGCGTGTACGTCATGCGGCGCGCCGAGCGGATGACGCCCTCGCACACCTCGTAGCCGAGAATTTCGCCCTGCGCATCAATGCGCATGAGGCACGAAAGCACGAGGCGATCTTCGTTCGGGCGCAGACTGCAGATGTCCGTCGAGAGATCCTGCGGCAGCATGGGAATCGCGCGGTCGGGGAAGTAGACTGACGTGCCGCGCAGGCGCGCTTCGAGATCGAGCGGCGTACCAGGGCAGACGTACTCGGCGACGTCGGCGATGTGAACCTGCAAGTCCCAGCTGCCGTCGTCGTGGCGGCGGACGAGCACAGCGTCGTCGAAGTCGCGGGCCGTCTCGCCGTCAATGGTGACGATGGGCAGGTCGCGGAAATCGCGGCGCGCTGCCACGAGGTCAGGATCGAGATGGGCGACGGCGCGCGCCTCATCCAGCACGGCGTCTGGAAAGATGCGCGGCAGGTGATGCTTGCGGATGACCATCTCCACGTCAACGCCGAAGTCGTCCTCGGCCCCCAGCACTTCGAGCACCCGCCCGCGGGCGGGGCGCGTCGGCGTCGGCCAGTCGGTGATCTCGACATCCACCACCAGGCCTTCCAGGTTGTCGCGGCGCTTGGCGGCCTGCGCTTCTATACCCAGCACTCGATGCGGCGACGCGGCTTTCTCCGCCGAAGGAATCTCGAGGCCGTGGGGGATGGAGATAACCTGCGTCATGCGCTCGTCGGAGGGGACGACGTAGTTGCCGCGATCCGCGTCGCGGCGCGCGTAATGAAAGATGCCAACGACGGTTTCGTTTTTCCGGGTCAGGATGCGCACAATGCGACCGGAGCGGCGATTGTCGTTGCGGTCGCGGCGCGGTGGAGCCAGTTCCACCAGCACCTGGTCGCCCTGCATCGCGCCGTTCATCTCCTGGGGCGGGATGAAGACGTCCTCGTCAATCGGGGCACGGCCGCCCGCCTCGCGTGGGTTGGGGCGCACGAACCCGTAGCCATCACGATGGAGGTCGAGCCGCCCGGCAACGAGGTTTTCGCCGCGGATTTCCTGACGCCGCGCGGGGTCGGCAGAGCGCGGCTTGCTGTCGGATGAGGGCGGCTTGGGGATCGCCCAGTGGTCGCCGTCCACCTGCTGGAGCTGGCGTGTGCCGGTCAAGCGGCCCAGCTGCTCGCGGAGTTCGCGGCGCTCCTGGCCTCCGCCGAGGCCCAGCTCCCGCACCAGCTGTTTGTAGCCGGCGCGGGCGTTGGGTAAGCGTTCGATATGGCGCAGCAGTTCGCGGTCGTTCATGCCTGGCTTCGATGGTACTGGATCACGCCACGAGCTTTTTCCAGTCCACGCAATCCGTGCCACTACGCCTTCGCCGCGACTACTTCACGGCCAGCACGTCGATCTTGTGAATCTTTGGCGGCTCGGCCAGCAACTCGCCGGCTTTGGCCATCAGCGCTTTGGCGATGTCGCCGTTCAGATGCGCCTCGCGGCCGGCTTCGTCGTTGAAGGTGTCGAAGATGCCGTACTGGCCGTCATCTTCCTTAATGGCGTACCAGGTGACGGTGCCCGATTCTTTGCGGGCCAACTCCGCTCCCTGCTTCAGAAAGGCTTCGACGTCGGCTTCTTTTCCCGGCTTCGCTTTCAGCGAACCGTAGAGCGCGTATTTCACCATTGCAGTGTCTCCATACGCCGGTTCTGCCGGCGTGCAGGCTATTGTGATCCGTTTTCTAAAGGGATGCGCCAGGCGGCTGCGGCGACTGCAAAAAAGTGGCAAATCCCCAGCTTCCACAGGCGGGGGTGGGCGAGGGGTGCCAATTTCGCCGGAAGGTGTTTAAGATTGCAGGTAACGGCGGCATTGCGGCGGAGGCACGATCTCCGGAGGGACGAGGGTCGGCGTTGTAACGGTTCTGCCTGGAGCCCGGGGCTACGATTCCGGCAGGCCAGCAGCAGGGCGCCCCAATCAAATCGATAATTTCTGTGAAGGAAGGATTTAGCAATTATGTGGAAACCCAATCAGCCCGGTAGTGGCACATCCCCGCAGAGCCCCGAGCCCGTGCGTCCGGCGACGCCGACGCCCCCCAGTTTCGACGCCACCGCGCGTCTCGCCCCGGCCCCGGCCGCGTCGACCAGCAACGCTTCCAGCGGTGAGCAGGCGACGATCGGCAAGAGCCTGGTGATCAAAGGCGAAGTCACCGGCTCCGAGTCGCTGTACATCGACGGCAAGGTGGAAGGCTCCATCAACCTGGCGGGCAACCGCGTCACCGTGGGCCGCAACGGCCAGGTGGCAGCGAACATTTCGGCGCGCGAGATCGTGGTGCTGGGCAAAGTGCGCGGCAATGTCACGGCCAGCGACCGCGTAGACATCCGCAGCGAAGGCTCGCTGACCGGCGACGTGACGGCGCAGCGCATTTCGATTGAGGATGGCGCGTTCTTCAAGGGCGGCATTGACATCCGCAAGCCGGGCGCGAACGAGAAGTCGGGCGAGAAATCGAGCGACAGCAAGCCGGCGGCGAACGCCAGCGCGGAACGGGCAGTCGCCGCGCAGGTGTAGCGCGCGAGGCACCAGCAAAGGCTCTCGCGGGCAGGCCGGTCCCTTATGGGCAGACCTGCTGCGGGAGCTTTTTCGCGATTGGTCGCAGAACCACGCAGGCGTGCTGCGACGGTTTGCAGCCGATGATCAGGCCGGTCCGCGGTGGGCGAAGCGCGCCGTCAATTGCCGCGGGAGCGACGATCCGCTCAGCCGCAGCACGAGCGCGGAGATCGCGATCCAGATCAGAGTTGCGGCGGCGAGCAGCGCGAGTTCCAGCAGGCGGCTGGTGGTGTGCACAAAAAAGCGCAGGCCGGCCAGCGCCGCCAGCGCGATCGCACCGGCGAGCAGAGATCTCCCAATCTCTGCATACTCGAGGCCAGCCAGCGGAACCATGCCGCGCCGATGCAGCAGCACCGCGAGCGCGGCGGTCTGCAGCAGGATCCCGATGTCTGACGCGACGGCGAGCCCGGTCGGCCCCATTGCGTGGTAGAGCACTCCGTAGACGGGAATAGAAACAGCGGTCACGATGGTGCCGGCGACCATGGGCGTCATCGTGTTGCCCGCGGCATAGAAAGCCCGCGCGTAGATGGCCTGCGCGGACCACAGACAGAGCGAAATGGAAAACACGGCGAAGTAGACGCTCATCGCGCTGGTGGCTTCGCGATGGAAAGCTCCCCCGCGAAACAGCACATCAACCAGGGGCGCACCCATGGCGATCATGAACGCGGAGAGGAGCAGCGAGAAGGCGAGGATGCGCGAGACCGACGAGTTGACCGCGCGTGCGAAGGGAGCGCGATCCGCGTGTCCGAAGAGCGTCGCCAGAAATGGCAGCGAGGCAGCGCCCGCGGCCTGGCCGAGTCCCACGGGCGCGGCGAAAAGCTGCTTGGCGTAGCCGAGCAGCGTGATGGCGCCGCCGGTGCGCGAGGCGAAAAAGTTGATGATCCAGTTGTCGGCGGTCACCAGCGAGACGCCCAGCATCAGCGGGATCGACATCCGCACCCACTCCCGCAGCCCTGGATTCCTCCAGTCGAGAGCTGGCCTGTAGCGCATCCCCGCGCGGCGCGCGCCGATGGCGTTCAGCAGAAGGGGTCCGCAGAAGGCTCCAGCGACCGTACCGATGGCCAGCGAAGAGACGCCCATCACGCGCCACAGCAGCACCCCGCCCACAATCGTTCCCAGCGTGTAAACCAGCGGTGTGACGGCCTGGACGCTGAACTGCTTGCGCACCAGCAGCACGGCCGCGAAGATGCCGCCGGAGAAAAAGAAAAGCGGCCCGGGCAGCAAAATGCGGGTGAGATGGACGCACAGTGCGGCCTTGGCGGGGTCGCTGCGAAATCCGCGCAGCAGCAACTGCACGTACCAGGGCGCGGCAAACTCGGCGATGAGGATAGCCCCGCCCAGCACCAGCGCCATGGTCGTCAGGATGACGGACATCGCATGCTCGCCTTCGTCGTCCTTGCCCGCATCGTGATAGCGGCTGAGCATGGTGACGAAGGTGATGGAAGCAGCGCCGCCGACGAGGAAGTAATAGATCATGTCCGGCAGCTGGAAGGCGGCGTTGAAGGCGTCAGCCGCCGCGCTGCGGCCCAGCAGCCATGCGGTGTATTTCACGCGCACCAGGCCGATGACCTTGGAGGCGATCATCGACGCCATGAGAAGAACCGTGGCCGAAAACGGAGAGTGGCGATGCGAAGGACGTAGAATCGCGAGTGCGCGCCGCCAGCGCGGAGTGGTCGGGGATGCCATCAGGATGGCTCGATTCTATAAGGGCGGCGAGAGGAAGACGGCATGGAAAACTTCCGGCTGAAGGTGTTTCGCACCGTGGCCGCGGAAGCGAGCTTTCGGCGAGCGGCGGAGCGGCTGCACCTGAGCCAGCCGGCGGTGAGCCAGCAGGTGCACGCCCTCGAAGAAGAGCTGGGCGTGGTGCTCTTCGACCGCGGCAAGGGACGCGTGCGCCTGACCGATGCCGGCCTGGTGCTGCTGGGCTACGCGCGCAAAGGCGCGCGGCTGGCCGAAGAGGCGCAGGCGGCGCTGGAGCGCGCGCGGGGCGAGGCCGCCGGCGAACTCCGCATTGGCGCGTCGATGACGGTGACGCAGTATGTGCTGCCGCCCATGCTGGGAGCCTTTCTGGAGAAACACCCGCGCGTGGAACTGCGCGTGACGAGCGCGAACACCGAGCACATCGCCGCCATGCTGGCAGAGGGCGAGATCGATCTGGGCATCATCGAGGGACCCATCTCCAGTCGCGACGTTTTCCGGCAGAAGATGCTGGACGACCGCATGGTGCTGATCGTGGGGCGGCGCTATCCGTGGCCGACCCAGGACCCGCACAAGGACACGGCGCCGGTGCGGGCGCTGACCCAGGTTCCGCTGATCATGCGGGAGCGCGGCTCGGGATCGCGGCGCGTGGTGGAACTCGCGCTGCGCCGCGCCGGCGTGCGCTGGAAGGACCTGCGCGTCACCATGGAGCTGGATTCCATTGTCGCCATTGTTTCCGCGGAGGAAGCGGGGCTGGGCGCGGGCTTCGTCTCGGAATGGGCGATTCGCAAGGAGCTGCGCCTGGGCACGGTGCGGGTGGTGCAGGTAGAAGGTCTCGACATGCGCCGGGAGTTCACGCTGATTCGCGCCTTCGGTCCGGTGCCCGATGGGCCCGCCGGGACGTTCGAGCGCTTTGCGCTGGCGCAGAAATCGTAGAGGAGCTTCCGCTCCTCACCGACCGGTCCCAGGGCTCTGCCGCGCGGCCCGCCGTCGAACCGGGGAGGCCGTTACTGCGCCCCGTTCGCTTTCGATTGCCTGAGGAACTCGTAGAGATCGTCGACCCGGTCGTCAATCTGGTTCAGCTTACGGGCCAAACCATGAATCTCCGCTTCGGCGCGCCGGTTGACGTCGAAATCGAGTTCGCTGCGCACCCGGTCCTTGGTGTCCTGCCGATTTTGACTCATCATAATCACCGGCGCCTGGATGGCGGCCAGCATCGAAAGGAACAGGTTGAGCAGGATGAACGGATAGGGATCCCACGCTTTCCTGCTGAGAAGCACGTTGATCGCTGTGTACACCAGCAGCACCACGGCGAAGGTAATGATGAAGGTCCAGGATCCGCCAAACCCGGCCACAGAATCAGCGATCCGTTCTCCCGCCGTTTCCTGCCTTTCAATAATCTCGTTCGCGTTGCGCGTCGCCCGCAGCCGCACCAACTGGTGCGCGGCGTGGAACTGCCGCCCCAGAATCGTCATCAGATCCATGCCGGCGTGCGGCTTGCGCTCCAGCAGAATCGCAATGTCGTCGCGCGATACCTCGATGCACTCACACTCCTCCAGCGCCATCGCGTTCGTCTGATGCAGCGTCTGCTCCAGCATCGAGGCGAACCCGAAAAATTCGCCCTTCCCCGGTTCATCCACCACCACCTCCTGCTGGTCCTCGTCCACCATCGTCACCTGCGCCCGGCCAGAGACCAGCACGTAGGCATGCTTGCTTTCGCTTCCGATTTTGTAAATTCGCTCCCGCGGGGCAAACGTTTTTAAGTCGACCTGATCGGCTAAGACCGCCGTCTCGTCGTCGTCCAGCAGCGAAAACAGAGGAACACTTCTGAGGATTTCCGGTTTGCACGTCATGGCATTCTCCAGTGTGGGGCTGTTGATGCAAGTTGTTTGGCGGAACGGGTGTGAATCGGGAAGTCAGCCTCGAAGCCGAACTGGCCGCCGATCTTCGGGCTGGCCACATGGCTGCCGCCCAGCAGCGCGAAGGTGACGGCGAAGCGGCTGGTGAGCTGATACCAGCCACCCGCGAGCCCCTGGAGTTGATCCTTGCCGAGGCTCTTGTTGTCCGCATCCGCGCCGTAGGCCTCAAAGCCCAGACTGAGCCGCGGATTCAGGTCGTGGACCAGAGACAGTCCTCCGGTGAAGACCTGACCGCGCGTATTCTGCGTGCCCAGCACGCCGGTGCTGGTGTTGCCGGCGAAGAGGAATCCAAAGTTGGCGTCGAGCCGGGTCTTGTCTGTGAATGGTTCCTGAGCGATGGAGTTGAGCCAGTAATCGGCCAGCCCTGACCCGAGTTCCTGACTCGAGTCGCCCGTCGGAAATTCGATGTAAAGGCTCGCGGAGAGCGCGGGGAAGGTCATGGGGCGCGGAGACTTGCGGAAGTTCCACTTGATGCCCATATCGGTATCGCCGGGTCCCGTGGAGGTCCGCGATCCCGGCGCGCGATAGATGGAAAGATACGGCGCGTCGACGTCCAGCTCCAGCCCGTGGGGCAAGCCGTAATTCACTTTGACGTTGAAGGTGTTCTGGCGCAGGTCGGGCAGAGCGGCAGACTGCAGCCCATCGATTTCGTTAAAGATCTCGATATGCAGCGTCCCCCGGTCGGTCACGTCCGCATTGTCGGTATAGAAGGGCATCTGCGCGGCGGCGCTTCCCGCGCCGCAGAAGCCGCAGCAGAGCAGAATTCCGACTGTCAGCAAAGGGCGCGTCATGCAGAGGTACAGCCACTCTACCCGCGCGCTGCACATCCGACAAATAAAATCAGCCCAATCTTCTCAGGGGCATTCCCGCCGCCCCGGGAAGCCGTGATAAGCCTGCCTTATCGCCCATTCATAATTCCGTCTGGACCGCCGCCGGCGTTCCCGCGACCATCAGTCTATGGTGAAGAACCTCTTCTTCCTGGGTATCATCCTGGCAGCCTGTGGCCTGCTGTCGCCGCCGCTGGCGCTGGCCGCCGGGCTGGCG
Source organism: Acidobacteriaceae bacterium (assembly GCA_036267295.1). Taxonomy (GTDB): domain Bacteria; phylum Acidobacteriota; class Terriglobia; order Terriglobales; family Acidobacteriaceae; genus Palsa-343. The sequence goes on along the minus strand of DATAWI010000040.1, from coordinate 16,359 downwards.
TATGGATTGCTGACTGCGCATGAGTATCACGGAGATGCCCGGCGGCTTTCGAAATTCCTGCTGCAGGCCTCGGTGGTGTGTCTTGGATTCGGCATGAATCTGGGCGAGATTGTGCGGGTGGGCCGGTCGGGATTTCTGTACACGGCCATCGGGATCACGTTCGCGATGTTGCTGGGCATGACCCTGGCCTATCTGCTGCGCGTGGGGCGCATTCAGGGATTTCTGATTTCCGCGGGAACGGCCATCTGCGGAGGCAGCGCCATTGCCGCGCTGGCGCCCGTGACCGAGGCGAGCGAAGAAGCGCTGGCGGTGTCGATGGGGACCGTTTTTGTGCTGAATTCCATCGCGCTGTTCATCTTTCCGGCGATTGGGCACGCGGTGCATCTTTCCCAAACGCAGTTTGGGCTGTGGGCGGCGCTGGCGATTCACGACACCAGTTCGGTGGTGGGCGCGGCGGCGCGTTATGGCACGGTGGCCCTGGCGATTGCCACTACCGTGAAACTGGCACGCGCTCTGTGGATTATTCCGGTCTCGGTAGGCACCGCGCTGGTGCGGCGGAGCCGGGCGAAGATCCATCTGCCGTGGTTCATTCTCTTCTTCGTTCTGGCAGCCGTTGCCAACACTCTTCTGGTGAGTATCCATCCCGAGTCGCAGGCGCTGGTGCGGCTGGGCCGCATGGGGCTGGCCGTCACGCTGTTCCTGATCGGGACCGGAATCACGCGGGAGACGCTGACCAAAGTGGGCGCGCGGCCGCTGATCCAGGGCGTGCTGCTGTGGCTGGTGGTGGGGACGGGATCGCTGTTGCTGATCCTGAGGGGCTGGATTCACCTGTAAAATCGGAACATGACGAAGGCTACGGCCGATCTCCTCATCAGCTTCTATCGCGATGGCGCGCGCGACTACTCCGGGCGCACCCACGCGGAGATCGTCGCATGGGATGACGAGCGCCTGGAAGGGGTCCACGACTTCATCCAGTGGCTGTTCCCGCTGCCCGAGCGGAGCAGCGTGAATCCGTGGGCGCCGGTCATCGAGGCGGCGGTGGTGGCGGCGTTCAACGAATCGCCGGAGATGCGCGAACGGCTGCTCGCGGCGTTCGACCGCATGCTGCGCTTTTACGGCCTCAAGCGCGACACGCGCGGTGACACGGCGCGGATCGTGCGCGGACGGAATTTTGCGGAGCGCGCGGACAAGTGGCTCTGGCCAAACAATCACAATCACCTGCGGATTACGCGGATTTTGCGGTCGGTGCGCCTGCTGGGACTCAGAGCCGAGTCGGCGGCGCTGTTTCGCGCGCTCGATCGAATCAACCGGGAATTTCCGGGACGGATTACGGAGAGCACAGGGGAATTCTGGCAAGACGCAGCGTCGCGCAACAACTGATTCGGCTAAACTGGCCCTTCCGTAAAACTGCCGCCCGCTGAGGATTTCCGCATGCTCGTAGCTCGTTGTTGCTGGTCGCTTGTTCCGGTCGTTTTTGCTGCCCTGATCGCTTCTCCCGCTTCTGCACAACAAACGGGAACCATTCACGGCGACAACGGCATCACGCTGCCGCCGCCTCCGGTCGCCACGGTGAACGTGGTGACGGACGATTACGCCGGCACGAAGGTCGACGATCCCTACCGCTGGCTCGAAGAAGCGCACAGCCCGGCGACCCGCGCGTGGATCGATCAGGAGAACGCGTACACGCAGCAGTATTTGTCGCAGGTGAAGAACCGCGAGGAGATTGCCGGCCAGTTGACCGCGCTGGAGCGCGTGGATCGCTATTCCATGCCGTCGCTGCACGGCGGGAAATACTTCTTCACGCGCCGCCTGGCGGACGAGAATCAGGCGTCGATCTACATGCGCGCCGGCTGGACCGGCCAGGATCAGCGGTTAGTCGACGCGACAAAGCTGAGCGCCGACCAGAACACCAACGTCAGCATCAGCGATATTTCCGACGACGGCAATCTGCTGGTCTACGGCGTGCGCGTGGGCGGGGCCGACGAGGAGTCCGTCCACATTCTGGATGTCCGCACCGGCAAAGAATATCCCGACGTGCTGCCCTCGGCGCGTTATTCGGGCATCAGCCTGAATCCCGGCAACAGCGGCCTCTACTACGCGCGATTCACGCACCAGGGCACCAACGTGTGGTTCCACAAATTCGGCACGCCGGTCGCGGACGATACGAAGATCTTTGGCGGCGAGTATCGCGACAGGGAACTGGGCGAACTGGATCTGGTGAGCGTCCACGTGAGCGAGAACCACCACTGGCTGGTGGTCAACATCGCCCACGGCGTGCCCGCCGCCAGCGAAGACATTCTGGTCCACGATCTGCGCCAGCCGGGGGTCGATCTCACGCCGCTGGTCTACAACGTGCAGGCCCACGTGCGCATGCTCCAGGCCGGCGATCGCTTCTTCCTGATGACGGATTACGAGGCGCCCAACACGCGCATCGTCGCGGTGGTTCCGGGGCAGGAGGCGCCCGCGTGGAAGACCGTCATCCCCGCAGGCAGCGACGTCATTGCCGACTCGAGCATCGTGGGTGGCAAACTCTTCGTCTCGCGCCTGCACGACGTGCGGACGGAGACCACGATCTACTCGCTCGACGGCAAGCAGACCGGGACGCTGACGTATCCGGGGATCGGGTCGGGAACCGTAGTGCGGGGGCGGCCCAGCCAGAACGAGGGCTTCTACACCTTCGCGTCGTTCATCACCCCGCAGACCATCTACCGCTATAACGTGAAGACCGGCAAGTCCGACATCTTCTTCGCGCCGAAGGTGCCCTTCGACTCGTCGCAGTATGAGGTGACGCAGGTCTTCTACAAGTCGAAGGACGGGACCCGCATCCCGATGTTCATTGCCGGCAAAAAGGGCCTTGCGCACGACGGCCAGGCGCGCCTGCTGATGACCGGCTACGGCGGATTCGATCTGCCCATGCTCCCCGCGTTCGACGCGGAGTACGCGTGGTGGATGCAGCAGGGCGGATTTTTCGCGCTGCCCAACCTGCGCGGCGGCAACGAGTACGGCGAGGCCTGGCACAAAGCCGCCATGTTTGAGAACAAGCAGAACGTCTTTGACGACTTCTTCGCCGCGGCGGAATATCTGATCGCGAACCACTACACCTCCCCCGAGCACTTCGCCATCCGCGGACGTTCGAACGGCGGCCTGCTGATGGGCGCGGCCATGACGCAGCGCCCCGATCTGTTCGGCGCCATCTGGTGCGGCTATCCGCTGCTGGACATGCTCCGCTACCAGAAATTCGAATTCGGCCGGCTGTGGACGACCGAGTACGGCAGCGCCGAAAATCCGAAGGATTTCGCCTACATTCGGAAATATTCGCCTTACCAGAACGTCCACCCGGGCGAAAAGTATCCCGCGATCATGTTCTTTACCGGAGACAACGACACCCGCGTCGACCCCATGAACGCGCGCAAGATGACCGCGCTGATGCAGGCGCAGCAGTCTGCTCCAGGCGCCAGCGAACGTCCAATCCTGCTGCATTACTCCATCAAAGGCGGCCACTCAGCCGGCGTCTCGCTGACGCAGTTAGTCCAGGACCAGTCGGATGAGCTTTCGTTTCTTTGGAATGAAACCAGCGGGCAGTGAGGGCGGCCCATTTCAGGAATCCCGTCCTCTTTTCCACCCCTCCCACACATGTCCACAGGGAATGCACAGGTTCCGGTGCATTCCCATCCTTGTCCCCTCCCCATCCCGCGCCTATGCTCCGAATATGGGACGGTGGCGCCGAAAAGTCCGGCCTCGGTCAGTGCCCAAATTCTGGCCCGCCGTCCCATCCAAAGCACGCAAAATCCGCGCGGATTGCGGGGTTCTGGAATTGTCCACACCACTTTTGGGGAATTGTGGCCCTTGATACCCTAAAACACATTTGAAATACTAGATGTTGTGGTTTCCACTTGACACACACCATTAAGGGAGCTACTTTCCCATCTGCGGCTCATGAATTCCTGGTGAATGCTCTCTAAAAACGGACGCTGCTTCCCACCGGACTGGAAGCGCCAACCGGGGGGCAGGAATCCGATCCGCAATCGGTTCAGGATCTGTGGTTTTCCCGTGACCGGCAACTCGAGGAGCACTCTTTGCTCCGGTCGCGGTTTTCAGTTTTTGGGGTCGCTGAGTCGGCCCGGATCACAAGAATTCAGGCTGCATCCAGCCCGTACGCAACATCATCGAGAAGAGAGGACCAGAAATGGCCGAGGCTACCAGGAAATCCGCAACGCTCGCCTCCTCCGACACCGCCCAGCACGGCGCCGGCCATGAGAGCACCACCCCCACCCCCGGAGCCGCGCTCCGCTTCCCGCGTTTCTTCTCGCGCGCGACCGTCTCGCCTTACGACGAGCTGCAGTGGGAACGCCGCACCGCCGCTATCAGCGACGCGGGCGGCAAGAACATCTTTGAGCAGAAGGACGTCGAGGTCCCCGTCGACTGGTCGATGACCGCGACCAACATTGTCGCCAGCAAATATCTGCATGGCCAGATGGGGACGCCCGAGCGCGAATCCGGCGTGCGCGAACTGGTGGGCCGCGTGGCCGAGACCATCCGCGACTGGGGCCTCCAGGGCGGCTACTTCGCCACCGCTGAGGACGCAGCGATCTTCCACGACGAGCTGGTGCACCTGCTGGTGACGCAGAAGGCTGCCTTCAACTCGCCCGTGTGGTTCAACGTCGGCTGCGACCGGCTGGAGCCCAATTCCGACGCGCAGAACTGGCACTGGAACCAGCACAGCTGCGCGGTCGAGTTCTCCGTGACCGGCTATCGCAAGCCGCAGTGCTCGGCCTGCTTCATCAACGCGGTCGAGGATTCGCTCGATTCCATCCTGACCCTCGCCAAGACCGAAGGCATGCTCTTCAAGTGGGGATCGGGCACCGGCACCAACCTGTCGTCCATTCGCGGATCGAAAGAGACGCTCTCCGGCGGCGGCACGGCCTCCGGGCCGCTCAGCTTCATGCGCGGATTCGACGCCTTCGCCGGCGTCATCAAGTCGGGCGGCAAGACCCGCCGCGCCGCCAAGATGGTGATCCTCAACGTCGACCATCCGGACATCGTCGACTTCATCGAGTGCAAGTCGAAAGAAGAAGCCAAAGCGTGGGCGCTGATGCGGGAAGGCTACGATGGCTCGTCGGGGCCGGACTCCGAGGCCTACAGCTCCATCTTCTTCCAGAACGCCAACAACTCCGTCCGCGTGAACGACGAGTTTATGCGCGCGGTGGAGAAAGACGCCGACTTCAGCACGACCACCGTGAAAGAGAAGAAGCCGGTCGCCACCTACAAGGCTCGCGACATTATGAAGAAGATCGCCGAAGCCACCTGGCAGTGCGGCGATCCGGGCATGCAGTACGACTCCACCATCAACCGGTGGCACACCTCGAAGAACACCGGACGCATCAACGCCAGCAATCCCTGCTCCGAGTACATGTTCCTCGATAACTCGGCCTGCAACCTGGCCAGCTTCAACTTACTCAAGTTTGTATCTCCGGCAGGCACCTTTGACATCCCGGCCTATCGCGCCGCCATCGGCATTCTGATCACGGCCATGGAGATCCTCGTCGATAACTCCGGTTACCCAACCGAAGCCATCGCGAAAAACTCGCATGACTACCGGCCGCTGGGCCTCGGCTACGCCAACCTCGGCGCGCTGCTCATGGCTTTCGGTCTGCCCTACGATTCCGATGCTGGCCGCGACTTTGCCGCGACGCTCACCGCCATCATGTGCGGCGAGGCGTATCTGCAATCGGCCAAGATCGCCGAGAAGTGCCCCGCGCTCGCTTCGGCCACGCCCCTCACCGCTTCCGTGGAGCACAATGGCGGCGCCTGCCCCGGCTACTATGTCAACCGCGAGCCATTCCTCGACGTCATCCGCATGCATCGCGCGGAAGTGAACAACATCGGCAAGTCGCGCACCGTGGGCGACAAAACCTTTGCCGTTCCGCAGTTCGACGATCTCCTCCAGGCTTCCAAAGATTGCTGGGATCAGGCCCTCGCCCATGGCGAGAAGCATGGCTATCGCAACTCGCAGGTCACCGTGCTCGCACCCACCGGCACCATCGGCTTCATGATGGATTGCGACACCACCGGCATCGAGCCGGATCTCGCCCTCGTCAAGTATAAGAAGCTCGTCGGCGGCGGCATGATCAAGATCGTGAATAACACGGTCCCGACTGCGCTCTTCAAGCTGGGTTACAACAATGCGCAGGTGGATACGATCGTGAGTTACATCGACGCCACCGGCACCATCGAAGGCGCGCCCGGCCTCAAGCCCGAGCACCTGGCGGTCTTTGACTGCTCCTTCAAGCCGTCCAAGGGCACGCGCTCCATCCACTACATGGGCCACGTGCGCATGATGGCCGCCGCGCAGCCGTTCCTCTCGGGCGCCATCTCCAAGACCGTCAACCTGCCGCACGACTGCTCGCTCGACGATATTGCCGAGGCCTATCTCGAAAGCTGGCGTCTCGGCCTCAAGGCCGTGGCCGTCTATCGCGACGGCTCGAAGGGTGCGCAGCCGCTGAACGTAAGCGACGGCGCCAAGGCCAAGGAGATCAAGGGCAGCGGCGTTTCGACGGAGCTGACCAATGCCGTCGAGCGCGTGCTCGCGGCCATCGCCTCCGGGCACAAAGCCGCCGAGGCCGACCTCAAAACCCTCGAAGCCAAGCTGGCCGACAAGGTGGAAGTGGCGTCGAAGTCCGTCATCGCTGCCAGCACCGCCTTCACCGCGGCTCTGGCATCGGTGGCGCAGAGCGAGCTTCCTAACTCCATCGACCACGCCGATGCGCCGCCGCGTGCGGTCCGCCATCGCCTGCCCGAGGAGCGCGCCTCGCTGACCCACAAGTTCTCCATCGCCGGGCATGAGGGATACATCACCGTGGGCCTCTATCCCAGCGGCCAGCCGGGCGAGATCTTCATCCGCATGGCGAAAGAAGGCTCGACGGTCTCCGGGCTCATGGACAGCTTCGCCACCGCGGCCTCGCTCTCGCTGCAGCACGGCGTGCCGTTGCGCGTGTTGTGCGAGAAGTTCGCGCACTCCCGCTTCGAGCCGTCTGGCTGGACCGGCAACGAGCAGATCGGCTACGCCAAGTCGATCATGGATTACATCTTCCGCTGGATCCAGCTCCGCTTCCTCTCCGGCCAGCAGCTCTCGTTATTCGCCGGCATGATGCCGGGTGCTTCAGCGGCCGTCCTGAGTGGCGCCGAGGGCGACGCGAAGAGCCTCGAGGACTTTGAGGCCAGCGCGGGTGGCGCTGGTTCAGCGCGGCATTTGTCCCCCGAGCAACACCCCCCCACCCGCGGCATGGGCTCCCAGGGAGCACCGCACGAGGGGATCGCGCCGGAGGCGGGTTCTCTAAACCGTAAATCCTATCCCCTGTCCCCTGGCTCCATCGAAGATCGAGGGATATACCACGCGGCCGATGCCATGCGCAGCATGTACGACATGGGAGACGCCCCCAGCTGCCACACCTGCGGAGCCATCATGGTCCGCAACGGAAGCTGCTACCGCTGCATGTCCTGCGGCAGCACCAGCGGATGCAGCTAACAACGTTGTCAAAAACATCGAGCCGGGCTGAGGAGCAAGATTTCCCCATCCCGGTTCGATCATTGAATGCTCGACAAGTGCGACGGCTGCAATAAAAAGCGAGAGGCTGTGGTGACCTGTCCTAAGCCTCGCAACGTGATGCCCCGGAGAAAGCCTCGTAGCAGGGCATGACTTCAGTCCTGCCGAAAAACCGGCGCGCAGCGCCTTCCTTGCTGCCGCCGGTCGTCGGCGCAGCTCGGAAACCGGGTTCCCGTGCGCGTGCGGTTGGCGCAACGGGGTGGAGAACGAGCGCAGCGGACTCGCCCCTCCCCGGTTCTTTCATACCCCTCGCACAGACCCTGCCCAGACAGCTTTCCTGAACGCTATCCGCTATCCGCTATCCGTCATCCGCTAAAAGCTAAACGCTAAACGCTAAACGCTGCCCCAATACCCCTTAACTCCGCTCCCGAAATTCCGTCTATTAAGCCATGCTTCTCCGTAAGCCCTTCACCGGAGCCCTGCGCGGGGCCGCCTTCTCCGCGCTCGTCCTCCTCGCCGCGACCGGCCCTCTCCACGCCCAGGCAGTCGCGGTCCCTCCGCCGCCGGCCACCCCCACGACCACCCTCACCGTCAACGCCCAGCTAGTCAACCTCCCCGTGGTCGTACGCGACAAGAACGGAGCCCTCGTCACCACCCTCACCCAGGCCGACTTCGCCCTCGCCGTCGATGGCCGCCCCCAGCCCATCCGCTACTTCGACCGCGACAACAATCTCCCCCTCACCCTCGGCCTCCTCGTCGACACCAGCGGCTCCGTCCACAGCGCCCTCAACGACGAGCGCGACGCCAGCGAATCCTTCCTCAACCAGATGATGACGTCCCCCCCGGGCCGCTCGCCCGACCAGGCCTTCCTCATCCAGTTCGCCCACGAGGCCGACCTCCTCCAGACGCTCACCCCCTCCGTCCCCAAACTCCGCGCCGCGCTCAGCCAGGTCGGCGTCGAGTACCGTGACGACGATCAGAACCGCAGAAACAATTCCGGTAGCTATGGGGGCCATCGCGGCGGCTTCCATGGCGCAGGCACCACCCTCTACGACGCCCTCTTCCTCGCCTCTTCGCAGCTCATGCAGAAGCAGCAGGGCCGCAAAGCTCTCATCGTCCTCACCGACGGCGAAGACCGCGGCAGCATGGAGACCCTGGCCAGCGCCATCGCCGCCGCCCAGCGCGCCGAGACCGTCGTCTACGCCATCTATTTCAAAGGGGAGCAGCAGCACTATGGCGGCTTCGGCGGGCGCCACGGCGAAGAGGAGCACGTCGACGGCCGCAAGATTCTCGCTCAGATCACCGGAGCAACCGGCGGCCGCATGTTCGAGGTGTCCGGTAAGCAGACCTTCGCCGCCATCTACTCCCAAATCGGCGACGAACTCCGCTCCCAGTACCGCCTCGGCTACATCCCCAACGCCGACACCGCATCCGACGGCTTCCACCGCGTCGCGCTGACCCTGACGAAGGACAAGAAACTCCTTATCCAGACCCGCGACGGCTACTACGCCGGCTCGTAACTCCGCGGCACCCGCTCAGCGCGCTTCGGCTGCAGTCTTCGCCTCGTCCCCTGATTTCTTCTCCGGCGCCGGCTTTTCGGCCGGCAGCGGCCCCGGTGTTAAGTTCTTGTAGTTCATCAGCGTGTTGAACATCATCCTGTACTCGCCCAGATTCTGCCACCGCCAAACCGGATTGGTCGCAAACATCACCACCTGGCCCTTGCCATCCGGAGCCACCACGATCGCCGCCCGACCCTTGATATCATCCGCACCGACGAACAGCCCGCTCAGCACGGATTTTTCCCCGCCCGGATAACGCATCAGCACATCGTCTTTATCCATCGCCTCGGTCAGCCGGAACAGCGGGCCATTCGCATACCGCACCGCCACCGTCTTGTCCGTGTAGCCGTAGAAGATCGGGTTGTCGGGCCGCACGATATCGGCGTCCACAATCGGCCCCGGCGCGTAGAACCGCCCCTGCGGATTGCCGGTGTCGACGGTCGGCGTCAGCCCAAATTCCGCAGGAAACGAGCTCGACGCGCCCAGCGTCACCATCAGCCCGCCGTCCGCCACAAACTTCTGCAGCTGGACCACTCCCGCCGCCCCCATCCCTCCCGTGATATCGGGGGACGATCCATAGTCGCCGAGGAACTTGAACCGGTCCGTCTTCTCGTAGGCCAGCGGATGCCCCTCGTTCGGAATGCCGGCCACCAGATCTTTCGGGTTCCGCGCCTGTGTCGGGATCAGGATCAGATCGTAGTCCTTTGCCAGGTCCCCCTGGAGCACGCGCTCCTTGAAGATCAGGTCGTACGGCACCTTGTACTGGTCGAAGGTGTAGCGCACCCAGCCCACATCCTGCGTGCCGTCCCAGGTGCTGAAGATGGCGATCCGCGGCAGCGCTGCCGCGTGCGCAGCCACATGCGGCGATGCCTCCAGCCCCACTACGTCCAGGCCCAGCTCCTTCGCCAGCGGCTTCAGCGTCGAGCCCGCGCTTGCCGGGACAAGAAACGTCCCCGCGTCGAACTTCGTGCCCTCCGCTGTGAACGGCTTCTCGGCGATCTGCACCGCGGCGTCCTTCAGCCCCCAGCGCAGCGTCACCAGATTGGGCGAGCCGTGATCGGCCACCGCATACACTGCCGGTGCCGCCGCGCCCTTCAGCGTTCCCTCCGGCGCAAATGTCTCCACCGGATCCACCGCCAGACGCTGCACCATTTTGTCGTCGGTCGGCTGAATAACTGTGTGGGTCATCAGCCCCATCGTCCACGCACTGTCGTCGTAGGTCGTCAGCTGCGGATCGGGATCCACTTGCTTTTGCAGCAGCGTCTTCGCCAGCGGACCGTAAGGCTGGTTCGTCTTCACAATGAACGAGCCCACGGGATAGGTCCCGTCGCTCACCTTCACCTGCATCTTTGCTCGTCCTACTTCAATCCCCTGCATTCGCAGGATGTGGATGACGAATGCCACCCGCGTCATATCTTCCTGATCGGCGGGGATGATATAGCCGTACGGCGCTTCTTTTGTGCCCGCCGTAACCGCATCCCGGCTCTTCACGTAGAAGTCGTTGAGGATAACCTGCGGGAAGCTGGCGACGAACTTGAGCGAAGTCAGCACCCCGGTCTCCGCGTAATTCGTGTTATCGCGCATCGACCACAGCACGGTCTTATACGGCGGATCGGGGCGGTACCACTCGCGTTTGGTGAAGTCGCCAAAACCGCCGCCCCCGCCCTGCACGGCAGGGCTCGAGGGCGGAGCCACCTTGCGCTCCATGGTCGTCGCGCCGGCGTTGCCGAAGATTTCGTAGAAACGCATCAACCCGTTGTGATTCGTCGCCATCTGCGCCACGTATCCTGGTGACCAGGCGTCCACGTAGCCGTGATTCCACACCCCCGGCATGCCGTAAGCGGTCAGCTGCGACATATCCCAGTTCGCCAACAGCGGCAGCTCCCCGTAGACGATCGGGTTCCATAGCGGATTCTGCGGCGCCTGCCCACTGTAAATGTAGAGAAACGGCACCGATTCGTGCAGGTCGTGCATGATCTGCGGATGCCACTCGAGATACCAGCGCAGAAAATTCTGGTTGGCCATCGCGGAGTAATTGATGTCGCGATTGTTATCGTGCTCGATGTACTTGCCCCAGTACGGCACCCGCGACATCTTGGAGTAGTCCGTGATGTCAACATTGTGGTCGTAGTACCAGTCGATCGAGCGGTCCCGCCCGTCCGGATCGGCCACCGGAATAATCGCGACGATCACGTTCTTCCGGATGTTCTCGATCAGGGGCGAGTCTTCCGTTGCCAGCCGGTAGGCCAGCTCCATCAGCATTTCCGGCGGCCCCAGCTCGGCGCTGTGTAATCCGCCGGAAAGCGTATAGAGCGGCTTGGTTTTGGCGATCAGATCCTGGGCCTCGGCGTCCGTCAGCCCCCGCGGATCGGCGATCCGTGCAAGGTTCGCCCGCTCTTCGTCGAGGTGCGCAATGGAATCCGCCGACCCAACGAAGATGATCGCCGAATCGCGCCCCTCCTCCGTCTTGCCGATGCGGATCACTTTCACGCGCGGCGAGTGCGCCGCCAGCGCGTCATAATAACGCAGGATATCGGTGTAATAAGTCAGCTTTTTCGGTGTCCCGATCCAGTAGCCCAGCACATCCTTCGGGGAAGGCACCGTTGTGCTTGCAGGCAGATGATCCACCAGCGGGCTCATGAACTCCGGCTTCGTCGTCCACTCTTTTACGCCGGCCGCGTAGTCGGGGTCCATTTTCTGGGCCGCAGTGTCACCAGGCGCTGGAGTTTGCGCAGGACTCTGAAGCGCGAGCAAAAGGCAACAGACGGCGACGGCAAGGGTCAGAAACCCCCAAAAACCTCGGGACATGAACTCGTTCTCCGATGCTGAGGAAATGTGTCGCCCTATAGTAACCCGCGGCACCCCAGGTACAACCCGATCGGAGGAGCCTCCAGCAAAAGTCGGCCGCACGCAGCGGTCCGATTCATGGCTCCAACCCAGCCCCCCGAACCAGGCGGCGCATAGCGGGTCCAGGCTCCAAAAACACGAAAAGCCCCGCCCGCCATGGCGACCAGAGCTTTTCTTATTCCAGGTAGATCACCTGATCGGATCCCTGATCCCTGGTCCTGATCCCTAATCCCTAAACTCTGGTCCCAGTTCTACGAAGCCTTCCCGCGCAGTTCCTGCTCCGCCCGGAACCAGTCGTGCTCCGGGTTCCCATGCGGATGCCCGCGCTCGGCCCAGTACTTGTGCGCCAGCGCCCGAATCTCGTCATGCGACGCCAGCCGCGCTCCCACAACCGGAGCAGCCGCCGTCTGCCCGGCGCCGTTTGCGCCATTCGCTTTCGTTGCTTTCGGCTTACGCGGCGCCGCCGCAGTCTTCGCCTTCTTGCCTGTCTCTGCCATGTCCAAATCTCCTAACTGGGAATCGAGCGCAGCGTTCGGCCCATCCTCTTTAGAATACGAGACTCTGGCAATCCCTCGCGACCCAGAATTTTCCTCAGCATCCCCTTTGTTACCGGACACGCCTTGCCTCGCACCTATCCGGGTGGCAGCCAGGAGGTTCCCCGCCAACAAGCGACCTTGTATCAGGACCCGACTTCGCACCCGCAGAAAAATGCCGCTGCTTTGAAAAGCTCACAGCTATAGCTGTGACGCAGGGGCCGCCTGTGGCGGAAAACCGCCACCAGTCTCGGCTCTTGTATCAGGGCATGACTTCCAGTCGTGCCGAAAAAGCCGGGAAAAAGGGGCTTGAGTCCCTGATGGATTGCATCGCCTCCCGCAGAACTTTCCCGCAAGCCGGACCGCAACCCACGCAAAAGGCCCCCGAGCCTCCTACAAAACCCCCACCCGCTTCTCCAGCGCCACATACTGGGGATCGCCGCGGATCTCGTCGAAAAACGGATCGTATTTGATATAGAGGATCTGCTCCTCGTGCGCATCCGCCGATTTCTCCAACTCCGCGATCGCATCGTCCTGGTCGTGGATCATCGCATAGGCCAGCGCTACCTGATACGCCGGAGCCCACAGCGCCACCATCTCCCGGACCCGTCGCAGCGTTTCTCCCTTGTTGCCCTCGCACGCCGCTGCGTAGGCCAGAATTGCCTGGGTTACCGGCAGCTTCGTATAGGTCTTTCCCAGCCAGTCGGCCTCGCGACGCGCCGAGGGACAGTCCTTCTCCTGCACGCTCAGCACTGCGTCCATCGCCCGCACGCCGATAAAATCCGGCTGTATGTGCGCGATCTCCGCCAACATCTTTCTTTCGCCGGCCACGTTGCGATCGAAGCTGTACACAAAGGATTCGTCAAAGGGCGGCGCCACCGACAGCGGGTCCTGTTCCGCCGCCAGACGCAGCTGCTCGTGCGCCTCCGCAAAGCGCCCCTGTGTCGCCAGCGACCACCCGTAGTTCTCGTGCGTGCCCACGCCCGCTCCTAAATCCAGCGCCCGGCGAAACTGTTCCTCTGCCTTATCCCAGTTCCAGTCGTAGCAGTAGGTGACCACCGCCAGCATCCCCAGGCCTCCGCCAGGCTGGGATCCAGATCGATCGCCTTCTGCGCCGCCGCCCGCACCTTCGGAATCGCTTCTTCCGCCTGCTCCCTGGTCAGCGAAACCAGATTCAGCTCCGCATTGCCGGTCGCCAGATAAGCCCGCGCAAACGACGGGTCCTTCGCGATCTTGCGCAGCTGCGCCCGTAATGCGTGTGTGCGATGCATACTGATCCTCCGGAAAGGGACTGATTGGGATTGCGCGGCAGCCCGACCCGGACAACAGTTCGTGGGGACTGATTCGACCGAACCTCGCCGCCGTTGCCCGCGAGATTCACCCATCCCTCCCCAGGAAGGTAGTCTCAATACGCCACTGTAACGTCACAACTCCGCTTCAACGCCCGGTCTTGAATGAGTTAGCGGAAAGCGAGGCCTGACCCCTGACCCCCGATTCCCATCCTCCCGCCTATCCGTAGACAGAGGAGATATGCCGCTCCTCCAGCGTCCCAACCGTCGGCGATCCCAACTTGCGCGGCCCCATCCACTCCAGCTCCCGCTGCATATCCGGATGCAGCTGGTACTTCCGCGCCACGTCGGCGATCTTTGCTCCCACCACGCTAATTTTGGCCAGGTCGAACGTCCCCACCCCCGCCTGCCCGCAGTAGCCCAAATACCCCACCCACTCCGAATTGATCCCCATCACCTCTAACCCCACCCGGTCGGCGGCAACAAAGTCCGTCGAGGCAATCGCCACATGCGAGGAAACCGCCGTCCCGTTCCCCGGTCCATCCCCCTCCATCCCTTCAAACCCGTCGATCAGCGCCACGCCCCACTGTGGCCGCAGCCGCTCCGCCGTCACCAGCATGTTGTAATGTGTCTGCCGGATGCCCACGTGGAACTTCCGCTTGTCGCTCCAGAATAGTTGCCCCGGCGGGCTGTGCAGCGGTGACCCCAGCACCACGTTCTTGACGCTCATGGTCGCGACCACCGTATTGTGCGTCTTCAGCATCGCGCTCGAAATCACGAACGTGTCCGGATCGAGCACCCGCGCCGCCAGCCGCACCTCGGCCACATGCAAATCGGCGTCCAGCACCGCGACCGTCTGGTACGTCCCCTCGCGGTTCAGATCCACCAGCTCCACGCGCTGCGCGCGCCGCTCCCGCGCCACCTCGTCGTAGTGGAAATGCTCGAAGCCCTCCAGGGTGTCGCCTGCCGACGCTTCCGCGATCGTCACCGGCCCGCGAAACCGCGGCTCCAAATAATCCAGAATCCCTTCCAGCGCATCCCGATGCGTAGCCGCCAGCTGATTCGTGGTCGACACATTATTTGGCTTGATGAGGACCTTTCTCCGCCGCGCCAGCAAGGGCCGAATCTGGTCGTCAATCGCCGCCAGGGCGTCGTGGGCGTTCTTCCGCCGGTCCTCGCCCCGAATCAACGCGACCTTCGCGCCGCCGCTCCCCACCAACGGTTCTGCCGGTGCACCGCCGTTCCCGCTTTTCGCTTCTGCAACACCAGCCCTGAGAAACGGCGTCTGCGCCAGTAATCCGGCGCCCGCCAGTTGCACAAATCCCCGTCGTGACAGGCTCATGGCCCCAATCTAGCGCGGCAGCAAGCCCGCGAACGCCCTAACCGCCGAACTCGACCGGCCGCCCCATTACTTCTGTACTGTCCACGAAGCCGGGTTCCCCGCATCCCTGGCGTTGGAATGTGGGATTCGACGAACCTTTCCCTGCAGCGTTTTGCGCCATGGCCTTTGCGCGAAGCGCGTTCGCCCGGACGGCCAGTCCCCCGCCGCGGTCGATGGCGACTTGTCCTCCTGCAAATCCTCTTCGGCCTGCTCGATGGTTTTTTGCTCCGGCATCCGATTCTCCCTTCGCATTCCTTCTTCTGCGTGGGATGGTTCACAACCTTCTCTGCTTCGTCCTCTGGTTCGCCTGTCCGCGCGAAACTCCGGCGAAGCTCGCAGCCTTTTTCGGCGTCCACTCGCATCACACAGTTCCGGTCTCGCCCGCCCTTTCGTGTTACAACAATAACAACAGCTCACAACCGGGACTTCCCCAACCCACAAGGTCCCGCCCATAGTGAGCACGGCGTAATTCCCCTTCTGCAAACGCCCACAATCAAAAAAATTACGGTTCACCTTTTTGGAGGTCCCCATGCAATTCCGCAGAATCGCACTCTCACTGTCTCTGTTTCTGGTCGCGCTGCTGGCTGGCTCGCTTTCCGCTGCCGCCCAGTCCACCGCGAACCTCGCCGGAACCGTCACCGATCCCTCCGGCGCCGTGGTGCCCAATGCACGCATCACGGTACATAACCCCTCCACGGGCATCGATCGCACCACCCACTCTGACTCGGCCGGCAACTACTCCGTCGCCTCCCTGCAGCCCGGCAACTACGCGCTCACCGTCCAGGCGACCGGCTTTGCAGCCTATAAAGTTCTCTCGGTTACGCTGCTCGTCGATCAGAGCGTCACCGTGAACGCGCGCCTCGCCATTGCCTCTGCCGGCGAAGTTGTCAATGTCCAGTCCACCGCGCCGATTCTCGAGGCGCAGAGCATCACCGTCGGCCAGTCCATCGACGAGAAAACCGTCCAGGAAATGCCCCTCAACGGCCGCCACTTCCTCGACCTCACCAACCTCGTCCCCGGCACCGTCGTTCCCCCCGTGACCGGCAGCCTCACCGCCGCCAGCCGCGGCCTAGGAACTTGTTGAAATAGGTACGTGCTGCGCGGCAATGCAGCGGGCGTATTCGTCTTATGGATATGCGCGGAGACGAGCGGGTTCAGGACGGGATGTTCAGCTACGTGTCGCTGGAGCACCGAGTGCCAGCGGATC
>DATAWI010000039.1:0-45585 GCA_036267295.1 Acidobacteriaceae bacterium | reverse complement strand
CCGCGGCCGGCTGCGACCACGCATACAACTTCGGTCGCGTCTGCCGTCCAATCGCAATCGTGTCCTCAAACCCCGCCGTAGTAACAAACGCCACCCGAGCCCCCTTCCGCTCCAACATCGCATTCGTCCCCACCGTAGTCCCATGCCGCAACTCCAACGCGCCAACCTCACCACCCACCCCATCCACCAACAACCCCACCCCCTCCAACACCGCAGCCCCCGGATCACCCACCGTAGACCGCACCTTCACCACGCGCATCCGCCCATCCACCATCGCCACACAATCCGTAAACGTCCCGCCCGTATCAATAGCAATCCGCAAAGCAACTCCTCGCAATCCGCAAGCAATCCCCCAAAACCAATCCCAACCAGTATGCTTGAACTCAACCGCATCAGGCTTTCTCTACCCTCTACTCTCTACCCTCTACACTCTGCCTCTCATGCATTGGCTAACCACCGCATCCCGCACCCAGCGCCGAGCCCTAACCGCCGCCGCCCTCGGCTGGATGCTCGACAGCATGGACGTCATGCTCTACGCTCTCGTGCTCGGCCCGATTCAGCACGAAATGCATCTCACCGCCGCCGCCAGCGGCGCCATGATGTCAGCCACCCTGGTCAGCGCAGCCGTCGGCGGTCTCGCCTTCGGGTGGTTCGCCGACCGCGCCGGACGCGTGCGCGCGCTTACCTTCAGCGTCCTCATTTACTCCATCGCCACCGCGCTCTGCGGCTTCACCCGCACCGCCGAAGCGCTCCTGCTCTGCCGCATCCTGCTCGGCCTCGGCATGGGCGGCGAATGGGCCTCAGGCGCGGCCCTCGTTGCGGAAACCTGGCCCGCTCGTCATCGCGGCAAAGCGCTCGCGCTGGTGCAAAGTTCCTGGGCTGTGGGATTCGCGCTCGGCGCCGCTCTGGTCGCCGTCATCATGCCGCGCTTTGGCTGGCGTGCCGTCTTCTTTGCCGGAATCATTCCCGCCCTCCTGGCCCTCTGGGTCCAGCGCCGCCTGCACGAGCCCGCAGCGTGGCGCGCCGCCCGCCCGCCCAAGTTCAACCCCGGCCGGCTCTTTCGCGGACGCCTCGGCTTCAGCACCCTCATCTGCGCTACCATGAACGCCGCCACCCTCTTCGCCTGGTGGGGACTCTTCACCTGGGTCCCGCGCTTTCTCTCCCTGCCCAGGGCGCAGGGCGGCCGCGGCATGGGCATCGTCATGACCTCGGAGTGGACCATCGTCATGCAGCTGGGAACCTTTCTCGGCTACGTCACCTTTGGCTTCATCGCCGATCGCTGGAGCCGCAAAGGCGCGTACATCACCTACCTGATCGTCGCCGCCGCCCTCGTTCCCCTCTTCGCCTTCGTGCACAACTCCGCCGCCCTGCTCGTCATCGGCCCGCTGGTCGGCTTCTTCGGAACCGGCTACTTCAGCGGCTTTGCCGTCATCGCCAGCGAACTCTTCCCCACCGCCCTGCGCGCCTCGGCCATGGGCTTCGTTTACAACATCGGCCGCGTCGTCAGCGCCCTCGCGCCCTGGGCCATCGGCCGCGTTTCCGAGCAGGCCGGCCTCAGCGCGGCCCTCTGCCTCACCTCAGGAGCCTTCCTGCTCGCCGCCCTCATCGCCAGCGCCCTGCGCAAGCCCGACACGACCGCCGAGTTGTCGGAGGTCTGACTCACTCCCCGCATGCCGGAGACTTCCGCATCCCTGCCTCGCCAGCCGCATCTCTACCCTGTAGTCTCATCGTTGGAACGGTATGAAGATTGGAATCACCTGTTACCCCACCTACGGCGGCAGCGGCGTCGTCGCCACCGAGCTTGGCATTGAGCTGGCCGCCGCCGGCCATCAGGTTCATTTCATCGCCTATTCCCAGCCCTTTCGCCTGCGCGGCCGCGAAGAGGACATCCAGTTTCACGAAGTGCCAGTCTCCAACTATCCCCTCTTTGAATACCCGCCCTACGATCTGGCGCTGGCCACGCGCATGGCCGAAGTCGCCGCCTATTACAATCTCGATCTCCTGCATGTCCACTACGCCATTCCGCATTCCATCTCCGCCTACCTCGCGCGCGAAATGCTGGTGAAGCAGAAAGTTCACCTGCCCTTCATCACCACGCTGCACGGCACCGACATCACCCTCGTCGGCCTCGACCATTCCTATCTGCCCATCACCCGCTTCGGCATCGACGAAAGCGACGGCGTCACCGCCATTTCAAACTACCTGCGCGAAAAGACTATCCAGGAGTTCCATCCCGAGCGCGCCATCGAAGTCATTCCGAATTTCGTCAACTGCGATGTCTACACGCCGCTCAGTGCTGCCGAGCGCGAGGCCGGCCGCGCCCGCTACGCCGCACCCGGCGAAAAGATCCTCGTGCATCTATCCAATTTCCGCCCCGTCAAGCGCACCGCCGACGTCATCCGCATTTTTTCCCGCGTCGCCAAAGAAGTCCCCGCCCGCCTGCTCATGATTGGCGATGGCCCCGACCGCTCCGCCGCCGAGTGGCTGGCGCACCGCAAAGGCATTCAGGATCGCGTCCATTTCCTCGGCAAGCTCGGCAGCGTCTCCGAAATCCTGCCCCTGGCCGACCTCCTGCTCCTGCCCAGCGAACTGGAATCCTTCGGCCTCGTCGCGCTCGAGGCCATGGCCTGCCGCGTTCCCACCATCGCCACCCGTGTCGGCGGAGTCCCGGAAGTGATCGACGACGGCGTTACCGGCCGCCTCTTCCCCGTCGGCGATGTCGACGGGATGGCTGGAGCCGCGGTCGAACTGCTCCGCGACCCCAGCCGCTTTGAGGAGATGGCCGAAGCTGCCCGGCGCGCCGCGCGCACCCGCTACTGCGCCTCGAAGATCGTCCCCCTCTACGAGCGTTTCTACGAGCGCATTCTCAGCGAGTCGCCGGCGCCCTAGTGGATCATGTTGATCGTCTCCTGGGAGACGGTATCGAACGTGGTGATGGCCTTGGAGCTCGCTTCGAACGCCTGCTGCGCCACGATCAGGTCGGAGAACTCCGTCGAAATATCCACGTTCGACTGTTCCAGCGCCTCATCCTGCATGCTGCCCAGACCGGCGGACCCGGCCACGCCATAGCTCGCCGCTCCCGACGCCAGCGTCGTCTGGTAATTGTTCCCCGCGGTGATCGTCAGGCCCTGCTGGTTGGTGATGCTGGCCAGCGCCAGTTGCCCCACCGGCGTGGTTTGCCCGTTGTAGAACGTCGCCGACACCAGGCCGTCGGATCCGATCGTAAAGCCGTTGTATTCTCCGCTGGTGTATCCGTTCTGCAGGCTGCCGGAAACGGCCGACTCGGACGCCACCTGCGTGATCGTCGGCTTGTTGTTCGCCCCATAGAGATTCCAGGTAATGTTCAGAGGGCTGGCGCCGTCGCTCAGTCCGGTGAACTGAATCCCGCCTACGTTGGCCGCCGGCGCCGTGAGGTTGCCGTTCGCGTCGAACTGCAGCGTGCCCGTCAGGTTCGTGCCGCCCGTCGAGTCGCCGGCGGGCAGCGAGACCGCATAGCCCCACGATCCGCCCCCGTTGTTGGTGAAGTTGATGGTCGCCACATGCGCCACGCCCAACGAATCGTACACCGTGATCTGCGCCGGAACCACCGCCCCGGTCGCTGCGCCGGCGTCCAGATTCGCCGTCAGCGACATGGTCGAGGTTGCCTGCGGCTGCTCTACCTGCCCCACAGGAATCTGAATCGCCGTCAGCGGAGCGTTCGTGTCCACCACGCCGTTGATCACCGGATATCCCATCAGCTTCTGCCCATCCTGGGTGACCAGCGAGCCATCGGCGCTCTGCGTAAAGTTTCCGTCGCGTGTGTAATTGATCTGGCCGCCGTTCTCCACAACGAAGAACCCACTGCCGTTCAACGCCACGTTCGCCGCGTTTCCGGTCTCCGCGATGCTTCCCTGCGTAAAGTCCGTCTGCGTCGACCCAATCTGCGTGCCCGCCCCCACCTGCAGCGGATCGCCCGCGCCGTTGCTCCCGATCTCCTGATAGAAGAGATCGCAGAAGTTCACGCTCTGGCTCTTGAACGCCGTCGTGTTCATGTTGGAAAGATTGTTGGCAATCGTATTCAGGGCTGTCGACGATGCTTCCAGCCCGGTCAGCGGAATCGAAAAGGATGACATGCTTCCTCCGTGAAGTAGCCGCGCGCCTTTAGTGCGCCGGGTTGGATAGGTTGGTCTTGATCGAATGCGCGTGCGCTCGGAGCGAACTGAGCGCCGCTTGCAGAGGACCGCTGGATGCGCCCGGAGCGAGCGTCTCCGCCGCCGTGCCCAGAGCCGTTGCAATGCGCGAGGTCGAGCCTCCGGTGTCGGTGGCGCTCAGATTGCCGGCCGCCGCGGGAAGCGCCGGGCTGGTTTGCCCGGCTCCGGCCGCCGTAGTTCCTGACACGCCGCCCACAGCGTCGCTGCTGCTCCCACCCGCTCCCGATCCCCCCGTTCCGGTATCGCTCGAGGACGGCGAAATCCCCCCCAGAATCTGATCAATCGAAATCAGTTGCTGCAGACTGTTCACCTGCACCAGCTGATCGATGTACTCATTCGGATCGGTGGTCGCCGTCGGATCCTGGTTCTTCATCTCGGTCACCAGCAGCTGCAGAAAATCGTTCGCTGTGATGGTCGCTGAACTGGAACTGGACGACGTATCCGCGGCATTCACCCCCGGCGTCGATCCCGTATCCTGCGGCTGGGCCGCCCCAAAAGGCGACGATGGTACTGGATTGGCAAATAACCCCATACAGCTCCCTTCCTTCCTTCCCGATCGCGTCCGGATCGTATCCGTCTCCTGCTGCTCCCCTTACACCCGGACGTTGATGTAGGACAACGAATCCTCCATGGCATCGCCGGAAAACCCCGCAGCCGCCACGCCCTCTGGCGACGCTTCGGCGTCCGCGTGGCCTTCTTCCCGCCCGTTTCCTCCCTGGGACCCGGCTCCCCCGTCCCTCGGCGAAAACTGCTCCGTCGAGAGCTGGCCGATCTCCACCTGGTGACCGGCAAGATAATCGCGCATCTCCGGCAGATGTGCCGAAAGGACGGCATGCGCCTCGCTCGATCCTGTGGTCACCACCGCCGCAACCTGTCCCGCGGACGCATGGGCGCGCACCTCCACCCAGCCCAGACTCCCGTCGCGTACACCCACCGCCAGCCGCTGCGGGGCGCTCCCCAGCACCTGCGGAGCCGCGGCCGAATCCATTCGCTCAAAGGCGGCGCTGGCCGTTCCCGAAGCCGCATGCGGCGCCGCGGCGGGACTCGCCGTTCCCGAAAGCGTCACCGCGCCGTGCGGAGACTGGGCGGCTGCGGTGAGCGTGCTTCCCGCTCCCGCTGGTACCCCTCCCGCCTCTCGCGCCACACTGGCCGCATCAGCCGCCCCCTGGGGCGCCGTCATGGCCGCCGACGGTGCCCGCAGCGATATCCCCGTGCCATGCGCCGGCGGCTGTGCTCCTACGGCAGCCGGGCGCGGAGCCGCTGCTGCATCCGGGCCTCCGTCGCTCTTCTCGGTCTCATGGGTCGCATCGCGTTCGCTTGAATCCTTGTGACTGCCCTGCGCCCATTGCGGCCCGCCCTGCGCCGACTGCGGGCCGCCCTGCGCGGTCTGGACCGGAAGCGTCGCCCCGTTCGCCGGGTTGGCGGCTGCCGCCCCGGAACTGCGCACGAGCGATCCCGCGCCGTGCGGCAACCCTCCCCGGACGATGCTGCCGATCACCGGCGCGGCAGCCGGCGCCGCCGGCGGCGTGGGATCCGCGCCTGCAACCGGTAAGGTCGGCAAAGCGCGAATCCCCACGACAGACCGCGCAGCGGAATTCGCCGGCCGGGATGCAGCCTTGCGGGGAATCGCGTCCGGCCAAACCGTGCCTGGGGCCGCGGAGCCCGGTTTCTGCGAGGAGAGAGTCGTCCGCGCATCCGTGGCGAGATCCTTACCCGGATGCCGCTCGGCAGCCGGGCACTCCGGAGCTTTCGATTTGCTTCCAGCAGCGGCCGTGACCGGACCGCCGCTCCTGCCCGCGCCCGAACCGCTCCCTTCCGGCGCGGCTCCACCGGATCCTGTCCTGGCCGAACCCGAAGCGCCCAGGCCTGAAGTTCCCGAAGCCCCTGCAGCTGCTCCGCCCGAACTGGTTGCTTCCTCTGCGAGGAGCCCTGCTTTCTGCTCCGCCCTCGCCATCTCCTCGCCGACGCTGCTCTGGGAAGATCCTGGCTGCTTCGCCGCCAGCGGCTGTCCTCGACCGGCCTCGCCGGCTCCTGTCTGTGCGCCTGAGGCGGCCGGCCCCGGCGCCGCCATCGCGCGGAACTGGGCCTGCGCCGCTGCGTGCTGCAGGATCATCCTGCCGAACGCCGTGCTCCCGCTGCCGGATCCGTTCGCACGCACCGCGCCAGACAGCATCCCCGCCTGCACAGCTACGGAGGGTTCACCGGATTGCGCCGCAACAGGATTCAAGGAAAAGCGCCTCTGTCCGGAACTGCAGCAGTTCGCGGTCCCCCACGCTCCGGAAAATCTGAGAACGCTCTTATTTTTCTTTTTCCCGGCGCGCTTTCTGCTTCTCGCGCGCCGCGCGGCTCTGGAACCAGTCGTCCACCTGCTTTTGCGCACGCCGTGCGTCGACGGTTTCCTCAGCGCGGGCCACCCCGGACATCAGCGTCTCCACCTGCCGCCGCTCGAGGCGGCGCGCCAGCAGTTCCGCGCGCGCCCTTTCCACCCCCGGCCTGCACTCCGTTGCCATGGCCGCGATTTTCTCGACCTTCCACGCCAGAATCTCGGCGTCCGCCATCCCCAGTTGCCACGGAACCGGCTCGTCGCCTTCCCCGAGGACGCGCAACACCTCGGCGCGCGCGCCCTGGCCCAGCCGCCGCACCGCGAGCGCAGCTTCTTCGAGCCTTCGCAACTCTGCCGTCTTCTTTTCAAACTCAAGCTGCGCCAGGTCCTCAAGCAGCCGTCGCACGCTCAGCACGCGCGCAAATTTGCGCTTCATGGCCGTCCTCCGGCCTCGATCGACGTCCCCAGCCGAACCAGCTGCGCACGCGCTTCGGCAAACGTCTCCCGCTCCCGCGCTCCCTGCGCCAGATACTGCCGAATCGCCGGCCGGAACTCGAGCGCGCGGTCGAGGACCGCGTCGGTCCCCGGCTTATACGCTCCGATCCGCACCAGATCTTCGCCGCGCGCCCATGCCGCCAGCATGCGCCGCACCGTCGCCGCCGCCTGGGCATGCTCCTCGCTCACAATCGCCGGCATCAGCCGGCTGATCGACTCCATCACGTCAATCGGCGGATACCACCCGTCGGCGGCCAGCGCCCGCGACAGCACGATGTGGCCGTCCAGAAACGAGCGCACCGCGTCCACCAGCGGATCCTGCAGGTCATCGCCTTCCATCAGCACCGTGTAGAACGCGGTAATGCTTCCCGTGCGAAAGTTCCCCGCCCGCTCCGCCAGCCGCGCCAGCCGGCTGAACACCGAAGGCGTATAGCCGCGCGTGGTCGGCGGCTCGCCCGCCGCCAGTCCCACCTCCCGCGCCGCCATGGCGTAACGCGTCAGCGAGTCGAGCACCAGCAGCACATGTTTTCCCGTGGCCGCGAAATACTCGGCCACGCTGGTCGCCGCCAGCGCCGCCCGCATGCGCAGCAGCGGCGACTGATCCGACGTCGACACCAGCACCACCGCGCGCTTTCTCCCCTCCGGCCCCAGGCTCTCGTCCAGAAACTCGCCCACCTCCCGGCCGCGCTCGCCCACCAGCCCCACCACAATCACCTCGGCGGCGCTGTTGCGCGTCATCATGCCGATCAGCGTGCTTTTGCCTACGCCCGATCCCCCAAAAATGCCCACCCGCTGGCCACGCCCCACGCTCAGCACGCCGTCAATCGCGCGAATCCCGGTCCCCAGCGCCTCGCGAATCGGCTCCCGGTCGAGCGGAGCCGGCGCCGGCCGGTCCAGCGGAACTGTGGTGTGCAGCACCGGCGGCCTGCCTCCATCGAGCGCCTGCCCCATGGCATTCAGCACCCGGCCGATCAACCCCTCGCCCACCTCGATGCGCGGCGTCATTCCCAGCGCCGCCACCGGGTCGCCGTAGCGGATGCCATCGGCGGCATCGAGCGTCATCGAGAGCACGCCCGTCCCGCGAAACCCAATTACCTCGGCGGGATGCGCTCCGCCTGCGGCATCGCGGATCTCGCAGCACTCCCCCACCGAGCAGGGAGGCCCCTCCGACTCAATCGTCTGCCCGGTCGCCTCCACCACGCGGCCCCGCCAGCGCAGCGCCGAGCGTTGGCGCAGCCGCGAGAAGTACGTCTCCAGCAGTTCCACTCAATCCTTCTTTCCCGAACCGCTGCTCCGCCCCGGTTCCCGCCGCGCCTCCAGCAGATCGAAGAAGCCGCGCTCGATCTCCGCAATCTGCCCGCGCACCCCAAGGTCGACCGTCCCCAATCCGGCTTCCAGCACCGCCTCCGCCGCCCCCAGCCCCGCATCCCCCACCACCTCCGGACGCAGCGGCAATCCCGGCATCAGCCGCAGCATTTCCACCCACATCTCCAGCTGCTCCGGCGGCACCCTCAGCCGCACCTCCGTCGATTCCGCCAGTTGCCCCAGCGCCACCCGCACCGCGCCCGCCAGCAGCAGCGGATCCATCTGCGCCTCGCGATGCAGAATGCGCTCCGCAATGGCCAGCGCCAGCCGCACCACTTCCTGCTCGACGCGCGCCAGATACTCCTCCCGCCGCGCGCACAGCTCTTCCAGCCCCCCCGCCAGCGCGCCCTCCATCTGCCGGCGCCAAGCGGCCTGTTCGCCCAGCGCCGCGGCGCGGCCTTTTTCCTGCCCTTCGCGCCGCATCGCCTCCAGTTGCAGCGCGTATTGCTTCTCCCGCTGCGCCATCGCCGCTTCCAGCTCGCATACCCGTGCCGCCAGATCGGCCTGGGTCGCGCAATCCGACCCTGTCAGCGTTCCTCCGGCCAGCACCGGATACTGCATCGCGCGGACCTGCGCTTCCGTATTTCCCAGCATGGCTCTCCTTGGCGTCCTGTCAGACGACGAAATCGTCGCCCTGTTCGAGTTTCAGAATTACCTTGCCCTCGGCTTCCAGATTGCGCGCCAGCGCCAGAATCTCGTGCTGCGCTCCTGCCACCTCGCGCCCGCGCACCGGCCCCATCACTTCCATGTCTTCTTTCAGCATCTCCGCCGCGCGCGTCGACATCGCGGAATACACATGCGCCCGCAAATCCTCATGCGCCCCGCGCAGCGCCAGCGCCAGCTGCCGCTTGTCCGCCGTGGAGACGATTTCCCGCATGCTGGCCGGCGGAATCGTCACCAGATCCTCAAACGTGAACATCAGGTTGCGAATGCTCAGCGCTGTCGCCACATCGGCGGCCTCAATCTCGTCCAGAATTTTTTTCGTCTGCTCCGACTCCATGCGATTCAGCAAGTCCGCCACCGCCTTGAAGCCCGCATACGATCTGCGCCCCGTGTCGCCCATGTTTTCGAGACGCCGGTGCAGGATCATCGCCACCCGCTGCGCCATCTCCGGCGAGAACTGCCGCATCGCCGCCAGCCGCCGTATCGAGTCCACCCGCCGCTCCTCGCTCAGGCTGTCGATCACGATCGACCCTTTCCTCGGATCGAGGTGCGCCAGCACAATCGCCACCGTCTGCGGATGCTCGCTTTCCAGAAACTTCCCCAGTTGCTGCGGATCGACCCGCTGCAGCATCGAAAGGTCGCTCTGGCTGGCTTCCTGCGCCCGCCGCACCAGGGCCAACAAATCCTCGGCGCGCTGCTTGCCAAAGGTATCCACCAGCAGCTTGGTCGCGTAGTCGAGACCCCCATGCACCATGTACTGCTGGGTCTCCACCATCTCGCGAAATTCCTCGACCACCTCCAGCGACAGGTCGGGCGGAATATTTCGCAGATCGGCAATCTCCTCAGTCAGCCGCTGCACATCCGCCTCTGCCAGATTCTGCAGAATTTTCTTGCCCAGCTCGTCGCCCACCGCCACCAGAAACACCGCCGCCTTGCGCACGCCGGTCATCGGCTGCTGATTTCCTTCGGCGGGCAGGCGAAATGAGGGAGTGGCCATGGTCTTATTCCGAGCGAATCCAGCTTTCGAGCAGACGCGTGCTCTGCGCCGGCTCCCGCTTCACGTGTTCTGAAACCTGTTCGAACACCGTCTGCGCATGCAGCTTGCGGCTTTCGGCCGCCACGTGCTCCGGCGTCAGCTCGCGCGCCGGCGGCTCCGCGGCCAGATGCGCCTGCGCGGCCGCCGTTTGCGCCGCGGGCCGCGCTACGGAAGTCGAAGTCAGCGAGCGCAGCGCCGGACGCGCCACCACGAAAAAGAATGCCAGCATCGCCGCCAGCATCGCGCCGTAACGGATCAGCGTCTCGGACTGATCTGCCATTCCCAGCAGCCGCTCTCCCAGCGGCTGGGGCGGACCGGGCGCGTCCTCGTCAAACGCCATCTCCTCGACGCTCACCTGATCGCCGCGCGTCGCGTCAAAGCCGATCGCTGTGGCCGCCAGATCGCTCAGCCGCTTCAGCTCATCGGCCGGCCGCGGCTCCCATTTCACCTGCTTGCCTTCCACGACCCGCCGGTCGTTGATCAGCACCGCCGCCGTCAGCCTTCGCACCTTCCCAGCTGCTTCCACCGTGTGCCGAACCTTCTTTGAAACGCCGTAGGTATCGCTCTCCTGCTTCATGTTCTGCTCGTTCGGATTCTGCGCCGGATAGAGCGGCGGCTTCGCATTCGGCGCATTGCTGGCCGTTCCCGGAATGCCCGAGGCCACCGGCTGCCCCGAACTCTGGTCGGTGCGCTGCATGGAGAGCGTCACCGCCTGGGCCGGATCGTAGGTCTCGTCCACTTCATCGGCGGCCACCGGATCGTAATCCACGTTGACCGATGCCCGGACATTGCCCACCCCCGCCACCGGCTCCAGCGTCTCCACCAGCTTCGCCGCCAGCTCCTGCTCATGCTCGGCCAGCGCCGCATCCCCCGTCCTCTTCCCCAGCAACGCGCCGCCTGCCGCATCCACCAGCACCACGCGAGCCGGGTCGAGCCCGTCGACCGCGCTCGCCACCAGGTTCGTGATCCCCTCGGCCTCGTCTGCGGAAATCGTTCTCTGCCGCAGATGCAGCACCACCGACGCCTTGGCGTCGCGTTCTTCCGTCGTGAACAGCGGATCGTGCGGCAGCACCAGATGCACGCGCGCCGACTGCACCGACGCCAGCGTGCCGATGGTGTGTTCCAGCTCCCCTTCGAGGGCGCGCTGGTAATTCACCTTCTCGTCAAACTCCGATCCCATCCAGTTGGGCTTGTCGAACAGCTCAAAGCCCATCCGTCCGCTCCGGGGACCGCCCTTCGCCGTCGTCGCCAGCCGCGCCTTGTCGAGACTCTCCCCGGGCACGCGCAGCGCCGAGCCCTCCGGCGACACATCGTAGGGAATCCCCGCCGTGGTCAGTTCCTGCGCCATCTCCCGCGCGTCGTCCGGATCGAGCCCCGCATAGAGCGTCCGCCAGTCCGTTCGCGTCGCATACCACACCAGCCCTGCCACGCAGGCCGCCAGCAGCGCCACCGTCGCCAGGAACCGTCTCCGGCCCGCGCCATCCAGCTTGTGATAGCGCGTGACCGCCTGGGTCGCCAGAGCGCCCGCGCGCTGCTGCACCGTCAATGCGGTTTGCGATTTGTCTTTATCGGCCATGCCTGCTCATCTACAGCTCGCGCTCGTCAGAACTGCATCCCCATCACCTGCTGATAAGCGGCCACTGCCTTGTTGCGCACCGCCAGCGCCAGCTCGAAAGACATGTCCGCCTTCTGCGTGGCAATCATCGCGTCGTGAATATCCACGCCGCTCCCGTCCAGCACCCCGGTCACCGCCGACGCCGCCTGCTGCTTCAGGCTGTCAATGCCGGTTACCGTGTCCTTCAGCAAATCCCCAAACGGCGTGCCGGAGGATGCCGGCGGAGCCGCCGCCGCTGCCGCCGGGCCCAATCCTGCCGGGCCCAGCCCCGCCACGCCTCCCGCCGAAACCAACGAAGCAATCGCTGCTGCCTGCATCGCGCCACCTCCTATTTCATGATGTCCAGCGAAGCGGCGACCATGCCCTTCTCCGCCTGCACCGCCGAGCTGTTCAGTCCGTACGCCCGCGTCGCTCCCATCAAATCCACCATCTCGGTCAGCGGATTGATGTCGGGATACGCCACATAACCGTCCTTATCCGCATCGGGATGCCCCGGATCGAAGCGCTTCAGCGGCTCGCCCTGATCGGCCACCACCGCCGACACCTGCACGCCGCCAATCGCCGCGCCCATCGGACCCGCGCCGCCCATTTGGCCCGCGCCGCCGCTGCCCGATTGCGCCATCATCTGGCTGGCAAAACCCGGCTCCTGCGCTTCTGACGTGAACACCACATGCTGGCGCCGGTAAGGGCCGCCGTCCGCGGTGCGCGTGGTCTCTGCGTTGGCCATATTCGCCGCCACGACCTCGGCCCGAATGCGCTCGGCCTGCAACGCCGATCCGCTGACCTCCATCACCCCAAACAGATTCATCGCGCCCTGCCTCGTCTTGCCGTACCTGGCTTACTTCGTATCCTCATGAATCGCGTCCAGCACCTGCGAAAACTCGTTCTTCAGCAACTCCACGCCGGTGCGGAACTGCAACTGCGCCTCGGCCATCTTCATCCCCTCGCGGTCCATCGAGACGTCGTTGCCGTCAGGACGCTCGAGCAACCCGCCCACCGGCCCCACCGTCACCGCGGCCCCGCCGCCGGCCGGATCCTGCGCGTTGAGCGACCGCTGCATCTCCGCCGCAAAATCGAAGCCCTCCGTCCGGTATCCTGGCGTGTCGACATTCGCCATGTTCTGGGCCGTCAGCTTCAGTTCCAGCGACGACAGGTCCAGATACCTGCCCAGCGCGTCGGCCATCGGTGTCGCTATCTGCATCGCCTCTGCCTCAGGAGCATGCGCCCCAGCCGTTCTCTGCAGGAGAAGCTCCCAGCGCGGTCCAGGAAGGTTAGAAAATCCTTATGCCGGTTCGTCAAATTCGATCTCTTCCTCGTCGATGCGCGGCCGATCTTCGGCCAATATCCACGCCCGCTCCAGCACATGCTCCAGCTCGCGCACGTTGCCCGGCCACCCATGCTCCAGCAGCCGCTCCCGCGCCGCCTCCGTCATACTCTTCGCCGGAGCCTCGCGCGCCATCCTTTCCATGCAGTGCGCAATCAGCGCCTCAATATCGTCCCGGCGTCCCGCCAGCGCCGGCATGCGAATAAAAAACACTGCCAGCCTGTAGTACAAGTCCATCCGGAACCCGCCCTCTGCGGCCAGCCGCGCCAGCGGTTGATGGGTGGCGGCCACCACGCGCACGTCCACCTGCACCGGCTCGTTTTCGCCCACGCGCTGCAATTCTCCGGTTTCGAGAAAGCGCAACAGCTTGGCCTGCAGCGTCAGCGGCATCTCCCCAATCTCATCCAGAAAGAGCGTGCCTCCGTGCGCCGCTTCAATCCGTCCCGTCCGGCCCTGCACCGCTCCGGTAAACGCGCCCCGCGTGTGGCCGAACAGCTCCGCTTCCAGCAGCGCTTCCGGAATCGCCGCGCAGTTCAGCGCCACCATCCTCCGCGCCGATCGCGGGCTCAGCCGGTGCAGAGCCCGCGCCACCAGTTCCTTGCCGCTGCCCGTCGGCCCCGCAATCAGCACGGATGTGGACCGCGGCGCCACCAGGCGAATTCTCCGGCTCACTTCGAGCATCGCCGGATCGGATCCCACAAATTCCGGCAGCCGCACGACATGCGCGCCTGTCCCACCCGGCACCCCGGCCATCGGCCGCGCCTCGCGGCGAGCAGCCTCGCGGCGAGCAGCCTCGTGGCGAGCGGCCTCGTGGCGAGTAGCTTCGCGGCGAGCAGCCTCGCCTGCCTCATGCGCGCCCAACTCCCCGGCATTCTCCCGCACCAACGGCGCAGCAATCTCCGCCTCCGGCCGCGCCGAGTTCCAGATCGCCCCGTCCCCCGCCTGGCTCGCCTGTCCATCCTGGGCCCGCCGCAGCGCATGCAATATCTCGTTGCGCCGCGGACTGCGCGCCCCGGCTCCCTCCACCACCGAAGCATCCGCCATCACCAGGTCCACACCCGGATGCAGCCGCTCGAACTCCGCCACAAATTCCCGAATCTCCAAGTCCGGCAGCCACGAATCCAGCACCACCGCTTCCGCCGGCGCCGAGTCCAGGCAGGCCAGCGTCTCCGCGCCTCCCCCCGCTTCCCGCACCTGCCAGCGCAGATCGGTCAGCGCCTCGCGAATCCGCCTGCGAAACGACACATCCGCGCTCACTAAAACCGCCGTGCGCGCCACGGTTCCCGCTCCCGTTCCCGGCCTTGTCTGTGCTGCTGCTGCCATCCTCTGCCCCTCTTCTCCGGCCAACCGCTTCCGGCCCAATCCCCGGTCAGGCGCGCAGCCCGATGCTGTAGCCGGTGCCCCGCACCGTTCGAATAATCGCCGCCCCGTGCTCCACGCCTTCTTCCTGCTGCGGCGTCACGTCGTGCAGCTTGCGGCGCAGGTAGTTGATGTAGACATCCACCACGTTCGTCCCCGCGTCCGGACTCATGTTCCAGACGCTCTCGAGCAGCGTCGCCCGCGAGACCGCCCGTCCCCGGTGCAGCAGCAGGTATTCAAGCAGCGCATATTCTTTGTTGGTCAGCGTGATCGGCTCGCCCGCTCGCGTCGCCGTCCGCTCCACGCGATTCAGTTCCAGATCGCCATGGCGCAGCACCAGCCCCGGCGCCCGCCTCCGCCCCAGCGCCCGGCAGCGCGCCCGCAGTTCCGCAAATGAGAACGGCTTCTGCATAAAGTCATCCGCGCCCATTTCGAGGCAGCGCAGCCGCGTTTCCGGTTCCTGCCGCGCCGACAGGATGAGAATCGGCACATCTTCGGTCAGCGAGCGCAGAAACTCGAGCACTTCCGTCCCGTCCTTCCGCGGCAAATTCAAATCCAGCACCGCCATCTCGGGAAGATCGTTGCGCGCCGACTCCATCGCCATCTCTCCGTCCGTGGCGACCGTCACTTCATGCCCGTCCTGCTCCAGACCCCGCGCCAGAAACCCTCCCAGCGCCCGGTCGTCCTCCGCAATCAGCATGCGCATGGCTGTTGATCCCCTCCACCACCTTCTCGCCGTGCGCGAGCGAAGACCAGTCTCCGGATGAGAAAAATCCAGGAAGCGGTTTCAGAACGGGAGGGGCGATGAGGAGGTGTCGAAACGGGAAATACCCCCCGCCACACAATTTCCCCCGGTTCGCCTTTTATTCGCTATAATGCGCCCATGGCCATCACCCGGCGGCAGAAGGAAGTCCTCGATTTCATCTCCGGCTTCGTGCAGCGCAACGGCTACTCCCCGTCCTTCGAGGAGATTGCCCGCGGCCTCGATCTGCGCTCGCTCGCCACCGTGCACAAGCACATCACCAATCTGCAGAACAAGGGCCTGCTGGCGCGCGCGCACAACCGCAGCCGCTCCATCGATGTGCTGCCGCCGCGCAGTAAAGGCCGCCCCGTCGAGCGCCTCGCCCTCATGGGCCGCATCGCCGCCGGCTATCCCGTCGAGGCCGCTGAAATCCCCGAAAGCATCTCCCTCGGCGACATCGTCGGCAATCGCGAGGTCTTCGCGCTCCAGGTCCGCGGCGAGTCCATGCGCGACGAGCACATCGTCGACGGCGACTACGTCCTCGTGGAGAAGACCAGCACCGCCCGCTCCGGCGAAATTGTCGTCGCCCTGGTGCGCGGCTCGGAGACCACCCTCAAGCGCTACTATCCCGAAGGCTCGCTCATCCGCCTGCAACCCGCCAACACAGAGATGGAGCCGATCTTCGTTCCCGCCGCCCAGGTCGCCATCCAGGGCCGCGTCCTCGGCATGCTGCGCAAGTACTGAATCGGTTCCGGGTGGTGTCCAAATCTGGCTTTGGGGCAGATTGGAGGGAATATTAGAATCTGTCCTACTTGCGGGGCTATCCACACCCGCGCCGGTGCGTACTGCGAGGAACACGACGACACGACGGTACCGCAGTCGAACAGCGGGAAGCGACTGAGACGCCTGAACGGATGGTGCCGCATCGGAACCGCAGCATCGATCCTTTGGCTCCCCATCGGCGCATTTTGGGCCAGCAGGGTGGAATCGCGCCTCCTCGCCAGAGCTGACATACGGGGGCACCTGGACTGCCTTGTAGGAGACGACCCCCGCTCGGACTATGAAGATCCCTTTGGGCAAAAGCCGCCTGATGGGATGCTTGATGAGGGCATTGTTGAGAAACCAACGCCGCCTGCCGTCACTCAGCCGCAGAGCGATTTACATGATCCGATTAAGGACGACGCCCCTGCACCCTCCCTCAGCCCGAAAAAAGAGTTGGACAGAGACGACTTCTGTACTGTGGAGGGCGACAGGCTTGCGCTTTGGGCCATTCGTTATCACTGGCCGTATGCGCTCTACGCGCTGCTGCCGATTGTTTTGGGCTGGCCAATGGCATACGGCATCATCGTTCTCGTGCGCTGGGTAAGAAGGGGTTTCAAGGTTCCGACAAGTCCAAATTAGGACACTGCCTTGGGTCCACTCACCCTCGCGCCTGCTTCACCTTCGCCAAATGCCCCATATCTGCCAGGTTTTGGCAGATTTGGGATGGGCTTTCCGGCAATTCAAAGCTCCGCTCACCCTCACTCCTCCACCGCCAGCCCCACCGCCCGCATCAGCTTCAGCGCATTGCTCGTCCGCACCACCCCCGGCTTCAGCCGGTAGTCGAACGCCAGCCGCCCCTCCTCCAAATGATCCTCGAAGTGAAAATTCGCCGCCGTCCCGCTCGCCGCCTCCGGAATCTGCGTCAGCGCCAGATCGTGCGTCGTGATCAGCCCCACCGCGCCCTGCGCCACCAGCGCCCGCACCAGATGCTCGGTTCCCACCAGCCGATCGTGCGAGTTCGTCCCGGACAACAATTCGTCCAGCAGAAACATCACCGGCACCGGCCCCCGCGTCAGATCGGAGATCAGCTTCAGCCGCTGAATCTCCGCATAAAACCGCGACACCCCGCCCTGCAATGAATCGAGCACGCAGATCGACGCCCCTACCGCCAGCGGCGACAGCCGCAGCCGTTGCGCCTGCACCACGCCGCCGCATTGCGCCAGCACCGCGTTGATGCCCACCGCGCGCACGAACGTGCTTTTCCCCGCCATGTTCGGACCGCTCACGATCATCAGCCGCAGCGACCCATCCAGCCGCAGATCGTTCCGCACCACGCGGCTCTCCGGCAGCAGCGGGTGCGCAAACCCTTCCGCGTCGAAGCACGGCGCCGCCTCCACAAACTCCGGAAACGCCGCCGCCGGATGCTCGTACGCATACGCCGACAGCGCGGCCAGCGCCTCCATTTCCCCCACCACCGCGAGCCATCCGCGAATGGAAGGGCCAAACTTCCGCCGCCAGCTTTCGGCCGCAAACGCCACCTGCGCCACGAAGAACGTGGGCCGCTTGACGATGCGCACGAGGAAGTTGCGCCGCGATTCCATGTACTGCGTGATGCGATTCAGCCGGCGAATCGCAGCCGACGGAGCAACATCCCCCGTCCGCAATCCCGCCTGCAATTCCCGCAACAGCGGCGCTTCGAACGTCTCCCGCTCCAGCACCCCCAGAACCGCCGCCAGCACCTTCAGATCGACGGCAGCCCGCTCGGTGGAGCGCACGAATTCCAGAACGCCGTTGCCGAGAAATCGCTCCACCGCCAGGTTGACGACCGTCAGCGCCGCCAACGGCAACCAATGGCTGGACCCCAGCCAATACAGCAAGCTGCCCAGCCAGACAGCCGCCAAAACACCCATCACCGGCCTCAGCCACTGCGACCCCAGCTCCGGCTTTGCCTCGCCCCATGCGGCCAGCGATGCCGGATGCACGCCCGTGCGCACGCTGGCGCCGGTGGCAAAAAGCTGCTCCCGCAACCACACCCACCCCTTCAGGTCGGCCACCGCCGCCTGACGCGCCAGAATCTCCGCCACCCGCGCTGGCTCCAGCAGCCAACGCGCCAGCGTCTCCTCGCCCGCGCGCGTCCGCGTCGTGCAGAGCAACTCGAAGAGCGAGCCCGCGCCAAAGATGTCCAGATCGCGTGCATAGGGATGCTCCGCGTGCAGAAAACGCTCGCCGCTCTCGCCCGTCCCCGCCCACGCATCGTTCAGCCGCTGCAGTCCGCGCTCATAAAAGCTCATGATGCGACTGTGCCGCTCGACCGACTCCAGCACCCGCTCGTGCCACACCGCGAAGACCACCAGCCCGCCGACCGGAATCAGCAGCCACGGCAGGCGCGGGAGCGAACGAAACAGCGCAATCGCGCCAAGGAAGACCACCAGCAGCAGCCCCAGCTTGATATAGCCCAGCAACCGGTCGCGCTTCTTCTCCTCTGCGAGAAGCGCCTGGTTATGCGCGAGTTCCCGCCGATACACTTCACCCGGAGAGCCGGCCATCTCCGCGGGATGGGTCATCGTCCGCACATGCCATGGTACGAGTTTCGTCCGCGCCGCATCATTCCCGCCACCTCTCTCCGCGCAAAAGAAATGGCCCGGATCGCTCCGGGCCATTTCCTCGAAATCGTTCGCGCTTTACGCGCTCGCCGGTGCCGTCGCCGGAACCACCTTCGTCAGGCTCTTCGCGATCGTTTCCTTCGGCACGTAGCCGACGATCTGATCCACCACTTTGCCGCCCTTGAAAAGCAGCAGCGCCGGGATCCCGCGGATGCCGAAACGCATCGGCGTCGCCTGGTTGTGATCCACGTCCATCTTCGCCACTTTCACGCGGCCGTCGTATTCCGCCGCGACCTCGGCCACCGTCGGCGCCAGCGCCCGGCATGGTCCGCACCATGTTGCCCAAAAATCCACCAAAACCGGCTGCTCCGACTGCAGCACTTCCTGTTCGAACGTTGCGTCGGTTACCTCGATAATCCCTGTTCCCGCCATGATTCCCTCGTCCCCCTGGTCCCAGTGTACCCGAGTGCCCGGTCTAAATAGATGCATGGATGGCGGGAAAGTCGCAGCCGGAAACGCAGGCCGCCGGGCCGGAAATCCGGCACAAAAATTAAGGCGCCCGGATTCTTATCCAGAATCACGGACGCCGGAGCAGCCCTCCCCCAGAACTGCCCACGGATGCGAACATAGGACGATTACCTGCCGGCAGGCAAGCAATCTTCAGTCACTTTTAGTAATGCCATGAATGAGTTACGGGCGATGGCGAAATCATGGTTACCAAGGTAGTACAACCGCCCCCTTGCCATAGCACCGGTTACTACCTCGCCAGGCGCTTCAGGCCGGATTAGCCCCTCAGCGTCATCCCATCCCCGGCTCGCAGGCCGCTGCCCCACCTTCCGTCGCGCAGACCAGAATCTCGACCGCGCCCAGCCCCCGCACCGCCTCTTCCGCCCGTTCACCAGCCGCCCGCGCCGCCGCCTCGGATTCCGTCAGCAACAGCACGGCCGGTCCAGCCCCGCTCAGCGCCACACCCAGAATCCCGTCCTGTCCAGCCAGCGGCAGCAATTTCGGCAGCAGCGGACAAACCTCCGCCCGGTACGGCTGATGCAGCCGGTCCCGCATGGCGTTCGCCACCAACTCCGCCCGCCCCGTCGCAAACGCCACCGCCAGCAACGCCACCCGCTGCAAATTCGCGACCACATCCTTTCGCGCATAGCTCTCCGGCAAAACTGCCCGCGACGCCGTCGTCGCCAGCGGCCGATCCGGCATCACGATCACCGCCCGCCATTCGGCCGGAAGCCGCAGCGAAACCGCCTGCACCCCGTCGCCATCCTGCGCGCTGGCAACAAATCCCCCCAGCCAGCAAGCGGCCGCATTGTCCGGATGCCCTTCCAGCCGGCAAGCCTCCGCCAGAATCCGCTCGCGTGACCAGCCCAGCTCGCCAAAATGGGACGCCAGCGCCACAGCCGCCAACCGCACCGCAGCCGACGAGCCGCACCCCATCCCCAGCGGAATCTCGTTCCGCATCCGAATCCGCAGCGGAACCGTCGTCCGCCCCTGCGCGCGCAGCAACGCCTCGTAGGTCGTCAGCAGCAGATTGTCCTCGAGCGCGCCGCAAAGGTCTGCGTTCCGCCCCACAGCCTCGATGCTGAAGGCCGTCGCCGCCTCGGCCTCAATCTCCAGGTAAAGCTGCAGCGCCAACGCCAGCGTGTCAAAACCGGGACCCAGATTTGCGGATGTCGCCGGCAGCCGCAGCCGCACGCCGGTCATTCCCCCGCGCGCTCCAACTCGCGCAGCACCTCATCCACTGAGGCATCCAGTTCCACCGTGTTGCGCTGCGTCGCTGTCAGCTCCGGCGCCAGCGCCGCCTTCTCATCGTCATTCAGCAACTCGCCCCGGTGATAGCGGATGGTGTAGTCCGGATCCTTCAGCGTGTGCCCGGTCAGCAGCAGCACCACCGAGGCGTCCGCCGCAAGCTTGCCCTGCGCCACCAGCTTCTTCAGCCCCGCCAGCGTTACCGCCGACGCCGGCTCGCACCCGATGCCCTCCGCGCCAATCTCCGCTTTCGCCAGCGCAATCTCAGCCTCCGAAACCTGCTCGACCCATCCGCCCGTCTCCTGGATCACCCGCACTGCCTTGCGCCACGACGCCGGATTGCCAATGCGAATGGCGCTCGCCCGCGTATGCGCCTTCACCGGCTCCAGCCGCTCCCCGCCAAATTCCCGCATCGCGCGCACCAGCGGATTCGCGCCCTCGGCCTGCACCACCGAGATGCGCGGCACGCGGCTCGTCAGCCCCAGGTGCTGCATCTCCTGGAATCCCTTGCCCAGCGCCGAACTGTTGGCGAGGTTCCCGCCCGGCACAATCACGTGCTCCGGAACTTCCCACTCCATCTGCTCCGCAATCTCCAGCGCCGGCGTTTTCTGCCCTTCAATGCGATACGGATTCACGGAATTCAGCAGGTATACCGGAGCGCGCTGCACCACCTCAGTCAGCACCCGCACGCAGCCGTCGAAGTCCGTCCGCAGTTGCAGCGTCAGCGCGCCGTAATCCATCGCCTGCGCCAGCTTGCCCCACGCAATCTTGCCGTCCGGCAGCAGCACCAGACCGCGCATCCCCGCGCGCGCTGCGTACGCCGCCATCGCCGCCGAAGTATTCCCCGTCGATGCGCACGCCACCCAACGGAACCCCTGCTCCCGCGCCACCGACAGCGCCGCCGTCATCCCCGTGTCTTTGAACGATCCCGTGGGATTCATCCCCTGGTGCTTCGCCCGCAGCCGCGTCAATCCCAGCCGCCCCGCCGCCTGCGGCAAATCGTAGAGCGGCGTGTTGCCCTCGCCCAGCGTCACCGGACTTTCTGCCGACTTCAGTATTGGCAGCATCTCGCGGAATCGCCACACGCCGCTGCGATCCGCGGCCTCGAGCGACGACCGCCGCTCCCGCCACAGCCAGCGCAGCGCGCTTGGATTCGGCCGCGTCTGCTTCGGCCCATTCCATCCCGGATACACCACCTCGAACAACTCCCCGCAATCCGCGCAGCGAAAATTCCCCACGAGTTCGCTCTGCGCAATCGTGCGCAGGCACCCGGTGCACCGCAGTTGGTGATTTTCGTTCATTGGCAAGCGGATGACTTCAGCCTAACACTCGCCTCAGCGCCTTCCGCATCGTCTGTTTCCGTATAGAATCGACGAGTTTTTCGTCTAAAATCGTCGCATGGCCCCGCTCCTCACTCCGCGCGAAGCCGCGCTGCGCCTCGGCATCTCCTACGCGGCCATCAAGCAGTGGATCTATCGCGGCAAGCTCAAGGCCATCAAAACCCCCGGTGGCCACTACCGCATTCCGGAATCCGAGCTCGACGCGCTGCTCTACAAAGCGAAGCGCCCCGAAACCCCGCGCCGCCAGGGCATGCGCACCGTCAGCGGACGCAACCAGCTCGTCGGCCGCATCGTCGATCTCAAAATCGAAGGCCTCATGGCCCAGATTCGTCTCTCCATCGGCGGCCAGATCATCACCTCCATCATCACCGCCGACGCCGCTCGCGAGCTGCGCCTCAAGAAAGGCGAAACCGTCGCCGCTCTCATCAAATCCACTGAGGTCATGGTGCTCCGTGTTTGATCGCAGATTTTTTGTCCTGGCTCTTCTCCTCCTCTCCGGAATGTTCTCCGCGCACGCGCAGCAAACCATGCGCCTCGCCGCCGCTGCCGATCTGCAACCCGTCCTCCCGCCCATCCTCGAAGACTTCCAGCACCAGACCGGCATCCAG
Organism: Acidobacteriaceae bacterium; assembly: GCA_036267295.1. Lineage (GTDB taxonomy): Bacteria > Acidobacteriota > Terriglobia > Terriglobales > Acidobacteriaceae > Palsa-343. The sequence goes on along the minus strand of DATAWI010000039.1, from coordinate 23,405 downwards.
GTCCTCGCCTCTTATCAATCCTCGGCGACCCTCGCCACGCAAATCATCCAGGGCGCGCCCTTCGACCTCTTCATGGCCGCCGACCTCTCCTTCCCGCAGCGCGTCATCGACGCCGGCAAATCCGAGCAGCCGCAACCCACACCGTATGCCCGCGGCACGCTCGTCCTCTGGACGCGCAACGACTCCGGCCTCGCCACTCTCTCCCTCGAGGCACTCCGCGATCCCGCCGTGAAATCCATCGCCATCGCCAATCCTGAACACGCGCCCTACGGCCGCGCCGCGCAAGCCACACTCGATCACGCCGGCCTCACCGCCGTTGTCCAGGCACGCCTCCGCACCGCCGAGAACATCGCGCAGACCGCGCAATTCGTCGACTCCGGCAACGCTCAGGCGGGCTTCATCTCTCTGACTTCGGCGCTCACCCCGCGCCTCTCCGCCGACGGCCATTTCATCCGCGTGCCCGCGGAAGACTATCCGCCCATCCAGCAGGGAGCCATCGTCATCCGCGGCAGCGCCAACGCCGCCGCTGCTCATCGGTTCCTCGACTTCCTCCGCACGCCCGCCATCGCCCAGCGTCTTGCCGCCAGCGGACTCGAGCCCATCGGCAACGCTCACCCCTGATGGATCTCCAGGCGCTCGGCCTCACCCTCCGTCTGGCCGCCACCACCACGCTCGTGCTGCTCGCGCTCGGCATCCCGCTCGCGCACTGGATCGCCTCCACGCGCTCCCGCCTCCGCCCGCTCGTCGAAGCCATCACCACGCTGCCCATCCTGTTGCCGCCCACCGTGCTCGGCTTCTATCTGCTGGTCCTGCTCGGCCCGCGCACCGGCTTCGGCCGCCTCATCGCGCATCTGCTCGGCCATCCCCTCGCCTTTTCCTTCTCAGGGCTCGTCGTCGGCTCCGTCCTCTACAGCCTTCCCTTCGCCGTGCAGCCACTCAGCGCCGGCTTCCACGCCGTCGACCCCGCGCTCCTCGATCAGGCGCGCATCCTCGGCGCCGGCCGCCTCCGCATCCTGCGCGAAATCCTTCTCCCCCTCTCCACGCGCTCGGTCATCGCGGCCGCGGCGCTCTGCTTCACCCATACGGTCGGCGAATTTGGCGTGGTCCTCATGATCGGCGGCGACATTCCTGGCGCCACCCGCACGCTCTCCATCGCCATCTACGATCAGGTGCAGGATTTCAATTACTCCCAGGCCAATCGCACGTCGCTGCTGCTGGTGGGCATCGCCCTCATCGCGCTGCTGCTGCTCTACGCGCGCCGCAGCGGACAGGAAGCGCGCCATGTCTGACGTCCGCATCCGCCATCGTCAGGGCGCATTCACACTCGACGTCGAGTTCTCGCTCGCCAGCCCCTGGACCGTCATCTTCGGTCCCTCCGGCGCCGGCAAAAGCACCGTCCTGCGGATTCTCGCCGGCCTCATCGAACCGGACTGGGCCACCATCGCCATCGCCGGCCAATCCATTCTCGATGCCGATCGAGGAGTCGCGGTCGCCCCCGGCCGCCGCTCCATCGGCTTCGTCACCCAGCAGGCCGCGCTCTTTCCGCACCTCACCGCGCGCGACAACGTCGCCTTCGGCATCCGCGGCCTCAGCCGCCCCGAGCGCGAACAGCGCGTCGCTGCCATGCTGCAACTCTTCGGCGCAGAAGACCTCGCCGCTCGCCGCCCCGCGCAACTGTCTGGCGGAGAACGCCAGCGCGTCGCCCTCGCGCGCGCCCTCGCTTCCCATCCGAAATTGCTTCTGCTCGACGAGCCGATCGCCGCCCTCGACGACGCTTCCGGACAGGACATCCTCGCCCGCCTGCTCGCCCTCGACGTCCGCGTCGTCTATGTTTCCCACGATCTCGCGGAAATCTGGCGTCTTCCCGCCGAGGTCATCGTCCTCGAAGCCGGCCGCGTCACCGCCACTGGGCCGCTGCGTGCCGTGCTCGCGACCCAGCGCGACCGCCTGCTGCAGTCACTCGCTCCCTGACTCCGGCTGCGGCTTCGACCACACACTCTGCAGAAACAGATACCGCTCCCGATACGGATCCGGCCCCGCATGCGAGTCCACATCGAGGTGCATAATCTGCCAGTTGTCCGCCGCGTTGTACTGCGGCCAGTTCGGAGCGTCGCCGCCATTCGGATTCCCGGTCTTCGCGAAGTTCGTCCAGTACGTCTCCACCAGATCGCTCAGCTTGTAATCCTCCGGCTGCCACTTCGCCACGTTGCGCGAATCGAGCGTGCCGAAGACGTATTCGATCTCGTCGGAGTGAAACGCGCCCGACCCCAGCGCATGATAGGTATCCGCCGGCGACGGCCGCTCGAAGTGATAGCGATACTCCGGCTGCCCGCCCGTCTTCGCGTCGGCCTCCAGCCACGCCCACGTGCCGTAGGCAATGAACGAGTCGCCCGCAAAGTCGACGGTCGACCGCTCCGCCTCCTCCTGCGTGCTCGCCGGATACAACTTCAGAAACTCCTCCGTGCGATCGGGAAAGGCCTTCTGCGCCATCTCCGCGAATCGCGCCACGGTCGCCGACTTCGCTGCCTCCCCGCTCGGCTCATCCCGGTTCCATCCCGCTATCAGCGGAATGTGCGCCTGTTTCCCTTCCGCAAAAATCTGCGCCGGCGATTCCGGCAGAAAATATCCATCCACCACCGGGCCAATCGGCGACCGCGTCCCGCGCGGCAGTGCCGCCATCTTCGCCATTAGGTCCGCTGTGCTCATCGCCCGCAGCGCCGCCAGATCCGATGTGCCGAAAGCCGTCTGCGCCCATTCCGCATCGCTCTTCTCCTGGTCGGCCAGCGGCTTGAACGCGAGGCCCCGCGCGGCAAATGCTCCCCCGCTCTCGCCAATCGCATGCTCAAACAGCCCCTGCGCCAGCGGCGACGCCATCTGCACGCTCACGCTGAACGATCCCGCCGACTCGCCAAACAACGTCACGTTCGCCGGATCGCCGCCGAACTTCGCGATATTGCGCTTTACCCATTCGAGCGCTGCCGTCTGATCCAGCAGCCCATAATTCCCCGACGCATGCTGCGGCGACTCCGCCGCCAGCCCCGCATGCACAAAGAAGCCAAACAGCCCCAACCGGTAATTCATCGAGACCACCACCACGCCCTTGTGCGCCAGATGCTCGCCGTCCTGCCGCGGCTCCGACGTCGTCCCCGCCACGTACCCGCCGCCATAAATCCACACCATCACCGGCAGCTTCGCATCCTTCTTTTTGGCCGGCGTCCACACATTCAGCGTCAGGCAATCCTCGCTCGGCCCCGGGTCGCGAAAGATCATGTCGTGATAAATATCCGGCTGCATGCACCGGTGCCCAAAGCTCGTCGTCTCCAGCACCCCATGCCACTTCGCCGCCGGTTGCGGAGGCTTCCAGCGCAGCGGCCCCACCGGCGGCGCGGCATACGGAACGCCCAGGAACGTGCGCACCTGGCCGTCCGTGCTCAGCTTGCCCTCCACCTTGCCTTTATCGGTTTTGACCTTGAGATTGTTGCCGGCCCATGCCGGCGCAGCCATCGCGACGCAACTCGCGCACAGCGCAATCAACGCAGACTTCGCAATAAGACGCATCCGTTGCCTCCAGCGATTGAACGGTTGTGAAACGGAAGACAGACCAAAATATCAGAGGCGCAGGGCCGCGCGCTCGGCCGCCACCAGATCCGCACTCGTTTCGCGCCGCCGGATCAGTCGCGCCCGCCGACCCTCCACCAGCACCTCCGCCGACCGCGGCCGCGAGTTGTAATTCGACGCCAGCGCCATGCCGTACGCGCCGGCATCGAGGATCGCCAACAGATCGCCCGGCTCCACGCGCGGCAACACGCGATCGCGCGCCAGAAAATCCCCCGTCTCGCACACCGGCCCCACTACATCCGCCACCATGGTCCGCCGTGAGTTTGTCGCAGCCACCGGCACAATCTCGTGATGCGCCTGATACAGCGCCGGCCGGATCAGGTCGTTCATCGCCGCATCCACAATCACAAATGTCTTCTTGCCGTTCTTCTTCACGTAGAGCACGCGCGCCAGCAGGACTCCCGCCTGCGCCGCCAGAAAACGTCCTGGCTCGAGCAGCAGCGTCAGCCCGCCCACCTTCACCGTCGCCCCAATCAACGCCTGCGCATATTCCTTCACTTTGGCTGCGGGGTCGAACGGCCGCTCGCTGTGATACTCAATGCCCAGCCCCCCGCCCGCATCCATGTACCGGATCGCGTGCCCGTCCTTGCGCAGATCGGCAATCAGCCGCGCCACCCGCGCCGCCGCTGCGCCAAACGGCTCCGCCGCGCGAATCTGCGAGCCGATGTGCACGCTCACTCCACATGGCTCCAGATATTGGCTCGCCTTGCGATAGAGCGCACGCGCCCGCCGAATGTCGATGCCGAATTTGTGCTCCCGCATCCCCGTCGAAATGTAAGGATGCGTCTCCGCGAAAACGTCCGGATTCACTCGCAGCGCGATCCGCGGACGCCGGCGCAGCTTCGCCGCCCGCTCCGCCAGCAACTCCAGCTCCCCTTCGCTTTCCACGTTGAACAGCAGGATCCCCGCACGCAGCGCCAGATCGATCTCCGGCGCCGTTTTCCCGATCCCCGAGAACACCACGCGCTCCGCCGCCCCGCGATCCGCCGTCAGCACCCGCTCCAGTTCCCCGCCGGAGACAATATCGAAGCCCGCTCCCCGCTGCGCCAGCAATTCCAGAATCGCCAGCGACGAATTGGCCTTTACCGCATAGCAAACCAGATGCGGCACCCCGCCGAACGCCTTCTGAAACATCGCCAGCCGTCCCACAATATGGTTCGCCGAATAGACATAGAGCGGTGTGCCGTACCGGCGCGCCAGCGTCTCAAGGCTCACGCCGTCGCAATTCAGCGGCGCTTTTGCATCAGGATGGTGATAAGGACGGCTGGAAATAACGCAACCTCGCAACGGTTCTCCCTGAGACTACCGAGCCTCGGCCCCCGCGTAAAGTTGTTCTCCGCCAACCTGCCATCCTCGATCGCATCGCCTAGGGATGCGCATCCAGCTCGAAATTCAGCGTCGCATTCGTCCCCGCAATCGCCGTCACCAGCAGCCGCCCAGCAAGTCCGTTGGCCGCAGGCGGCGTGATCGTCACCGAGCCATCGATTCCCGAGATCGCCGTCACCGACTGCTGCCCCAGCAGCGGCGCCGGCGGACAATTTCCCTGCACCGGGCACGGCTCCGTCCATCCGTAAAACGCCTCGGCAAACATCACACTCGCCCCTGCCACCGGATCGCCAAACGCATCCACCACACGCAGCGTCACCGGCGCGAACGCCTGACTCGCGGCGACATATTGCTGCGTTCCATTCCACCCCGTCAGCGCCTCGGTCATCGGCTGCACCGGAATCACATTGAGCGCCACACAACTCGCCGTCCCCGCCATGCACGCATTCACCGCCGACGCCACGCTCTCCGTGAAAGGCCCCGCCGTCACCTGATTCGACGCCATGCCGCTCGCTCCGCTGGCGCTCTGGCTCGCCGCCGTGCACACACCCGCTCCGGCCGCCGTCCACGTCACCTTCTGTCCCGCCATCCCCGCGCCCGCAGGACTCAGGACCATCGTCTCCACCGGCCACTCCACCGTCGCCCCCATCGCAACAAACAGATTCGGCGTCATCGCCGTAATCACCGGCGGAGCGATACCGGTGAACTGCGTCAGCACGCTGTTCCCGTTCGTCAAGCCCGCGCTCATCTGCGTCAGCGTTGCCGCGTTGGCCGTCACCATCAGCGTCGCCGTCCCGTCTCCCGCAGTCACCACGCTGCACGCGTTCTGTCCGCATCCCAGCGCGGCCGTCCCCGCAGTCACCTGGAACGTCACCGTCACGCCCCCCGCCGCCATTTGGCTGGCCGGATCCATCACCCGCACCGTAAACGCCTCGGGCACCCCCAGCGGCACATTCCCCGACGGTGCCGCCACCAGCGACAGCACATCCGTCCCCTGCGCGTCATAGCTGAATCCGCCCAGGATCGCCGCCACCCCCTGCGTCTGCGGATCCTCGATCGTAATCGCCACCGTCCCCATCACTCCGCCGGACGCCGGAGCCACCGCCACAATCGTTGTCGGCGTCACGCTCGTCACCGTTGCCGCCTCGCCGTTAACCATCACCACTGCATCAGGACGAAACCCCATCCCCGCGATCACAATCTGCCCGCCACTTGGCGGCACCCGCGTGGGCGTCACGCTGTCCGCATACAGAATCCGCCCGCGATAGGCATAATCCGGACGCCCGTCTCCGCGAAAGTCCGCCAGCCCGATCCGCACCTCGCTGTCCGCCACCGTCAGTACCGGCAGCGCGGTCAGCCCCGGCATCACCCCATTGAACGGCTGCACCGTCCCCGTCACCGGCAGAGCGCCCACCACATCCGTCCCGTTCCATGCGCCCACCACCACCTGCGCCTTGTTCTCGGTCGCCGCGCCGGTTTCATCCAGCGCCTGGGCTTCGATCGTGAATTCCCTCGCCCCCCGCGCCCACCACCCGAACCACCCCGCGTGCCCGTAGCCCGTAATCCGCCCCGTCCATTCGCCGTTCACCGGAACGTTGGCGGGCGTTGCCTCCTCCCCATCCGCTCCGCTCGGCTCCGCATCGGCCGCATCGCCGACCACCACATCCTGCGTAATCGCCGACCCCGCGCTCAGTCCCGGCAGCAGAATCACCGGCATTGTCCCCGACGGCGTCACCTGCCCGGTGGTGTAGGGCCCCACCGACATCCCGCCTGTATACACCGGATTGATCGCCTCGAAACTGAGCTGATAATCCGCGCTCGTCGCCCCCGGCGGCAGCGGCACGCCGCTCAAATCGAAATAGCCCTCCAGCGCAACATCGCTGCTCCCCCACTGGTTCAGCGCATTCCCCGATGCATCGGCCGCCCCGGTCACCGGATTCCCCGCATTCCCCGCAAAATAAACTCCACTCACCGCCGTCGCCGTATACGCCACGTCCGGCACGCCGTTCACCAGCGGCCGCAGCACCACGTTCACGCCCTGCATTCCCTGGCCCGCCGGAAACGCAATCGTCCCCTGCACGGAAATCGTCGCCGCGGCCGTCAGCGTCTTTCCCGGCCAGCTTCCCAGGTTCGCCGCCGTCACCGAATAGAGCCGGTTCACCGCCGCGAGGTCGTCGGTGCGCAACTGCATCCCGTTCAGCATGCACTGCCCGCTGCTGCCCATGCACAGCCGCTCCATCGGATGCATCACCGGCCACCCGTTCAGCCCGTCGTTGGTGATCTCGCTGTTCGCGGCGAACATCTCCTCGTTGGTCTGCGACCACCCCAACCCCAGCACCAGCCCAAACGCGCGCACCAGTTGATACTGCACATTGGCAATCTGCGCTGTGTTGGTCGCGCATTGCCCGTTCACCAGAATCAGCGCATGCGCCATCTTCCCGCTGGTCGTAAAGTTATCCACCCGTGCAATCACTCCGTCGCTCGCACAGGTCAGGGGCGTGCTCTCGCCCGTGCCCACCATGGCATTGATAATCGCTCCCGTCTGGTCGAACACCACCGCCACCGGCTTGCTCGTGGCCGCCGGCAGAATGTCCGCGGGCAGCGCGTTCTTGTGGCTCGAGTAGTATCCGTCGACGTATTCCCCCAGACTGCCTCCCGACTGAATCGAAACCGCGGCGGTACCCACGCCGTTCCACACCGCCGCCGCTTTGCCCACCATGGCGACGGCCTTCAGGTTCCCCATCGCTGGGCTCAACGCGCTCAGATCGGTGAAATAGCTAACCTGGCCGCCGTTCCATATCACCGGCTGGCCCATGGCTGCGGGATCGAAATAGCTTGAGCCCGCCACCCAGCGCGGCCCGCCTGCCAGCGCCGCCGGCTCCCACGCCGGCATCAGTAAACCCAGCGCCATCAGCAGCCCGGCCCTTCTTGCCCGCCGCTGGTTCACCACCGTCTTTGCCGTTTGCGCGCACATGGCCCCAGGCTCCGAAGCCGCCCCGGCAACCACTCCGCGAGCGACCCTCCACGCCTATTTCGCCACGTCCCCACCGCCCCCGGCGGAAGAATCGTCGACCCCTCGCCGCGCATCATTCCACATCAGGACGCCGTTTCAGCGAGTTTCAAAATGGAATTCGCTCCCGCGCCGCCGGCGGCAATCTTGCCGCCCAGCCGCTCCGCCCTCTCCTGCAGGGAAGCGCCGGTTCTCCCCATCAATCGCAGGTACAATCAGAACTTCAGGCAAATGTCAGACACCATTCGCGATACAGTCATCCTCGGCTCCGGCTGCTCCGGACTCACGGCTGCCATCTACGCAGCGCGCTCCAATCTCAAGCCCCTCGTCCTGGAAGGTCACGAGCCCGGCGGACAGCTCTCCATCACCACCCTCGTGGAGAACTTCCCCGGCTGGCCCGACGGCATCCAGGGTCCCGAGCTCATCGAGAACATGCGCAAGCAGGCCATGCGCTTCGGTGCGGAGTTCCAGATCGGCCACCTCGTCACCGCCGACCTCACCAAACATCCCTTCACGCTCAACCTCGGCAGCGAGATCATCCACACCCGCACGCTCATCATCGCCAGCGGCGCCTCGGCGCGCTGGCTCGGCCTGCCTTCCGAACAGGCCCTCATCGGACACGGCGTCAGCTCCTGCGCCACCTGCGACGGCTTCTTCTTTTCCGGACACGAAATCGCCGTCGTCGGCGGTGGCGACTCCGCCATGGAAGAAGCGCTCTTCCTCACCCGCTTCGCCACCAAAGTCACCCTCATCCATCGCCGCAAGCACTTCCGCGCCTCGCGCATCATGCTCGACCGCGCCATCGCCAATCCCAAAATCACCTTCCTCGCCAACACTGTCGTGCAGGAGGTCCTGGGCGTCGACGAAAAGCTCGTTACCGGCCTCCGCCTGCTCGACACCGTCACCGGCGTCGAATCCGTGCTCAACGTCAGCGGCCTCTTCCTCGGCATTGGACACATCCCCAACGCCGCCATGTTTGCCGGCCAGCTCGACCTCGATGACGACGGATACATCAAGACCCACAGCAACGTCTTCACCCGCGTCCCCGGCGTCTTTGCCAGCGGAGACGTCCAGGATCGCCGCTACCGTCAGGCCATCACCGCGGCGGGAACCGGCTGCATGGCCGCTCTCGAGGTCGAGAAGTATCTCGAAGAGCACGGCCGCTGATACAGTGACAACACCCTGGCTTCCGAGTTGGACCTTCGGAGCCAGGTCAACCGGCCGCGATGCGAGTACCGTCCCCCATCCTGATGGCATCTGCGCTCCTCGCGGCCCCGTTCGCCGTCGCGCAGAATCCCCCGCCCGCCCCTCCGCCTGCCGCCACGCCCACCTTCAGCACGCAGTCCACCCTCGTCGTCGTCCCCACCATGGTCACGACGAAGGCCGGTGAGCCGGTCTTCACCCTTTCCGCCTCCGACTTCACCGTCACCGACGACGGCAAGCCGCAGAAAATCACCGTCGAAGACAACGGCGGCCAGCCCCTCGCGCTCGTCGTCGTCGTTGAAACCGGCGGCGACGGCGCGCGCCAGCTTGGCACAGAATCTCCTCTCGTCTCCATGCTCGATACCATCGCCGGCGGCGTGCCGCACCAGGTAGCCGTCGTCGCCTTCGACAGCGTTCCGCGGCTCGCGCAGCCCTTCACGCCCAACCTCGAAACCGCCGAAAATACCCTCCGCAATCTCAATCCCGGCGATCCCGGCGCGGCCATCCTCGACGCGCTCACCTACGCCGTCAACATGCTCCGCAATCAGCCGCCCGAATACCGCCGCGCCATCTTCCTCGTCAGTGAAACCCTCGACCACGGCAGCCATGTCCCGCTTGAAGACGCTCTGCGCGCCGTCAGCGACAGCAACACCGCCATCTACACGCTGTCATTCTCTTCGACCCGCGCCGACATGAAGACCCAGTCCTCGCTGTTCGTCCAGCCCAACACGCCCGGCCCCGCCCACGGATGCATGGCCAAAGACCCCGACAATCCCGAGCGCACCCCCGGCCAGACTGCTTCGCAGCTCTACGACTGCCTCAGCCTCCTCGCGCCTCCGCTGCGCGCCATCAAAATGGCCACCATCGCCGGCATGAACAGCCTGCACCGCGACATTCCTGAAACCGTCGCCCACATGACCGGCGGCGAGTTCTACCGCTTCCACGACCCCCACACCATGGAGCGCGACCTCGTCGCCATCTCCAACCACGTCCCCAATCGCTACCTCATCAGCTTCCATCCGCAGTCGCCACATCCCGGACTGCACACCCTGGCCGTCCGTCTGCGGCAATACCCCAAACTCGAAATCCGTGCCCGCGCCAACTACTGGATCGACGAACCACCAGCTCCCTCCACGCCACCAGCATCCGCCACCCACTGAACGAGCCGTTTCGCCGGCGAGACCTGTCTCGCAGCCCCGGCTTTTTCTTGCGCAAAAGCAAAAACCGGGAACAGGCTCTCGCCCATCCCCGGCTGCTTTTCAAATCCCTATACCGTAAACCCTAGCCCCTAAACCCTAGTACCTGTAGTGCTCCGCCTTGTAAGGCCCATCCGGCGACACATCCAGATACTCCGCCTGCGCCGGAGTCAGCCGCGTCAGCTTCACGCCGATCTTCTCCAGGTGCAGCCGCGCAACCTCTTCGTCCAGATGCTTTGGCAGCGTGTAAACATCCACCGCGTACGTGTCCTTGTTCTTCCACAGATCGATCTGCGCCAGCGTCTGGTTCGCGAAGCTGTTGCTCATCACGAAGCTCGGATGCCCGGTCGCGCAGCCCAAATTCACCAGCCGCCCTTCCGCCAGCACGAAGAGGCTGTGCGCCGCCTTCTTGCCTTCAGCCGGGAAGGTGTACTGATCCACCTGCGGCTTGATGTTCAGCTTCGTCACGCCGGCCGCGTGGTTCAGCTGCTCCATCTGAATTTCGTTATCGAAGTGGCCGATGTTGCACACGATGGCCTGGTCCTTCATCAGCTTCATGTGCTCCAGCGTGATGATGTCCACGTTGCCCGTGCAGGTCACGTAGATGTCGCCGCGGCCCAGCGTGTCTTCGAGGGTCGTGACTTCAAAGCCTTCCATCGCCGCCTGCAGCGCATTGATCGGATCGATCTCCGTCACGATCACCCGTGCGCCCATGCCGCGCAGCGAGTGCGCCGAGCCCTTGCCCACGTCGCCGTATCCGCAAATCACCGCCACCTTGCCCGCCACCATCACATCGGTCGCGCGCTTAATCCCGTCCGCCAGCGACTCGCGGCAGCCATACAGGTTGTCGAACTTCGACTTGGTCACCGAGTCGTTCACGTTGATCGCCGGAATCAGCAGCTTGCCCTGCTCCTTCATCTTGTAGAGCCGGTGGACGCCCGTGGTCGTCTCTTCGCTGACGCCGCGCCAGTCCTTCACCACCTTGTGCCAGTGCTGCTTGTCGTCCCCGTGCATTTCCTTCAGCAGCGCCTTGATCACCTGCTCTTCTTCGCTGCCCGCGGTCGTATGCACCCAGCCGTCGCCGTTCTCCAGCTCGTACCCTTTGTGGATCAGCAGCGTCATGTCGCCGCCATCGTCCACAATCAGCTCCGGCCCTTTGCCGCCGTCATGCGCCAGCGCCTGCGCCGTGCACCACCAGTACTCCTCGAGGCTCTCGCCCTTCCACGCAAACACCGGAATCCCCGCCGCCGCAATCGCCGCCGCTGCATGGTCCTGCGTCGAGAAGATGTTGCAGCTCGCCCACCGTACCGTCGCGCCCAGCTCCGCCAGCGTCTCAATCAGCACGGCGGTCTGGATGGTCATGTGCAGCGACCCGGATACCCGCACGCCCTTGAGCGGCTTCTCGGCGGCGTACTTCCGCCGGATCGACATCAGGCCGGGCATCTCATGCTCGGCAATCGAAATCTCTTTGCGCCCCCAGTCGGCCAGCGACAGATCGGCGACCTTATAAGCGGCATTGCGTTCCACGGTGGCTGTAGCCATGGTCAAAAGTTCTCCTGGAATGGACTATCCCCTTGATTGTACTGGGGTGCGCCCGCCGAACATACGAAATTCATCCGGCGGCGCTCATCCGCATCCGGACGGCGATTCCGCCACTCCGAAGAGTCCAGCGGCTGCCCACCATCATCCGCCGCTCGATTGGGGACCGGTTGCTGCTGGTGCCCATCCGTCTTCGCAGCACGGAGAAACTCGCAGTGAGCAGCCGTTTTGAAAGGGCACGACTTTAGTCGTGCCATAAAGCCAATACACTCAATGGGCTTTAGCCCTTGAGGGACACTCCTGAAGCGGTCTTCGTCTCCTGCTCTCCATTTTTTCCGCAAGCTGGCCAGCCGTGCAGACAAGACCCAGCGCGAAACGTTGAGGTGAGCCCTCCAGGAACGCATTAAATGTCGAATCGCAGGAGTCTTGCATTCATCCTGTGCTCAGCCATACGCCGCGCGCGCGCCCTGTCCTGCGCTGCGCTCCATTCTTTTCCCGACAGAACGATCGGAAGAAAAACGGCTAGAAAAACGGCTGCAAGTATGGGTACAAATATGGCGACAAATGCGGCTACTTCCATCGGCAGTCTCCTTCAGGAATCATACCAACCCAACGCGATCACGGCTTGCGGCGCAAAGGGCGCAAGATAATTCGGGCATCAGTCCCTGAGCCGCTCACGGCTTCGCATACACCGTCTTCCCGCCCACCACCGTCCGCAGCACCACCGTCCCTAAAATCTCCCTTGACCCCACCCGCGTCAGATCCCGGTCCAGCACTACAAAATCCGCCGCATACCCCGGAGCCGCCTCACCATGGTTACGCCACGGCGCATTACCTTCCCGCAGGTGCGTCCGCTTCGCACCGCGCCTTCAGCACCTCCAAAATGCTCTTCTGTAAGCTGCGCATCACCGCATCCGACCATAGCCCCGCATATCCGTTGAAGTCGGTCGAGAGCCTCTCCTGGCTCTCCAGATGCAGGATCACATCGCCCGCGCCCACCGGCTCAATGCGATATTCGCCGTTCAGCACATCGAAGTACCGGCCGCCGATCGTCACATGCTGGTCCAGCGTGGCTGGCGGGATATCCGCCGTATCCGCCTGGATGGAGAAGGCCAGCAAATGGTCCGGTTCCCAGGTGGTTACGGTCTCGATGAAGAGCAGCCCACGCTCGAAACTCGCATGCCGCACGCCACCAACCCCTTCGTAAGAAAGGGTCGCTTCAATCGGCCGCGGGAATCCGATGGCGTGAGTCCATACGGGCCGCAGTTCCGATGGAGCAATGGACCGCACGCGCTCGATGTTCCGCCACACCACATCGGCGGGGGCATGAATCCGAATCTCTGTCTGCACAACCCGACGTTCAAGTGGCGCAGTAACGAGCCGACCCTCAAGGGGTGACACCAACAGCGGCAGGAGGACGATGCAGGTCAACCCAATCCGCCGCAGACCGCGATCCCGCCTCCGACTCACCAAGCCTGCTGTTATACCTCCGATACTGGACATGACCAGCCCAACGGGCAGCAGGAAGACGATACAGATCAATCCTTCAAGGTTGAGAAGCCAGACACACGCTGTGCCAAGAATGATGCCGATCCATGGCGCGAAAATCCACTGCATGACCGGTCGAGGCGAGATCATCCACGATGACGCGATGGTGACATAGCCGATCGCAAACGGCGCAAGGAAAAGAAAACCAATCGTCATCGTGGTATCGCCTGCCGCGCCCAACAGCAGCAGCTGACCGTAGCATCGGCAAATCACGCCATAAACGGTTCCGACACCAACTCCCAACAGCAACGGCGTTTTGATTGGCCAACGTGGCGACCCCATCGGATTCTCGCTCCTTAGCCTATGATCCGAACGCGTTCAGCCTTGAGAGTCGGCCAACATTGGCTACTCGCGTTCCTGCGCGCCCGTCTCCTTCGCCCGATACACCGTCTTCCCCCCCACCACCGTCCGCCACACCACCGTCCCCAAAATCTCCCGCGGCCCCACCCGCGTCAAATCCCGGTCCAGCACCACAAAATCCGCCGCATACCCCGGAACCAGCTTCCCCTTCCATCCCTCCGAAAACTCCGCATACGCCGACCCCTGCGTGTACGCGTACAGCGTCTCCCCAATCGTCAGCTTCTCCTCGGGATGGAACGTCATCGTCCCTGCCTCGTTCATCCGCGTCACCGACGCGTACACCCCGCGAAACGGCGCAATCGGCTCCACCGGATAATCCGTCCCATACGCCAGCGGCACGCCCGCATCCAGAAAAGCCTTCCACGCGTACGCATACTTCTCGCGTTCCGGCCCCAGCCGCGCACCCGCCCACGCCATATCGCTCAGCAGATGACTCGGCTGCATCGACGCGATCACGCCCAGCTGCTTGTACCGCGCAAAATCCCCCGCGCTCACCACCTGGCTGTGCTCGATGCGATCCCTTGCATCCTTCCGCGGCGCCGCCTGCTCGGCCGCCGCCAATGCGTTCAGCGCCATCTCCACCGCGCGATCCCCAATGGCGTGAAAGCCCATCTGGAAGCCCGCTTTCGCCCGCTCCACCGCCATCGCGTTCAGCTCGTTCTGCTCAAAGCGCGGAATCCCCGCGTTCCCCGGATCGTCCGCATAGGGCGCATTCATCGCCGCCGTCCGCGATCCCAGCGACCCGTCCATGAACCCCTTCAGCATCGTCGTGTGCAGCATCCGGTCCGTTTTCGGATGATCCGCCTGCTGTTGCTCTTCTTCCGCCAGCGGCTCCGCAAACGGAATCCACTCAGCAATCCGCGCCGGCAGCTTGCCTTCCTTCTCCATCTGCTCGAAGACTCGAAAATCATCCCAGTCGGAAAAGTCCTGCACCGTCGTCACGCCATGCGACACCGCATCCTCGAGCGCCATCTCCAGCCCGCGCCGCCGCTGCTCCGGCGTTGGCGGAGGCGCCTGAATCAGCCCCTGCGCCGTCTCCCGCACAATCCCCGTCGCCTCGCCGCGCGCGTCCCGGTCGATCTCTCCGCCCTGCGGATCCTTCGTCGCCCGCGTGATCCCCGCCGCCGCCAGCGCCGCCGAATCCGCCACCGCGATGTGTCCATCCACCCGCGTAAAGATCGCCGGATGTCCGCCCGCCGCCGCGTCCACGTCCGCCCGCGATGGCAGCGTTCCGCCCGGCCACAGCGTGTGATCCCAACCGCCGCCGGTCAGCCATTGCCCCGGAGCCGCCTTCGCCGCCGCGGCGCGAATCCGCGCCTGCATCTCCCCCAGCGACTGCACCCCGAGCAAATCCACCGACAGCAGAATTTTGCCGCCCATCCCCAGGTGCGCGTGCGCATCGTTGAAGCCCGGCATCACGAACGCCCCACCGAGGTCGACCTTCCGTGTAGCCGGACCGGCGTACTTCGCGAGAATCGCCGTGTCGTCGCCCATCGCCAGCACCTCGCCGTGCGCGACCGCCAGGGCCGTCACCCGTTGCGGATGCGCCGACTCCAGATCGACCCCCGTCAAAATATTCCCGTGCAAGTAAATCGTCTCCGCCGGTTGCACCTGCGCCGCCGCCGACCCCGCCATCGCCAACCCCGCCATCATCAGAAGTATCTTCACGCGATCCAATCCCCATCCCAACGCCCAACCAGCCACTAGGAGCTAGCAACCAGCAACTAGCCAGCCACCGCCAGCAGCAGCAACAACAGCCGCCGCAGCCCCAGTTCCCGCCCCCGCGCGTCATACCACTCGCCGCGCGTGTGAATACCGCCCCCCTCGCCGCCGCCGCCGAGGCTCACCGCCGGCACCCCCAGCGACAAAGGAATATTCGCGTCCGTCGACGCCACCCGCAACTCCGTCCGGATCGACAAGTGCCGATCGACCGCGCGCAACAAATCCAGCAGCGTCGCATCCGCCGCCAGTTGCCCCGCCGGACGATCCCCAATCTTCTCGATCATGAACCGCAGCGCCCGCTTCGCGCCCCGCGGCGCGGCCTCCGCCGCCAGCACCGCGTCTTCCACCGCGCGATGCAGTTCCACATCCAGCCGAATCAGTTGTTCGGGATCCGTCGACCGCAAATCGAAACGCGCCGTCGCCTGTTCCGGAATCGCGTTCACCGCCGTCCCGCCCTCAATCGTCCCCACATTCACCGTCGTGCGCGGCGTCTCCGGCAAGGCCACTTCAGAAAAGCGCTGAATCGCCCGGCTCAGCACCACAATCGGATTCGGCCGCCCCGCATCGGTCCACGAGTGACCGCCCGGCCCGGTAATCGTCACCAGAAATCGCTGGCTCCCCAGCGCATGCGTTACCGCCGACTCATGCCCCGCGCCATCCAGCACCAGATGCGCCGCAATGTCCTCCCGCGCCCCGGCTGCCGGCTCCCCGCCGCCATAAATATGCCGCATCCCGCGCAGGTCGCCTTCGCCCTCTTCGCCCACATTGCCAATCAGCACCAGATCGCAGCCAGTCTCGATCTTCGCGTGCTGCAGCGCTCCCGCGATGGCCAGCATCGCCGCCACGCCCGCCCCGTTGTCGCACGCTCCCGGAGCCGTCAGCCGCGTTCCATTCAGCGCCGGCTCAATCGGCGTCTCCGCCGGAAAAATCGTATCGATGTGTGCCGAGAGCAGCACCCGCCGCGCTCCCGCACCGCTCCCGCGCCGCACCGCCACCGCATTCCCCATCGCATCCAGATGCGGATCGTCCAGCCCCAGTTCGCGAAAAAGCGCGCATAGCCGCTCCGCCCGCGGACCCTCTCCAAACGGAGGCGCCGGCACCCCCACCAACTCCGTCTGCCATTGCAGAATGCGCTGCTCCTGCAGGTGCAGCCATTGAAACGCTGCATGCACCCGCCGGTCGGTAGCAATCTGAGCGATGGTGGCCGATGCTGGCGCGAGGGAAGCCATAGAAATCTCAGCCTAGCACTCTATGTACGCCAAACTGCCCTGTATCCTTTGGGCGCGACCTGTCGCCTGTGGCCTGTCGCCTGTCGCCTGGATTCTCAATACTCGACCCCCTCCAGAAACAATCCCCGCGCCGGCGCCGTCGCCCCCGCTTCTCCCCGCGACCGTGCCTCCAGAATCCGCGTCATCTCTTCCGGATCTACCTGTCCACGCCCCACATCGATAAACGTCCCCACCAGATTCCGCACCATGTGGTGCAGAAATCCGTTGCCCCGCACCCGATACACCAGCACTTCGCCCTCATCGCACCAGCCCGACGAAAAAATCGTCCGCACATTCCCCGGGCGCTCGCCCGCATCGCCGTGTCCCGCATCGCCGCCCTCCGCCCCGTCCTCCTCGCCGCGCCGCGTCGCCAAATCCGGATCGGTCGCCGCGAACGAAGTAAAGTCATGCGTCCCCGCCACCAACGCCGCCGCTCGCTGCATCGGCTCCACATCCAGCGGCCAATTCAGCGCCCAGGCAAACCGCGCCGTCCACGGCGGACAAATCTCTCCCCGAAAAATCCGATACGCATACGTCTTCCCCGCCACCGAATGCCGCGCATGAAAATCCGCCGCCGCGATCTCCGCGCCCAGCACCCGCACCGTCTCCGGCAAGGTCCGATTCAGCGCCCGCAATAAATTGCCCTCCGGGATCGGCGCGTCCAGAAAAAACGACGCCACCTGCCCCCGCGCGTGCACTCCCGCATCCGTGCGGCCGCTGCCCTGCGGCAGCACGCGCTCCCCGGTCACCCGCTCCAGCGCGTCCGACAATGCGCCCTGAATCGTCACCCGATCCGGCTGCACCTGCCATCCGGAAAAGTCCGTGCCGTCGTAAGCCACGGTCAGTTTCCAGTTGCGGCCGCTCGCCCCGTGCCGTTCCTCATTCATTCCTTAACTATTTCCGCCAATCTGTCGCACCGAACGTAACTCCGAAATCATCGAATCGCTGCGATATACTCAGCTTTCCTGATGGTGGTTACGAGTTTACGGAACCTGGCTGAGGCTTGCCGCGTATTCGAGAAGAGCTAAAGCGGTTTCATCGGTCTGGGGTGCGCCTGTTTGTGCGCAATATGTTCCCCGAGCACGTACGAATAGTTTGCGCTAACGGAGAAACTCCGAGCGCGTTGCCAGAGGAGTGGAGACGGTCCATGTCAGCTTCCCAATCGAACCGCAGTTCCCGCAGAAAAACCAGCGCCCTGTTCGCAAAATTGAAAGGCACCGCCGCAGCGTGCCTCCTTCTGGCGGGAACAGCACCGACCTACGCCCAGGCTCCCCAGCAGCAGAGCGCGCCCGCGGCCCCCGGTCTTCCCCCTGAGCCGACGCCCAACTACACTCAGCCCCTCTACCTGCGCCCCTCCGCCCGCGACTTCTCCAAAGCCCGCGGCTACTGGCCGAATCCCATTGCGCCCTTTGCCCCGACCACCGTCGCGCCGACCAATTTCGCCAACTCTCTCCAGCTCGATCAGTTGGTGAAGAACGGCAAAATCTATCTCAGCCTCGGCGACGCTGTCCTGCTCGCTCTGCAGAATAACTACGACATCGCCATCCAGCGCCTGAACCTCAACATCGCCGACGTCGATATCCTGCGCTCCAAATCCGGCTCCGCCATCTCCGGCGTCAGCACCAGCATTCAAACCGGCACCCAGGGCGGTACCACCTCCTCCGTCAGTTCCGTCGGCGGAGGCCCCGGCAGCGTCGCCGGAACCGGCGTCGGCGGACTCGCCCTCACCACCAGCGGCGCCGGCCCCACCCCCGAGACTCTCGACCCCCTCGTCACCGGCACCATCGAGCTGAACCACCAGACCCAGCCCGAGCAAAGCCCCATCTTCTCCGGCGGACTCCCCGCCATCACCCAGAACATCAACACCTACAACTTCAACTACAGCCAGGGATTCCAGACGGGCACGGCCATGCAGCTGGCCTTTCAAAACACCCGCACCACCACCGACAACCTGTTCTCCTTCTTCAGTCCCGCGCTCCAGTCCACCTTCAATTTCTCGCTCACCCAGCACCTGCTGCAGGGCTTCGGAACCGGCATCAACGGCCGCTTCATCGTCCAGGCCAAGAACGACCGCCGCATCGCCGACTCCATCTTCCGCCAGCAGCTCCTCTACTCCATCAATCAGGTGGAGAACATCTACTGGGGCCTCGTCAGCGCCTACGAAGATGTGCAGTCCAAGCAGCACGCCCTCGATCAATCCGGCGCGCTTGAGAAAGATGACGAAAAGCAGCTCCAGGTCGGCAGCATGGCGCCCCTCGATGTCGTGAATGCGAAGAGCCAGCTCTCCAGCGACCAGCAGGCACTCATCGCTTCGCAGAACACCCTCGAATACCAGCAGCTCACCATGAAGCAGGCCATCGCCCGCAATCTCGACGATCCCGCGCTCGCCGACGCGCCCATCGTCCCCACCGACCGCGTCAACCTGTCGGAGTTGCCCGAAGAGCACATGACCACCGAGGAGCTGGTCCGCCAGGCCGAGGCCAACAGCCCCGCCGTCGAACAGGACCTCATGACGCTCCGGAACGACGAAATCTCGCTCAAGGGCGCGAAAAACGCCCTCCTCCCCGTCCTCGATGCTGAGGCCTTCTACGGCGCCACGGCCCTCGGCGGCGCCGTCAGCCCCAACTGCAAAACCGCCCTCGAGCAATTCGGCATTCCCCCCACCGAGTGCGCGCTGCTCGGCCAAACCGGCTACGGCACCGTCTTCAGCAACCTCTTCAACAGCTCCGGCCCCAATAAAGGCGTCGAGTTCAATCTGCAGATTCCTATCCGCAACCGCGCCGCCCAGGCGACGCAGGCCCAGTCTCAGATCGAGTACCGCCAGGAGCAGATGCGGCTCCAGCAGCTCTACATTCAGATCCGCATGAACGTCATCAGCGAGCAGTACGCGCTCACCAACGACCGTGCCGCCGTCGAGTCCGCCCAGGCCAATCAGAACTACAACCAGCAGAGCCTCGATGCTGAGGTCAAGAAGCTCCACCTCGGCGCTTCCACCACCGCCGCCGTTCTGCAGCAGCAACGCAGTCTGGCCGCGGCCGACGCCCAGATCATCGCCGCGCATGCGCGCTTCGCTTACGACCGCTCCGCGCTCGAGCAGACCCTCGCCAGCACCCTCGACCGCTACGGCATCAGCATCGCCGACGCCGCCACCGGCAATATCCACCAGGCCCCCGTCATTCCCGGGGTCGAGCCAGCCAAAGCCGGGCCTGAGGTGACCGAGCCTACCCAGCAGGAGCAGCTCCAGAAACAGGAGCAGCAGACCACCCCCCAGCCGCAAACGCAGGCTCAGCCGCAGCCGCAGCACTAACCCGTCGACCGGCGGAGCCTGCTCCGGCAGGCTCCGTTCCTCGCGTTCCCCGCACTCTCTACCCGATTGCCGCGCCGCCCCCCGCGACCCCCGGGCCGCCCCGTCTGCGGCCGCATCATGAACCCGTCCGTTGCGCTACACTAACAATCCCACGGGTACAGGACTTCGGGCACGCCCCCTCCGGAAGAACGCCATGAGCCGAGTTCTCATCATCGCCAGCCACACCCCCGTCAGCCGCGAAATCGGCGAACTCCTCACCGATGCTGGTTTGCCCTTCGAGGTCGCCGCCGGCCACATCGATGCGCTCCACCGCCTCCGCTGCCGCGCCTTCAGCGTCATCGTCACCGCCGCCGACGGCGTTATTGAAGAAGCTCTCGCCCTGCTCCAGGAGATGCGCCTCATCCGGCCCAATCTCAAGTGCATTGTGCTCGCCCCCTACAGCACCCCGAACGAGATCATCGCCGCTCTGCGGGCCCGCGTCTTCGGCTGCTTCACCCCGCCCTTCGACGCCCACGAGATTTTCTGCGTCGCGCGCAACGCCGCCACCGGCGACGAGTCGAACGAGGACATTGAAGTCATCTCCGCGCGCCCCGGCTGGATCGCTGTCCGCGTCAACTGCCGCCTCGCCACCGCCGACCGCCTCATGTCCTTTGCCCGCGAATTCGCCGCCCAGCTCCCCGAGACCGCGCGTCAGGAGATCATGCTGGCGCTGCGCGAGATCCTCGTCAACGCCATGGAGCACGGCGCCGCCTTCAATCCCGATCAGGTCGTCGAGGTGAACGCCATCCGCACCGCCCGCACCATGACCTTTCGCGTCCGCGATCCCGGCGCGGGATTCCGCAAGGAAGCCATCACCCACGCCGTCCATGCCAACGCGCCCGACGATCCCACCGCTCACATCGTGCAGCGCCACCAGGAAGGAATGCGCGCCGGAGGCTATGGCCTCCTGCTCGCCGCCGGCACCGTCGACGAGCTGATTTACAACGAACAGGGCAACGAAGTCATCCTCATCAAATACCTCGACCCACCGGCTGAAAAGCCCTAAACGCCACCCCGGCAGGCCGGTGGCCCATGCAAGCCCTCGATCGCCTTGCGGCCCATCCAAGCCCTCGGTTGGCTTGAGTGGAATTCGGGGGACATGATACCTAATACCCTTCCGGCAATAGAATTCCTGTATGCCCCGAATTGCCCGCATTGGGTTCCCCGGGCTTCCCCACCACAGTACCCAGCCCGGCAATCGCTGCGAGACCCATTTCTCCGAGGAGGGAGATCGCGCGGTCTGCCGCGGACCAGGCACCTAAAGCCGGCGTCGCGGCCAAGGCGTACTGCCTGATGCCGAACCATACCCACTTGATCTTGGGGTCATTTCGAGGGAAGCGATCCTTGGTGCCGGGAGGGTAATCGGCTTCATGTCTTCCGAATTCCCTACCGTCCGCGTCCGCAACCAGTCTGAACAGCGGAGATATCCGTCCCGGCTTCGCCCTCCTCAATCTCCGCCAGATACGCCGCAGCCTCCTGACGCGTCATGCCTCTACATAGGCTCAACAGTTCCACGCACTTGCGACTAAATCCAAGACGTTTCGCTTGGACGAGCATCCGACGCTGCTGTGCATCTGGCCCCCCTCTGGGCCCATGCCAAACGCCATTCAAATCCAGTTCGGAACGCTCTTCGGGGCCGATGACGATGGTTGGACTTACCTGTGCTACTTGCTGGAGGAATACCGGCAGAGCCGGCCGGCACCATTTCCATTCCATCGTGAGTCTTCCCTCCTCGTTGGCTATGTATGCTTGCTTCCCTGGATCATCGGCCTTGAGCAAGGGGCGAACATAGCCGGAAAAACTCTGCATCATTATCTGAGACGGTTCGATCACCAACCATTCGACGAGTTTGGGTTTTGGTCCATATAAAAACACTTCGATTGTTCGGATCGAAATCGAAGCGATCTCGGAAGCCTCAAGGATGATGACATTCGGTTCGGTGACGTCGGGCTGCCTCCTTCCCCGTATCCCAAACATCCGAACGAAGATCCGATTAGCACACCCGGCTATGACCCAAGTCAGACGGGGGGATCTCCCGCGCCAAAACACAAACCCGTTGAATGCAAGGATGACCGGCCCCCCGAACCAAGCGGCTGCGCGAGCCGAAGCAATCAGGCTTACCAGGAGGACGATCAGCAGGCCCGGCACACTTGCGACGCACACGAGAGTCAGTATGGACCAGCCCCAGCAAGCCAAAGCGCTCGTCGAAGCGATGCTGTCAGCTACTTCCGGTGAGTCAGATGGAACCAGTTCCATTACTTTTTTGCTCCTCAGCTAGAATCCACTTGCGGTGCAAAGATCAGGGGCGAATCTGACAGCCCACCACCAAGGCAGAAAGCCTGGAGGTATCCCGTTCGTGAGCGCGTTGAGGAGGTTTGCGACCCCGCAAAGGATCTGTATCGCAGACCTCGCCGCGTTTTCCACAATTAGCTCCGACGGCGAACTAACAAATGTCCGGTCAGAAAAAATTGATTCTATGAAATCCGCCCGTCCCGTCGGATCGATCCCATTCACCGGATCGCCATCAGCGTAGAGGTACTTGTGCAGAGCCGCCGGGATCGTGATACTCCCCTCGTTCGGATCTCTGCTCATGAGCCTGCCGGGAATTTAGGGGAATTCAGGGGGGAATTCAGGGGACAGGATACCAAATACCCTCCCCAACCCAGACACACACGGCACATTCCCCATCCGATCAAATCCCCCGTCAACCGACCCCCGACCGTCCCCGCCAACCCCCTGTGGAAACTTGTCAATCCCTTACGAAAGTCATGCCCCAGCTAACCTCTGTATCTGCCGCACCAATCCAACCACCAACCCCCAAAATACTTGGCAGTCTAATTCTGCAAACTTGGTATTCTATATATAGAGAGTAAAAAACAAAGAAAGGCCGCCAATGGGCGGCCTTTTCCTTTGCCGGCCGCCGCGGCAATCCTGCCAGCCACCACCAGAAGAACGCGTCCGACGAGGAATCATGCCCCACGCAATCTCCAGCATCCCGTCCACACCGCCGCAAAGGCAATCACGCCAGGCAACCGCCTCTGCATCAATCGCGTACGCGACTCGATCAATGATGATCGCCAACCCATCAATCGCGATTGCCGATGATACAAAGACGAGCGTCTCGCAAGGGCAATAATTGACTTGACTCGCCCACAGGCGTAGAGTTGGTTTGTTGCCGGTGAAGACGAAAGGAATTCACCGATGCAAATGCGCTATGAAGTGGAAGAGAAGTTCGATATCTTTGCGTTGCTGCAAGAGACCGCACTTTT
>DATAWI010000038.1:0-93876 GCA_036267295.1 Acidobacteriaceae bacterium | reverse complement strand
CAAAACCAACACCCGCTACGACGGGGCAAAGCTCTTCCAGGCCATCAAAATCGCTTGAGAAAGAGAAATACATACCTCCCCTTTTCTTAGGAAAGCTTTTGCTCTTGCTCTTGACCTTCAACAGAGAATCTTCGACTTGCGGCTGATTTCTGCTGGGTCCGCGAGGGTTGCGCGGCGCTTCGCTCAGGAAGACGCTTTTTTTCTTCTGAACGGGGGACTGCTGCGGGGAAATACCCACCCTACCCACTGCGGGCAGGACGGGGCACCCGCGCGCATCTGAAAATTTAGCGGGGGTTGCGGAGGCGGAAGTGGTTGGCGCGGTCGAATTCGTCGCGGAGTTCGGGGGTCTTGAGATTTTCGCGGAGATGGGCGAGGCGCTGTTCGAGGGCTTGCAGGGAGTGCGCGATGGCCTCGGTGTTGGTGTGGGCGATGTCGCGCCACATGGAGAAAGGGCTGGAGCCGAGGCGCGTCATTTCGCGGAGTGCGCGGCCACCGATGGGGAGGAGGTCGGGGTCGGCGGCGAACTCGTCCTCGAGGAGCGCGGCCATGGCGGTGGAGACGAACTGGGGGAGATGGCTGATCCACGCACAGAGGATGTCGTGGCGGGCGGGGTCGAGGGAGAGGACGCGGCAGCCGAATTTGGCAACCCAGGCGCGCCAGGCGGCAGCGAGAGGCGAAAACGCGAGGTCCCTCGCTTCGCTGCGCTGCGCTCGGGATAACAACTTTTCGTCACCAGGTCCCTCGACTCCGCTGCGCTCGGCTCGGGATGACAATTCCGTGAAGAGCCAGACGGAGCCGAGGAAGAGCGCGGCGTCGGCGTTGGCGGCTCCGCCGACTTCTTTGCCGGCCATGGGGTGACCAGGGAGGAATCCGGGCTGGCCGGGTCCGTTGTATTTGTGCCGGGCATGGTCACAAATGGCGGCTTTGACGCTGCCGACGTCGGTGACCAGTTGCTTTTCGGTGAGGACGGGAGCGAGGCGGTCGAGCCATTCGAGGATGGTGAAGACGGGTCCGCCGAGAAGGATGAGGTCGCTTTGGGCGGCGGCGGTGAGCGGGTCGTCCGCGATGACGCCGATGGCGCCGCGGGTGAGGGCGGCGTGGAGTTGCCGCGGGTCGGGGTCCCATCCGGCAATGGAGCCGGTGAAGCCGTGGGAGCGGAGAGCGAGTCCGACGGAGGCTCCGATGAGGCCGGTGCCGAGGATGGTAATGCGTTCGATCATGGGAGGATACAGGTTTCAGGGTACAGGTTACGGGGGGCAGTCGGCAGGGGACCGTGGCCGGGGCGTGGGCTGAGGCTGGTCCGGGCGGGCAGCCGCCGACCGGATGGATGGGATGAGGAGGCGCCTGGGCTATCGGTGCGCTAACGCCCTCGCGCTTTGCTCGCGCGATCGGGCGCTCGCGCCGCGCTCACCCCACGACTGGCCCGCTACAAATACTCGTTCATCATCCCGGCCCAGGTGGGCCAGGCCGGACACGAGGGCTATCGCTGCGCTAACGCCCTCGCGCGATCGGGCGCTCGCGCCGCGCTCACCCCACGACTGGCCCGCTACAAGTACTCATTCATCATGCGCGCCCAGGTGGGCCAATCGTGGCTGTTCCACGACTCCCAGATGTAGAGGTTGTGGGGGATGCCCTGGGCGCCCATGATGCGGGCGAGGTTCTGGTTCTGGCCGAGGCACTGGTCGTCCCATCCGGTGGCGAGGATGTAGTTGTTGGCGCGGTAGCGATCGAAGTACCAGCTGTCGCTGAGGCCGGGCAGGTAGTGGGTGGGGAGATTGAAGTAGACGTCCTGATCGTAGAAGCCGCGGAGGAAGTTGGAGAGATCGAAGGCGCCGGACATGGAGAGGAATCCGGTGATGCGGTCGGGATGACGGAGGGCGATGTTGACAGCGTGGTAGCCGCCGAAGCTGCATCCTAAGGAGGCGAGCTTGGGATTCTGGTTCTTGTTGCGGATGAGGGGCAGGACCTCTTCCATGACGTAGTTTTCGTACTGGACGTGGCGAGCGATGCGCCAGCGCGGGGCGACGGCGCGGTTGTACCAGCTCTCGGCGTCGAGGGAATCGAGGCAGTAGAGCTGGATTTCGCCGTTGTCGATTTTGTGGGCGATAGCCGCGATCATGCCGCGGTCTTCGAATTCGTAGAAGCGGCCCTGGGAGGTGGGGAAGACGAGGATGGGCAGACCGGCGTGGCCATGGATGAGGAGTTCCATGTCACGACCGAGGCGCCAGGACCACCACTTGTGGTATTCGCGATTCATAAATGTGAGGTTACGGTATCGTAAAGCATCGGATTCGCGATGCGCGAGCGCCCGGAGACGGGCGGGGTTCGCGGAA
Source organism: Acidobacteriaceae bacterium (assembly GCA_036267295.1). Taxonomy (GTDB): domain Bacteria; phylum Acidobacteriota; class Terriglobia; order Terriglobales; family Acidobacteriaceae; genus Palsa-343. Next base: position 91,543 of record DATAWI010000038.1, on the reverse strand, counting down.
ATCGCAATGCGAATACGGGGCGGAAGGAAAATGCAGGTCCTTCGACTTCGCGCTGGATCTCGGTTGTGAGCTCAGACATTGCGTGGCGCTACGCTCAGGACGACAGCGCTTTTTCTTTGGGTGAGGGTTTTCGGGGCGCAATGGTTGTGCATGTCGTTTAGAGGAAAAGGAAAGAGCAGGTTGGGGACGCAGATTCAGCCGGGAGCCGAGCCGCAGAGGTATCCGCCGCCGGGCGGGTATGAGCATCCGCGCGTGCGGAAGTATGCGGGGTTTCGGAGCCGGGTGCTAAAGGCGAACCGCGATGTGACGGTGTATGTGCCGCCGGGCTACGAGGAGGCGGGACGGCGGGCGTATCCGGTGCTGATTTTGCAGGACGGGCAGAATTTGTTCGATCCGGAGACGTCGTTCATTCGCGGGCAGACATGGCGGGTGGCAGAGATGGCGGATGCAGCGATCGGCGCGGGCGCGGTTGAGCCGCTGGTGATTGTCGGCGTGGCCAACGGCGGCGAGCGGCGACTGGCGGAATATACGCCGAGCCGCGACTGGAAGATGGGCGGGGGCGATGCCGGGAAATATGGCGAGATGGTGACGCGCGAACTGCTGCCGTTTGTGCGGGCGGAATACCGGATTCGCGAAGGTGCGGAGCACACCGGGATCGGCGGATCGTCGCTGGGCGGGCTGGTTTCGCTGTGGATGGGGCTGCGCTATCCGGAGATCTTTGGGAAGCTGGCGGTGCTGTCGCCGTCGGTGTGGTGGAACCACAAGTACATCGTGAGCTATTTGAACGACCGGTCGCCGGAGCTGGCGGCGCGTCCGCGGGTGTGGCTGGATGTAGGCAACGCGGAAGGGCGGCGGACGCTGGCGGACGCGGAGCTGCTGGACGCGCGGATGCGGGCGCATGGGTGGCGGACGGACGTGGATCTGCATTTTGAGCGCGTGGCCGGCGGGAAGCACGATGAGGCATCGTGGGCGGAACGGGTGGAGCCGATGCTGCAGTTTCTTTTTCCGGGGACATGACGATGACGGAAACGCCGATGGAATTGATCCGCAAGCTGGATGAAACGGCGGCGGCGCTGCTGGCACTGGCGCGGCATGTGCGGCAGTCGGCGCCGGATGTGGCGGACGAGGAATTGCGGAAAGAGATGCTGGAGAGCGCGGCGGATCTGGAACGGCGCGCGACCGACATGGCGGAGGCGATTGAGCGACTGCGGGTGAAGATTAACTAGCGAAAAACTGTTAGTGAAGAGCTGGTAGCGAAAGACTATCAGCGCAAGGTGGCGGCCGAAGGGTCGTCGGCGCGAGTTGGGCGTGCATAGCCAGGGGCGGTTGCGTCCAGTAACTCGTTCTTAACAAACCCGGTATACTTAGTATTCAGAGGATGTTCCGGTTCTGAGGCTCCCCAGTTTGGGGGCTTTTTGGTATTCGGAACAACCGGGCGGCTTCGATGGGGTTTGATCGAGGAAGACCTCCCTCTGGAAACTGCATGGGCAATCATCTCGATTCGATACACTCCCCCGCGGATCTGAAGAAGCTGTCCGTCCCGCAACTGGAAGCGCTGGCGCAGGAAATACGAGAGCGGCTGATCGCCACACTTTCCCGGACCGGTGGACATCTGGGCCCGAACCTCGGCGTCGTGGAACTGACGCTGGCGCTGCATTCGGTCTTCGATACTCCCAACGACAAATTTGTGTTTGACGTGAGCCACCAGGCATACGTCCACAAGATGCTGACCGGGCGCCTGGACCGCATGGAGACGATGCGGCAGCCGGGCGGGCTGAACGGGTTCATGCTGCGGACGGAGAGCGAGCATGACAGCTACGGCGCGGGGCATGCGGGGACGGCGCTTTCGGCGGCGCTGGGCATGGCGGTGGGACGCGATTTGGCGGGCGGGAAAGAGCATGTGGTGGCGCTGGCGGGGGATGCGGCGTTCACGAACGGGATTTCGTTCGAAGCACTGAACAACATTGCCGATCAGACGAAGCGGCTGATCGTGGTGCTGAACGACAACGAGTGGTCCATCGACCGCAACGTGGGCGCGATTGCGAAATATCTGCACAAGATTGTGACCAACCAGCATGTGAACCAGCTGCACGGGAGCGCGGGGCGGCTGCTGGAGAAGATCGGCGGCAAGGGCGCGGTGCAGATGGTGAAGCGCGCGGAAGAAGCGGCGAAGGGGATGCTGTGGCCGTCGTTCCTGTTTGAGGAATTTGGGCTGACGTATTACGGGCCGGTGGACGGGCACAATATCGGGCTGCTGATTGAGACGTTCAAGTTTCTGAAGCAGCAGGACAAGCCGGTGCTGCTGCACGCGATTACGCAGAAGGGGCGCGGGTTCCAGCCGGCGATGGACAAGCAGAAGAAGTTTCATGGGCTGGGTCCGTACGATCCGGAGACGGGCACGACGGCGGCGACGGGGCAGAAGACCTATTCGGAGATTTTTGCCGAGTCGCTGGTGAAGCTGGCGAACGAGAACGAGAAGGTGGTTGCGATTACAGCGGCGATGCCGAACGGGACGGCGCTGGACCTGTTCCGGCCGCATCATCCGAAGAAGTATTTCGATGTGGGGATTGCCGAGGAGCACGCGGTGGTGTTTGCGGCAGGGATGGCGACGCAGGGGTTCAAGCCGTTCTGCGCGATTTATTCGACGTTTTTGCAGCGGGCCTTCGACCCGATTGTGCATGACGTTTGCCTGCAAAATCTGCCAGTGGTGTTCTGCATGGACCGGGCGGGGCTGAGCGGCGATGACGGGCCGACACATCACGGGCTGTTCGACATTGCGTATCTGCGCGGGGTGCCGAATATCGTGCAGATGGCGCCGACGAGCGAGGATGAGCTGGCGGACATGCTGTATACGGCGATGCTGCACGAGGGCCCGAGCGCGATCCGGTATCCGCGGGGAACGGGGCCGGGCGCGGCGGTGAAGGCGCGGTCGCGAGCGCTGCCGATTGGGCAGGCGGAAGTGGTGCGGGAGGGCGAGGAGTTTGTGATTCTGGGGCTGGGCGCGCTGCTGCCGATGGCACGGGAATTGGCGCAGGCGCTGGAGCCGATGGGGTATTCGGCGGCGGTGATCAATCCGCGTTTTGTGAAGCCGCTGGATCGGGAGATGATCGCGCGGTATGCGCGGCATGCGACGGCGGTGGTGACGTTTGAGGATGCAGTGCTGATGGGGGGATTCGGCAGCGCGGTTCTCGAACTGCTCAGCGAGTTGGGGTTCGAGACGCCGGTGATCCGGATTGGCTGGCCGGATCACTTTATCGAGCATGGCAAGGTGGATGCGCTGCGGGCGCGCTACGGCGTGAGCGTGGAAGCGGCGCTGGGGAAGCTGGCACCGTATCTGAAGCGGGGCGTGCGGCTGGTGGCGCGGTAGGAGCGTGCTACGATACGCCTTCCGGCGAAGCAGGTCGCGAGGCGAAGCGGCGCGTGAAAAATCCAGGACGAGCAGCATTGCTGACGGGTTGCGGGTTGGCGGTGTGGGCGGCCGCCGCCGCAGCACAGAACCTATCCCCTGCGGCCACGGACCTCAATGCAATTGTCGCGCGCATGCAGAGCAGCCTGAAAGTGAACGGGATGCTGGCGGAGCAGTATACGTCGGACGAGCTTTGGCATAACGTGAACGTCAATAAAGACGGCAAGACGACGGTGGATGAGTCGGCAAAGTACGAAAACGTCTTCGTCGAAGGCCTGCCTTATCGCCGCAAGGTCGACGAGAACGGAAAACCGCTGGCGGGGAAAGCGGCGGCCGAGGAAGAGAAGCGGTACAAGAAAGCGGTCGAGGAGCGGCGAACCATGTCCGTGGCCGAAAAGCGCGGGCTCCTGCACCGGACATCGCACTGGTCGCTGCCCATCTGCTGCCTGACGACGCTCTTCGACAATCGCGTGACCGGAGAAGCGATGGTGAACGGGCGGAAGATCCTGGTGGTGGAGTCGACGCCGCGCGCCGGTGCGCAGGCCGCGAGTCCCGAGGAGGCAACGGCGCTGAACTGGAAGGAGACTACCTGGATCGATCAGGAAGACCACCTGCCGGTCCGTCTGGAAGCCGAGGCTCTGGAGAAGACGGGCATGATGTTGAAGGGATCCACGATGCGTCTTGACTGGGAGCGGCTGCCGCCGTCGCCGGAAGACAGCAGCGGGCAAGCGGTTTGGGTGGAAGAAGGCTTTGTGAGTCACTTCCAGATGAAAACGATGTTCATGACGTTTCGCGGGACGACGGAAGAGACTTACTCGAATTACAGGAAATTCCACGTCGATGTGCGTCTGCTGGACGACTCCATGGAGCCGGCGCCGGAAATGCCGCCGGCCGGCCAGCCCCGGTGACGCCATAGTCGTATGGCGTCTTCCCCACCGGATGTGGGAAGATGCGAAGAAGCGCATCCCTGCATGGTTTCTCCGCCAGCCCTGACTGCCAAGGAATCTGAAAAGACCCGCGTACCCTCGCGCCACGACCGGTGGATTATCGCCATCGGCGCGTTCAAGCTGGGGCAGGCGCTGCTGTTTCTGCTGCTCGGATTTGGCGCGGTGCGGCTGCTGCACAAGGATCTGGTGGAGGTGGTGGAGCATTTCATCTACCAACTCCGGTTTGTCAACCCGGAAGGCAGGCTGGTAGGCCTGATCCTGGTGAAGGTGGGGATGATCGATCCGCACCGGATGAAGCAGATCAGCGCCGCCATTTTTGCGATTGCCACGCTGGACTTTATTGAGGGCATGGGGCTGGTGCTGGAGAAGGCGTGGGCGGAGTACGTGACGCTGATCCTGACCGCGTCGTTTTTGCCGTGGGAATTTTTTCTGATGGTGCGGCACCTGACGTGGATGCGGGCGGGGCTGACGGCGATTAACCTGGCCGTAGTGATCTACCTGCTGATGTACGTGCGGATGCGGATGTGGGAGCGGCGGCAGCGGATGGCGCGGGGCGGGTAGCGGGGCTTTGCGCGGGCAGCGGCAATCGCTGTAGGTTGAAGAGATGACACGGCGCGCCTCGGTGATCGGATCGGGCCCCAACGGACTGGCGGCGGCCATTGTGCTGGCACGCGCCGGGCTGCAGGTGGACGTCTACGAGGCGGAGACGCAGCCGGGGGGCGCCACGCGCACGATGGAGCTGACGCTGCCGGGGTTCCGGCATGACTTTGGGTCGGCGGTGCATCCTATGGGCGCCGGATCGCCCTTCTTCTCTTCGCTGCCGCTGGCGAAATTTGGACTGCAATGGGTGCACGGCACGGCGCCTTTGGCGCATCCGCTGGACGATGGAACGGCGGTGACGCTGGAGCACAGCCTGAAGGATCAGGAGACGGTGCTGGGCGTGGACGGGCGCGAGTGGCGGGAGATGGTGGGTCCGCTGGCGCAGCACTGGACGGACTTCGCGATTGACGCGCTGGGGCCGGTGACGCGGATTCCGCGGCGTCCGCTGCTGATGGCGAACTTTGGGCGCTACGCTTTGCAGCCGGCGCGGTCGCTGGCGATGCGGCATTTTAAGAGCGAGCGTACGCGGGCGTTGTTGGCCGGCCTGGCAGCCCATTCCTTTTTGAATTTTGACGAGGTGCTGAGCGCAGCGGTGGGACTGGCGCTTGCGGGTGCCGCGCATGCGGTGGGCTGGCCAGTGGCGCGGGGCGGATCGCAGGCCATTGCCGATGCGCTGATCGGCTATCTGCGGGAACTGGGCGGCACGGTGCACTCGGGACGGCGGATTGTGTCGCTGGACGAGCTGGACGGGAACGAGGGACCCGGTGACGGGCCGATACTGTGCGATCTGACGCCGCGGCAACTGCTGGGGGTGGCGGGCGATCGTCTGCAAAAGACGTATCGCAAGGCGATGGAGGAGTATCGCTACGGGCCGGCGGTCTTCAAGGTGGACTACGCCCTGTCGGCGCCGATTCCGTGGAAGGCGCGGGAGTGCAGCCGATCGATTACGGTGCACGTGGGCGGAACACTCGAGGAGATTGCGGATTCGGAGGACGCGGTGACGCATGGACGGATCGCGGAGCGACCGTTCATGCTGGTGGCGCAGCCGACGCTGTTCGATGCGACGCGGGCTCCGGCGGGGAAACATGTGGCGTGGGTGTACTGCCATGTGCCGAACGGGTGCACGGTGGATATGATGGACAGGATCGAGGCGCAGCTGGAACGGTTTGCGCCGGGCTTCAGGGACTGCGTGCTGGCGCGGCATACGCTGTCGCCGGCGCAACTGGAGCAGATGGACGCGAACCTGGTGGGCGGGGATATTAACGGCGGAGCGCTTTCGATGGGACAATTTGTGTTTCGTCCGGCGCTGGGGAACTACTACACGGGGACGAAGGGGCTGTATTTGTGCTCGTCGTCGACGCCGCCGAGCGGAGGCGTGCATGGGATGTGCGGGTTCCACGCGGCGACGATGGCGCTGCGGCGGATGTAGCGCAGAATGAAGCGTTCAGCGATCAGCGTTCAGCGATCAGAAAAGCGCACTGCGGAGGACGCAGAGCGCGTCAGGCCGATTTCTGCGAGGCCATTTCGGCGACGGCGGCGATGGCTTTATCAGTGAGGCGCTGTTTGACGCTGTTCATGTCCTGCCACGGGTCACGCTTCAGGCGGGATTTCCACTCGGAAAAATTGGTGACGGCGAACTGCTTCGGGTCGAAATGGCTGGGGCCGGTGCGCTGGAGCCCGGCCCATGTGAGGGGCATGGCGACGCGGGCTCCGGCGCGGGCGCGCGGGGAGAAGGGCGCGACGGCGGTGGCTCCGCGCTCGTTGCGCAGGTAGTCGAGGAAGATTTTGCCGGAGCGGGCGGACTTCGTCATTTTGGTGAGGTAGAGCCTGGGGTGGGCGTGCTCCATCATGAGGACGAAGTTGTGCGCGAATGTTTTGATGGCGGGCCATTCGTGGTCGGGCTGGATGGGCGCGACGACGTGGAGGCCTTTGCCGCCGGTGGATTTGACGAAGGATTCGAGGCCGAGATTCTTCATGAGGCCGCGGACTTCAATGGCGCTGGCGACGAGCTGCGACCAGGGGAGGGCGGGGTCGGGATCCAGGTCGATGATGAGGCGGTCGGGGGTTTCGAGGGAGTCGTTGCGCGAGCCCCACGGATGGATTTCGAGGACGCCCATCTGCGCGAGGGCGATGAGGCCTTCGGCTTTGGAGATGGTGAGATATTGCTCGGGCTTGCCACCGTTTTTTGCGGAGACGGAGACGCTGTCGATGCCGGCGGGCACGCCGAAGCCGGTGTGCTTCTGGAAGAAGCAGGGCTGGGTGGTGCCTTCGGGGCAGCGGACGATGCTGAGGGGACGGCCGGCGATGTGCGGGAGGATGTGGTCGGCGACGGCGGCATAGTACTCGGCGAGTTGCTGCTTGGTGAGGCGGGACTCTTCGTCGAGGATTTTGTCGGGGTGGGTGAGGCGGACGCCTTCGACGTCTGCGGGATCAGCATGTGCGGCGGAGCGCGCGGCAGCGATGGCGGGCTTGGCCGCGTGGCTGGCGGATTTGGCGGGGGCTTTCTTTGACGGCTTCGGCACGGGCTCCGCCATTTGCTGGCGGCGGGCAGATCGGGGCGCGGGACCGGCTTGTTCTCGGACGATTTCTTTGGGGGACTTGTCTTCGCGCAGGCCGAGGAAAGCGGCCTGGCGGACGAGGTGGCCGGCAGTCCACGTGGCGAAGCGGGCTTCGATGACCAGCTCGGGCTTGACCCAGACGGCGTCTTTTTTCGCTTCGGAGGGAGGGTGGTGGAAGGGAGATTTTGCCTGGCGCAGCTTGTCGAGGCGATCGCGCAGGAGTTGGTGCGTCTTGCGGGTGAAGCCGGTACCGGAGCGGCCGGCATAGATGAGGTGTCCGTCGCGGTAGTAGCCGAGCAGGAGCGCGCCGACGCCGTGGGATCCGCTGGAGAGCGGGGTGAATCCGCCAACTACGAATTCCTGCTGGAGAACGCATTTGGATTTGAGCCAGTCGCGGGAGCGCGCGGAGCGGTAGGGCTCGGATGCGAGTTTGGAGACGACGCCTTCGGCGCCGAGGGTACAGGCGCGTTGGAACATCTCGGCGCCCTGGGCGCGGATGTGGCTGCTGTAGCGGAGGGTGGCGTCGGCGGCATTGTGGGGCAGAAGCGATTCGAGGATGGACTTGCGGCGCTCGAGGGGAAGGCTGCGGAGGTTGTGTCCGTCGAGGTGGAGCAGGTCAAAAGCGAAATAAGTGAGCGGGTGCTGCGCGCCCTCTTCGAAAGCGGCCTGGAGGTCGGCAAAGCTGGTGCCTCCCTGGGCGTTGAGGACGACGACTTCGCCGTCGAGGATGGCGGCGTGCACGGGTAGTTGCGCAGCGGCCTCGGCGACGGCGGGCATGCGGTGCGTCCAGTCGAGACCGCGGCGGGTGAAGAGGCGGGCCCGGCGTCTGCCGCGATGCTGGTCGATGTGGATCTGGATGCGGTAGCCGTCGAGCTTGAGCTCGTGCAGCCAGGCATCGCCCTGGGGCGGTTCGGTGACGGCGACGGCGAGCTCGGGGGCCAGGAAGCCGGGGAAGCGCTCTTTCGGTGCGTCGTGGAGGAGCGATTTGGTGTCCGGGGACGCCTTGGTTGAATCGAGAGCAGCTTGAGCGGTCGACTTACCGGCTAACCGGGCGCGATTTGCGGGCGGCTTCTGGGTGGGTTTCTCGGGATGGTTGGAATTCCAGACATGGTCGGCGGCTTCAGCGATTTGGTCGAGGGTGCGGCCAGTGACGGCGCTGTCCGGGGATTCGTCGGTGATGGCGGGGTCTTCGGGGCCGCGGGCGTACTCGTCTTTCTCCTTGATGAGGAGCCAGTTGGGTTTGTCGCTGCGGCCGAAGCGGTCACCGTGCATGCGGACGAGGACCCAGCGGCCCTGGAGTTTCTGGCCGTGGAGGACGAATTTGAGATTGCCGTCGCGGAGGCCTTCGTCGACGTTGACGAGGGGTTCCCAGGTCCCCTGGTCCCAGACCATGACGGTGCCGCCGCCATACTGGCCTTTGGGGATGGCGCCCTCGAAGCCGCCGTAGTCGATGGGGTGGTCTTCGACCTCGACGGCGAGGCGCTTGTCGGCGGGGTTGTAGCTGGGTCCTTTGGCGACGGCCCAGCTTTTGAGGACGCCGCGCCAGCCGAGGCGGAAGTCGTAGTGGAGGCGGGTGGCGGCGTGCTTCTGGATGACAAAAGGCAGGGCCGAGACCTTATGAGAAGAAGCAGCCTGGCCGCGAGGCTCGGCAGTCGCGGCGAAGTTGCGCATGGAGCGGTAGCGGGCGAGTTGGCGGTCGACTTCCTGGGAGGGGGTGGTACGGCTGGCGGCGGATTTGGCGGCGCGTTTGGGCATCTGGTGATTGGAGGCGGAAGCGGGGGCCGAGGGTGCCAGAAAAGGTGGTGAATTGGTCAGCTCGTCTGCAGGGCACCGGTCATGCGGAGATCGTCTTCGAGGACGACGGAGAATGCGGGCTTGTCCTCCTGATAGCGGACCTGGATGTGGCGGCCCTGCAGAGCGTCAGCGAACTGGTCAGCATGGGTTTTGCTGCGGAAATGGCGGGAGTATTTCCCGTAGTGATATTCCGAGCGGGCATAGTAGCGGTATTCGATGATCACGGTGTAGCCGTTTTTCTTCTTTACGTCCGCATGCTGGACCTCGCCGTCGGCACTGGGCCAGGCGGCGGCGCGGCGCAGGCGGATCTTTTGCAGAAGCCGCGCTCCGGCGGCGGTGGCGGCGGCGATAATGTACGCCAGATTATGCGAGAACGGGGCCAGAAGGCGCCACCAGTGGATGTGCACGCGAATCTCCCTTGAGCGTCATGGTACGACGGGCGCGGCGTGAATTCTTTACAAATTGATGCGACATGGGCTGGCCCCAAGGCGTCCTTTCATGATGAAGAGAGCGCTGGACGATTTTGCCCGCGCGGGTTTAATGTAATCAGTCGTTGCGTGCCCAAACCGCTCCCCAGAGCCGTGGCTAGCCCTGAAAAGGTTGCCCGGAAGGCGGCTGGAAAACGCAGCGAAAAGGAGCATTCTCGATGTCGACCCTGTTGCACCCGGAAGTGGAAACGCAAAAAGATTTTCTCCCCCTGAACGGAACCGATCACGTTGAATTTTTCGTGGGCAATGCACGGCAGTCCGCCTACTTTTACCGCCTGGCGTTCGGCATGAGCCTGGTGGCGTACGCGGGCCCGGAAACGGGCGTCCGCGATCGCGCCTCGTACGTGCTGCAGCAGGGCAAGGTGCGGTTTGTGCTGACCACGCCGCTGCGTCCCGATGGAGAGATCGCGGAGCATGTGCGCATTCACGGCGATGGCGTGCGCGATGTCGCGCTGTGGGTGGACGATGCGCGGCAGGCATGGAAGGAGACGACCAAGCGCGGGGCGCGCAGCGTGCGGGAGCCGTTTGAGCTGAAGGACGAGCACGGGTCGGTGCGGATTGCCTCGATTGCGGCGTATGGGGACACGATTCACTCGTTTGTGGAGCGGAGCGCGTACACCGGACCGTTTCTGCCGGGGTATCGGGCGGAGCCGGAAGACCCGCAGGCGCGGCCGGTGGGGCTGCTGTACGTCGACCACATGGTGGGGAACGTGGGCTGGAACGAAATGAACCGCTGGGTGGATTACTACGGGACGATCATGGGCTTCTCGCTGTACCAGCACTTCGACGATAAGGACATTTCGACGGAGTACTCCGCGCTGATGTCGAAGGTGATGGCGAACGGGAACGGGCGGGTAAAGTTCCCGATCAACGAGCCGGCGGAGGGGCGCAGGAAGTCGCAGATCGAGGAGTATCTGGAGTTCTATCATGGGCCCGGAGTCCAGCATATTGCGCTGGCGACGAACGACATTCTGCATACGGTGGCGCAACTGCAGGCCCAGGGCGTGAAATTTCTGACGGTGCCACACACGTATTACACGGAGCTGGAAGGGCGGGTGGGGAAGATCGACGAACCGGTGGATGAGCTGGAGAAGCTGGGGGTGCTGGTGGACCGCGACGATGAGGGGTACATGCTGCAGATCTTCACGAAGCCGGTGGAGGATCGTCCGACGCTGTTCTACGAGATCATTCAGCGCAAGGGGAGTAAGAGCTTCGGCAAGGGGAATTTCAAGGCGCTGTTCGAGGCGATCGAGCGGGAGCAGGAAGCGCGGGGGAATTTGTAAAGGCAGCCGGGAACTGGGAGCCGGGAGCTTCCAGAGAGAAGCAAGTCAGCAAGTTAGCGAGTCAGCAGGGCCACCTTTACGGTGGCCCTTTCTGTTGGATCGGTTCTTAGAAGGAGATGCGGCCGGTGATTTCGAAGGCGCGGGGACCTGCGCCTTCGGCGGTCTGGAGGCCGGTGATGGTGCCGAAGCCATCGGCATCGACTTCCATGTTGGGCGGCTCATAGTTGCGGTGATTGAAGAGGTTGGACGCCTCGGCGCCGAACTGGAAATTTGTCTTCTCGCCGACGAGGAACGAGCGGATCAGCGACATGGAGACGTTTTGCGTGCCGGGGCCGACGACGTTGCCGACGCCGGCATTGCCGAAGCGTCCGATATTGTTGCTGGGAATGGCGAAGGCGTTGGCATTGAGGTACAGAGGCTCGCCTTCGTAGCTGGAACCGCGGCGGACGTAGAGCGGGGTGCCGGGAACGATGTCGGCGCGGGTATAGCCGACGGTCGAGAGAACATTGGTGCCGCCGGGATCGGTGGATTCTTCAAAAGGGGTAAGGAATGGGCCGCCCTGAAAGACGAGGACGCCGCCCCATTGCCATCCGCCTGCTAATGCTCGTCCGATGGGATTGGTGTTGAGGAAGGGCTTGTCGTGGCCGAAGGGGAGGTCGTAGAGATAGGTCGCGAGGAAGCGATTGCGGCGATCGTAGATGACGTTGCCGTAGTCGAGGCCGGTGTGGAAGCGGTCCGTGACCATGTTGCCGCCAGCGGAAGCAAAGGACGAGGGATTGTCACCGCCTTCATTGGAAAGGTCGCGGGTCCACATATAGCTGACCTGGAACTGGAGGCCGTTGGTGAAACGGCGCTCGAAGACGGCGGTCATGCTGTTGTAGTTGCTATAGGCGGCGTTCACCACGCTCTGGATGAGCCCGAAGAGAGGATAGGGGGGCAGGTTGCCGGGGGTGTCGTAACCGGCCTTGCTGGCATGGACCTGGTTGAGGTCTTCTTCCGTTTCGAGGTTGCTGCCACGGCTGCCCACATACGAGAGGCGGAAGCCGATGTTGTGGCCGAGGTCCTGTTCGGTGGTGAGGTTCCACTGCTGCACGGAGGGATCGTGGTAGTGGATGGGGAAGGCGTATTCAAAGTAGTCGCTGCCGGGCTGGGCGAGGTTGGAGGGGAAGGGATTGGCAAAGGAAAAGAGCGGGTTGCCGTTGGTGTCGTAATCGTTCGAGTAGAAGCCGAGATAGCTGGCGCTGACGCCCCATCCGGAGACGAGGGCCCAGCCGAGGGGGGATTCGATGAAGCGTCCCCAGCCGCCACGCAGCACGGTGCGATCGTTGTGGAAGGGACGCCAGGCGAAGCCGATGCGCGGGCCGAAATCGGTCTTGTCGGTGGAGCGGAGGGACTCGGGGACGCCCGCCTGAGAGGCGGTGAGGATGGGGGTGGGGGCGATGGAGTTGGCGAAGGCCGCCTGCGTGAGCCTGAGAGCCTGCTGGTTGGGAACCACGACCGCGCCGTGGACGCCGTCCTTCTGATAATCCGGGAGGAAATCGGCGGTGTTGTAGTCGACGTCCCAGAGCGGCGGGTGCAGTTCATAGCGGAGGCCGTAATTCAGGGTGAGGCTGGGCGTAATCTTCCAGTCGTCCTGTCCATAGAAGGACCATGCGTAGCCGAGGCCGTTCATGGCGGAGGATTTGACGACGGCGGCGGCGGTGTAGTCGGGGTAGCCGAGCAGGAACTGGGCGAACGGCGCGCTGACGGCGTTGCCGGCTGCGTCGCATCCGTCAATGGCTTCGCCGATGTCGGAAGAACTGTCGAAGGCGTACTGGCCGGAGACGTAGTTGCCGAATACGTTATCGTCGTGGTCGGTCATGCGGCGGAAATCGCCGCCGAACTTATACGCATGCTGGCCGTGGGTCCAGGTGAGGTTATCAAGGATCTGGATGATGTTGCTGCGCTGTTTGGAGGGCTCGGCTCCACCGGTGGGCATGAAGCCGATGATGGTGGTGTTGGGCACTTCGACCTGGGTGTCGACCTGGGGCACGGAGATGCCCAGTTCGCTGAGGTATTGCGCAGTGGTGCCGGCCATTTCCGTGGCGGTGTCGGTGCCGTTGAATCCGGCGCGCACCTCGTTGACCAGAGATGGATTGATGACGAAATTCCAGGCGACGGTGAGGCCCTGATCGGTTTCCGGCTGCTGGAACGGTCCGGTGGAAACGGTGCCAGCGTTGTAGCAGAAGGAGGGGCAGTCGACGACGGGTGCGCTGGTGACCTGGCGGTCTTTGTAGGTGAAGCGAGCAAAGACTGAATTTCGTTCGTTGATGACGCGGTCGACGCGCAGGTCGCCCTGATCGCTGGAGATGGGGGAGGGGAAGTTGACGGCGTAGTTATTCGAGTAGGAATCAGCCGGGCCGGTGTTGGGCGCGGGCATGAGGTGTTGCATGAAATTGGCGGAGACCGCGGAGACGGGCACGGAGGCGCAGGGAATCTGCGTGACTCCGTCGGGCTCGTACACGTTGGTGACACCCATGCCCGGATCCTGGCCCTCGAGATAGGCGCAAATGTTGCCGCTGCGCATGGCGAGCGACGGGACGCTGGCGACGATGGGGGTGTCGTGGGGCAGGCGCAGGCCTTCGTAGCTGGCGAAGAAGAAGGTCTTGTTGAGCCCGTCGTAGAGGTGGGGGATGGTGACCGGGCCGCCGAGGAATCCGCCGAAGTCGTTCATGATGAGCTTCGGCTTGCTGGTAGCGAAGGGATTGCCGGCGTCGAGGGCGGCATTCTCGTGATTCTCGAAAACGCCTCCGTGAAAGGAATTCGTGCCGCTCATGGAGGTGGTGGTGACGTCGGCGACGCCGCTGAACTCGGCGTTGTTGTTGGTTTCGCTGACGCGGATTTCCGAGATGGAGTTGAAGGAGGGGAAGAGCTCGTTGATAGGTCCGCTGTTTTCGACATTGACGCTGCTGATGCCGTCGATGGTGAAGGACATGAGCGCGGGGGTGGTGCCTTCGACGGCGAGGTCGCCGCTGTCGTCGGTCTGGACGCCGGGTTCGGTGGTGAGCGTGGAGATGGGGCTGGTGGAGCCGCTGGCGCGGGAATAGATGGCGACGGGCAATTCGTTCAGCTCAGTGCCAGTCTTGGTGACGGAGAGGTTGGAGACGTCGGTGGTGATGACGCCGGCGAAGTTGGCCTGGACGACGACGGTTTCCGCGGCGGAGCCAGCTTTGAGGGCGGCGTCGACGCGCTTGACTTCGCGGGCTTCGAGGTCGAGGTCGGAGAAGGTGGCTTTGCTGAAGCCGGCCGCGGCAATGGTGACGACGTAGTGTCCGGCGTCGAGATTGACGAAGCTGTAGCCGCCGGCCGCATCGGTGGTGGTGGTGCGGGTGGCGGCGGTGCCGGCGTTGGTGAGCGAAACGGCGGCGCCGGGAACGATGGCTCCGCTGGAGTCAACGACGGTGCCGAGGATGGAGCCGAAGGTGGACTGGGCGCGCGCGGGGGCGAGGCTGAAGAGAAAGAGAATGGGGAGAAGCCAGAGCGCCGGGGCGGTTCTGGGGCGGACAGACCGGGGACGCAGGACGGCTGCGTCGGGCATCTTCGTTACCTCCTGAATTGCGGGGGCCTGCGATGCTGCGGTACAGCTTCCAACAGCGATACAAGAATGGGGCTGAAGCGGTGTGCGAACGCGGTGCGGTTCAGCCAGCCTGGTTGGGATGGTTCATCGTACATTCACACAGGCGGGGACACAACGGATGGGGGAAATTTGGCCGGGAAATTCTGCCGTGTGCGGAGAGAGATAGGGCCTGGAGGGCGCAGGTGAGGCACGGGCGGGGTGCGACGGCAGGTGCGGGGGGCGCTGGACTAGTCGGCAACCATCAGTTCGCCGGGGAGGATGGGGCGCGTGCGCGGGAGAACGCCGAGGGCAGCGAGGACGCTCATCGCGATGAGCACTGTGCCATAGATGGCGAGCTTGAGGATGTCGGTGGCGTGGTTTTTGGGGAGGGTCTTCCAGATCACGAGGAGGATGGTCTGGGCAGCAGTGACAGACCAGATGGCGCCGTAAAAGTAGCGGCGCTCCCAGCCTTCGCCTCTGGTGGAGCGGCGCGCTCGCGGCAGGACGCCGAAAAGTCCGAGCAGGAGGACGACAGCGAGGACCGGCGTGTAGCCGGCGCTGTAAATCTGCTTGAGACGCCATTGGCCGGAGACGACGGCCCAGGCGAGTCCGGCGAAGTTGAGCAGAGCGAAGTTCAGCAACGCGTTCCACGCGAAGGTGTAGCAGATGCGGCGGTAGAGCGGGTTAGGGCGATCCTCGTCGAAGCGCAGGATGTAGGGCGCGGGTTCGGAGCCGGGGAGTTTTCCGAAGAGCAGAGCCGCGCCGGTGGCGGCGAGGACGGTGGCGAGCCAGATCCAGTTGCTGAGGCTGCCGCCGTGAGCGAAGAGGTCGAAGGTAAGCGGGCCGGGGGCGAGGAAGAAGACCCAGATCCAGATGGGCCAGTGGGCGGCGCGATAGCCGCGCGTGTTGCGGGTGCGCATTTTGCGCTGGTGGGCGTATTCGACTCGGACAGAGAGGGCCATCGACGTGACGATTATATTGGCGCGACGATGACTTCTCGCGAGACTGGGGTGATGGAGACAGCGATGGCGCCGCCAGCGACCTGGACGCGGACGTCTTCGAGGGAGCGAACGATCCAGTCAGCGGCGACGAGGCTGGCGAGCGAATGGGAGAAAAGGGTGGCGAGGACCTGGCAGCCGGCGGCCTGTCCGGCGGTGACGCCGGAGACGGAATCTTCGATGACGAGGCAGTCGGCGGGGGCGAGGCCGAGAATGGCGGCTCCCTGGAGGTAGGGATCGGGAGCGGGCTTGCCGTGGGTGACGCTGTCGGCGGAGACAATGCGGGCGGGGACGGGGACTCCGCCCTGCGCCATGCGGACGCGGGCGAGGCGATCGGTGGCCGAGGTAACCACGGTCCAGAGATTTTCGGGCAGAGCGTCGAGGATGGGACGGACGCCGGGAAGCATTTCCAGGCCGACGTTGTCGGCGACTTCCATCTGCTCGATCCACGCGAGTTCCTGTTGATCGTTCAGGTCGGGACGCAGGAGGCGGACGGCTTCGATGGCGCGGCGGCCGTGGGCGGTGCGGATGGCGAAGGCGGGCGAGATGGCGCGGGCCGAAGCCCATTTTTCCCAACTGCGCTGGACGGAACCGATGGAGCTGATGAGGACGCCGTCCATGTCAAACAAAATGCCGCGAGGATGCAGGACGATGGGGGAATCGGCCGCGGAAGTACCCATGGTTTCAGGGTAGCAGGGGGGGTGGGGAAATCCGTGCGGAGGGGGCGCGCGGGGAGAGCCGAGCGGAATTATTTTCAGGTATGCCGATCTGTTACGGTTTCGGCGGTATTGCCTTGCTAAACTCAAGATTCCTGGGCGCGCCGGAAGTTCCTTTGCTCACCGCGGATGCCCTCTCCCTTCTGATTATTCCGTCCGGAGGGGCGTCCAGCCCAGGATTGGTTTTCGCTCGGCGAGGACGCTGGCGCCGGTGGCGAGAGCGAGTGCGGTGAACAGGCCCTGGAAGGGTGCTCCAGGCTGACGGCGATGAACGGTTCCTCCCCATCCCGCATGGCCCCAACTTGCGTGGCCGGCTGCTGTTGCTGGTGCAGCGTGCGGGCGTTTGCCTGAGGGAACCGAAGAGATTCGAGAATCGCTCAGAGTCCAACCGCAGCATCGGGGTGGGTTTTCGTTTTGCGCGACATCCTATAGGCTGAGGGGGGAAACCCCCGAGGAAAGGCTGCAACATGTCCCTTCGCATCAACGATATTGCTCCCGACTTTACGGCAGAGACGACGCAGGGCACGATTCACTTCCACGAGTGGATCGGCGACAACTGGGCGGTGCTGTTTTCGCACCCCAAGGACTTTACGCCGGTGTGCACGACCGAGCTGGGGATGGTGGCGGGCCTCGAGAAGGAATTTGCGAAGCGAGGCGCGAAGGTGATCGGCCTGAGCGTCGATCCGGTGTCGAGCCACGCCAGGTGGGAGCCGGACATCCTGGAAGTGACCGGACACAAGGTGAATTATCCGATGATCGGCGACCCGGAACTGAAGGTCGCGAAGCTGTACGACATGCTGCCGGGCGATGCGGGCGAGACGAGCGAAGGCCGGACGCCGGCGCATAATGCGACGGTGCGGACGGTGTTTGTGGTTGGGCCGGACAAGCGGATCAAGCTGCAACTGGCGTATCCGATGACGACGGGGCGGAATTTCGACGAAGTGCTGCGCGTGCTGGACTCGATGCAGTTGACGGCGAAGCATAAGGTGGCGACGCCGGCGAACTGGAAGCAGGGCGAGGATGTGATTATCACGGGCGCGGTGTCGAACGAAGAGGCGGAGAAGGTTTTCCCGGGGTATAAGACGGTGAAACCGTATCTGCGGACGGCGGCGCAGCCGAAGTAGGCGAGTTGGGCCGGCGGCTCTCCCCGAGCTGCCGGAAGGTGTTGCTTCGCGGCGCGGCAGGGCAGGCGAAGACGAGAGCACCGGTGGCGAAGTGGCTAACGCGCTGGTCTGCAAAACCAGTATTCGCCGGTTCAATTCCGGCCCGGTGCTCCAGAATTTCCCGATATAAATCGATGGATGCGAGGCGGGCGGCTCATGCGGATTGCATGAGCGTGGCGAGGATTGCTGTGGCTGCTTCAAGTTCGGCGAGCGGGACGCATTCGCGGCTGCTGTGCGCGGTGCGCATGTCGCCGGGGCCGAAGACGATGATTTCCTGGGCCAGGGGAGCGAAGATGCTGGCTTCGGAGCCGAAGGGGATGGAGACGGCGGGCCGGCCGGAGAGCGCTTCGACTTTGCGAACGAGCGCGGCGCCGGCGGGCGTTTCGAATCCAGGCTGCTGGCGGAGGGGACGGACTTCCGCGTGGACGCCGGGGTGCGCGACGCTGAGATTTGTGACGATAGCGGTTACAGAAGCGAGGACGGCGGCGGGATCCTGATCGGGAATGGGGCGCCATTCGAGCTCGAAAGTGCATTGGCCGGGAACGATGTTTTTGGCGGTTCCGCCGCGGATGGTGCCGATGTTGACCGTGGTCGCGGGCGGATCGAAGAAGCTGTTCGTCTGCTGGGACCACTGAGCGGCGAAGTCTTCGATCGCGGCGATGAGGCGGGCGGCGTGATAAATGGCGGAGACGCCCTGGGTGGGATGGGCGCTGTGGGCTTCTTTGCCGGTGATGGTGACTTCCGAGAGGCAATAGCCTTTGCCGGCGCGAGCCGGACGCAGCATGGTGGGCTCGCCGATGACCATGCGGCGGGGATGGAGCGCGTGATCGGCGACCAGATGCGATGCGCCGATGCAGCCGATTTCTTCGTCGGTGGTGAGAACGATGCGCAGACCGGGCGCGCATTGCGCTGCGCTGGTCTGCGTGGCGGCGGAGAGCACGCAGGCGAGGAAGCCTTTGACGTCGCAGGCGCCGCAACCGTGGAGATGATGGTCGCGGACGATGGGGTTGAGGGCGTCGGCCCAGTCGGCGGCGTAGGGGACCGTGTCGGTGTGGCACATGAGGACGAGGTCGACGTCATGGTCGGAGAGGCTTTGGCCAGGAGGAGCCGCGATGAGATTGATTTTCTCAATATTCGCGAGGTCGCGGTAGGGAAGGCCGCGCGTCGTCCAGCCTGCGGCGTGCAGGACTTCCGCGGCGTATTCAACGACGGGGCGATTGCAGACGGCGGATGGAGAGGGAATGCGGATGAGGTGCGCGAGGTGCTCGGTGGCGGAGGTCATTGGGGGCGGGCAGCGGAGTCGCGCCAGACTTTCTCGTGGAGATCGGCGTAGCGGGAGACGATGTCGTGGTGGAGCGGGTGCTGGCCGTCGCGCAGGATGAATCGGCCGTGGACGCAGACATCGCGGATGGCGGTGCGATTGAGTCCGAAGACAAGGAGCGGGAGCAGATCGGCGGCAGAGTGTCCGGCGATGGAGAGATCGCGGCGATCGATGGTGAAGAAGTCGGCGTAGTTGCCGGGGGTGAAGCTGCCAGCGGGGACAGCGAGCGAGCGCGCACCGTTGATGGTGGCGCAGTCAAAGAGGCGGCGGGCGAGCGGGATGTCGCCAATCTGGTCGAGGATGGCGCGCTGCTGTTGGATGAGGCGGAGGTGGTAGTCGAGCTGGCGTGCGTCTTCAAGGGGATCGATCTGGGCCTGACTGTCGGAGCCGAGAGCGATGGGGATGGCGCTGCTGAGGACCTGATCGGCGTCGAGGATGCCGTCGCCGAGATTGCGCTCCGTCGTGGGGCAGGCACAGACGGTGGCCTGCGCGGAGGCCAGCATCGCGTGTTCTTCGGCGGTGGTGTGGGCGGCGTGGATGGCCGTCCAGGTGGGGCCAAGGAGGCGCTCGCGCGCCAGCAGAGAGACGGGGGTTGCGCCGTATTCGCGAAGGCAGGCTTCGTTTTCGGCAACCTGCTCGGAGATGTGCATGTGCACGGGGCAGCGCAGGTCACCGGCCAGGGAGGCGATTGCGTGGAGCGCGTCGAGGGGCACGGCGCGGATGCTGTGCGGGGCGACGCCGTAGTGAACGGTGGAGGAAGCTGGGGTTTCCTGAGCGAGCGCGGACATGTTGGCCAGAAAGGCAGGGAGGGTTTCGTAGAAGCGGGCCTGGCCGGGATCGGGAGGCAATTCGTAGCCCGCGCGCAGATAGGCGGAGCGCAGCAGGACGATGCGGATGCCGACGGATTGCGCGGCGGCGATGACTCGCCTGGCGAGGAGATTGGGGTCGACGTAGGCAGAGCGGTCGGGCGCGGCATGGAGGTAGTGGAATTCGCCGACGGTGGTGGTTCCGGCGGAAACCATTTCGAGGAAGGCCATGCGCGCGACGTCGTAGACATCCTGGGGCGCGAGGCGGGCGGCGGCGTGATACATGGTGCCGCGCCAGGACCAGAAATCTTTTCCGCTAGTGACGCGCGATTCGGATTTGCCGCGAATGAGGCGCTGGAAGGAGTGGGAATGGGTGTTGACGAAGCCGGGCAGAAGGGCTTTGCCGGGGAGATCGATGATGTTGCCGGAGTTCACGGCCGAGTTTTCGGCAAGGATGAGGCCGTCGTTGCTGACGAGAAGGCCAGAGCCGGAAACGAAGCGACCGTTGGAGTAGAGAAGGTCGGGGCGGTAAAGGGTGGTCATCCGGCGACCTTTTTTCCGCGGATCCAGACTTCGCGCACCGGATTGGTTCCGAGCGAGTAGACGAGGTCGCGCCAGTCGGCGCTTTGGAGGACGAGGAAGTCGGCGGGCAGGCCAGGTTCGAGGCGTCCGGCGGCGTGCGGGCCGGAGGCTGGGAGTCCCAGGGCGCAGGCGGCGTTGACGGTGCCGGCAACGAGGGCTTCCTGCGCTGTGAGGCCGTTGAGACGCACGGCGAGCGCCAGCGCCATGGGAACGGAAAACAGGGGGCTGGAGCCGGGATTGAGGTCGGTGCCGATGGCGACGGCCGCACCGGCATCGATGAGCACACGGCCGGGGGCGGCGGGCAAGCCGAGGTGGAGGGTGACGCCGGGCAGGATGGTGGCGATGGTGGAACTGGCGGCGATGGAGGCGATTTGCTCGGGGCGGCAGGCTTCGAGGTGGTCGACGCTGAGCGCTCCGAGGGCGAGGCCGAGTTCGAGTCCGCCGACCGAGTGGAACTGCTCGGTGTGCAGCTTGACGCCGAGGCCGTGCTCTCGTGCCGCGAGGAGGATCTGCTCGGCTTCGGGGGCGGACCAGGCTTCCTTTTCGACGAAGACGTCGACGGCGTGGGCGAGCTGTTGTTCCGCGACTGCGGGGATCAGGCTCTCGCAGATGTCGGACAGATAATCGGCGCGATCGGAGTCGCCGGGCGGAGGCACGTGGATGAGCAGAGTGGAGAGGATGTGCGCGGGCGTGGAGGCCGCGAGAGTGCGGATGGCGCGCAGCATGGTGATTTCGGCGGCGGGGACGAATCCATAGCCGGATTTGATTTCGATGACGGTCGCGCCGGAACGAACGAGGGCATCGATGCGGGGTTGGGCGTGGGCGACGAGTTCTTCTTCGGAGCAGGCGGCGGTGGCGCGGATGGTGCTCCAGATACCGCCGCCACCGGCGAGGATGGTTTCATAGGCGACGCCGGAGGTGCGGGCTTCGAAGTCGGCGAGGCGATTGCCGGCCCAGACGGCGTGGGTGTGGGGATCGACGAGGCCGGGAACGACGGCACGGTTGCCGGCATCGAGGACAGCGGCGGCTTCGCCGATCCAGGCGGGCTGCGAACCGGCCCAGAGGACAGCGCCATTGGCAATGGCGAGGGCGGCGTTTTCGATGATGCGCAGGTCGCGCATGTCTGCGCCGCGTTTGAGGCCGGGGCCCTGGGTGGTGACGAGCTGCGAGATGCCGGTGATGAGGAGATCGGCTTTCATGGGAGGCTCGGGGAAGCAAGGCTGGGAAGGTCGAGGCCGCGCTCGCGGGCGACGGTGATGGCGCGATCGTAGCCCGCATCAGCATGGCGGACGACGCCGAGGGCAGGATCGTTGCGGAGGCAGAGGCGGAGGCGCTGATCGGCTTCGTCGCTGCCGTCAGCGACAGCGACCAGGCCGGCGTGCTGGCTGTAGCCCATGCCAACGCCGCCGCCGTGGTGGAAGCTCATCCAGGCAGCGCCGCTGGCGATGCCGGTGGCGAAGTTGAGCAGCGGCCAGTCAGAGACTGCGTCGGAGCCATCGAGCATGGCTTCGGTTTCGCGGTAGGGACTGGCGACGGAGCCGGCGTCGAGGTGATCGCGGCCGATGACGATGGGGGCGCTGAGTCGTCCGTCGCGGGCCATTTGATTGAAGAGCAGGCCGGCGCGGTCGCGCTGTCCATAGCCGAGCCAGCAAATGCGCGCGGGCAATCCCTGAAAGGCGATTTGACTGGCGGCAAAGGTGAGCCAGCTGTTCAGGCGGTGATCGTCGGGGAAGAGGTCGAGGAGCGCGGCGTCGGTAGCGGCGATGTCGGCGGGATCGCCGGAGAGCGCGGCCCAGCGGAAGGGTCCGCGGCCTTCGCAGAAGGAATCGCGAATGAAGGCGGGGACGAAGCCGGGGTAGGAGAAGGCGTCGGCGACGCCGGCGATTTGCGCCTGGGTGCGGAGATTGTTGCCGTAGTCGAAGGCAACGGCTCCGCGGCGCTGCATGGTGAGGATGGCCTGGACGTGAGCGGCGATGGAGGTTTGCACGCGGCGCGTGTAGGCTTCGGGATCTTTCGTGCGGAGGGTGTTCAAGTCTTCGTCGGCGCGAGCGATGGGCAAGTAGCCCCAGAGGGGGTCGTGGGAGCTGGTCTGATCGGTGACGAGGTCGGGGGTGAAGCCGAGGTCGACCATGCGCGGGAGGATTTCCGCAGCATTACCCATAAGGCCGATGGAGACTGCCTGGCGCGCGGCTTTAGCGTCGGTGGCCAGGGCGAGGGCTTCCTCGAGGGAGGAGGTGGCTTTGTCGAGGTAACGGGTGTCGAGGCGGCGCTGGATGCGGTGCGGATCGATTTCGACGCAGATGCTGACGCCGCCGGCGAGCTTGACGGCGAGCGGCTGCGCGCCGCCCATGCCGCCGAGACCGGCGGTGACGGTGATGGTACCGGCGAGGGTGTTGTTGAAATGGCGGTGCGCGGCGCTCTGGAAAGTTTCGTAGGTACCCTGGAGGATGCCCTGGGTGCCGATGTAAATCCAGGAGCCGGCGGTCATCTGGCCGTACATCATGAGGCCGGCCTGATCGAGGCGGTCGAACTCCTGCCAGTTGGCCCAGTGAGGCACGAGGTTGGAGTTGGCGATGAGGACGCGCGGGGCGAGCGGCTGGGTTTCAAACACGGCAACGGGCTTGCCGGACTGGATGAGGAGGGTCTGATTGTTTTCGAGGCGATCGAGGGTGGCCACGATGCGGTGGTAGCAGTCCCAGTTGCGGGCGGCTTTGCCGCGTCCGCCATAGACGATGAGCTCGGCGGGTTTCTCGGCAACCTCGGGATCGAGGTTGTTCATGAGCATGCGCTTGGCGGCTTCCTGGATCCAGCCGCGAGCGGTGCGGGAGTTGCCGCGCGGGGCGCGGATGACGGGAGTCTGGCTCATCGTTACGATTTTTTCCTGACTGCTCAGGATGCATCATCGGAGGAAGAATCCACAACCGGCGAGAGAACGCAGGCGGGTACTGCCGCGTGGATGCGAGAGGAGAGGCGCGTGGGCAGCGGCAAACCGGCGTTACCGGCGACCGGCAGAAAGCTGTGGCCGGAGGAGCGTTTTGGTGGTAGCCTTCCGCGTTGTTATGAAAGCGAAACGTGTATTCGGCTTGATATTGCTGGCGCTGCCGGCGGGGGTGGGATGCGGCAGCTCCGGAGGCACCGGGAGCAGCGGCCCGCAATTTGCATTTACCCTTGGCGGCGGGACGGCTACGGATTTTCCCGGGCAGAGCACGGCGGCCATCGCGATCAACGTGACCCGTTCGGGGGCGAAGGGTTCTCTGACGGCGAGCGTGACGGGTATGCCGGAGGGAGTGACGGCGCAGGTGCAGTCGCCGGGGAGCGGGAACAGCGGATCGATTGTTCTGAGCGACAGCAGCGCCACGCCGGGCAGCTATCCGCTGATGGTTTCGGTGACGGACGGGACGAATTCCGTGACGCAGCCGCTTGCGCTGAACGCCGGGGTGCTGGCGACGGTGGGGCAAAACGTTGCGGGGACCTTCCAGGAATCGATGTCGACGTCGTTCCAGGTAGCGGAATGGAACGCGGGGTTCTTCCAGAGTTTTCCGACAGCGCAGCCGGAACTGAACACGCTCAATCCGCAGCACACGCGTATGCAGGTGATGTCGGAGGCGATCCCGCAGACGGGGGCGTCGACATGGGACTTCAGCATGCTGGATGGAACGCTGCAGCCAATTCTGGCGTCGTCGGACCAGAGCCCGGAATTTCAGGTGGCGTATGCGCCGGCGTTCATGTACGTGAACGGGACGACTAACTTCACCGATCCGACCTTTCAGCAATTTGCCGGATACGCGGCGAATCTGGTGCGGTATTACAACACGGGCGGGTTTGCGGCAGGAGGAACGCAATATCAGTCGCCGTCGTCGACGCCCATCCGCTATTGGGGCATCTACAACGAGCCGAATGGGAACGGCATTTCGGCGAGCGAGTATGTGCAGATGTACAACACGCTGGTGCCGGCAATGCAGGCGGTGGATCCGACGCTGAAATTCGCGGCGCTGGAACTGAGCGACTATGGGAACGAAGAACAGATGTATGTGCCACCGTTTGTCGAGGGGGTGACGGCGCAGGTGGATGTGCTGGCGACGCATTTCTATTCAAGCTGCAATCAGAGCGACTCCGATGCGACGGTGATGGCAACGGTGCCGGGATTTGCGAGCGGTGTCCAGTACATCTATTCGCAACTGGCGACGAATCCGAAGCTGACGAAGGTGCCGGTGTGGATTCTGGAAAACAACGTCAACGCGGATTATGAAGGCGCGAATGGGATGAGCACCTGCAATCCCGGGCAGGTGTTTGTGGACGACCATCGCGGGTCGAGCGCGTTCTTTGCGGCGTGGCGGCCGTACGTGTTTTCGCAGGTGGGCAAGGCGGGGGCGCAGGCGCTGTATCACTGGTCGTATAACGGCGACCCGCAATACGGGGAGTTCAACAACAGCAGCGGGCAGCTGCAGCTGAGTTACTGGGTGGATTACTGGCTGGGGAAATATTTTGGGCAGGGGCAGTGGAATCAACTGACAGCAACGAGTACGGATGAGGGGAACGTCGAAGTTCTGGCGGTGCAGCAGGCGGGCGGGGCGACGCTGGTGATGATTGTGGATCACGCGGTCGCCAGTCCTTCGGATAATAACGGGGCGGGCGCGCCGCGGACAGTGCTGGTGGATGTGAGCGCTCTGGGGACGTTCACGACGGCGAAACAATTGACGCTGGACTCAACGACGAGTCCGACGAATGGGCCGGCCGAGCAGACGGTGACGCCCGCGCCGCAGATGCAGGTGACGCTGAACGGGTATGGGACGACGTTTCTGACGCTGCAGTAGGGGTCAGGGGGCGGATTCTCTGCTGAAGGGCAGCGTGGGCTGGCCGATCCAAAAACGATTGTTGAGACGGGTGAGCGGGCCGGGAGGCCGGCCGCGGAGGCGCGCCTGCGCTTCGTGCCAGGGTCCGACGTAGCGGACGGTTGCGGGGAGCACTCGATACATGCGCGGGAGCCAGCGTTGGGCGCGGGCGACTGCATCGGGATCAGCGGGAAGGCCGAAGCCGGCGCGGGGACGGGCGGGCATCCAGGCAGCCGTGAGGGCGCGATACCAGGGCGGCGGGTGAATCCACGAGCCGGCGCCCGTGAGGACGGCCTGAGCCATGGAGAAGGAAGCGGGGCTGACGCCGAGTTGATCCGAGGCATGCATTTGCTGGTTATAGGCGGCGAAGGCGGGCCAGTCTGCGGGCAACGCGGCTGGGGGGATTCCGAAGAGGGCGGCCATGGTTTTGCTTTCCTGGTAATACTGCTCGCGGAGGGCCGGAGCGAGCGGTAGCACACATTCATAGGCGAGGACGGCGCTTTCGACGAGTGTGGCGTAGACCCAGCGGAGGGGGGCGATTTCGTTGGCTTCGTAGTGTGCGCCTTGCGGCCACGCGGCGACTGACTGCGGCAGCTCGCCCTGAATTCCCGCATGCAGGGTATGCAGGTGACGGGAGGCAGCGAGCGCCTGGCCGAGGGTTCCGAAGATCATGGTGTAGACGATGCGGAAGGTGTTGTGAAAGCGGGCGAGGGGATCCGCAAGCAGACTGGAGTGCTGGGCGAGGGCTGCGGCGACCCAGGGGTGGGCGAGCTGGAGCAGCGCGGCGCGGCCTGCTCCCAGGAAAACGGCGGATTCGCGGTTGATTTTCCAGGTTACGGATCCGGGGCCGAAGATGCCGATGCGGGGGTCGGCGGCGCGGTCCACGATGGCGCGGAGGAGGGATTCGAGATCGGGCCGGGCGACCAGGGATTCGCCGGTTGGGCAGGGCATGCCTCCATTATGCGGAGAATGGCGGGGTGCGGGGAGCGAGGCCAGGGATGACAACGGGAATCTGGAAATTTGATAGGCTGGGGGGCGCGGCGGAGAGCCGCCCGAGGGGGATTATTGCAATGCATCTGCGTGGACTGATGTGTGCAGGACTTTGTTTGGCGTTGGCAGGGCCAGCGGTGGTGTACGGGCAGGACGCGGCTGCTCCTGTAAAGAAGGCGTTTACGCCGGCGCCCGTTGCTCCGGCGGATTCGCTGAATGCGGTGATGAACATTATGCAGGGCGAAGTGGTGGGCGCTGCCGAAGCGATGCCTGCGGAGAAGTACGATTTTGCGCCGCCGGCCACGGACGGCCTGTTCACGGGCGTGCGGACGTTTGGGGCGCAGGTGAAGCATCTGGCGGAGGCAAACTACGAGTTTTTCGAGGGGTGGGGACTTTCGGGCGCAGTGGACTCGAAGACCATCGAGGCGCTGAAGACGAAGGATGACATTGTGAAGGCGCTGAAGGATTCGTATACGTTTGCGCACGCGGCGGTGAACAGCATTACGCCGGAGAACGCGTTCCTGTCGGTGCCGGGTCCGGCGCAGTGGAAGCCGACGCGGACATCGATGGCGACGTTCTGCATGGCGCACTCGATGGATCACTATGGGCAGATGGTGGAGTATCTGCGGATGAACGGGATCGTTCCGCCGGCGAGCCGGCAGTCGGGATCGATGTAAGGCAGAGCAGAGGCTACGGGGCATACGGCGGAGGGCGCAGCGAAGAGGCTGCGCCCTTTTCCGCAGTGCGGTGCAGCGGTTTGAGACAATGATGCCGGGATGAGTCTCGGGCGCAACGTGGAAGTTGAGGAGGAGCGGCGGCATCCGGTGCTGCGGGTGTTGTCGATCCTGCTGGTGCTGGTGGTGGTGGCGCTAGGGGGAACGGTGCTGACGGGCGGCATCTGGCTGAAGCACAAGATGGGCTCGTCACTGCCGCAGCTGGATGGGCGGGAACTGACGCCGGGATTGACCGCTCCGGTGATGGTGCGGCGCGACCGGCACGGCGTTCCGCACATTCAGGCGGCCAACCTGGACGATCTGGTGTTTGCGCAGGGGTACGTGACCGCGCAGGACCGATTGTGGGAACTGGACATGGAGCGCCGGGTGGCGTCCGGGGAAGCGGCGGAAATCCTGGGGCCGAAGCTGGTGGATCACGACCGTATGCAGCGCGTGCTGGCGATGCGGGCGACGGCGGAGCGGTTGACCGCGAGCCTGAGCGAGCGCGACCGGCGCTACTTCGACGATTACGCGCGCGGGGTGAACGCATTCATCGGGTCGCATGGGGATCGGCTGCCGGCGGAGTTTCGCCTGCTGATGTATGAGCCGAAGCCGTGGCAGCCGGTGGATTCGATGCTGGTGGTGCTGAGCATGGTGCAGACGCTGGATGAACACTGGCCGGACAAGCTGAACCGAGAATTGGTGACGCGGCGACTGGGGCCGACGCTGGCCGCGGATTTGTATCCGACGGGATCGTGGCGCGACCGGCCTCCGGTGACTACGGATCCGCCGCTGACGGCGCCGCAGCAGAATATTCCCGACGTGCCGCTGGATGAGTCGCAGACGGGAAAGCTGGACGGCGATCTGCTGCACCTGCACGGAGTGGCGGGGCGAGAGACGGCGTGCCTGGGATGCAATCCGGGATCGAATGAGTGGGCGGTGTCCGGGTCGCGCACGGCGAGCGGACAGGCGATGCTGTCGAACGACATGCACCTCGAACATCAGATTCCGAACATCTGGTATGAGACGGACCTCGAGGCTCCGGGATTCCACGCGGCGGGCGTGACGGTGCCGGGGATTCCATTTGTGGTGGCCGGGCACAACGAGCACGTGGCGTGGGGATTCACGGCGATGTACGGCGATACGCAGGACATCTACGTGGAGAAAGTGAACGCGGAGGGCGAGTACCAGGGCACGGACGGCGGGTGGCATCCGATCGAGCACGAACAGGAAACCATCAAGGTGCGCTGGGGGAACGATGTGCCGGTGGATGTGGAGCGGACGGATCATGGCGTGGTGCTGACGCCGCTGCTTCCGCATGAACAGCGGGTGCTGGCGCTGAAGTGGAATGTGTACGACGCGAAGGCGAGCGGGTTTCCGCTGCTGGCGATCGATACGGCGGCCAACTGGACGGATTTTCGCAGCGCGCTGAGCCAGTGGTGGGCGCCGACGCTGAATGTGGTGTACGCCGACGATCAGGGGCATATCGGGTATCAGGCGGTGGGGTTCATTCCCAGCCGGCCGGGCGGACTGGCGGGGATGCCAATTGCAGACGGGCAGCATGAGTGGCAGGGATTTATTGGGTTCGACCAGTTGCCATCGGCTCTCGATCCTCCGGGTGGCATTTTGGCGACGGCGAACGCGCGGGTGACGCCGGACGCGTATGCGACGCCGCTGACGCTCGAATGGGCGGAGCCTTATCGCAACGAGCGCATCTGGAAGTGGCTGGAGCCGAAGCAGAAGCTGACGGAGCAGGACATGCTGACGCTGCAGACGGACACCTATTCCGAAGTGGACCAGGAAATCGCGCAGCGGCTGGCGTATGGGATCGATCATGCGAGCCGCGTGGATGCGCGGCTGCGGCAGGCGGCGGATTTGCTGCGGTCGTGGGATGGATCGGTGGGCGCGAACTCTGCGCCGGCGGCGATCACGGCCATGGCGAAGGCGAGGTTCTGGCCGATGGCGCTGGAGCCGAAGGTGGGCGCGGACTGGCGGCTGTATACGTGGGCGGAGAATACGTACGCGGGTGAGCAGATTCTGATGAACGAGCCAGCGGCGTGGCTGCCGATGCAGTATGCGAGCTGGGATGATTTTCTGGCGGACATGGTGCGGCAGGGGCTGGAACAGGGGCATGCGCCGAGCGACCTGGCAACCTGGCGGTACGGTTCTTTGCGTCCGGTCGATATCGAACACCCGCTGTACGGCATGCTGCCGTGGTTTAGGGACTGGACGGGGACCGGGATGCAGCCGCAGTCGGGCGATGGGACCACGGTGAAGCAGGTGGGGCGGTCGTTTGGGCCGTCGCAGCGGTTCACGATTGACTGGAGCCAGGTGGATGCGGCGACGGAGAATATCGTGATGGGCGAGTCGGGCGATCCGCTCAGCCCGTATTACCGCGACCAGTGGCCGTACTGGTATGGGGGCAAGACGTTTGCGCTGCCGTTTACGGACGCGGCAGTGACGGCGGCAACCGCGCACACGCTGCGGCTGGAGCCGTGAAGGTTTCGTTTCGCTTTCCGGCGACGCTGGCGAGCGAGGCGACGCGCGCGATTCGGCGACGCTCGCTGCTGCTGGCCGTGGTGGGGATCGCGGTGCTGCCGCTGGCGTGGCGGGGACCTTCGTGCGGGCAGGATTTCGATTTCCATTTGCAGAACTGGCTGGAGATGGCGCGGAGCTGGCAGGAGGGCGTGCTCTATCCGCACTGGTCGGCTTCGGCGAATTATCTGGCGGGGGAACCGCGGTATATTTTCTATCCGCCGCTGAGCCGGCTGCTGGGCGGGGCGCTGGGATGTGTGCTGCCGTGGGCGTGGACGGCGCTGGCGTTTACGCTGGCGACGCTGCTGGGGGCGGGGTTCGCGTTCCGCGCGATGGCGCGGGAGTGGGCGGGCGATGACAACGCGGCGGTGGCGGCGTGTTTGTATGTCGTGAATCCCTACATGATGTTTCTGGTGTATGAGCGGGGAGCGCTGGCGGAGTTGCTGGCTGCGGTGTGGATGCCCTTGCTGGTGTTGTACGGGTTGCGCCGGGGGAAATCGTTGGTGCCGCTGGCGCTGACTATTGCGGCGCTGTGGCTGACGAATGCTCCGGCGGGCGTGATGGGGTGCTACGCGCTGGCGGCGATCGCGCTGGTGGCGGTGGTCGAGCGGCGGTCGTGGACTTTGGTGGGTCGGGCTGCGGGAGCAGTCGTGCTGGGGCTGGGGCTGGCGGGGTTCTGGCTGCTACCGGCAATTTACGAGCAGCGCTGGGTGCAGATCGATCGGGCGATTGGGCCGCTGATGCGGGTGCGGGACAGCTTCCTGTTTGGATTTGTGCGGACTGCGGGAACACCGGCGGATGAGACGTTCGAGCTGCGTTATCACAATCACATCCTGGGGATGGCTTCGTGGATTGTGGTGGCGCTGATGCTGGCGACTCTGGTGGCGGGTTGGGTGGCATGGCGGAGAAAGAGCGCGGTTTGGCTGCCTCTGGCGATTTGCGGAGTGGCGATCTGCGCGCTGCAGTTGCGAGGGAGCGAAGCGATCTGGCGGCACGCGCCGGAGATGGCATTTTTGCAGTTTCCGTGGCGATGGATGCTGGTGCTGGGCGTGATCTGCGCAGCGATGGTGGGGCTTGCGATGGGGCCGAATGCGCCGACGCGGCGGACTCTTGCGCGCCGCGCGGTGGCGATGCTGCTGCTGGCCGGGGGCATGGCGGTCTTGTCGTCGGTGATGTTCTGGCAGGTCTGCGATGACGAAGACAACGTGCAGGCGCAGAGGGCGACGCTGCGGACTGCGGGCTTTGACGGAACTGACGAATACACGCCGCGCGGAGCCGACAACGTCGATGCGGATGCGGATTTGCCTCAGGTGCAGATACGGACGGCGGTAAGCAGCGGGCAGACGATCGCCGCGCGGGTGACGATCGGGCGCTGGCAAGCGGAACATATGACGGCGACGGTGACGAGTCCAGCGGCGGGGTTCGCGGTGCTGCGGCTGATGGATTATCCGGCGTGGAGCGTCACCGAGAACGGGATGGCAGTGCAGGGGCGCCCGAGGACGGACGATGGGCTGATGGCGGTTCCGGTGGCGGCGGGCGTGAATCAGATCGACGTGCGGTGGCGCACGACCCGCGATCAATGGGCGGGAATCTGGATGTCGCTGGCGGCGCTGGCCATTACACTGGCTGTGAGCTGGGCGGACAGGCGAAAGACGCGCACCGCTCCCTAAGATGACAGCGATCGATCCGGGCGCACATCAAGCATTGCGCGGGGATAGCTGGATGCACAGCGGATCGCGGATCATTGCCCTGGAACTTTCTTTTCCGAATGCGGTTCAAACGGGTGGGGGCGTGGTCGATGGCGCGGTGCGCCTGTGACCCCGGTCTCACCGCCGAGTTGGAAGCGGTGGAGGAGGCCGGCGCTGTTTCTGCTGGCAGCGGGGATTGCGGTTGCTCCGATGATGCTGCGCGGGGCGTCGTGGTCCGGCGACTTTTCTTTCCATTTGGTTTCGTGGATGGACGCGCAGCGCTCGATGGCGCTGGGCGTTCTCGATCCGCACTGGGCGAGCAGCCCCAACCTCGGCGCGGGCGAGCCGCGATTCATGTTTTATCCGCCGCTGACGTGGGTTGCGGGGGCGTTGCTGGGCTTGCTGATGCCGTGGAGCGCAGCGCCGGTGGCGTTTGTGTTTGTGCTTCTGGCGGCGACGGGCATGGCGGTGTGGAGGCTGGCGCGCGAAAACCTGGATGAGGGACCTGCGACGCTGGCTGGCTATGCGGCGATTTTCTTTGGGTATGCGCTGTTTGCCGCTTACAAGCGGAGTGCCTATGCGGAGTTGTCGGGCGGATTCTGGATTCCGCTGCTGCTGTTGCTGCTGTTGCGGAGGCGGAATCCGGACGGAGGCTTGTGGCGGAGCGCGTTGGACGGATCCGCGGCGCCGCTGGCGTTGGTGCTGGCAGGGGCGTGGCTCAGCAATGGTCCGGTCGGGCTGATGGGCTGCTACCTGATGGCGGCGGTCGCGGGGGCGGCTGGGATGTTGGAGCGATCGTGGGCGCCGGTGGTGCGGGCGGCGGTGGCCGGAGCGGTGGGACTTGGGCTGACGGCGGTCTATCTGCTGCCGGCAGCGTGGGAGCAGCGGTGGGCGAGCCTGCGGTATGCCGTTACGGAGTCGCGTTACCGGGTTGAGAACAGCTGGATGTTTGCCCGGCATGCCGACCGGAACTTATTCGCGCACGATGTTTTGCTGCGGCAGGTCTCGTGGGTGGGAGCAGCGATGCTGGGGCTGACGCTGGCGAGCGTGGTGATTGCCTGGAAGCGGGGAACCCTGCCGGGCGGACGCGCGTGGTGGATTCCTCTGGCGCTGATTCCCTGCGCTGTGCTGTTTCTGCAATTGCCGGTTTCGGAGTTTGTGTGGAAGATTGCACCGCGGCTGGAGTGGCTGCAGTTTCCGTGGCGTTGGCTGCTGGTGGTGGAAGCGCCGATGGGGATCTTCTTTGCGGCGGCGGTGTGGCCGCGGGGGCCGCGCTGGCGGTGGGCCGCGATCGCTGTTTGCGCGGCGGCGTTCGTGGGGATCAGCGCGGCGGCCGGACATTCCTGGTGGATGGATAGCCAGAGCCATGAAGCACGCATCGTGGATGATTTTTATACGGGCATGGGGGAGGGTGGGGTGCACGAGTATGCACCGCCGGGCGTTCATGGGGATGTGATCGACCTCCGCCTGCCGAATACGTGCCTGCTGGAAAGAGAGCCGGATGCTTCCGGTCACCCTGCGCCCAGCTTCGCGCCGAATCACTACTTTGAATCGAACCGCTGTACGGGTCATTTCGATACTGCGTTCTACGCGCCGGAGCATAAGCGGATTCAGGGTATCGCGGACCGGGCGGGGTATCTGGTGGTGCGGCTGCGGAGCTATCCGGCGTGGCGGGTGACCCTGAACGGAAATCCGATTGCGGCTGCGGCGGAGCACGACTACGGATTGATCGCTGTCCCGGTGGAAGCGGGGAAGGTCGAGGTGGCGATTGACTGGATCACAACCGGCGATGTGATTGCGGGGCGCTGGATCAGCGTGGCCTTTCTTGTGCTGCTGACGGTGGTGTGGCAACTGGAGCGGAAGCTGAGGCGCGCTCCGTTATCATGAAAACAATGTCACTCGATGTTCAGACCCTGCTCCGCGAAGGCGTGGAGCGGACCGATCGTGCGCTGGAACGTCTTTTACCCCCGCCAACTCAGACGCCGGCATCGATTCATGGAGCGATGCGGCACAGCGTGTTTGCAGGTGGGAAGCGGCTGCGTCCGGTGCTGGTGGCGGAGGCGGCGCGGACCATCCGTGCGGCCTGCGGCCGGGCAGGATTACCGGAGGGAATTGAGGATCTCGGTGCGGCGATTGAGATGTTGCACACGTATTCGCTGATCCACGACGATTTGCCCGCTTTGGATAACGACGATTTGCGGCGGGGCAAGCCGACCTGCCACGTGGTGTACGGCGAGGCTATTGCGATTTTGGCCGGCGATGCGCTGCAGACGCTGGCGTACGAAACGCTGGCGGGGATGGCCTGTGCGGCGGAGCGGGTGGTGAAGATTGTCGGCCTGACCGCTGAGGCGACGGGCACGGTGGAAGGGATGATCGGCGGCCAGGTGCTGGATCTGGAAGGCGAGCACACGCAGCCGACGGCGGAGTTGGTGGCGGCGATCCATCGGGCCAAGACCGGGGCGCTGATTCGGGTGAGCATCGTGGCGGGTGGGGTTTACGCGGGCGCGGATGCGGAGGACGAGCGCCGGTTGACGGAGTTTGGGTCCAGGGCAGGGCTGGCGTTTCAGATTGTGGACGATGTTCTGGATATGACGCAGGATTCCGAGCATCTGGGCAAGACGGCGGGCAAAGATGTGGCGAGCGATAAAGCGACATGGCCGGCAGTCTTTGGGATTGAGGCTTCGAAGCGGGACGCGGCTCGGTTGATTGGCGAGGCGTTCGAGGTGCTGGAGCCATACGGCGCGGCTGCGGAGGGATTGAAGGCGGTGGCGCGGTATTTAGTGGAGAGGACGCACTAGAGGGCAGCGCGCCGGATGCCGTGCGGACTTCAAAAGGAAAATTCAGGAGGAGACCGGGGCAATTCAGGCGGGGCTAGATGCCCATGCCGAATTCGGTGCCGAGGTCTTCGCCGGCGTGGGCATAGAAGTCCGACGGAGTGCGGTGGCTGAACTTATAGCGCGTGCGCAGTTCGCGGCCGACGAACAAACCGAGGGCGGTGATGCCGAGGGCGACGGACGTCCAACCGACCGCGCGCAGGGCTCGGGAAGAAGAGCGATTCGAGACGAAATTGGCAAAGTCGGTCACGTCAGGTCGATCTCTCTTTCTCGAAAAGCAGCACATGCGCATTCCCCAGGGCGCCCTGGCATCATGATAGCCTGGGATGCGGCGAGGCCCCTTCGCGTCTGTGTTTATATATCGACAATTCTCTCGAGGTCTATACGTCATTCGAGGGATTCGATGCGGCGCAGGATTTCGACTCGGCGTGCGGGGGGAAGAAAGCTGGCCTCGATGGAATTGGCGGCGAGTTCCCGCAGATGTTCGCGGGTAAAGGAGAAGCGATCCTCGGCGAGGCGGTATTCGTCCTGGAGGTCGCTCGCGAAGAGGGCGGGGTCGTCGGAGTTGAGGGTGACCATGAGGCCGGCATCGAAGTAGCGGCGGACGGGGTGGTCCTCGATGAGCGGGCAACAGTTGGTGCGCAGGTTGGACGTGATGCAGATTTCGAGAGGGACCTGGCGCTCGGCGAGCAGCTCCATTAATTCGGGGTCGTGGATAGCGGAGAGGGCATGGCCGAGGCGCTCGGCTCCGATGTTGAGGGCGCCCCAGATGCCCTCGGGTCCGACGGTCTCGCCGGCGTGGGCGGTGAGATGGAGGCCGGCTGCGCGGGCTTCCGCATAGAGCTCGCGAAAGGGTTCGGCGCCGGTGCGGCGCTCGTCGCCGCCAATGCCGATGGCGATGATGGAGGGGAACCGGGGGCGCAGTTCCGCGGCTTTATGGAAGACGCGGGCGGCTTCCTCGGGGCCGAAGTGGCGGACGGCGTCGAAGATCCAGTAGACGGAGATGCCCAGCTCGGATTCAGCGCGGACGCGAGCGCGCTCCATGCCGAGGAAGAGTGGTTCGAATTCGCAGCGCCGCCAGTAGTAGACGACTCCAACGGAAACATAGACTTCAGCGTGGACGACACCCTGGCGGGCGAGGCGTTCGAGCATCCGCCAGGCAGCGAGTTCGTAGTCGTCGGCGGAGCGGAGATGCTCAGTGATGGCTTTGAAGGCGAGGAGGAAGCCGGTGAAGTCGGTGTATTGGTAGAGGGCCTTTGCCTCGGCGATGTCGAGAGGAACGGCGTCGTGGCGGGCGCTGAGCTCGACGAGGGTCTGGGGAGAGATTGTCCCTTCCAGGTGGAGGTGCAACTCGGCCTTGGGCAGGCGGCGGATGTAGAAGGAGGAATCCATTCGGCAACTGTTCAGGGTACCTGAGAACCCCCTGACGGGGGAGGAACCTGCCACGAAAGGTGCAGGGAGAACGAGGAGTGGGAAGGGGTGCAAGCCAGTAGAATCCAGCCATGGAATCCAGGCCGGGAATTGTCGAGTTTCGCCGCAGGCTGCTGGACTGGTTCGACGCGAGCGCGCGGGATTTGCCGTGGCGGAAGACGCGCGACCCGTATGCGATTTGGGTTTCGGAGACCATGCTGCAGCAGACGCGGGTGACGGTGGTGGTCGAATATTACCGCCGATTCCTGCAGAAATTTCCCGATCTGGCGAGCCTGGCGCGAGCCAGCGAGGCGGAAGTGCTGGCGCAGTGGAGCGGGCTGGGTTATTACCGGCGAGCGCGTGCGCTGCACGAGTCGGCACGGGCGGTGATGGCGGAATATGGCGGGAACATCCCGCGCACCGCGACGGAACTGAGCCGGCTGCCGGGAGTAGGAACCTACACGGCCGCGGCGGTGGCGAGCATTGCTTTTGGCGAGCCGGTGGCGGCAGTCGACGGCAATGTGGAGCGGGTGCTGACGCGGTATTCCGGACATGAACCGGTGGTGGGCGCGGCACGCAGCGGACAATTGCGGCGCGACGCGGCGCAGATGGTCGACCCGGAACGCCCCGGCGATTTTAACGAGGCGATGATGGAGCTGGGGGCGACGGTCTGCCTGCCGCGCGCGCCTCTTTGCCTGACGTGCCCGGCACGCGAAGGATGCGCGACGCGGGGCGAACATGCGGCTCCAGCGGCGAAGAAAATGTTGAGCCGCAGGACAGCGCTGGCGCTGGTGCAGCGGAGACAGTGGCCGAAGGCGGAGGTTCTGCTGGAGCAGCGGCCCGCGGATGCCGCGCAGATGCCGGGACTGTGGGAACTGCCGCAGGTAAAGGAAGGCGAGCAGAACGAGGAAGCGCTGCTGCTGACGGTGCGGCATTCGATTACGAATACGAATTATTACGTAACGGTGTACGGCCTGAATGCGAACGAGCAGAAGCTGCTGGCGAAGGCGCCGGGAGAACGGGAATGGGTTCCGGTGCGTGTTTTGCTAGAGCGGCCACTGACGGGGCTGACGCTGAAAGTGCTGAAGCGGCTGAAGGTGATGCCGGGGTACAGCGGCTCGGGCCCGGCAGTGACGATTGGCGAGCTGGTGCCGGATGCCGGCAGAGAGTTTGACTCGGCTATTTACGGGGCTGAGTAGCTCAGGTCATTTGGTGGCGCGGTGACTCAAGCGCCGGTTGGGCGCAGGACAATCCTCTGACAGAAACGGTATAAGGAATGGGCTGGTTGAGGAATTCGTATGCCTGAAATCGAAGCGGCGGCTGCGCCGCTGACGTCGCTGAACGAAGAAGAGGCGATGCTGCGCGACACGGTGCGGCAGTTTGCGCAGCAGGAGATTGCTCCGCGCGTGCGCGCGATGGATGAGGCGCAGAAGCTGGATGGGGAAATTTTGCGACAGCTGTTTGCGCTGGGGCTGATGGCGATTGAAGCTCCGATGGAACTGGGTGGCGCAGGCGCATCGTTTTTCAGCGCGGTGCTGGCGGTGGAGGAGATTTCCAGGGTCGACCCCGCAGTGGCCGTGATCGTGGACGTGCAGAACACGCTGGCGGTGAATGCGCTGCTGCGCTGGGGAAGCGAGGAGCAGCAGCGGCTGTGGCTGCCGCGCATGGCGCAGCAGACGGTGTGCGCGTACGCGCTGAGCGAGGCGGGGTCAGGGTCGGACGCGTTCTCGCTGACGACGCAGGCGCGGGCGGACGGGGACGGCTACGTGCTGAGCGGGCGGAAGCTGTGGATCAGCAACGCGCTGGAGGCGGACCTGTTTCTGGTGTTCGCGACGGTGGATCCGGCGGCGGGCTATCGCGGGATTACGGCGTTTCTGGTGGAGCGCGGGATGCCGGGGTTCACAGTAGGGCACAAGGAAGACAAGATGGGGATTCGCGCGTCGTCGACGTGCGAACTGCTGTTCGACGATTGCCGCGTTCCGGCGGCGCATGTGGTGGGCGAGGTGGGGAAGGGATACAAGATTGCCATTGAGACGCTGAACGAGGGGCGGATCGGGATCGCGGCGCAGATGCTGGGACTGGCCGAGGGTGCATGGGCCTGCGCTGTGAGGTACGCGAAGGAGCGGAAGCAATTCGGCAAGGCGATTGCGGAGTTTCAGGCGGTGCAGTTTGGGTTGGCGGAAATGGCGACGCAGATTGAGGCGGCCAGGATGTTGGTTTACAACGCGGCGCGGATGAAGGGCGCGGGCGTTCCGTTTGTGAAGGAAGCAGCGATGGCGAAGCTGTTCGCCTCGCGAGTGGCGGAAGAGGTCGCGAGTCAGGCCGTGGAGATTTATGGCGGGTACGGATTTGTGAAGGATTACCCGGTGGAGAAGTTTTATCGGGATGCGAAAATCGGTTCGATCTATGAGGGGACGTCGAATATGCAGCTGGCGACGATTGGGAAGATGGTGCTGCAGTAGGGCGGGCGAGCGGCCAGCAGTAGGCGGACGGTATGGCAATGAGGGTGGAGGCATTTCGAGCATCGTTGACGGCGGATGCGCCGCCGGGCGGCCTGAGTGCGCCGCTGGAGGCGCTGTGGTGGGATGCCCGGGGAGACTGGGCCAAGGCGCACGGGCTGGTGGATGAGCTGGAGACGAAGGACGGGATGGGGGTCCATGCGTATCTGCATCGCAAAGAGGGCTCGGAGTCGAACGCGAATTATTGGTACGACCGCGCAGGGCGGACATATTACCGGACAGCGCTCGAGGACGAGTGGCAAGCGCTGGTTGAAGGCTTGCTGAGCCGCTAGAGCGTGTAGCGTTCGGCGGTGATCATTTCTTCGGCGATGGCGCGGCCAATGGCGATGGTGTTGATGGGGTCGTGTTTGGCTAAGCGGCGGAAGATGGCCATCTGGGTGCGCAGCATATCGCCTTCGGCGACGGCTCCGAGAATGCGCTCTGCGGAATTCCGAATGACGCAGAAAGAACGCGCTGCAGCGAGTTGCGCCAGCCTGATGGCTGTGGCGCTGCGGCCGGCGAATTTCTCGGCGCGCAGGATGGCCGATTCCATGACGAGGATCTCGATGAGGATGTCGGCAAGGGCGCCCATGATCTCCTGCTGATCCAGGAGGTTGGTGGGGTACTTCTGACTGGCGGCGCCGGAGCAGAAGAGGCCGAGTTTTTTCGCGCTGGCCAGCAGCGCTTTTTCCTGGGCGAGAGGGCCTGTGGCTTCTTCGCGGGCGGAGGGGCCGGCCATGACCTCGTCCATGACTTTGCGGATGGCGGGCAGCAGAGCGAGGCGGCCCTGCATGGCGCGCTTCATGGTGAAGCCGGTGATGATGAGGCGATTGATTTCGTTGGTGCCTTCGAAGATGCGGTTAATGCGGGCGTCGCGCCAACTGCGCTCGGCGGGATACTCCTCGACATAGCCGTAGCCGCCGTGGATCTGGAGGCAGTTGTCGACGGCGCGCTCGAGCATCTCGGAGCACCAGACTTTCACGATGGAGCACTCGACGGCATAGTCTTCGATGCGCTTCTGGACTTCGCCAGAAGGAGCGTCGGGACCGAGCGTGGAGAGCGCCGCATCGATGGCGCCGACGACGCGGTAGACGAGGGCTTCTCCGGCGAAGATGCCGGCGGCGGTCTCGGCGAGCTTCTCCTGCACCAGTCCGAAGGAAGCGATCGGCTTGCCGAAGGCGATGCGCTGTTTGGCATAGCGGATGGCTTCGCGCAGGGAGTGGCGCGCGCCGCCGACGGTCGCCGCTCCTAATTTGTAACGGCCGACGTTCAGAATGTTGAAGGCGATGTGGTGGCCTTTGCCGGCTTCGCCGAGGAGGTTGCCGGCAGGAATTGCGCAGTCGGAAAGAACCAGAGGGCAGGTGGAGGAGCCGCGGATGCCGAGTTTGTGTTCTTCCGCGCCGATGGTGAGGCCGGGGGTGCCGCGTTCGATGAGGAAGGCGGAGAACTGATCGGGCTGGCCGGAGTCGGCGACGATTTTGGCGAAGACGATGAAGAGATCGGCGAAGCCGGCGTTGGAGATCCACATCTTCTCGCCGTTGAGGATGTATTGCGAGCGGTCGGGCGAGAGGCGCGCCTGGGCGCGAATGTTCATGGCGTCGGAGCCGGAAGAGGATTCGGAGAGCGCGTAGGCGGCGATCCATTCTCCAGAGGCGAGCTTCGGCAGGTATTTCTCTTTCTGCGCGGGCGTGCCGTACCAGACGACGGGGAGCGTGCCGATGCCCGTGTGCGCGCTGAAGCTGACGGAGAAGCTGGCGGAGACGGCGATGCGGTCGGAGATGAGCGCCGCGGTGACTTTGTCGAGGGCGAGGCCGCCGTATGCTTCCGGAATGTCAACGGCCATGAGGCCGAGGGAGCCGGCTTCGAGAAGCAACGCGCGGGTGGCCGCGAAATTCTTTGCTTCAATTTCGGCGATGCGCGGCAGGATGGATTTCTCGGCGAACTCGGCGGTGGTGCGGGCGATCTGCTGCTGCTCTTCGGAGAAGTCTTCAGGGGTGAAGATGTCTTCCGGCGTTGCGTCGGCGAGGAGGAAAGTGCCGCCGGGGATGATTTTGGGGGTGATAGCCGTGGCCATAGATACCTATTTTCCGGTCTTCGCTGAAGTGGAGTGCAACGGAGTCCAATCGTCGTTCAGGTCGGCGACCAAATGGGAGTTGTGCGGGTTGCGGCGAACGGTACAGAACTTGCTGCCGCTCTGCGAGAGCAGAAACTTGAGGGACAACTCGTCGCTGGATGTGGTCGTGGTGGGCATCCACGCATCGAGGCGAGAGCCATTCTCGGTCCACGAAGCATGAACCTCGATACGATAGATAATCTTTCCGCCGTAATAGCTTTCAAGATAGCCAATGTGGGTGATGCGGGAATCTAATACCTGCGCTGGGTAGGAGGGCCGTGATTTGTCTGTCCCAATCCATTTGTCGCGGACGACGAAACCGACAGGGATGGTGATGATGGCCAACAGAGGAACTCCATAATGGAGCAGGCGATTGCTCGATCGTTTGGGGGCTCCCGGTCGCGCAACGTGATTGCTCATGCGAGGTTCTCGAAGATCCCGGCGGCGCCCATGCCACCGCCGACGCACATGGTGACGAGTCCGTAGCGCGCCTTGCGGCGGGCCATTTCGCGGAGGATGGTCGCGGTGAGCTTGGCGCCGGTGCAGCCGAGCGGGTGGCCGAGGGCGATGGCTCCGCCGTTGAGGTTGACGCGGGAAGGGTCGAGGCCGAGTTGGCGGATGACGGCGAGGGCCTGGCAGGCGAAGGCTTCGTTGAGCTCGATGACATCGATCTGGTCGAGGGTGAGGCCGGCGAGCTTGAGGGCTTTGGGCACGGCGTAGACGGGGCCGATGCCCATTTCCTCGGGATCGCAGCCGGCATAGGCATAGGCGACAAAGCGGGCGAGGGGCGGGATGCCCAGCTGGCGCGCTCGTTCGGCAGACATGACGACGGCTGCTGCTGCGCCGTCCGACG
The DNA here is from genome assembly GCA_036267295.1 of Acidobacteriaceae bacterium. Classification (GTDB taxonomy): domain Bacteria; phylum Acidobacteriota; class Terriglobia; order Terriglobales; family Acidobacteriaceae; genus Palsa-343. The sequence goes on along the minus strand of DATAWI010000038.1, from coordinate 50,820 downwards.
TTTGCGAGGAATTGCCGGCGGTGACGATGCCTTTGGCGTGGAAGACGGCCGGAAGTTTGGCGAGGGCTTCCGCGGTGGTGTCGTCACGAGGGCCTTCGTCGGCGCGGAATTCGGTGGTGGTGACAACCGGCTTCGTGCTGCCGTTGGGAGCGGAGAATGTGACCGGAACGGGCACAATTTCGTCGGCGAAGCGCCCCGCGGCTGCGGCGGCAAGCGCTTTGCTGTGGCTCGCGAGGGCGAACTGGTCGGAGTCCTCGCGCGAGACGCCGTAGTGTTGGGCGACACGCTCGGCAGTGAGGCCCATGGTGAGGTAGGCGCCGGGGTGGTTGTCGACGAGCCAGGGGTTGACGGCGATTTTGTTGCCACCGGAAGGGACCATGGACATGGATTCGGCGCCGCCGGCGACGATGACTTCGGCGCCTCCGCCCCGAATGCGTTCGGCGGCGAGGGCGATGGCCTGGAGGCCCGACGCGCAGAAGCGATTGATGGTCATGGCGGCGGACGAAACAGGCAGCCCAGAGCGCATGGCGATGATGCGCGCCATGTTCATACCCTGTTCGGCTTCGGGCATGGCGCAGCCAATGATGACGTCGTCGATTTCGCCGGCATCGAGTTGCGGAACGCGATCGAGCGCACCACGGACGGCGATGGCGCCGAGATCGTCGGGACGGGTGGAGCGAAGGGCTCCGCGAGGAGCCTTGCCGACAGCGGTGCGGACGGCGCTGACAATGACGGCGTCTCTCATCTTTAGTTCCTCAGCGGTTTGCCGGTCTTGAGCGTGTGGGCAATACGCTCCTGGGTTTTGCGTTCGCCGCAGAGCGAGAGGAAATGCTCGCGCTCGAGATCGAGGAGGTACTGCTCGCTGACCGGGGTACCGGGGGTGATGTCGCCTCCGCAAAGGATGGTGGCGAGATGGGTGGCGACGGTGACGTCGTGATCGCTGGCGTTTTCACCCTGGCGCAGGATGTAGACGGCGAGCTTGAGGGCGGCGAGAACGCTCTCGCCCGGGGCAGAGATGTTGGTGAGCGGCAGCGGAGCGGAGAAGCCGGAATCGGCAAGTGCGGCGGCTTCTGATTTGGCATCGTGGAGCAAGCGGTCGCGGTTGAAGGTGATGCTGTCCGAGGGACGCAGGAGGCGCAGTGATTTTGCTTCAAATGCCGACGTCGAAACCTTGGCCAGGGCGAGATTCTCGAAGAGGGTGCGCATGGCGTGGTGCAGCTCAACGGAGTCCCCGCGCGCGGCGGGGGGCGCGGACGCCGATGCGAGTTCGATCGCGCGCAGGGTCATCTCTTTGCATCCGCCGCCGGCGGGGATGAGGCCGACACCGGTTTCGACGAGGCCCATGTAGAGCTCGAGATGCGCCTGGCGTTTTGCGCCGTGGAGAGAGACTTCGCAACCGCCGCCGAGGGCGAGTCCGAAGGGGGCGACGACGACGGGGCGCGGGCAGAATTTGATGGCCTGGGTCATCTGCTGGAAGCCGCGAATATAGAGGTCGATGTCGTCCCACTCCTCGTCCTGCGCGGCCAGCAGGAGTTGCACAAGGTTGGCGCCGGCAGAGAAGTTGGCGGCGTCGTTGGTGACGACGAAGGCGCGGAAGTCGCGTACCGCGGCGCTGTCGGGGCGGAGATGCTGGCGGACGAAGTTCACGATGTCGCCGCCCAGCGCATTCATTTTGGTGTGGAACTCGATGCAGGCAACGCCGTCGCCGATGTCGATGAGCGAGGCTCCGGGGTTCTCGGCGACGACGCCGGCGGAGCGTCGGGCGCGGGTGAGAGAGATGACGGCGGAGGCGGGTTCGACGGGCTGGTATGCACTCGTACGGGGGTCAAAATATTCTGCGCCGCCGTTGCGATACCAGGATTTTTCCTGGGTGGCGAGGAGGCTGTCGACGGCGGGAGGAACGGCTTTGCCGGCGGCGCGCATTTTGGAGACGGTGGACTCGACGCCGGCGGCATCCCACATTTCGAAGGGGCCGAGCTCCCAGTTGAAGCCGGTGCGCATGGCGCGGTCGATGTCGGCGATGCTGTCGCTGATTTCGCCGATGCGGTGGGCGGCGTAGAGCCAGAGATCGGGGAGGATTTGCCAGTAGAAGGCGGCGGCTTTGTCTTTCTCGGGATGGCCGCCGAGCAGGGCGGGAATGCGCTCGGGGAGCGACTCGATCTGCTTCGCCATGTCGAGGGCGGGCAGGCGCGGCTTCTGCGGAGGGCGATAGTCGAGGGTGGCGAGGTCGAGCACGAGACGGTCGTCGCCGGCGGAGGCTTTTTGCTTTTTGTAGAAGCCCTGGCCGGTTTTGTCGCCGAACCATTTGCGCTCGAGCATCTGTTCGAGAAAGGCCGGTAGCTCGACGTCGGAGCGCTCGTCGTGCGTATTGGCGGCGAAGTTGCGAACGACGCTGCCGAGAATGTCGAGGCCGACCATGTCGGCGAGGCGAAAGGTTCCGGTTTTGGGCCAGCCCATCGGCCTGCCGGTGAGCGCGTCGACTTCCTCGATGGTGAGGCCCTGGCTTTGCATCACGCGGATGGTGTTGAGCATGGCGAAGCCGCCAATGCGGTTGGCGATGAAATTGGGGCGATCGTTGGCGGGAACGACGGACTTGCCGAGATTGACTTCGGCGAATCGGGCGACAGCTTCAACGGCGGCAGGATCGGTTTCCGCCGTCGCGACGATTTCGAGGAGTTGCATGTAGCGGGGCGGGTTGAAGAAATGCGTGCCGAACCAGCGGCGGCGGATCTCGCTGGGCAGGCTGGCGGCGATGGCGGCGACTGGCAGGCCGCTGGTGTTGGTGGTGAGGATGGCGCCGGAGCGGAGGTGGGGGACGACACGAGCGAGGAGAGTGCGCTTGATGTCGAGATTTTCGGCGACGGCCTCGATCACCCAGTCGCAGTCGGCGAGCATGGCGAGGTCGTCGTCGAAATTGCCGGTCTGGATGCGGGCGGCGAACTCGGGCGCGGCCAGCGCAGCGGGCTTCGACTTCTTCAGGGCGTCCAGGGCTTTGGCGGTGAGGGCGTTGGGGTCGCCGGAGACGGGCATGTCGAGGAGGAGGACAGGGAATCCGGCGTTGGCGATGTGAGCGGCGATCCGGGAACCCATGGTGCCGGCGCCGAGGACGGCGATGCGGCGGATGGGGTAATCGTCGATCTTTGTGCTGGGGGCGATTTCGGCGGCTGCGGCGTGCATGGAAAAGTCCCTTTGGATGAGAACTGAGTAACAGAACACCCTATCCGATTTGAGGGGTTCCTGGCTTGCCGGTTTAAACAAGCGGGAAGAAATCGCGAGGGCATGAAATTGGATTCAGGAGACAGCGACAGGCGTGAATTCACGATAGGCTGAGTTTGTGAATTTTGCGACGAGCGGCCGTTGGGCTCCGGTTTTGCAGAAGTCCGGGATGGTGGTGGCGGCGATGATGCTGCTGGCCGGCCCATTGCGGGCGCAACAGGAGGACACGCCGCGGCTGACAGCCAATGCGCCGGGCAAGACGTTGTGCGCGCTGCAGATTCACGCGACCGGATTTCGCAACGATCAGGGACGTGCTGGCGGGACGGTGTTTGCTTCGTCGGACGGCTGGTCGGAGGCGACGGCGAAGGCGGTGGTGCATGGGGGATTTCCGATTGCAAACCATGAGGCCACGGAAGTCTTTCAGGTGCCGGCGGGGAAGTATGGGGTGGCGGTCATCCACGACGAGAATTCGAACCACAAGCTGGACCGGAACTTCCTCGGGATTCCGAAAGAAGGGTTCGGGTTCGCGAATAATCCGAAGGTGCTGCTGACCGCGCCGTCGTTTGAGACGGCGACGGTGCAGGTGAGCTGCCCGCTGACGCGGATCGAGGTCCGGCTTATCTACAAATAGCGGCGCAGAGGCGCGGTCGCGGACCCGCGGCGGTTAGGCGGCGGTGTTGCCGGCTTCAGCGGGCGGCGGCCCTTCCGGGGCCTTGGTGGAAGGATTCACCAGGTCGCGCAATTCCTTGCTCGGCTTGAAGTAAGGAACCTTTTTTGCGGGGACCTCAACGCGGGTGCCGGTTTTGGGATTGCGGCCAATGCGGGGCTTACGCTGGCGAATGCGGAAGCTGCCGAAGCCGCGAATCTCGATTTTGTCGCCGGAGCGGAGGGCGCCGATGACCGAGTCAAAGATGGTCTCCACGATCACTTCGCTGTCGCGGCGGGTGAGGTCGCCCAACTTGGTCACTTCTTCAACAAGGTCGGCTTTGGTCATAACAGGCGTCGCTCCTGGGGTGAGGATTCATCCGTTTCTTGCAACGGCTTAGCCCTAGCACTCATAGTAGATGCAAACCAATCGGCTTGCAAAGTCAAGGAGTTGCGGGTTTCCTGTAAGACTTGCCGCGGCAGGATAGGTCATCGCCAGAGGAAGTAAAAGCCCGCGTGTTTTTCCAGCAGCTTGCCGGGGTTGGAAAACAGGTCGCCCGCGTCGGAGGAGAAGAGGTCCCAGAAGGTGCGGCGGTAGACGGTGGGCCTGACGACGCTGGGCTCGCCGGAGATGCCGACAGATTTGGCAGTTTCGAGGAGTGCCTGGCGAAATCCGCCGGTTTCGTCGATGAGGTGCAGGGGCAGCGCCTGCTGGCCGGTCCAGACCTGGCCGGTGGCGAGGGCTTTAATTTGATCGGGAGGCAGGTGGCGTCCGGCGGAGACGTCGGCGACGAACTGGGCGTACATGTTGTCGACGAGGGACTGGAAGTAGACGCGTTCTTCGGGAGTCATGGCGCGGCTGGGGTCGCCGGCATCCTTGAGCGTGCCGGCGTGGATGACCTCCGGCTTGAGCTTGGCCCAAGTGAGCAGATCGCCGTAGTTGGTCCACTCCATGATGACGCCGATGGAACCGACAACGCTGGCCTGGTTCGCGTAGATCTTGTTGGTGGCGGAAGCAACGTAGTAGGCGCCGCTGGCTCCTACACTTTCAATGGACGCGACGATGGGCTTGTTCTTCTCGTCGCGGATGTGCAGGACTTCGTGATAGATCTCCTGGGAGGCGGCAGCGCCTCCGCCAGGCGAGTCGATGTGCAGGATGATGGCTTTGACGGAGTCGTCCTGATCAAACTTGCGTAGCTGGTCGACGAGGGTATCCGCGGAGCTGATTTCGCCGTCGATGTCGATGACGGCGATGTTGCTGCCGATGGAGTCGAAGCCGCCGCTGGAGCCGGTGATGCTGCGCATAGCGAAGACCATGAAGACGAAGTAGACCGCGCAGAGGCCGATGAAGAGTCCACCGCCGAAGACGACCCAGGGCCAGACGCGACGACGGCGCGGCGGCGGTGGAGTGTAGCTGAATGTTGGCGCGGCATAGGGCGGAAGCGGCGGCAGAGCGGAGGCAGCGGCGGGTTGCGGCTGGGCCGGCGGATTGGCCTGTGCTTCGGGAGCAGGAACCTGTGGTTCAGAGCCGGGAGCGGATCCGGTGGGTTCGTCCATAGCGGCGAGTTTAGCACCGGCGGGCGGCGATGGATGCGCGTGGCGTGGCAAGATGGACTCGGTCTATGTCTACCCGTGGGGTTCGACTGATTTTTCTATTGGCGGGGTGGCTGGCGCTCACGCTCGCCCACAGTGCCCGGCGCAAACGACAGACCTGGTGGTGTGGCATCGCATGTGGCGTATTCATCGGTGCGAATGGAACCGCAGTACATGATGATTGGGGAAGCGGCGGGTGTGGCGGCGAGCCTTGCGGTCTGGAATGGGGTTGCGGTTCAGGATGTCCCGATCGATGGGCTGCAACGGGAACTGCTCAGTGAGGGAGCGACACTTCACCTGCATTGAGCAGACGGGCGGGCGTCGAGCACGCCCTGATTGTCAGTCGCCGGCGGATGCGCTGGACTTCAACATTTGCTCCGCGTGGCGGAGACTGGTTTCGGTGACGGTGGCGCCGGAGATCATGCGGGCGATTTCTTCGGCGCGCTCGGCCGATGCGAGCAGGCGGACCGAGGTCTGGGTGCGGCGCTGCTTCTCCTGCTTCTCAATGAGGAAGTGCTGATCGGCGAAGGCGGCGATTTGCGGCAGGTGGGTGACGCAGAGGACCTGCTGGACGCGGGAGAGCGCTTTGAGCTTCTGGCCGACGGCTTCGGCGGCGCGGCCTCCAATGCCGATGTCGATTTCGTCGAATACGAGCGTGCGCGGGACCTGAACTTTGCGGGCGCGGCTGCGCTGGGCGCCCTCTTCCACGCTGACTTTGAGAGCGAGCAGGACGCGGGACATTTCGCCGCCGGAAGCGATCTGGTCGAGGGGCTGGAGCGGTTCGCCGGGGTTGGTGGCGATGCGGCACTCGACCGCGTCCCATCCGTGAGCGGTCCAGGAGGCGGGGTCTTCCGTGGGCGTGACGACGACGGAGAAGCGGGCTTTCATGGCGAGGTCGTTGATCTGGGATTCGGCGAGCTTCTCGAGTTTTTTAGCGGCGGCCGTGCGCTCGGCGGTGATGGTGCGCGCGGCCGACTGGTAGGCCGTGGCGGCTTTGGCGAGATCGGCGTGCAGGGATTTGAGGATTTCGTCGCGATTCTCGATTTCGGCGAGCTTGCGGGCGGACTCTTCGCCAAAACGGATGACCTCGTCGAGAGCGGCGCCGTACTTGCGCTTGAGGCGGTCAAGGACGGCGAGACGATCTTCGATTTCGGCGAGGCGCTCGGGCGAGGCGTCGATGGAGTCCGCGTAATCGCGAACGGTGGAGGCGACGTCTTCGACGGCGGCGCGCGCGGAGACGAGCTGCTGGACCGAATCCTGAAAGCGGGAGTCGTAGCGGGCGAGCTCTTCGAGATGCTTTTGCGCGGTGAGCAGGGTAGCTTCGGCGGAGCCATCGTCGTCGTAAAGCGCGTTGGTGGCGCCCATGGCGGCGGCCTGAAGTTTTTCTGCGTTGGCGAGGACGCGTTTCTCGGTGGCGAGCGCTTCGTCCTCGCCGGGTTGGGGAGCGGCGGACTGGATCTCGCGGGCCTGGAAGGACCAGAGGTCGGCGAGGCGGAGGCGGTCCTGCTCGTCACGTTCGATCTCGGCGAGACGCTCCCGAATCTCGCGCCAGCGGGCGAAGGCGCCTTCCACAGATTCGAAGGCCATACCTGCAAAGCGGTCGAGCAAGATGCGCTGCTGGGCGGGGTCGAAGCCGGAGATGGTTTCGCTTTGCGCGTGGATGAGGGCCAGTTCCGGCGCGAGTGCGCGAAGAACCGCAACGGTGGCGGGCTGATTGTTGACGTAGACGCGGCCTTTGCCGCTGTCGAGGATTTCGCGGCGGAGGATGATTTCGGAGCCCTCGGCATCGAGACCGTTGGCTTCGAGGATGAGCTCAGCGCCGGCAGTGGATTCGAAGACGCAGGAGAGGACAGCGCGGTCGGCGCCGTGGCGGATGATGTCGGTGGTGGCCTTCTGGCCCATGAGCAGGGCGAGGGCATCGACGAGGATGGACTTGCCCGCTCCGGTCTCGCCGGTGAGCAGGTTGAGGCCGGGGCCGAAGCCGGCAATGGCGTGGTCGATGACGGCGTAGTTCTCGGCTCGGAGTTCGAGCAGCATGGCAGGCCCCGTGTGTGTGGTGGCTATGACCGGCAGGATATCAGGAGGAGCGAGGGGAGACATTTGGCGGCCTGGCCGGGGGGAACGGGTTCGGGGGTATGCCGCCTTCGGGTGATGGCGGGACCCGGCCAATCGCGTTAGCCTGATGGCGAATCACACACACACCTCTGATGCTCACTTACGCAATCGGTTTCGTGCTCGACGCTGAGTTGGTCTGCTTTGCCGTGATCCTGGCATGCATGGCGTGGCAGGACCGCGCCAACCGCAGCCTGCGCTGGCTGGCTCTGGGATATTTTTCAGGTTTTTGCGGGGCGATGATCGACCTGGCAGGTTCGAGGGCGCCGCACTGGGCCTCGATGGGGCTGGCGATGGAGGCTCCGGTGATCGGATACGGTTGCTTCTGCGTGGGAGTGGCGGTATTTCTGCGCCGCGCGACGGTGGTTCGGTGGATTCCGGCGATGCTGGCGGCGGGAGCGCTGCCGTTGTTCCTATATTGGGGCATTTCGGCCGGACACATGAGCGACAGCGCGACGCTGCAGGATGGCCTGTTGGCGCTGGTGACGATGCTGGCGGCGTTTCTGCTGCTGATCGATGCCGATGCCGAGACGCGCTGGCCGCGGATCACGATGGGAGCGTTTCTGCTGGTCTATGCCAGTGTTGAAATTGCTCGTGTGGGAATTTTTCTTCTGACCCAGAGAATGCCGAACCAGGTATCGCCGCTGGTGGAGAACATGAGCGGGCTGGTGTATGTCGTTGCGTGCGCAGCGCTGCCGCTGACGTTTATCTGGATGATGAATGCGCGGCTGGTGGAACATCTGAATCGGCTGACGCTGCTCGATCCACTGACGGAATTGCTGAACCGGCGAGGCATGGCCGCGGCGGCGGAAAAGGAAGTGGCCCGCTATGCACGCTCGGGACGAGATCTGGCGGCGGTGGTGCTGGACCTGGATCACTTCAAACATCTCAACGATCAGTTTGGGCAGGACGGGGGCGACGTGGTGTTGTGCGGGGTCTCGGTGCTGCTGCGGGAGACGCTGCGCGAGACGGATGTGATTGGACGGTTGGGCGGAGAGGAATTTGTGCTGCTGCTGCCGGATCAGTCGGCGGAGGGCGCGGCGGCGACGGTTGAGCGGATCCGCATCCGCCTGGTCGAACAGACTTTTTTTATCGGGATGCGCCAGACGAAGGTTACGGCGAGTTTTGGAATCGCGGTTTCGGCCGGACGCGATTCGCTGACCTGGGAGAGGATGCGGCACGAAGCGGACCTGGCGCTGTATGCAGCCAAGCATGCGGGGCGCAACACCTGCCGGTTCTACAGCGATTTGCAGAGGCTGCAGCCGCTGGAGCAGGCCGACCCCAATCCGCGGCGCGGGCCGGAGCTCATAGCCAGCCGGTAAGCCGGTGCGGTTTCTGGCGTGCCACAATGGTTCCAGAGCCGTGATGAATAACGAAACCCTTCCCGAAGTCCCGTCTGCCCCTGACACTGAGCCGATTGCCAGCGCCGAGCCACAGGAATCCTTTGGCGCGCTGCTTTCTGCCTTTGAGCAAAGCCATAAAACAGAAGCGGCTGCGAAACAGCTGGAAGGCACGGTTGTTTCGATCGACGCCGAATCTGTTTTTCTCGATATTGGATTCAAAGTGGAAGGCGTGCTGCCGCGTTTGGCGTTCGCCAACAACGCCGATGCCGTGCGGAAGGGCGACAAGTTTCCTGTGTCGGTGAAGGGGCGCAACGAGGAGCGCTATTACGTTCTGTCGCTGACGAAGGTGAGCCAGCCGAAAGACTGGGCGTCCCTGGAGGCGGCGTTTGCGGAGAAGACTCCGATTGTGGGCACCGTGACCGCGGTGGTTAAAGGCGGGTTGAGCGTCGACGTGGGCGTGCGGGCGTTTATGCCGGCTTCGCGCAGCGGCGTGCGGGATGCCGCGGAGATGGAGAAGCTGGTGGGGCAGGAGATTACCTGCCGGATCATCAAGCTCGATGTCGCAGACGAAGACGTGGTGGTGGATCGGCGGGCCATTGCGGAGGAACAGGCCTTTGCGCAGCAGCAGAGCCAGTACGCAGCGTTGAACGAGGGCGACGTGGTGAGCGGAACGGTGCGCAGCCTGACGACGTTTGGCGCGTTTGTCGATCTGGGCAGCATCGATGGATTGCTGCATGTGAGCGACATGGCGTGGGCGCGGGTGAGCCGGCCCGAAGATGTGGTGACAGCGGGCGAGACGGTGCAGGTGAAGGTGCTGAAGATCGACGCCGACACGCGGCGTATTTCGCTGGGCCTGAAACAACTGCAGCCGGAGCCGTGGGACACAGCGGCGGGAAAGTACATGGCGGGCCAGCGCGTGACGGGCACCGTGACGCGGCTGATGGATTTTGGCGCGTTCGTGGAACTGGAGCCGGGCATCGAAGGGCTGATCCATGTATCGGAGATGTCGTGGGTGAAGCGCGTCCGCCGACCCAGCGATTTGCTGAAGGAAGGCGACACGGTGGAAGCGGTGATCCTGTCGGTGAGCCCGGCGGAGAAGCGGATGTCGCTGGGGTTGAAGCAGGCGCTGGGCGATCCGTGGGCGGATGCGGCGAAGAAGTATCCGGTAGGCGGGGCAATCGAGGGTCCGGTGACGCGGATGATGAAGTTTGGCGCGTTTGTGCAAGTGGCCGAGGGTGTGGAAGGGCTGGTGCACATCAGTGAGATTGTCGCGGACCGGCACCTGCATCATCCGCAGGATGTGTTGAAGACCGGGCAGGTGGTGCGAGCGCAGGTGCTGGCCGTCGACACCGAGAAGCGCCAAATGAAGCTAAGCATCAAGCAACTGGTGCCGACGAGCCTGAACGAGTATCTGGCGGAACATGCCCAGGGCGATGTGGTTTCGGGACGCGTTGTGGAAGAATCGGCGGGGCGCGTGATCGTCGAACTCGGCGATGGGATCCGCGCGGCTTGCCGGACGAGTGAAAAGGCTGCCAGAGGCGCGGAGAAGGGGAGCAGCGGCCAGGCCGATTTGTCTTCGCTCACCTCGATGTTGCAGGCGCGGTGGAAGAGCGGAGCTCCTGCGGTGTCTGCGCCAGAAGCGCTGCGGGTGGGACAGGTGCGCAGCTTCCGGATTGTGAAGCTGGATCCTGAAGCGGAGAAGATCGAACTCGAGATGGCGTAAGCCCGGGTTGCTGATCGACCTGTGGGCGCGTGATCGATGATCGATCTGGTCGGGGATTCAGTGGCCGCAATCGCCTGACCGCATCGCCACGAGATGGATCCGGGCCTGGCGGCTCAGGAAAGCGAAGCAAAACCTCCGGGAAGCGAGTGGACGCCGGCATAGCTGGTCGGCATCGTCCCTGCAGTGTTGCCAACAGGGTTCCGTGTCTGGATCGCTATCGCAAACTTCGGGCAAACTGCGCGCGGTCTAGCCGCACCGTTGCGCAGTCCTCATTCCGGCAGCGACGATCGTGGACAGCGATTCCAAAAGCAGATTCTCGTCCTCTTTGTGGACGAACTCGTTCACGCCGAACAAGGCGCAAATTTCGCGCTGCTGCTCGCCCATCACGGTCCAGACGATCAGAGGGATGGTCTTCAATGTTTTATGCCAGAAACGGATCAGCTCGAATCCGCTCTCCTGGCCCAAATCCAGGTCAACAATCATCGCGTCCGGGAGCGGCGCCTTCCCATCCATCGCGTTTTCAAGGTACTTCCGCGCGTCGGTCGCGAAGGCGGTCACCTCGAACTCGGTGAATCCGGCACGCTGGGCGATGTTGGCGGCAACCCGGAGGTCAGCGGGAAAATCTTCGAGAATCAGAATGAGCGGCATCGAGACCCCGTAGTTTACAGCAGCAATTCGCAAATCCGGACACGCCATATTCTGCCAGGAATTGCCCACGAGGGTTCCGGCAGGATCGCGTCTCGTGATGGGTACTCCTGATGGCCGTCTCGACCCGAAGGTCCCAATTTACGGACTGTGGCATGGCCGGCGGCCCATGCGACAATCCAAATGTCGATGGGATATGCGCACCTTGATCCATTGCACACTGCGTCGGTAGTGGAAAGGCACTGTGCGGTGGGATGAGCACAGCTGGCACCCGAACCGGCACCAGACGTTCTAAAGGCCGTAAGTGATTGATGCGAGAGTGGCGGAATTGGCAGACGCACCAGACTTAGGATCTGGCGGGTAAAACCGTGGGGGTTCGAGTCCCCCCTTTCGCACCATGTAGTCCTGAGGTCCCTCGCTTTGCTCGGGATTTCGCCTGCGGGCTTCGACGCCCTGTGGAGAGACAACGTGGGATCGAGCAGGAAACGGTCGTCCTGATCGCGGCACCATTTTCAGTCACGACGATGCGATACCCTTGTGATGACTATGAATCCAACGCATCCGCAACCGAAAATCAATCTCAGTCAGACTCCGGAGTATCGCGAAATCTATTCCAACAGCGTGCAGGTGCGCGTAAGCGTCTGGGACTTCCTGCTGGTCTTCGGGCTGGCGAACCAGGACTCGGCCGAGCAGGTGAACGTGCAGAATGCGCTCGGCGTGTATCTGAGCCCCCAGCAGGCCAAGGCGTTGTGGAATGTTCTGGGGCAAAACCTGGCGCAGTACGAGCAGACCTTTGGTCAACTGCAACTGGAGCCAGTGCCGTCGAAGGGGCCGGTTCATTAAGTTTCGATGATTGCAGGCGAAGGCGAGCGCGTGCGCGCGATTCCGCTGTGGGCGGTGTATGCGTCGGCGTTCGCCGCCGTGCTGGCCGCTCATGCTCCCCTGTTGAGGCTGCCGTATTACTGGGACGAGGCGGGGTATTACATTCCCGCGGCGTTCGATTTTTTCCGGTCGGGTTCGCTGATTCCGTACTCCACGCTGTCGAATGCGCATCCGCCGCTCCCGTCGCTTTATCTGGCGCTGGTTTGGAAGATTTTTCACTTCGCGCCGCTGGTGACGCGCACGGCGATGTGCGCGGTGGCTGCTCTCGCCCTGACGGCGGTGTGGCGGCTGGCGGTGATGACGACGGGCAAGCAGGCGGTGGCGTTGGCGACCGTGTTGCTGACGGCGGCTTATCCGGTATTCTTCGCGCAAAGCTCGCTGGCGCACGCAGATCTGTTTGCCGCGGCGGCGACGCTGTGGGCGCTGGTCTTCCTGCTGGAAGAAAGAATTTGGATCGCGGCGCTGTGCTTCTCGCTGGCGGCGTTGTCGAAAGAGACGGCGGTGGTGACGCCGGTAGCATTGGCGGTGTGGGAAAGCTGGCGCTGGCGGCCGAAGCGCATCCGGACAGTCGCAGCGCTGTTGTCGCCGGTGCTGCCGCTGGCCGGATGGTACGCGTGGCATTGGGAGAAGACGGGATTTGTTTTCGGCAATCCCGAATATCTGCGCTATAACGCGACGGCAACCCTGACCGGCGAGCGGGTATTGCTGGCGCTGAGTTATCGCGCGATGCACCTGCTCTTCAACATGAATATGTTTGTGCCCGTCGCGTTGATGCTGGCTTGCATGCTGCTTCCGCCGGTAGCGGAGGATTCTGCGCAGCGAGATGTGCATGCAGGGCCAGGCTCGGATACCCGGCGGCAGCGCATCGCGCCCGCGCATCAGGCGGTGTTCATCGTGACGATCGCCGCCAATCTGGCGCTGTTTTCGGCGCTGGGCGGGGCGTTGCTGACGCGGTATTTGCTGCCGCTGTATCCGCTGGTGCTGCTGCTGGCGGTGAACACATTTCGGCGGCGGCTGCGCGAGTGGACGGCGCTGGTGGCGCTGAGCGCGGCGGCGTTTGTGGTGGGTCTGTTTGTGAATCCGCCCTATCGGTTTGCGCCGGAAGACAATCTGGAATACGTGACGGTGATTCATCTGCATCAGGCCGCGGTGGCACAGGTGGTAGCCCATTATCCGGAAGCGAAGGTGCTGACGGCGTGGCCAGTGAGCGATGAACTGCGCAAGCCGGAACTGGGGTATGTGACACGGGCGGTACCGGTGGTGGTGATCGACAACTTTACGGCGGAGGAGATTGCGAAGGCGGCGCAGAGACCGGAGAGTTATTCGGCCGCGGTGGTTTTTTCGACGAAATACGATCCGCCGAAGCTGCCGTTTCTGTTTGGGCGGCGCAGCGAGGGTTGGGACGAGCGGTATTTCGACTTCCATCGCGACTTGTTGCCGGGAACGATCGCGCAGTTGCTGGGGGGAAGCGTGGCGTGGGGAGAAGCGCACAAGGGGCAATGGATCGCGGTGCTGCGATTTGATCGGACGCCGGGTGCGCGGGAAGCACTACTAGCGAACCCGAGCAACTAACTCGGCAACCCCGTTCGCTTCGCGGTCCAGGATGGTTGCGAGCGCGGGGAAAGCGGCGCCGAGTTCGCCGGGCTGGAGGGCGTAGCGCGGCGAATGTCCCTGGGTGAAGCGGGGATGGTCCGCGGTCCAGGTTTTGTAGACCAGGCGGCCTCCCGGCTTCAGCAGTGTGGGCAAATCCGCAAAATGTTCGCGGACGAGAAACCAGAAGACAACGAGCAGGTCGAAGCGAGCGTGATGCTGGGAGGCCGAGGCCATGGTTTCCGCGGCGGATTCGCGGCGCAGGGTGAGGGTGACGCCTGATTCTGCGGCGCGTTGTGCGGCGAGGGCGAGGCCCTCATCGGACCCGTCGGTCAGAAGCACCTGCCAGCTTCGTTGTGCGAGCCAGAGAGCATGCCGTCCCGCGCCACCGGCGAGATCGAGAGCATTCCCGGGCGGCAAGGACGCGCAGGCTTCGACGAGCAGGGGATCGGGCTCGGCGGACTGCGCCTCGCCCGCGAGGAATTTGGCGTTCCAGCGATCGCGCTCGGAAAACATAGACCGGTGTCTATGGTCGCACGAGGAGTGGAGCGGGCGGCGAGGGACCCGTCCGCTTCGCTATACTCAGAAGGCATGACGGCGCAGAAGACCTTCTATCTCGAGACGTTCGGCTGCCAGATGAACGTGCATGACTCGGAAAAAGTCATTGGCACGCTGGAGCAGCAGGGCTACGCCCGGGTGGAACTGGAAGCAGACGCCGACCTGATCCTGTACAACACGTGCTCGATCCGCGACAAAGCCGAGCAGAAGGTCTTCAACCGGCTGAACGACTACAAGATTCTGCATAAGCAGGGGAAGCGCTTCGGGGTACTGGGGTGCGTGGCGCAGCAGGAAGGCGAGAAGATCTTCGAGCGGGCGCCGTATGTGTCGCTGGTAGCGGGCTCGGCGTCGTATCGGAAGCTGCCCGAGATGCTGGTGCAGATTGAGCAGGGCGCGACGCGCGTGACCGGGCTCGACGATCGGCAGACCGATGAGACCTTTGAGACGGAGTTCACGGCGCGGTCGAATCCGCATCGCGGCTACATCACGATCATCGAGGGATGCGACAAATTCTGCGCTTACTGCGTGGTGCCGTATACGCGGGGCAAGGAACGAAGCCGGCGGTCGGAGTCGGTGCTGGCGGAAGCGCGGCGGATGGCGGAGACGGGATTTACGGAGATTCAACTGCTGGGGCAGAACGTGAATTCGTATCGCGATCCGGATTCGCAACGGAGTTTTGCGGAACTGTTGGCGGCAGTGGGCGAAGTGCGGGGAATCCGCAGGGTACGGTTTACCACCTCGCATCCACGGGACTTTACCCGGGACATTGTGGAAGCGATCGATGCGGTGCCGTCGCTGTGCGATCACGTGCACTTGCCGGTGCAGAGTGGGTCCAGCAAAGTTTTGAAAATGATGACGCGGGAATATACGCGCGAGCAGTACCTGGAACGCATCGCATGGATTAAGGGAGCGCGGCGGCCGATCAGCATGACGACGGATATCATCGCCGGCTTTCCTGGAGAGACGGCGGAAGATTTCGAAGAGACGATCGGGTTGCTGGACGAGGTACAGTACGACGGGGTATTCGCGTTCAAGTACTCGCCTCGTCCGAATACGCCGTCGCTGTTGATGCCGGACTCGGTGAGCGAAGAAGAAAAGTCGAAGCGGCTGCAGATCCTGCTGGAGCGGCAACGGGAAATCCAGCGGGCGAACTACGAGAAGCACATGGGGCAGGTGCTGGAGACGATGGTTGAGGGGATGAACCCGGCACGCGGTCAGGTAGTCGGCCGCACGTCGCAGAACAAGACGCTGAACTTTACGACGAGCCAGCCGATCGCACCGGCGCCGGGCGTCTACCTGCCGGTGCGGGTGACCAAAACCTTCCCCAACAGTTTGGTTGGGGAAGCGGTGATGCAGTGAGGGGCGCGATGGAAGTGGAGATGAAAATCCGGGGCCTGATGGTCGATCCTTCCACGAACATGCCAGTGGTCATCCTGAAAGATCCCAGGAGCGAGGCAGTGCTGCCGATCTGGGTAGGGCTGTATGAGGCTCAGGCGATTCAGCTGGAGGTGGTGAAGGCGACGACGCCCCGGCCTTATACGCACGATTTGCTGAAAAACGTTGTGACTGGGTTGAACGCCCAGGTGCAACGCGTGGTGGTTTCTGAGCTGCGCGGGGATACGTTCTACGCTGTTATCTGGATGGAGCAAAACGGGGAGATTGTGGCGATTGATGCGCGGCCGTCTGATGCGCTGGCGCTGGCGCTGCGGTCCGACTGCCCGATTTTTGTCGCCGAAGAGGTATTACGGGCGGCGAAAGTGCTGCCGAATGCCGCCGAGGTCCAGCCGAATGAGCAAGATCTGCGTCGTTGGCTGGAGAATCTGGGCGATGAAGACATGGGCAAATACAAGATGTGATTCGTGGCGGGCGGGGGGAAGCCTGGTTACTAAAGGCCACACTACTTCCGTTATCTTGCCGCCGCGCAATATCACCGCTACAACTGAGAGTAGTTAACAACGCAGATCTGGGGAACGGGGCTGACGGGAGCGGGAAACTGCGTCCACAGCCCCAATTTTTTGTTGCCGATGTGGAGGAAATAAAGGGCTGCGACTCTCAACCTTCGCGCCCGACCGCGCATCGTACCAGACAGGGCCGGTAGCGGCTGCCTTGAGACATTTTCGAGGGAACGGCAGGGGCGTTGCATGGGCAACGGTCCGGGGCCCCTTCGAGCGGCAAGTGCGGAGTCCCGAACGTAATCCAGAAAATTCGAGGGTTAACGCCCTGTCATGAGGGAGTTCGCCGGGTTGCGGTAGTATAGCGTGGGTCACTAAGAACATAATTTTCGATGGGAGAATGACTGAAATGCAAAGACTTGTGATTGCTGCTTGCGTGGCCTTACTGGCTATTCCCGCATTCGCACAGGATCAGCAGAAACTGGATACGCGGCTGGATTCCGCGCAGACGGTGCTGAATGAGATTATGGCGACCCCGGATCATCAGATCCCGGATTCCATCCTGCGCCAGGCGACGTGCGTGGGGGTGGTGCCGGGAATGCTGAAGGGCGCCTTTATTTTCGGCGCCGAGTATGGGCAGGGCGTGGTGACCTGCCGCACCGGCCATGGGTGGAGTGCGCCGGTGTTCATCCGTATGGCGGGAGGATCGTTCGGCTTCCAGATTGGCGGACAGGGAACGGATCTGGTGCTGGTAGCGGTGAACCAGAAGGGCTTCCAGGATCTGCTGCGGAGCAAGTTCAAAATTGGCGGCGACGCTTCCGCGGCGGCCGGTCCGGTGGGACGCGACGCGGCGGCTTCGACGAACTGGAAGCTGCAGTCGGAACTGCTGACCTGGTCGCGCAGTAAGGGTCTGTTTGCGGGCATCGACCTGAACGGCGTCTCAGTTTCGCAGAACGACGGCGATACGACGGTGCTGTACGGATCGAGCTACCCGTTCAGCCACATTTTGAACGGCGGGGTTCCGGTGCCTCCGGCAGCGCGGCCGTTTGTCCGTACCGTGGCGAAGTATTTCCGCGCTACGCAGTAATTTGGCGGGTCTGCATCGTTGCTGCAATTTGGAACCCGCGGTGGCCTATCGGCTGCCGCGGGTTTTCCATCAGGTGGCGAAGCGGGCACTGAAAGGCGATCCAGGGGACTGCGGCATTTACACTGACGCTTCCACGTTGAAGCGATGCGAGAACGCCTGGAGTTCGTGTTTGCCTGGACGCTGCTGAAGCTGCTGGGAATTTTGCCGCGCGCGGTGGCGCGCGCGGTGGGCGCTGGAGTGGGCGCGCTGGCATGGCACTGGTTGCCGCGGCTGCGACGGACAGGGCAACGGAATCTGCAACTGGCATTTCCGGAGATGGCGGCCGCGGAGCGCGAGCGGATCCTGCGGAATCTCTACCGGTACCTTGGCTGGGAACTGGCCGAGTTCTGCCGGATGAGCCTCTATACGCGCGAGAACACCCAGGCGCTGATGCGCTATGACGGTCTGGAGCATTACCTGGCAGCGCGCGATCACGGCAAGGGCGTGCTGATTGTGACCGCGCACCTGGGAGCGTGGGAGCTTTCGAGCTTCTGGCATTCGCTGATCGGCTATCCCATGACCATGGTGATCCGGCGGCTTGATAATCCGCGCGTGGATCGGATGGTGAACGGAATCCGCTGCCTGCATGGCAATCATGTGGTGCACAAGGACGATTTCGCGCGCGGATTGCTGGCGGCCATGCGGCGGGGAGAAACGGTGGGCATTTTGATGGACACGAACATGACTCCACCGCAGGGAGTGTTCGTGCCATTTTTCGGCGTGCCGGCGTGCACCGCCTCGGGGCTGGCGCGCGTGGCGCTGCGCACGAATGCCGCGGTTCTTCCGGGATTCATGGTGTGGGAGCCGGGGGAAGCGAAATACGTTCTGCATTTTGGGGCAGAGATCGACCTGGAGCGCAGCGGGGACGATGAACACGATGTTCTGGAGAACACGGCGCGGTTCACGCAGGCGATCGAGGACATGGTGCGCCGCTATCCTGACCAGTGGCTGTGGGTGCATCGGCGCTGGAAAACACGACCGGACGGCGCAGCGGCTATTTATTGAGGGGCGTGCAGGCATCAGGTGTGCAGGCCCGGCACGATGCGCAACGCGAGGTGACGCAGCTCAGTCGGCCGCGGAGGGGCGGTGCGAGGATTCCGGCGGATCCTGCGCGTGGATGCCGGGTGGGGCCGCAGCGACGGGGGAGGCGAGGAGCGGCTCATCGACACCCTCCTTCGTGGTCCAGCCGGGGAGGCTCTGACTGCCGTAGATGAGGCGCACACCGCTCGAGAAGGTGAAGTAGCTCCAGATCCACTGGGAGAGCACTGCGAGGCGGTTGCGAAATCCGATCAGGAAATAAATGTGGACGACGAGCCAGGCGACCCAGGCGGGGAAGCCGCTCCACAGGGCCTTGAACGGCCACTGGATTCTGGCGACGGCGGCCAAACGGCCGATGGTGGCCATGTCGCCCTTGTCGAAATAGCGGAAAGGCTTGCGGGGGTGACGATTGAGGTCGGCGGCGATCATGCCGGCGACGTGATCGCCCATCTGCATCGCCGGCTGGGCGACGCCGGGGACCTGTTGGCCGTCCTGCTCGAAATGAGCCAGGTCGCCGCACACAAAGATTTCGGGATGGCCGGGGGGATTGAGGGTGGCGTTGACGAAGACGCAGCCGCGCTTGTCGGTCGGCGCACCCAACAGCTTGCCCAGCGGCGAAGCCTGGACGCCGGCGGCCCAGAGAACCACTGCTGCTTCAATGCGCTGATCGCCCACGGTGACCCATCCTGGGTCGACGGCGCTGACCTGCTTGCCGGTGTGGACCTCCACGCCGAGGTGGGTTAACTGCTCTTTCGCGCTGGCAGAGAGCTTCTCCGGATAGGCTCCGAGGACGCGCGGGCTACCTTCGATGAGGATCACGCGCGCCCGGGTGGGATCGATGTGGCGAAAATCGTGCCGCATGTAGCGGCGGGCCACGTCAGAAATCGCGCCAGCGAGTTCGACGCCGGTGGGCCCGCCTCCGATGACGACGAAATTAAGGGGCGGATGGGAGCCGGTTTCGAGCATCTGGCGTTCGGCCAGTTCGAAGGCAAGGAGGACGCGCCGGCGAATCTCAATGGCGTCTTCGATGGTTTTAAGCCCGGGGGCGAGCGGCTCCCACTCGTCGTGGCCGAAGTAGGAATGGGTGGCGCCGGTGGCCAGGACGAGGTAGTCGTAAGCCATGGAAGCGCCGCTGCGGAAGCGGACCTGCCGGCGTTCGAGATCCAGCGCAACCGCCTCATCCATCAGCACTTCGGTGTTGGAGCTGTCGCGCAGGATGGAGCGGATGGGCGAAGCAATATCCGCGGGCGAAAGGACCGCGAGGCCGACCTGATAGAGCAGCGGCTGGAAGGTGAAGTGATTGCGGCGATCGACCACGGTAACGTCGACCGGGAGCTTCGCGAGCGCTTTGGCGGCATGGGTTCCGGCAAAACCGCCGCCGATGATGAGGACGCGCGGGCGGCGATGCGGTTCGAGCGTGCTCCGGACGTCCATGGCTGCCTCCGACGGAACTCCTAATAAAGTGATGCACGGGGAGGCTGGAGGATGAATTCTGTTGGGGATGCCGGGTGATTCATGGGGTCGCGGACGTCCCCGGAAACGACCGCCGGAGGTGGAGGACGGGTCCTGACAAGATGCTGAAGCCGTCAGGGCAGGCGGCGGCCGGCGCCTCTTCGCAGCGGCCTTGGCCTGCGAGGGGCGACCTGGCGCCGGCTGTGCTTGTGGATAAGTGGCCATTCGATAGCCTCATCCGCATTTCGGTAACCACCGGACTTACACTGAGACGAAGCGGGATAGAATACGGAGACTTTGTCCAGGTTATGAAGCCAGATATCTCGACTACTCCCAAGCCGAACGATTTAATGGTTTTTCATAACGTGGCGCGGGCGTTGACCTCGGAACTGGATCTGGATGCGGTTCTGCGCGCCATTATGCGGCAGATGGAGCAGTTCTTCCGACCGGAGGAATGGTCGCTGCTGATCGTGGATGAATCGCGGCAGGATCTTTTTTACGCTGTGGTGGTCGGACATACCGAAGCCGATCTGCGGAGCGTACGGGTACCCATGGGCGAGGGGCTGGCCGGGTGGGTGGCCGAACATGGGGAGACGGTGATTATTCCGGAGTCAGCCGAGGATCCGCGGTTGGCGGAGCAGGGCAGCGAGCGGCGGTTTCACATAAAGTCGGCGATCTGCATGCCGCTGCGGTCGCGGGAGCAGACGCTGGGGGTGATCCAGCTTTTCAACTGCCAAGTGGAGAATTTGGCCGATGACACGATCTCGTTTCTGCATTTGCTTTGCGACTACGGGGCGATCGCGATCGAGAACGCGCGGGCGGTGGAGCGGATACAGGAACTGACGGTGACGGACGACTGCACCGGCCTCTACAACCAGCGTCAGCTTTACCGCATGCTGAAGGAGGAGTGTGAGCAGGCGCGCGTTGCGAAAGAGCCGTTCAGTCTGGTGTTCATCGATCTGGACCATTTCAAACGGATCAACGACGAGCATGGCCACGTGATCGGGAGCAAGTTGCTGGCGGCGTTCGGCCAGAGCGTGCGTCGCCAGGTGCGCAGCGCGGACGCGGTGTTTCGGTACGGAGGCGACGAGTTCATCGTCCTGCTGCATAATGCGGGCCGGGAAGACGCGGAGAAAGTGGCACGGAAGCTGCATCGAACGCTGCGGGCGCAGCAATTCACGATCGGCAAGGGGTTGGACCTGACGATCCAGGCGAGCTACGGAGTCGCGACGTGGCCGACGGACGCGGGAGACATCCACGAACTCATTCGGGTCGCCGATGCGGCGATGTATCGGGTGAAGGGGACGACGCGGGACGAAGTTGCGGTTGCGCCCCAGGGCTCGCGGCGGCGGTAAGTCAGCCGAAGCGGGCGCGGCGGGCACCGTGTCGAAAGTCGCCTCCGCCCATTTCCACGACAACGCACATTTCCGCGAGACGGGAGCGCATCCGCTCTCCGATGCGATCACCTAGGCTTTCGTCGCTGACAGTCCGCTCCAATTTGTCCTTCAAAGGGGTGTTGCGCGACATAGTTCGGGCTTCGGGCAGGTTGGAGTAATTCGTCGTGATCAGCGTGGTGCGCTTGTCGTTGTAGCGGGTATTGAGGACGAGGGCTACCGTATCCCAGACCCATTCCGTGGGCTTGGAGGCGCCGAGTTCATCGAGGACGAGGACCTCCGCATCGAAGACGGGCTGCAGGATTTCCATTTCGGTGGTCGCAACCTGGGCATTGTAGGAGTGCTGAATTTCCTTGAGCAACTCACGGTAATCGCAGAAGAGGCCATGGACGCCTTTTTCGACGATGAGCGCATGCAAAATGCCGACGGCAAGATGCGTCTTGCCAACCCCTACCGACCCGGTAAGAAGCAACCCATGTCCGTCTGTCGTGACGGGATAGCCGTCGACAAAGCGGCGAGCCATGAGATGAGCTGCGGCGAGCGAACGATCGGCACCATGATAGTGGGGTTCGTAGCTATCGAGCGAGCAGTGCTCGTAGCGGGCGGGGATGGAAGCGCGGTGCAGAAGGCGGGCGACGCGCTGCTCAGCCTGGCATTCGCAAGTCTCGATGGCTCGGCTGCCGCCGGGACGCACAATGGCCCGCACGCCCATTCCTCCACACCTGGGACAGACTGCATTCATGGGAAGACTCAGTATCGCAGGTTCAGCGGGGTGGAAAAGGGGACGGGAGTGTGGGAAGAGCGTGGACTAGGGTATAGGAGATGGCTGGGAGGAGTGGTTATGTGCAGGAATATCCGGACGCTGTTCAATTTTGAGCCACCCGCGACGGAGGACGAGATTCAGGCGGCGTCGCTGCAGTACGTGCGGAAGATCAGCGGGTTCACCCATCCATCGCAGGCGAATGAAGCTGCTTTTCTGAAGGCGGTGGAAGAGATCGCGGCCAGTTCCGCGCGATTGATCGAATCGCTGGCGACGAATGCTCCGCCGAAGGACCGCGAAGAGGAAACGGCGAAAGCGAAGGCGCGGGGCGTGGCGCGATTCGGAAGCTGACTTACACGGTCTCCCAACGGCGCGCGAACCAGCGGGCGAGCAGAAAGAGGACGATACCGGATGCGAGCAGGACGCTGATTTCCGGGCCGAGCGCGCGGATGGGCTCATCGCGCCAGAAGACTTTGGTGTAGCCGCTGATGGCCCAGGAATTAAAGGTGAAGCGGCCGACCATGAGCATTGCGTTCGACATAAGAAATTTTGGGAACATGCTGCCGCCGAGCGCGGACATGGTGAGGATGATGAGCGTGGAGACGGCCGCCAGCTGACCACGCGTTTTGGTCACACTGGCGAGGAGCATGCCGAAGGCGGCGACGGCGAAGCTGGTGCATGCGGTCATGACCAGGAAGCCAGGGATGTGGCTGAAGAGGTCGAGATGGAAGATAGCCCAGGCCCATAGAAACATGAGCGTGAGCTGCGCCATGGCCAGCAGCGCCGACCAGATGAGCTTGCCGGCGAGCAGAGTCGTCATGGTGACGCGCGCGGAGAGAATGCGGTCGAGGGCGCCGGAGTCGGATTCATCGAGCAGGCTGCCGCCCGCGGCGCTGGCGGTGAAGAGCAGGAACATGACGCCCACACCGGCTGCGTAATAGGCAATCATGGGGTTGCGCTTCCTGCCTCCCACTACGTCGCGAATATCGATGGAGACGAAGCCCGCGAGGCCAGAGGAGCCGGTTTGGGATTTGCCGGCGGCGTTTTGATCGTCCTGCAATTTGCGCAACTGGGCGAGGCCCTGGTCCATTTGCTGACGCTGCTGCGGCGTGAGTCCGCCGATTTCCGTGTCGAAATACTGCGAGCCGACTGAAGCCAGGGTTGCAGGCAGCGACATCATGACGGTTTTCTGCAGCATGCCAGAGACGACCTGTGCGGCGACGGGATCGGAGCTGTCGTGGAGGATGGTGAATTTGGCCTGCTGCGCAGCGGAGCCGAAGGCGATGGGGTGCGCGCCGAATCCCTGCGGGATGATGAGCGCGGCGGGGGCGTCTCCATTGCGGACGGCGGCCTCCGCGGTGTTCCGCGTGTAGTCGGCGGGAGCGGGATCTTCCTTGCTCGGCTTGGGGCGGGTGATTGCATCGAGCGAGGGCTCGCGCTCGAGACCGCGGACGAGAGCCTGCGAGACGGCACTGTCGTCCTGATCGACGACGAGCACGGTGACCCGGGGCGTGTCCGAAGAGCGCATTCCTCCAAAGACGAAGCCGAAGATCGTGAAGAAGCCGATGGGCAGGACGAAGGACATGATAAAGGCGCCGCGATCGCGGCGCAGCGAAGTGAAGGACGTGTGCATGATCGTGAGCAGGAGGCGAAGGGTCGTCATGCGCGCAGCTCCTTGCCGGTGAGGTGCAGGAAGACGGACTCCAGATTGGGCCGCTGGAGGGCGACGTCGAGGATTTCCAGACCATCGCGGCTGGCTGCATCGAGGAGGACGGCGATTTCGGCAGGTTTCTCGACAGCGATGAGAAGGGCATTCTCTGTGGCGGACCCGCCGCGCGCGGCGGCCCAGGCGGCGAGGTCGATCGGGCCTCGTCCGACGTGCATGGTGACCGAGCTACGGGAGCCGAAGGCCTGAGCGACGAGGGCTTCTTTGGAGCCGAGGGCGATGATCTGGCCGTGGTCGATAATGGCGATGGTATCGCAGAGTCGCTCGGCTTCTTCCATGTAGTGCGTGGTGTAGATGATGGTGGCGCCCGCGGCACGAAGAGCTTCGACCATTTCAAAGATACGGTTGCGCGACTGCGGATCGACGCCAACCGTCGGCTCGTCAAGCAGGACCAGGCGGGGCCGATGGATGAGGCCGGCGGCCATGTTGAGGCGGCGCTTCATGCCGCCGGAAAGCGTCCTGACGGGAGAGCCGGCGCGGTCGGCGAGAGCGGCCCAGTCGAGACACCAGGCGATGGCTTCGTTGAGCAGCTTGCCGCGCAGGCCCTGGTAGCGTCCGAAAGCGTGAAGATTTTCGCGGCAGGTGAGGAGCGGATAGAGAGCGAGCTCCTGGGGGACCCAGCCGAGGTCGGCACGTGCAGCGGGGGAGCCGACGTCGTGGCGGAAGATGCGAATGCTGCCGGAGTCAGGACGGACGCGGCCGACGATGCTGCGGATGAGCGTGGACTTGCCCGCGCCGTTAGGCCCGAGCAGGCCGAAGCTCGCGCCTTGCGGGATTGTCAGAGAAACTCCGTCGACGGCTGGGGTGGAGCCGAAGCGCTTAACAAGCGATGCGACGAGCAGAGCGGCGGGCTGGTCCAGCGGTGGGGGCATTGCGTTTTTCGAGAAGAGGCGTTGGGAAGCATGATAGCCGGAGGAGGCGCGGTCCGAATGAAGGAGGGGGGTGAAGGAATATTTTCAAGGGCGCTTGACATATTCCTATATCGGCATGTAATGTTCGGATCATGGCACGAGCGGCAACCACGTCGGATCCGTTTAATGCGGTGGCGGAGCCGCGGCGGCGGGCGATTCTGGTGTTCCTGGCTGGCGGGGAACAGCCGGTAGGGGCCATTGTGGCGTCGCTGGGACTCGAGCAGCCGTCGGTGTCGAAACATTTGCGGGTGTTGCACAAGGTGGGGCTGGTGCGCATGCGCCGCCACGGGAGGCAGAAATTGTATGAGACGAACGCCGCTGCGATTCGTCCGCTGCACGAGTGGACCGAGATTTTCAGGAAGTACTGGGAGCATCAGCTGCACCGGGTGAAAGAGCGGGCTGAGGCGCAGGCGAACCGAGTTCGAGCAGTAGAAACCGAGAGAGGAAAATCATGATTGCGACAGAGCTGAAGCTGGAAGATTTGACGCTGAACATCACGCAGGAAATTCACGTTGCCGCGCCGATCGGGGTAACGTTCGAAGCCCTGTTGGAGCAGATTGGGCCGATGAATGAGCGGCCCGACGGGGTGGCGATGCCGATGAAGATCGAGCCGTGGCCGGGAGGGCGGTGGCTGCGCGACCTGGGAGAAGACAACGGCCATTGCTGGGGACATGTGCAGGCGATCAAGCGGCCGACTCTGCTGGAGTTCTCGGGGCCGCTCTTTATGTCCGAGCCGGTCACCAACAATGTGCAATATCGGCTCAGTGAAGAGGGCGGTGGGACGGTGATCCAGTTCCGCCACACCGGTTTCGGCCTGGTCCACGAGGATCACAGGAAGGGCGTGGTCACGGGCTGGTCTTACATGCATGAGCGCGTTCGCCGCCGGGCCGAGGCCGCGCGTTCCTGAGAGTTTTGATCGCCAACGAAAGGGAGAATCACGATGCCGACCCCACAAGCCACCGCTGCCGTTGCAGAAGCCATGCTGGCAGAGTTTGAGATTCAGGCGCCCATTACGCGGAAATTCCTGGAGCGTTTGCCGGAAGAAAAGCTGATCTGGAAGCCGCACGAGAAGTCCCTGACGGCGGGGCAGCTCGCCTACCATCTCGCTGCAGTGCCGGGAGGCATCGTAATCTTCGTGGGGAGTAATCCAGCGCAGGCGCCGGCGGGGTTTCACTTCCCGCAGCCGGCGACCGGTGGCGAGATTCTCGAGAAGCTGGAGGAGAGCGTTCGCACGGTGCGGAGAGTGCTGCCCGGGTACGATGACGCGGCGATGGCGGAGACCTGGCGGATGGTTGCCGGGGACCACGAAGTGATGGCGCAGGCGCGCGGGAGCTTCCTGCGCGACGTGATGCTGAGTCACTGGTATCAGCATCGTGGACAGTTCAGCGTGTATTTGCGGATGCTCAACGTGCCGGTTCCGGCGAGCTGGGGTCCCAGTGGCGATGAGCCTCCGCCGTTTATGCAGCGGCCCTAGTCGTGCCTGGCGGAGGGGAAAGATTCTATGTGCCCAGTGTGCATTGCAGCGGCCGCGGCAGTTGCCGGGAGCGCCGGGGGAACCGGCGGGCTGTCGGCATTCGTGGCTCAAAGGATTTTGCGGAGAAAGAAACGGCCTCAACCATTACGCGGAGAAAAGGAGATTGGTCATGGCAACGATGACGGCGGAAGTGAAGCAGCACAAAGTGGTGTCGCAGCAGGAATGGCTCGCAGCGCGTAAGGAATTTCTGGCGAAAGAGAAGGAGTTCACCCGCCTTCGCGATGAACTAAGCCGGCAGCGCCGGGAATTGCCCTGGGAGAAAGTGGAGAAGGCGTACACCTTCGACTCGCCACGCGGTAAGGTGCCGTTTGCCGATCTGTTCGCCAACCGCAGCCAGCTCATCCTCTACCACTTTATGCTGGGGCCGGGGTGGGTGGAAGGCTGCAAGAGCTGCTCGTATCTGGCAGATCACTTCGACGGGACGACGATTCATCTGGCGCATCGCGATACGACGCTGGCGGTGGTTGCGCATGCGCCGATGGCGGAGATTGCGGCGTTTAAGCAGCGCATGGGTTGGCGTTTCCCGTGGTATTCGTCCTTCGCGAGCGATTTCAACTTCGACTACCACGTCTCCTTCACAGCGGAGGAACTGGCCGCGGGCGAAATTGAATATAACTATCGCAAGACGGGCGCTCCGAGTCAGGAACTGCCGGGGCTGAGCGTCTTCTACAAAGACGAGGCGGGTGAGATATTCCGCACCTACTCGACGTACGCGCGCGGTCTGGACATCTTCGTGGGGACCTATAACTTCCTCGATGCGACGCCGAAGGGGCGCGACGAAGAGGGAATGGTGCACACCATGGCGTGGGTTCGCCATCATGACAAATACCAGGACGGCTACGCGGTTGATCCGACAGCGGGATGGGAGCACCCGAAGGTGGGGCAATCCACCTGTTGTTCGGGCGGCAAGCACTGAGCGGCGGCCGAGCCGGCGCTGGTGCGGCTCGCGCAACTTTCTTCTTCAGGGTCCGGAGGGAACATCCTCCGGCCGCTTCGCGTATGGAGCAGTAATGCCGTGCGCGGGAGGAGATTCGCGATGATGTTTGGATCGAGGCTGGCGCCTGTGTTCCGCAGGCTGCTGCGCAAGCCAATGTTCACGCTGGTGACGCTGATTACGCTGGCGGCCGGGGTGGGCGCGAATGTCGCCGTGTTCAGCGTGGTGGAGGGCGTCCTGCTGAAGCCGCTGCCTTATCCGCAGGCGGAGCGGCTGGTGGGCGTGTGGCATAAGGCGCCGGGACTGCACATGGACCAGCTGGACATGTCTCCTTCGAATTACTTTATCTATCGCGAGCAGAATCGAGTGTTCGAAGATATCGCGCTCTACCAGGGCAACTCAGTCGCGGTGACAGGGCAGGGGCGGCCCGAACAGGCGAACGCGCTGGATGTAACGGATGGGCTGCTGCCGATCCTTGGGGTTGCGCCCATGCTGGGGCGCGAGTTCAGCCGCAATGACGATCTGCCGGGCACTCCGGCAACGGCGATGCTGACCTATGGATACTGGCAGCGGAGGTTCGGCGGCGACCGCAGCGTGGTGGGGCGCATGCTGACCGTCGACGGGAAGCCGCGACAAATTATCGGCGTGCTGCCGAAGAGCTTCCGGTTCCTGGACTGGGACGATCAGGATCTGCTGATCCCGATGCAGGACGATCGATCCAGGACCAGGCTGGGTCAATTCGGCGTTGACGGGCTGGCGCGGCTCAAGCCAGGCGTCACCATCGAACAAGCCAATGCGGACGTTGCGCGGATGATCCCGATCGTGTGGGGGAGTTTTCCGCCGCCGCCAGGCTTCAGTCTCGACTTGTTCAAAGCGGCGGGGGTCGCGCCGAATCTGCGGCCGCTGCGTCAGGACGTGGTCGGCGATGTGGGCCAGCTGCTGTGGGTCCTGATGGGCAGCATCGGGGTGGTGCTGCTGATTGCGTGTGCAAATGTAGCGAATTTGATGCTGGTGCGAGCCGAGGGACGTCACCAGGAACTGGCGGTGTGCACGGCGCTGGGCGCGAGTCGTGGCTGGATCGCCGGCGAATTCCTGTTGGAGAGCCTGACGATTGGGGTGCTGGGCAGCGCTCTGGGACTGGCGCTGGCGTGGGGAGCGCTGCGCCTGCTGGTGGCCATTGCGCCGTCCGGGCTGCCGCGGATTCACGACATCGGGATCGACCTGCCGGTGCTCGGTTTCACGCTGCTGATCGCGATTTTTTCCAGCCTGCTGTTCGGGGCGATTCCGGCGCTCCGCTACGGAAGCGCCCGCATGGGAACGGGGTTGCGCGAGGGCGGACGCACATTGAGCCAGGGGCGCGAGCGACATCGCACGCGGAACACGCTGGTGGTTGTGCAGGTGAGCCTGGCGTTCGTGTTGCTGATTTGTTCCGGGCTGATGCTGAGGACGTTTTACGCGCTGACCCATCAGAGCCCGGGGTACGATGCGGCGGCAGGGATCCAGACATTCCGCATGACGATTCCGGACCTGGAGATTCCGGATGCGGGGCAGGTGATTCGCACGGAGCAGGCGATTCGAGACAAGATTGCGGCTATCCCCGGCGTGACGGACGCAGCGGTGGCCGATTCGATTCCAATGGATGGAGACGGCTGGACCGATCCGGTATTTGCGGAGGACAGAAACTATGCGACCGGGGCGATGCCGCCGATGCGGCGATTCAAGTTCAATTCGCCGGGATTTCTGCGGACGATGGGAATCCCACTGCTTGCGGGGCGCGACTTCACATGGGCCGATAATTACGAAAAGCTTCCGGTGGCCATGGTTTCTGCCCAGTTTGCGCGGGAGTACTGGGGAACGCCGGCCAACGCCTTGGGCAAGCGGATCCGGGTGAGCTCGAAGGATGACTGGCGGGAAATTGTTGGGGTTGTGGGCGATGTTCACAATGACGGAATGAGTAAGGACCCCGTGCCCACGGCCTACTGGCCGTTGCTGATGAGCAATTTTGAGAGCCAGCCGGTCAATGTGCGGCGCTGGGTCACCTTTGTGGCGCGCACGCCGCGCGCCGGTTCGCAGACGCTGAGGACCGAAATGGAACACGCGGCATGGAGCGTGGACGGCAATCTGCCGCTGGTGGACGTGCGCCCGATGAGCTATTACTATTCGCGGTCGATGGCGCGAACGTCGTTCACTCTGGTCATGCTGGGCGTGGCGGCGGCGATGGCGCTGCTGCTGGGGGTGGTGGGGCTGTATGGCGTCATCGCTTATTCGGCATCGCAGAGGCGGCGGGAGATTGGGATTCGCATTGCTTTGGGAGCGCAGCGCGGCAATATTACCGGGATGTTCGTACGGCAGGGATTGCTGCTGGCGGGGATTGGGGTGGCGTGCGGGGTGGCTGTCGCTCTCAGCGTGACGCGGCTGCTGACGACGTTGCTGTATCACGTGAGCCCGTTGGATCCGCTGACATACGGATTGGCCTGTGCGGGGCTGGCGGGAGCGGCAGCGCTCGCGAGCTACCTGCCGTCGCGGCGAACGACGACGGTGAACCCGGTGGAGGCGCTTCGGGCGGAGTAGCTGCGAAGTGGTCCGGGCAAGGCGAGCAACCGGGGGATGCGGGAGGGCCTGGGGGAAGTCAGAATAACGGGCACGCCGAAGAGCGCTCCCGGATTCTGGTTTTCAACGGGTCAGATGGAGGGAAGATCACTACACAATCGGGCACTGCCGCCGAATTCGCCGGGGGATGGGCGCAGACGGGCTAAAGTTAGACGGCACTGCTGAACTGATTGGTGATGCTGCTGTATTCGCTCTTAATGTTGGACGCGAGACCGTTAAGGCCAGTGATGGCCACCAGGGCGATCAGAGTTGCAATCAGGGCGTATTCGATGAGGTCCTGCCCGGACTCATCCGCGTATAGGGCCTCTAAGAGGCGCGTTGCGCTTTTCATGCTGCGTTCCTCGTCTTCGCGATTCCACCACCTCTATGGGCAGTGAGGGCGACTACGCTATTGAAGCTTGGTGGGCAGCGAAAGTCGATACAACGTTCGTGTTAACCACAAAGATTCCTGATATTCGGAAACCGGGAAACGGAAACCGGAAACCGGGAATCGGCTCCGCGAGTCAGGCAGACTGCGTTGGAGTTGGGGGGGATGGCGCCTCGGGACGCGGGACGGGAGGTTTTTTAGGGGCTTCCTTCTTGCCCGGAGCAATGATGGCGTGGAGGGTATTGCCTTCCATGCGGGGCATGAACTCGACCACGCCGTTGTCGCCAATATCGCGGATAAGCCGGTTGATAATCGCGTAGCCCAGCTCGCGATGGGCCATTTGCCGGCCTTTGAAGCGGAGCGAGGCTTTTACTTTGTCGCCGTCCTGCAGGAAGCGAACCGCCTGGTTCTTGCGGGTCACGTAGTCATGGTCGTCGATGGTGACGGAGAACTTGACTTCCTTGACGATGATGACTTTCTGGCGCTTGCGGGCGGCGCGGTCGCTCTTTTCCTTCTCGTAGAGGAACTTGCCGTAGTCCTGAATGCGGCACACCGGCGGAACCGCCGTGGGTGAGACTTCCACCAGATCGAGGCCGCGTTCGCGGGCGATCTTCAGGGCTTCGAAGGGGGGAAGGATACCGAGCTGCTCGCCTTTTTCGTCAATGACGCGAATTTCGCGGGCGCGGATCCGCTCGTTGATACGGACAAACTGTTTCGCGGAACGCTTATCGATGGGTTTTTCTCCTGAGGCGTGGCCAAGACCACACAGCAATTCAGTATATCAACGGTCACGGAAGTTAGCGGAGAAGAAACAAGCGGTCGGCATTGAACCGTCACGCGCACCGTTGAGAGGTCCGACCCGCAGCGGTTCCGCGGATGCCATCCGAGGTGAGACGCGTAACGTGCGCAAGAATCATCTGATTCGGTGCAACCGCGACATCCAGGGTCAGTTTGAGGAAGTTGTCGGTCACGGCTTCGGTGGTGGGCTTGCCATCGGAGGATCCGATGGTGACGGCGGATAAGGGGCGACCGACGAATTGGGAGCGAAAGGCCCGGAAACGTTCTGCCACAAGCTCGCGCAGAGCTGACATGCGTTCCTGGACAGCTCCGGCGGGAGTGGGATTTTGCCGGTGGAGTTCCCACGCCGGAGTGCCGGGACGGGCGGAAAAAGGGAACAGATGCAGGTAGGTCAGCGGCTGGGCGGCGATGAAACGGTAGCTTTCGTCGAAGAGGGCATCCGTTTCGCCCGGGAAGCCAATCATGACGTCGGCGCCGATGGCGGCATCGGGCATCGATCCGCGGAGGCGCGCGAGGCGTTCGGCATAATGCCAGGGACGATAACGCCGGTGCATGCGGCGCAGGATGGCATCTGAGCCGGACTGGAGGGGCAGATGCGCATGGCGCGCCAGGCGGGGATGGTCGCCGGCTGCGAACTCGCCATAGAGGGCGAGCAGATCGGCGGACCAATCCATGGGCTCGATGGAACTGAGGCGGAGACGGGGGAGGCCAGAGACGCGGAGGATGGCGTCGACCAGGTCTTCCAAGCGCCGGACGGGCTCGAGGTCGCGGCCCCAGCGTCCGAGATTGATGCCGGAAAGAACCAGCTCCTGGCCGCCAAAATCGACAAAGTGGCGGACATTGTCGAGACAGGCGTCGAGCGGCGTGGATCGGCTGTGGCCACGGGTGGCGGGGATAATGCAGAAGGAGCAGCGATTGCCGCAGCCGTCCTGAACTTTGAGGTTGGGCCGGGTCTGCTGCGAATCGGCGGCAAAGGGCAGCGCGGCCAGCTCAGAGTGCGCGAAAGCGGCGTCATGGAAGACCTGGGGAGCGAGCGATGCAAGGGGGACGAAAGCCGATGCCGCGGGCCGGGCGTCCGGATCGCGGACGAAACGGGCGGCCAGATCGGCCACGAGCGATTTGTGACTGTTGCCGACGACGGCGTCGACTTCCGCCAGGGCGGCCAGCTCCTGCGGAGCGCGCTGTGCGTAGCAGCCGGTGACGATGACGCGGGCGGCCGGGTTCTGGCGGCGGATGCGGCGGAGCCACGCGCGGGCCTGACGGTCGGCTTCAGCGGTCACGCTGCAGGTGTTGACGATGACAACCTGGGCGTCGGCGGGCTGGGCGGCGGGCACGAGCCCGCGCTGGCGCAAGTTGGCGGCAATGGCCTCACCGTCGGAGCGGCTGGCGCGGCATCCGAAGTTTTCGACGTGATATTCTGCCACGTTGATTAGTGTAACAATGACGGGAATCCGAGTTGGCGGGCGCCAATTCAACGTTGGTTCCTGCATCCAATACCGCGGTTAGTGTACGATCCCCCGAACGAGCGAGGACCCCGATGAAACGGCGCATTCTTCTGGTCGATGACGATGTAGCAATTCTGCTGACATTGAAAGCGGTGCTGGAAATCAGCGGATTCGATGTGGAAACGGCGGCGTCGGCGCGCGAAGCCAAGCAGCGGCTGAAGTCGAACGAATATCACATGGTGATCACCGACCTGCGCATGGAAAGCGACACGGCCGGACAGGAGGTGGCGGCGGCGGCCCGAAAAGCGCCAAACCAGCCCGCCGTTGCGGTGTTGACGGCCTATCCCCCGGAAGATGCTGACTGGGTAACGAGCAGCACCGACAAGATGCTGGTCAAGCCGATGAACACGCAGGATCTGCTGCGGCAGATCGAAGCGCTGCTGGTTTCGCACGAGGACAAAAAGAGCGCAGAAAGCCGCAAGAAGATTGCGGCCCTCTCGGCCGCTGAGGCTGCGGGAAAAAAGCCGCGCAAACTGGCGGAGAACCGGGCTCGCTAGGGGTACCGAACAACGCAAATCCACCAGGAGAGCGCAGCCTCGGAAAAGAATGGCGCCGCGCTGTTTGCGTTGCTGCAATTGCCCTTGTGGAATCGCGGAGACGGCGAACCGCCGGGACTCCAGGCCCGGACAGCGCCGGGCGGCCGCGCGGTGTTAGCTTGCCTGGCTGACGACGCGTTTTTGCTGAAAGCAGCTGCGACACAGTACGGGGCGGCCCTGGGTAGGCTTGAAGGGGACGGTGGTTTCCGTGCCGCACTCCGAGCACACGGTGCGTGTTTCAGGGCGTGCGGAGCCGGAGCCGGATGCGCGTTTGGCCTTGCACTGCTTGCACCGTTTGGGGTCGTTTTTAAACTGTTTGTCGAAAAAGAAGAGCTGCTCACCGGCAGTGAACACAAAATCGTTCCCGCAATCCACGCATTTCAATATTTTGTCGACGAATTCCATCCGCTTTCCTCGCCTTTGCCCGAAGCACCCAGTGACCAGCGCAGAAATCCGCGATGCGACTGATCCGCCACGGCACATCCTTCGAGCTCACACAGGAAATGCCGGATTGCTGCGACACGCCGGAACTGAGAACCGGTCGTGGTACTTCCGAAATGGAAAAGGGGCCCGTGCGCGTTTTCAGCGAAGCCCGGAGGCTCCGGTTCAGGAAAGCCAGCCGTGGGAACCGGTGGTCCTGAGCGCATCGTCGAAGCGATGCGGCTTCGGTGAACCAGCGCAGCCGCGGTTGAGGCGCGGCGGAAAAGTGAACCGGCATCCTGCCGGGAATGCCGTCCATCGAAAACGGCGGAGAATTCAAAAACCGAACCGAAGATTCCCATCGCGGGGGCGAGCGTGGCACACCGCGAATGCCGGAAATCCGGCTCTGCATACCATCCAGTCGATCTGCCGGGGGTTCGGTCTGTCCCTGAATTCGGGGATGGGAACAGACCGGCCCGATAACGACGACTAGTCCTGCTCTTTGCGAGCCTTTTTACGATTCCGCTTTCGCGCCAGCGCTTCCTTCACGCGGCGCTTTTCGCCCGGTTTCAGGTAGAAGGAATGACGTTTCACCTCTTTGATGATGTCTTCCTGCTGGACCTTGCGCTTAAACCGGCGCAATGCATTTTCAAGCGGCTCGCCTTCCTGCACGCGAACCTCTGCCAAA
Source organism: Acidobacteriaceae bacterium (assembly GCA_036267295.1). GTDB lineage: Bacteria > Acidobacteriota > Terriglobia > Terriglobales > Acidobacteriaceae > Palsa-343. Next base: position 16,822 of record DATAWI010000038.1, on the reverse strand, counting down.
GAAACACACCTCCAAACGACCCAGACTGGGCGTTCATAGAGTACAGGAAATCGGGGGGGTATTTCCAGCGAAGGCAGAGGGTGACAGAAATCGGGGGCGTCAACATGCGCCTTTTCAGATGGTTTACGCGGTAGCGCAGCGAGGAATGCTGGAGAGAACGGGGCGTTCTGCTGACACTGAAACGGAGAGGTTGGAGCGGGCTATGCGCAGCGAGTCATTGGCTCTATTGCCTGATCTTGCCCGAGCGAGCGTCCTCGTCGTGCATGCGGCTGGCTTCGAAGCTGACAATCTTCCACTGACCAAGGCGGCGATTGTAAACGCGGGTGTAGCGGTACTGGCCGCTGATGTCGCTGGCGCCGTTGCTCCCGACGAGGTCGGCCTGAGAGGTGACGACGGCGGTATCGCCGTAGACGCGGACATGGGTGTCGGTGATATCCAGTTTAGTGATCCGGAGGGTTCCGGCGCGGCTCTGGTCGACTGCCTGGGTTTTGGTTTCAACCGTGCCGTTGGAGGTAATGCCGATGTAGTCGTCGGCGAGCAGACGGCCCATTTCACCGACATTATTCGTCACTACGGCCTGCCGCCATTGCTCTTCGAGGGCTTCGATTTCTTTGTGAATCTCGCTTTTTTCGTGGCGGGGCAGCGCCCAGGCGGAGTGGCACACCGCGAGCAGCACCATTACGGCGAGAGCATGCGCAATGGTGTTGAGAGGCAGAGCACGAGCCGAATGGCGGCGCATCGTCGTACCGGATGGTAGCCCGTGCCGGCGCGGCGCGTCAAAGAGAAACCTACGAGATGCGGGTGTGCGCAGCGAGTGCATATGCGTGGTGATCGGGCGGCAGCAGCGACAACCCGCAGGCGGCGAGGAATCGATGGAAGGACCCGTACCCTGTGAGACGCCGCAAAAGGGCAGAAGATTGCATCGGGCTCAGGCGATGGTGGTGAGATTCTCCACCTGGCGATCGAGCATGAGCTGATAAAGGCCGCCGACGGCGGAATCCCCGAAATGCGCGGAGGCGCGGTGGGCTTCGAGAGCCTTCTCGTCGGCGTATTGCTCGTAAATCACGACGGTGTCGGGCTCGCCTTCCACGGTGTGCGGAACGTAGGCCACGCAGCCGGGCTCCTGACGGGAGGCGCGGGCGAGCGCGGTGAGCAGTTCAGCCACGCGCTGGCGGTCGTCGGAGCGGAATTTCATGCGGACGGTGAAGCTGATCATAAGGATTGGGGTCTGCCTGTCTTTCCGATGCTCAGTGCCCGGCAATCCGCTGCATTGCTTCGCGGAACTCCGGCAGTTCGAAGGTCTGGTCGCGATCCGGGCCGGTGGAGACGATTCCAATCCTGGCTCCCGACTCGCGTTCCATGAAGTGCAGATAATCCTGGGCCTGGGAGGGAAGATCGCCAAAGGTGCGGACACCCTCGGTGGACGTCTGCCATCCCCTGAGGCGAGTGTACACGGGGCGGATGGATTCGATGCCGCGGATGTCGGCCGGCAAAGTATCGCAAGGTTGGCCGTCGATCTGGTAGGCGGTGCAGACGGGAATCTCGTCGAGATCGTCGAGAACATCGAGTTTGGTAACGACCAGCCAGTCGGTGCCGTTGATCTGGTTCGAATAGCGAAGCAAAGGCAGGTCGAGCCAGCCGCAGCGACGCGGGCGGCCGGTAACGGCGCCGTATTCCTGACCGCGGGCACGCAGGGCATCGCCGGAGGCATCGTGAATCTCGGTGGGGAAAGGGCCCTCGCCGACGCGGGTGACATAGGCCTTGGTGACGCCGATGACGGTGCCGATGCGGGTGGGGCCGACGCCGGTGCCGATGGAGGCGCCGCCGGCCGCAGCGGACGAGGAAGTGACGTAGGGATAGGTGCCGTGGTCGATGTCGAGCAGGGTGCCCTGGGCGCCCTCAAACATGATGCTGTGGCCTTCGTGGAGCGCCTTGTTGAGCAGGTACGCGGTGTCGGTGACGAAAGGGCGAATCTTTTCCGCAGCGGCGGCATACTCGTCGTACATCTGGGCGGGATCGAGAGGCGCGGTGCCAAAGAGCGCATGGGCGATGGCGTTTTTCTCGTTGCAGGCGGCATCGATATGCGTTTTGAGGAGGTCGGCGTTGAGCAGATCGACGACGCGCAGGCCGTTGCGGGCCATTTTGTCTTCGTAAGCGGGCCCGATGCCGCGGCTGGTGGTGCCAATTTTCTTGCGGCCGGGCGCGGATTCAGCAGCCAGTTCGATCATGCGGTGATACGGCAGGATGACCTGGGCGCGATTGGAGACGAAGAGGCGGTTGTCGACGTCGATGCCGTGCTCGCGGAGACGGCCGGTTTCTTTGAGGAAGGCCATGGGGTCGAGCACCACGCCGTTGCCGATGACACCGCGGCAACCGGGACGCAGGACGCCACAGGGCACAAGCTGGAGGATGAATTTCTCTCCGTTAATGATGACGGTGTGGCCGGCGTTGTGGCCGCCGGCATAACGCGCAACGACGGTAAAACGCTCGGAGAGAACGTCGACGATCTTGCCTTTGCCTTCATCGCCCCACTGGGCGCCAACCACCACCGCGGACTTTGCCTGGGTCACCGGAATGCCTGCTTTCCTTTCGTCGCTGATGCCCGGCGGCGCGGCACACACGTTCGCTCTGACCTGCACAGGCTGCTGAATATGAAGGTGAGATGACCGTGGGTGGGCCGGATGCCGTGATCAGTCCATCCGATTCCTAATGATATATGGGCCGGGCGTCGGGTGGAAGGTAACAGTGGTCACACGAGAACCTGTCCGGGTGATTGAGCCAGCCAGATGCAGTGATCGCCGCACTCAGGATCGCCGAGAACGCTCGCGACGATGGAGAAACCAGCGTCGGCGAGCCGGGAGCGGTATTCCTCCGGGTCGAGGCTCGAGTGGTAGAGCGGCTCGTCAGCGAATTCTCCGAGCACCTCGCCGTGCGCAGGGCCGCCGGTGAACATGAGGGCCGTGCCGGGAGCGGCATGGCGGGCGAAAATCGGGAACATCCCGCGCTGATCGTGGTGGTTCAGGTGAAAGAAGCTGTCCCAGGCGAGGATCGCGTCGAACCGCCGCCCGAGGTCGAGGGTGCGCATGTCGGCGACCCGCCATTCGCCTTCCGGATGACGGCTTTGGCACAATGCGATCATCGATGGGGAAGAGTCGACGCCGGTCACGGCGTAACCGCTGCGGATGAAGTAGCTGGCGATGGGATTCGCAGGCCCACAGCCGAGATCGAGGATGGTTCCGCCGGGCGGAATCAGAGCGAGGAAGCGATCGAGCCAGGGCTTCTCGAAAAGCCTGCCGGGGTTGCGCAGACGATCCCACAGCGCGGCGTTCTCTTCGTAGAGGCCGACGATGCGGGCGGCGGGATTCAAGGGCGGCTCATCTGGCAAAGCAGAAACTTAGCGCGCGACGGCTGCGGGTTCTCGTAGCCAGGCATAGAGCGGGAACTGATCGGCGAGTTCCAGGACCTGGCCGCGGATGCGGGCGAGCGCGCCGGAATCCGCGCGGCGCCCCAGCGCTTCGGCGATCCAGCGGCCGACGATGCGCATTTCACCTTCTTTCATGCCGCGCGTGGTGAGAGCGGGTGTGCCAATGCGGATGCCGGAGGGCTTGAGTGGCGGATTGGTGTCGAAGGGAATGGCATTTTTGTTGACGGTGATGCCGGCCTCGCCCAGAGCGGCTTCGGCTTCGCTGCCGAGCATGCCTTTGGCGAAGACGTCGACGAGCATCAGATGCGTGTCGGTGCCCCCGGAGATGATGCGGAAGCCGCCGTCGGCGAGCGTCTCCGCCAGTACTTTGGCGTTGGCGACGATCTGCGCGGCGTAGTCGCGGAATTCCGGCAGGAGCGCTTCGCGGAAGGCCACGGCTTTGGCAGCGATGATGTGGACGAGCGGACCGCCCTGCTGACCCGGGAAGACAGCCTTGTCGACGGCTGCGGCAAATTCCTGCCGGCACAGCACCATGCCGGCGCGCGGACCACGCAGCGTCTTGTGCGTCGTGGTGGTGACGATCTGCGCGTGCGGAATGGGCGAGGGATGCGCGCCGCCGGCGACGAGTCCGGCGAAATGGGCCATGTCGACGATGAGCAGCGCGCCGGCCTTGTCGGCGATTGCGCGCATGCGGGCGAAGTCGAAGTGGCGGGGATAGGCGCTGCCTCCCCCGATGATGACTTTGGGTTTTTCGCGGAGTGCGGTTTCTTCGAGCAAATCGTAGTCGATGGTCTCGGTGTCTTTGCGGACCCCGTAGGAGACGACGCGGTAGAGCTTGCCGGAGAAATTGAGCTTGTGACCGTGGGTGAGGTGGCCGCCGTGCGCGAGGTCGAGGCCGAGGATGGTGTCGCCGGGTTGCAGGACAGCCATGTAGGCCGAGGCGTTCGCCTGTGAGCCGGAGTGGGGCTGCACGTTGGCGTGCTCGGCGCCGAAGATCTGTTTGGCGCGGTCGCGGGCGAGGTTCTCGACCACGTCGGCAAACTCGCAGCCGCCATAATAGCGGCGTCCCGGATAGCCTTCGGCGTACTTGTTGGTGAAAACAGAACTGGCGGCTTCGAGCACAGCGCGGCTGACGAAGTTCTCCGACGCGATCATCTCCAGGCCTTCGTGCTGGCGGCGAATCTCGGCGTCAATGGCGGCGGCGATCTCGGGGTCTGCGGCGGGCAGCGTCTGCGACATGGGGTCGGGCATGGGTACAGGTTACAGGGAACGGGAAGCAGGGTACAGAGGGAGATTAGTCGTGCGGCGGCAGTTGCTGGGGCCATTGGACGACGCCGAATTTGCCATCGTCTCCACGGGTTAGTTCCGGCGCATAAAGGCCGAGCAGCTGGCGACGCCACCAGTCGCCGGTGCGGCGCTTTTCGTCGTTGCTGGTGAACCAGTATTGCCAGAGGACAGCCTTGACGTAGCGCGGCGGCGCGCCGGGGAAGGGATTGCCGCGGAAGAGCGCGAGGACATCGGGATCGCCATCGAGGAGGCGTTCTTCGGTCAGCGGGACGATATTCGCCTGTTGCCAGTCGGTGAGCGAGGCAAACCAGAGGTTCCAGTCGAAGCGGGGCTGGTACGGCGCGTAGATGCCGGGCGCCTGGTCGAGGGCCTGCGGTTTGTGGAGGAAGAGGTAAGGGGTCCAGGCCTGGCCGTCGTTCGAGCCCTGAAACTCGATCTCGTAGCGGCCACGAGTCATCACGGCGAAGAGGCCGTACTGGTTGGCGATGCGGAAGGGCTCCAGCACCACCATGGGCGGAGTGGGCAGCAGGAGATCGGGAAAGGGCATGCGGATCATCTTTGCCGTCGTGACGTAGCCGATCCAGGTGAGCAGAACGGCCGCGACGGCGATGCGGACAGCTCCAAAGTGCGCGCGCAAGCCGCGAGCGACGCGGGGCGCATCTACTGGGGACACGTCGTCAGAATCCGGGAGAGAGATCGGCTCTTCGGCGGACTCTAACGTCTCCTGCTCAGGTACGGCCCCGAGCGGCCAGCGGAAGCGCTCCGGAATGAGCCGGCGCACGCTGCGGTCATCGAGCAGCAGGAAGCCGAGGGCGAGGACGAGGTAATTGAGGAAGGCATAGTTGGCGGTGAGGATGACGCCGATTTCCCAGGGCGTGACAATGCAGAAGCAGATCAGGCGTACGCGGCGGGGCAGGAAGAGCATCCAGACGATTCCCAATTCCATCACCAGCGTGCCGCCGGCGGTGGCGACCTGGAACCCGTGCGGGAGATGCTCGACATACCAGCCGATCCATGTGGGGAGCGGCCCGTTTTGGTAGTACTCGTCCATCGCGGTCAGGTGACGCCATTGGGGATCGCCGGAAAGCAGCTTGACCATGCCGGATTCGAAATAGATGCGGAACCACTCCCACTGCAGAAGGAAGAGGCTGGCGCGGGATGCGGGGCTGGCGAGTCCCCAGCCGGGCCAAACGCCGCGGGGCGTGAAGAAGAGGGCGAGAAAGCCGGCCTCGAGCAGCATGCCGTCGGACTGATAGCCGGAGAAATCGCCCGCCGTGCTCACGAACGAGAGGAAACAAAGAAAGCAGACGAAGAAGGCAACGCGCGGCCAGAGATTGAAAAACGCGGCGACGGAGGCGAGCAGACCGATCCAGGTGACCGCCAGGATGCAATACGATCCGGATGAAAGCCAAAAGAGCGTGGGCGCATACCAGAAGCGCAGGGGACCCGCACCCGACGCGACTTCGGCAAGAAAATGCCGGGCGGGCAGGATGCCGTCAGGGCCGATCAGGCCCCTGATCTGATAGACCAGCGCCAGGAAAGCGGAGAAGTAAATCGCCGCCAGCGCGCGCAGGAAAAGCCAGCGCGGCGCAAAGCGGTCGCCCGGTCCGGATTCCGAAGCAAACAGCCAGCGAACGAGATTGCCAGGAGTGCGCTGCATGGGCGTGCCTGCTTACGGGGATGACAGGCTCTGGCGCGTTATATGTGCTCCCGTCCTGCAACGAGCGAGCCGACCGACAGGAGCGCGATGAAGGCGACGAGGCACTGGGAGATAACGCAGTAGAGGCACCAGACTTCCAGGACATGCGCCTCAACGTTGCTGAGGAAAAGCGCAAAGACGAGGGCGCCGAGCGCGAAGAGCAGCGTGAGCCAGCGGCGGCGCAGAAGGGCGAAGAGGAGGATGGCGGCGTAGCCCAGAATGCCGACGGTCGCGACGGGAAAGCCGTCGCGCGGGGGGGGACCGACCATCGTGCCTGGGTGGATCGTGTCGCGCAGATGCCAGACCAGGCCGCTGACCGTGGCGTAGGAACTGCGGTTGACGGTGCCGCAGTCCCAGTGGGAATTGATGTCACACGGCTCGGTGCCGGTCGAGTAATGGACGTGCAGGGCGAGAGCGGAGACGACGATACCGGCAAGAGCGAGCAGGGAGATCAAAAAACGCATGGCTGGAACCAGTCTAGCGCGCGGTGCGATGTCAGGGCGGGTGAGCTGAGAGGTTCTGCTGAGTCCGATCAGCGCTGGGAGACGATGAGCAGAGCGAAAATGAAGGCCCAGAAGATGCCCATGGCGTGCCAGTACCACGAGGCGCAATCGACGGCGGTCTGGCGCAGTTCGACGCGTTTGAAGAGGAACATGCCGACGAGCGCGAAGAGCAGAGCTCCGAGGCCGAGCAGCAGATGGAGGCCGTGAGCGATGGTGACCAGAAAGAAGAAATTGCTGTTGGGATTGGTGGCGAAGGTGAGGCCCTGCTGGGCAAGTTGATGCCAGGCGGTCCACTGCCCGACAAGGAACAGGCCTCCCAGGAGGATCGTCGCCATCAGCCAGGGCGCCGCACGGCGGACGGCGGGCCGGCCGAGCCCGAGCCACTCTTCCATGATGTCGATTTCGTGGAAAAGCTGACGGCGCGCAATCTCCGCCGTGACTGCGGAGAAGAGCAGAACGGCGGTATTGAGCCAGAGGATGGGCGGGATGGAAAGCGGGTGCCAGTCGGAGACGAAGATCTCGCTTGCAGAGATGTGGCCGGCGCTGGGCCGCACAAAGAAGACGCTGATGATGACGGCGAAGAAGACAAAATCCGCAGTCAGAATGGAAAGCACCGTCAGCCGGTAGCGCAGGAGCGTTTCCCGCGGTCCGCCGCGACGCGAATTGCGGGAATCCCAGTTTTCGTCGCCGCCGCCGCCGCCCGTGGGCCGTCGGTCGAGCGGCGGTTTGCCACCGTACCCAGTGTCTTTGCGCTCGGTTTCGACCGGATGGCGGGTGAAGGTGGCGGGCATGACGACTCCCTGCTGAGTTCTAAAAGCTTACTCCCGTTTGCCTGTTGGTTAACACCCGGGCGCGTCCGGTTTCAGAATTTTCGCAGCCGACGCTTCCCACTGGGGAAGGAAATCGCTGCCCGCACGCGTGCCGGTCGAATACGCGTACGGATCGTTGCTGATGATGGGATGCGTATCGGGCGACCACTCCAGCGTGGTGGCGCTCCAGGGGTTTTCACCTGCTGGAACACCATGGCGAACGCTGCGAAAAACATTGAATAGGAAAATGAGCTGGGCGGCGGCGAGGAGGAGCGCCGAATACGTAATGCCGCGTTCCAGGGGGATGAGGCTCGCAAAGGACTCAACCGGGCCGGCCAACTGCGCGTAGTGCCGCGGCTCGCCGGCAAGTCCCGCAAAGTGCATGGGGAAGAAGACGCCATAAGCGGCGATGAGCGAAATCCAGAAGTGCAGTTTGCCAAGCGTCTCATTCATCAGGCGGCCCACCAGCAATGGGTACCAGTAATAGATGCCGGCAAAGACGGAGAAGACACCCGCCATGGCCATGACGAGGTGAAAATGCGCAACGACGAAAAAGGTGTTGTGCAGGTAAGCGTCGAGCGCAGGCTGGGCCAGGACCGGTCCAGTCAATCCACCGGCGATGAAGAATGACAGGAAGCCCAGCGTAAAAAGCATGGGACTAGTTAGACGCAAGCGGCCGCGGAAAAGCATCGCCAGCCAGGTGAGGACTTCGGCGGAACTGGGCAGGGCGATGGCGATGGTGGTGAGTCCGAAGGCGGTTCCGGCGTAGGGGTTCATGCCGGAGACGAACATGTGATGTCCCCAGACGCCCAGGCCGAAGATGCCGATGAGCAGCGTGGCCGCGACCATGAAGCGGTAACCCGGCACCGGACGGCGCGTGAAGTTGGCCAGCAATGAGGAGGCCAGCCCCATTCCAGGAAGGATGGAGATATAGACCTCGGGATGGCCGAAGAACCAGAAGAGATGCAGCCAGAGCATCGGGGAGCCGGAGCCATCGCGCTCGCGGATACCGTTGATGACTTCTCCGGCAGGGAGGAAGAAGCTGGAGCCGAAATGCCGGTCGGAGAGGAGCATGCCCGCGGCGACCAGAAGGACGCTGAAGGCGATGAAGGTGAGCCCGGAGCTGACGAGCCACGACCAGACGGTCAGCGGCAGGCGGCTGAAGGTCATACCGGTCGTGCGGCGGGTGAAGATTGTGATCAGGAAACTGATCGAGGCGGCCAGCGACGCGGCGCAGAAGAGCGCGATGCTGACCAGCCACAGATCGAGGCCGGCGCCCTGGCCCGGGCCGGCGGCGGCAAAAGCACTGAAGGGGGGATAGCTGGTCCAGCCGGAGATGGGAGCGCCCTGTGGGACAAAGAAAGCGGAGAGCAGCACAAACAGGGAGGCCAGGGTGATCCAGAAGGCGGCGGCGTTCAGGCGGGGAAGAGCCATGCGCGACGCGCCGATTTGTCGCGGCAGGATGAGATTGGGGAAGGCGAACTGCGGCACGACGGTGAGCACGAAAAAGACCATGAGCGTGCCATGCATGGTGACGACGGCGAGGTAGTCCTCCGGCTTAGGGACGCCGAAGAACGGGAACGCGTAGCCGGGCCAGACGCGATGAATACGGATGACGAGCGACAGCAGGGTTCCGGCGACGACGGCGAGGAGCGCGAGAAAGAGATAGAGGCGCGCGAGGGCGACCGGCTCGGTGGTGAAGAGGCAACGGCGGAAGAAGCCGGTGCGCGGTGCCGGGGGCGCGCCGTTCATGGATGCGCCTCCGCTGCGATGGCGCGCTCGCGCTTTGCCAGCCAGCTGTCATAGTCGGCTGCCGGGACGACGCGCAGGCGCGCCTGCATGCGGCCGTGGCCGAGTCCGCAGACCTGGCTGCAGAGGATGGGGTAATCGCCGGGCGTGGTGGGTGTGATTTGCAGGTCGCCCATCATGCCGGGGATCGCGTCTTCTTTGAGGCGCATGCCGGGGATGAAGAGGCCGTGGATGACGTCCTGCGAGCGGAGGCGGAGGTTGGCTTCGCGGCCGGCGGGAAGCAGCAGGATGGCGGAGACGATGTCGTCGGCGCTGTGAGGATCGGCGGGATCGAGGCCAAGAGGATTGCCAGCGGGCGCGTTGATGAGATCGGGACGCAGCGCGCCATAGACGCCGTCGGCGCCGGGATAGCGGAAGTACCACTGAAACTGGACGCCGGTGACTTCGACCTGAACCGCCTGCGGGTTGGTCATCGACTCCCGGCCTGCAGCCCAGAGTTTGTGGCTGGAGACGACCATCCAGACATAGAGGGCGGTGATGGCGAGCAGGGGCAGGAACTCGATGAAGATGCGAGCGAAGAGCGAGCGCGGCTTGGTCGGCGCGTCGGCGCGCGGCCGCCGCCCCAGGGCGAGGACGAGGAGAACCTGCGACGCGACGAAGAGCCAGAAGACGATGCCAAGATTCCACCGCATGAGGTGGTCGAGGGCGAGGCCGTGCAGCGCACCGTTGGGCGGGAGCCAGTTCATAGAAGCAGTGGTGAGACGGTTAGCGAAAAGCGGTCCGCGGCCAAACGAGCGGCGGCGAAGTTCCCAGATTAACGCGAGGACTGTGCCTGACGCGAGCGGACCCGATCGACGAAGCGCCGATGCACGCGGCGGTCGCTGGAAAGCTCGGGGTGGAATGTGGCGGCCATGATGTGTCCCTGCTCGACGAGGACGGGGAAGCCGTCGCGTTCGGCGAGAACTTTGACGCCGTCTCCGGTTTTCACGATGCGCGGGGCGCGGATGTAAACCATTTCGAGCGGGCCGCCGGGCAGCCGCGTATCGCCGATGTGGATGGAACTGTCGATTTGGCGGCCGTAGGCATTGCGTTCGACGGTGGCGTTGAGGACGCCGAGGCTGGCCTGTGGGGGGTGCGTGACTTCGGTGGCGAGCAGAATGCATCCGGCGCAGGTGCCGAAGGTGGGCATCGTGCGGACGAAATCCTGGAGCGCATCGAAGAAGCCATTTCGCTCGAGAAATTTGAGAAAGGTGGTGGACTCGCCGCCGGGAATGAGGAGGCCGTCGATGCCGCTGAGTTCTTCGGGTTTGCGGATGAGGACGGGCTCCGCGCCGACATCGCGCAGGGCCTGTGCGTGGGCGTCATAGTCGCCCTGCAGGGCGAGGACGCCGATGCGGGGCGGACGGGCGAGAGCCTTCGGCGCATTGCTGGGAAATGTGCTCATCGTTCTTCGCTTCGTTCGAGGATAGCGCGCCGTAAGGCGGAGGAGATGCGGCAGTTGGTCTCCGTCAGCTTCGCGAAGGCGCGGTTGAAATCGAGAAGACCACGGTTTGCGGCGCGTTCCAGGATTCCAATCGTCCCAATTACAGTGCAATGAAGATGAGAGGCGGCGCGACGGCCTTCTTCGTCGTCCATCAGGATGTAATCGGAAGCGACGCGGAGGGCAAGCGATATCGCCTGCCGCTCGCCGTCGTCGAGAGACTCAATTTCGGGGACGGAAGAATGCGGTGAAAAATCGACTTCGAACCAACCTGGAGCATCGTTCATCCAGTTTCGCACCAGTTCGGGAGCGCGTTGATGAGTCAACTCCCTGCGTACCGCAGCTGGAACCAGCACCCGGTCGAAGAGAGAGGGGAGTATGTCGATATGGCCGATGACAAGGAGATAGCGCAATGGACCCGAATCAGCAACGACGATCATGCGTTGCGCTTTTCGGGTGGGCTCTGATCCATTTTTCTGATCGCGACAAGGTCCTGCTCGTATTGCTCAACTCCGTAGGATCCCGCCTCCACGTTGTGTGCCTGCAGAAAGTCGTCGAGATCAAAGCGAGTCTCAAAACCAAGCATGACACGTGCCTGATGAGAACTGATGGCTCCCGAGGAGTAGCCCGCGATGACCAATGCCTCGAGAGCTTCGCGTCCGGGATCCGGATGCTGTGCAATGTCGTCAGGCAACTCGATCTGGATTTGCATGGCGTCTCTCTCCATTCAGCGTTTGCGGCGAAGCCGCGCGTGCCTGGAAGGTCCTTACCAGCCGCGGGTCTGGAGCAATTGCGATTCCTCGATTGCGGCGGCGGCGAGGCCCTTCATGGTCCCGGTCACCTGTTCGCTCGCCTCGGCCAGAATCTTCGGATCGTTGAAATGCGTGGTCGCGATCACGATGGCCTTGGCGCGGGAGACAGCTTCGGCGCGTTCCTTGGGGTCGTTCTCGACATCCAGGGGCGTGGCGCGCTCCTTCATGAAAATGCCGGAGCCGACGAAGATGGCCTCGGCACCCAACTGCATCATCAGAGCGGCGTCGGCCGGAGTGGCGATGCCGCCGGCAGAGAAGTTGGGAACGGGCAGCTTGCCTGCCTGCGCGACCATGCGCACCAGTTCGTAGGGCGCCTGATGCTCTTTGGCGGCGGCGTAAAGCTCCTGCTCGGAAAGGACGGTGAGAGCTTTCATTTCCCGAGTAATCTGGCGCATGTGCTGGACGGCGTGAACCACGTCGCCGGTGCCCGCCTCGCCCTTGGTGCGGATCATGGCTGCGCCTTCAGCAATGCGGCGCAGAGCTTCTCCGAGGTTGCGCGCACCGCAGACAAACGGCGTGGTAAAGGCATGCTTGTCGATGTGGTGGGCCTCGTCGGCGGGCGTGAGAACCTCGCTCTCGTCGATGAAGTCCACGCCAAGTTCCTGGAGGATCTGGGCTTCTGCGAAGTGGCCGATGCGCGCCTTGGCCATGACGGGGATCGACACGGCGTGAATGATCTCTTTGATCAGGGCCGGTCTGGCCATGCGGGCAACACCGCCCTCGGCGCGGATCATGGCGGGCACGCGCTCCAGGGCCATGACCGAGGTTGCACCGGCTTCCTCGGCGATGCGCGCCTGTTCGACGTTCATCACATCCATGATGACGCCGCCCTTCAGCATCTCGGCAAGGCCTACTTTGAGACGGAGAGTGGTGCTGGACGCAGTGCCGTTGCCGTTGTGAATGCTGGCCATGATGAATCTCCTCAGATCGCCCGCGAGCCATCCGGGGCTTCTCAGCCGCGCCGGCGCAAGCGGAAATGCTGCTAAAGATCAAGTTTAGCAAGTTCGCCGGAGAACCGGTCAGGGAAGGGGCGGTCTGCTGCCGCGCTGCTCGGCTTTGCGCGCAAAACGGGCGGGATCGATGGCGACGAAGACGGCTTTCCCGGTGGCGAGGACGTGGCCGGTGGCGTCCACGATTTGGGCTTCGCAGAAATGGCGGCGGCCATGGGTCTCAACGTGGCGCGCGGTCAGGGTGATCTGCACGCCGAGCGGTACCGGGCGAAGGTAGTCGACCTCCATGTGACGGGTCATGGCGACCACGGAGCGAGCGCGATTGGCCTTGCTCATGGCCTCGTCGAGCAGGGTGGCGATGATGCCGCCGTGCGCGTGGCCTGGAGGGCCGGAGAAGCGCCGGGCCAGGCGAGTGTGGCAGACGATCGTGCCGGCGTCGTCCACGTAGAAAGTAAGGCGCAGGCCGGTGCGGTTTTCGCGGCCGCAGCCGAAGCAGTGGTTGAGCGCGCCGTGGGCAAGTGGGACGAGCGAAGAAGCCGGGCGGGGCATGCCATCACTTTAGCGTGAACGCCGAGACGCCCGGTCAGAGGATAAAGGGCACGAGCGCGGCCGTGTGGCGGCAATACGCCTTGTAGGAGTCGCCGAACTGGGCGCGCATCCATTGCTCTTCCATGCGCAGCTTGTACCAGAGGACGAAAAAGATGAGGGCGAAGGCGATGAGCCCGCGGACCTGGGTGGTGGCGATCGCTGTGCCGAGGAATCCGGTGAGGATGCCGGTGTAGATGGGGTGGCGGACGAGCGCGTAGGGACCGGAGACGATGAGCTGGTGGTCCTCCTTGATGGTGACCGAGCGGCTCCAGTTTTTGCCGAGATGCACCCGCGCCCATACGGCGAAAAGCAGGCCGGCAACGGTGATGGCGGCGCCGAGCCAGAAGGTCCACAGGCCCTGGGGAAGAAAGCGCAGATAAAGCCAGGGGAGCGGGAACCGCGGCCACGACAGAATTGCAATGGCGATGAGGAAGACGACGGCCCGCACGATGCGGGATACGGCCGGTTCGATACGCTGCGTGGTCTTCGCGCCAAGCGCCTTGACCTGCCAGTAGAGGAGAAAGACGATCCAGATCGCAGTAAAGAAATAGTCGTAGAACCAAAGCACAGGTGTTCCTCCGGATGTCTGCAAGTATTACGCGGGAGGGAGGAAAGGAGTTCCAAGGGCGTGCCAGGAAGAGAGGGGAACTCCCGAGCGGGGGATCAGATCCATCAGGGCTGCGTGCTCCTGCGCCCGCGAGGCGCGGAGGCGCGTGCGCACCTGGTCGAGGTGCTCATCCGGATAGCCGGGATGACAGACAAGTTCCCAGGTGGCGCTGGGATCGGTGGCGGGTAACGCGGCAAGCAGGCCAATGAGGGCGCCCTCGACATCGGGAGTGCCGGTGGCCAGGACGCCGATGGTGCCGTCCGTGGTGACCATGCCTGAGGCGTACACGAGGCGAAAGAAGGCGCGGCGCTGTGAGCCGAGGGCAACGACGGCGAGGCGGCGCATCTTTGAGGATCCCGGGGTTGCGTGGAGGGCCCACCGCGGCTCGAAGGGATTGCGGATGGCGGGAATGCCGCAGGCACGCGCGGCGCGGAGCAGCGGGCGCAGTACGCGGGGAAACATGTGAGTGTGTTTGTGGGTGTCGATGTGGGAGACGCGCAGGCCCGCTTCCTGGAGGCGGCGGATTTGCGCCCTGGCTTCGGCTTCGATTTCAGCGTCGTGCACCTGGCCGGTGTACAGGTCGGCCGCGAATCGGCTCAGCACGGGCTGTAGAGTCTGACCCCCCGGACATAGGGAAGGAATCTGCGAGGCGGGGAGGGCCGGGGATCCGTCGACCAGCACGATGTGGCAGCCGACTTCGAGGGTTGGATGGGACTTCGCCACCCGTATCGCATCGTCGAAGAAGGCGCCGGTGGCCATCAGCGTCGCCGAGGTGAGCGCGCGGGTCTGGTGGAGTTCGGCAACGGAGCGGTTGACGCCGGGGGTGAGGCCGAAGTCGTCGGCATTAATCAGGAGGGGCACGAAAGACAGGGTACACGGTACAGGGCCGAGCCTTCGGCGGCGGTTGAGGAGCGTGGGAAAGCGAGGTCAACAGCAAAAGCAAGCGCAAAAGCTACAGCCAACACGGCTGCAAGGGGAGACGCAAGGTTGCCCTGGACGACGCTCATGCCCCGAAGCGGTTACGGTCGGCAAACGCGAGGAGTCCAAAACCTGAGACATGGGGCGCCGGATCAGTTGAGTCCATGATGCTCCGCCGGCTGTCCGCGAGTTATGGTAGTGGAGTGAACGGGCTCCTGATTGTGGACAAGCCAGCTGGGATGACCTCGCATGACGTGGTGGCACGGGTGCGGCGGGCGACCGGGGAGCAGTCGGTGGGACACCTGGGAACGCTGGACCCGATGGCGACCGGGGTGCTGCCGTTGCTGCTGGGGAAGTACACGCGGCTGGCGCAGTTTTATGGAACGAGCGTCAAGGCGTATACGGGGACGATTCGATTTGGATTTGCAACGGATACGTATGACGCGGAGGGGCACCCCGCTGGGGAAGCGTGCACGGTGGTGCTGGATCTGAATGCAGTGCGAGCCGAGACGGTGCCGTTCCTGGGCGGGAGCGAACAGATGCCGCCGCCGTTTTCAGCGAAGAAAATCGAAGGAAAGCCAGCGTACAAGCTGGCACGGGCAGGGAAGACCCCGGAGCTGAAGCCGGTGAAGATCACCGTGGACGCGTTCACGATTGAAGGTGTGGAGGGCGACACGGCGCGGTTCGCGATGCGGATTTCGGCGGGCGGATACGTGCGGGCGATTGCCCATGCGATGGGGCAGGCGCTGGGGTGCGGAGCGCATCTGAAGACTCTGAGAAGGACGGCGGCGGGTCCGTTCACGCTGGAGCAGGCGGTGCCGCTGGACGAGGTGGAACGGCTGGGCGCGGCGGGAAGGCTGGAGGAACGGATGCCGCATCCGCGGACGCTGCTGCCGGAAATGCCGTCGGTGACAGCGGACGAGGCGACGGTGGGGCGGATCCGGAACGGGATGCAGGTGAATCTGCCGGAGTATTCGGGCGCCGCGCTGGTGAAGATTTTTGAAGGACAGCGGGAGCTGGTGGCGGTGGGGAGACGCGTGGCGGGGACGCTGTTTCAGCCGTTTGTGGTGGTGCTGGGTGCACGGGCTGACCCGGCTTCGGGGGAATAGCACCCTTCTATTTGTGAAGAAGAGGCAGGAGCAGAGGGAGGAACTCCTGGGCGAGGAGTGTGTCGCCTTTGGCGGTGGGGTGGACAGCGTCATCCTGAATGGCGCCGGGGACGGTGTAGATGCCGGCGTAGAGTTCGGGCAGGAGCGGCACATGGTATTTTGCCGCGAGGAGGCGGTAGGTTTCATCGAATTGCTGAATGTAGTCGGCGCCGTAGTTGGGGGGCAGGGTGATGCCGGCGAGGAGGACTTTGCTGCCGGAGTGGAGGAGAGTGGCAAGGATGGTGTCGAGGTTGCGCCGGGTGTCGGCGATGGGGATGCCGCGCAGGCCGTCGTTGCCGCCGAATTCGACGATGACGACGGCGGGATGGAGGCGGAGGACGTCTTTCAGGCGGTCCACGCCGTCTTTGGTGGTATTGCCGCTGATGCCGGAGTTCACGACATGGTAGCGATAGCCGCGGGCGTTGAGGTCGGCCTGGAGGTCGTCGGGATAGGTGTGGCCGGCAGCGACTCCGCGGCCAGCGGTGATGCTGTCGCCGAAGCAGTCGATCACCGGCAGGGTACGCGACTGGACAGGCGCGGGGTGCGATGGAACGGGGCGTGGCGCGACGGCGTAACCATTCGAAAGAAGAAACGCGGCGAGGAGGAAGGGAACAGGGCCAGTCATCGATGACGGGTGATTCGATGCGGATTCGTCCGGGAAGGAACAATCCCACCCTATCGCGCGGAAGGGCGCCACGCAACAAACTGGGGGGGCGGCCGTCCAGGCAGAGGCGCGGCGCTGGCTCAACACACTTGAGGAGAGCGGATGATTGAGGTGCGGGGACTGAAGAAGTCCATACGGAACGGTTCCAGGGTGGTGGAGATTCTGCGGGGGATCGACATTGTGA
>DATAWI010000037.1:0-43089 GCA_036267295.1 Acidobacteriaceae bacterium | reverse complement strand
TCGCGAAGCGAGGAGTGGCAGATATCGGGCATATCTTAGCGACGAGCGACAAAGAAATGGGCAAAAAGGACCCCGTCCCGCAGGGCAGTTTGCAAAAGTTTTCATGGGCAGGGCTCAAATCGGCAATCTTCCGGGAGATTGCTCGCTCCCTGCGCCGGCCGTTCCTATATGTCGATACAGCCTGGGAACTACTTTCCCCGAGCGCGCTCCCGCTGCAACTCGCGCCACAGCTCGCTCTTCGCCACGCCGCGCTCTTTGGCGATCCGCTTCAGCCCGTCCCGCTCGTCCAGTCCTTCAGACTGATGGAGTTCCTCCAGCCGCTGCACGATGCTGCTCGTCGACGACTCCGCCGACAGCGGCTCCGCCGCCACCAGCAGCGCCATTTCCCCGCGCTGGCTCTCGCGCTCCGCCAGCGTCCTGCGCACATCGGCCGCTGTGCCGCGCAAAAATTCCTCGTGGATCTTGGTCAGCTCCCGCGCCAGCGCCACTCGACAACCCGCCCCCCACACCGCTTCCACATCCCCGAGGGTTTCGAGGATGCGGTGCGGCGCCTCATACAAAATCAAAGTCGTCGGACGAGCGACCGCAGCCGCTGCCGCCTCGAGCGCGGTCCGCCGCGCCCCGGCCTTCGGCGGCAGAAATCCCAGGAAGATGAAATTCTCGGTATCGAGGCCGGACCCCACCAGCGCAGCCAGCGCTGCGTTCGCGCCCGGAACGGGAAACACCGGAATCCCCACGGCAATCGCCGCCCCTGCCAGCACCATCCCCGGATCGGAGATCCCCGGAGTGCCCGCGTCGGAGACCACGGCGATCCGCGCGCCCGCCTTCAACTCCTCCACAAGCTGGAGGCTCCGCTCACCCTCGTTGTGCTCGTGGCTGCTGATCGTAGGCGTCGTGATGCCATACCGGTCCAGCAGCTTACGCGTCTGCCGCGTGTCCTCGCAGGCAATGCGGTCCGCCGTGCGCAGCACACGCAGCGCCCGCAGCGTAATGTCTTCCAGGTTGCCGATCGGCGTAGCGACCAGATACAGCCCGGGCGCGAGCGGCGGATCGCCCTCGCTCATCGCCGCCGCGGGTCAGTCACGAATCCTCGCCCCCGCGCTCCAGCCGGCGATACTCGGCCAGCAGGCCCATGCTGCTGCTCAGGTTCTGCCAGGTGACGATGCCCACCACGCGCCCGTTTTCCGCCACTGGAATCAGCGACAGCCGCCCGCTCCCGATCCTGCGAATCAGCGCGCCCAGCGAATCGTCCGGCTGCGCCACCTGGAATGCGCGCGACATGATGCCCTGCACGTAGCCGTTGCCCTCATGGCGCATGGCCTGCACAATCCCCTGCCGCGAAACCACCCCCACCAGGTTCGGCCCGCGCACCACCGGAAAATCGTCCTGCAGGCTGTGGATGGCCTTGTACAGCGCGTCCGACAGCGTGTCCGACGGCGAAAGCGTGTCGAAGTCGGTCAGCATCACGTCGCGCATGCGCACCGTTTCCACCACCGACTGAAACATCACACCCTGGTCTTCCAGCTGCGCTCCGATGAAGACGAAAAAGCCGCCCATGATCAGCCACGGGCTGATCCCCGCGGCCAGGCGCGTGTTGGGAATCGCCAGCAGCGCCAGCCCCAGCACCACCGCGATGATCCCGGCCATCTGGCCGATTCCGGAGGCGGAGCGCGTGGCCTGGGTCACGCCGCGCGTGCGCGCCATGTAACTGCGCAGCAGCCGCCCCGCGTCCAGCGGGTACGCCGGAATGCAGTTCATCAGCGCCAGCGCGACGTTCAGCCACACCGCCGAACGCATCAGATGCGCCGGCGTCACAATGGGAAGCGCCGCGATCGGCACCTGGGTCGTTGCTCCGGTAATCAGGGCGGCCACCAGAATCGCAAACGCGAGATTCGATAAGGGGCCCGCCAGGGTCATCGCAATTTGCGCCCAGCCCTCCGCCGCCTGCTCCGACATTTCCGGACTGGCGTAGGAGAACAAACCCCCGATCGGCAGCAGCAGCACGCTGCGCACCGACAGCCCGTGCCACGCCGCCGTAATGGCGCGCGCCGTCTCGCGGCCCGCCACCACGCCCAGCAGCAGAATCCACAGAACGACGCCGCGCCACGCCGCGGTGCCGGAAAGTTTGGTGGAGACGATGCAGAACACCAGCAGCAGCAGAAAAAAGTAATGGATGCGCAGATGCACTCCAAACCAGCGTCCCAGCGGTAATGACCACGCGCGCATCTCGATCTCCGTCGCTCTTCCCGATATTGTAGAGGGTCAGCCGGTTTTCGCTGGCTTTTCCATTTCCTTATGCGCGTAATCGCCGGAGAATATCGCTCAAGACCCTTGCTGGCGCCGCGCGGCCTCGATACCCGTCCCACCAGCGACCGCCTGCGCGAAACCCTGTTCAACGTCCTCGCGCCCCGCATTGCCGGGGCGACCTTCCTCGACCTCTATGCCGGCTCCGGCGCCGTTGGGATTGAGGCGCTCAGCCGCGGCGCCCGCGAAGTCATCTTCGTCGAACAGGCCGATGCCCCCACGAAGGCGATCCGGACCAACCTCGCCGGCCTCGGCATCCACGCGGGGTATGCCCTCGAACCGCGCAGCGTGGCCTCCGCTCTCAAACGCCTCACCGAGCAGGGCCGCACCGCCGACATCGTCTTCCTCGATCCGCCCTACGCGGCTGCTGACGAATACTCCCTCGCCCTGGGATTGCTGGGAGGCGCGGCGACCAGCCTGCTCGCGCCCCATGCGCTGGTCGTTGCCGAGCACGAGAAGCGCCGCGATCTGGACCCGCGCTTCGGCGTCCTCGCCCGCACCCGCGTCCTCCGCCAGGGCGATGCCGCCCTCAGCTTCTACCAGGCCCTGCCGGATTAAATCCCGCCGATGCGCTGCCCGGTGCGCAGGTCGATCGTGAACGGCACCTCGCGATCCGTCATCAGGTCCCACCCAAATCCCCGCAGTTCCCCGCCGTCGATCGTCTCAATCCGCAGACCCTCTGACGACAACCTCTCCGTCCGCCACGCCCGCCCCTCCCGGCCCCACGCCAGCAACGCGGAGTTTCCCGCGAAGAGCAGCAGCTTGTGCGCCGCCAGCGGCCGGACTTCCAGCACCGGACGAAACTCCGCCTGGGTAAACGCCTCGGGATCGCGCGTGTTGACGACGTAAGCATACCCGCCCGCCACCGCGCATACTTCATCGGGGTTCGGACAGCTCCACACCCCGGACGGCGCCGCCGGATCGGCGAACCCCAGCGCAAACGTGCCCAGAAAAGGCGCGCCTGCGCCGGGACGGACCATCACTTCCAGCGCCCCGCGTTCCACCTCTTCCGCGTCGCGCGGATAAGTAAAGTGCCGCGGCGGCAAAATCATCGGCCGCTCTGCCAGAATCTCCGCCTGCCAGCTATGCGGAAACGTCAACGCGCAGCCAGGCGTCATGGCGCCGGCTCAAAATGCAGGACCCACTCCCGCTGTTCCGCCGTATCGGGAACCTCGAGTCCGCGGGCGCTCTCAATGCGCCGCAGCGCATCCCGCGGCTCGTAGCCCAGCGCCACCATCAGCGAGCCAATCATCACCGTGGAACGCCCGATGCAGGCCCGGCAATGCACGCCGACCGTCTTGCCGCCGCGCACCGCAGCCGCCAGCCGCTTCACCAGAGCGCGAAACCCGGCGACGTCGCCGGGTAGCTCGCGATCGGGGATCGGATACGAGATATACTCCATCCCCACGTCCCCCGCGATCCTGGCTTCCTCCGTCAGAGCCAGGGCCCACGCCTCTTCCGCAGGCAGAAACGACACCAGGATATCGACGCCGTGATTCTTCAACTCGGCAAGGTCGTCCTGCAGCCAGCCGCCGCCTCGAGGCCGCACCACGATCGCGAACCGAGCCCGGCTCTCGCCTTCGCTGATCCAGTAAATCGGCACGGATTGTTTCCGCCGCCCAATCAAGCTTCGATCTTATCCGCGCCCGCGCGCCGCTCAAAATCGTGTGCCCCCAACGCGCTGGAGCGGCAAGCTATAATGCGCGCACTGGAGAGTGCCCATGGCTCCCGGTTTACCTCATAGTTCGCCTCCCGGTTCGCCTCCCGGTTCGCGTCATTGTTCGCCTCCCGGTTTGCGTCATAGTTCGCCTCCCGGTTCGCCTCATAGTTCGCGTCATCGTTCGCGTCATTGTTTGGCTCACCGTTCGCCTCATCCGCGAAACCCGCGGCCGCCTGCCGGCTTCCCGCCCCTCCGCACCGCCGCGGCGTCGGCTGCCCGCAGGCACGCGCAGGCGCTCTGCCGAAGGCCGCTCCTTCCCGGAGCCGATCCCGCTGAGGCCCCTTCCCCGCACACGCTATGACACCCGCAATGTGGGATCGCCTCAAGCCGCTCTTCGACGCGGTGATGGCGCAGTCCCCTGCCCAGCGCAGCCAGATCATCGCGCAACTCTGCGGCGACGATGCTGAACTGCGCTCCCAGCTCCAGGCCATGCTCGACGCCCAGCAGGCGGAAACCGCCGTCGTCGGCCCTCTCCCGGCCCCTGCCCCCGGCGCTCCCCTGCACGATGCCCCGGCGCTGCTGCCCGGTCAGCTCCTCCTCCAGCGTTTCAGAATCGTCCGCCGCATCGGGCACGGCGGCATGGGCGATGTCTATGAAGCCACCGACCTCGAACTGAATCAGACCCTCGCTCTCAAGACCATTCGCGGCGACTTTGCCCGCTATCCCGGAGCTCTCACTCTCTTCAAGACCGAGGTCCAGCTGGCCCGCCGCGTCAGCGGCCCCCATGTCTGCCGCATACACGAGTTCTTCCTCGCCCCGGCTCGCGACGACTCGGCCGCGTTTGCCTTTCTCACCATGGAAATGCTGCACGGCGAGACCCTGGCCGCCCGCCTCCGCCGCCCCGCCGCCTTCTCTCCCGCCGATGCCAGGCGCATCGCTCTCGATATCTGCGACGGACTCACCGCCATTCACCATGCCGGCATCATCCATCGCGACCTCAAGCCGCGCAACGTCATGCTCGTCCCGCGCCCGGACCGCGAGCACGCCGTCCTGATGGACTTTGGCGTCGCCTACGACTCCCAGTCCACCGCCCGCGAAGAGACCATGGCCGGGACCCCCGACGCCATGGCCCCGGAGCAGTTTGAAGGCCGGCCCACTTCGCCCGCCACCGACGTCTACGCCCTGGGCGTCGTTCTCTACGAGGTTTTCTCCGGCACTCATCCGTTTTCCGCCAGCACGCCCGTGGCCGCCGCCGCCCGCCGCGCCAGCCATCCCCGCCCGCCCTCGTCGTTCCGCCACGATCTCCCCCGCCACTGGGACCGCATCGTCGCCAGGTGCCTGGAATACGAACCCCAGCGGCGCTTTCAAACTCCGGCGGCGGTGGCCGGCGCGCTGCTCACCCGACCCTTCCACCCCGCCAACATCCGCCACGACCATCCCCGGCTGTTCTTCGCTGCCTGCGCCCTCCCCGCCCTCGCCCTGGCATGGGCCGGATTCCGCTTCTGGCAGATTCGCCAGTACAACCACCCCAACGCCGAGGCCGCACGCTGGTACCAGGCCGGCGTGGCCTCTCTGCGCGAGGCCTGCTACTTCAAGGCCACGCGCGAACTCGGCATGGCCGCCGCCAGCGACGACCGCTTTGTGATGGCCCACGCCCGCCTCGCGGAGGCCTGGTCCCATCTCGACTTCGACGGCAAGGCGCGCTCCGAGATGCTGATCGCCAGCACCGGCGAAAACCATCTGCCCCCGCTCGACCATCTGTATCTCGACGCCATTCGCGCCACCCTCAATGGCGACCTGCATGGCGCGCTGGACCGGTACCGCATCATCCTCGACCGCCTCCCCGCCTCCCGAAAAGATGTCGGTTACATCGACCTCGGCATGGCCTGGGAACGCCTCGGCGATCCCCAGGACGCTCTCCATTGCTACACCAGGGCCTCCGGCCTGAACCCTGACAACCCCGCGCCCTTTCTCCACACGGGCATGCTCGAATCCCGCCAGAACCTCGTCCAGAAGGCCAATGAGGCCTTCGACCACGCGGACCATCTGTACAACTCCGAAACCAATTTGGACGGCATGGCCGAGCTCGCCTTCCAGCGCGGCTATCTCGCCAACGAGCGCGAAGCGAACGACGAGGCCAACGCGGATTTGACTCTCGCGCGCGCCGATGCCCAGCGCCTCCAGAATGTGCAGCTCGAAATTCGCGCGCTCACCCAGTTGAGCAGTGTGGCTTACAACACCTCCCACGACGATCAGGCCATCGCTTTCGCGCAGCGCGCCATCCAGCTCGCCCGCGATAACCAACTCGACGACTGGGCCGCCGATGGTCTGGTGCGTCTCGCCAGCGTCGACCTCTACCACGATTTCAATCAGGCCGACGCCCCTCTGCAGGAAGCCTTCCAGATCCTGCAGCGAAGCCCGCAAGCCCGCGTCGAAGCGATGGCCAACCTTACGCTGGGCGGCCTTCGCCTTAAACAAAATCGCACCAGCGAGGCCCTCGAAGCCGCCACCCGAGCTCTCGCTTATTACAGGAGGAACGGAAATTTCCGCGAGGGCGCCCAGTCGTCGCTCATCATTGCGCGCGCCCAGCGCAGCCGCGGCCAGATAGATGAGGCTCTCAAAGCCGGCTACGAACTGGTGGATCTGTCGAGGCAGGCGGGACAACGGAACCTCCAGACCCAGGCCGAGGAACTGCTCGGCTCCGTCTATCTTCTCCGCGAGGACTACTCCCAGGCCCTCGATCACCTCAACAATGCCTTTACCCTCGCCGGCGACGGGACGGCCAAACCCTACGAGGCAGCCTACGAAGCCGAGGTCCTGAACCGCATCGGCCGATTTGCCGACGCCGAGCGCATGCTTGTTTTCACCCTTCCCACGAATCCAACCATTCCGGTCATGCACGCCCAGGCGTTCATCGGCGAACGCAAATACGCCCAGGCCGAGGCTCTCGCGGCTCAGTCTCTCCAGCGGGCTGATTTGCAAGCCGGCGATCGCAATGACCTCACCATGGAGCGCGCCCTGGCGCTGGCCCTCGGCGGCCATGCGCCGGCCGCGCTCGCCGCTCTCCACAGCATCCCCGCTCCGGATAACTCACCCGGCAACGAAGGCGCCGTTGCCGCGCAGGAACTCTCGACCGCTACCGTTCTGCTGGCCGCCGGCGAGGCTGCCTCGGCCTACGACCCGGCATCGCACGCCGAATCGTATTTCTCCGCCGCCGGGCTGAAAGATTCCGGCCTGCGCAGCGCCCTCATCGCCGCGCAGGCTGCCCGCCTCCGCCACGACGCCGCCCACCAGAAGCTCTATGCGCAGAAGGCCGTTGACATTCTGAAGGCCCTGCGCCAAACTTGGTCACCTTCAGTCTTCCATTCTTATAGTTCCAGATCCGATCTTGCCTGGCTCAGCAGGGGAATTGTCCAGCTTTCACCCTAGGGGGCGACGATGGATTCTTCGCACGTCAAGGTTGCCGCATTTAGCCTTCTCTCCGGCGTAGTTCTCACCACCGCGATCGCTCTTACCGTCGGAATGCGTGTGATCTTTCGACTCGCCCAGTCCGGCGGAGGCAAGGCCGGCGCACCCCCCACCACCACCCCCGTGAATCCAAACGATTCTCCGGTCACCGTGCGCGGCGGCTCCTTTGAGAGTTTGTCCCAAACCTCATGGGACTCGAAGGGAAATAACGGCTACTCCACGTCGCCTGTCGATCTCTCCGTGCTCGTGGTCGAGGGCAACCTCAACGGCATCAGTCCCGTTGTCAATTCGCAGACCGGCATCACCACGAACTGGCAGATCGTCATGACCTTCCGCGGCCCGGACGATGCCCCGAACGACGGCCACGATGCGCTCATGCTCTGCACAAAGCCCGGCGCGACGACGAAGACCTGTGAAGTCGGCACGCCCTTCATCAAGGGTCAAAATACTCTGTTTCTCATGGCGAACGGCAAAGGTCCCGGTGCCTTTACTGCCGACCTGTCGGTCGCGATGAAAAATGATCTCGACACCTATTCCCTGCTGCGTTACGACGTTCCGGAATGCGGCGCCACCGGCCCGGTTCGCGAAACCCGCTGCAACCACCTTTCGTCCATCGCGGTCACCGGCACAACGTCCATCGACGGAACCTACACCTGCCAGGCGGGAGGATGCGAGATCGGCATCGGGCCCCCCAACATCATCGCTCCGGAAGTGAGCCTTACCGGCAAGCATCGGTGAGAGGGACCGGCGCAACCGGGCCGCCGGTTGCGTCGCCGCCCCCGGGGCCCGCGCCCTCCACGGGCAGCGAAATGAGGAGATCGACTCTCCTGACCCAGCGCGAAAATTTCAGCAGTGGCCCCGTCCGTGGTTCCCGCTCTGTCGCCTGATTCGACCCTCCCGGGAGCAGGCCCTTGCGCCTGCTCCGCGGGAGCGTCGACGCCCTCAGTTCCCGGTTCCGCTCATCGCCATCGTTTGTGGCGATGCGCTCCCCGTATCGGCAACGCTCAGCGTCGCGCTGAAGGTTGCCGCCGTCGCCGGCTTGAAAGCCACATACACCGTGCAGCTTCCTCCGCCGGCCAACGTCGGCCCGCAGGTATCCAGCGCCACAAAGTCGGCCGGATTCGCGCCCGTCAGCGTGATCGACAGGAGCGTCACCGTGGCCGTGCCGTTATTTGTCAGCGTGACGGCCTGTGCCTCCGAGGTCGTTCCGTGCGCGGTGGTCGGGAAGGTGATGCTCGTGGGGCTCAGCGTCACTGAAGGCGCACTCGTTCCCGTCCCCGTCAGCGTCACCTTCTGCGGCGATCCGGTCGCCGTATCCGTCACCGACAGCGCGCCCGTAAGCGCCGCCGCCGACTTGGGATCGAACGCCACATAGATCGAGCAGGAAGCGCTGGCGGCCAGCGTGCCTGCGCAACCACTCAGCTCGACGAACGAAGCCGGGTTGTTCCCCGTGATCGCGATCGCGCTGATGGTCACAGCCGCCGAGCCGGTATTCTTCAGGGTCACGATCTCCGCATCGCTCGTTTTACCCACAATCGTAATCGGGAATGCGATGGAGGTGGGCGAAAGGGTGACCGTGTTCCCGGCCGCCGTGCCGGTGCCCGACAACGTCACGATCTGCGGTGAACCGGTCGCGTTGTCCGCCACCGACAGGTTGGCGGCCTTCGCTCCCGTGCTCGGTGGTTTGAACTCCACCGACACCGTGCAGGTTGCCGTCGCCGCCAGGCTGCTCCCGCAGGTGTTGGCCGAGATCAGGAATGCGGCGGAATTCGTCCCGGTGATCGTCTCCGAGGTCAGCGTCACCGCGCCGGTTCCGGTGTTTTTCACCGTCACCATCTGGGCCGCGGAGGTCGCACCCACCGCCGTCGAGGCAAACGTCAGCGTCGTCGGCGTCAGCGAAATCGTGTAGGTCGACGCGGTCGTGCCGGTTCCCGAGAGCGTCGCGATATGCGGCGATCCGCTTGCATTATCCGCAATCGACAGGTTGCCGGTCTTCGCCCCCGTGGCCTGCGGCTTAAAGTCCACCGAGACGGTGCACGTCGCGCTGGCCGCCAGGGTGCTCCCGCAGGTATTGGCCGAGATTCCAAACGAAGCTGGATTCGTGCCGGTGATCGTCTCCGACGTCAGGGTCAGCGTGGCCGTGCCGGTGTTCTTCACCGTCACCACCTGCGCCGTCGACGTCGAGCCCACCACCGTCGAGGCAAACGCCAGCGAGGTCGGCGACAGCGTCACCGCCGGCGTGCCCGAGGTGGACGTCCAGTTGTTCACCAGGTTGGCCACGTTCAGCGTGCCCAATCCGGTTGCGTCGTCGTAGCCCGTTCCCGACGTATACCCGCTCAGGATGCCGACCTCGTCGCCGCTCGTGTTGGTCACGCAGTTCGTATCGCCGGTCAGGCATACCTGCGCATTCGTCCCCTGCGTCACGTCGTAAAACATGCAGGTGTTGCCGTTCACCACCGTCGAGGAATTGCAATCCGTGCCGGCGGTCACCTGCTTGGCAAACAGCTTGTAGAACATCGGATTCGCCAGTCCCTGCGCGCTCCCCGTCTTCTGCAGGACCAGCGCCATCACCCCCGCCATCAGCGGAGACGACGCCGAGGTTCCGCCCACCTCCTGCGCCTCCAGCCCGCTGACCGAGGTGTAATTGCAGCTGCCCCCGCTCACGGAAGCGCAAAACAGGATCGCGCTGCCGTCCACCGTCGACGGAAATCCCCCCGAGGCGAACAGGGACACGTCCGGGAGGTCGCGCTTCGTCGTCGAAGACCCATACCCGGTCTGCCACGACGGCTTGGCATAGCCTCCCGCGCAGCTCCCGGGACCCGATCCCGTCGGCTGCGTGCAGTGGCTGGTGCCGCCGCTGCCCCCGGTGATCACCACCAGGCCGTCGAAATATCCGTTGTCGTACGACAGCAGCCCGTTGCAAAGCTGCTCTGGGTTCGCCGCACCAAATAACGGCACCAGCTCGGGATTCGTGCACGTGGAGTTCCACGGAACTTCCGGCATGATCCCCTTCGCGGTTTGTAAGTGCGCCCCGTTGGTTGAATTCCAGTAAGTCGCCGTGCCGTTCGCTACAAAGCTCCACGTGAAATCCGTGCCGCCGACTGCCGTCACATACGGGCTGGACGCAATGCCGTTCACCTGCAATCCGATCTCGTCTGCGTTCGGCCCTGCCTCGTCGGAATCGGAACATCCCGCGGACCCCTGGTCTCCGGCCGACTCAAAGATGCTGATGCCCTCCGTCGCTCCCTGCTGCCACACCGAGTTATAGGCCGCGTTGCCCGAGCTTCCCAGGTTCAGCTCGCACTGGCCGTAGCTGGCGCTCATAATGGGCGCCACTTCGTTATCGACGATGTATTCGTCCGAGAGCATATCGCCCCCGGTCGTCTCGGTGTTTGCTGAGACGACCATATCGATCTGCGCGCCCGGCGCCGTAGCCCCCGCCATCTCTACGTCCAGCGAATTCTCTATCTGTCCGCCTCCCCCGTCCGCTCCCGGATCCGTCCCGTTCACGATCGTCTTGAGCGTCATCGCCGGCAGCCCAAAGGTCGAGCGAAAATTCGTGACGTCCGCCTGGCTGATATCGCTGACGCCGGAGATGACGATGGTGACGCCTTTCCCGTTAATCGGCGTGGTCGCATTCCACAACGGCAGAATGTTGTAGATCGTCGCAAAATCGTAGGGCGTCAGTTCTTCGTAGGTGTCGCTGTTGGCGGAATAGGTCAGTTGCGGGGCTGGCCCACCCGCTGCCCCTCCGCCGAAGTTCCGATGCGCGATCGGCTGCGGGCCGCGCGGCGCCCCCTGCGGCGGGTTCTCCAGGGTCTTCATGCCCGTCTTGCGGTCGATCAGGATCGTCTTCCCGATCACATGCTGCGGTTTCGCGAAGAAGTTGTTCAGCGACGCGATGCCCGCGACCACCGGGGACAGCGCCGCCGGAATCGAAGGATCGCGGTCGTTGGCGATGTGCTGCTCGCCGTTGACGAGATAGCGGTGCATTTCCACCTGGAACGCCTGCTCCACCTGCGCCGACGTGCCGGTGAACTGGATCAGGGTCCGCCCCTTGTTCACGTTGCCGACCTGGAAGCCGCGATCCTCCAGCCAGCCTTTCACCGCCACCAGGTCGGAATCCGACGGCCCGAAGAGCCGGCCGAACTCTTCCGCGTGCAGCCAGTGGTGGTAGTTCGGGGACGCCGGATCGTATTCGCCCGCGATGTAGCTTTGCAGGGCGGCCTCCTGCGCCGGGCTGCGCCGCAGCACCAGCATCATCCGCTCCATCGGCGCCGTGGCCTCGACCCGCCCCGTCTCAAACTTCGACCGCGCCATGGGATGGGTGTTGCCGGGCAGCGTCACCCGTTGCGCGTCGTTCACGCTTTCCACCACCAGCGAGGGCGGCGTATCAACGCCCGGCTGGTAGGGGATCGAGGTTTGCCCAATGGCGGACATCGAGGCGGCGGCGGCAAGGATCCAGCACGCGAGCATGGATGCCGGCTTCTTCGTTTGCATGGCGGTATTCTCCCTGGGTCGTCAGCGACCCATTCCGGTCGTCTGCGTTGGCGGGGGAGGCACATCCGCGACTGGGACTTTTGGTCTCTCGTGCGTTGCGGTCTTCTTAGGAACGGAACCAGAGTCTGCCGGACCCCTCGCCCGATTGCAAGCTGAAACAGGCACTACAACGTTGCAACGCTGTGAAATCAGTGTGTTAGTCTGATGCCCACGGAGAAGTGATGGACGCCGGGGGAGAGCGCAGACTGGCTGATGCAGGCTTTCCACCGCAGTTTGCCGAGTATCTGAACGGGCTGCTCAGCTCCCCGCCCTTCGACGCGTCCCCGCGCCGCGCCGAGCTGCTCCGCTACCTGCTCACCCAATCGCTCGCCGGCCAGGGCGCCAGCCTCAGCGAATACGCCATCGCCTTCGACGTCTTCCGCAAGCCCGATTCCTTCGATCAGCGCATCGACTCGAGCGTCCGCTCCGAGGTCAGCCGCCTCCGCAAAATGGTCGCTGCCTATTACGATGGCCCCGGCCTCCACGATCCCTGGCGCATCGTCTTTCCCGCGCGCGGCTACGTTCTCTCCGTGCGGGATGTCGCGACCCCCGCAGCCCTCGCCGCGGAACCCATCCCCCCGCCGCCTGCGCCGCCGCCTGCCCTGCCCGCGGCGGTTCCCCGCCCGAACGCCGGCCGCCGGCTGGCCGCCTTTGGCGCTCTCGCGGCCGTCCTGTTGACCGCCGTCTGCGTTTACGAGTATCGCGAAGCGCGCGCTCTGGCTCCGCGCCCCCTCCCCGCCCGGCCGCTGCCCGTCAAGCCGGCTCCGGCGCACATTCCCACCCCCGCCGCGCTGGCCGACTACCTCAAGGGCCAGTATTACTGGGAGCACCGCACCGGCAGCAGTCTGCTCCAGGCCGCCGACGCCTACACCCAGGCCATCGTCGCCGACTCCAACTACGCCCCCGCCTACGCCGGCCTCGCCGAAAGCTACGACCTCATGCCCGAGTACTCCGCGATGCCGCAGGATTCAGCCTTCACCCGCGCCATCGCAGCCGCCAACAAGGCCATCAGTCTCGACCCCTCCAACCCGGTCGCCCACCGCGCCCTTGCTTTCGGCCTCTTCTGGTCGCAGGCCGACATTCCCCGCGCCTTTGCCGAATTTCAGCGCGCCCTCCAGCTTGCCCCCAACAACGGCGAGGCCCACCACTGGTACGCCACCGCGCTGAACGCGGTCCACCGCAACGCCGAAGCCCGCACCCAGATCGACATTGCCCAGGAACTGGCGCCCGCCTCCCGCTCCATCCTCGCCGACCAGGCCTGGATTCGCTACTCCGCCGGCGACCGCCAGGCCAAAGCGGCGCTCGAAGAACTGGAAACCGCCGAACCCGACTTCAGCAGCCCGCCCGCCTTCCTCGTGCGCATCGACCTCGGCGATCGCGACTATCCCGCCTACATCACGCAGCTTGGCCGCCTTGCCGCGGTCACCGGCAGTCCCTACGACCAGCGCATCGCCGCGGCCGCCCGCAAAGGCTGGTCCGCCGGAGGGCTTCCCGCCCTGCTGCACGCTGTTCAGGCGGTCCAGCAAGAAGCTTTCGCCAAAGGTCAGTCCGATGGATACGACCTCGCCCACACCTGCGGCTTGCTCGGCGAAAAAGAGGACGCCGTCAAATATCTCCAGAATGCCTTTGCCGCCAAAGATATCTTCGTGCTCGACGCTCTGCGCCAGGACTGGGCCCCCGCGTTGAACGGCTATCCGCCCTTCGAATCGTTAAGGACCCAGGTCCGCCGCCACTTCGGCATTGCCAAAGGATAAAATCGCACCGAACGATCTGCGCCATGATCCCCCGGAAGGCTGTCATTCCGACCGCCAATCGATATCCTGTCCCCCGACTACTTCCCCTCACACGCGCCGCGGACCCCACCGAATCCTGCGCCGCAACCCCCAGCCCGTACCCTACACTGAAGTCCTATGCCCAGGACCCGCGAGGCTGTTTACGGCAAAGGTCATCTCCACCTCGTCGCCTGCAATGGTTATCAGCGGCAGCCGAAGCTCGGACAGGCAAAGCATCGCGACGTCTTCCTGCGCCTTTTGGAAGAGCTTCGCGTCAAGTTTCGATTTGAGGTGGTCGGCTTTGTGGTGGTGCCCGATCACTTCCGGCTGCTGATGCGCGAGCCCGAGATCGATACCACCGCCAACGCCGTCGAAATGCTGCAGGCCCGGTACCGCCGCCGCTACAACAGCTCCGCCCGCAGCGATGAACAGGTTTGGGAGAGCCGCTTCTCCGACGCGCACGTGGTGGGCTCCGACGCCGTTGTCGCCCACCTGATGTCGATGCACCAGGAACCCGTGAAACTGGGACTCGCCGATACCCCTGAGGATTGGATCTGGAGCAGCGCTCGCGCCTACGCCGGCCTGCCCGACGGAGTCGTCACGGTAAGTCCGTTTGCTGCGCCCGCGACTCCAGCACACGCAGTTCCGCCTCCGACACCTTCGTGCCGACAAACTTCGTCCGCAGCGCGCGCTTCATCGCGCACCGCCGACGATGAGTTGTGAAGAGGGAGATGCACAAGGACCGCACGCGGAACGCGCGGCCTGCGCCGCGCTCGAAGGCAGCCAGCTAAATGAAAAATCTCTCCGCGTTTGATCGATGGGGAGTCGGCTCATTCGCGTGCACCGGGAGCAACGTGCGTCACGCTCCGGGCAAGTGCGGTCCAGAGCATTTCTTCTTTAGACGCTGCTTTTCAGTTCTTCGTTACCGCACAGCAACCCGAGGTTACTCCAGCTCCCGACTGGGGGAGACGTGTCCCTATACTTCCGACGCCGCAGGCGGCGTGCCTTTACCCTCGATGATGCAGACGCTCGGACAGCTCCCACCGGCGCGTCCACAGCCCCTCCCAGACGCAGCAAGGCCACCCCGGAGGGGACGGCCTGCCAGCTACTAAGTCCGTTTAGTGCGGCCTCACCGGCACATTATCCGGGTAGAGCATCACCGTAAGTGCGTCAGGCCCTTCGCCGAAGTCTTTCTTCAAGTGGATATGGAACTTCTCAGAGTATGGGCCTTCAGCAAGCTTAACCAGTATCTTCGCTAGAGTCAGCATGGCTGGCCGGTTCATGTAAAGGATTGGCGCTCCATTCTCGACTAGAGTCTCTAAACGCTCGTTTTCTTCCAACGAGATGTCATAGCTCAGCGAACCTGCGCGTCCCTCTTCATACTCGTATGTGAAGGTCTTTTTCATTGTGTAATGTGCCTATTGACAATTCGCTTCGGCGTAGTGCCGGTTCGGGGAGTTACCTTCTCGACGTTGACATGCGGAACGTCCTGGAATTCGGGGGACATGATACCTAATACCCTTCCGGCAATAGAATTTCTGTATGCCCCGAATTGCCCGCATTGGGGAATTCGGGGGACATGATACCGAATACCGCCCGGCGATAGAATTTCTGGAATTCAGGAATTCAAGGCACGGGAATTCGGGGGACATGATGCCGAATACCCTCCCGGCGACAGAACTTCTGTATGCCCCGCCTCGCCCGCTGCGAACACGACCGCGCCCGTCTCGAACCTCAGTAGTTCATCCCGGCAGCTGCCAGGGAACAGGGATCATGTCCCCCGACTTCTAGAGTGGCCTCACGGATTGCGTACCGATATCCAGCACGAAAGCCGCTCCACCGTTCACAAAAGTAGCTTGCCCGTTCGGAAGGACGCTAAGTCCATTAGTCATCCCTTTGAGATGAGTAAGCTCCTTAATTTCACCTCCGGTGACGTCACTCATGGAGTAGACGTTGTAGTCGTAGTTCCCGCCTGACGTATCTGTAGCTGCAACGAACAAAACGTCCATTCCATCATGTATGAAGCGTGCTTCGCCGTACGATGGCCCGACCGACGATTCACCTGGAACGCGCGGCTGGAATATCTTGTCTCTCCCTGAAGCCCCCAGATTAAATTCTTCCAGCAAGGCTCCAATCGGATAGCCGGTTGTGCTTATCAGGAGTTCGGTTCCGCCCCGATTGAGCGGATCGGCGACGACATCGAGGGACTGCATGTCATAAAAGGAACCATGCGTGACTTGCATAGCGCCACTACTCGCGGTCGTTGCACTCGACTGAACGGTAGTTGAAAATACATCCCAGTTATGACGGGCCGGTCGGACGACTGGAGAATAATTTCCCGTGAAGTTCGACACAGCGTAAAATACCTTCGAGTCATCAGGCGAAAAAACCGGGTGCAATGCATCTTCATCTTTACCGGTTAATGCGTGAGGATTGCTTCCGTCGGCGCCCACTAGCCAGACCGCCGATCTGGAATCCGGCGAGCTTGCGAAAGAATAGACTACGACCTTGCCGTTGTGCGAGAAGCTCGCTTCAGATTCGATTCCGATTGACGCCGAGGTAAGGCGTACGTTCGAACCATCTGAAGGGTCCTTGCGATAAAGGAACGAGGAATTTCCGTGAGTTCGCGAAAGCAGGACAGTATTCCCCACCGGAGAAATGGCTTGGGTGCCGTCTGGGGGCGCGACATTTTGTTGCTTTGCGCTCCCGGATCGTGCAAAGAAGACTATGGCAATTGCGCCGGCGACGATCACGATAGCGCTGGCAAGGCCGACAACCACAATCGACAGAATTCTTCCAACTCGCATTGCTGGCTCCGCACAACTACTCAGGAAGTTTTGACGGTAAACAGAACCCAAGTCTGATCTTACCGATGGAGCCCTGTGGGAATTCCAGGGACATGATACCGAATACCTCCCGGCGATAGAATTTCTGTATACCTCGCCTCGCCCGCTGCGATCGCGGCCACGCCCGTCTCTACCGTCAGGAGTTCAGCCCGGCGTGTGCCAGGTAATAGGTATCCTGTCCTCCTATTCCCCATACCGTGCAGGGACCGACAAGCAAATCAGTGGAGTTATTGATTGCCTTTGTAAAACTGCTGTATGTCTCTCAGCGCTTTCATTTGCTCTCGCGTCAGGCGGGCCGAAAGAAGGTCAATCTCCATCGGCGTGATGGATCCATAGGCTTGCTTATCCGGGGCAGGATACATGGCTGCAATATAGGCGTCTCTATAAGTGATCCAGGCACGCTCAAACGCTTTCAGTTTTGTCGTGGCCACTTGATCGCCAGTCATCGCGGCGAAAACGCTTTTGTAAGTAACGTTCAGTTCATCGTCTGCGCGCCTTGCTTCGTCGCTTGCACAGCGATTTACCTGATCTTGCGCCTCAGTTTTCTCCATGCACGAAGTAAACGCTGTTGAGTTCTGAGCCAGGCATTCAGCGCTCCACGAGGCAACGATCACGGCACCCAGCACAAGCAGCGAGCGCCTGCTCCGCCTGTGCCAGAGACACGCGAGTGACCAACTACCTTCGATAGAGACCATAGTCCCCCAGTCGGTATAGATTGTAATCATCGATCCGCCTGTTGATCAGACCATTGCTTTTGGACGTCATTATCGGAATTCCTTGAGCAGTGTTGCCGGTTGCCGCATGTCCTCCCTGCTCTGCCGATCCTCTCACTCAAGCGGTGGCCTTCAAGATGACCTGGCAATACTCTACAGCAGAGGCCATATCTCTCTGCTTCGACCAGATACGCTTGACCGGGTCACCCGCATCAAATTCTGGGTATTAAGTATCCTGTCCCCTGACTTCCCGCGCTCAGAAGCCGGTCACTGCGCCGTGTACGTGTAGTCCGTAGACTGCCATACCCCGTTTACGCTGTAATACAGGCGCGCATAGATCGTCTTCCCGGTGGTGGGCAGGTTCGACACGGTGACCGAGGTCCTGGACGTTGTCCCGCTGCCGAAGAGGCCGTTCCCGCCGAGATAATTGCCCAGACGGAACTGGAACTCAGTCGCGACCCCGGAACTCCAGCTAAACGTGACTGTGGAACCACTCAATACGCTGCCGGGTGGGGGCGAAATAAGGGCGGTCGTCGGAGCATGGTAAACGTAGTCGATGGGATCCCACGTGCCGTTTAGCAGGTAATAGAGGCGCGCGTAGATCGTCGTCCCGTCGGTCGGCAGGTTCGACACGGTGACCGAGTCTGTGGAGATTGGGCCGCTGCCGTAGAGGCCGT
This sequence comes from Acidobacteriaceae bacterium, assembly GCA_036267295.1. Classification (GTDB taxonomy): domain Bacteria; phylum Acidobacteriota; class Terriglobia; order Terriglobales; family Acidobacteriaceae; genus Palsa-343. Next base: position 25,110 of record DATAWI010000037.1, on the reverse strand, counting down.
TCCCGCCGGGAGACTTCCCCAGGCGGAACTGAAACTTCGTCGCGCTGCCAGGGCTCCAGGTGAACGTGGCGCTCGCGCCGCTCAGCGTGCTCGACGGCGCCGGGGCGGTCAGCGCTGGCGGCGCGAACAGTGCATTGCTCGTCGCAACGACCGCCTGCACGGCATCGGTGACGTTCAGGCTGTTGTCGACGACGTTGACTTCCTCGTTCAGCGGCGTGATCAGCCCGGTAGCGCTCGATAGCAGCGGCGAAAAGTCGATGCTCAGAGTGCAGGTAGCCCCAGGCGCCAGAACGGTCGACGCAGTACAGTCTGTCGCCACTCCGCTCTTCTCAGGGAAATCCGCCGGATAGCTCACGCCGGAGATGTCCAGCGGTTCATTGCCGTTGTTGCCGACCGTTACCGTCACCGGACTGTCGCTGCTGGTGCTTCCGACCTGAGTCCCGCCAAAGTTCACGGCTTGATCCGTGTAATTCAATTCAGAAACCCATTCAGGAGCAGAGTAGATGGTATTTGGGCGGGTGGAGAGAAAAATGTCACCGCCTGCATCCACCGCCAGGCCATGTTGCCGCGTCGTCGGGTTGCTCAGGACTTTGGTCGTGGTATAGCCGCCTTTAGCCGGAAACTCCTTGACGTAGTGGTTGAGGTTCGTATTGACAGCGACGAAGACATTTCCGTTTCCGTCCACAGCAACGGTCGAGGGTTCGCTGAGCTTTGAGCCTATCTCCTGCACCGTCGTATAGCCGCCGGCGGCCAGAATCTCCTTGATAAACCCGCTGTTGCGGTCGGCGACGAACACATTATCGCTCCCATCCACAGCCACGGACAAAGGAAAGCCAAATCCGCTGCCGAGCGTTTTCGAGGTGGTGTAGCCATCGCTGGCCAGCATCTCCATCACCTGATTGCCGCCGGTGTTGGCGTAGAAGAGATTGCCGCTCCCGTCCACTGCAATGTTTTCGTACACCGTTGGGAGGGCGGCTATCGTGACGATCCGGGTGTAGCCCCCCGCCGCCATGATTTCTTTTATCGCTCCCTCCACGAACCCGGGAGAATCGTTGACGAAAAGGTTTCCGGCTCCGTCTACTGAGACTCCGAAGACGCCGCCAAGAAAAGCGCCATAGGAGCCAATGGACTTGACGGTCGTATAGCCGCCGGCAGCCAGAATCTCCTCCACCGTATCCCCGGCAGCGACAAAAACATTACCGCTCCCGTCCATCGCAATACCGTTAAGGCCGCTCGAGAACCCTATCCCGATTTGCGACTGGGTTTCCACGGCGGGGCTGAGGGTCACCTGCGGGCCATTGCCTGTGCCCCAAATGTAGGTTGTGGCGATCGCATTCACCGGAGACTCATCATCGTAGAGAACCACCGCCCCATAGCGGATCCCCGGATGAGTCGGGTCAAAAATATAGTTCACCGTGCAGGTCTGCCCCACACTGTAAGCAGTGCCGTCTGCACAACTGCCGCCGGACGCAAACTGGAAATCAAGATTTGGCGCACCCTGCGTCAGGACATTTATGCTGGCGACCGTCGCTGCCTCCGTGAAGGTGAGCGTGGCCGTCTGCACAGCGCTGGCTGTGCCCACGGGGGTGGCCGGCGCCTGGGTGAGCGCAGGTCTCGTCGTCAGTGCGAAGCAGCCGAGTAGCAGGACAATGCGAAACCACAGGCGAAATGGGTTCATGCGACGGAGTTCTCCGATTCCCACAGTCGGAGCGGGGCGGGCCCCGAGGCAAGGAGAATCGAGCGGACGCCCGGTACGAAAGTCATGGGAGCCGGGGTGCATGGCCATCTGGGCCCGGAACCGGCTTCGAACCCGCACCCCCTGTGCCGCGGCTGAAAAAAGGGTCTGCAGAATCGAAACTCAACCGAGGCGGCCAGCCTCGCCTGCTCGCCGCCTCAACCCTCGCCGCTTCCTCGCTGACCGGCTGATAGCCGCCTTTACGACGCGGCTGGTAACCGTTCCTCGCCACGTTCCAGCGCCTCGATCAGCGTGCGGTTGAACGCCGGCAGATCGTCCGGTTTGCGGCTGGAGATGAATTGGTTGGGCAATTCGGGGGGCAATTCGGGGCAATGCGGGGGACAGGATACCGAATACCCTCCCCGGAATTCAAGGGACAGGTGAATTCAAGGCACAAGATGCCCCTCACCCCAAAGCTCCTGACACAAACCCGCTAACCGGCCCCGCCCCACCGGCAGCGCCCGCCATCCCGGGGGAAGACCTCAGGCGACGATTGGTTGGTGAAGTCACCCAAAATGTCGCCCGGCGTGCTGAAACCCATACGGGCCTCAGGGACCATCCACCGGCGCCCCCCACTTAGGGGTTGACCGTCAGCGTCACGCTCCCCGTCGCCGTCAGGTAGTCCGTAGTATCGGTGGGCGTGAACTTAACCGAGAGCATGTGCGTTCCCGCGATCGGCTTCCATCCAATCGGCTGCGAGTAGACGAAGGCGCCCGGCACGTTGGCGGTAGCATCCTCCTGCGTGGCGCTCACCGCCGTACCGTACGTGATCGGAGCGGGCGTCGGCCACGTGATCAGCGGCTTCGCCGGGTTGACTGTCAGCGTCACTTTGCCGGTCGCCGTCGTATAGTCGGCCGTGTCGCTGGGGGTGAACGTCACCGACAGGCTCTGCGATCCCGCCTTCAGAACCACTCCCGCCGCCGGCGTGTAAGTGAAGCTTCCCGGCACATTCGCCGTCGCATCCAGCTGCTTGACCGCGAGCGCTGTCCCATAGGGAATCGCCGCCGGCGTGGCCCACGTGATCTTCGGCGTCGCCTGCGTCACCGTCAGCGTCACCGTCGTCGTCACCTTGTTGTAGTCGACGGTGTCCGCAGGGGTGAAGTAGGCAGCCAGACTATGCGTTCCTGCTGTCGGCTTCCACCCGATCGGTTGCGAATAGGTAAAGGTCCCGGCGACGCTGGCCGTTGCGTTCTCCTGCGTCGCGCTCACCAGCGTGCCATAGACGATGGAAGCGGGTGTCGCCCAGGTAATGACCGGCGTCGCCTTGCTGACGGTCACAGTGGTGGTGGCGGAGGCCGCGACGTAATCGGCGGTGTCGGTCGGCGTCAGAGTTACCGAGAGCGTGTGGCTTCCGATCGCGAGCACCGTACCCGCCGCGGGAGTATACGCGAAGGTCCCCGCTACCGTACTGGTTGCGTCCAGCTGCGCCGCGCCAAGCGCCGTGCCGTAGCCAATGGAGGCTGGCTTGGTCCACGCGATAACCGGCTTGGCCTGGTTGACCACCAGGGTCACCACCGCTGTAGCGGTCGTGTAGTCGTTCGTGTCGGTCGGCGTGGCGGTCACCGAGATCGTATGCGAACCCGCCTTCGGCTTCCACCCGATGGGCTGCGAATACGCGAACGTTCCCGGCACGTTCGCCGTGGCATCCTCCTGCGTCGCGCTCACCAGCGTCCCGTAGGGGATGGCCGCGGGTGTCGGCCATGTGATCGCCGGCGTGGCCTTTTTCACCGTCAGCATCACGCTGGCCTCCGCGGATGAGTAGAGGGTCGTGTCGGTCGGCGTAAAGGCGACCGAAAGCGTTTGATTGCCCACTCCCAGCACCGTCGTCGCCGGCGGCGTGTACTCGAAGGTTCCCGCCACCGAGGACGTGGCATCCAGTTGCGTGTCACCCAGCGGCGTGCCATAGAGTACCGCCGCCGGCTTTGCCCAGGTGATGGTCGGAATGGTCTGGACCGGCGTTAGCTTGGCGAACCAGGTGCGATTGAATCCCGAGGTCGCCGTGGTCGCATAGGTTCCAGGCGTGGTCACCAATGCGCCGCCGTCGTTTCCATAGGCTGCGACGTACATGTTGTTTTGATGATCGATATAGAAGCCGACGTGGCTGACGGCATTCGTCCCATACGCCGAGCAACAGCTCTCAAACAAAGGGGTGGAAAAGAGCAGGTGCGTGGCCGTGCTGTTGAAGGCGGCAACGAACACGAAGCTCGAACCATTCTCTTCTTCGAGAGGATTGACCAGGGGGAGATCCCACCCATACCCGTTGTTGTATCCGTACAGATACACCCAGCCTCGCGAGTCGCGCTGAATCATGTTGCCGGTCGTCGCCGAATACCCTGTGGTGTTGCCGAAGAACGTCGACCAGGTAAGCGCCCCGGCGTCGGTCAGCTTCATGAGAAAGGCCGTGTTGCAGGTATTCGCGTTGTTGTTATGCATGCAGCTGGTTTGGTAGGTGCCTGCCGTGGTGGGGAAATCGATGTTGCTGGTATTGCCCGTTACATACAAGTTGTTGGCGCTGTCCGCCAGCAGGCCCGCTACCTCGTTTTCGGTTACGCTGCCTTCGGGCAGTTCCGTGCCGCCGATGTAGGTGGCATAAGCCAGCGAATCGTCGCCGGACAATGTGGTATTGAATGCTGCCAGCCACGCGGTATTGGTGTAGCACAGGTTGTAGTTCGCTTGACCCGCGGTCGCGCAGTTCGGCTTGATCGCGTTTTTCGTTGGCAGGGAGGCTGAAGTTGTAACTCCTCCCATGTAGGCCATGCCGTTCGGACCAATGGCCATGATCAAGGGCGAGTTGTAGCCGACGTATCCGTCCTTGGTGTCATCGGTGCCATACAGCGTGGAGTACAGCATGGTGCTGCTGGTGGCCCCGATCTGCAGGACGGACAGGGCTGCGGCCCCGTTCACCGATCCATACTGCTGAAAGGCCGTCGCGGTCGTTGGATACTGAATCGGCGTGTTGTAGGGGCTGGTAATCAGATCGGACGCCGGCCACACGGTCGACACATAACTCGCAAAGTAAATGTTGCCCGAGCTGTCCAGCGCAATGCCTGCGGGATAGACCGTAGCCGATCCGCCGACAAATGTGCCGTAGAGAAGCTTGGACCCGGTCGGGTCGAGCTCCACGATAAACAGATTCCCGCTGGCGATGGTGTATTCCGTTCCGCCTCCGCTGTAATAGCCATCGCAGGTGGTGAAAATGTTGGAGCCTTCGTAAGTCGGCGCGCAATCGGACTGATAGGCGTTCGCGGTGATGGGGAAATCGTTCGAAGAGGTCTCGCCCTCGACGTAGGCGTCTCCTTTGGCGTCGGTCGCTACCGCCCCCCCGGACTCCCACCCGTCGGTTCCATGCAAATAGGTCGAATACACCAGCGATGTTCCGTCCGCGCTGATCTTGGTCACAAATCCTGAGCCGCCGCTGCTGCCTCCGCAGCGATTCAGCGTTTGCCGCGCAAACGACGAATATACGTCGCAAACCGTCTGCAACGCTCCCGTGGTCACAGGAAACGCAAGGTCATTCGTCTCGCCCGTGATGATCATCTCGCCGTCCGCGTCCACAGCCATCCCATTGGCCACCGTTTGCTGATTCCCGGTAGCCAGCGCACCCAGAAAAACCAGCGTTGGATCGATCACCAGCTCGCGGCTCCGGTCGTAGGCGCCCAGCCGGAAACCCACCCGCCGGTTCGCGGCCATCTTGAAGCCGCCATCCACCGGCTGCCGCACCCCGTCTTTCATCTGGTAAACCACCGGCTTGTCAAAGCGAACTCCAGGATCGCCCGCAACCGGCAGGACCAGGTCGCCGTTTCCCGCAACCTTGGCCTGCGCACCGTCAAAGGCCAGCTCAATCGCCGCGGGATCTGCGCCCGGCGCCACCACAAAGTCGTATTCCAGCCGCCCCTGGCGTCCGTAATAAACAAGGTCGATGCCCGGATAGACGCCCCGCAGGCGAACCTTGCCGAATGTCGGCACATTGCGCTGCCATTGCGAGGAGTCGTTGCCGGTAAGGTAATTCGCCTTGCCCGGCAGGGGCTCTTCGCCGCTCTGTGCAGGCGATCCATGCGCTCCCACCAGCTTCATGCGCACCGCCGACGAGCTCAACTGCCGCGGAGCGTCTCTGTCTGCGCCCGCCGAGACACGGTTCAGTTGCAACACCGCGTCCTTCCCGCTCAGATACAGCGTGTAGCGCGGCCCCCGGGCGACCCATTGCACCTGCTTGTCCGTCTGGCCGAGGTTCGGCTCAAAACTCAGGGGCAGCTTGCCATACGATGCAACCGCCCTGGCGGAACCCGCTGCTTCCGGTTTCGGCGACGGCATCTGCCCGGAGCTGGGAGCCTGGGCGAAGGCAACGGGCAACGCGGACAACAACAGGATGAGGGTGCACGAGCGAGTGGATCGCAAGGTAGACTCCTTTAAATTTTGGGCGCCCTTGGGGGATGCTGCGGGCCCGGGCAGGCCTCGGCTCGGACCAGGATGGCTGCCGGCATGCGTCGGTATCGTCGGCTGGCGACCCCCGCCTGGGCAAGAGGCACTGCGGGGTATCGCGGGACATTTCAGGACATTGGCCGGCGTCCCCAGCCGTCCCTTCGCCGGAACGATGGCGGATTCGATTGTTTTCAGCGGGCCCTGCCCCCATCTATACTGGTTCTCCAGCCACCCCCCGCTGACAACTTGGGCTCGAATCGAGGCGACAGTGAACGCGCGGACGGGCATAGTTCCCGACCAGGACGAGCGGATCGAATCGTGGAAGAGCATTGCTGCGTTCTTCAGCCGCGATGAGCGGACCGTGAAGCGGTGGGAGAAGGAGCGCGGCCTGCCCATCCATCGGCTGCCTGGGGACCGCGGCGGGATTTTCGCCTATGCGCATGAATTGAATCTGTGGCGCGACCGCGCCCAGGGTTCAGGCACCGCGACCGAGGATCCGGCTCCCCCTCCACAGAACGCGCTGATCCTCCCCCCCGTCGCGCCTGCCGAAAACCTGCTGGAAGCTCCGCCGCCGCCGCCGCGCACGCAGAACGCTCGCCACCGCGTGATCGCAATCGGGGCGCTGGCGTCTATGGTCATCGTCCTGGCGATCTCCGCGCGCAGCCTGGGACTTCTGTACCGCAACTCGGCAAAGGCCGCCGCCGCCCACCCCGCGACGCCGAATGCGTCCCCCAATGCCGAAGCGGAGGACCTTTACCTGCAGGGCCGGTACTACTGGAATCGCCGCACAACCGGCGATCTCAACCGGGCCGTGGATGCGCTGACCCAGGCCATCGATCACGACCCAGGCTTTGCTGCGGCCTATGCGGGATTGGCTGAGACCTACAATCTGATGCCCGAATATGGCACGATGACGCCGGCCGAGGCCTATCCCCGGGCGGCGGACGCGGCGAAAAAAGCGCTGGCCCTCGACGACCGTCTGCCGGAAGCGCATGCTGCCCTCGCGTTCGCACTGTTTTATTGGGACTGGAGAGTTCCGGTTGCGCTGGCAGAGTACAAAAAGGCCATTCAGCTCGATCCGATGAACGCCAACGCGCACCACTGGTATGCGGCCAGCTTGCTGCCCCTGGGCCGCTACCTCGAAGCCAGCGCAGAGATTGAGCGGGCACGCGAACTGGATCCTGCTTCGCGCTCCATTCTTGCCGATCAGGCGCAGATCGGGCTATCGACCGGAAGCCGCGACCAGAGCGTCGCCATGCTGGAAGAGATCGAGCGCACCGAGCCCGACTTTCTTTCGCCGCCGCGCTACCTCGCCGGATTCTACTGGGACCAGAAAAACTATCCCGGCTTTATTGCGGCATCCGCGCGGGCCGCATCCGTATCGAAAGATCCCAACGAACTGGCGGTCGCCCTGGCGGCTCGCGACGGCTGGGCGCGCGGCGGCGAGCAGGGTCTGCTCCAAAGCGTGCGCCGCGCCCAGGAAGCGATCTTTCGCCGAGGGGAGTCTTCGGGTTATGCGCTGGCCACCACGTGCGTCCGCCTGGGCGCGAATGCCGAGGCCGTCAATGCTTTGCAGTCCGCCTTCCATGCCCACGACGTCATGATGCTGGTGGTCTTTGCCAGCGGCGTCTATTCCGGCAACGAGCTGAACACGCGCCTGCAGGGCGACCCCGGCTTTGAGCAGCTGCGCAAACAGGTACAGGCTCGGATTCACGAGACAAACTGAGCGCGCATTCCGGCGCCGCTTCCTCCATCATCCCCGCAGTCCTCGGTCGCGATGGGTGATCGCGCCGCCAGCCCGGCCGCCCGCTCGCGCTTGCCGCGTAGCGCCCGCCGCTGCATGATGGCTGTGTGCAGGAATTGACTCCCGGTACGCTCCTCGGACATTACAAGGTGACCCGGCGGCTGGGCCGCGGCGGGATGGGTGTTGTCTACGAGGCCGAGGACCAGACGCTCGGGCGGTCCGTTGCGATCAAGATTCTGCCCGAAGCCACACGCTCCGACCCGGCGGCCCTGCAACGTTTCTGGCGCGAAGCACGCGCCGCCTCCTCCCTCAATCATCCGGGCATCTGCACCATCTACGAGCTGAATGAAAGCGGCGATCAGCCCTTCATCGTCATGGAACTGCTCGAAGGGCAGAGCCTCGATAAGCTGGATCACGGGCGCGCCCTGCCCTTTGCCCGCCTCCTGGATTTCGGGGTGCAGGTGGCCGATGCTCTGGATGCGGCGCATCGCAAGGGGATCCTGCACCGCGACATCAAGCCGGGCAATATCTTCGTGTCTCCGTCCGGGCAGGCAAAACTTCTGGACTTCGGCCTCGCCAAGTTCGAAGACGCCCACGGAAACTTTGCCAGCACGCTCGTCGACGACGGTGACCCGGCGGCCGCGGCGGCTTTTCCGCGGCAGCTCTTAACCAGCCCCGGTTCGACGCTCGGCACCATTGCCTACATGTCTCCCGAACAGGCCCGGGGCGAAGCGCTCGATCCCCGCAGCGATGTTTTTTCCCTCGGCGTGGTCTTGTATGAGCTGGCCACCGGACAGCATCCTTTTATCGGCGCCAGCGCCGCCGTAACCTTCGATCGCATTTTGAACGCCGCCCCGGTCGCCCCCATCTCCGTCAATCCCGAACTGCCGCCCGAGTTTGAGGGGATTTTGAACAAGGTTCTGGAGAAGGACCGCGAAATTCGGTGCCAGTCGGCGGCAGAACTGCGTGCCGACCTCAAACGCCTCCAGCGCAGGAGCAGCGACAGCCATGCGACCCGCCCGCCCGGCTCCGTCGCCGGCGCGCTCATCCAAACCGCTCCCCTTCCGGCCCATCCATCGCGCATCCTGCCCGCCGCGCTCATCGTGCTGGCCGCTTTAGCCATCGCCGGCCTCTTTCTCTGGAGGCTGTGGCCGCGCCCGCTGCCCTTTTCTTCCATGTCGGTCAGCCAAATTACAAATACCGGGACTCTGGAAAGAATTGCGCTCTCCGGCGACGGCAAATTTCTCGCCGAGGTTAAGAATGACGCCGGGCAAAGAACCGTTTGGATACGCAACCTGGCCACCAATACCGACACCCAGATCCTCAGCGCCTTTCCCAGTGAGTATCTCGGGCTGACGTTCTCTCCTGACGCGAACTACCTGTATTTCACCCGCGACACCCCCGACAACGGTCTCGTCAGCCGTATCTACACCATGCCGGTCTTCGGCGGTACGCCGCGGCAGATTGTCGTCGATGTCGACAGCGCGCCCAGCCTCTCGCCGGACGGCGCCCGCTTCACCTATCTGCGCTGGACGCCCGACAGCAAAGATCACTATTCAGAAATCCACGTTGCTGATAAGGACGGCGGCAACGACCATCTGCTCTACTCTTCCATCGACAAAGCGGAACCCCCGGTGTGGTCGCCGCGGAGCAACCAGATCGCGTGGATTGAAGTGACGGGAGCCGCCACCGCGGTCGTCAACGTCCTGAATCCAGTTTCAAAAAAGATGAAAACCCTGCCCCAGCCGGCCGACGTCACTTTTGACCGCATGGACCAGGGCTACTCCGATCTCGCCTGGCTGGCCGACGGTCAGCGCCTTCTGGTCCTCTATTCCCGGCCACACTCCGACCGTGAGCAAATCGGCATTCTGAACCTCGACGGTAGCGGCTTCCGGCCGTTGACCAACGACGTGAATGCCTACAGCCAGTTGGCGATCACCGCCGACGGCAGGACCCTCGCGACAGTGCTGACCAATGTGGACTCCAGCCTCGCGTATTACAACGGCAATGGCGGAAAGCCGACCGCGCGCACGCCCCTGCGCTTTACCCCGACCTCGCTGGCATGGGCGGATGAAGACCGCGTATTCCTCATCACCCGGGGCATCGGCATCAGTCAGCTGGATCGCACCGCCGGGACCGTGCAGCCCATCGATACCGGCGATCTGAAACTCGGCCGATACATCGACATTTGTCCCGACGGCCACGTCTTATTTACCGCAATTCCCAAAAATGGAGAGGAGCCGCGCCTCTTTCGCATGAATGGGGACGGAAGCGAAATCACCCAGGTCACCAGCGCCGGCGCCGCGCGGGCTCCCTTTTGCGCCCCCGACAGCCAGAAGGCTTACTTCACGATCCGGGACCAAACCAACGATTTAATGGCGGGTCTGTGGTCCGTATCGCTGGCCGGCGGAACTCCCCGAAAGGAGTTGGAAGCTCCCACGCTCGGCAGCTTTTTGCTCACCCGCAACGCCCAGTTCGTTGAATGGATTGTCGCGCACCACCTCGCCGAATCCTTCGAGGTGATCGATCTTGCCTCCCATCGGGTTGTGCAGCGGCTTCCCGTGGATGTGAGCTATTCCGAAGGTGCCTCCCCGCTCTTTTCTCCCGATGGCAAGGCCATTGTCGAAGGCGCCGTGTCAAAGACCGGCAACACGCTGCGTTACCATCCCGTCGATGGCTCGCCGGCACACTCCATGATCGACCCCACCTACGACACGATTACCGATTTTGCGTGGTCGCCCTCGGGCGCCAAACTGGGCGTCCTGCAGGTACGCGAAAGCTCGGACGTGGTGTTAATCACGGAACTCGCGGGGAAGAAACCGCACCAGGATTAGATTTCGGGGATGTGGCCCGGCGCGAAAACCGGAGAGCTCCTGATAACAACGCATGGAAATCGCTGAAAAAGTCGCGCAGCGACCGAGTCAAATGGGGACCAGCATCTCGCCCGGCGCGTCGCCACAATTTCAATCGAGAAAAAGAACTGTCATCCTGAGCGAAGCATCCGCATTCGTTGCGCCCGCACTCGGGCGCAACCATCAATCCAGACGCGAGTCGAACGGACCTGCATTTCCCCGGCTCTCTAACCCCAGCCACGTGAGACGGGAATTCGGGGGAGTTCGCCTTCGTCTGTATCTCCCTTCGGGGCATCCCGGCATTTCCCAGCTAATAGATATCCTGTCCCCCGAATTTCCCGAGTAAATATGCAACAGGCTGCGAATGCGGTTACAGCGGTGACCATGGGCGTCGTAATGTATAAGATCATGGAAGCTCTTGCCGCCGCAGCGGCGTTTTAGGAGGAGAAATATGGAGGCACTAACCGCTGAGGAGGCGCGCCGATGGTGTTCACAGGGATTTGGATCTCTTCGTGTCACAAATGAAGATCTCCTATACTATAAAACTCGCCGACGCTTCGGTTTCGAAGTCGGCGTCCCATCGGACTTTCGACGCATTGCATTGTTGTGCGGAGATTTGGTCAATTTCACATTTGGACCCGATTTCGAGGGAGGGCTGCTTTGGCTAAAAGGTTGGGAATTCGGTGTTACTGACATCGTGAAGGTTGGGTGGCGAACGCTGGAAAGCATTCGGCGCGCTCATGGGAATTTGCAATCACTTGAGATAGCGCCCGCCCAAGTTTTCCGAGCAGATGAGGTAATTGATCTGCATGCCTTTCTACTCTACACGATGACGTATGAGTGGGCTGGATATCTACTTCCACGGAATGGTGGCTTTTTCCTCGACGTTCGAGCTAGCAAAAGAATCATTTGCAATGCGGCGACGGAGGAGATTGATGAAAAGCTATTCGAGCACCTAAGCAAATGGCAACCAGCTAGAAATTTGGAGAGCTGAGGTCCTATGTAAAAGATTGAATGCGACTTCGCGTTTGGGCGGAATTCGAGGAAGGGAATTCGGGGGAATTCGCGGGACATGGGAATTCGGGGGACATGATACCGAATACCCTCCCGGCGATAGAATTTCTGTACGCCTCACCTCGCCCGCTGCGAATTCGACCACGCCCGTCTCTCTCGTCAGTACCTCAGCCCGGCATTTTCCAGGTAATAGGTATCATGTCCCCCGAATCCTCGGGAGTAACCTTCTTTAGCGGAAAGTATTCATTGGCAACCTCCATGACAACATGATTATTCTTTCCCAACAGCAAGTGGACTCCAGGGCTCTCGTACTCTCCACAGGCGTTCATCATGTCATTTGAGTGAATACTCACGTCAGTAATGGAAGAGCCTTGCAGCCCAACGATCTTTGGAAGGAAGCCATAGCTTTGAAGAAAATCGTCATCAGTCAGAGCTTTGACTTTTGTCGGTTGAATCGAGAGCTTTTTCCCGCATACGGTTAACGTGTCGGCGGTGTACCGGAGGCTAAGACTCCGTATGTATGTTTCTTGCTTCGCTGTCAGTCCTGCTGGCTGGGGCGTATCGAATGGCTGTCCGATACGCCATGTTCCAAGAATGACCTTAGGCAGCACATCTACAGAACCAGATGACGCCATCAACATACACGTGACTAATGTACTAACCAACGATCTCATGGCTCCTCTTTTTCAATGGCTACTGTCGTAGGGAATTCGGGGGACATGATACCGAATACCCTCCCAGCGACGGAACTTCGGGTAATTCGGGGGACATGATACCGAATACCCTCCCAGGGGTATTCGGGAGACATGATACCGAATATTCTGCTGCCTGCGCGTGTTTCCAGCCTCGCCCCTCGCCGTTACATGTTATTTCGACTGGATGATCGTGTGCCCATCGAGCGCCTCAACTGCAAGCAGTCTGCGGACACGCGATTTGTGCGAGGGGAGCAGGTCGCCGCGTCCAACGGAATCCGAGTGGGGTCTGCATCTCGGGACTGGCCCCCATCCCGCTCTTCTGCTGCATCCGCGAGCGCCAACGTCTTACGCCATCCAGCTAGAAGCGTGGAATCGTCGATCACAGATTGGACTGTCTTGGCACGGTGAAACCACTCATTTATCTTTCCCAGGAACCCAACTGCGCTCTTCACAGCCGCTGTGCCTGAACCTTCCTCAGCGCCGCCGCCCTGCTGTTGGGCCTACTACTTTGACGCTTGCGAGATCTCACGTAGCCGTGTAGCAAGACTCCGTTCAAAGAAACCTGTATCAAAGGCCACGACCTCGTCATTTACATAACCAGCTTTGCCCCATTTATCAACAAATATCGATCCGATCTCCTTTCCATCAGTACCGGTAAAAATTAGCCCCCAACGCACATCTGCCACACCTGTGCCTCCGTTCACTTTCAGCCCTGCCAGCACAGGGCTGAAATTCTCTTTGATCCCATCCTTGAAATCGCCAGAATATGTCGCGATTGAACGCAGTTGCTGCGGGGACACAGCAATGCGCGTGAGTAGGGTATCTGACGCATGCAGCAAGCGAACATGCGAAACCTTCCCATTAGCGATAGCGGACTGCAGAGCTTTGATGTCGTTCTGAGGCATACTTGACTCTCTGTTCTGACCAAAAGATGTGGCCGAGAGTACCGATAGAAGCAGCAAGCATAGGATTCTCATATACGCTCCTCAATGTTGGATCGGAGACGGAACCGTATAGAGGCTGCAACACCAATGATCGGTTCTTGTTCCTTCGTGAAGCTGCCGGGCGGCAGGCGTTTCGTAATTGTCAATGACTCGTTGGGGAAATTCCGGGGACATGATACCGAATACCCTCCCAGCGACAGAACTTCTGGGAATTCGGGGGACATGATACCGAATACCCTCCCGGCGACAGAATTTCTGTACGCCTCACCTCGCCCGCTGCGAATTCGACCACGCCCGTCTCTATCGTCAGTACCTCAGCCCGGCATTTGCCAGGTAATAGGTATCATGTCCCCCGAATTCCCTTGACCGACTGTCCATACTGAAAATAACCCTGTAACAATGCCACCGACCGCAACTGCCGAGAGGATATAAGTGTATAAGCCGTAGGAGAGTGCCTGCTGTGCAACTGCCGTGCACGCCAGGAACATGACCGCAGCAAGGAACACTTTCGTCCTGAGGCCCTTGTCAAGCTTCATTCCTCTACGATATCTGTGGGCCATGAGGCCCGCGCATATCGAGGAAATTACAGCTGCCATCAAGAGGCACGCCTGCGACGACTGAAACTCAGGTGGTCGCCAGCCGCCAGTGCCCGCCGAGAATTCCAAACTTATAATTGCAAGTGGGCATATCGTGCAATAGCCCCCAAACACCAAAAAAAGAAATCGCCTGGATCTTGGGTACCCCATGAAATTAAATGGGATATACCCCCCAAGCTGTTGAGCGCTGTCCGCGACTGAGAGAAGGCGATATTCTGAAATGAAGAATGCGGCAACTAAGAGGTAGTCGATCGATAGGTGAATAAGCGACCTGGGCCAAGTCGTAGACGAGATATTCATCGCGCCCAGGATCGATATTTGACAGCTGGCGAGAAGGAGCCCCTCACCTTTGGTCCGCAAAACGCGATCCGCTGAAGCTTCCTTTCCCATTGAGCTCTTTGAAAGACGGTTTGCCATAAACACGCAGACCATGCACAACACGTCCGCCGCCACAAAATATAAAAGTCCGGACAGGATGATATCCATCCGTCGCCAGAAAATGATCAGGACGAACAGGAGAGATCCACCGAGAGTATTTCCTCCGACTTTTATTCCCCTTGGACTTATCACTCGAACCTCCCTGGGGTTCCGCAATTCTGAATCATGTCGCTGACCCCATGTCCGAGGACGAGCAGCGGCGAAATTGCCAGACAAATTCGGGGGACATGATACCGAATACCCTCCCGGCGACAGAATTTCTGTATGCCCCACCTCGCCCGCTGCGAATTCGACCACGCCCGTCTCTGTCGTCAGTAGCTCAGCCCGGCATTTGCCAGGTAATCGGTATCCTGCCCCCCGAATCCCCTCAATAACAATTTCACCTTCTCCTACTATCGTCGAGAGTATTATTGATTGTGCCTGAAAAAAGACGCCTGGACCGAAACCCGTCATTGCGTCCCCCAACCTGCCCACATAGAAACAGACTGTAGATTTCCTTGACTCTTTCTTCTGCTGGGGCTGTGGCGAATTATTTGGGGCGAGTCATTTGGGAGTAGTCCGCAGCTGCTACTTACTCAGAGTCTCTCATATACATCAACATACGCCCCCAAACGAACATCAACGCCAGAATATAGGCTCCCGAGACGACGAATCCAAGGACCCAAGTATGGAACAGCCAAAAACCAAGGTATCCCGCCCCCATACCGGCCGGAATATATGTCACGAATATCCAGAGGAGGGCCTTCCTGTTGTCAACGAATGCTTCGCGCGCTCTCTTAAGGAGCTTCCCCATCAGCAACCTCCTTTTATGCCAGCCGTTGCTGTCTTGTTTGTGAGTGTCTGAACGCCAGCCCCATAACCGCCACCCATGGTGAAACTGACGCTCCAAGGTAACTCGGGGGACATGATACCGAATACCCTCCCAGGGGTATTCGGGAGACATGATACCGAATATTCTGCTGCCTGCGCGTGTTTCCAGCCTCGCCCCTCGCCGTTACATGTTATTTCGACTGGAGGATCGTGTGCCCATCGAGCGCCTCAACTGCAAGCAGTCTGCGGACACGCGATTGGTGCGAGGGGATCGAGACAGCGGGCAGCAGAGCCAGTCCTGCGGCAGCCGCCGAGCGGCTCTCTTCGCTCTGGCCAGCGGCACGCGACGCCTGAGCCAGAACGAGCAGCCATTCAGGGGTTTTGCCATGCGTGAGTGCGACGCCGCGCACGGCGCAGGACTTCGCAAAGACTGGGTCTCTCAACGTATCCGGTTGGGCCTGCAGAAACGCAGTAGCCGCAAGAAAGAGAACATGGGGCGACGCGCTCTTCTTCATGGCGACGCTGCGCAGCGCATCCAGGCCGGCTCTGCTGATTTGCACGGCATCGCCAGGCTGATGCAACTTCCAGCGGACGGCGCCGATGCGCACCTGTGCATTGCCCAGCTCTGCCTGCCGGTCCGGATCGCCGGGCGTAACCTTCATCATCTTTTCGAGGGTTTCCCGATCCCGCTCGAGAGCCTGGTCCTCAGCCCGCAGGTTCCCCGCCCGGTCGCGGGCCACAGCAGCGAGTGCTGGATCGGCCGCGTACTCGTAGCTGTAGGCCTGGTCGGACAGCGCGCGAGTCAGGTCCCCCAGATTGCGAATATCTTTGGGATCGGCGTCCGCAAGACGCTGGTGAATCGCGACCGCCTGCTCAAACAGCGGCACGGCATGCGCATAGTCGCCAAGTTCGGAATACGCGGTCGCCACCTTGCGCACGGTAATGGCACGCAGCCGCTGTGTTGAAAGTACGTTTTGTTCGGCGGCCGGCAGAGCATCGAATCGTTGCAGCGCAAGCTGGAAGTCCTGGAGCGCCTGGGCCGGGTCGATGTCCAGTTCCGCGTTCCCAACTTTCATCTGCATGGTTGCCATGCCACGGCGGGCGGCCACGAATCCCGGGTCGAGCGCGAGCGCGCGGGCGTCGAACGCGAGGCATTTCCGATAAGCAGCCAGCGCCGCGCTCACATCCGCCAGTCCTGTGTCCTGCCCCACCACGTCGCCCAGGCCGCTGTTGGCGGTGCTGGCTTCAAAATAAAGGGCAGGCGTCACCTGGGGCAGCGCGATCAGACGGTCGTAGGTCCGCACTTCCGCCTGCAAGCTGGCCACGGAATCCTGAATGTCGCTGGTCTCACTCAAAATATCTCCGCGCGCCCCCTGCGCAGTGGCCAGAGCCCGCAGCACCTGCGGATCTCTGGGTTCGGAATCCGCCAGAGACTGGGCCAGACGAATGGCTTTGTCGATGCTGGCCAGCGCAGCGGAGCGATCCCCGAGGTTTTGCTCATATCCGTTGCCCTCGATGTTGCCGAGGCGCGTATAGGCATCGATGAGATCGAGCTGCGCGGTGCGGTCGCCTTTCGAATCGCTGGCCATGCGATCCAGATGATCGAGCACCCGGGTGATGAGCAGATGCTGGGCTCCTGTCGACCCCGGAAGCTGCTTGATGGCCTCGTCCAGCTCCGACAGCAGGCTGTTGCTCAGTTGCCGCAGATCGGCAGAGCGCGCCTCCGCTCTTCGCCGCTCTGCGTTCGCCACGCGAGCCTGCCACAGCACCGCAGCGACGCCCGTGGCGAGAATGAGACCGAGCAATGCCGCTCCGGACACGGCGACCCGGTGACGCCATACGAATTTGGCGGCCCGGTACAGCAGGGTGCCGCGGCGAGCCGCCACCGCGCGCCCGTCGAGGAGATTCTGGATGTCGGCGCCAAACTCAACAGCGGTCTGATAGCGGCCTTCCGGTTCCTTGCGCAGGGACTTGAGGAGGACCGCCTCCAGATCCGGACTCACTGACTCCCCGGCGCCTTCAACCAGGGAAGGCCGTCGCGGAGGTTGCTCGCAGATCACCCGGACCATCTCCGCCGGCGTGAAGTCCTCAAGGGTGTATGGCAGAGCGCGCGTGGTGAGCAAATAGAGCAGGACACCGAGGGAATAGGTGTCGGATGCGGTCGTGATGGGATTGCCCAGAACCTGTTCGGGACTGGCGTACTGCGGCGTGAAGGATTGGAATCCCTGGCGCGTGAACTCGCTCCCCGGCATCTCCGTGGAAGGCGACAGCAGCTTCGCCGTTCCGAAATCCAGCAGGTGAGGAGTGCCGTCCTCGGTGACCAGCACGTTGTCCGGTTTCAGGTCGCGATGAACGACCAGCTGCTGGTGAGCAAACTGCACGGCTTCGCATAGTTGCTTGAACAGCATCAGCCGCGGGCGCAGCTTCAATCCTTTTTCATTGCAATAGCGATGGATCGGCCGGCCGTCGACATATTCCATCACCAGGTATAAGTCGCCGCGGCTGGTAACGCCGCCGTCCAGCAGCCGGGCGATGAGGGGATGATTCAGGCCGGCGAGAATCTGCCGCTCCAGCCGAAAACGCTCACGGAACATCTCCGTGGCAGCGGGACGATCGATCAGCTTGATGGCCACCTGCTGATCGAAGTTGCCGTCGGCGCGGTGGGCGAGGTAGACCGCGCCCATGCCGCCGCGCCCGATCAGGCGGTCGATTGCATACGGCCCGACTCGCTCATTCGCCGCACCCGGGTACGCGTCGTCGTCCCGTGGCTTGCGGGCTTGCGAAGCGCAGAGACGCTCCTCTTCGGCCGAGGCTTCCAGCAGCGAGCGAACCTCTTCCGTCAGCTCGGCGTCTCCCGCGCACAGCGTTGCCATCAGCCGGACGCGGTCGTCTTCCGGGGCCGCGATGACCTGGTGAAAGACGGTTTCTATTCGTTGCAGGAATGCGGACGAATCCGTCATAGGCTTTCCAATCTCTGGTCCGGGCAGCGAGCCCGGTTACCGTAGACGGCGAAAAATCCAATGAAAACGACTCATTGCCGTGGGCTCTTGTTCCCCTTGGGGTGCAATCTGCGATAGAGCCAACTGCGGATGAACTTCAGGTCGCGATCGACAGTCGCTTTCGACGTTTCGAGCAGATTCGCCGTTTCTGCCGATGTACAGCCGAGAAAATATCGCAGTTCCACGAGTTGCACTTTGGCAGGATCGATCGCGTTCAATTCGTCGAGAGCGCGGTTCAGTTCCAGAAAATCCTCGCTCGCCACATCCACCCAGGGCAGATCGTCGCTGAGCGGCACGTGAGGAATGCCCGCGCCGCGCATCTGTGCCTGATTGCTGCGGGCCAGGTCAATCAGGATTCTGCGCATCACCCTGGCAGCGAATGTGTAAAAGTGGCAACGGTCGTCCCACGCAGCCTTCTTTTGCGTCATCAGCCGCAGATACAGTTCATGCACCAAAGCCGTGGCCTGCAGGACATCGGGGTTGCGCTCTCTGCGGATATACGCGGCCGCCACTTCGCGCAGGTGCGGATAGACCAGCGGCATGAGCTGGTCGAACGCCGATGGTTCTCCGTCCCTCCACCTGGCAAGAAGCAGTGTGATTTCGCCTTTAGCCGGTTCCAAGGCGCCCTCCTGGAGGGCCAAAATATCGCTTTTTCGGGGGAAGGCCTTCAGAGTATCACTTCGACTCCCGCGGTCGCATCGGTCTCTCAGGGGAAGTCTCCCGGGCATGTCCGGAAAAAAAGATGAGGCATTTTCCCCGCCGTTTCCGCCACCTCCTTTGAACGCCGAAAGGCGATTGATTCAGGAGGTTGTTCCATGGTTCCCAGGAAACTGCACGCGTCCCCCTCGACGTTTTCTTTACTGCGCTGCGTCACACGGGGTCCAATGCTCCCCGTGCTCGACCGGCTGAGCCTTTTCAGCGCCCTCCTCGCGCTCGTGTGTTTCCTGGGTGTGCCGCCGCTATCGGCAAGCGCTCCGGCGGATTCTGCCCCAGGCCCTTCGCCGGCCGCTGTCCATCCACGGCCGGACATTGACTTTGGCAAGGTTCCGCTGAGCTTTGAGCCCAATCGTGGACAGGCCAATGCATCGGTACAGTTTCTCTCCAGGGGACGCGGATACTCCCTCTTCCTCACGCCCGGTCACGCAATTCTGAGCCTCGAACGGCAATCCAGTGCGCCTGCCGCCGACGTTCTCGATCTGCAACTGGTCGGCGCAAATCCGTCGGCCGTTGTGCAGGGCCTCGCTCCGCAAGCTGGAATCGTGAGCTACTTCGTCGGCAAAGATCCAAAGCAATGGCACTCTGGAATTCCGACCTTCGCCAAAGTGAAGACAACCAGCGTCTATCCCGGAATCGACCTGGTCTTCTACGGAAATCAGCAGCAGCTGGAATACGACTTTGTAGTGGCGCCTGGCGCCGATCCGAGTCAGATTGCGTGGACGATCGCCGGCGGCGCGCCGTCAATCGATGCCGATGGCGACTTGCTTCTCCAGGCGGCGAATGGCCCCGCCAGCTTTAAGAAGCCAGCCGTCTACCAGACGGATAACGGGAAGAACGTCAGCATCGACAGCCGCTATGTGATCGCAGACCATCGGGTGCGCTTCGCGCTCGGCCGGTACGACCGTACCAAACCCCTGATCATCGATCCCGTCCTGGTGTATGCCACCTATCTCGGCGGCGCATCGGAAGCGGGGTATCCCGCCAACGGTGTCTCCAGCATCGGTTGGTTCACGGGCCTCTATCCCACAGGTGTCAGTAACCCAACGCAGGGTCTCGCGATCGACAGCGAGGGCGATGTGTATGTGGCGGGATATACCAACTCCACGAACTTCCCGCTGCAGAACCCCTATCAGAGCGCCGATGGCGGCATCAGCGCGGACTACCGCGCCGACGACGCGTTCGTGACCAAGTTCAGCCCGGACGGAACCAAGCTGATTTACTCGACCTATCTCTCCGGCGGGAGCGATGCCCAGACTCTGGGTACTGCGATTGCCGTGGATGCGCAAGGAAATGCTTATGTCGTCGGCTGGACCGACGACGGGAATTATCCCACCACGTCCGGGGCGTTCCAAACCATTTGCGGGGCCAACTGGGGCGCTGGTTTCGCGCGCATCAACGGCTGCGCACCCGAAGCGCAGGTGTCGGGATTTCTTTCCAAGCTGGATCCGACGGGGCAAACCCTGATCTATTCGACTTTTCTCGGCGGTCAGATCAGCGACCAGATTCTCGCCGTAGCCGTCGACTCCCTGGGGCAAGCCTACGTCGGCGGAGATTCGAGCGACTATTGCAACCCGGCGTACCAGCCCTCCTGGGCGTGCTTTCCCACGACGGCGGGCGCGGTGCTTCCCGGAACGGCCAGCTATGTCTACCAGCCATCGCTCGGTGACTACGGTCTGTATACGGGGAATGCCTTCATTACTGTCTTCGACGCGACCGGCTCCAGCCTTCTGTACTCCTCGTATCTTGGCGACAATACAGCGCTGATCAGCAGCGGTGCGGTGCCGGCAGGAACATGGGGCGAGACGGATATCGGCGGAGTCGCCGTAGACTCGGCTGGAGACTTTTTCGTAACCGGCATTACCGGCGCGCCCAATTTGCCGACCACAGCAGGCGCGTACCAAACGGGTCCGGCTTTCTCTGGGTGCTGCCAGGGCTTTGTCGCGAAGTTCGCGCCGATTACGGGCGGGAGCACGTCGCTGACCTGGCTCACCTATCTCAGCGGGCCGGTAAATGGCAATTTCCCCAGCGGCATTGCAGCCGACAGCGCCGGCGAAGCTTACGTCGTCGGCACAAATGAGGATCAGAATTATCCCACGACCAGCGGCGCCTATCAGACTTCGTGCGGGATCACAGGAGATAACCGGTGCAACAACGCGTTCGTGACGAAGCTCAATGCATCAGGAACCGGACTGGTCTGGTCCACCATGCTCGGCGAACCGCTCAATGAGAACAATATCAACGTGAACGCCACGGGGCCGATTCAACTGGACTCGAACGGCAACGTGTTCGTAACG
The DNA here is from genome assembly GCA_036267295.1 of Acidobacteriaceae bacterium. GTDB lineage: Bacteria > Acidobacteriota > Terriglobia > Terriglobales > Acidobacteriaceae > Palsa-343. Next base: position 3,853 of record DATAWI010000037.1, on the reverse strand, counting down.
GGACAATCCGTTGGTTACTATCCCGACTTTCCGCAGGTGAACCCCATCCAGGGGTATATCAGCGGGAATCCGGAACCCTTCGTGACCGAATTCAATCCGACCGGGAGCCAGGTGCTCTTCTCCACATTCTTCGGCTCCGAAGGAGTTACCTGGCAGGATGCAGCCGGCATGGCCGTCGACAACAACGGAAACATCTATCTGGCTGGAAACACGAATGGCACGGGCATCGGCGTGACCCCGGGCGCTTTCCAGCAGAGCTTTGCCGGATCGAGCGACGGCTACATTGCCAAAATCTCTTTGGCATTTCTTCCCAGCACCACAACCGTCAAGGTTTCGCCTGCGACAGCAACCTTCGGCGAGACGGTTACATTCACGGCCACCGTGAAGGTCGCCGGTGGCGCTCCTCTTCCTGGCGGCACGGTCACTTTCAATAATGGGACGACCGAGTTGGGCACGGGAATCCTGGATGGAACCGGGACAGCAACGTTTACCTCATCAACCCTGCCGGCCGCTACGTATGCAATCACGGCCGTCTACGGTGGCGACGCGAACTTCGCTTCCAGCGCGTCCAACCCACAGAAGCTGGTGATCAGCAAGGCTAAGTTGACAATCACCTGGGCGACGCCCGCGGCCATCACTTACGGAACCGCCCTCAGCGCAACCCAGCTCGATGCCGTCTCCGACGTGGCAGGAAGCTTCAAATACTCGCCGGCCGCCGGCTCGGTGCCGAAGGCGGGAACGCAAACCCTCACGGCCACCTTCACACCCAACGATGTTATTGACTACGCCACGACGACGGCCACGGTGATGCTTACCGTGAATCAGAGGACCCCCTTTATCACCTGGCCGAAACCCGGGTCGATCGCCTACGGCACAGGACTGAGCGCCACACAACTCGACGCCACAACGTATCCTGCGGGAACGTTCGTCTACACACCGGGAGCGGGAACCGTGCTCACGACCGGAGCGCACACGCTTTCCGTCGCCTATACGCCCACCGACACCACCGATTACACGACGGCGGCCGCCAGCGTAACGCTCACTGTGACGAAAGGAACGCCGATCGTCACCTGGGCGACGCCGGCTCCGATCACCTTCGGCACCGCGGTCAGCGCGGTTCAGGAGGACGCCATCGCGAACGCAGAGGGGACCTTCACCTATTCGCAGCCGATCGGATGGAAGCCCAAGGCGGGACTTCATGCGCTGGCCGCCACTTTCACCCCAACCGACCTCACCGACTACATTAAGACAACGACGACCGTAACCCTGACTGTGAACCAGGCCGTGCCGGCCATCACCTGGGCGAAGCCCGCGGCCATCACCTTCGGAACAGCGCTCGGCACAACCCAGCTGAATGCGAAATCGAATGTGGCAGGCGCTCTGTCGTACTCACCGGCTGCCGGCGCCATCCTGACGGCGGGAACGCAGACGCTTTCGGTCACCTTCACCCCCACCGATACTACGGACTACACAACCGCAACCGGCAGCACGACGCTGACAGTGAATCAGGCGAAACCGGTCATCACCTGGGCGACGCCAGCCCCCATCACGTATGGCACAAAAGTGAGCGCAACCCAGGAGGATGCCACCGCCAATGTGCCCGGAACCTTCGTCTACTCGCAACCAATAGGATGGAAGCCCATCGTGGGAACCCACACGCTCGCGGTGACCTTCACGCCGACCGACGCCACGGATTACAAGATCGCAACGGCCAGTGTGACGTTGACCGTCAATGCGGCTCCATAATCGAGACGATGATCGCGAATTCTATGATCGGGGTTCTCGAACCCACACCTTGAGGAACGGCCGGATCTCTCCGATCCGGCCGTTGATTGTGTGGGGTTCAGGAGGGGCGTTTTTCGAGGCCTTTTGTAACAGCGTGGAAGAAGCGACTGGCGATCACAGGCCGATGCACTCAGCCAGGCCGCAGCTGAGTGCATCGGCGATGGTGCACACACTGACGGTCTCCCTGGCAGGTCGTGCCTTAACTCATATCAGGGGGGCGGTTCTGGGCATACCTCCAACAATTCCTAAGTAGAAAGAGCTGTTATTGCTTTGAGGCACGGGATCGGCGGGACCGCTTAGAGACCGCGCTCTTCGGCAATCGCGGAACAACCTGAACGCCCGCCCAAAGCGTGGCGATCGTTTGCTCGACCACAAGAGTCTGTTCAGGCAAGTCGGGCACAACCCCCTGGATGACCATGAGCGTGGCGAGGCCAAAGATCGTGAACCACCAGGTATGGGCTACCACGATGTCATCCCGGTTCGGCAATCCTTCATCCCTGGCAACATCGAAAAAGAGCTGCACGAAACGCCCGAACAACGGCGCGCCAAGGTCGTTGATATATTGTCCGGCGCGGATGCCGTCGCGGTTCTCCGGCCCGAAAAAGACGTTGCGGAACTGCTGGGGATGGGCAGTGCACCACTCAATCAAGCCACGCGAAGTCGCGAAAAGACGTTCTTTCGGTCGAGGATGTTTTGCGGCAATCGCGTCGAAGTTCTGAACCAGCAGCTCGATCGTCTCGCTGCTCAGCTCGGCAAGAATGTGCCATTTGTCAGGGAAATGCTGGTAGATCACGGCGTGCGTATAGCCGATCTCCTCAGCGATCGCACGAAGCGTCACGGCTTCGTAACCGCGATCGGCAAACATTTTGCTGGCAGCCGCAAGGATCTCGCCCCGCAGCCTTTCCTTGCGCTCTACCCGGCGACTTGGGGATGTCGATGTCACTTCAACAGCTTAGTCCTTTTTGACGATATTAGCGACCGCTTGTCGCTTTTTAACCAACGGTCTCTTTACCACCGTTTCTTTTGCAACCAATGGTTTTCCAAAGCCTCTAATCGTCAGGTCGCTCATTTGAATGGGCGGCCAAATACGAAGCCAAAGGAGGATGACATGAACGTTCTGGTGATTGGAGCAGCGGGCAGGAGCGGAGAAGCGCTGGTCAATGAGGCGCTGGCGGCCGGACATACGGTGACGGCCTTCGTGCGCGGGGCCGCGCAGTACAGGAAGGCGAACGTCAGAGTGGTTGCCGGCGACGTGCTGGACGCGGCCGCGGTCGAGGCTGCGGTCGCCGGACAGGATGCGGTGATCGACGCGCTGGGCGGCAAGACGCCCTGGAAAGTGACGACGATGGAAACCAGCGCCGCCCACAACATTGTGGACGCGATGCGACGCAAGGGCGTGCGGCGACTCCTGAAGATTTCGGTGGTGGGTGCGGGCGAGAGCGTCAGGAACGCCGGCTTCTTCAACGAGCACCTGCTCATGCGGACGTTTCTGCGCGGTCTGCTGGTCGACAAAGCCGGCATGGAGGCCGAGATCGAAGGCAGCAACCTGGACTGGACGCTCGTGCGGCCGCCGATGCTGACCGACGTCGAGAAGACCGGCGTTGCCAGGGTGCTGACCACGGAGGGCGGCGAGAAGGCGCACAGGATCGGGCGGGCCGACCTGGCAGCCTTCATGGTGCGGCAACTGGAAAGCAGCCGCTATGTGCGTCAGGCCGTGACGGTGACGACCACATAGCAAGGCCTCCGCGACGATCAACCGCCTCTCGCATCGAGGCGATCCGACCGGCTGTGTAAAGACTTATAACGATTTCTGCGACAGATAACTGTGGAAACTCACAGGACCAGCGGAGTGCTGGCTGCGCAACTTACAAGCTCTGACGTTCGCATCAGAGCATCACCACCGTTCTAACAAGGAGAAACGAACATGTATCTAGTCTCCTGTTTCCGAAATAACTTGACGGATAAGGTAATCCAGTGCATCCTGGGATAGATGCCCGGTCCCAGTGTTGTGCCCTTGGCGCTGTCGGAAGCTGAGAAGAAGCAACTCTTACGAATTAGCCGTCACCGC
>DATAWI010000036.1:0-66004 GCA_036267295.1 Acidobacteriaceae bacterium | reverse complement strand
GGCCGCCCGTTTCCGCCGTCTGGCCCGCGACTATGAGCGCCTGGCTGCCACTCTCGGCGCCTTCCACTTCCTCGCCTGCGCCTGTCTCATGCTCGCCACCCTGTTCAGAATGCTCACGCAAACTTAATAACAGGCTCTAGGACGTAAAACCCATTTACTGCCTCGCCGAGAAATGTGTCCCAATCGTGGTGATAGCCGTACCAATACGAATATTTATCATCCCCTTCGTCGTATTGTTTCGAAACGGCGACAGCTATCCGGGTTTCCTTATCCGTGCTCCAATACAAGGCCCTGCTCTTTTTCACTAAGGGTACAAGCCTGCCGATCATCGCCTCGACCATCGCATTCCGAAACTTCTCGATCACGTCGGAAGGCGTCACATCATGCTTTCCGGTCTCCTCAGACTGCTCGACACTGGACCCCTCTGGTTCCTGCCCCTGTTCCTCCTGGAAAGCTGCAGTCGCGTCCTCTACAACCGCAAAAGCGATATCAATGAGCCGATCAAGTTTCGTGTATTCGAAGGGAACGAGCACATCGTGGATTCTTTCAACAGTGCCAGGCTTGCTATCTTCCTTCAACGCAACGAGCCTAGCCAGGGCGCTTGGGCTGATAATCCGAATGATCCACGCGAATCTTGAACCTCGGACCTGAGCTTCGAGACTGCCCGTCTCTTCACGTCCGATTACTAACAGAATCGAGGACTCCCGCGCGATCTTGCCAGCGATCATCAAGGACTCGCGATATTGAGCAATCGTCTCGAGGGAGATGTTGTAAACGTCTGTCGTTTTGACCTCGATGATGATCTGACGACCGTTGGTACCCGTCCACAAGCCATCGAATCCAATCTCGTTCTTTTTGCCTCGGTAAAGCCCATTCTGAACACCATAATCAAGCCTGCGCCCAAACTCATTCACAATGTCCTGAAGCACAAACCCACTTGCTTCGAACGATTCCTCCAGACACGCCTGAAGATACCTTTCGAGATTCTCGCTTTTGGCAATTTGAAAATACTCACGAAGCTGGGAAGAGCAGAGGGAAGAGTCGGACAGTTTTCCGTCGCCGCAGAGCGCAACAACTTGCCTGATCGAAAACCCGTCTATCTCGGATTGAGAACTCCTCACCAACGCCGTCGGAAGTGCCATGGTGGCACCGATAATATAGGCGCGGCCTTCCGCCCGCAATGTCGTCGGGAAATCTATTTATTCCAGAGCCTGCACCACACCCCGCCCCAGCAGCATTTCAATCTTGTCGATGAACGCGCGATCCGCCGCCACCGCCAGCCCTTCCGGCTCCATCACCACGCAGTATTCCCCGCGCTGCTCCACGTTCAGCATCAGCCGCGCCGGTCCCGGCGCCGCCCCCACCACATCCCGCAACTCCACCAGCGTCGTCTCGCTCACCCGATCCAGCGGAATGCGTATCCGCACATTCGTCGGCAGCCGCACCTTCACGTCTTCCAGCGCCTGAATCGACGACACCGCCAGCTTCGGCGCGGCATCCTCTTCCGCCCGCAGTTGCCCGCGCACCAGCACCGGCACTTCAATCTTCAGCGATTCGGCCAGCCGCTCGTAATCCCGCGGAAAACAAATCATCTCGATCTTTCCCGTCGCGTCCTCGATCGCTCCCTGCGCGTACAACTCGCCCGAACGCTTCGACTTCGCGACCTTCAGCCCGACAATCACCCCCGCAATCGAAATCTCGTTCTCCGGCGCCTGCCCCCGCCGTCCGCTCGGCGGCGCCGGCTTCATCTCCAGCGCGGTCGCCACGTCCACCGCGTTGGGCAGATTGCGCAGCTTCTCCGCATATTTATCCAGCGGATGCCCGGAGACAAAGAAGCCCAGCACCTCCTTCTCCATCTGCAGCCGTTCCGTCTCGCCCAGGTCCGGCACGTTGGGCAGCGCATCGTCCTTCGCCCGCGTCGCCGGCGTGTCGAAAATGCCGAACAGCCCCGACTGCCCCGCCGCATGATCCCGCTGCGCCTTCACCGCCCGCTCAATCGTCTTGTCCACCGCCGCCAGCAACTGCGCCCGCCGCCCCAGGGAATCCAGCGCCCCCGCCTTGATCAGCGACTCCAGCACCCGCTTGTTCAGCGTGCGCAGATCGATCTTTTCGCAGAATTCCTGGAATGATCCAAAGCTCTTCCCCTCCGCCGCCAGTTCCGTCCGCGCCGCCAGAATCGAGTCAATCGCATTGCGTCCGACGTTCTTGATTGCCGTCAGCCCGAACCGGATCCCCTCCCCATGCGGCGTAAAATCCGCATCGCTGTACCGCACGTCCGGAGGCTCCACCGCAATCCCAATCTCGCGGCATTCCTTGATGTACTTCACCACGTTTTCCGGCTTCGAAATTTCCGACGTCAGCAGCGCCGACATAAACTCCACCGCGTAATGCGTCTTCAGATACGCCGTCTGGTACGCCAGCAGCGCGTACGCCGCCGAGTGCGACTTGTTGAACCCGTATCCTGAAAACTTCGCCATCTGGTCGAAGATTTCCCCCACCGCCCCCTTCGGATGCCCCAGCGCCGCCGCCCCGCTCATGAACCGCTCGCGCTGCTCCGCCATCGCCTCCGCGTTCTTCTTCCCCATCGCGCGCCGCAACAGATCGGCCTCGCCCAGGCTGTAGCTCGCCAGCACGTTGGCAATCCGCATCACCTGCTCCTGGTACACAATCACGCCCAGCGAATCCTTCAGGATCCCCTCAAGCTCCGGCAGCAGGAACTCCACCTTGCGCCGTCCCCACTTGCGCTCCACGAAGTCGTCGATCATGTCCATCGGTCCCGGCCGGTACAGCGCATTCAGCGCCGTCAGCTCCTCCACCGTGTCCGGCTTGTACCGCCGCAGAACGTCCCGCATCCCCGGCGATTCAAACTGGAACACCCCCGACGTCAGCGCCGTGTGGAACACCTTCTTCATGGTGTCCGGATCGTCCAGCGGCGCCATGTCGATGTCCAGCTTCTCCCCCCGCACCTGCTCGATCAGCTTCACGCAGTCCGTGATCACCGTCAGCGTGGCCAGCCCCAGAAAGTCCATCTTCAGCAGGCCCATTTTTTCCACCGCCTTCATGTCGTAGGCGGTCACAATTTCGTCGTTCTTCGTCCGGCTCAGCGGCACCAGCTCGGTCAGCGGACGCGGCGCAATCACCACCGCCGACGCATGCACCCCCGCCCCCCGCACCAGCCCCTCCAGCCTCTGCGCCGTGTCGATCAGCTCGCGGATCTGCTGGTCCCCGTCGTACGCCTTGCGCAGATCCGGCGAATCCTCCAGCGCCTGCTTCAGCGTCACCCCCACCGTCGTCGGCACCAGCTTGGCAATGCGGTCCACGTCGCCATACGGCATATCGAGCGCGCGCCCAACGTCCTTGATCGCCGCCTTCGCCGCCATCGTGTTGAACGTGATAATCTGCGCCACCTGCTCGCGCCCATACTTGCGCGTGACGTAATCGATCACCTCGCCGCGCCGGTTCTGGCAGAAATCCACGTCGATATCCGGCATCGTCACGCGCTCCGGATTCAAAAACCGCTCGAACAGCAGCACGTTCTGCATCGGATCGATGTTGGTGATCTCCATCGCGTACGCCACCAGCGATCCCGTCGCCGATCCGCGCCCCGGGCCCACCGGAATCCCATGATCCCGCGCGTACTTGATGAAGTCCCAAACGATCAGGAAGTATCCCGAGTACTTCATCTGCTTGATGATCCCGATCTCGAAATTCAGCCGCGCCTCGTACTCGTGCACCGGCGTGCGCCGCACCCCGCGCAGTTCCAGTTGCCGCACCGCCGTGTCCAGCCGCTTCCTCAGCCCCTCCCGGCAAACCTGTTCGAAATAGCTGTCGATGGTGTGTCCCGGCGGCACCGCAAATTCCGGAAACGGATTGTCCACCTGGCTCAGCTTCACGTGGCACCGTTCGGGGAACTGCATCGTCCGCGCCACCACCTGCGGCGCATGCGCAAACACCCGCTCCATCTCCTCCGCCGTCTTTACCCAGAACTGATCCCCGTCGAACTTCATCCGCTTGGGATCGCTCAGCGACGTCGCCGTCTGCACGCACAACAAAATGTCATGCGCCCGCGAATCGTCGTCGCACAGATAGTGGCTGTCGTTCGTCGCCACCAGCGGAATATCCAGTTCCTTCTCCAGCCGGAACAAATCCGCGTGAATCTGCTTTTCCTGCGGCAGCCCCTGATCCTGAATCTCCAGGAAGAAATTTCCCTTCCCGAAGATGTCCTGATGTTGCCCTGCGGCGCGGGCCGCCGCTTCGTACTTGCCGTCCACCAGGTCTTTACATAGCTCGCCCGACAGGCATCCGGAAAACCCAATCAGCCCCTTCGCATGCTCCGCCAGATACTTCTTGCTCACCCGCGGCTTTTTGTAGAAGCCGTGCAGCGATGCCTCTGACGTAATCCGCACCAGGTTGCGGTAGCCCTCTTCGTTTTCCGCCAGTACCAGCAGATGGTAGTAGTCATCGCCCTGCGGATCCGTCCGGTGATCCTCTTTCTTGCAGACGTACAGCTCGCACCCCAGAATCGGCTGCACGCCGTGCTTCTTCGCCGCGTCGAAAAAATGCACCGCCCCGTAAATGTTGCCGTGATCGGTCATCGCGACCGACTTCTGCCCGATACTGGCCACGCGCCGCATCAGCTTCTCTACGTCGCAGGCGCCGTCCAGCAGGGAATAATCCGTATGAAGATGCAGGTGAGTAAAGTCCGCCATAGGTATGTCTCTATTTTAGGTCGGAGCAGAACCGGAAGAACCGCACACTTCCCCCGCCCCCATGAGGAAAAGCAGGGACCAAATCCCTCAACACCGCAGCGCCATCCCATTAACCTGGGCCTGCGGCCTGATCCCTGATCCCTGTTCCGCCGCCCTACCGCGGTATATCCCGGTGCGCCGTCTTCAGCCGATACCCGTTCTTCGTCAGCCGCCGCGCAATCTCCTCGGCAATCATCACTGAGCGATGCTGCCCGCCCGTGCACCCAAAGGCCAGCGTCAGGTAGCTCTTGCCTTCGTCGATGTAATGCGGCAGCAGAAACAGCAGCAGCCCCTCCACCCGGTCCAGAAACTCATGCGTCTGCGGAAAGCCGAGAATGTACTCCTGCACCTTCGCATCCTTGCCCGTCAGATTGCGAAACGCCGGCACAAAGTGAGGATTGGGCAGAAACCGCACGTCAAACACCAGGTCCGCATCCAGCGGAACCCCCCGCTTGTATCCGAAACTGGCCGACGCAATAATGAGGCTCTTGCCGTCGCCCTCGCGCACGAACTTGCTCTGGATGTACGCCCGCAGCTCGTGCACGTTGAACTTCGTCGTGTCGATCACTTCGTCCGCCACCTGGCGGATCGGCTCCAGCACCCGGCGCTCCTCCTGAATCGCCCGCGCCACGCGCTCCTGCCGCCCCAGCGGATGCGGCCGCCGCGTCTCCGAGAACCGCGCCAGCAGCGCCGCCTTCGAAGCCTCCAGATACACCACCGTCGTCGGCAGCGTCCGCCGAATCTCGCCCAGGATTGCCGGAAACTGCTCCAGACTTTGCCCCTCGCGCACGTCCACCACCAGCGCCGCCCGGCGAATGTCCCGCGAGTGCGCCACCAGTTCCGCAAACGGCGGCATCAGCGCCACCGGCATGTTGTCGACCGCGTAGAACCCCAGGTCCTCAAACGCCTTCAGCGCCGAGGCTTTGCCGGAACCGGAGAGTCCGGTCAGAATCACCAGATCGCGAGGTTGATCCGGCGCGGGAAGCGGCTTGCCCTTGAAGGCTTTCACGCGCGGCCGGGTCCCGGTTTTCCGGCTTGGGGACATGGCACATCGTAGCATCCGTCCGCAAATTTTCCATGACCGGCGCTGCCTCGCCCCCTCGGCGGTCCACGCCCCGGGGCGCGGCTACCCTCGCGCCTCGGCGCGGCTACCCTTGCGCCTTGATAGCCGCTTCCAGCGCAGCGCACACCCGCCCCATCTGCTCCTCGCTGATGCCATTGAAAAACGGCAGCGCCAGCGTCCGCCCCGCCACCGCGTCGGTCACCGGCAGCCAACGCGCCTCGCGCCACGCCGCATACGCCGGCTGCTCATGAATCGGCGCAAAATACCGCCCCGTCGCGATCCCCGCCTTCGCCAGCGCGCGCACTACCCGATCACGATCCGCCCGCGTGAATCGCTCCCCCAGGCGCACCACGTACACAAACCAGCTCAGCCGCTGCCCAGGAACATCCATCGCCGGCAGCCGCAGTTCCGAATGGCCGCCCAGCATCTCGCCGTAGCGCCGCGCCACCGCCGCGCGCCGCGTCAGAATCTCCTCAATCCGCCCCAGTTGCGCCAGCCCCAGCGCGCATTGCATCTCTGAAAGCCGATAGTTATAACCCAGCTCCGCGCAATCCAGCCACGACGCTTCGGCCTGCTGCGATTCGTAACGGCCATGGTTACGTAAGGCGCGCATCCGCGCCGCCGCCCCCGTATCTCGCGTTACCACCACCCCGCCCTCGCCCGTCGTGATCTGCTTGTTGGGATAAAACGCGAACACCCCCGCATCCCCGAACGATCCCACCCGCTGCCCGCCAATCTCCGCCCCCACTGCCTCGCACGCGTCTTCAATCACCCGCAGCTTGTGCCGCGCCGCCAGTTCCAGCAGCGCGTCCATCTCCGCAGGCCGCCCAAACGTGTGGACCGCAATCATCGCGCGCGTCCTCGGCGTAATCGCCGCCTCCACGCTTCCCGGCGCAACGTTCAGCGACGCCGCATCGATATCCGCGAATACCGGCCGCGCCCCGACATACCGCACCGCATTCGCCACCGCAATAAATGTGAACGACGGAACAATCACCTCATCGCCCGGCCCCACGCCCAACGCCAGCAGCGCCAGATGCAGTCCCGCCGTCCCGGAGCTCACCGCGACCCCATGCGGCACGCCCGCGTAGTCTGCCACAGCCTGCTCGAACTCCACCATCTTCGGCCCCAGGCTCAGCCGCGAGCCGCGCAGCACCGCCACCACCGCCGCAATCTCGGCCTCGCCCACATCCGGCGCCGACAGGGGAATCTCAATCCGCATCATGGCAGCGCCATCGCCCGCTTGATCAGCAGTTCCGCGCCCAGCGGCGTCGTCGTCAGCACCTCGACAATCCGCTCCGCGGCCTGCCCATCGCCGTAAGGATTCGTCATCCCCGCCAGCGACGCTCCGAACGGCGCACTCCGCGCCTCCGCAATCCGCGCCACAATCGCCGCGGCCTCCGGCTCCGCGTCCAGCAAATTCCGCGCCCGCTCCCGCCCCTTCTGCCGCATCCCCACGTTCACCGTGGGCAGCGCAATCGACGCCGTCTCCATAATCCCGCTCGACGAGTTGCCGATCATCGCCTCCACGCACCGCAGCAGACTCCAATACGTCACTGCATCCAGATTGACGAAAAGCTTTCCCCGAGGATGCCGCGCCAGAAAATCGCGCGTCCGCTCGATCAGCGACAAACTCCCCGCATCCGCATTGGGATAGCAGAACAGCAACTGCGCATCCCCCTGCTCCGCAACCCGCTCCAGCGCCGCAAACAGCGCCCCGGCCTCCACCGTCGTGTCTCGCTCCAGCGTCACCGGGTGATACGCAATCAACAACGCCGGCAGGCTCAGGTCGACATCGCACCGCGCTTCCACTTCTTCCCGCGTCAGCAACCGGCTCCGCCGCAGATGATCGAGCGACGGCGCTCCCGCACGATGCACCCGCCACGCCTCCTCGCCCATCGCCATCACCCGCGCCCGCGCTCCCTCCGTCGACGTGAAATGCAGATGGCTCATCTTGGTCAGCGCATTCCGCACCGCATCGTCAATCGCGCCCTCGCTGATCTCTCCGCCCTCGATGTGCGCGATCGGAATCCGCAGCGACAGCGCCACCGCCGCCGGCGCCAGCATTTCGTAGCGATCCGCAATCAGCAGCAGCAAATCCGGCCGCATCGCGCCCAGCACATCCGCCAGCGACAGCACGGCCACCCCGATGCTCTTCGCCATCCCCACATCGGAGTCCGAGCTCAGCAGGCACTCGATCCGCGCCGCGATCGCAAAGCCGTCCTTTTCAATCTCCCTCACCGTCGCGCCAAACCCCGGCGACAGATGAGACGCCATTACGATCAGCTGCAAGTCCACAGCGGGATGCTCCGCCAGCATCTTCAGCGGCCAGTAAAGATGGCTGTAATCCGCGCGCGAGCTGGTGACGACCGCAATCCGCCGCTTCATAGCGGCTCGCAGGCCCACTCCGCCGCAGGATCCAGCACCACCTCGCTCGGCTCATAGTCCGGCGCCAACTCAATCACCACCCGCAACACAGCAGCCACATCGCGCGCAGCCACTGCCGCATCCAGCGCCTCAAGCCGCGCTTCCAGCCCCGCAACCGGCGGACTCGTCACCCGCCGCAGCAGCGGCGAAGCATACTCACCCAGTTCCTCCCCCAGACCGACGAGCGCCTCATCGACCTTCTCTCCAGGACGCAGTTCCGTGAACACAATCTTCGCGGAAGATCCGCTCGCCCCAATCATCCGCTGCGCCAGCTCCGCAATCCGCATCGCCTCTCCCGGAACCGGCACCAGCAGCCCATCCAGCCCCTCAGCGACCGCCGAGCCCAGCACATGCGCCGTCTTCCCGAGCGTGAAAAAGTACCGTCTGGCTTCAGGATGCGTCACCGTCACCGGTCCCCCGCGCGCAATCTGTTCCGCAAACAGCGGTCCCACGCTGCCCGGCGATCCCAGCACATTCACCAGCCGCACCGCCGGTTTCCTCATCGCCGAGGGCGCCAGCATCACCAGCTCGGCAATCCGCTTCGAAGCCCCCATGATGCTCCGGGGCGCCGCCGCCTTGTCCGTCGAAACCAGCACTACCTGGCGCGCCCCATGCTCTTCCGCCGCCTGCGCCACGCGCCATGTCCCCAGCGCGTTCGTAGCGACGGCGGCCAGCGGATTCCGCTCCATCAGCGCCACATGCTTGAGCGCAGCCGCATGCAGCACAATCTCCGGCCGATGTTCCGCAAACACCTCCGCCAGCAACGCCCGATCGCACACACTGCCCAGCACCGGCACACACCGCTCACCGTGCCCGGCCGCCGTCAGCTCCCGGTACATATCGAACGAATGCTGCTCGCAAAGATCGAGAAGGACAATCTTCTCTGCGCCCGACGCCGCAAACCCGCGCACCATCTCCGCGCCAATAAATCCGCCTGCGCCCGTGACGAGAAACCGAGCGCCGCGCGCGCGTTCCATGCGCGGAATCTGGCTGTAATGGCTGTCGGACGCCTGCCCCGCAAGCTCGTTCCAGTCGGGCTCCAGCGAAGAAGGCGGTGCGGGAAATTCAGTCTGCACTTTGCCCGAATTATAATCGGCCTTCGCTGCCCTCATGTCTTTCGCTCACCCGTCCGTCACCCTCCTGCCCGCCACCGAACAGCTTGCGCTCCTGCGTCGCCGCGACATCACGCCCATCGAACTTGCCGACGAGCACATCGCGCAAATTCGCCGCCTCAATCCCCGCCTCAACGCGCTCACCGACTTCGACGCCGAACGCGTCCGCGCCCAGGCCCGCCGTCCGCACACCGGCCCCCTCGCCGGCCTCCCTGTCACCGTCAAATCGTCCATCTCCGTCGCCGGCCACCGCTGCGAAATCGGCAGCGTCCTCAATCGCGGCCAAGTCCCCGACCGCAACGCCCTCGTCGTCGATCGCCTTCTCGCCGCCGGCGCCGTCCTCCTCGGCACCACCAACTGCCCCGAGTTCCTCATGGCCTACGAGACGGAGAACCTTCTGCATGGCAGCACGCGCAATCCCTGGAATCTCGATTACACCGCCGGCGGATCGAGCGGCGGCGAAGCGGCCGCCATCGCTTCCGGCATGTCTGCCGCCGGCCTCGGCAGCGACAGCGGCGGCTCCGTCCGCGAGCCCGCCCACTTCACCGGCATCTGCGCGCTCAAGCCCACTGCGGGACGCATCCCCGCCGCCGGCCATCTTCCCCCCTGCCTCGGCCCCTTCACCTTTCTCGGAGCCATCGGCCCCATGGCACGCACCATCGCCGACATCGCTCTGATGTTTTCCGCACTCTCCGGCCCCGATCCCACCGACGCCTCCAGCGCTCCCGTCCCGCACCGCCCCGTCTCGCTCGAACAAGCCAAGCAGTTCCCCATCGGTTGGTTTGAAGACGACGGCCTCATCCCCGTCACGCCGGAAACCCGCGCTGCCGTTTGCTCCGCCGCGGCCGCGCTCGAGCGCCAGGGCTTCCGCGTCCAGCCCTTCCGCCCACAGGCGCTCGAAGACGCCCGCAAGCTCTGGTCGACCTTCTTTGTCCAGTGCGGCGCCATGCTCTACGCGCCCACCATCCGCGGACGCGAACAGGAACTGAGCCCCACCTTCCGCGACTTCCTCACCATCGCCCGCGCCGAGGTTCCCCTCACCGCCGATTCCCTGCTCGAAGCCTGGGTCGAGTCCGACAAAGTCCGCAGCCGCCTGCTCGACGAAATGCGCGCCTTCCCCATCCTGCTCTGCCCGGTCTGCTCCATCCCCGCCTTCCGCCCCTTCGAGCGAAGCTGGCCAGTCGAGGGCATCGACGTCTCGTATCTCGACGCCATGCGCTACACGCAATGGTTCAATTTACTGGGCGGACCCGCCGCGGTCGTCCCCGTCAGCCGTTCGCCCGAGGGCCTGGCCATCGGCGTCCAAATCGCCGGACGCCCCTGGGACGACGAATTGGTCCTCGCCGTCGCTTCCGCCGTCGAAAATGAGTTTGGTTATCAGCCGCCGGACCTGGCTCGCTGACCCGCGTGCCATCGGCGAAACTGCGCCGCTACGGTCGCAGCTTCGAAAATAGATTCAGCTTCGAAACGTCGTTCACCATCACGAACGCAAAGATCAGGATCAGCATCACAAATGCCACCTGGTACACGCGCTCCTTGAACTCCTGTTTCAAATCGCGCCGCAGCACGCCTTCGATCGCCAGCAGCAGAATCATCCCGCCATCCAGAATCGGAATCGGCAACAGGTTCATGATCCCCAGGTTCAGGCTGATCAGCGCCGACAGCCCAACCAGCGGCTCCCATCCGCGCGCCTCGGCCGCCTCCCCGGTCGCCCGGGCAATCCCAATCGGCCCGTTCAGTTGCTGGATCACCGCCCCGTGGTGCGAAAACAGCCGCCCCAGAATATCCAGAATCAGGCTGGAGTTGCGAAGATTGTCGTTCACTGATTTGCGGATCGCCTTCGGCAGCGGCGACTGCTCCACCCGGAACGGCGGCCCTTTGGCGTTGAACATCAGCCGATACCCCGGCGTTTCGCCGCTCAGGTCCCAGATGGGTTGCGCCGCAACTGTAAACTCCTGCCCGCCGCGCGCCACCACCAGCGTCGCCGGCTTGCTCCCTCCGCCGCTCAGCACGGCAATAATCGAGGCCACGTTGTGCACCATCTGTCCGTTGATCGAAACGATCCCGTCGCCGGAGCGCAGGCCCGCCTTCGCTGCCGGTCCCCCGCCCACCACGTCTTCCACCATCAGCGGGCCATCCTGTTCCCGCGGAATCAGCCCCAGCGACTCAATGTCGAAATCTTCGCCCTTGCTCGGATCGGAAAGATACAACTCCGTCGTGAATTCCTTCTTCTGGCCATTCACCGTCCGCTCCACCGTGATCGGCACCGTCGAATTCGCGTCCAGCCCCGCGCGCTCGGTCACCATCGCCCACGTCGGGTTCTGGTCCTTGTCGATGCGCACAATCTTGTCGCCGCTCTCCAGCCCCGCCCGGCCCGCCGGCGATCCCGGGGGCACCACGTCCAGCACCGCCGGCGCATACAGAAACACCGGAACTTCGTTGTGCATCATGTAATACCCGGCCATCAGCACAAAGGCCAGAATGAAATTGGATACCGGCCCGGCCACCGCAATCAGCATCCGCTGCCATCGCGGATGGGAGCTGAATTCTCCTGGATCGCCCGTAGTCTCCGCTCCCGGCGTCTCCCCGCTCATCTTCACGTAGCCGCCGATCGGCAGCGCGCCAATGCAGTAGTCGGTCTCCCCAATCTTCACCCCGAACAGCCGTGGCGGAAATCCCAGCGAAAAGGTCTCCACTCGCACGCCGCAGGCCTTGGCCACAATAAAGTGACCCAGTTCGTGCACCAGCACCATTACGCTGAGCACCAGAAAAAACGACACGATCGAAATCACGGCAAGGGACATAGTGAAAGGTCAGGCACCCACGCAGATCGAGAAGACCGGAATCAACAGCGGCCAGGCACCGCGCGTCGAGCCAGGATCTCCCGCGACCGTTCGCGGGCCTGACGATCGACGGCGAGCACCTCTTCTATGGTCGCCGGATGAGTCTCGGGGGTTGTCTCGAGTACTCGTTCTATTGTAGCGGGAATGCCCATAAACGGGATGCTCCTTTCGAGGAATGCCGCCACCGCCACCTCGTCCGCCGCGTTCAGCGCAATGGCATGCGATCCCCCAATTTCCGCCGCCTCGTACGCCAGCCGCAGGCACGGAAACCGCGCAAAATCAGGCGGCTCGAAGTGCAGATCCTCAAGCGCCCCCATGTCGAATCGCAGTTCCGACTCCACCCGTTCCGGGTAGCTCAGCGCATACAGGATCGGCAGCCGCATATCCGTCACCGAAATCTGCGCCAGCAGGCTGCCATCCACATACTCCACCAGCGAGTGCACCGTCGACTGCGGATGCACCGTCACCTTCACCGCCGACGGCGGCAAATCGAACAGGCGGCAAGCCTCAATGATCTCCAGCCCCTTGTTCAGCAGCGTCGCCGAATCCACCGTGATCCGCCGCCCCATCACCCATGTCGGATGCCGCAGCGCCTGCTCCACCGTGATCTTCGCAAATTCCTCCATGGGCAGCGTGCGGAAAGGTCCCCCCGAGGCCGTCAGCCAGATCTGCCGTACCTCGCTCCGTTGCCCGGCGCGCATGCACTGGTGAATCGCGTTGTGTTCGGAGTCGATGGGGAGCAGCGCCACATTCTTTGCCCGCGCCGCCGCCGTCAATATCTCCCCGGCCGCCACCATCGCTTCCTTGTTCGCCAGTCCCACCGTCTTGCCGGCCTGCACCGCGGCATAGGTCGCTTCCAGTCCCGCCACGCCCACAATCGCTGAAACGACGAAATCCGCCTCCGGCAGCGTGGCCACCCGCACCGTGCCGTCCGTCCCCCAAACCACCTCAATGTCCGTAATGTCCGCGGCCCGCAACCGCCCCCGCAACGCCCCCGCAAGTTCCTCCGTGGCCATCGAAACCACCCGCGGACGCCATCGCTCGCACTGCGCAAATGCCAGATCGACGTTGCGCCCCGCCGCCAGCGACGCGACCGCAAACCGCTCCGGATAGCTCTCCACAATGCTCAGAGCGCTCTGCCCAATGGAGCCGGTCGATCCCAGTATGGCGACCTGCTTCACCGTTGCAATTCCTTTGCGATCATAGGTTTACCGTCAGAATGACTGCTGGATCAACTGCGCGTACCACAGCACCGGCGCCGCCAGCAGCAGCGCATCCACGCGGTCCAGCATGCCCCCGTGTCCCGGCAGCAGATGCCCCGAGTCCTTGACCCCCGCCCCCCGCTTGATCGCCGACTCCACCAGATCGCCCGCCTGCGCCGCCACGTTCAGCAGCACCGCCAGCCCAAGCCACCGCCAAACGCTCCCCGGATACGACAGCGCGTTCACGCTGCGCTCCGCGAGTGCCCCCGCGATCCAGATCAGCAGCAGCGTCACCAGCACGCTGCCCACCACCGACGCCACGCTGCCTTCCCACGTCTTGTTCGGGCTCAGTTGCGGCGCCAACTTCCGCCGCCCAAACGCACGCCCCACATACAGCGCCGCGATATCGCCGCTCCATACCACCAGAAACAGAAACATCAGCAGAGAAGGCCCGTTATCCCGCGTGCTCAGCAAATAGAGCATGCCCATCGGCAATCCGATATAGATCAGCCCGAGGATCGAATACGCGGTATCCGGCAGCACCCGGTTCACCGGCGACCGGAACAAGCAGACCACCAGCAACGCCAGCGAAACCGCACCCAACACCGGCTCCAGCAAATCCGATCGCCGGAAGATCGTCGCCAGCAGCAGCGCCAGCGCAATCAGCACCGTCACCCGCGGCGTCTTCGCCCCCATCGCATCGGCCAGCCCCAGGTATTCCCACATCGCCAGCACCGACACCACGAAGATCGCTCCCATGATCGGCAACGGCTGCGTCGGCGAATAAAACACCAGCAGCAGGACAACGGGAACCAGAATAATCGCGGTGATAATGCGCTGCATGTTGTATGTGCAGAATACACGCTGCGCAGCCTACAGCACCGCCGCAGCGCGCCCCCCGCCGTTACTTGGCGTTCGGAATCCGCGTAGCCGGCAGTTGCCGCAGAATCGCCAGTTCCGCCTGCACCTTTTTCCACTGCCGCGGGTGCCGCTTTGTCTCGATCGGCGCGTTGGGATCCCCATAGAACGCAAGAATGTTCTGCCGCAATCCCAGCGGCGGCATCGCATTGTCGGAAGTCACGCGAGCGATCAGTTGCGCATACGTCCGGTCCGTCAGCCGATACGTCCCCGGCTTCGTCGCATAGCCGGTATCGAGATCCAGATCCGGCACTGCGAATTCGTTCTTCCCGATGTTCTCCAGCTTGTTCAGCAGCTCCGCATATTCCGCATCGGCGCGGTTCACGCTTTCCACATAGTCCTGCTCCGTGTCCTCCTTTGGACCCCGGATCGATAAATCCGAAAGCGCTCCAAATTTCGGCAGGATCACGATCAACACCGCAAACACCCGCGTCAGGAAGCTCGGCTTGTGCTTCCGATACGCCTCCCAGTGGCTCGCGGCATCCGTGCTCTTCAGCTTGTCCGCATATTCCTGGAACGCCGCATTGTCACCGTCCGCCGGAAATCCCCTGCGATGCAGCAGCACTTCGGCATACCCCACCCGCGGCAGCAGCGTCCGCACCGACCATTCGTACGAATGAAACGCCGCAAATTCGTCCCCGATGACGCTGTGCAGCGTGATGCCGTACGTGTCGTAGAACGCCCGGTTCATCAGCGCCTCCGGCACCCTGAATCCCACGTGCCGCAGATACCCCGACGGCGCGAACCGCGCATGGCTCAGTTGGTCGATGTCGAAGGCGAACTCCGTCCGCACATGCTGATGCGGACCCTCTTCATACGTCACCACCGGCCCGTATTTGTCGGCCAGCCCCTGAAATTCCTGCGGCACCGAGATGTTCACCGCGTACCGGTGCCCCACCGTGTCGCCCACGTAATGCGACAGCGCCCCCAGCGAAAAAGCCAGCTCGTCGATGTTGTGCGACTCGTGAATCAGGTTGGTGATAAAGTCGCCGGTCCGCACATAATGCGCCAGGTCGCTGAACAGCGCATGCCCCGACGGATAATACCCCGCGTCCTGAATCGTCGACCCGCCATAGGCATAGGCGCGCGCCTCGCGCAGTTCCAGCGGCGTCGCGTTGGGATACCGGTTCAGCAGCACCGGCTTGATCGACGCGTCCCACGCGATGTCGATCAGCGTCTCATGCGTCAGAAACGAGTAGGGGAAGCAAAGGGGAGCAGCCAACAGCAGTCCCAGGCCAACGATCGCACTCTTCCAGGTCATTCTTTCGGGAAATCCCCTTCCGGTATTGCGCCGCGCGGCTCTATTCGTACCGCAGCGCCTCGGCCGGCAGCACGCGCGCCGCGGAACTCGACGGGTACAGCGTCGCCAGCAGCGATACCCCCAGCGACAGCACCGTCACCAGCACGCCATGTAGGATGCGCGGCGCGAACGGCAGATAGTCCAGCGAATATACATCGGCGGATAAATGAATGAAGCGGTAGTGCGCCCCCGCCCACGCCAGCGTGTATCCCAGCACCAGCCCAATCGCCGTGCCGATCACGCTGATCAGCAGCCCCTGCAGCAGAAAAATCCTCCGAATCTGCCCCGGCTGCACTCCCATCGACAGCAGCACCGCAATGTCTTTGGTCTTCTCCATCACCATCATGGTCAGTGCGATCAGAATGTTCAGCGCCGCCACGCACACGATCAGCCCGATCACGATGAACGTCACAATCTGCTCCAGCTTCAGCGCTCGGAACAACTCCCGGTTCTGCTCCATCCAGTTCGTCGCTGCAAACCCCGGCCCCGCGGCCTTCTCAATCTCATCGCCGATCTTGTCCGCGTGATACAGATCGTCCACCCGAAACGAAATGATGGAAATCAAATCCGGCTCGCCAAACAGCGACTGCGCATCCTTCAGCCGCACGAAGCCGAATCCCGAATCGTATTGATAGAAACCGGAGTGAAAAATCCCCGCCACCTGGAATCGCTGATATTTCGGAATCAATCCATACGGCGTCAAATCCGCCTGCGGGCTGGTCACCATCACCGTGTCGCCAACGCTCGCTCCCACGGATGCCGCCAGGTCGCTCCCGATCACGATCGGCGGCGTCGGCTCCCCGGCTTCGTCCTGCGCGTTTCCCGTCCGGCTCAGCGCAGCCGCGCTGCCCGCCGTCACCTGCGACAGCATATCCGACACCTTGCGCTCGTCCTGCGGAATAATCCCCTTCAGATAAGCGCCGCCGGCCCGCGCGCCTCGCGAGATCAGCACCGGCTCGTACAGCCCCGGCGCCGCCGCCACCACATGCGGCAGTTTTTCCAGCCGCGCCAGCAGCGGACGCCAGTCCCGCATGCCGTCGCTCATCGTCCGCATCAGGTCCACGTGCGCCGTCGAGCTCAGCAGCCGGTCCTGTAGATCGCGCCGCATCCCGTTGGTGATGGCCAGCGCCAGAATCAGCGACGCCACGCCCACGGCAACGCCCGCAATCGAGATCCACGTGATGATCCCAATCACCGCCTGGCGGCGTTTCGCCCGCAAATACCGCGAGGCAATAAAAAGTTCAAACCGCATCGACGCTAACCGTTCCCCCGCTGGCCGCTTCTACGCTGACCGCTTCTCTGGTATCCCGTCCCTCAAGTTCGCACCACCAACAAGCTCTCATCCTGAGCGAAGCATCCGCCTACGTTGCGCCCGCACCTGGGCGCAACACCAGTCCAGGCGCGAGTCGAACGGACCTGCATTCCCTCCCATCAATGCAAAAAACTTCAGCGACGCAGCCCTAGCTTCCCTTAACAACCGCCTTCACCGTCACCGCATTGTCTTCCCGATCAAAAACCCGAATCGCAATCACATGCTCACGCGCATCCAGCGGAGCCTCGGCCCCCGGCCGCGCCGCCGGCAGCGGCGCTTCAAAATCAAATCGCTCCGTCAGCGAATCCGCGATTCTCCCCACCGGCTCCACATATTGCCACCGCCCCGCATCGATCGAATACTCCGCCCGCGCCACCGGCGACGTCGCATCGGTCGCCGTCAGCGAAGCGTGAATCTTCCCGCCCTCCATCTGCGCCGTCAGCCCTGTCACCTCCGGCGGCGTCGTGTCGATCAGGAAATCGTCGCTGATCCGCTCCCCCGCCAGTCCCTCGCCGGGATTGTGCGAAGGCGCATCGCTGGCCACCACCTTGATTCGGTAATGCCCATCAGGCAGCAGCGCCGAATCGAACGAATAAAACCGCTCCCGCACATGCTCCTTCAGCAGTTGCCAGTTCCGCTCGCCTTCCCCGCGATAGAACAGCGAGAACACCAGGTCGTCCCCGTTCTCGTCATGCGCCGCCCACCGCACCGTCACCGCCGTGCGTTCCTTCACGGCCGCCAGCGGCTCCTTCCCCGGCTCCGATTGCCCAAAGCTGATTCCCGAATTCTGCTGCGACGGAAAATTGATCGTCACCGATTGCGGCTGCCCCGCCGGTTGCGGCTGGCTCGTCGCCCGCGTCCCCGGAGCCACCACAATCTCATCGACCTCCGGCGGTAAATTCACCGGCAGATAATCGATGCCCACCGCGCCCACTGCGCTCCCAGGATGCTCCACCACTTTCCACTGCATGAAGCGCGACGACGCAATCCCAAGCGCGCCCGCATTCGGCGTGAACGCCTTCCAGTCCCCCCACGCCCGCTCCGGATTGTCGATGTTCCCCGCCCGCGCATACATCGCGATCCCGGCCGTCTCCGCTTCCACTTCCGCCCGCCCCCACTGCGCAAACACCCCGGCGTCAAACACCTCGCTCGTGTAAGTGCCTTCCGGCGCTTCTCCGTGGCTCAGCAGAAACAGCTTCCCGGCATTCGCCGTGCTCACATAAATTCCTTTGGGCGAATCCGCGAACCCCGTCACCTGCGAAGCCTCCAGGTGCGCGATGTCCGCATAGGTCCCGTCGTCATGAATCCTGTAGATCCGCCCCCGATTCCCGGTCGCCGCCAGCACGCCCTCCGGCGTCCACGTCAGCGCATACACAATATCGTCGTGTCCCGACCAGATCTTCCGCGGCGGCCCGTCGCCCTTCGGAATCTCGTACACCTCCGACCCCTCCGGGATCAGCGTGTTTCCGTTGAACGCCTGCACCGATCCCGGCGCGACAATCGTAATCGTCGCCGTCACCGTTGCTTGTCCCGTCACCACCAGCGGCGGCAGCGTGCTCCGTCCCTTTTCCCCCACGCCCGCGGCGTAAATGCTCCCATCCGGAGCCACCACCACCGACGTGATCTCCTTCTTCGGCGAGTCGTACAGCACGTAAGCCTTGCCTGCGGCATCGATCCGGTAGATCAGCCCCGTCCCGTCCGACCCCGCAATCAAATTCCCCGCGCCATCAAAGGCCAGCGAGCGAATGTGCTCCTCGTCGCTCCTGAAAAACAGTGCCGGCTTCCCCCCGCCCGTCACGCGATACACCGCCGCCGGCGCGCCCGTCGCGATATACAGAGCGCCCTTCGCGTCGAACGCCAGATCCCACACGTACTTCGGCTTCTCCGCCACCGTTGCCGGATCGAAGACCAGCGTCGCGCTCTCTTCCGTCTTGTTCTCCTCATGCGGATCGAGTTTGTACACCTTGCCCGACGGCAGCAGCGCCGCGTAGACCGAGCCATCCGGCCCCACCCGCACCGTCTGCACGCTCATGTCGTGGCTGGTAAACAGCGTGGTCGATTGGCCGTCCGCGCTCACCCGCTCCACCGTCGCCGGCGTGCCCGTCGCCAGGTACGCATTCCCTGCGCGATCCGTCGCCACCGCCCATACATATGTCGACGGCGTAGTCAGCACCGCCTGGCTCTGCGGGCCCGGCGCCAGATGCCCGTCGCTGGTGATCGCCACGCCGTTCGGCGTGCCGCGCTCCAGGCTCTCGAAGCCCGACTCCGTCCACAGGCGCGTTCCCTGCGCGTGTGCGCCGGACGCGAGACATCCGGCAATGCAGACTCCCAAAAGTGGCAGCGCAATACGGCGCCGAAGAGACCAGAAGGGGCGAAAACGGCCAGAGATCATGCTGGTTTTCAGTCTACAGAAAGCCGTTGCCCCATGCCCTTGCGCCCCCGCCTGCGAAAAGCCTACGCGCCGCGGGACGAAACAACCCCTCCTCACCTACACTGAGGTTTCGCTCTCTCTCCTCCTCCTCCGGGCCCGCGGCTCGGCAACCCGCAATTTGGATCGCGCCGTCATGCTCAAACGCTGGAGAACCCGGATTCTGCTCTTCCTCGCCGTCCTCGGCCCGGGCTTCATCACAGCGAACGTCGACAACGACCCCAACGGCATCATCACCTACTCCCAGGCCGGCGCGCAGTTCGGCTACGCCCTGCTCTGGACCATGATCCCCGTCACCCTCGCCCTCATCGTCGTCCAGGAAATGTGTTCCCGCATGGGCGCCGTCACCGGCAAGGGCCTCAGCGATCTCATCCGCGAGGAATTCGGCCTCCGCCTCACCATCATCATCATGTTCCTGCTGGTCGTGGTGAACTTCGGCAACATCATCGGCGAATTCACCGGCATCGCCGGCAGCCTCCAGCTTTTTCACGTCTCCAAATTCGTTTCCATCCCCATCTGCAGCGCGCTCGTCTGGCTCCTCGCCGTCCGCGGCGATTACAAAAGCGTCGAGAAAATCTTCCTCGTCGCCTCCATGGTCTACTTCGCCTACATCATCGCCGGCGTCCTCGCCCACCCCGGCTGGCACACCGCGCTCGCCTCCACCGTCCACCTGCCCGCCATGTCCGTCCTGCGCAATAAGGACTACGTCTTCGCCGTCGTCGCCGTCATCGGCACCACCATCGCTCCCTGGATGCAGTTCTATCTCCAGTCCTCCATCGTCGAAAAGGGAGTCACCGCCAAATCCTACGCAGGCTCCCGCATCGACGTCATCGTCGGCTCCATCTTCACCGACGTCGTCGCCTGGTTCATCATCGTCGCCTGCGCCGCCACCCTCTGGGTCCACGGCATCACCTCAATACAGGACGCCTCCTCCGCCGCCGAAGCCATGAAGCCCCTCGCCGGCCAATACGCCTTCGTCCTTTTTGCTTTCGGCCTCTTCAATGCGGGATTCTTCGCCGCCTCCGTGCTCCCGCTCTCCACCGCCTACGTCGTCTGCGAAGGCCTCGGTGTCGAGTCCGGCGTCGATCGCCGCTTCCGCGAAGCGCCCTTCTTTTACGGCCTCTATACCCTGCTCATCGCGGGCGGCGGCATCGCCGTCATGCTCATCCCCAACGCCCGCCTCATCCAGTGGTATATCGACTCCCAGGCGCTCAACGGAATCCTGCTGCCCGTCGTCATCGTGCTCATGCTCCTGCTCATCAACCGCAAAGACCTCATGGGCGAGCACATCAATTCTCACTGGCTCAACGGAGTCGCCTGGGTCACCGCCATCGTCGTCAGCATCCTCTCCGTCATCCTCATGGTCCAGCAATGGTGGCCCAGCCACCGCTGACGACGTCGCATCCCAGGCCCAGCCGGGCCCCCCAACAAAGTGTCATCCCGAGCGCAGCGAAGGACCTCGCCGTTGCCGTTGCCGTTGCCGTTGCCGTTGCATTTGCATTTGCATTTGCATTTGCATTTGCATTTGCCGTTGCTTTTGCCGTTGCGTTTGCCGTTGCGTTTGCCTTTGCCGTTGCAGTTGCCGTTGCTTTTGCCGTTGCTTTTGCTCTTGCTTCTCGTTGTCATCCAGAGGAGCGAAGCGACGAAGGACCTCGCGTTTGCCGTTGCATTTGCCGTTGCATTTGCCGTTGCATTTGCCGTTGCGTTTGCTGTTGCGTTTGCTATTGCACTTGCCGTTGCTGTTGCCGTTGCTCTTGCCGTTGCTTTTGCATCTCGTTGTCATCCAGAGGAGCGAAGCGACGAAGGACCTCGCATTTGCCGTTGCACTTGCCGTTGCGTTTGCCGTTGCGTTTGCCGTTGCAGTTGCCGTTGCATTTGCCTTTGCCCTCCCCCCCGCCGCCTCCGCCAAAGTTGACCCCTGCCCAGCCCTCCCGCAAAATGAAAGTCTTCCCCGATCTCACCGAACGAGGCGCTTGTGACCACTGAAGCCATCGCTCCCGCCATCGCTCCCGCCCTGCAACACTCCGCCTGGACGCCCCTCACCCGCGTGGCCTTCCGGATCGCCTTCCTCTATTTCGCCTTCTTCGTCTTCATCAGCCGCAACGGCAACCTCTTCGATCTCTTTCCCGTCGTCGGCGGATGGATCAACAACGCCCTGCAATGGCCTCCCGATCACGCCTCGCTCTGGATCGGCCGGCACGTCTTCCACCTCACCGGTCTCGCCGCGGCGTGGCAACCCACCGGCTCCGGCGACAGTGCGCTCAACTGGATCGAGGCCGGCCTCTACGTCGCCGTCGCCCTCGCCGGCGGCCTGCTCTGGTCCCTCGTCGCCGCGCTCCGCGGCAACCGACGCACCGAATACGCCACCCTCAACGCGTGGCTGCGCTTCCTCGTCCGCCTCACCTGCGGCGGATTCATGCTCATCTACGGCTTCTCCAAAGTCTTCCCCATGCAGATGGCGCCCATCTCCATCGGCATCCTCAACGAGCCAGTCGGCAACATGTCCCCCATGACCATGCTCTGGGCGCTCATCGGCCTTCATCCGGCCTACGAAATCGTCTGCGGCCTCGCCGAGGTCATCGGAGGCGTCCTTCTCCTTTTCCGCCGCACCGCTCTGCTCGGCGCGCTCATCTCGGCCTTCGTCATCACCAACGTCCTCCTCTATAACCTGTTTTTCGATGTACCCGTCAAGCTCTTCGCCGCCAACCTGCTCCTCGGCTGCCTCTTCCTCGCCGTTCCCGACCTGCGCGCCCTCTTCGACTTCTTCTGGCTGCACAAGCCCACCGTCGCTCAGGCCGTCTGGATGCCGGCCGCCTCCCGCAGCTGGGCGCGCATCACCCTGCGCATCGTCGAAATCGGCTTCACCTTTGCCCTCCTGGTCCTCATCCCCTACTCGCTCGGGCAGGCCTGGCGGCAGAATCGCAAGCAGGCCCACACCTCGACGCCCCTCCTCGGAGCATGGCATCTCGACGCAACCCACCCCGCCACCGGAGCCTTCATCACCGGCGATGGCGCACCCGCCACCGACCTCTACATCGATACCGCGGCTCGCGCCTTCACCCGTTCCGTGGACGGCGCCCTCTGGCGAACCCATCTCAGCATCGATGCAAAGGCCCACACCATCACCGTCAACCCGTATGGGCGCGACGAGGTGAAATATTCCTGGCAGATGCCCGACGCGAATCACTTCGTCCTCGCCACGCTCCCGCCCGATCCCCCAAAACAAAAAGAAAAGGCCTCCGCGCCGGCGAAGGCCTTCACACCGCAAGTCATGTCCTTCACCCGCACGCCCATCATGGCGCACTACCCACTACTGGACCGCGGCTTCCACTTCATCAATCAATGGGGCTACGAACGCTAGAGAACCGCGTCCAGATAAGCCCGAAACTCGCATCGCAAACACACCGTCATCCTGAGCGAAGCATCCAACCTCGTTGCGCCGGCACCTGGGCGCAACACCAATCCAGAAGCGAGTCGAACGGACCTGCATTTGCCTCAACCGGCAACCAGCCCCCGAAGCCAGCGGCACACGGCGGCCCGCCCCTACAGCAGCTTCCCCGCCGCCAGATCCCGCACCAGATCCCGATCCGCCGCCAGAAAATCGTACCCGGGCAAATCCTTCAGCGGCGACCACCGCATATCTTCAAAAATCTGATTCGTCAGTTCGCCCTCGAAGCTGTGCACCGCAAAAAATTGCAAATCGACCGCGCCGCCGCTCCGATAGCTGTGCCGCACATGGGCCACCCGCGCGCCCACCGTCGCCTGAATCCCCAACTCCTCGTCCAGCTCCCGCCGCAGCGCCTGCTCCGCGCTCTCGCCCGCCTCAATCTTGCCCCCGGGGAACTCCCACTTCAGCCCCATCGGCGTACCCGCCTTGCGCTGGCAGATCAGAACCTCGTCGCCCCGCAGGATCAGCGCCGCCGCCACAAACCGCAGCGACTTGCCCGGGTGCCCGTTTTGGCTCGTATCCTCCATAGCTCCCAACAGTTTAGACGCATCACGAACCGGTTCGACTCGCGATCCCGCCGGCGTCCGTCCGCGCAGGCCCAGCGCCGTACCGAAAACGCCAGGGTGCAGCGCCGCCGCTATGGCCCGCAACCCCTCCACCAGCGTCGGCGCCGGGGTATTCAGCAATTCATCGTCGATGCAAAACACCCGCCCGTTCCGCACCGCCCGCGTGTCCGCCCATCCCGGCCGCGCCGCCACCTTCTCCAGCGGCACCCGATCCCCCGCCCCGCACCACGCCGCGATCACCACTTCAGGATCAGCCGCCGCCACCGCCTCCGCCGTCGTCACCTTCCCCGGCTCGCCCAGAAACACCCCGCCCGCCGCCTCCACCAGTTCCCGCACCCACAGTTGCGAGTGGATCAGCGGCTTCCCCCACTCCTCGCAATACACCAGCGGCCGCTCGGCAATGCCCGCCGCCCGTTCCCGCACCTCGGCAATCCCCGCCCGCATCCCCGCAATCACCGCCTCCGCCCGCTCCGCCGCTTCCGCCACCGCCGCAATCAGCCGAATCTCCTGCTCAATATCCGTCAGCGTATGTGGAGCCAGCGCCAGCACCGGACACCCCGCCTTCAAAATCGCCGCCAGCGATTCATTTCTGTAAGGAACCGACGCAATCACCAGATCCGGCCCGGCCGCCAGCAGTTCTTCCGCCGTCGTCGACCACGAATCGCGCACCACCGTCACGCCGCGCTCACGCAGCGCCGGAACCGCATCCACGCAATAGCGCGTGCACGCTGCCAGAAGGTCCAGCCGCCCCAGCCGCTCCAGAATCACGCTCACGCTCGGCTGCAGCGACGCAATTTTCACTTTATTTGCTGTGATCCGCCATCACCGCTTCGGGATAAAAAACCGCCCACCCCTGCTGCGCGGCCATTTCTACCAGCCCCGGCGTCGGATTCACCGGAAACGCCCGCCGCGCCATCGCGAGCATCGCCCCGTCGTGAATGGAATTCCCGAAGACCGCATCCGGCTCCGCCACGCCCGCCCGCCGCAGCGCCTCCGCCTTCCCTTCATCCGTCGGCACATCCACCAGGTCGCTCGTGATCACGCCGTCCCGCACCGCCACCCGCGCCGCCAGCACCCGCTCCGCGCCAATCCCGAACCGCTTCATGCCCTCTTCAATCACCCAGTCGTTCGTCGAGCTCACCGCCCATAGATCCGTCCCGGCCGCCTGCAGCTCCGCCACCAGCGCCCGCATCTCCGGGAAAATCTGCGCCTCCACGTTCGCCGCAAAATAGCGCGCCGCCCCCCGCCGCAATTCGTCTTCCCGCAACCCGGCATACACCTGCACCATTTCCCCGCAAATGGCCAGCTCGGAAACTTTCCCCTGCCGATACAGCCGGTGCCGCGCGTCGATCCAGTCCGTCGCGTTCCGCGACAGCAGCCCCGCCTCCATCGTCCAGTTCATAAAGCCAAGGCCCGCGTCCCCGCCCCACAACGTCCCGTCGCAATCGAACACCGCAACACGCGGAACGGGCTCCAGCACGGAGCGCCGAAATTCCTCAGGACTCCAACGAACGGCCGGTACTGCCTGCATCAACGTCAAGTTCACCTCAATCGTGGGCCCCAGAAAAAGCCTGTCCCTTCCTCCAGCCTATCAAGGCTCACGCGAAACTTCGCGCCCACCCCGCCCAGAAGAATAGAGCCGCCATGTTGCAGGAATTTGAACCAGGTTGCGCATTTTTAATTCTGCGCAGGGATCAGCCGCTCGAACCACCGCGGATAACCGACGGAGCCGATTGCGCGTGGCGCCGATATCAGGCAGCCGTGTCCAGCGGATCGGCGCTCACCAGCCACAATCCGCCTTCCCGCAGCACCGCGACCGTGCATCCTTCAAAGGTCACGTTGTACTGTCCATCCGGCAAATCGGCGGGCGCTTCAATCACGCTGCACCGCGAGTACGAACATGCCTTCGTTTCCGGGTTTTTGTCCCGGATCGCGAGCATCTCGCACCTGGACTCGCGGCCCATTCCCCGTAGTACGCCGCGAACCAGAATTACAGAGCGCATTTTCTGTCGAGGACTTTCCGTCCAGATCAATGGCCCGAGCATTGTCTCCCTCCGATGCGCCTGCCCCGCTCCGGGTTGGTCACCTTTCCCTTAAATCTCTGGTAACCACTCTAGGTGCCTAAAGAATCAACGCTCCCGAGTACCCACACCGTCCCGATACCATAGTCTCCATGCCCGCCTTTGCCGACCGCCTCGCCCTCGTCGAAGACCGCATCGCCCGTGCCTGCCGTGCCGCGCATCGCCCCCGCCAGGACGTCCGCCTCATGGCCGTCTCCAAAGTCCATCCCGCCGAGGCACTCGCTGAGACCGTTGCCGCCGGCCTCACCCTCTTTGGCGAAAACCGCGTCCAGGAATTTGACGCCAAACGTCAGCGCATCCGCGAACTAGGCGTCACCGGTGCCGAGATCCACCTCATCGGACACCTCCAGTCCAACAAATCCGCCCGCGCCGCCGAAATCTTCGACGCCATCGACTCGGTCGATTCCCTCCGCCTCGCCCAGCGCCTCAACGACGCCGCCGCTTCGCTCAGCAAACGCCTCCCCCTCCTGCTCGAAATCAAGCTCACCGACGAGCCCGCGAAAACCGGCCTCGACCCCGAGAGCCATGACCTGCGCACGCTCCTCGATCGCCTCCCCGACTGGCCGCATCTCCGAATGCGCGGCCTCATGACCATCGCTCCTTTCGATGACAACCCAGACTCCGCGCGCGCCTGTTTTCGCCGCCTCCGCGTCCTGCGCGACGCCTGGTCCCGCGATTACCCGGCCCTCGATTTCAGCGAATTGTCGATGGGCATGTCCGACGACTTTGAAATCGCCATCGAAGAAGGCTCCACGTTAGTCCGCATCGGCACCGCCCTCTTCGGCCAGCGCCCCCGCCCCACCGCCTGAACAAAGCGCGCAGTCCAAGATTCTCTGTTGAAGGTCAAGAGCAAGAGCAAAAGCTTTCCTAAGAAAAGGGGAGGTATGTATTTCTCTTTCTCAAGCGATTTTGATGGCCTGGAAGAGCTTTGCCCCGTCGTAGCGGGTGTTGGTTTTGAAGCATCCATATATGGCGTGAAGCATCTTGCGGGCCACCGCGGTAAGGGCCTGCAGCTTGGTTTTTTGCCTTGCCAGCAGTTGCAGGTAAAAGGCCCTCAGATGGGGATCGAAGCGGGACGCCGTCAGCGCCGGCATGAACAGCGCCCTGCGTAGATGGCGATTGCCCTGGCGGCTGATGCGCGACGGCCTCCTGACCGACGTGCCTGAAGTGGCGTGTGCCGGATCGAGCCCGCTGTGCGCCACCCACTGGCGCACCGTCATCCCCTCCGGCAGCCCCGCCAGTTCGGCCAGGATCTGCACCGCGCTGGTCTCCGCGATCCCCGGCATGGCCAGCAGCTGTTGCAGCCTGCGCTCCATCTGGGCTTCGCGTGCGATCATCTCCCGAGCCGCCCGGCGCAGCCGCAGCTGCCGCTTCCTGACGCCCGCCAGGGTCCGTTTCAGATCCTCCAGAACACAGCGCGGCGCGGTGCGCGAGGCCTCGGCCGCATGCAGCCGATTGCTCAGCCGCGTGTGCTCTTCGGTCAGCCCAGACAAATGCCGGCCCAGCGCGCGCAGCTCAAGCACGTTGCGGCTCGGCCGCCGCCACGGCACAAACTCCATCCGGCGGCTGTACTCGGCAAGCGCCACCGCATCCGTCGCGTCCGTCTTCGAACGCGCCAGGCTCCGCGCAAAATCGTTCGCCTTCTTCGGATTAAGAACCGCTGCCTCGAAGCCCTCGGCCTCATCCAGCCTCAACGCCAGATCGAGCGAGTACACCCCGGTAGCCTCAAGCGTGACGCGCACACGGCTACCACGCTTGAGCAGCCACCCCATCAGCTGTCTGTGCCCGCAGGGCGAGTTGGCGAACTCCCGTTGCGCCCACCCCGCTACATCGCTCTGTTGCGCCGCCACAGCCAACGTCGCCGCGCTCACATCAACGCCACAAAATACCATCGACTCACGGACTGACTTACTCTGCAATGCCCCTCTGTTGTTGCTCATCGACCCTCCTCGGAGTTACGCTGAGCTCCGGCGCCCGTCCCGCATCCGCGCCTAACGGACTTGCTCTTTCCGCCAACCTTGAACATGCAGGCTCAAAAGGCCTTCGATTCTCCACGGCGTCAAAAAGAGAGGGACGGGGGCCAATCTTCGCACAGGCTCACTCGCAAGGGCCTAAGGACCTGACGGCCTCTCCGCCGAAGCACGAATACATCCTCGCGCCTCGAAAACAAACATACAAGGACCTGCATTTTTCGATGATCCACCATTACCAACGTCATTTTCAAAATCAGCACCAGCAGACTATGTTCTTCAGGTGGAAGAGCGCTGGTTGTACGTATATATCGTCGCAAGCCGCACCCGCGCCCTGTACATCGGAGTGACCAGCAATCTCGAAGTCCGCGTTCAGCAGCACAGAGACAAGCTCTTCGAAGGTTTCACTGCCGACTACAACTGCAATCGCCTGGTCTACTATGAGCGCTTCACCACACCCAACCGCGCCATCGCCCGCGAAAAGCAACTCAAAGGCTGGAGCCGAGCGAAGAAGCTGGCCCTCATCCAAAAGATGAACCCCGCCTGGATCGATCTCAGCGAAGAATGGGGCCAACCCATCGAGCCATTCAACCCAGCCACGCACGCGGCCCCACACCCGCCAGCACCACCCCAACCCAAATAACAAAACAAAAGTGTCATCCAAAACGAATCATCCGAATTCGTTACGCGTGTAGTTCGCGCAGTACCAATTCAGCCGCAAGTCGAAGAGCCACGCCTGAACGAAGCGCGTAGTCGAATGGCATCTGCATCTGTCCCCGCCTCCGTCCTCGCCGCAATCCCAAACAGGAGAAAGGAAGTGTCATCCAGAGCGAAGCATCCGAATTCGCTGCGCGCACTTTGCGCAGCATAAGTTAAGACGCAAGTCGAAGGACCTGCATTTCCCGCGCCCGCTTGCGCCCCGCTACCGCCCAAGCCACCGCACTCCCAAGGAACAAAAAAGAAGTGTCATCCAGAGCGAAGCATCCGAATCCGTTGCGCGCAGTTTGCGCAACATCAATTCAGACGCAAGTCGAAGGACCTGCATTTCCTTTCGACCCCGATCAATTCCCCGCTGCCGTCCCACCACCACAACCCCAGGGCGAAGCAACAGAAGTGTCATCCAGAGCGAAGCATCCAAATTCGTTGCGCGCATTGCGCGCAACATCGATTCAGCCGCGAGTCGAAGGACCTGCATTCCCAACGTCAGAGCACTAAGAACTCTTCAGTCTCCCTGCGCGCAGTGATGCGTCCCCTCCGCAGAACCGGACCTGAAGACAGAATTCACGCGGAACTTCCTGAACCTCCGTTTCCCCGACATCCTGGAAAGCCCGGATGAGGCACGGATGCGAACTCGGATCCGGAATATATTTGCCCGACGATTTTAGCTCGATCATCCTCAAGTTGGCCCAGTGAGCTACCTTGCCGAATCGACGCCTCTCAAGCTCTACTTGTCTTTGCGCACCATTTCCTGTCAATCCCCCACCCCAAAATCCAAAGTAACAACCCCCCATTCCAAGTCACTTACTCGGCCAACCACCCCAAAAAACTGGTACGAATATACTTGACGCACCACTTGCCCTGTGGCAAGCTAACGGAATGGGAAACGTACCACAGGATAAGCCGCGCAACAGCTTGCCGAAGAACCTCTTGGGGGCGGTGCGGTATTTCGCGGATGCGGATGTGTGTGTTGACTTCATGGCAGCGATGCGCTGGCCGAATGGGGTGGTGTGTCCGCATTGCCGGAGCGAGCGCAATTCGTATCTGAAGTCTCGCCGTATCTGGAAGTGCATGGACCGGGCCTGTCACAAGCAATTCAGTGTGAAGACTCAGAGCGTCTTCGAGGATTCGCCGATTGCGCTCGACAAGTGGCTTGTGGCCGTCTGGATGGTGGTGAACTGCCGGAACGGGGTTAGCTCCTACGAGATCGCCCGCACCGTCAAGGTCACTCAGAAGTCGGCATGGTTCATGCTGCATCGCATCCGGCTTGCGCTCCGGCGCGGCAACTGGGAGCTGATGGGAAGCGATGGCAGTGGGAACGTCGAGGCCGATGAGTGCTGGATCGGCGGCAAGCCGGGAAACAAACACAAGACCAAAGCGGACTATCTCCCCAAATTCATGAAGACCGAATGGGGCACCGTTATCAGGAACCCTGCCACCCTCAAGCCCCGCAGCGGTCGCGCCACCGATAAGATTCCCGTCTTCGGGCTGCTCGATCGCGAGGCCCGCCAGGTGCGGGCGAAGGTCATTCCCAGGGTGAGCCGCGAAGTTCTCCAGAATGAGATTCTGAACAGCGTCTCAAAGGGCGCACGCATCCTCACCGATGAGAACGGCGCCTACGCAAGCCTGCCCAAGCTGGAATTCGTCCACGAGGCCGTGAACCACATTCAGCAGTACGTCCGCGGCGACGTGCATACCAATGGGCTCGAAAACTTCTGGTCGCTCCTGAAACGGGGATTGCGCGGTACCTACGTCGCCGTGGAACCGTTCCACCTGGACCGCTACCTTGACGAGCAGATCTTCCGCTACAACAATCGCCACACCAAAGAGAACCCATTGGACGATTGTGACCGCTTCATGCTGGCCGTTTCGCAGATTTGGGATAAACGCATCACCTATGCGGAATTGACCGGCAAGAGGGAAGAAACGCCAGCGGAAATGTTCTAATTTGCCGGTTTGGGCGAAGCTGCCACGACGCGGGAAGCGGAAGTCTTAGGCTTCCGCTTTTTCTTGTGCAACTCCTGCTGAATGTCCGCTTTCGATACCGTCATGATCGTACGCATCGCCTCTGTGAATCGGGCGAATTCAGGGTCCGATGGCGGTCGCTTCATGGGGCTATGATAGCGCGAATGGGGGAACGATGGACGGCATCAATGCGAAGCAATTCGCCAGGTTTCTTCTACATCAACTCCGCAAGTACAACCATGAACTAAACGCTCATCGTGCGGTGGTTGAAAACTTTAAGGTTCTTCTTCCCGGGAAGGCGGAAGAGTGGCTGGAACTCTATAGAAACTCTCCAGAGATTCGCAGTCTAACGGACAAGCAGTTCGCTGGATTAGATGCGATTGTCGAACAGCTTGCCGAAGGTCAGGAGATGAAGGCCCTCGTAGAATTGCTTCAAAACTGGAAACCAGACGGAGAGCCAAATTAGGGGTATACCCTTGCACTCAGACACGCTCCATGCGAAGATTCGCGTGGAGGAGTAAGTCTCCCGCGTTTCCCAGATGCGTGATAACACCAGACAACCCCCGCTCGCAGCGGGGGTTGTCCTTTAGTCGAATACCCAGCTTTTTGTGGTTCTCTTTGTGGGTCTAAGGTCCACGTCGATCACCAAAAACGCGTCCTTCGCGTCCACTGGCTTGTCAGGCAGCAGGAGCAGATTGTCTGTGCTCACCCGCACTTCAGAAATCATCGCGTCATCCTGGATGAGCACGAAGAATGGGTCTTCCCCTTCATCCGGCCCCCCGCCCAGTCCGTCAGTGGTATCCGGCACGCGCAGTGCATCGAAAAGGGTCTTCAGGCGATTGTCAATGTCTCCGCCCTGCTTAATGAGCGGTTGCTGATCCCGCCGCAGAAACAAAATGTCGATGCTCACCCGCATCGGAACATCTGCGTCAATCAACGGCACGAAATGGAAGTTGCCCCGCGCATACCTGGTTCCCACTTCTTCCAGGTAACAACGGATCGCGGCCTTTTCAATATCTGGCTGCTGCTCGAATCGACCCGCCTCACTGAGACTAACGGCACCGAAGCGGATGGCCATGTCGCGCAACAGCGGGTGAGTCTCCCACAGCACGCGAAGCTGAGGATGGAATTTCTTGCGAATGACATGCTTCGCGCTAGCGTTTCCGCCCGCAACAAGCTGGTCCCCGGAATAGAGCAGACGGAATCTCACGGCACCATTATCCGATACCGGCATCGGATCGCCAGAATCCCACACCACCGCCGATTCCCGCTCCCAGGAGGTGATGGCGTTCCTTTGTGCAACTAAGCCCATTCCTAACGCTAGCACCCGAATTGACACGTCCCGCATTACACACACCACAGTCATGGTGCGCTATGTATATTTATGCCAAAAAACTTGGCAGTCTAATTATCCCAACCTGATATCCTGAATATATAGAGTGAAAAACAAGAAAGGCCGCCCCAGGGCGGCCTTTCTATTATCAGCCGGCTTTTGTATTGGCCCGGCCGTCGCAACGAGCCGGCCTCGCGTCGCCGCCCTCCCGGAGGAACCCGCATGTCCCACCCCCGCACCGCTCGCCGCAACCGCCGCCCGCAACCCGGTCTCCCCGTCCCCGCCGCATCCATCCCCGCCGTCCGCCCCTCCCTCAGGGTCGCCAATGAATCAAAGACAAACGCCAACCCATCAATCGCAACCGCCTTTGATACAAAGACGCGCACCATCCAACTGACTTGTTCTCAATCATCCGCCCCCGTCGCACCCCTCATTGAGTCAAACGCGCGCGTCTCTGTATCAATCGTGCGCGTCTCCCAACTGACCCGCTGCGTATCACTTGCCGCAGTCCCCGCGCCACCCCCCGCGCAACCCCCGCGGAATCAATCAACCTCTCCCAAACACCCAGGGGAGGGGGCCCCGCTGCGCTTGCTAAAATGATCCTGCAGCCATGGCCAGCGCAGCGATCCTCTCACCCGAAATTCGCGCCAAATACGAGTCCGTCATCGGCCTCGAAGTCCACGTCCAGCTCCTCACCGAGACCAAGGCCTTCTGCGGATGCGCCAACAAATTCGGCGCGCCGCCCAACACCAACGTCTGCCCGGTTTGCCTCGGCCTGCCGGGCGCGCTGCCCGTCCTCAACCGCCGCGCCGTCGAGTTCGCCACCCTCGCCTCGCTGGCCCTCAACTGCCAGCTCCGCGAGCGTTCCATCTTCGCCCGCAAAAACTACTTCTACCCCGATCTGCCCAAGGGTTACCAGATCTCGCAGTACGACAAGCCGCTCGCCGAGCACGGCTGGCTCGACATCCCCACGCCCGCGGGCGTCAAACGCCTCGGCATCACCCGCCTGCACATGGAAGAAGATGCCGGCAAAAGTCTCCACGACGGATTCGCCGACTCGCACACCCGCACCTACGTCGACCTCAACCGCTGCGGCACCCCGCTCATCGAAATCGTCAGCGAGCCCGACATGCGCACCCCCGACGAAGCCTTCGAATACCTAACCCGCCTCAAGGAAATCATCGTCTACACCGGCGTGAGCGACGGAAACATGGAAGAAGGCTCCCTCCGCTGCGATGCCAACGTCAGCATCCGCCCGCGCGGCCAGGAAAAATTCGGCACCAAAGCCGAAGTCAAAAACGTCAACAGCTTCCGCTTCATCCGCGCCGCGCTCGAATACGAGATCGAGCGCCAAATCGAGCTGGTCGAATCCGGCGGCCGCGTCGTCCAGGAAACCCGCCTCTGGAACGCCAACGAAGGCCGCACTTACCCGATGCGCTCCAAAGAAGCCGCGCACGACTATCGCTACTTCCCCGAACCCGATCTTCCGCCGCTCATCGTCAGCGACGCCTGGAAAACCGAGATCGCCAGCCGCATGCCCGAGCTGCCCGAAGCGCGCCGCGCCCGCATGATCGCTGAATACGGCATCTCCGAGCAGGACGCGCACACCCTCACCGCTACCCGCGCCTTCGCCGATCAGTTCGAAGCCGCCGCCCGCTCCGCAAAGAATCCGCGCCGCGTCGCCAACCTGGTCCAAAGCGAGCTCACCATGCGCCTCCGCGCCGCCAACCTCGAGTTAGCCCACTCGCCCATCTCCATGACGGGCGTCGCCCAGGCCGCCGACCTGGCAGAAGAAGGCAAGCTCTCCTCGAAGCAGCTCAAGCAGCTCTTCGACCTGTGCTTTGAAAAGAACGAGGACTTCGGCCCCGTCTACGAACGCGAGAAGCCGCAGCAAATCAGCGACACATCGACGCTCGAAAAGATGATCGACGACGTCATCGCCGCCAACCCCGCGCAGGTCGACCAGTACCGCAAAGGCAAAAAGACGGTAGCGGCCTTCTTCGTCGGCCAGGTCATGAAGGCCTCCAAAGGTCAGGCCAACCCCGCGCTCCTCAACGAGCTGGTAACCAAAAAACTCGACGCCTGAAATCGTCGCAATCACAGTTACAAAATAGCCGGGTGCCCCATCCTGCCCGCAGTTGGCAGGGTGGGCTCGCCTTCCCGATCTTCCGCTCTTACTTTGAAAAGCGCGCGTCTTCAGTTCCCCTCGTACGCCGACCGCAGATATTTCCGCGCCAGGTCGCCCTGCGTCGTGTCGCTGCCCGCCCGCAGCACCGCCTGATATTCCTGCGCCGCCTGCTGGCGCCGTCCCATCAGGTCGTAGCTCTCGCCCGCCTGCAGCAGGCACCGGCGTTTCAGTTCCGGGCTGGTGTTCGGCTGATCCGCTCCTTCGCGATACGCGTCCACCGCTTCCGCGTACTTCTTCTGCCCGCGCAGGCTGTCGCCCAGCCCAAAATACGCCAGCTCCAGGTGCGCCTCCGGAAAATAGCCCGGCCGCCGCGCCAGCTCAATCAGCCGCTGATACGTTTCGATAGCCTTCATCCCTGCGCCGCCGTCTTTTTCCAGATTCGCTTCTTCCAGCATCAACAAATAATCGTGCGGATACTCCTCCGCCAGTCCGCGCGCAATCTCCACAGCCTCGTCGTAGTGCGCCTCGCGCCGCAGGAACAAAGCCATTGCAGTCTTCGCTTCCACCGCGGTAATCACGCCGTTCGCCGCATCGTCGCGCAGCATCGCCATGCCCGCGGCCTTCGATCCGTGAATGCCCACGAACCCCACCACCAGCTTGAACGCCAGCGGCAGCGCGCCCACCACATATTGATAAACGCCCACCACCAGCTTGGCGTCCACGTAGTTTTTGTCCAGCTCCAGTACCCGGTCGCAATCGCTGCGCGCGCCCAGCGCCTGATGCAGCCCCGCGCCGAACGCCCGCTCCGCCATCGCCAGATACGTCGCTTCCAGGCTGCGCGCCCAGCCCCGCGCAAACAGCGCGTTCACGTCGTTGGGATTCGCTTTCAGCTCCGCGTTCGCCTCATTCACCGCCTCATCGGCCAGCGCCTTGATGCGATCGCGCGTCGCCGGATTCTCCGCCACCGTGTGCTTCCCTGTCAGGAATCCGTCGTTGGCGTAGAACGTGGTGTCCAGCAGGTCCAGCCGATTCAGCTCGCGGAACAGCACCGCATCCAGCAGATAATCGGTCGCCATCGCATCGCCCGGATGCGCGCCCTGGATCTTCTCGAAATCCTCAATCGCCTCGTCGTAACGCATGTTGTAGAACAGCTCGAACGCTTCGCGCACCTGCGGCGTCCGGTTCAGCGGATTCGTATCCACCGTCTCGGCCAGCGCGCGCGGCCCGGCAGCAGGCAGCAGCAAAACCCCGCACACAGCCATCACCACGATTGGGAAACTCCAGGCTCGACCCATGTCTCCACGGATTGTAGCCTCATCCCTGCAGACCAGGCAGGCTTCCTGCGCTCACCCGTATCGCTTTACGCAACGCCCTCCGTCGCGCGGGATGACCACGCCGCCATCCCCGTGGTGAACGCGGCAATGGCCGAGAAGATCGCCGGCACCGCGGCAATCAGGATCGCGGCCAGCACAATGCCCACCGCCTGCCAGGCGAACATCGCCCACGCAATCGCCTGCACCCCGCGCGTTCCTCGCTTCGCCATCGCGCCCAGCGTCCACGCCAGCCAAACGGCAAACACCTGCGCCGCCGTGATCGAAAGCCCGAAGGCCAGGTAGAAATGGCCGTACGTGAAGGTGCTGCCCTTCACCGCGAACCGCACCTGGTTCATCGCATGCCAC
Organism: Acidobacteriaceae bacterium; assembly: GCA_036267295.1. GTDB lineage: Bacteria > Acidobacteriota > Terriglobia > Terriglobales > Acidobacteriaceae > Palsa-343. Next base: position 30,764 of record DATAWI010000036.1, on the reverse strand, counting down.
ACCGCCAGACCTTCCGCCGACGGCGGGCGGAAGGTCAGAAATCCAACCGTGTGCATCGTGGCGAATACCAGCAGCACCACAGCCGTAATCCGGAACCACACCACCGCCCTCACGCGGCTTCCTCCAGCTTCGCCACAAACAGCGCCAGCACCCCGTTCCAGCCGCCATCGCCGCCGACCGCCTCGCGCATGCCCATCCATCCTTCGCCATGCCGCTCGAAGTCGCGGTGTTCCAGTTCCACCAGCGTCGTCCCATCATCGGCGGGCGTAAACAGGACTTCCACTTCGCTGCACTGCGCCAGATCCGGCACATATTTCCATGTCGGCCCCACCTGCCACGCCAGCACTAATCGGTGCGGCGGTTCCCACGCCTTCACCGTTCCCCACGGACAATTCGTCCCATCCTCCTGCAGCGTGTAAATCGCCCCGCCCGCTCGCCCTTCCACCACAATGTCCTGCATCGGCGAGTTGCCGATGTGGTGCGTCTTCGGCCACCAGCTACCCATCTCCTCGGCGAACACGCGAAACGCCTTCTCCACATTCGCCCGCACCCGCACGCTCCGCCGCACCGATCCTAAAACCTCTGCTGGATTCTTCGCCTGCCCGCTCACCGTATCCGCTGCCGTCATGACTTAACTCTCCTCTTCCACCTTCGCTTTGAATGCCTCCAGCGCATCCGCCCAAAACTTATCGAAATACTCCCGCAACGCCGTGAATCCTCGCCCATCGATACGGTAGTAGTTCCGCGTCCCCACCGTCTCCGCCTCCACCAGCCGCGCCTGCTTCAGCACCCGCAGGTGCTGCGATACCGCGGGACGGCTCACCGGCAGCCCGCGCGCCAGTTCCCCCACCGGCAGCGGACCCCGCCGCAGCCGCTCCAGCAGCGCTCGCCGCGTCTCGTCGCCCAGTGCGTCCAGTTGCCGCTGATGGTAAGTCTGCACGAACCGTAAGTTATAGCTAACGAATACAGCGTGTCAAGCAGAATCGCGAAACTCTCCAATTTTTTTTTGATTTTCAATGCCGCTGCATCACAAGCAGCTCCGCCGCCGCCGCCCGGCCTATTGGCCCGACGCAAACCCGTACAGCTTCTCAGCATTCCCGCGCAGCACCTCGCGCGCAATCGCCTCCGCGCGCCCGCGGCTGATCTCCCCGTCGCGCAGCATCCCGGTCAGCGCAATCCCCAGCGCCGCGCGCCCATTGCGGCTGGCAATCCACGTCGACTCCGCCCACCCCATCTCATCCGAAAACGGATACCCGTCGCTCCCGAACAGCACCTTCTCCGGCTCCCACTCCAGCCACTCGCGCAGCCATTGCGCCTGCGTGTGCGGCGACATCGTCAGGTCCTGCGACGACAGGTCCGCATACACATTCGGCTTCTCCAGCAGCGCCGCGGTCTCGCGCTCATACGGCCAGCCGCCGTGCAGCAGCACAAAATTCGTCTTCCGCAGCCGCGGATCGTTGAACAGCGGCTCCAGCAACAGCGGATTCACACCCGCTACGCCGAAGTAGCTCCCATCGCCCGCCATCGCGTGCAAGTGCACCGCCATCCCCAGCCGCCCCGCCTCCATCGCGATGGTCCGGAACAGAAAATCCTGCAGCATCTTGTACCCCACCGCCTCCGGAACGCCCGGCCTCGAAGCCCACTGCGCATAAAGTTTCGCCGCCTCGTCCTTCGGCGGATCGCCAAAATCAAACCCCCGCAGATACGCGACTTCAAATTTGATGGCCACTGCCCCGCCCGCCCGCTGCCGCTCCAGCGTTGGCGTCACGACCTTCTTCAGATAGTCGTCGAGCGTCGCCGGCGTCGCATGCACCCCCGACGCGGCAAAATACCGCGCCCGCACTTTGTCCTCCAGCGGAAAAAACTCCTTCCGGTCCGGACTCTCCGCCGCCAGCCCACTGTTGTTCAGCGGAAACAGCAGCGCATCGTCATACGGCACCCAGCGAAACCGCGGGGGCTCAACGCCAAACCCCATCGCCACACGGTTCCCCAGCATCGTCCCGGTTCTCGCCTGGTCCAGCACCCACGCTGGATAGCGTTCGCCCTCGCGCTCCTTCACCCGCTTGCGCGCCGCGTTCAGCCGCGCCAGGCCGGCAGCATCCAGCGGCGGACGCTCATCCAATCCCCACAACGCCTTCCACGCATCCGCGAGCTGCGGGAAATCTGCTCGATACGCCGGCGGCTCCGACTCCGGCTCCAGCGAATCCACCGGCAGCGCGTCGAATTCCCGATCCGTCGCGTCCTGAGGGGGAGCCAGCACCGGATGCGCATGATTATCGACCGCCCAAATTCCGTCGATCGTCTGCGCGATGCCCGAGTCGATCCTGGTTTGCGCTCCCCACTCCGCGCCGTGGTGATGACGCCCCGAGCACCCCGCCAACAGCGCCAGCGCCAAAGTCGCCGCCGCACCAGCCCAGCCCCGCATCGTCAGTTCGCCTTCGCCGCTGGCAGCAACTGCGTCGCCTGCTTCAGCAGATCGGCTTCATGCTCCAGCGCCGCCGAGACGCGCCCCACCTGCACGTCCGCCTCGCTCCACTCGTTCTGCTCAATGGCCTCGCGCACGCCGGGAATCGTCTTCACGCCATACCCCGTATAGAAGCCGGGGGCATACAGCAAATGCTGGAACCATGGCCGATTCGGCAGCCCATGCGCATCCGTCAGCAGCCGCTCGCTGCGAATCAGATCGGGATTCAGCCCCTCCGGCGCAACGCCGCCCGCCGCCGCGTACGCCGCGTCAAACGCCTTCGCCGCCTCCGTCAAATCGTCCGACGCCTGATCGAGCGGCGCAAAATTCAAATACGGCGGCACCGCCTCTGCCGGCGGCGGCACCATCTGCTTCTTCGGATCGGCCAGCGCCGCATACACGCCCTCCGCAATTTCCAGGTTGCGCTCCTTTGCCTCAGCGCGCTTGTCGTCCGCCAGCTTCTTCAGTTGTCCGACGTACAGATGCACCGTGTCCGCCAGATCGCCAAACTGGAACGGCAGCAAATCGGCGTCCGCCATGCGCAGCACCATCGTCCCCGCCGTCTGCGCCAGCGCGCGCTCGTAGCTGAAGGTCGTGTCCAGGAAGTGCGTGTAGTAATAGAAATCGTCGTAGGCCGAGTGATACTGCCCGCCGCCCTCATCCTCGCCGCCGTAGCCGAGGTTCACGCTGGCCACGCCCAGGTGGTCCACGAACACCGTGTAGTCCGAACCCGACCCCAGCGCCGGAATCCGCAGATCGGCCCGCGTGCGAATCTCGCTCCGATCCTGCGGCGTCGCATGCGCGATATCTGCCAGCCGCACCCGCTTCCACACCGACATCTTCGTTTCCGGATCCTGAATATCCTTCGCCACCTCGTTCACAAACGCCTCCAGCGAATGCGATCCACCGGCATGAAAATACCCCCGCCCGTTGCCATCGGAATTAAAGTAGGCGACAGCGTGCTCCTTCAGTTCCTCCGCATGCGTCTCCGCCCACTCCGTCGATCCCAGCAGCGCCGGCTCTTCCCCATCCCAGAAGCAGTAGATGATCGTCCGTGCCGGCTTCCATCCCTGCTTCAGCAGTTCGCCCAGCACCCGCGCTTCTTCCAGTTCCGGACTCGTGCCCGACAGCGGATCCTCCGCGCCATTCACCCACGCATCGTGGTGGTTGCCGCGAATCACCCACTCGTCCGGATCCTTCGCCCCAGGAATCCGCGCGATCACGTCGTAGAGCGGCTTGCGATCCCAGTTGAACGCCACCGCCAGATGCGCCTGCGCCGTGCTCGGCCCCACGTGATAGGTAAACGGCAACCCGCCGCGCCACGCTTCAGGAACCGTCTCGCCACCCAGCGCCTTCAAAAACGGCGTCGCATCCGCATACGAGATTGGCAGCACCGGAATCTTCGTGATCGTCTTCACCTGGTCCAGCGGAATCAGCTTCACCCCCGCCACCGCGCCCACGCCAGGCGTCTGCGGATCGCCCGGATACACCGGCATATCCATCACGCTGCCGCGCTGCGCGCCCTCCGCCGGACGCATCGGCCCTTCCGGATACGAGTCGCCGCGAAAATATCCGTCGTCCCGCGGATCGGAATACAGGATGCAGCCCACCGCCCCATGTTCCGCGGCGACTTTCGGCTTGATCCCGCGCCAGCTCTCGCCGTAGCGCGCAATCACAATCGCGCCCTTTACCGAGATGCCCATCCGATCCAGCACCTCGTAATCTTCCGGACGCCCATAGTTCACATACACCAGCGGCGCCGTCACATCGCCATCGCGCGAGTACGCGTTGTAGGTCGGCAGTTGCTCGCTCGTCTGGCTCGACGTGGGATCCACGCTGATCGCCGGTTCCTGCAATTGCGCCGTAAACGGCGCCGCCCCCAGCAACTCCAGCTTGCGCGACTTCGGCGTTGGAAACAGCGCAGAGAATTCCTCGATGTGCGCGTCCAGCCCATACGACTGCAACTGCGCCAGCAGCCACTCCGCGTTGTCGTGGTCATAGGGCGACCCCACGTGATGCGGACGCGCGGAAAGCCGCCGCATGTTCTCCTTAATCCGGCCCGCGTCCGGCATCGCGCGGAACTTCTGCTCCCAGCTCACTTCGGTCGCCGAATCCTCCGGCGTATAGCCGCGCAGCACGTGTCCGGCATCCACGGCGTACGCACTCAGGGCAAACAGGCAGGCAGCAGCAACGGGCAGGCGCATCGATCTGGCTCCTCGTGAGCAGGCGAATTTAAACACAGGAGAATCCGCGGCCGAAACTTCCGGCGTGCAGGTGTTCCAACAATATAAATAATGTGTCCGCTCCCGGCGCCGGTTCAGAGCCGCGCTCAGAAGCGCATCGTGATCCCGCGCTCGCCCACAATCGTGAACACGTCCAGCAGATGCGTGATCCCCAGCACCTGGCGGATCCGCTTGCCGATGTTCATCAGCTCCAGGCTGCTCCCCGACGACTTCGCGGAGACATACAACCGCACCAGCGTGCCCAGCCCAATGCTGTCCATAAAGGTCAGATCGGCCAGATCGACAATCACCCGCTTCGTGTCGGGAAACAGCGGCTTCACCTGGGCGTACAGCAGGTCGCTCAGGCCCGCCACTAACCGGCCGTGAACCTTAACCAGGGCCGCTTCGCCCTTCCGCTCAACATCGATGGTCAGAGCCTGCGCTACTGCCGGTTCAGTCATAGGCACCTTTCTGTCCGTGCGCCGATCATGGCAGCCAAAGCCAGCGCGATGATTCTCTCACAGCCCGGCCAGCCACGATACTGTGATTCCCGGCACATTGCGGCAGATCCCGCGGGGCGTTAAATGGAGACCGCGGAATTTCTGGGTCCTGAACACACATTCAGCCGTCAACCCGGCGAACCGCAGATATCCGGCGCGGTCCTCAACCAGCCCGGGGTGGCTGCCATGAAAGACATTCGATCGATCCTTTGCCTTCTTCCCTGCCTGCTGATTGCCGTCCTGGCCAGTTCCCAAACCGCCCTGGTGACCCAGCCCATCGATGAGACCAGGACCGTCGTGCTGCACGGCAGCGTGCATCCCCTCGCCCAGCCGAAAAATGACCGCGGAGCCGTCGCCGACAACTTCGCCGCCGGACCCATGATCCTCCTCCTGAATCGCCCCCCCCAACGCGAAGCCGCGCTGCAGCAGCTCCTGCGCGACCTCCACACGCCGGGATCGCCCAGCTTCCACAAGTGGCTCACGCCTGACCAACTCGGCGCGCAGTTCGGCCCCGCCGCCTCTGACGTCCAGGCTGCGGCCGGCTGGCTCGGATCGCACGGCTTCGAGGTGGAGAAAACCTCGAAAAGCCGCCAGTTTATTGAATTCTCCGGCACCACAGGACAGCTGCGCGAAGCCTTCCACACCCAGATTCACGAATACAACGTGAACGGCATTACGCATTACGCCAACGCGACTGACGTCAGCATTCCTCTCGCGCTGGCCTCCCTGATCCGCGGCGTCGCCCCGCTCAACAACTTCAATGCGCAACCCAACGTGCAGTTGGTGGGCTCAGCGACCTTGTCCCCGGGCGCTGGCAAAACCACTCCCCGCTGGACCTTCCCCGGCCCCAACGGCGCCGGTACCTTCTACGCCCTCGCCCCCGAAGACTTTGCCACACAATACGACCTCGCTCCTCTCTACAAAGCCGGCGTCACCGGAACCGGCCAGACCATCGGCATCCTCAACGACTCCAACGTCGACCTCAGCCTCGTGCGGGCATTCCGCAAGCTCTTCGGCGTCACCGCGCCCGCCCCGCAAATCGTGATCGACGGATCTGATCCCGGCACGCTCTCCCAATCGGGCGTCTCCATCGAGGCCTATCTCGACGTTGAAGAGGCCGGTGCCGTCGCGCCCGGCGCAACCGTCAATCTCTACATCGGCGATGCCAGTTCCCTCCTCGATCCCCTCTATCTCGCCGGACTCCATGCCGTCGACGACAATCAGGCCAGCGTGCTCAGCGTCAGCTTCGGCGCCTGCGAAGGATTTCTGCAGCAATCCGGCAATGCCCTCTGGTCCGATCTCTGGGAACAGGCCGCCGCGCAGGGACAAACCGTGCTCGTCTCCAGCGGCGACAGCGATTCCGCCGACTGTGACAACACCGGCGACCTGACGATGGTCTCCCTGGGACTGGCCGTGAATGGCTTATCCTCTACTCCCTGGAATGTCTCCGTGGGCGGCACCGACTTCTACTACAGCGACTACGCCACCGGCGGCGTCAGCGCGGCCGGCTTGTGGAATCAAACCAACGACGCGAACAATGGCTCCCTTAAGGCGCCGCTTCCTGAGCAAGTCTGGGACACGGCCTATGGTCTCAATGCCACCGGTGCCTACGATCCTTCTGCGGGCCGCGCCGTTCCCGGCGCCGGCGGCGGAGCCAGCTCCTGTATCAATTCCGCTCCCTCCGCCACCCAGGGAAGCCCTCTCCCCTTCGTCTGCGGCCCCGTTTCCGGATCAATCTACGGATACGCGAAGCCTGCATGGCAATCCGGCGCCGGCGTCCCCGCCGATGGCGTGCGCGACGTGCCCGATGTCTCCCTCTTCGCCTCCAACGGCCTCAACTTCAGCGGCTATCCCATCTGCGCCACTCCCGGAGACTGCGTCGCCGACCCCTCCGGCAACATCACCGTCACGATTGTCGGCGGCACTTCCGCGCCCACCCCCGCCATGGCCGCGATCATGGCTCTGGTCGACCAGAAGTATGGCCGCCAGGGCCAGGCCGACTTCACCCTCTACCCCCTGGCGCACCAAACCCCGGCCGCTTTTCACGATGTCACACTCGGCAGCAACAACGTCCCCTGCGTCCCCGGCACACCCGACTGCTCCGCCGATACCAACGGCGATGGGTTCAATTCTTTGCAGCAATATCCAGCCGCCCCCGGCTACGACCTCGCCAGCGGGCTGGGCTCCGTCGATGCCGGCGTCCTGGTCAATCAATGGAACTCCATCACCTTCCAGCCGACCACCACCGCCCTCCAGGTCTCCCCAACCTCGGCGATCCATGGCAATCCGGTCACCGTCACCGTCACCGTCAAGCCATCCTCGGGCAGCGGAACGCCCCAGGGCAGCGTATCCATCCTCACCGACGCGCCCACGCCGCTCAGCGCCAGCGAAGGCGTGCTCACGCTGCACAGCGACGGCACAGCCAGCGGTACGCTCACCGATCTCCCCGGCGGCAACTACCAGGTATGGGCGCAATATTCCGGCGACGCCGCCTACCGCGGCAGCGAGTCCGGCGCCCTGACGGTCGCCATCACCCCCGTCGCGGGCTCTCTCGCGCTCGACGGCTTCTACATCCTCAACGCCTCCGGCTCCATCAATCCCGCCGCGGTCTGCCAACCCATCATCACCTCGACTCAGGCGCTCGGCGGACCCAGCGGCGGACCCATTCCCAATGGAACCTCCGTCCTTCCCTACTTCCTCCCGCTCGCCGCCGTCGCAGTTGCCAATGGCGCGCTGCCCGGCCTCGGAACCGGCACGGGGAATGTCACCTACACCCTGGATGGCGCGACCATGGCGACCGTCAGCCTGAACGCTCTCGGTTACGCAACCTGGATTTCCACCCCATTGCTCGGCGCGGGGTCGCACTCCATCGGCGCCGCTTACTCCGGCGATGCCAGCTACAGCGCGTCCACCGCGTCTCCGTTTACCTTCACCGTCGCCCAGGGAAACTTTGAGGATTTCTCGGTCTTCCCCGGCGCGCTCTGCGGCAACGCGAATCCCACGCAGTGCACCTTCAGCGCTGGAGACAACCTCGCCGTCGCCGTCCGTCTCGAGGCCAAAAGTTGCAGCGATCCCACCGGGCCGGTGACCGTCAATCTCGGCTCCCTGTCCCAGAAGGTCACGCTCACTCCGGACGGCATGGGCCAGGCCGGTGAAACCGTGTTAGCCGGCAAAGCCGTCTTCCAGAGCCTTCCCGCGGGGACCTACCCGCTCTCTGCAAGCTACCCGGGCGACGCCAACTTCCAATCGGAAAACACCAGCACCTTCGGCAGCTCCATCACCGTCGTCGCAACGCCGCCGCCTGGCGCGCTCCTGCCCAGCACAACCACAGCCGCAGGGAGTGTGGCCCAGCTGACCAGCCAGTCCTCCGCGCCGCTCTCGTATACCGTGAATGTCACCGGCGGCGCAGGCTCCTCCGTCCCACCCACCGGCAACGTGATCCTCATCTCCGACGGAGCCGTCGAAAATGCCGGGACTCTGGCTCCCTCCGGCCCCAACACTTCCAGCGCCACCATCACCGTGCCTCTCGCCGTGTTTTATCTGGACTTCGGCGTGAATCAGGTCACCGCCCTCTACTCCGGCGATGCCGTCTACCAGTCCTCTGCCAGCGCCCCCTCCACGCTCGATTACATCTATGAACCAGGTCCGGATTTCCTGCTCGCTCCGCAGTCGCCGCAAATTACCGTGCAGGCCGGCAGTTCCGGCACGGTTGTTCTCAACCTTGCCCCCCTCAACGGACTCAGTGGAGCCGTGTCCTTAACCTGCGCCTCGTCCTCCACCCCGGTCACCTGCAGCCTCAACCCGGCAACCGTCATGGTGAACGGCCTCTCCACCGCAACGCTCACCGTCAGCGTCGCCGCCCAGACGGCTGCGCAAACTCACACTACGCCCCAGCAGCGACGCAGCGTTCCCGTTGCGCCAGGAGTTTTGGCTTTTGCCCTCTTCCTCCTCGGCGGACGCGCCGCACGCCGCTTCCGGCGGAGCATCGCGCTCGGTCTCTGCCTGGCCGCTGCCCTGTTCATCGTCAGTTGCGGCAGCAACAGCGGGACCACCGTGACGAAAACGCCGCCGCCTCCACCGCCGCCGCCCACGGTTACCACCTACAGCGTCGTTGTCACGGCCACGGCCAACGGAGTCATCCACAATGCGAAGGTCACGGTCCTCGTCCCCTGAACCGTCGCATTCGACCGAGGCTTCCCCACGCCGAGTTTCGCTTTCTTAACCATAAGGGCGAACCCCGCCTGCCACTTGCCCGCTGCACCGATTCGGATTACCCTGGAGGCCACTGCATGACCCGCCGCGAACTCATCCGCATGCTCGTCCTCCGCGCTCGCGCCCACGGCTTCGAGTTCCGCAAATGGTACGAAGCCAACATCGAAACGGAATGGCAAGACCTGCCCCACGCCGTCGCCGTGCTCGAATCCGGCAAGCGTTACTATGCCCTGCTTTTCTCCCATGACTTCGCCCGCAATTTCTGGAAGAAAGGCACGCAGATCACCTTCATCCTGCCGTCGCAGGAATACACCCGCCTCGACAAAAACGGCAAGATCGTCACCATCCAGCGCAAGGCCTTCACCCGCCGCACCTCGCGCTCCACATCCAACACCGTCTGGCAATATCATCTGGAGCAGATGGCCGTCTGGGAGGAGCCGCTGCGCTACATTCGCCGCTTCATTCTGACCGACGAAGAACTCGAAAGCTCAGGCACGGAAACCCCCGCCCCCGCCGCCCCCAAAAAGCCGCGCGGCCTCGCCCGCCGCCCCATCAACTGGCTCTGACTGGGTGGCCCGGACCGGCCAGCGCAAGATCGATCAGGACAAGCCCAGGCAGGGCGCATCCCACCCTCGATCCCCCCTGCATCGGGGTCCGTAGGGTCAAGCGCAAGTTGTGAAGGCTGGCCGGCAGATCGCCGAAAGAAGAGTGGTGCGCCCGGAGAGATTCGAACTCCCGACCCCTTCGTTCGTAGCGAAGTGCTCTATCCAGCTGAGCTACGGGCGCGCCCGTTTAGGATACCAAACCACGTGCGCTCCGGCCACCTTCCCGCGCAAAACCATCTCTTCGCCCGACCCTCCTGCGCCGCCGGGTCCATCCTGCCGCAACGCCGCCATCGGATCGATCCGCGCCGCGCGCAGCGCGCGGTGCAGGGGCCGCAAGCCGGATACGCCGCGCAGCCCGTCACGCCCTTTGAGCCCGGAGCGGGACCGCCCCGATGACTACTGCGTCCCGCAATCTTTGCGCAGCGTGGCGGAGAGACTTCCAATCAGCCACGTTCCGTTGTTGTGGACCAGACTGAAAAGGTCCGTCCCGCAGTGATCCAATTTGCCGTCGATCCGAAATTCGAACGGAGCCCACACCACCGCCAGATCATTATCGACACGCACCAGAGGATCGTGAATGCGCTCATCGATGTGCGTCGTGCCCACTCCCACGCGTTGGGCAAACTGCTCGAAGGTTATCTGTTCCAATGTGCCGTATTGCATCGACACAAACGTGGCTCCGGGGATTGCGGACGCCTCGATCTCTGCTGCATCCCGTTTGTCCAGGCCATCGAACAGCGCGTTGACCGGGACAAGGACGGCATGCTCGTCCGGTTTTGCGGGATTTCCCCGTAAAGTGAAAAGACCCACGCCTGCCGCGACCGCCGCGATCGCCGCCATCGCCACGAAAAACCATCCAAGTCGAGAGATATTCATAGTTCTTTCCTTCTACCCTAGCCTTCCTGACGTGATTCGTTCCCGTGGTAACAACCCGATCGATCGACGACAGCCGCCGGTCGAGCGCGTGGTTGATTCGCCGGCAACCGCTCACAACATCGATCCCCAGCCCCCGGGGATCGCCGCGTCAAACTGGCCCTTCCTCGTCAAAAGTGGCAGGTCCCCGGGTCTGCGGCATCGATCCGGCGCGCCACGCCCGCTGGAATCAGCTGCACAGCGATCGTTCGCGCCACAGTGTCCCCTTCGTTCCGGACGATATGCGCATGGTCGCCCCGTGGATCGAGAAATCGCATGCCCTTGCTGTACACGTGGGGCTTGCAATCCCTGTCGGAGCTCTCATACTCGGTAACCGTCCCCGCTGCGACAAAGATCAGGCTGTTCCCCGGGTGCGTGTGCCAACCAGTGCTTCCTCCCGGTTGCCACACGTTGCTCTGGACGTACAAGTCGGAAGGCCCTGCGGTCTTCTGCTCAGACAGCCAGACCTTTGCGCGTCGATCGTCTTCGCTGGAATCCGGAACAATGGATTGGCTCAGAACCTCGTCTTTGTCGAACCTGCGGCTCAGGATCGTCGTAGCCGCGAATCGAACTGCGGGCGTAGCTCCGGCATTTCCAGGGTTATGCAGTGCCGTGACCATGATCGCGGCAGTCGACAATACCCAACACGCCGTCCTTCGTGCTGCCATCGCCATTCTCGTCTTCCCCGTCGTACAAACGCACTCTCCGGCCCCGAATCGGCAAGCCGTTACCCTGACGTCCTCACAGAGGGCGCCGAGAAAATCTGTATCGATCTCCCGGCGCTCTGTGAGGCTGCGTCTTCGGGTCGGCTACCTCTCTTCTTTCACACTGCGCACGACGCCCGGGAGAGGGTCGAGGCCAAAATGGTTCGAGGCTGGCAGGCCAAACGTCATCGTCATATTGGAGAACTCAACGTCCGTGCCCCCCGTAATCGTTATCGTCAAAGAGGATTGTTGTGCAAACGGCGTGGCGCCTCCGTTGAGTGTCACCGTACCGGTGCCGGCTATTTCAAATCCGCCGTTGGGAAGCCTCGTAATCTGGCCTTCCGTCATCGTGATGTGGTGGGTATGGGCATTGCGGGCGCTCGGATCGAACGGAGAAGCGCTGTTCCGGTTGGTCGTCAACACCCAGCCATCGGAGAGTTCCATGTTCACCGCCGCGGAAAACCTGAATGTGTCTCCGTCTCGGTCTCGCTTCAGGCTCAGCGACCATGGGCCTCGAATCTCATACGGACCCGCTGTCCCCGTTGTGGCGGTTTGCGGCGAATACGCGTTGATCTGCCCTTCGAAGGTGATCGTCCCCCCGCTTCTTTCGAATCGGTCCTGCATCGGGCCTTGCGCTGCCGCGCTGATGTTGGCCAATACCAGCAGGACCGCGATGGCCGCCCACCCGTACGCTTTGCTCTTCATGACTTCACTCCTGATTTGAGGTTGGCGTTGTTTTGCCTTCGCGGACAGCATCGAATGGGCGGTTCGGTTCGTTCAAGCGGTAATGCGCAGAAAGACAATCCTTCCAGTAACTTGCAGTCGAATGCCGTCCTTTACCGTGCTTTGGACCAGGAGCGAAGGCTACAATTTGGTTCCCGGACCCGTTGCAGTCCGGTCAGGAGCGCGCGATGGGCGAACCCTTCCCTGGCATCCCGCCAACCGAGAGACCGAGTGAAGACCGCCTCGACTCGTGGAAGGAGATCGCGGCCTACCTGGACCGCGATGTGACGACCGTCCAGCGCTGGGAAAAGCGGGAAGCCATGCCGGTGCATCGCCACGTCCACGACAAGGCAGGCACCGTCTATGCTTCTCGCTCGGAGCTGGACAAGTGGGTGCGCGGCCGCGGTCTTCGAGAAACGCAGACCAGCGGAAGCAATGCCCCCTTCCCCGATCTCCCGCCGCCGTCGCCCCCCATGGCGATAACCGCCTCCCCCACCCGAAGATGGAAGTATGGATGGCTGGCCGCCGCGGTGGGGCTCGCCCTCGCGGTCGTCGCAGGCCTTTGGCTCCGGAGTAAAGACTACTTCTGGCGCAACCCCCTCACCGATGCGAAATTTCAGAAGATCACAGACTTCGACGGCATGGAGCAAGCTGCCGCCATGTCCCGTGACGGTCATTTTGTGGCGTTCCTTTCCGACCGCGACGGCCAGATGGACGTCTGGGTCACCCAGATCGGTTCGGGACAGTTCCACAACCTGACCCACGGCACGGCGCCGGAACTCGTCAACCCTTCGATCCGCACCCTCGGTTTCTCGCCTGATGGCTCTTCCGTCACCTACTGGGTTCGCAAAGAGGACGGCTCCAGCGCCGGCGACATCGGCATCTGGGCGGTGCCCACACTGGGTGGACAGCCGACCCCGTACCTGGAAGGCGTGGCTGAGTTCGATTGGTCGCGCGACGGCTCCCGCCTTGCGTACCACACGCCCGGGCCCGGAGATCCGCTTTTCGTCTCCGATGGCGGCCTGCGCTCGCGAGGCCATGCCATCTTTACAGCTCCGCCCGGGCTCCACTCTCACTTCCCCTTGTGGTCGCGCGATTCAAAGTTCATTTACTTCGTGCAGGGCTCCTTGCCGGACAAACTGGATATCTGGCGCATCCGGTCAACCGGCGGAACTCCGGAACGGATCACCTCGCACAATAGCCGTGTCAGTTATCCGGTCCTGTTGAATCGCCGCACCTTGCTCTACCTCGCCACGGATCCCGATAGCTCGGGACCCTACATCTATAGCGTCGACGTCGAGCGCCGGATTCCTCACCGCCTTACCTCCGGTGTTGACCGGTACACCTCGTTGGCCGCCAGCGCCGACGGCCGCCTGGTCGCCACCCTCGCGAGTCCCAACAGCACTCTCTGGCGATTGCAGATCCCCGAGTCATCCGGTGACGTCTCCCTGGCGGCGCCCATTTCGCTGACCACCAGTACGGGAACCTCTCCCCGGCTGGGCCCGAATTTTCTCGTCTACGTTTCTGAGAAAGGAACCGGCGAGAGTATCTGGAAATTAGCCGACGGAACCAGTACTGAACTTTGGAGTAGTCAGGATGCTCGGGTCTTTGGCGGCCCGGCACTCTCGCCTGATGGTCGCTCCATGGCATTCTCAGTCATCCAAAAGGGGCGCACGATCCTCTACACGATGCAGACCGACGGCACGAACGCTCGGATCGTGGCCGATACCCTCGATCTGCAGGGTGATCCCGCGTGGATGCCTGACGGCCAATCCATCACCTCTGCCGTCGTTGAACAGGGCGTCCCGCGTCTCTTGCGCATTCCGATTGACGGCCGATCCCCCACTCGTCTTGTGCCGGACTATTCGGTCGATCCCGCGTGGGCGCCCGACGGACGCTTCGCCGTCTACTCGGGACCCGACATTGGCACAACGTTCCGGGTTCAAGCTGTCACGGCCGATGCGCTGCCGCATCCCCTGCCCGCCGTATCCCTCACGCGGGGCGCTCGCCACCTGGCCTTCCTCCCGGATGGGCGAACCCTCGTTTGCCTGCGCGGAGAGATTCAACATAAGAATCTCTGGCTCATCGATTTGGAAACAGGAACAGAGCGGCAGTTGACTCACCTCCCTCCAAACTTCGATATTCGCGACTTCGACATCTCGCCGGATGGCCGTGAGGTCGTCCTCGAACGCGTGCAGGACCGCTCGGATGTGGTGCTTCTGGATCTTCCTCACCGCTGAGCAAGCTGTGAACCAAAGCTCGCATGCGTGGATGTGAGTGCCGTCCTGTCGCAGGCGCCTCATGCGCCGCTGGTTGTGGTTGACGAAGGCAGCTCCGTCGGGGTCCGCAATGGCTGGTACTCCGACACCACCGCCGCTGATCCCACCGGCAACCCGAACTTCAACGCAGAAAATCTCCAGGCCTCCAGCGGAGAATTCTGGGGTGTCATGAGCCTCACCCTCAATCCGAACGCCTACGCCTGGGATTTCGAGTCAGCCCTCAAGGATCCTGCCCAGACCACCGGTCCGGCTACTTACAGCGACAAGGGCGTCGGCGCCTGCCACGCTCCCGTCGACCGGTGGTGATCCAATCGTCTTCGCCGCCGCACGCTTGACCTTGTTTCAAAATACCGTCCCCTTCGCGAGCAATCGCGAAGGGGAATTTTGTTGCCCGGCATGGCCGCGGCCTGGAATGCAGCTCTTGCGCCGCCGGATCAATCCTGCCGCAGCGCCGCCATCGGATCGATCCGCGTCGCGCGCCGCGCCGGCAGCCAGGCCGCTCCGCAAATCACCGCCGTCACCAGCGCCACCGCGGCCGCCACCGTCATCGGATCGGTCGGGCTCACCTCGAACAGCCCCGCCCGAATCCCATGGCTCGCCGCCAGTCCCGCGGGAACCCCCAGCCCCACCCCAATCGCCAGCAGCACCAGCGACTCCTGCAGCACCAGCCACAGCACCCGGCCCCGCGCCGCGCCCAGCGCCATCCGCACCCCAATCTCGCTCGTGCGCCGCACCACGTTGTAGCTCATCACGCCGTACAATCCCACACACGCCAGCGATAACGCGAGCAGCGCGAAAAACCCTGCCAGTTGCGAAACCAGCGTCGGCACATCGATCGTGCGATCCACCTGCTCGGTCATCGTCGACACGTCCAGCACCGGCAGGTTTGGATCGATCCCCGCCAGCGCGTTCCGCACCTCGCCCGTCACTTTTGCCGGATCGCCAACCGTCTGCACCTGCAGAAAATAGGCATACTGGTCGTCGCCCGTCAGCTGCATCACCGCCAGATACGCCATCGGCTGCGGCTTCTCCGCGGGACTATTGAATTTGGCGTTGCCCACAATGCCCACAATCTGCCACGTTCCTTTCACATCTGGGTCCGCGACGGTGAACGTGTGCCCGATCGCGTCGCCCCTTGGAAAATAGCGCTCCGCCAGCGTTTGATTCACCACCACCGCCTTCTGCGCGCTGGCCGTATCCTCCGCGCCGATCGTCCTTCCCCGCAGCAGCGGTATCCCCACCGTTTCGAAGTAGCGCGGCGCCACGCGGTTCAGCAGCGTGCTCACATCCTCATGCGGATCGACCGCACGCCCTTCAATATAGATAGGAGAATTCCAGCTCCCTTCGCTCATCGGAGGCGCGCCTGACATCGTTGCCGAACGCACCCCTGGCAGCGTCCCCACGCGGTCCAGAATCCGCGCGTAAAGCGCATCGAGCTGCGCCGGCTGGTATCCCGCGAATTTCGGATTCGTCGTCACCAGCAACAGGTTCGTCTGGTTGAATCCCAGGTTCTGGCTGCGCAAATTGTGCAGCGTCCGCAGCAGCAGCCCCGCCACCGTCAGCAGCACCAGCGAAAGCGCCACCTGCGCCACCACCAGCGTCCGCGGCAGCATTCGTCCGCCGCGTCCCCCTCCTCCACCCGTCGCGGTGCGCGCCTGCGCGTTCAGTGCGCCAATCGCCCGTATCCGCGAGCTCCGCCACGCCGGCGCAATCCCAAATAAAACCCCCGTCAGCAGGCAGATGCCGGACGTGAACCCCAGCACCCGCAGATCCGGCGTCGCCGCCAGCGCCGTATGCGCCGCGCCCTGGGAAATGAAGTGAATCAGCGCCCGCGTCACCCAGAACGCCATCCCCAGTCCCAGCACGCCGCCGGCAAACGCCAGCACCAGCGTCTCCGTCAGAATCTGCCGCACGATGCGCCCCCGGCTCGAGCCCAGCGCCAGCCGCGTGGTGAATTCCCGCTCCCGTGCCGCCGCCTTCGCCAGCAGCAGATTCGCCAGGTTCGCGCACGCGATCAGCAGCACGATCCCCACCATCCCCATCAGCACCGCCAGCGGCGTCTCAAAACTCCTTCGGATGTGCGACAGCCCCGCTCCGCCCGGCAGCAGCGGAATGAACGTCCCCGCAATCTGCCTGCGCCGATCCTGCGTGATGGCCCCGCCCGCGCGATCGACCAGGAACCGCCGAAATTGTTCCGTCACCCATGTCTGCGCCTGCGCCGTCGGCACGCCCGGCTTGCGCCGCGCCATCATGTGAATCCAGAACATCCCGTCGGGATTCAGCAGCGTCGGCCGCAGCGTAACCTCCGGCTGCATCGTGATCGGCAGCCACATGTCTGGCGACTGCTCGTTCAGATCCACGCCGTAAAATCCCGGCCGCATCACGCCGATCACCGTGAACGCCGTGCCGTTGATGGTGAGCCTCCGCCCGATCACGCCGGGATCGGCCGCCAGTTCCTGCTGCCAGTAGCGATGGCTGATCACCGCTACCGGATTCCCCCCGGCCACCGCCGTATCCTCCGCGCGGAACGTGTGCCCCAGCAGCGGTTCCGCTCCCAGCACGCTGAAAAACGTCCCCGACACCAGATGGCTCATCGCCTGCGTCGCCGGCCCTGCCGCGCCCTGCCCGCTGCGCACGCTCACCATCGTGGGAAAGCTCGAAAAGGCGCTCACCCCTTCAAATTGCTGCTGGTTCTCGATCCGCCGGTAAAATTCGTACGGAAAAATGTCGTACGCCCCGGGGCCGCTCGACTCGATCGTTCCGCTGCTGCTGCCGTCTCCGAACGAAAGCAGTTGCTGCGGATCGCGCACCGGCAGTTGCTTCAGCAGCAAATCGTTGATCAGCGTAAAAATCGCTGTGTTCGCGCCAATCCCCAGCGCCAGCGACACAATCGCCACTGCGGAGAATCCCGGCGACCGCACCATCTGCCGCACCCCGGAGCGAATATCCTGCCCCACCGACTCCGCCGCCGATTCCCACCCCGCCGACCACACCTTGTGCCGCACCGTCTCCGTGCTGCCCACTTCCGCGCGCGCCGCGCGCACTGCCTCTTCGCGGCTCGCCCCGCGCTGCATCTTCTCTGTAACAGACGCCTCCACAAAACTGCGCACTTCCTCGTCGATCTCCGCGTTGCGCTCGTCTCGCCGCAGCAGCGCCCGTATTCCACTCTTCACATTCCGCAGCATCGCATCCTCCCGCTAGGCCTCGAGAATTCTCTCGATGGCCGCCGTCTGCCGTCCCCACTGCCGCCGCTCATCCTCGAGCGCCCGCCGCCCCCGCGCCGTCAGCCCGTAATACTTCGCTCGGCGGTTGTTCTCCGTCGCGCGCCATTCGCCCTTGATCCGCCCCGCGCGCTCCATCCGGCTCAGCGCCGGCAGCAGCGATCCCGGGTTCACCCGGAACACCCCGCCGCTGATCTGCTCGATGCGCAGCGCGATCCCGTATCCATGCAGCGGCTCCAGCGCCAGCGTCTTCAGCACCAGCATCTCCAGCGTCCCCTGCACCAGTTCTCCTGATTTTTCCGTCATTCCCGGCTCTCCACTCGATAATCAAGAGGAATATGCGCTTTCCTCTGGATTGTCAAGAGGAGCAGGATGCGAGACGCCGATATCGGATCAAAACGTAACTCGCTGCTGACGCGCGTAAATTCTCGGATTGCGAACGACGCGTTCGACCGTCGCCCCCGGGGGCTTGCGCGGGCGCCCCGCTGCTGTCGCGAAACCGCCGGCGGGTGCCTTCCTCGCGTCGAGCATACTTCGAGCTGGCGGCGTGGCTGCCAAATCGCCGCCCCAAAAGAAAAGCCGCCCGAACCCCAACCCTCCGCAGGCATAACCTGCATCCGGTCGAGGTCCAGACGGCCCTGGCTTTTCCGTCCAGGCCTCAGGCCAGATCGAAGCGATCCAGGTTCATCACCTTGTCCCACGCGGCCACAAAGTCATGCACGAACTTCCCCTGCGCGTCCGAGCTTCCGTACACCTCGGCCACGGCCCGCAGTTGCGAATTGGACCCGAAAATCAGATCCACCCGCGTCCCCGTCCACTGCACCGTCCCCGTCTTCCGGTCGCGCCCTTCAAAGATTTCCTCCGCGTCCGACGTCGCCTTCCACACCGTGCCCATATCCAGCAGGTTCACAAAGAAGTCGTTGGTCAGCGTCTCCGGCCGCTTCGTAAAGACGCCGTGCTGCGCGCCTCCCGCGTTGGCGTTCAGCACCCGCAGCCCGCCCACCAGCACCGTCATCTCCGGAGCCGTCAGCGTCAGCAACTGCGCCTTGTCGATCAGCAGCTTCTCCGCAGGCACCGTGTACCGGCCCTTCACATAGTTGCGGAACCCATCGGCAATCGGCTCCAGCACCTCGAACGACTCCACGTCCGTCTGCTCCGCCGACGCGTCTGTCCTTCCCGGTGTAAACGGAACCGTCACGCTGGCGCCGCCGTTCTTCGCCGCCTGCTCCACGCCCACGCAACCCGCCAGCACAATCAGGTCGGCCAGCGAAACCTTTTTGCCGCCCGTCTGCTTGCCGTTGAACTCGCTTTGAATTCCCTCCAGCGTCCGCAGTGCCTTCGCCAGTTGCTCCGGCTGATTCACCGCCCAGTCCTTCTGCGGAGCCAGCCGCACCCGCGCCCCATTCGCGCCGCCCCGCTTGTCCGACCCGCGAAACGTCGATGCCGAAGCCCACGCCGTCGACACCAGTTGCCCCACCGTCAGCCCCGAAGCCACAATCTTGCTCTTCAGCGCCGCAACATCCTTGTCATCGATCAGCGCGTGATCCACCGCCGGTATCGGATCCTGCCAGATCAGCTCTTCCGCCGGAACCTCCGGCCCCAGATACCGCGCCTTCGGGCCCATGTCACGGTGCGTCAGCTTGAACCACGCCCGCGCAAACGCATCCGCAAACTCCTCCGGATGTTCCATGAACCGCCGCGAGATCTTCTCGTACGCCGGATCGACCCGCAGCGAAATATCCGTGGTGAGCATCGACGGCGTCCGCCGCTTCTCCGGGTCGTACGGATCGGGCACTGTCTCCGCGCCCGCCCCTCCCTTCGGCGTCCACTGGTTCGCCCCCGCCGGACTCTTCGTCAGCTCCCACTCGTAGCCGAACAGGTTGATGAAAAAGTTGTTGCTCCACTGCGTCGGCGTCGTCGTCCAGATCACTTCCAGCCCGCTCGTGATTGCGTCCTTGCCCTTGCCCGTGCCGAAGCTGTTCTTCCAGCCAAAGCCCTGCTCGTCGAGTCCCGCCGCCTCCGGCTCCGCGCCCACATTCGTCGCCGGACCCGCCCCGTGCGTCTTGCCAAACGTGTGCCCGCCCGCAATCAGCGCCACCGTCTCCTCATCGTTCATCGCCATGCGCGCAAACGTCGTGCGAATGTCGTGCGCCGCCGCCACCGGATCGGGCACCCCCTCCGGACCCTCCGGGTTCACGTAGATCAGGCCCATCTGCACCGCGGCCAGCGGATCCTCGAGGTTCCTCCCCGTCCCGTCCGTGCGGTCGTGCTCGGTTCCGTGAATCTCCGCGTCGGCCACGATCGTCCCATCGCCCGGGTGGCTCTTCCCGTAACGCACATCGCCGCCCAGCCACTTCTTCTCCGTGCCCCAGTACACGTCCTCGTCCGGCTCCCAAACGTCCTCGCGCCCGCCGCCGAATCCGAACGTCTTAAACCCCATCGACTCGAGAGCGACGTTGCCCGTCAGAATGATCAGGTCCGCCCACGAAATCCGGTTCCCGTATTTCTGCTTCACCGGCCAGATCAGCCGCCGCGCCTTGTCCAGGCTCACGTTGTCCGGCCAGCTGTTCAGCGGCGCAAACCGCTGCTGCCCGCTGCCCGCGCCGCCCCGCCCGTCGCCCGTCCGGTACGTCCCCGCGCTGTGCCACGCCATGCGGATGAACAACGGCCCGTAGTGCCCAAAGTCCGCCGGCCACCAGTCCTGCGACGTCGTCATCACCGCCAGCAGATCCTTCTTCACCGCCGCCAGGTCGAGGCTGTTGAACGCCTCCTTATAGTTGAAATCCTTGTCCATCGGATCGGACACCGGCGAATGCTGGTGCAGGATCCGCAGGTTCAGCTGCTTCGGCCACCAGTCGCGGTTCGTGGTTCCCCCTCCGGCTGCGTGATGGAACGGACACTTCGCTTCGGTCGGCATGCTTACTCTCCTTCTGGTTCTGTGCGTGGATGGATGAAGTCGGATTCCGGCAGGATTCGGTGCGCTCTCGGGCTCGTTGCTCGGCTCGGTCGATGGCTCGGTCTATGGCTCGGTCGACGGCTCGATTCGCCAGTCTGCTGCTGCGTCCTCAGGTTCGTGAATGAAGGCTCCCCATTTGCCTCGACCCCATACTGTAGCACCATGCGGAGGTATAGCTCCAATACATGCCACCCATCCGAGGTATAGTCATTACCTATGGAATTTCACCAGCTCCGCTACGTCTGCGCCATCGCGGAAACCGGCAGTTTCAGCCGCGCCGCCGAACACTGCCAGGTGGCCCAGCCTTCGCTCTCCCAGCAGGTCCTCAAGCTCGAGCGGGATCTCGGCGCGAAGCTCTTCGACCGCCTCGGCCGCAGCGTCCGCCTCACCGAGGCCGGCCGCGCCTTCCTGCCCCACGCCCGCTCCATTCTCGGCCAGTTGGAAGCCGCCCGCTCCAGCGTCGCCGAGCGCTCCGCCGGCGTGCGCGGCAGCGTCGCCGTCGGCGCCATCCCCACCATCGCGCCCTACCTCATGCCTCGCTGCACGGCGGCCTTCGCCTCCCGATATCCTGAGGCCCGGCTCCGCATCGTCGAAGACACCACCCCCATCCTCGTCGCCGGCCTGCGCGACCTCTCTCTTGACGTGGCCATCCTCGCCCTGCCTCTGCGCCACAAAGATCTCGAGCTTTTTCCGCTCCGCACCGAGCCGCTCTTCGCCGTCCTGCCCAACGATCACCCCCGCGCCCAGGCCAAATCCCTCGCCCTCCGCGATCTCCGCGGCGAATCCTTCGTCATGCTGCGCGACGGCCACTGCTTCCGCGATCTCAGCATCGCCGCCTGCATCCGCGCCCGCATCACGCCCCGCATCGCCTTCGAGAGCGGACAGTTCAGCAGCCTGCTCGGCATGGTCGCCGCCGGCATCGGCGTCTCGCTCGTCCCGGCCATGGCGGTGGACCGCAGCGCCCGCTGCCGCTATGTGCGCCTCACCGACGCGCGCGCCACCCGCACCGTCGTCGCCGCCGTCCTCCGCGGACGCAGCCTCAGCCGCATCCAGCAAGCCTTCCTCGCAGAAATCACCAGCCAGGCCCCCTCTCCAAAGTTCGCCTAACCAAACCGAGAAAAAGAACTGTCATCCAGAGCGAAGCATCCGCACACGTTGCGCGCACCGCGCGCAACATCAATTCCAGCCGCAAGTCGAAGGACCTGCATTTTCTTAAGCTTTTAGCTCTCATCCAGAGCAATGCGAAAAACCGCAGCAACCCGCACCCCCATGCAGTACGCTGCATGCAGGGGAACCGCCCATGCATGAGCTGTCCATCGCCATGAGCATCGTCGATATGGCGACCGAAGAGGCAGAGCGCCGCAACGCCATCATCGAGGCCGTCCACCTCGAACTCGGCCCCCTCTCCGGCGTGGTCGCCGACGCCCTCGAATTCTCCTGGCAGATCGCCTGCAGCGGCACGCCCATCGAAGGCGCGCGCCTCATCATCCAACAGGTTCCCCTGCAGGTTTTCTGCCCCGCCTGTAACGCCCCCAAAACCCTGGCCTCCATGCAGTGGTTTTATTGCCCCGATTGCGGCGGACCCACCGCAGAAGTCCTCCACGGAAAAGAACTCAACATTGTCGCTCTGGAGATCCGCGATGAGTGCCCAACCGCGCCTGCTGGAAGTCCGTAAGAACGTCCTGAAACAAAACGATGTCCTCGCCCGCAGTCTGCGCGAGCGCTTTCGCGCCCAGGGAACCTTCGTCGTCAGCCTCGTCTCCAGCCCCGGCGCCGGCAAAACCGCCTTCCTCGAAAAAACCCTCACCCTCCTGCGCCCCAATTACCGGGTCGCCGCCCTGGTCGGCGATCTCGCTACCGAAAACGACGCCGTCCGCCTCGCCCGCAGCCAGGCCCCTGTTAAGCAAATCGTTACTGGCACCATCTGCCACCTCGACGCCGCCATGGTCGACCACGCCCTCACCGGCTGGGACCCCGGCGACCTCGACTTCCTCTTCATCGAGAATGTCGGCAATCTCGTCTGCCCCTCGTCCTACGATCTCGGCGAATCCCTCCGTCTCGTCCTCCTCTCCGTCACCGAAGGCGAAGACAAGCCGCTCAAATACCCCACCATCTTCAACAGCGCCGACGTCGCCGTCATCAGCAAGGTCGATCTCGCCGCCGCCGTCGACTTTGACGAACCCGCCATGACGGCCAACATCCAGGCCGTGCGCCCCGGCATGCCCCATTTCCTCGTCTCCGCCAAAACCGGCAGCGGCATGCAGCCGTATCTCGCCTTCCTCACCGCGCGCTTCGCCGAGTTCTCCCGGAAACAACCCGTCTAACTCCCCCCCGCCCCAACCACAAATCTCCCTCCGTGGCATGCCCCAAACGTGCAATAGGCCAGACTATCTTCTGGCGATAGTCTGGAACTCGTTCCAGGCAGATTCTCCCCCCTTCCGGCTCCGTCGGCGCCCTGCCGCTGGCGTTCCTGCCTCCTGGTCTGCCCGGGGTTGTTCCAGGACCCTCAACATCTCGATCCGATCAGCCCGCAGACACAAACCGGGCTGCCCCTGATCGCACGGAGATTGCTATGCGCCGCCTCTCTTGTCTTTCTGCCCGCGTTCTTTTGTCTGTCTGCGTCTTCACGAGCCTCTTTGCCGGCCTGGCGACAGCCACCGCGGCCGCCCAGTCCGTCACCCCCGTGCCCACCTGGAATCAGGCCTCTCCCGCATCCAGCCCCTCCCTCCGCCAATACCCAGCCATGACCTGGGATGCGGCCACCGGACAGGTCCTCCTCTTCGGCGGCTACGACGGCTCCAGCAACTACTTCGCCGACACGTGGGCGTGGAATGGCACCACCTGGACGCAGCTCGCCCCAGCCAACTTCCCGCCGGCCCGTGACATGGCTTCCATGGTCTACGACCCCGCCACCGGCAACGTCGTCCTCTTTGGCGGCTACGGCCCCGACGGCTCCGCCAGTGGCTTCTTCGCCGACACGTGGACCTGGGATGGCGCTAACTGGACTCAGTCCTCCGCCACCGGCCCCTCTGCGCGTCAGGGAGCGTCCGTCGACTACGACGCCAACAGCGCCGCCGTCCTCCTCTTCGGCGGACTCGACAGCACCAACACCTACCAGCAGGACACGTGGCTCTGGAACGGAACCACCTGGACCCAGCAGCCCACCACCGCGCAGCCCGATCCCCGCTCGCTCGCCGGCGTCGCTTACGACACCGCCACCAGCCAGACCGTCCTCTTCGGCGGAACCAACGCCTCCAACAGCTTCAACGACACATGGACCTGGAACGGATCCGCCTGGACGCTGCAGTCGCCCGCCAGCTACCCGTCCGCCCGCACCAGCCCCGCCATGGCCTGGAATTCGCTCACCAGCCAGTTCGTCCTCTTCGGCGGTCGGGGCTTCAGCGACACCTGGACCTGGGACGGCGTCAACTGGACCGCCTCCTCGACCCCGGACCCCGCGGTGAACATCGCTGACGCGCCCGTCGCCGCCTATAACACGGCTTCCGGCCAGCTCGACCTCGTCCAGCCCGCCCTCACCGGTTCCACTGACGGAACCTGGCAGATCGGCCCCCTCGCCCTGGGCAGCGCCAACGTCTGCCTCGGCGGAGCCACCACCCCCGCGCCCTGCACGCAGTCCGCCACGCTCACTTTCGCCATCGCCGCCGGCACCACCGTCGGATCGGTCAACGTCGCCACCCAGGGCGCCTCGGGCCTCGACTTCACCGCGCCCTCGCCCGACGCAAGCGCCACCCTCTGCTCCGCGCAGACCTATACCAGCGCAACCCTCTGCACCGTCGACGTCACCTTCGCCCCGCAATACTCCGGCCTCCGCACCGGCGCCGTTACCCTCACCGACGGAAGCGGCAACCCCCTCGCCACCGTCTATCTGTCGGGCGCCGGCCTCGCGTCCCAGGTGGTCTTCGCGCCCGGCGCCCCGAGCGTCGTCGCCAACGGCTTCGACAACCCGGTCGGCGTCGTGACTGACAGCAAAGGCGACGTCTTCGTCGCCGACTACGTCGGCAATCGCGTCGTCGAGGTCCCCTGGACCGGCGCCGCCTTTGGCCCTGCAGTCTCCATCGGCACCGGCCTTGCCGGCCCCTCCGGCGTCGCCGTCGACGGCAGCGGCAACCTCTTCATCGCCGACTTCGACGACGGCCGTATCATCGAAGTCCCCTGGACCGGCAACGCTTTTGGCACGCAAATGAACATCGGCAGCGGCTGGAGCGCCCCCGCCGGCGTTTCCGTCGACCTCTACGGCGATCTCTTCGTCGCCGATTACAACGCCAACGACGTCGTCGAGCTTCCCTGGACCGGCGCGGGTTACGGTGCCCCCACCACCGTGGGGACCGGCCTGACCAATCCGGTCGAGGTCGTCGTCGATGCCAACCGCAACGCCTTCATTGCCGACGGCGGCAACGATCGCGTGGTGGAAGTCCCGTGGACGTCCACCGGCTTTGGCCCCCAAACCACCATCGGAGCCGGCCTCTCCGGCCCCGACGGCGTCGCCGTCGATGCCAACGGCAATGTCTTCATCGCCGACTCCGGCAATAACCGCGTCGTCGAGGTCCCCTGGACCGGCTCCGCCTTCGGCCCCCAGGTCACCGTCCTCGATACCGGCCTCCAGTATGTTGCCGAAGTCGCCGTCGACAGCCGCGGCAATGTCTTTATCACCGACACCAATCACTACCGCGTCCTCGAACTCGATCTCGCCGACGCCCCCTCCTTCTCCTTTGCCACCGCGACCGCTTCCGGAACCGCCGACGTCACCGATCCCGCCCAGACCGCGACCCTCACCAACATCGGCAACCAGCCCCTGGTCTTCGCCACCGGCTCCAATCCCAGCTACTCCGCTGCGTTCCCCGTGAACTCCAGCGATGCCAGCCTCTGCGCCTCCGGCAGCGTCCTCGCCGTGCAATCCAGCTGCGATGTCTCGGCCAGTTTTGCCCCCATCGCCTCCGGAACCAACTCCGGCGGCGTCACCCTCACCGACAACGCCCTCAATGTATCGAACGGCACGCAGTCGGTCGCCTACACGGGAACCGGCACGCAGGGTGCGTCCGTCATTACGTGGCCCAGCTTCGGTCCCCTCGTCTATGGCACCGCCATCAGCGCCGCGCAGGAGAATGCCACCGCCAATGTCCCGGGCGCCTTCGCCTACTCCAACGCCATCGGCTGGAAGCCCAAAGTCGGCTCCCACACAATCACCGTCACCTTCACCCCGGCCGACCCGGTCAGCTTCACCCCGTCCACAGCCACCCTCACCTTTAGCGTGACCCAGGCCACCCCGGTTCTTTCCTGGGGACCTCTGGCCCCCATCACCTACGGCACCCCGCTCGGCGCGCAGTTGCACGCCCGGGCCAGCGTGGCCGGAACCTTCGTCTACAGCCCCTCGGCAGATACCGTCCTGCCGGCCGGCCCGCAGACGCTCTCGGTTTCCTTTACCCCCACCGACACCGCTGACTACGCCGCCACCTCCACCACCGTCCCGTTGTCCGTGAACAAGGCCCGCCCGGTCATCACCTGGGCGACGCCGGACCCCATCACCTACCCCGCCACGGTCAGCGCCACCCAGGAGAACGCCACCGCCAGCGTCTCCGGATCCTTCCGCTACTCCGAACCCATCGGCTGGATGCCCAGGGCCGGCACCCACCCCCTGGCTGCCTATTTCACGCCCGACGACACCAGCGACTACTACCCCACTACCGCCGCCACCGTCTCCCTGGTCGTCAACCAGGCGATCCCCACCGTCACCTGGGCCGCGCCCGCTGCCATCAAATACGGCACGCCTCTCGGAGCCGGTCAGCTCAAGGCCAAAGCGAGCGTCCCCGGAACCTTCCTCTACGACCCCGCCTCCGGAACCGTCCTCACCGCCGGCGCGCAGACCCTCGGCGTCACCTTCACCCCCACCGACGCCACCGACTACGCACCGGTCACCACCTCCGTCCCCCTCACCGTGAATCAGGTTAAGCCCGTCCTGACCTGGCCCACCCCAGATCCCATCACGTATGGAACCGCGGTCAGCGCCACCCAGGAAGATGCCACCGCCAACGTCCCGGGGACCTACACCTACTCGCAGCCCATTGGCTGGAAGCCGATCGCCGGCACCCACAGCCTCACCGTCCACTTCACCCCGTCAGACGCCACCGACTACACCACCGCCGCCGCGACCGTCACTCTGACCGTCAACTAGCGCTCTCCGGCTGAAGTCCGCCTCGCCGAGACGGTGTCCTTGTGAGCGAATCATCCACCAGCGAGTCGAATGGACATCCATTCGGCTCGCAAACACCCCATCATCCAGCCGCGACGCGAAGAACCCCATTCCCCTCCGCTCAAGCGTCAAAAATTCCCACACCGGCCCCGCGGAACTCCTTCCCCCAAAACCCGCCGCCCGCCCACCCCACTTTTGCTTGACTTGCCCCCGGAACCGCGTTACCTTGTGGTACCCTCCCGCGACAAGATTTCCGGTCGAACCGGAATTGAGACCATGGCGCGAGTTCAACCTTTCAGCTTCTCCGGGGTTCGCCTGTACCAACGGAAATCCCGGCCTTCCCCGACCCTCTGCGCGTTTTGATCTTCGTCTCTCAGAACACCCGTCCTGTTCTGCTTCGATCCGCCTGTCGCACCACTTCGGCCCGTGCTGCGACCCTTTCTCTGGAGTCGCAATGGTTTTGTTGTCCCGCAGGTTCTGCCTCTTCCTCTGTGCTGTCCTTCCCGTTCTTTCCGCGGCTCCCGCCCGCTCGCTCGCCGCGCAACTCACCCCGGTCATCACCTGGCGCGTCCCCGCTCCCATCGTCTACGGCACTCCGCTCAGCAGCACCCAGCTCGATGCCACCGCTTCGGTCCCTGGAACCTTCACCTACATCCCCCACGCCCCGACCGTCCTCGACGCAGGCACCCGCAAGCTCTCGGTCACCTTCACCCCCTCCAACACCACGGACTACAAAACCGTCTCCGACAGCGTCTCGCTCGTCATCCAGCTCGCCCCGCTCACCGTCACCGCCACCTCCCTGACCCGCCTCTACGACCTCCCTAATCCCACCCTTTCCTTCAAAATGACCGGCCTGAAGAATGGAAACCCCGTCAGCGGCGCGCCCCTCCTGTCCACCGCCGCCACCGCTTCTTCGCCCGTCGCCGTCTACCCCATCCACATCGCCCTCGGAACCCTCTCCTCCCCCAACTACAAATTCGTGCTCGTTGCCGGAACCCTCACCATCAACCCGGCCACTCCCCTCATCACCTGGCCCCCTCCTGCCCCCATTGGCTATGGCACCCCGCTCTCCGCCACCCAGCTCAATGCCAAAGCCAGCGTGAGCGGGACCTTCGTCTACTCCCCGCCCCCTGGCTTCCTCCCGCCCGCCGGCGTCCAGACCCTCGCGGCCGCCTTCACCCCGGCCGACTCCCTCGACTACTCCCGCGTCTCCGCCTCCAACCAGATCACCGTCCAGTCCTCGCCCCCCTCCCTGAACTCCTCCATTCAGCACGTCATCGTCATCATGCAGGAGAACCGCTCCTTCGATAACCTCTTCAATGGCTTCCCCGGCGCCGATACCGTCCAGGCCGGATCCAGTCTCGGCACCTCGGTCGCCCTCCAGCCCATCCCCCTCGAGCAGGGCACCGACGTCGACCATAGCCACATCGGCTGGTGGCGTGACTGGGACAAGGGAGCCATGGACGGCTTCACCCATCCCCACGTCACCTATCCCCTGCCCAATTTCCCCTATGCCTATGTGCCCCAGTCTGAAACCGTCCCCATCTGGACCCTCGCCCACGCCTATACCCTCGGCGACCGCATGTTCCAGTCCAATACCGGCCAGAGCTTCACCGCCCACCAGTACATGATCGCCGGCCAGGGCGCCGAAACCTCGGAGAACCCCGTCGCTTCTGTCAAAAGCCCCTACTGGGGTTGCGACGCGCTCCCTGATTCCCGCGTCGCCCTCGTCGGCCCCAACGGCACCGACTTACCCGGCGTCTATCCCTGCTTCGATTACCAGACCCTCGCCGACGAGCTCGACGCCGCCCATATCTCGTGGCGTTACTATGCCCAGAAGCCCGGCTCCGGCGGCTATATCTGGTCGGCTTACGACGCCATTAATCACATCCGCTACAGCTCTGACTGGACCAACAACGTCGTCTCCCCCAATACGCAGATCTTTACCGACATCCAGCAGGGCAACCTCGCCCAGATGACCTGGGTCACTCCCGATTTCGCCTGGTCCGATCACGGCGGCGTCAGCGCCTCCGCCGAAGGCCCCGACTGGGTTGCCGATATCGCCAACGCCGTCGGCCAGAGCAAGTATTGGTACTCCACCGTCATCCTCGTCAGTTGGGACGACTGGGGCGGCTGGTACGACCATGTCCCTCCCCCCCAGGTCGACAACATGGGCCTCGGCTTCCGCGTCCCCCTCATCGTCATTTCTCCCTGGGCTCGCCACGGCTACATCTCCCACCGTCAGCACGAATTCGGCAGCTTCCTCCACATGACCGAGGAAGTCTTCAACCTCCCCAGCCTCGGCACCCGCGACGCCATCTCCGACGACCTCTCCGATTGCTTTAACTTCGACCAGATTCCCCACCCCTATGTCCAGGTGCCCACCACTTATCCCCCCAGTTACTTTGCTGGCCGCATTCCTTCCAGCCAGCCGCCGGATGACGACTAACTGCCCACTTACTCCCGGTTTCCCCGGATGACTGCATCCGCGGCCCTGTCAGCGCCTCGTCCTCCGGCCACTTATCCCGGAGCCTCTTTTGTTTCCTTGACTCGCCGGGCAAAGCGGGGTACTGTAGGCACACTTCAGTAACCGTGCCCCTGTCCGGTGTGCACGGTTCCGCCTTGTATCCGTTACCTTTTTACGGATTGCCGAATCAGACTCCGCTCCTTCACCGTCGCCGGAAATTCCGGCTTCCGTTACCCGGGGTTCGCAGCGTGCCGCATCGAGCCCCCGTTGTAGCACCTCGATCCTTCGCATTTTCGTTCTGCTGGAGAGGCTATGACCGGATTGAGCTGGATCCCTTGTCCTCGGCTCGTCGCCCTTGGCTGCTCCCTCGCTGGCTGCGCGCTGCCCGCCCTCCAGGCGCAGCAGACGCCCGACCTCACCTGGCCCGCGCCCTCCCCCATCGTCTACGGCGCTGCGCTCACCGCCCTCCAGCTCGACGCCTCCTCCACCATCCCCGGTACCTTTGCCTACATTCCCGCCGCCGGAACCATCCTTCCCGCCGGCCCCCAGACCCTCTCCGTCACCTTCACCCCCACCGACTCCACCGACTACACCTCCGCGACCACCTCCGTCCCCCTGACCGTGAATCAAGCCACGCCAACCATCTCCTGGGGCGGCCTGGCTCCGATCCAGTATGGAACCGCGCTCTCTGTCCAGCTCCACGCCAAGTCCAGCGTTCCCGGAACCTTCGTCTACTCCCCGCCCGCCGGAACCATCCTCCCCGCCGGCGCCCAGACCCTCTCCGTCACCTTCACCCCCACCGACTCCGCCAACTACGCAGCCGCCACCGCGACCGATACCCTCAGCGTGAATAAGGCCATGCCCGCCCTCGCCTGGGCCACACCCACGCCCATCTCCTATGGCACGCCGGTCACCACCACCCAGGAGAACGCCACCGCCAACGTCGACGGCGCGTTCCGCTACTCCCAGCCCCTCGGCTGGATCCCCAAAGCCGGCTCGCATCCCTTTGCCGCCTACTTCACCCCCACCGACACCGCCGATTACTACTCGACCGCAACCGCGAGCGTCACCCTCGTCGTGAATCAGGCCGGCTCCGGCCTCACCTGGCCTGCCCCGGCTCCGATTGCCTACAGCACCGCGCTCAGCGCCGCGCAACTCAACGCCACCGCCACCATCCCCGGCGCCTTTGCCTACACCCCCGCCCTGGGAACCATCCTCCCGGCCGGCCCGCAAACCCTTTCCGTCACCTTTACCCCCACCGACACGGTTGACTACTCCTCCTCGACGGTCA